>JBARXY010000049.1:0-201575 GCA_049647585.1 Microthrixaceae bacterium | reverse complement strand
ACTGTGTACCTACCGGGTGGGAGGCCGCGCTGCACGCTTCGTCGAGGTCGCTGATTTCGAACAGCTCGACAGGATCATCGAGGCTCTCTCGGCGCTGGACCTGAAAGAGCACGGAAGTGCCGGCGAGGTTCACATGGTTGGTCGTGGGTCCAATCTGCTGGTGGCGGACCGTGGCCTTCCGGGGCTTGTCCTACGTCTGGGGCCGGCATTCGAAGAGCTCGAGATCCCCGAAAGCAACCGGACCGGTCGATCTGAGGATGTGGGCGAGGACGTTGAAGTCATTGTGACGGTCGGCGGTGCAGCGAGCCTTCCCGTCACCGCCCGGAAAACTGTGGCCGCGGGCCTGGAGGGGTTCGAATGGGCTGTCGGAGTTCCCGGCTCGATCGGGGGCGCGGTCCGCATGAATGCCGGGGGCCATGGATCCGAAATGTCGACGGTTCTCGTCAGGGTCCGCGTCGCAGATCTGTTGTCGGGTGATCATGAGTGGGTGGATGCGCCGGACTTGGACTTGAGATACAGGCACTCATCGCTGCGGCCCACAGACCTGGTGACCTGCGCCGAGTTGTCGTTGCGTAGGCGGGGCATCGCTGGCACCAGCGGTGACGCCGATCCAGAGAGCTCTGAAATCTCCGGAGACTCCGGGGGAGAGGCTCTGTTAAAGGAAATTGTCCGTTGGCGTCGCGAGAACCAACCCGGGGGCGCCAACGCCGGGTCTGTTTTTACCAATCCTCCCGGCAGGTCAGCGGGTCAACTGATCGATCAGGCGGGGTGCAAGGGACTGCGGATCGGTTCGGCCACTGTGTCCGAGAAGCATGCGAACTTCATCCAGGCAGATACCGATGGAAGCGCCGATGATGTGAGGACACTGATGATGGAGGTTGTTCGTCGGGTCGAGCAGCACTCGGGAGTCCGCCTCCATCCCGAGACGGTCATGTTGGGTTTCGAAGAGTCGTGGCCGGGCGCCGATGGAAGTTCGGGCGATCAGTTGTGACTGAGACTCCGACGCGTTCGGGCCGTAGAACTGCCCAATCGCCATCCGCGGCGAGTGCTTCCGGCGCTCGGTCGCCCAGGAACAACAACGGCGCCGGAGCCTCCCAGAGGAGGCCGGCCACCAACAACAGCGGACCGGGAAAGAAGTCCCCGAGGAAGCCGCCTGCTCGCGCAGCCATGCCGCGGGATCGCGCAGTTATCGAGTCCGCAGTTGAGCCCCGGCTCGTTGAACGACGTCGGCAGGTACGGGCAGAAGCCCAGCGGACCCGCATACGTCGCTGGATCGCACTCGGTGTGGTTGCAGCAGTGATTGCGCTTGCAATTGTCGCGGTCCTCTCGCCACTTCTCGATGTCGATACCGTGAAAGTACGTGGAGTGAATCATCTGACTGGCGACGAGGTGGCAAGCGCCACCGGGATCACCAAGGGCGACCATCTGGTGTCTGTCGACCTCGATGATGCGAGATCCAGGCTCAAGGCCGAACCGTGGATTGCCTCGGCGAGTGTTACCAGGCACTTTCCCGGCACAGTGGAAGTCAAAATCATCGAGGAGCAACCGCTTCTGGAATTCACGGCCACGGACGGAACTCTCCTCGTTTCCACTACCGGCCGAGTTCTCGCCGGAGCGACCACGGGAGAGTCGAGTCTGGAAGGGGCAGGTGACACAGCTCTGCCCAAGGTCGAGTATGCGGGCTCGGTGAACGACCTGGCCAAGGGCGACGGCGCAAGTGTTCCGACCGAAATGGTCGGAACTCATCCTCGCGGTGTCCTCGACGATGCCGTCCTACTCATCAAGCGGATCACCCCGGATCTCCTACCGACGCTCCGAGTCGTTCAGATAGGAGCCGACAGGAACATGACTCTGATCCTCTCCGACGCCGCCGAGGTCAAGTTGGGCCAGCCGGAAGACATCGAGTCGAAACTCATCGCGACCCGGGCGGTACTTTCCCAGGTCGTGCTCGACTGTCTCAAGTCGATCGATGTCCGCGAGCCCACCAGAGCAGCAGTCAGTCGCGGACCTGGGTGTCCCGGAATATCTCCTGAATCTGCTTCATCATCGACCGATTCATCGGGTGGCTCCGACAGTGGCGCTGAAGGTGATGGCGCGGATGAAGGTACGTAGAATCTGTGGGCGTTGATACCTCGCACGAAATGGCCGTAATCTCACGGTCCACGAGAGGTTCAGCAGAAGTTCACCTTTACCTGAGGTTCAGGTGAAGAGATTCGGCTGAACCAAGTCACGCACTAGAACTAACGGGCCTAACTCAGCCCCCGTACCTGGAGAAGCCCGCCTAATGGCACACAACCCGCAGAATTACCTCGCCGTAATCAAGGTCGTAGGTATCGGTGGCGGTGGCTGCAACGCCGTTAATCGAATGATCGACGCGGGACTCAAGGGTGTTGAGTTCATTGCCATCAACACCGATGCCCAGGCGCTGCTCATGAGTGACGCTGACATCAAGTTGGATATCGGTCGCGAACTGACCCGGGGCCTCGGTGCCGGATCGGACCCCGATGTCGGACGTCAGGCTGCCGAAGATCACCGGTCCGAGATCGAAGAGGTCCTCCGGGGCGCCGACATGGTCTTCGTGACCGCAGGCGAAGGCGGAGGTACCGGAACCGGTGCAGCGCCGGTCGTCGCCGAAATCTCGAAGAGCCAGGGCGCCCTGACCATCGCCGTGGTGACCCGGCCGTTCCTGTTCGAGGGACGTCGCCGCTCGGTTCAGGCGGATCAGGGAATCAGCACCCTGAAGGAAAAGGTCGACACGCAGATCGTCATTCCCAACGATCGGCTGCTGACGGTCGCAAACGAGAAGACTTCGGTCCTGAACGCCTTCAAGATGGCTGACGAGATTCTTCTACAGGGCGTCCAGGGCATCACTGATCTGATTACAACTCCCGGCCTGATCAACACCGACTTCGCAGACGTACGAATGATCATGAGCGACGCTGGCAGCGCGCTCATGGGTGTCGGCTACTCCACGGGAGAGGGTCGGGCTCTCCAAGCTGCCCGACAGGCGATTTCATCGCCGCTGCTCGAAGCAGCAATTGACGGTGCCCGAGGGATCCTTCTCAATATCTCTGGTGGTTCAGACCTGACACTGTTCGAGGTCAACGAGGCTGCCTCGGTCATACACGAGGTCGCCCATCCCGAGGCGAACATCATTTTCGGCGCCGTCATCGACGACGAAATGGGCGACGAGGTCCGGATCACCGTGGTCGCGGCAGGTTTCGAACGCTGGGACGAGACGAAGTCCCACGGTCGTGGAGCCAACACCGGATCCGGTGCGGCATCCCAGGCAAGGCCCGAGCCGACCACCCCGGTCACGGATGTTTTCGCAGAGTCGGATGACGACGGATCTCTCTTCGAGCCCGACGACGACTTCGACGTTCCCTCCTTCCTCAAGTAGGAGATCCGGGTTCGTCACCCGAAAATGAGCAAGTCGGGCCCTGGGACGGGTCGGTCAATTCGGATTCCGCCGAAAGCCACACGCTGAGAACGCAGCCGGTTTGAGCGGACATTTGAGGGTGAAGTACCCGCGATCAGTTCAGGCTGGAACTACACTGCGCGGCGGAGGAGACGGCAATGTCGAACTGGATGAAAAGCACAAAATCGTGGCTCGGACTTGGCGCCGAGCCCTATTACGAGGATGAGTACGACAACTCGGCCTTTGAGGGGTCGAACTTCGATGACGACTACGACTCGAATGGCTACGAGGAAGCACCGGTTCAGGATCGTCCAGCGGTTCGTGCGGTGCCCCATTCCAAGACTTCCAACCACTCCGTTTCGAGTGTCTCGCCCGTCGGGTCCGAAGATTGGGACGAAGGCGACGGCGGGGTTCGTGTCATGAGCTCCGTCCCCGACCCCGTCGAACCGACCCGCGGTGTCGTCCGTTCCCTGCCGACGTCGGCCAAGCCGTTCGTCGTCTCGCCGACCGGCTTCAACGACGTTCAACAGGTCGCAGACAAGTTCCGCCGCAATCAGCCCGTCATCGTCAACATGCAGGGACTCGACCGTGACCTTTCACGTCGCCTGATCGACTTCTCGAGTGGCCTTTGCTACGGCCTGGAAGGAGACATGGAGCGTGTCGCAGATCAGGTCTTCCTGCTGACACCCCATGGCGCCGAGGTCTCCGACGACGAACGTCGACGGATTCGCGAGGGTGGTCTGGACGAGGGCCGTTGACCCCGAGTCTCTGCAGGACATAGTGCGCGGCCGTTACTTCGTTACGGCGGCCCGCCTGCCCTGAAACCCTTGCTATGGAAAGAACCTGTCGTTGAGCGTCATCTGCCTTGCCCTGGACATCTTCATGATTCTGATATTCGCCAGAATCATTCTCAGTTGGTTCCCGCCGGGGACCGGCTTAATGGCACAGATCTACAGCGTGGTCTTCACGGCTACCGAGTGGGTCATGGGTCCACTGCGGCGAATTATTCCTCCCGTTCGTCTGGGAGCGGCAGCCCTTGATCTGTCGCCGTTGGTTGTGATCTTCGGCATCACGATCATTCAGCAGATCATCTGTAACTGACGGGGTCGCTGGATCCACTGACGGGCAGAACAGCACGGCTACCATACGAAACATGGAGCTGACTCCCGAGAAGTTTGAAAAGGCCGAATTCACCGAACGGCGTCGGGGCTACGACATCGACCAGGTCGAGTCCTTCCTCGAAGAGACCGGAACCGAGTTCGCGCAGATGCTCGCCAAGTTCCGACACACCGAGCAACGAGCGGCATCCGCCGAAGCGAGACTGGCCGACGGTGAATCAAAACTATCCGAGGTGAACCGTGTTCTCGATGAGGCGGACCAGCGGATCCGACGCGCCGAGGACGCAGCTCGTGCGGCCCGTGCCGAAGCTGAGTCACTGCGAAATTCTGTAGCAGCAGCCGGAGAGCGTGAGGCGCAGGCGGATGAGAACGCCGAGGTGGAGCGGGTTGCCAAGACCCTCGTAATTGCCCAGCGCACCGCTGACGCAACCATTCAGGACGCCGAGTCCAGAGCCGAGTCGCTCCTCGACGAGGCGCGCGGTCGCGCCGACCGTCAGATGGCCGAGGCGATCAACGAAGCAGAGGCCATCGTGATCGACGCCCGTCGCCGGGCCGAGGACGAGTTCGCCGAACGCCACGCTGCAGCGCTCGAAGCAGTAACCGAACTCGAAGGCCGGCGTAGCCAGATCGAAGGAGTCATCGTTCAGCTCGAAGGGCGACTCACGGGTTACCGCGAGGACCTGATGCGCACAGCTGCAGAGCTGAACTCGTTGGCGGAGGACCCGACGGCAATTGGCCCCCGCGAAGGAATGTCGATCCTGCCCGACGAGGTCATCGGCTCCTCCGAGGGTCATTCGGTCGACGACACCTTCCCGGAAGAGTCCCACGTCGACGAGCCACTACCTGCACCGGCTCAGGACTCCAGGGAAGATGCCTTGTCGGCCGGGGAGCCACAGTCCTACGGCGACTCATCTTCAGATGGCGGAGGCACCGCTGCACAAGAGGCTATTTCGATGGAGCAGCCTGCGTCTGCGCCGGTCGAAAGCTCCACTGCTTCCGCTGCTGTGGATGGCTACCTGGACCTGACTTCGGCACCGGCCGGGGCAGCGGGCGAAGCTCTGGCGGCTGGCGATGGCTGGGGGCCCGGAAGCTGGTCCGAGCTTGAGTCGACACTCGGCGAGGAGCCTGCCTCAGCACGTGAGCGGGTTTCCGCAGCGCCGATCGCCACCAATGCGTCCACATCGGCTACCGCGGCAGTCAATTCCTACGCTGGAACAGCCTTGGGAACGGACGACGCTGATGACCGTCCGACCCAGGCGGTATCACGCGCGGATCTGCCCCGCGACAAGTACCTCGAAGAGTTGGACCATGCGGTCAACACCGCCGAGGACACCGATGACGAGGCCCTGGCAGCGTTTCTGGACGGCGGAGTCGACTCGAAGGCTCGTCGCTTCGGCTGGAGGCGCTGACCGGCTTTCCGGTCGTTCGTTGGGCACTTCAAGCGCTTGATCCCTTGAGCGCAGGACTGCCCTGACTTGACCCATCTTCCCGGCTAGGGTGCTCGGACCATTCGCTGGATGACGCAATGTCGGGCGGATGTAGAGGAGGACCAAAGATGGCGACGAAGTCTGCCGCAGAACCAACCAAAAAGACCGCTGCCGCCAAGAAGGCGCCCGCCGGCAAGGCAGTAAAGGGCGCTGCGGCAAAGTCGTCCACGTCGACATCTGCGAAGTCCACGGCGAAGGCTGCGACCAAGGCGAGCGGTTCCACTGCGACAACAACGGCGACCAAGGCCGCTGCCAAGAAGACCTCCGTCAAGAAGGCGGTGGCCAAGAAGCCGGTAACGGCGGCGCCTGCAACCTCCAAGTCGGCAAAGTCAACGAATTCGACTGCAGCTACGACCAGGGCGGCCAAGTCCCCAGCCCCCAAGAAGTCACCCGCCAACTCATCCGCAGCCAAGAAGGCAACCGCCAAGGCGTCAGCGGCGAAGGCACAAGTAGCAAAGGCATCAGCAGCAAAAGCAATGGCAAACAAGGAAGCATCCACAGCGCAGCCCGCCAAGGCTGCAGCTCGTCCGGTCACCCGGGCAACGGTTCCCTCAAGGGCCCCCGAGAAGGCGAAGACACCCGAGAAGTCATCGGCACATTTCGACAAGGCTTTTCTCGACGCCCAGGTGAAGCTCCTCAACAAGGAGCGCCTCACCCTGTTCAATCAGGCAACCACGCTCAAGAACGAGGCAGATGCCCTGGCCAGGGATCGTGAGCCGGGCGATGTGCAGTTCGATGACGAGTCTGGTGAGGGCGACACCCTCGCTGTCGAGCGTGACATGGATCTCGCCCGTGCAGCCAGCGCCATGCAGACGGTCGAAGAGATCGACGCCGCCTTGGAGCGCATCAAGAAGGGCACCTACGGAATCTGCGAGTACTCCGGTCTGGCGATTCCCAAGGAGAGGCTCAAGGCCATCCCCTACGCTCGGGAACGTGTCGAATACAAGACCCGCAGCTTCAGGTGACCCGACACCTCCACGAGGCGCGGCTGTGACCGAAAGATCTCTGAAGCACCCCAGCGGCCTGAGTCGTTGGGGTCTGCTTGCCGCCGTGGCCGTGCTGGTGTTGGTGGTCGACCAATTGACCAAATGGTGGGCGCTGGAGAATCTGATCCAGGGCATTCCCAGAGATGTCATCTGGACCCTGCGACTGAACTTGGCGTTCAACACCGGGATGGCCTTTTCGACCGGGTCAGGTGCCGGTCCGATAATCGGCCTTGTAGCCATCGGCATCGCAGTTGTGATGGTCATCTTTGCCCGGCGAGTTGATTCCCGTGTGCAACTGGTCTTTGTCGCAATGGTCATCGGTGGTGCGCTCGGTAACGTGATCGATCGACTCGCAAGGTCGGGTGATCTGGGCAGCGGCACGGGATTCATGGGCGGCGGTGTCGTTGACTTCATCGACCTGCAGTGGTGGCCGATTTTCAACATCGCCGATGCGGCGGTCGTAGTCGGCGGTATTGCACTTGCGCTGGCCTCCTTCCGTGAGGTTGAGGACGAGCCAGCCGCTGGCGACCCCGAAGCAGCCGTCACTGACACCGTCACGGCTACCCACCCCGAAGCAGCCGTCACCGACACCGACACCGCAGCCGCGAGTGCCGAGAGCGCCGCTGATTCCAAGTCGGGCGAGTGAATGATACGGAACGCCGAACAGTGAAGGCCGTCGACGGGGTTCCCTTCGTGTCGGAAGTAATTCCGGATGTCCTCGACGGCGAACGGATCGACAGAACGGTGGCGATGCTCACCGGCAGTTCCCGCGCCGAGGCTGCCGACGCGCTGAACAGCGGAAGCGTGACGGTCAACGGCAAGGTGGTGACCAAGCCGTCCACCCGACTTAGTGAGGGTGACGAGTTGGAGGTGCTTGCCGATCCGATCAAGGTCGAGGAGGCGCTGATCGCCGATCCCGAGGTGCAGTTCGGAGTGGTGCACGAGGATGACGACATCATCGTCATCGACAAGCCGCCGGGTCTGGTCGTGCATCCCGGGGCGGGACACTCCGGATCCACCCTCGTCCACGGCCTAATCGCCCGCTATCCCGAACTGGTCGGCGTCGGCGAGGAGCACAGACCCGGACTCGTGCACCGTCTCGACCGCGGGACATCAGGTCTATTGGTCATCGCACGTACGACCGATGCGTACGTGAGCCTCGTGGAGCAGATCTCGACACACCGCGCCGAGCGTGTGTATACGGCTCTGACGTGGGGTCATTTCGATCACGCCAATGCAGTTATCGACGCACCGATCGGACGCTCCAAACGCGACCCGCTGCGGATGACCGTCGCAGTGGACGGACGCGCGTCACGAACCCACTACTCGGTGGACGAGATCTATTGGGAGCCGATTGAAGCGTCGTTGATCACCTGCAGCCTCGAGACGGGTAGGACGCATCAGATACGTGTGCATCTTTCGTCCATCGGACACTCGGTGATTGGTGACGGAACCTACGGTGGGGCTCGAAAGAGCTTTCCGCTACCGCGACCATTTCTGCACGCCAAACAACTGAGCTTCGTGCACCCCGGATCCGGCGAAGACGTGACCTACGAGTCGCCGCTGGCGGCAGACCTGGCCAAGGTCTTGGAGCAGTTCAGCTGAGGTCGCCGGCGAGCAGCGGGTCGCTCGGCCAAGGCTGGTTGCCGTCGGTAATTGCAGCAAGATCAGCCAGCGTGTAGTCGTCGAGTAGCGACTTCATCTTGTCTCCGACGTCGTGCCAAATCGCGAGAAGCACGCATTGACCCTCGTGGTCACAAGAACCGTTGGTGTGCGGTTGGCCGAAATCGCCGGCCTGGATCGGGCCGTCGACTGCCGAGACGATCTGGGCGAGCGTCATTTCCTCTGGTGGCCGCGCCAACACGTAACCGCCCCCGACGCCACGCTTGGAGCGGACCAAGCCGGCTCCCTTGAGGGCAAGAAGAATCTGCTCGAGGTAGGGCTGGGGGAGCCCGGTTCTTTCGGCAATGTCACGAACCGATGTCGGTCCGTCCGAGGTGTGCAATGCCAATGACAGCAGCGCCCTGCTCGCATAATCACCACGGGTAGAGACCTTCACGGCATCCATCGTAGGCGGCGGGATGGACCCGATGCCCACCGGTCCCCGAGTCGGCCCGACCCGGCTCAGAATCGACCTGGGTGAGCTACCTCTTACGGTGATGCATTCTTCGCCGAGATGCAGATAGCGTGGTGGGGTACGAACCGAGGAGAAGTCACCGGTGGTTGTTCGAGGGGCAGACTCAAGTTGGTCGGCGGCATCTGTAGATGCCTCGCAGGAGTCCCCACTTCTTCCTGATTACGAGGGTGCGTGTACCTCAAACGTCACCGACGTTCTGGTCGAGGACCCCGACAACGCACCCGACTGGTTCCCCGAGGGACTGGCCGGTGCGGACCAGATAGTCATGTTGGTGCTCGACGGCCTCGGTTGGGAGCAGATGGTCGCGCGACGCGACCTGCTACGTGGCTTCACGCTCATGAATGCCAAGCCGATCACGACGGTCGCTCCGACAACGACAGCCACGGCTCTGACGTCGATCTCGACCGGAAAGACGCCTGGCGAGCACGGTGTGATCGGCTATCGGATGAGCATCGATCGGGACATCCTCAACGTGCTGCGCTGGACGACCTCCAAAGGTGACGCCCGCGAGGCAATCCCGCCGGAGACGATTCAGCACGAGGCGGTTTTCGGCGGACAGCGTCCGCCCGTTGTCGTACGCGCCGAGTTTCGGGACACCGGGTTCACCCGCGTGCATCTCGGAGGCTGTCGCCACGTCCCCTACCGGATGAATTCGACGCTCATCGCCCAGATCCTCGACCAGATCAACGGTGGGGAGCCCTTCGTCTACGCGTACTACGACGGGATCGACAAGGTCGCCCACGAGTACGGGCTCAATTCTGTCTACGACGCAGAGTTGGTCTTCGTGGACCGAATGGTCGAGTACCTGATCCAGGAACTCCCGCCCGGTGTTGCACTGGTAATCACGGCCGACCACGGGCAGGTGGACGTCGGTTCGAATGTGATCGCTCCGAGTCCAGAGGTGATGAGCTGTGTGGATCTTCAATCCGGAGAAGCCCGGTTCCGCTGGCTCACTGCCTACCCCGGGGCGGCCGACGACCTGCTGAAGGTCGCAACCGAGCAGCACAGCGATGTCGCCTGGGTGGTCGGTGTCGAACAGACACTTGACGAATGTTGGTTCGGACCCAAGGTGCTGCCCGGGCCACTGTCCAGACTGGGCGATGTCGCCCTTGTCGCCCGTGAGGCGATCGCCTTCGAGGACCCAGCCGACACTGGTCCGTTCGTGCTGCAGGGTCGACACGGATCAATGACATCGGCAGAAGTCCTCGTTCCGCTGCTGGTCTCCCAGGGTTGAGCCGGCCGGCTGGCGGGACCTTCGGAGCCGTGCCCGCTCTTGAGTCGATGTCAGTAACCTCATCGACATGTCGGTGGGCTGGGATCTGGAGTTCGATAGTCCGCTTCAGATCGCAGGGAATGTTCTCGCCATGGGGATCGGGCTTTTTGCTCTGGCGATTTTCATCCGTCGTTTAGTCTCTGGCCGCGGCCTTCGGTGGCGGGACCTTTTGCTGCTGCCCAACCTCACTTTCGATGGTGTGGCAGTTCCGCTCTTCCTGATCATTTGGCTGGTAGCGGAATGGGATTGAGGATGCCCCTGTGATGTCCTCGGGACTTGGCAACTACCCAGGGCCTTGCTGAGGCCGAACCGTAGCCACTCTATTTCCGTCCTGGTCACCCAACTTCGTCCGGTTCGACCTCGTGTATATCGGCGTGGCTCGACGACCGTGAAGTTTCGTTCCGAGTCCTCTGGAGCGGAGCTACGCAATCGAGTCGGGCCGTAGGCGCTTTGAGACAAGTCGCATACTCAGAATCGATAGCCCCCAACCGAGAACCTGGACCGGGAACAGCTCCATACTAGAAGCGTGTCAGCTTTCGAATCTGCGCTTGCTCGGTATGTCGCTGCCCATAGAACCGCCGGTGCAACCGCTTTCCCCGGGCCAGCAGACGAAGCAGACATCAGCGATCTCGTCACTGCCGTCGCCCCACTCATAGTTCCGGAGCAGATGATCACGCTTTGGCGTCACGCGAGCGAAGGGCCGGCGTGGCTCGTTGATGCCGGCGATCTCCTTTCGCCCCGCTCTGTTCTCGAGGCCTGGATTTACCTTCAGTCCGTGGACTCGCCACCGTTTCCTTCGACTTTGCTCCCGATTGCCTTCGCGTCTTTCACCTATCTGACTATGGAGCATGGATGTCCAGGGGTGACATTTGGGGGAGCGCTATTGCGCGTTCCATTCGAGGGGATCGAACCGGTTGCTCCTGACATGTCGACCGCCCTCGATCTTGCTGCGGGGGCCATCGAGGACGGGCGTGCCTATTGGACTGGCACATGGTGGGGTGGTGTCGACTTCGAGGCACTTCAAAGACAGGATGCCAGCGCTCATTCGTGGCCCCCGCACTTCGCAAATATCGGTACCGTCCAAGCAATCCGACCCCTTAGTTGGCCAACCGCTTGGCAGCGCGCCTCCGGTATCGATCCAGCAGATGCTGAGCCACGAGGTGCGGATGCCACCATCGCAGATCTTCAATTAGCCCTAGCTGGATCAGTCTTTCGGGTAACAGGTCGAGTAGTTGGGCTCGTCGGCTCAGCAACCGGGTCGCTACTGAAGCTTGAGGACGGCTCATCCGAAGTCCGTTGCTGGTGCCCGTCTTCGGCAGACCCCTATTTCGTGGCAGTGAAGGGCCAATTGATCGAGATCGAGGTTCTCGTCCAAGACGCAATCGCTGCTGAGGAGACCGATTCGGACTGGACGCTCGACAACCCGTCGAACTATCGCTTTGTGGCCGCCCGTGTTCGCCTCGGGAGCTCAGTGGACTTTTGAGTTCCGCCGAACCTGAAACCTGCTCCGCATCAACTCCGGAGGTTTCGGGCGGTCGGACCGCGGCCCGGGTGGCTGGGTAGGATCGAGGCCATGGCCGATTCGAATGAGACCCCGTCAGCCCAGAACCCCCAGAGCGGAGTGTTTCCAGAGGTGATCAGCCCAGGATCGGGGGCGCAGAATCCCGGATCAGATGGCGCCTCGGCCAACGGAAACAGCCGGTTGGGTGGGGGAGCGGGCGCTCCCTCGGATCCTCAGGGAGCCATGGGGGACAGCGAGGCCACCGCCGATGTGCTCTCACCGGCCAAGATCATCCGGATCGGAGCGATGCTCAAGCAGCTGCTCGACGAGGTGCGGAACACTCCGGTGGATGCCGCGGCCCGGGGACAGCTGAGTGAGATCTACAACAGCTCGGTCACTGAGCTGAAGTCTGCTCTGTCGCCCGACCTGGGAGAGGAGCTCGATGCCCTGGCGTTCGATTTCGACGGCAACACTCTTCCGACCGAGGCCGAGCTACGTCTGGCCCAGGCCCAGTTGGTCGGTTGGCTCGAGGGCCTGTTCCACGGAATCCAGGCGATGATGGTCGCCCAACAGATGGCGGCCCGCCAACAGCTCGAAGGCCTGCGCGCCGAGCTGACGGAACGCTCCGGGGGGCCCCAGCTCCCGGGCCCCGGCTACATCTGAACAAGCGCTCTGGATACGGCCCACCAGTCCAGAGCTGCATCCCCCAAGAACCTGTCTCGATCTGCGATCCTCGCGCCCCACTTAGTCACGAAAGGCAAGAATGGCGGACTCCTTCGTCCATCTGCACCAGCACACCGAATACTCGATGCTCGACGGGGCAGCCCGCATCGACGAGGTCGTGGGATCCGCCGTCAAGGATGGACAGCCCGCCATGGGTATCACCGACCACGGCAACATGTACGGGGTTCTCGACTTCTACCAGAAGTGCAACGACGCAGGCGTCAAGCCGATCATCGGCAGCGAGCTGTACATGGCCTATGAGCGCCGCGACGAGCGACTCAAACTGCGCAGCTCGAAGATGGACGACTCGGGTGGCGAGACCGAGGGCGGCAAGAAGGCCTACTACCACCTGACGACCCTCGTTGAGAACCAGACCGGATACCGGAACCTAATCCAGTTGTCCTCGCGGGCGTTCATGGAGGGCTACTACCGCAAGCCGAAGGTCGACTGGGAAATACTCGAAGAGCACTCCGAGGGTCTGATCGTCACCACGGGCTGTCTTGGTGGCCACGTCCTTCAGGCGATGATGAACCAGGGCTTCGAGGCGGCCTGTGAGCGTGCCGGTCGACTGCTCGACATCTTTGGAAGGGACCACCTCTTCGTCGAGCTCCAGGACCACGGAATTCCCGACCAGATACGGACCAATCCCGAGTTGCTGCGCCTGGCCAAGCGCCTGAACCTGCCGTTGCTTGCGACGAATGACAGCCATTACGTGCACCAGCACGACGCCATGGCCCACGACGCTCTGTTGTGTGTGAACACGAAGTCCCAGATGAGCGACCCAGGTCGCTTCAAGTTCCACGGAGACCAGCACTACCTGAAGACTGCGGCGGAGATGCGCCACCTCTTCCGAGAGGTCGAGACGGCCTGCGACAACTCGCTGTGGATTGCCGAGCGCTGCGAATTGGAGATCGAATTCGGTAAGCCGCTACTTCCCAATTTCCCCCTTCCCGAAGGGTTCACCGATGACGCCGAATACCTACGTCACCTGACTTTCACCGGGGCGAAGGAACGCTGGGGCGACAACATTCCCGAAGCTGCGGTCGACCGGCTCAACTACGAGCTCAAGGTCATCGGCGACATGGGGTTCTCCTCCTACTTCATCATCACCTGGGACCTGATCCGCCATGCCCGGGACGCGAACATCCGGGTCGGTCCGGGTCGCGGTTCGGCGGCCGGTTGCGCAGTGGCCTACTGCCTTCGGATCACCGATCTGGACCCGATCAAGTACGACCTGCTCTTCGAGCGATTCCTCAACCCGAGTCGTGTGTCGATGCCCGATATCGACATGGACTTCGACTCCCGCTACCGCGACGAGATGATCCGCTACGCGGCCGAGCGGTACGGGCGTGACCGCGTCGCCCAGATCGTCACCTTCTCCACCATCAAGGCCCGTGCTGCGGTACGTGACGCGGCACGTGTTCTCGGCAAGCCGTACTCGGTGGGCGACAAGGTCGCCAAGGCGATGCCACCGCTGGTGATGGGTCGGGACACCCCTCTGTACGCCTGTCTCGAGGAGCATCCCAAGTATCTCGACGGCTACAAGATGGCCACCGACATTCGCCAGATGTACACCGAGGATCCCGATGCCCGCGAAGTCATCGAGGTGGCGAGGGGACTCGAAGGGTTGCGCCGAGGCGACGGGATCCACGCTGCGGCGGTTGTGATCACCAAGGATCCCCTCACCGATTACCTGCCGATCCAGCGCAAACCCGAGGCCGGCGGCGATCCCGAGGACGCTCCGGTCGTCACGCAGTACGAGATGCACGGAGTCGAGGACCTGGGCCTTCTCAAGATGGACTTCCTGGGGTTGCGAAACTTGGACGTCATCTCGGATGCACTTCTGATGATCGAGCAGACCAGAGGCGTCGTCGTAGATATCGACAACGTCAACCTGGATGATCAGCCAACATACGACCTGCTCGCCCGGGGCGATTCGATCGGAGTGTTCCAACTCGAGTCCACGCCAATGCGGGCCCTGATGCGATCGCTTGCACCAACCGAGTTCGAGGACGTCGCGGCCCTGGTGGCGTTGTACCGCCCAGGCCCGATGGCAGCGAACATGCACAACGACTACGCGGACCGCAAGAATGGGCGTAAGGAAATCGAGTTCCTCCATCCGGACGCCAAAGAGGTGCTCGGGGACACCTACGCGTTGATGGTGTACCAGGAATCGATGATGCGGATCGCCCAGAAGTTCGCCGGCTACTCGCTGGCCGAGGCGGACAATCTTCGCAAGGCATGCGGCAAGAAGAACAAGGAACTGATCGCCAAGGAACGCGTCAAGTTCGTCAAGGGATGCGAGGACACCGGCTACGGGTCCGACATCGGCACGGCCTGGTTCGACATCATCGAACCGTTCGCCGACTACGCGTTCAACAAGTCCCACGCCTACGGCTACGGCTTCGTCAGCTACCAGACCGCCTACCTGAAGGCGAACTATCCGGCCGAGTACTTCTCGGCGTTGTTGACCAGCGTCAAGACGACCCTGGAGAAGGCAGCGATCTACCTCGCCGAATGCCGGGTAATGGACATCGAGGTCGTAGTACCGGACGTGAACGCATCGAGTAGCGATTTCACTCCCGTGATCGAATCCCAGCCTGACGGCACCGAGGTTCGCAAGATCCTGTTCGGTCTGTCCGCGGTGCGAAACGTCGGTGGGGGACTCGTCGAACACATCGTCACCGAACGTGACAACGCCGGAGCGTTCGAGGACTTCTACGACTTCTGCCAACGGGTCAACACCCAGGTGCTCAACAAGAAGACGATTGAGTCGCTCATCAAGGCAGGCTCGTTCGACTCGATGGGACACTCACGACTTGGGCTGTTGGAGGTCTACGAACAGATCATCGACCAAACCGTGTCGCGCCGGAAGGAACACGACATGGGTGTCATGTCGTTGTTCGCCCAGCTCGATGAGGCCGCTCCGGCATTCGATGAGCGAGTCGTGATTCCGGTCGAGGATTTCGACAAGAAGCGACGTCTGGTGTTCGAAAAGGAGATGCTCGGGCTCTACGTCTCGGATCACCCGCTTCTGGGCGCCGAGATGGCCCTCCGGAAGAAGACCGACTGCACCGTCGCAGACCTGGCAGAGGTCGAGGACGGCACTAGACGGACCGTCGGCGGAGTCATCACCGGGCTGCAGCGCAAATGGACCAAGAAGGGCGATCTGATGGCGGTCTTCACATTGGAGGACCTCCAAGGTGGTGTCGAGGTGATGGTCTTTCCCCGGACCATGAACGAGATCGGCCACCTGTTGGCCGATGATGCCGTGGTGATCCTCGGGGCCCGCGTCGACAAGCGCGACGAGACTCCGAAGCTGATGGCGACCGACGTCGAATTGTTCGAGCCAGCGGTCGAAACCGATCCGCCGCTCCGACTCCACATCTCTGCTGCACGGCTCAATGACGAGACGATTTCTCGTCTGAAGGAGCTGTTCCTCGACTTCAGCGGCGATTCGGAGGTCTATCTGAGAATCGACGGAGGCAAGATCCTGCGGCTTCCGGAGCAGTACACCGTCAGCACCGACACCGGCCTGGTCGGAGAGCTTCGAGCGCTCCTGGGAAGCGAGGCCGTGGTCGTCTGAACCTCACTTCAACGTCTTTGCTGCGGCCGTTCCCAAATCGACCCGTGCAGTCTCCAGTAGGCGTGGTGAGCCTGAGTGAGGCCTCACAGCGGTTTGCAAGAAGGCGCTAAATGGACTGAACTAGTGGGACCAGATTTCCACCTATCGTCGGGAGCTCTGCATGGCGTTGGACGTCACGACCAAGGACTGCACCGCACTCAGCGACTCGGAGTTGGCTGAGATGGCCGACATCTGCGCTGAAGGCGGTCACTGCTACGAGGTCGGTGAACTGTCGAAGCAAGTCGACCTTTGGGTCCTGGTTACCCTGGTCCGTGAAGGCAATCACCTGAGAGGATTTTCCTTCTCCACCCTCGAACGGATCGGCGGAACCCCGTGCATCCTTCTTGGCGTCGCTTCGGTGAAGAGGACCTCCAAGCGGGATTCGGTTCTCCGGGCAATTATCGGGGACAACTTCCGTCGCGCACTTATGGCGTTTCCCGATGAGGACGTTCTGTTGGGCACACGATTGAGTGATGCTGGCGCCTTCGACGGGTTCAAGCAGCTGAGCGATGTGATCCCGCGTCCCGGTCACAAGGCCTCTGGTGAGGAGCGTGCTTGGGGTCGACGCCTGGCCAAGCGGTTCGGTATCGATTCCGGCAGCTATGACGACCAGAAGTTCACGATCGTCGGCGAGGACTGTCCTCCGCTGGTGCTCGACCATGAGTCACTCAAGCCCGAATCGATCGACGCTGACGTGGCCGCCCAGTTCAGCCATCTCGACTCGGGTCGCGGTGACTGTCTGGTCGCCTGCGGATGGGTGATGGCAGAGGAACTCCTCAAGCACGGGTGACTTCCCCCTCGTCGCCCAGGGCGGGCTTCGAACAGGTCCTTGCCAGCCGAAGAATGTGCCGGGACTTTCTCGGTGATGAGCTGCCGGCGGCGGTTCTCGACAAGGTTCTGGCGGCTGCCTTCCGGGCTCCGTCGGCGGGCAACACCGCCGGTATCGAACTTCTGGTGCTCGAGTTCACCGACGTACAGCGCTACTGGGACGCGACCCTCGCAGGCGCTTCGAGGGACCACTTCCGTTGGCCCGGGTTGCTGAAGGCTCCGGTCCTGGTCGTACCGGTGGTCAACCCCGGGGCCTATGTCGAACGCTATGGCGAGCCTGACAAGTCTTCGAGTGGCCTGGGGGCCGGTGAAGAGGCGTGGCCTGTGCCCTATTGGTTCGTGGACGGCGGAGCCTCCGTCATGGCGATGCTGCTGAGCGCCGAATCCATGGGTCTCGGGGCCCTCTTCTTCGGGCAATTTCGACATGAACCCGCAGTAGTCGAAGCGTTCGCCATCCCACCCGAACGACGAACGCTCGGAACGATCGCGCTGGGCTACCCAGCGCCGGGCGGACAGGCACCGTCGGCGTCGGCGCGACGCGGACGCCCACACCCCACGGACCTGATTCACCGCCAAAATTGGTGATCTGACCACACTTGAACGCCAGCCGGCGCCAAAGTGCGGGATGTGGCATCGGACCTGTAAGTTCTGCCACAGAAATTTCCAATGCCGCCTGGCTGTGGCGGTCGCGTGTTAGTCCTCAACCCGTGGGGGAGCACGATTAGACGGAGGGTGGACTGTCAGCATGCGGATGCAGAGGTTTTGGTCATGGATGGCGGTGTACTTGGGACGCCACGCCGGCATGGTGGCCGCAATCGGCTTGGTGTTCACGATCGTCGTCGGTGCAGGCATAACCCGGCTCGAGTTCGCCACCGGCCAGGACAGCTATCTAGACCGGGACAGCCAGATCTACAAGGACAACGTGGCCTACCAGGACCTGTTCGGTGGGCAGGCGATGCTGTCGTCGATCGTCATGAAGGACGGCTTCAAGGTCGAGGACCTCTTCACGGCCGAAGGTCGCAAGACCATGAAGGACGTCGAGAAGAAGCTCTACGACATCGGTGTCTTGGGAGTGATCTCGCCCGAAACGGCGCTGGAATTCTCGAACAGCCTCAGCTCGAGCGATACCGGATCAATCACCGATTCGATCGCAGGCCGTGCCCAGTTGCGAGCCCTTGAGGTCACGACCGATCCGACGGCCAAGAAGCTTCGCACCGAGGACGCAACGGCGACGCTGATCGCGGCAACGAAGTTCACGCCCGAGCAGCAGACACTCGACAACCCGAAGTGGGTCAAGTTCCTGCTCTACGACAACCAGGGCGAGATCCGTCAGGCCCTCCGCTCGGCATTCCCCGACGACACCCACGCGCAGATGGTCGTCCGCATGCCGGGCAACCTTTCGATCGAAAAGGAAGGAGCGCTTTCTGACAAGGTCCTAGCGGCCACCCGCGACTTCAAGTTCGAGGGTGCCGAGGTGACAACGACCGGCGCACCGGTGCTTCTCAAGGGCATCAACGATTATCTGCGGGGCGGGATGCTCACCCTCGGCGGAATCGCAATCGCGGTGATGATCATCATCCTCATGTTGTTCTTCAACGTGCGGTGGAGACTGCTGCCACTGGCGGTGGTCCTGATCGGCGTCATCTGGGCGTTCGGCCTGGCGGGCTACTTCGGAATTCCTCTGACTCTCGTGACCATCGCGGGCCTGCCCGTCATGTTGGGTATTGGAATCGACTACGCGATCCAGATGCACTCCCGGATCGAGGAGGAGGCGATTATCGACAGTTCTCCCCACCCGATCCAGGCGGCGTCGCGGGGGTTGGGCCCTGCACTGCTGGTTGTCACGTTCGACGCGGTGTTCGCCTTCTTGGCGATCCAGATCTCTCGGGTTCCGATGGTTCGTGAGTTTGGTTGGCTGTTGACCGTCGGGATCATCGCCATCTGCGTCTCGTCCATCATCAACCCACTCGCCGCACTTGGCATCCGCGAGTACCGCTCACCAACCAAGACCGGCGACTACACCGAAGGGAAGTTGGGACGCCTGGTGGTCTGGCTCGGATCCGCGCCGCCCAGCACCGCGATCGGACTTATCGTCATCTCGGCCGTCGTGTTCGGAGTTGGCAGCTACATGGAGCCCAAGCTGAAGCTCGAGACCGATCCTGTCAACTGGGTGAACCAGGACACCCAGGTGGTACGCAACATCCGCACGATCGAGCGCGACGTCGGCGGCGCATCCGAGATCGGAGTGTTCATCTCGTCCAAGGGTGAAGGTTCGACGGTCTTCACCGACGAGTTCGTCAAGTATGCGGACACTCTGGCTTCGAAGACCATGACGGAATTCCCGGACCTGTTGCTGACCGACTTCAGCATGCCCGGCACCATCCGCAAACTGGTCGCTGTTCCAGACACCCCTGACGTCTCGCCTTCGGCGGAGCTCGTCAAGGACGCCTGGGACATCGCTCCGAAAGGTATCCAGTTGTCGACCGCGTCGGAGAACGGGCAGAACCTCAACCTGATTCTCATGACCCGGAAGGGCCCTTTGGAAGGCCAGGCGGAGGTTGTCAACAAGCTGAGGGCAGAGAACCCGCCCGCGGGCCTGAACATGACCCCTTCGGGTCTGGCGGTCGTCGGTGTCGGCCTGCTCGAGAACCTCGAGGCGAACCTGGTGCAGCTCACATGGCTTGCCGTGGGTCTCGTGTTCCTGTTCCTGGCGGTTCGGCTCCGGTCCATCGTCCGTGCGTTGTTGTCGATGGTGCCCGTACTGATCGCATCCGGACTAGCCACGATCGCGATCTATCTGCTGGGTATCGAACTGAGCCCCATGACCGCCGTGGGCGGCCCGTTGGTCGTCGCGACGTGTACCGAGTTCACCTCGCTGATCCTGTTGCGTTACATCGAGGAACGACGGCGGGGACTCGAACCTCGCGCTGCGATCGACGTCACCGCGGCCCGCACAGGTCGGGCGTTCATCGTGTCTGCCATGACTGCGATTGCGGGCGTCGCCGTCATCTCGTTCTCGTCGCTGCCGCTGCTAAGCAACTTCGGCATGTTCGTCGCCCTGAAGATCGCGATTGCGCTCGCCGCGGCCCTAATCGTGCTGCCGCCACTGATCATCTGGGCCGACAATCGCGGATGGGTGTCCCGGGGAATGCTCGACCACCAGGAAGCGCCGTTCATCGAGGTGCCCGACCATCTGGCCCGTCGGAAGTCCAAGTAGATCACCTGACCGGCCCGTTTCGGGGCGTCCCGGAAACCGGAGGGTCAGAGGCGGGCCGAGCAAGAACCTCAGCTGCGCAACCTCGTCATGAGTTCATCCACCGATGACGACGGGGTTGCGCAGACATAGCCGGTACAGACGTGGGCAACCCCCGCTGGGGCGGTAGCCGTGCCGTGGCCCTCGGTGCCGTGGCCCTCGGTGCCGGTGCGGCCCTCGGTGCCGTGGCCCTCTGTGCCGGTGCGGCCCTCCCAGAGGGGGCCTTGTCCCGGCTCACCCCAGGCGAGAATCGCATCGGGCAGGAACATCGAGTGCACGGCGTGGACCAGGTCGGGCCTTTGGCCGGTCACCACGACTTCGGTGACCCCGACGGCGTTCAGTTCGATCGCATGAAGGAGATTGCCGAAGCTGGTCGGATGCTGAGCTGCAAGGTGACCGAGCAGACGCAGGATGGAGCGGGCGTGTTCGCCATAGCGGGACTCTCCGGTGTGGGCCTCCAGCCGGAGCAGGCCAACGGCGGCCATGCTGTTGGAAGAAGGCGTGGCTCCGTCCATGATGTCCTTCGGCCGGGCAACCAGGACCTCGGCGTCGTCTCCGGTGCTCCAAACGCCACCGTCGGTGTCCCAGAACAGGGTCAGTAATCCCTCCGCTACGTCCAGCGCCTCGTTCAACCAGCGCAGTTTGCCCGACGCCTCATAGAGGGAGGTGAATGCGTTCAGAAGTGCCGCGTAGTCGGCCGCGTAACCCAGGTGTTGGGCTCCGCCGGCGCCCGCGTTGCTGTTCGCCTGCCACGAGCGCAGCCACCGGTGACCTCCGGGTGAGCTTGCCGACTCGACCCTCAGGTTCGAGCATAGAAACTCTGCTGTCGACTCGGCCTCCCGGAGCCATCTGTCGTTGCCGGTGGCCGCGCCCGCTTCGGCGAGTGATGTGAGCATCAGGGCGTTCCATTCGGTCAGGACCTTGTCATCGAGTCCCGGCCTGGGACGTTCGGAGCGGGCAGAGAGCATGGCTGTTCGCGCCAGATCCACCTCTGGCGGCGGCGTCAGGTCGCCGCGGTGGGCGATCCGGTTGGGGATGGAGGAACCTTCGAAGTTGCCCTGTTCAGTTATGTCGTAGAAGTCGAGGACCGTCGCGATGTTCTCTGAGTGATCGGTCCCGCCGGTGGGATCGAGGGCCTCCTCCACCAAAGCGGGGTCCCACACATAGAACGCACCTTCTACTGGGTGATCTGCGCCGTGGAAGGGCAGGGAATCGGCGTCCTCGGCCGAGTAACGGCCGCCGTCCGGGTGCGAAAGATCCACTAGGACGTACTCGATCGTGTCCGTGCAGGTTTGGAGAAATCGTTCCTCACGGGTGACGAGCCAGGCCTGCAGGTAGATGCGGCTGAGGAGCGCGTTGTCGTAGAGCATCTTCTCGAAGTGGGGAACCAGCCACTTGCCGTCGACGGAGTAGCGGGAGAAGCCGCCACCGAGGTGATCGTGGATTCCGCCGGCGGCCATCGCGTCGAGTGACGTCATGACGGCTTCCAGAGCATCTTGGGACCCCGTTCGGCGATGATCCCGCAGTAGGTGCGCCAGGTTCATCGTCTGCGGGAATTTCGGAGCCGATCCGAATCCACCCCATTTGGGGTCATGTGCTGCCAGCAACGCACTCGTTGCGACATCAAGGACGTCTACGCCCGGGATCTGCGCATCCTGGGGAGTTGTTATCTGTCGGCCCATAAGGTCGATCAGCTGGCGCGACTGCTCGATGAGATCCTCTCGACGCTCCATCCACACCTCGGTGACCGCACCGAGGAGCTGTTTGAAAGTGGGGGATCCCTTGGAGGGTTCCACGGGGAAGTACGTGCCGCAGAAGAAGGGCTCGGCCTCGGCGTTCATAAAAACGGTCATGGGCCAGCCACCGCTGCCGGTCATAGCCTGGGTGGCCTCCATGTAGATGGCGTCGATGTCTGGCCGCTCCTCGCGGTCGACCTTGATGTTGACGAAGTTCGAGTTCATCAGCTCGGCCGTCTCGTCGTCCTCGAAGGATTCGTGGGCCATCACATGGCACCAGTGACAGGAGGAATAGCCGACGCTCAACAGGATCGGCACGTCGCGTTCGCTAGCGGTGGCAAACGCCTCGTCGCCCCACGGATACCAGTCGACCGGGTTCTCCGCGTGCTGTCTCAGATAGGGGCTTGTCTCGGAAGCGAGTCGGTTGGCCATATCGACCAGTCTGATTCAGTCAGCTACCTGGGTCTTGTCACTCGCCCCTGTCCCCACGTTCTGGCTGTCAGTCAGCTACCTGGGTCTTGTCACTCGCCCCTGTCCCCACGTTCTGGCTGTCGTTCAGATACCCATAGGTACTCCAGCGACATCCAGAACAAAGGGGTGGCGCAATTGCCCGCCAGGAATGGCGTTAGCTTCCTGACATGGAACTTCAACTTCGCGGTATGACGGCGTTGGTCACCGGCGCCTCTCGGGGAATCGGTCTGGCAATAGCAAAACTGTTCGCCGAATCTGGAGCGAACGTGATGCTGTCCTCACGGAAGGAGGACGCTCTGGTCGAGGCGATTGCAGGGATAACCCCCGGATTCGGGGCAGAAGTCGACCACTTTGTCGCCAACGCGGGTGACCCGGACGCTGCCGCTGCCTGTGTAGCCGCAACGATCAACCGGTTCGGTGGGCTCGACATCCTGGTCAACAACGCGGCGACCAATCCGTATATGGGCAAGATGATCGACATCGATCTGCCCCGCCTGGACAAGACCTACGACGTGAACCTGCGAGGGGCGTTCGTCTGGACCCAGGAGGCATGGAAGCAGCACATGTCCGAACATGGCGGCAACGTCATCAACCTTTCATCGATTGGCGGTTTGACCGTCGAGACCTCGATCGGTCACTACAACGTGACCAAGGCCGCGCTACTGCACCTGACCAAATCTCTGGCGAAGGAACTCGCCCCGTCGGTCAGGATCAACGCGATTTGTCCGGGTCTGGTCAAGACCGACATGGCTCGGGCGCTGTGGGAGGGCAACGAGGATTCGATCGGAAAGATGGTTCCCTTGGATCGACTAGGTGAACCGACCGACATCGCCAACGCTGCGCTGTTTCTTGCCTCGGATGCGTCCTCCTGGGTCACCGGCACGATGCTCGTCGTCGATGGCGGAATGCTCCTCTGAGTCAGCCGGGTGTTCCGACCCTCAGCGGGCGCTCGATGAAAGGACGAGTCTGGTTCCCAGGACTTCTTCCTTGGGGACGACCCATCGGCCGGACGCAACCTTGGTGGCCCCCGGGACATACGAAGGTTCATCGAAATTGAAGAACAGGTGCCGGGTGCGCCCGGGCCTGTCACCGATGAATTCGGCGATGTCAGCGTGGACCCCCTCAAGGAGTCGGAGGCGGCCGGGTCCACCCCAACCGAGTTCAACCCAGTGGTTTCCGTCGACGGCCGCTCCGGTCGACAGGACCTTGCCGCAGAGAATGTCCCGATAGAGCCTGAGTGCCCCTGGCAGGTCCTTCACCGCGTGGACGACCCTGGCGAGCGACGCTATTGGCCTGTCGTAATCGGACTCCGGAAAGCCCTCGGGTGGATCCTCCAGGGCCAGTGGCGCCGGAATGCCGTCAAGCAACTGGACCATCGTGCCGTGCGCATCCTGGGAGCGGATGATGGCCTCGCTCCACTTGATGGGATCGATGTGTTGACGCTCGACCACCTTGAAGCCGGCATCGCGGAGGGGGCCGACAACCTGTGAGATGTCGGTGACCTTGAAGGTCAGATGGTGTGGACCCACTCCGGAGCGTTCGATGAACTCCGACACGAAACTCTTGGAGGTCGGGGCCGAGCCGAGGTCTGACTCTGCACTTGAGGTTGAGGTTGAGGTTGAGGTTGAGGTTGACCCGCCCTCGTCGGAGACCACTGGTTCGGTCTCAGTGTGTTGGCGCTCGGTCCCGGTCTCTGGATGGAGTCCCTCGACACGAAAGCCATTTGCGAACTGCAGCTGTGTCCAGCCGTAGCCGGGTCCGAGCCCGCTTCCCATGTAGCGGCCGCCAAGAGAACCAGCGAGGATTGGCCACAGATCGGTGGCGTGACGGACCGCCAGTGAGACGTGGTGGAACGTTATTTCCGGGCCGGAAGGATCGGGATCGGTAGCTTCCAGTCGGCCCGCTTCATCCTGTCGAAATCCGTTTTCAGTCATCAACACCACCGAGCGTATCCCCACGACGGAGCTTTCCCAGTGCTGTTCGCTGCAGCGAATCCACAATCTTAAGTTCCTTCGGCGCAGCGGCGACCGGAAGGCGCTCACGGACGAGCCAGCGGATGTCTTCGAGTTGAGGTGGCCTCTGTGGATCTGAGGGAACAACCAGGGCTATGACCCTCTCACCCCATTCAGGGTCGGGTCGTGATGTGATCATGCACTCGCTGACCCTGGGGTCGAGCAGAATCACGTCCTCGACCGGACCGGGCCAGACCTTTTCTCCACCGGTAATGATCAGATCGTCGGCCCGCCCACCAACGATCAGTACTCCTGTTGTTTCGTCGATCTGGCCAAGATCGCCCGTTCGATACCAGCCGTCCGGCCCAAGCGGAGATATCCCTGCCGGGTCATCGGCTGTCCTGTAGGCCCGCAGGAGTGTGGGACTGAGGATTTCGATCATTCCACCTGCAGCGATCCGGAGCTCCACGTCGCCGAGCTTGACTCCGTCGTAGACCACACCTCCGAAGGTCTCGGTCATCCCATAGGTCGCGATCGAATTGGATGGCCTATTGGCGGGGATGGACGAACCGCCGAGGAGGATCGTCGTCCAAGGCTCCGGATCGATGCGATGAAGCACCGCCGGCACCAGCGAGACGTGCGTAGCTCCGCTTCGTCCGGCGGCGTCGGTCGCCTCGGCATCGAAACCGTCGTGGATGATCAGTCCCGCACCAGATACAAGCGCACGGCCGACCACCGAGAACCCGCCCACGTGGGACAGGGGCAAACAGGCGAGCCAGGTGTCCGCCTCACCGGGTCGTGTCGCGGCCGAAGTGATCCGGCCCGCCGAGCGGATCGCGTCGTGTGTGTGGATGACTCCCTTCGGAGTTCCGGTAGTGCCAGAGGTGGTGATCACACAGGCATCGCCCTCCTCGACCGGTAGCCCGCCCACCCTCTCATGGCGCTCCCCGGCGGAGTCGATGACCGCGCTCGGAGCCATGGCAGCCAGCACAGACTCGACGTGAGAATCGGGCCCGGACAGGTCGAGTGGCATTACGGCGTCGCCCCGGTCCCAGATGCGATTCAGCGAGTCCAGAAACTGTGCGCCGCCGTGTATATCGAGTGCAATCAGCTCAGGCACGTCCTAAAGGTTGCCACCTGTGGAAGGGTGCCCCGACATCTACGGTCACGGACCGGGGTACCGCCAACCCGTAGGATCCCCGCCGATGGACGAACCCATGATGCCGCCGACCAACTGGAGGAAGTGGATTCTGGGGGCACGGCCGAGGACACTTCCCGCAGCTGTCGCGCCGGTCCTCGTCGGCACCGCCGCAGCAATCCAGCCCGACCAGCACGTCCGCCTCTGGGTCTTCCTCTGCGCCCTGGGCGTGGCCCTGTTCGTCCAGGTGGCCACCAACTACGCCAACGATTACAGCGACGGCGTGCGCGGAACCGACGACCCGGGTGCCAGGACCGGTCCGCCGCGTCTGGTGGGCAATGGATTGGCCTCGCCGGGGGCGGTCAAGCGGGCCATGTTGGTCATGTTCGCGCTGACGGCTCTATCCGGCTTGCCGCTGGTCATCTGGGTCGACTGGCGGCTGGTTTTCGTGGGAGTCGCAGCGATTGCTGCGGGATGGTTCTACACCGGTGGTGGGCGCCCGTACGGCTACGCAGGGTTCGGCGAGGTCTTCGTCTTCGTTTTCTTCGGTCTGGTAGCCACGATCGGGTCGTTCTATGTCCAGACCTTGGCAATCTCGTGGCTTGCGATCGGATCGGGAGCGGCAATGGGATCGCTCGCTACGGCACTGCTCGTGGTCAACAACCTCCGCGACATTCCGGGTGACACCGAAGTTGGCAAGCGCACCTTGGCCGTACGACTCGGCGAGCGTTCGACGAGATTTCTCTACGTCGGTCTGGTGGTACTTCCAATAGTGCTCGTGCCGCTCCTGGCTGGTCTGGGAGGGCGTCCCGTTGCCGTCCTGGCGTTACTGGCCATTGTCCCCGCCCGGGAGCCGATCACCACAGTGCTTTCCGGTGCAAGGGGACCGAAGCTGATTCCCGTACTGGCACGGACAGGACTTGTGCAGGTGTTCTACGCCGTAGTGCTATCGGTCGGATTCCTGATCGGCAATTGATCCCCGGCCAGTGGGCGGTTAGGTCTACGCCGGTCAGCGCGTCCGGATCGGCCGGGTTCACACCCGGGCAAGGAACCGGCTGATCACGTCGCTGCACAATTCGGGTTGCTCCAGATGGACTGAGTGACCCGAATCCGGCACCACCACCGCCTGAGCGTTGGTACCAATCCGCTCTGCCATGAGCCCACCGAGTTCGGTGAACTTCGTGTCCAGCGCACCGCTGATGATCAGGACGGGGCAGTCGATCGTGTCCAGGCGGTCCCAGAGGGATTCCATCGATCCGGTGCCGGTATTGCGCAGACTTTCAGCCAACCCAGCTGGGCCGTTCGCGCGGCGTTCCGCCTCAAAACGCGTCGAGTCCGGCAACGTCGCGAAGAGCGGCTGTCTCAGCCATTCGCTGACGAAGGCGTCGGTTCCCAGACGCTCGATCCTGTCGGCGTTCTCGTGATCAAGTCGTGCTCGATCGGCCCGGGCGTCGTCATCATCGATCCCGGCGGTAGCACCGATGAGAACGAGTGACTGCACCGCGTCCGGATGACTCAGCGCCAGGTGCAGTGCAACCCTGCCTCCCATCGAATAGCCGATGTAGCAGGCCGCCCCTGTGGTCCGGTCGACAAGGTCTGCGCTGCGCCACAGATCAGCGTCGGGATACTCGGTGGAGTGGCCGTGACCGGGAAGGTCGACGCCGATCACATCGTGCTCACGCGACAGGATGGACGCAATCGGGCCAATGCAGGCGGCGTTCTGGGTGAAGCCGTGAAGGAACACCAGGCGCCAGGCATCCGGATGGTTGTCGCCGAAGGCGAGCCGGTAGGCGGCGAGCGGTCCCAGTTGTCTCAGACGCTCCACTTCTACCCTCACGTCCTCACACCGTAGGCTGATGCACCTCATGAGCACACAGCGCCGTCCCGGTCCAACAGAGACACCGGCCACAACACAGAAGCAGCCGAGAAGCCCCTCGATGAATCTGAGGAGAAGGTAGCCGTGGGTGAGGGCACTTCACCCGGATGGCCAGCCGATTCCGTGCCAGCCGATTCCGAAACTGCCGATTCCGTGCCAGTCGATTCCGAAGTTGTCGACCGTCAACCGGCCGACTCATCGTCGACGCAGGATCAACTGAGCGGAGATCAGCCGGGCAACACTCCGCTCCCTTCCGGGCCCGAGGACGTAGCAGCGACCTTTTGCGCGACGCTCATTGACGAATGGGTCCACCGTGGCCTCACCGACGCGGTCCTCAGCCCCGGGTCCCGCTCGACACCAATGGCGTTGGCATTGGCCGCTGACTCCCGGGTGATGCTTCATGTCCATCATGATGAGCGTTCAGCTGCGTTCATGGCGCTCGGCCATTCGTTGGCGTCGCGCAAACCGACGGTGGTTCTCTGCACAAGTGGGACAGCCGCGACCGAATTGCACGCAGCTGTGGTCGAGGCCCACCAGGCTCATGTGCCTCTGCTGGTCTTGACCGCTGACCGCCCGCCGGAATTGCAGAATGTCGGAGCGCCGCAGACGATCGACCAGCGCAACCTCTACGGAAGAGCGGTCCGCTGGTACTGCGAGCCGGGCGTTCCGTCGCAGTTCGACCGGGCTGACTGGCGTGAACTGGCAACAGAGGCATGGAACCGCTGCGTCGGGCCTGTCGCCGGGCCGGTGCATCTGAACCTGGCCTTTCGTGAACCCCTCGTCGGGATCGCGGGCGAGCTTCCTCGAAGGATCGACCCGGTAACCGGCCACGAGTTGAGTAGTGGTACACCCGAGTTGGCTGAATCGGAGATGGCCCGTCTGGTGGACGCGTTCTCGTCGAGCACGGGGGTGATCGTCGCAGGCGTACGTGCAGCCAGAGATATGGCCGACGCCCGCGCCATCCACCTGCTGGCGGACCATCTTGGGTGGCCCGTAATTGCCGATGGACCTTCAGGTTGTCGCCTGGAGGTCCTCGGATGTATTACTGCTTTCCACGGGATCCTCAAGCACGAGGGTTTTGTCGAGCAGAACCAGCCTGATGTGATTCTGCGTATCGGGGGGCTACTGACCTCGAAGGTCCTGCATCGCTGGATCGCCGAGTCGGCGGCCGAGAAATTCGGCCTAGATCCAGACGCCGCCCTGCCGGATCCCGACAGGGTCTTCAAATCTCCGATGGTCGCCCCGGTGGCTTCCACCTGCAACCAGCTTCGGGCCCGAGTTTCGGAAGTCGCCGACGAATCGTGGCGGGCACGTTGGGTCGAGGCGGAACGAAGCGCCGTCAACGCAATCGACTCGACACTGTCGAAGCATTCCGAAGCAACCGAGCCCGCCTTGGCGCTGGACGTGTTCACCATGCTCAGTGAGGACGGCACGATCGTGCTGTCTTCATCCATGCCGGTGCGTGATGCAGAGTGCTTCGCCCCACCACGGTCGGGGGTGAAGGTCCTGGCCAACAGGGGAGCGAACGGTATCGACGGTGTGAGTTCGACCGCGGTAGGCGCGGCGTTGGGTGGATCACCGACGGCGCTACTCATAGGTGATGTCGCCTTCCTCCACGACACCAATGCACTGATCGGTCTGATGAAGCGTCGGGTCAATCTGCTGGTTGTCGTAATGGACAACCGCGGCGGCGGAATTTTCTCGTTCCTACCAGTGCGCGATGCGATCGGGGAGGAGCGGTTCGAGCAACTCTTCGGGACCCCACACGATGTCGACCTGGTGGCACTGGCGGGAGCTCACGGAGTGCCGGCAGAGCGCGTCTCGACCCGGACCGGAGCCCAGGCAGCCATCGCCGGTGCGCTAACCAGGGGTGGTCCACGAATTGTGGTGGTCGAGACCGAACGCGAGTCCAATCGCCAGATGCACGAAGAACTGGACCAGTCGATCCGCACTGCAATCGACCGCCTCGTGATGTGACCCGATAGAATTTCCCGCTATGGCGAATGGGCCGCCGGCGAGTGGTGAAGAGCGAAAGTTGACACGCATGGGACAGGAACTCAGCTCGGGGATCGGCCCACCGACCGCCCGCACAGTCGGCGAGGCCACGGTGGCTGTCGGTCGGAAGCTGGGTTGGGCCGAGTTCGGACATCCCGATGGTGACGTAGTTCTCTGGTTCCACGGGACTCCCGGGGCCCGGTTCCAGATACCACCGGGAATCGACGAGGTCGCTCTGCAACGTGGATTTCGGGTCATTGGTGTCGAACGCCCCGGCACCGGCAGGTCCACCAACCACTACTACCGACGCATCCGGGAGTTCGGCCCCGATATCGAGGCCCTGGTCGATGAGTTGGGGATCGAGCGGTTCGCGGTCGTCGGGCTGTCGGGCGGCGGGCCCTACACGCTGTCGGTGGCCCACCACATGCCGAAGAGGGTCGTCGTCGCGTCGCTGCTCGGGGGTTTCGGTCCCGTTCGTGGACCTGACGCCGTCTTCTCCTACACACGTGCGCTGCGCTTCGCGGCGCCGACGCTCGAGGTTCTGCGTACGCCCATTGGCAGCGTGCTCGGCAAGGTGGTGTCGCTGGCAGAGCCGCTTGCCGATCCCATTTTCGGCGCCTACGCCAGATTCCTCGGCCTGGCCGATGGTCCGGTCCTCAAGGACCCGCTGTTCAAGGCCATGTTTCTCCACGACCTGATCACCGCTCGTGACCTGCGATCCGTGGCGCATGACCTTGCGTTGTTCTCACGCCACTGGGGTTTCAGGCTCGACGAGGTGGAACCGCCGGTCGTCGTCTGGCAGGGACTTTCCGACACGATCGTGCCGCCCAGCCATGGACATCATCAGGCGGCAAGACTTGCCCATGGTGAACTCAGAGTGCGCGCCGGCGAGGGGCATTTCGCAGGATTTGCAGAAGCGGCGGCGGTACTCGACCGGGTTCGCGAGGTTTGGGCCGAGCAGTCCCAAGAGGTGGACATCCTCGAACCCTGAGCCGCCCAGGTCTGCCCGTCAGTGAGCGTCCGCCGGGTCGAACCAGCTGGAGGCTGGCCAGGCCCTGAGGCGACCGCTCAGACCCTGATCAACGCTCCCAGAAGTGACTGGGCCTTGGCGCGGGTCTCTTCCAGTTCGGTCAGTGGATCGGAGTCCGCCACCACACCCACACCTGCGAACAGGGTCGCGTCGTTGCCCCGGATCAGCACGGACCGGATTCCTACGGCAAAGGAACCGTTGCCAGATGCGTCGACCCATCCCACCGGTCCGGCGTATGGCCCACGTTCAGCGGATTCGAGTTCTTCGATAGCATCCAGGGCCGCCTCACGCGGCCAGCCTCCCACCGCCGGGGTCGGATGGAGGGCTGCGACCAGCTCCAGGACTGAAGGGGTGGGCCTGGACAAGCGACCTTCAACCATCGTGGCCAGATGTTGGACCGGACCTGCCTGCACTACCGACGGCGTCGGCTCGGCGTCCAGATACGAACTCCATCTGAGCAACGTGTCGAGCACCATGTCGATCGTTATCTGGTGCTCAGAGCGGTTCTTGTCGGATCCCAGTAGCTCGGCTGCACGTCGTTGGTCGACCTCGGGCTCTCCGCTGCGGGGGGTGGTGCCGGCCATGGGATGGGCCCGGACGATCTCGCCGATTCGCGAAACGAGTAGCTCGGGGCTTGCTCCGACGAAGTCGGCGACAGCGAAGCACATCGACGTCGGGTACATGGCTCTGAGCCTTGCGAACAGGGTCGCAGGATCAACTGGCTGGTCCGTCTGAAGGGCAATCTCCCTGGCGAGGACGACCTTTGTGAAGTCTCCCCTCAGGATCCGCTGCCTGGCCTCCTCAACGCTTGCGCACCAGTCTTCGGCCGGTCGGACCGAAGACACCCGGATGGAGGTGGATGACGGTTCCCCGAACTGCGATCTAGTCGCAACTGTTCTATCGCCGATGCTCTCCACTGTTCCGTCACCGGCCCTCTGACCGGTTCTGTCAGCTGTGACCGTCGTCTTCCACGAGGCACCTTCGGAGGTGTGGCCGTGAATGGTCTCGGGGACGATCAGAGTCGCCGCGCTCGTTCGGTCGAAGGGCAGCGATCCGAACGCAACCGGCCCCGTGCCGGGAGCCCGGACATCATCGTCGACCCGGAAACTGGAGAGCGCCTTTCCGACGACATCGATGTTGTCGATCCACGGTGCCGGAATCTCGATCCGGAGGGCTTCTCCGACGCCCCAGAGCGTTCGGCGAGGGGAGCAGAACGCCGACACCTGCGATCGAGGTGGTGGGTTGCCCGGGTCGCCGTCCCCGACAACGGTGACCGCTACCGGGCCGCTCTCGCTCACGCTGGGTCGTCTCCGGCGGCAGGCTCGCCCGTAGCGCCGCGTGCCGATACTGGGTTCGGGTGGGCGCGGGTCCCCGTGATCAGCTGCGCGATTCCTACAGATAGCAGGGTCCGTCGAACATCCGAGAACCCCTCGTGTTCGAGCATTGCCACCATCTCGTCGGGGTCGGGCAGATACTGGACCGACCGTGGCAGGTAGCGGTAGGCATCCCCGTCCGACAGGGCTGCACCGATTCTCGGTACGACCTGCCCGAAGTAGATTCCATGACCGAAACGCAGGAGCGGGTTCGGCGGAGTAGCCACCTCGAGAAGTGCGATCCGACCGCCTGGCCGGACTATCCGGGCAAGCTCGGCGAACGTCCCCGCCAGGTCGGTGAAGTTGCGAAGTGCAAAACCGCAGGTGGCGCCGTCCATCGAAGCGTCCAGAAACGGCATTGACGACCCGTCACCTTGGAGTCGTGCGAATGGGCGTGGCGCCGCGGCCAGCATGCCGTAGCTCAGGTCGACACCTATCGGCACCAAGCCACGCCGGGACAGATCCTGGGACAGGTCTCCAGTCCCGCAGGCCAGATCGACCACTGTCGATCCTGGTGCCAGACCCAGCGCCGAGACGCTCCGCCGACGCCAGCCGACATCCATTCTGAACGTCATCACCCGGTTGACCAGGTCATAGCGGGGAGCGATCACGTCGAACATCGCCTGAACTGCCTGGGTCTTGTCGTCACCGGTGGGCAACGGCTCGTCCGCCCGGGGGATAAGGGTGCGTGATCCACCCACGTCAGAACTGTTGCTCGAACTCATCGAAGACAGACTACGGCTCACCGACCTGAGCGTCCGCAGCAGCTGCTCTGGCCCAGCGATAGTCGGCCTTGCCGGACGGCGAGCGGAGGACCGTCTCCACCCTAACGATTTCCTTGGGGAGCTTGAACCTGGCAATACGTTGCGCAGCGCAGTCGAGGATTTCGTCGTCGCTCACGTCATGACCGGAGACGATCTCGGTGATCGCAATCACTTCCTCGCCCCAGCGCTGCGATGCACGTCCGGCGACCACGCAGTCCCTGACCGATGGGTGGGAGATGATCGCTTGTTCGACTTCCTCGGCGAAGACCTTCTCGCCTCCGGTGTTGATCGTGACGGCCTCACGTCCATAGACCTTGAGGCGGCCATCCTCAAGCAAGCGGCCACGGTCGCCGGGCACTGCGTATCGTTGCCCTCCGACAATCGGAAACGTGTCCGCTGTCTTGTCGCGGTCATTGAGATAGCCGAGGGGGATCCGTCCGGTCTGGCCGACCCAGCCGATCTCGTCGTGGCCTGGGTCGAGCACGCTGGCAAGGTCGTCGGACAGGACGACGGCTCCGGCGGTTGGTACAAAAATCCCACTGCTGGCGACCTGCCCCTTGGACGTCAGTTGACTTGCCTGGGTGCCGGTCTCGGAGGCCCCGAGGCCATCGAGAACCATCATGGTCGGGACCGCTCGGACCAGCCGATCCTTGACCCCAGGGGAAAGTGTGGCGCCACCGGAGACGATGATTAGTAGCGAGTCCAGGTGTCGGGGGTGTTGCTCCAACTCTTCGGCTATGGGGCGTCCGAAGGCATCACCCACGATCAAAATGACTTCCACATGTTCGCTATCGATCACCTCTACAACCTCGGACGCATCGAAATGATCGGTGATCGGCGGGATCACCAATGTGTTTGCGTTGGTGAACGAGTTGAATGCCAGCCAGTGTGCGGCGCCATGCATGAATGGGGGAATGGGTGCGACTTTCGCCCCGCTGTTCTTGGCGTAGGCCGCCAGCTCGTCGAGCGATGCCCATTCCTCACGGTTCTCGAGCTTCCGACCGCCGAGGGAAGCCACAAAGATGTCGGCCTGTCGCCACAGTACGCCCTTCGGCATGCCGGTCGTTCCGCCGGTGTAGAGCATGTACAGGTCATCGGGTGACCAGGACTCGACGAGCTGCACCGGCAGTTCATCGGATTCGTTGGCGAGCACGTCCTCGTACCACTCCGCGCCGTCGAGTAGATCGATTCCAGACTGATCGGGCACCTGAATGAATGTCGTGAGTTTCGGCAGGCGGCTGCGCACCGCTGCCAAGGTCGGAGCGAAGCAGGAGTGGAAGACGATGGCTCGGGCCTCAGCGTCGTCGAGCAGATACTCGAGTTCCTCGGCCACGTATCGATAGTTGACGTTGAAGGGAACAACCCGGGCCTTGTAGGAAGCGAGCATGGACTCGAGGTACTCGTTGCCGTTGTGTAGATAGATCGCAACGTGGTCCTGTCCACTCTCGTGGTGGTCCAACTCGGTGCGGGGCGTAACCGCTCCGAGACCTCGGGCGAGTAGACCATTGGCCAACCGCCGGGTGCGGTCGCCGACTTGGCCATAGGTAAGGCGTCGGTCGCGGAAGATGATGCATTCCCGGTCGGGAACAGCCCGCTCCACGGTCTCGTGGACCTGGGCGAGGTTGAACTCCATCGTTGATCCTTCCAATGAACTTTCTTCGGACTGTTTCGGACTTACTTCCTGCGGTCTCCTCGACGGAGCCACGCAACTTTTGCAGAGGGCGATGTCTGCCAATGCAGCCGGGACTGTCCGCCGCTTTCCCCTTGGTGGCGGTGCTGAAGCAGGTTAGTGCCGCAGATCCGGACCCCCGACCGACCGGTTTGGTCGACAGAGGAAGAGAGGTGTTACTGGAATGGTCGTATTTCGACCACTCCAATAACACTTCCCGGTCGCAGTCGAGGTGGTCGCGGCGGTCTGATCAGGGGCAGTGGGGGTCGCTGGTCGGCACAACCAGTTCGACGATGTAGTCGTCGACGACCTTGGTGACGCACGCATCGGACGCGTAGGCAGTGTGTCCGCCGATGTCGGCGGTAATGAGGACCCCAGACGCCAAGGTCTGTGAGACATCCACCGCGTTGGAATAGGGGGTCGCCGGGTCTCCGGTATTTCCTACAACAAGTATTGGCGGGGCACCCTCGGCGGTAATGGCCTTGGCGTCCTTCTCTGCCTTCACCGGCCAAGTCGCACACGGAAGCATCTCGTTGGCAATCACACCGCCGAGCCGTGGCGACACCCTCCGAAGTTCGTCTGAGAACTTGCGATACGCGACCTGACCCGAGGGCGGGGGAGAGTCCGTGCAGACCACAGCCGCATAGGCGGAATAGCCCGCTAGGTCGGTGTAGGTGTCGGCGAGTCGTCGCAACTCAGCTGGTCGACCGTCAAGGGCTTTGGCCAAAGCCGGTCCCAGACGGACCCAACCGTCGGCCCAATAGGCGGACATGACGGCGGCGGTTCCAAGCTCGGCCGGCCCAACACGGGTGCTGCCGGACCCAAGGGGCTCCTGTTCGACCTGACTGCGAACCTCGTCGTACGCCTTCCCAAGGTCCTTGACTCCGCAACGCTTAATCCCGGCTTCGGAACAGGCCCTCACATTCCTATCGAACGATGCGTCGAAAGCACGTGTCTGGCCGGACAGAAACTCGCTGAATCCCTCGGATGGGTCGACCACTCCGTCGAGAACCATCGTGCGGATCTCTTTCGGATGCAGTTCGGCGTAGATCTGGCCTATGTGGGTTCCGTAGGAGAAGCCCACGTAGTTGAGCGGCTCGTCCCCGATTGCGACGCGGATCGCCTCCAGGTCACGGGCGACCTCGGCGGTTGATACGTGAGCCAGCAACTCGGAGTCGCTGCTGGCACATTGCTCCGAGACCTTCTTTGCCGCGGCATCCAGAGCCTGTTGTTCGGCCGGGCTATCCGGGTCCGGGTCGAGGCCGAGCATCGCCGGCACGGCCTGACCACACTTGACGGCGGTGGAGTGTCCCACGCCGCGTGGATCCCAGCTAACGGTGTCGAAGTGCTCGGTCAGAGTGGAGCTCAGAGGGTTGCTTCGCAGCAGTCCCAGACCTGAGGCGCCGGGACCTCCGGGATTGATCACGACCGAGCCGTGACGTTCACCGGTTGCCTTTATCCGCCCCAACGCCAACGTGATCATGTCGCCGCCGGGGGAGTCCCAATCGAGGGGAACCTGGAGGGTCGCGCACTGACCTCCGGGGACCTCTGCACAGTCGATCCAGTCCGGGCTGGGGATTTCGTAGCTGCCGGAACTCGCGGTATCGGTCGACCCGTCAGTAATGCCGAATCCAGAGCCGAATGAAGGTTTACCTCCAGATTCGCCATCCGAGGAGCAACCGGTGGTCAAAGCCGCGAGCGCAAGCAGAACCGCCAGTAGGCGGGTCGTCCGAGTCCGCGACGTGGTGGCTGGGACCGGCGTGCTAGCAGCACGGGCGCGCTGGCGGGCTAGAGGCTTGCGCACCCGGTCATCCCGTCACTCGTAGTAGCGGAAAATGATTTCTGCCACGGCGGCCGGCTTCTCACTGTCCTGAATCTCAAAGGTGAAGGTCATGTAGACCTGCGCACCGTTGTTAGGCAGTTCTTCGACCTTGGTCAGTTCGGCGCCCAGACGGATGCTTGCACCGACCTTGACGGGTGAAAGGAAGCGGACCTTGTCGGCGCCATAGTTGACACCCATCTTGATGCCGCTCACCGTCGCTATGGACGGGAACAGAACGGGTCCGAGCGAGAAGGTGAGGTAGCCGTGGGCGATGGTGCCGCCGAAGGGCCCGTCCTTGGCGCGCTCGGGATCCACGTGGATCCACTGATGATCGCCGGTTGCGTCGGCGAAGGTGTTTACCCGCTCCTGGGTGATCTCCATCCAGTCGGAATAACCCAGGTGGGTTCCAAGTAGATCCTTGAGTCCGGAGATTCCTACGATTTCGGTGGCCATCAAGTGATAATGGCCCGAGTGGAGACCCTGGGGCCACTCCGAAGCGCTCTCAGCGGAACCAGACCTTCTGATGCTTATGGGACATCGGATGGAGCAGCAGCGCGATCAACGCGTACTCGAACATGACATTCAGCACGTTGTTCCCGAACAGGATGAAGCTGATGTTGCTGGCTATCCCAGAACCTTGGGCTGCGGCGACGAGCCTGGCGACCAAAGGGACGAACGACGCTGCTACCGCTGCCTGATAGCCCAGCTTCTTTTCGTTGGCGATGCCCTGGGCACCAAAGATGCTCAGGGCTATACCGGCAATAACAAGTATTCCGAAGATGGTGGTGAGTGCTACTGAGAGCGATATTCGACCGGTGAGAAAGTCCAGCAGGTCGAATGCGGCGTTGAAGTACAGCAGAAGTTGACCGATCACCAACGTCTGGGGGAGGTGCGGGTTGTACCAGCGACGGTTGGACATGGTCGACAGTGTGTCAGGCCGACAGAACGGCACCGCGCACGCCACCGCCAGGTGTTGGATCGACTCTCAGGAATCTGCCGGGTCCCAGGAATCTGCCGGGTCGCAGGAATCTGCAGGCGTGGCGCGTCGCACGGGGCGTGACACCGGAGTCGCCTGGTGGCCGGCTCGGAGTTGCCCACAGGCCGCGTCAATTTCAGAACCACGGGTATCCCGGACGGTCACGGTGACTCCGAGTTCGTCGAGGCGATCCCGGAAGGCGTTCACGCGGTTGCGCGACGAGCCGCGAACCGCATATCCCGGAGTCGGGTTGAGGGGGATCAGATTCACATGTGCCCGAATCGGCTGACAGAGAGCGGCCAGCGCGTCGGCGTCTGACATTCTGTCGTTGACGCCGTCGATCATCGCCCATTCGAAGCTGACCCTGCGGCGGGTGGAGCCGAAGTAGGTCGCACAAGCGTCCATCAGCGCCTCCAACGGATAGCGCCGATTGATCGGCACCAGTTCGTCCCGGAGTTGATTGTCGGCGGCGTGGAGCGAAACGGCCAGGTTCACCTGCATTGGCTCCTCGGCAAGTCGCAAGATCCCTGGGATCAACCCGACGGTGGACAAAGTGATGTGTCTCGCTCCGATCCCGATGTCGTCGTGGATCCGTCTGACCGCGGTCCAGGTGTTGTCGAAATTCGCGAGTGGCTCGCCCATTCCCATGAAGACGATGTTGGACACCCGACGTGGTGTCTCGGCCGCGGCTGCGAGTCTCTGGGCCCTGATGACCTGTTCGACGATCTCGCCGCTGCTCAGATGGCGTTCGAATCCCGCCTGACCGGTGGCACAGAAGCTGCATCCCATGGCGCAACCGGCCTGGCTCGACACACATACCGTTGAACGTTCGGCGTAGTGCATGAGCACCGTCTCGACCCGGGCTCCGCCGTCGAGTTCCCACAGGAATTTGACGGTTTCACCGTTGTCGCTGATCGACTCGGTGACCTTGGTGAGCGCGGGTTGAAGTTCGGCATCTAGACGTTCACGGAGTGCTTTGGGCAGCGAAGTCAGATCCGGGATCGTCAGCTGATGGCCGTAGATCCCCTCCCAGAGCTGGTTGACCCGGAATTTTGGCTCGCCGGACATGGCCAAGGCCCAGTCGTCCCGATCGAGGTCGTAGAGGGTCCGTTTCACGTCAGCAGCCTACGGTGAGACCGGCTTGGAACTCATTCGCCGGGGGTGCCGGCCACGAGATCGTATTCAGCGTCGGTGTGGTGGACATCAAAGCCGAGTCGTTCGTACAGCGAGACGGCCCGCTGGTTGTCATGTTCGACATAGAGCATCCCCACTGACAGCCCGAGGCCAGCCAGATGGTCGAGCCCGGCGATCGTCAATGCCCGCCCGAGGCCGGTTCCGTGAGTCGAAGGGTCAGCTGCGATCACGAAAATCTCGCCCATTGCCGGGTCCTCGTCCGAGGCCTGGTGAACCTTCGTCCAGCAGAACCCGTCGATCTCTCCGGCCGATTCGTGGATCAGAAATCCGTCCGTGTCGAACCACGGTTCTGTCATCCGGGAAGCCAGGTTCGCAGACGTCCAATTGCCCTGATCAGGATGCCAGCTGAACGCCCGGTTGTTGACCCGTAGAAAGCCGTCGGCATCCTGATCGGGTCGGAATGGTCGCACGTCGATGACCCGGGTGGTTGCCCTCAAGTCGTCATCGATCGGCAGTGGCCGACGCATCTGGAACAGCGCCCGCACCCTGCGCAGACCGTCCTTCGCCATCAGACGATCTGTTTCTTCGGTTGCCGGTGAGATCCAGCGGGGACGGGGGAGCGAGGAGCCGGGCATCGCCGACCGAGACTACCGTCCCCTCCGTGAACCCGAGTGATTCGAAGCCGTTCCGCAAACCGAGATCACCGAAGGGCCGGGCCCGTCTGGTCAACGAGCGGCTGAAGCTCGAGTACCCCGAGGCGATCTGCGAACTGGACCACAGGAACGCGTTCGAGTTGCTGACAGCGACGATCCTTTCCGCCCAGTCGACGGACAAGATGATCAACACTGTCACTCCGGCACTGTTCGACCGGTTTCCCACACCCGAGGACCTGGCTTCGGCAGACCCGGAGGAAGTCGAGCAACTCATACGCTCATCTGGTTTCTACAAGGCCAAGACCCGCAGCATCATCGGAATGGCGACCGCACTGGTCGAGCGCCACGGGGGAGAGGTCCCCCATGCAATGAAGGACTTGGTCAAGCTCCCCGGGGTCGGCCGCAAGACGGCCAACGTGGTACGGGCAGAAGCCCTCGGCCTTCCCGGGTTGCCCGTCGACACCCACGTCCTGCGCCTGTCCGCGCGTCTCGGACTGACGACCGAGACTGATCCGGTGAAGGTCGAATACGCACTCAATCCAATGGTTCCGATGGCCGAGAGAGGCGACTTCAGCCTGCGGATCATCCTGCATGGCAGGAGGGTCTGCTTTGCCCGAAAGCCCAATTGCGCGGGTTGTGTGCTGGCTGATTTCTGCCCGTCCTCGACGCTGTGAAATGTCGGGTGTCACAGCCCCAGATCCGGCCGTCAAAGGCCTGCCCGAGCGCCGGGGTGTACTCGACAGGTACCGGTGATGGCAGTAGCTTTTCGATGCACCCAGGTTCCCGCCACCTGGTGCAATGGCGACTTTGGGCACCCGCCGCCCGAGTTGCCCGGCCGGCGCCCTTCGGGGCGTCGGGTCCGTTTTGTGGTCCCGTCAGAAGCCTCGTCCGCCGGAACTGCCGGTACCTTCCGGTAGGGAATTCAGCGTCCGGGTGAGTCGGCGTGACGCCTGACGGAGATGACGTTCGACCTCGTAGATGTCGGTCAAAAGGTCATCGTCGGGGCTGTCCTGGAGCGTTTTGGCCGCATCGTCGAGCCGCTCGAAGAGTTGATCGAGTGTCGACATGACCGATGTCAGATCTGCGTGGAGACTCACAGCTCAGGGTCTAGCACCGACCGGGCAGCAGCGGCACCGGAGCCTCGCGGGGCGGGCAAACCGGGAAGTGGTTAGCCGCCCATCCCTGCGGTGGGTACCGTGACCGGCGTGTTGAACCGTCTTGACCTGCGTGGTGTCACCGATTTTCAAGGACGTCTGCCTCGACCGAAGGTCGATGAGGACGCTCCGGTCGCGGCGGTTCGCCAGATACTTGCCGAAGTGCGAGACGGTGGCGATGAGGCGATCAGGTCCCTCACGGCACGATTCGACGGAGTCGATTCGCCGACGACACTCATCGCGCAAGCCGAGTTGGACGAAGCTCTTCGGTCAGTCGGTCCCGAGGTCCTGGCCGCCCTCGAGTTGGCCCGGGATCGAATTGCCGCCCACCACCGCCAGCAGCTTCAGGGCGAAGTCGTCCACGACGAGGACGGCGTCAAAATCCGCTCCTACCGCAAACCGGTGGACCGTGTCGGCTGTTACGTCCCCGGTGGCAGGGCGGCCTACCCGTCGACGCTGCTGATGACGGCAGTGCCGGCGATGGTGGCAGGCGTAGAGGATGTTGTTGTCTGCGTTCCCCCGGACCGTGCGACCGGTCGTATCGCAGCGGTGACCCTGGCGGCCGCCGCGGTCGCTGGAGTCAATGAGGTGCATGCAGTCGGCGGTGCTCAGGCGATCGCTGCTCTTGCCTACGGGACCGAATCGATCAGGTCGGTCGACGTCATCTGTGGACCGGGGAACAAGTACGTCGCACTCGCCAAACAGGAAGTGTCTGGGACGGTCGGGGTGGCCGCCGCCTTTGCCGGTCCGAGCGAGGTCGTGGTGATTGCCGACTCCTCGGTCCCTCCGGAACTGGCAGCGATAGACGTGATCCTTCAGGCCGAGCACGGCCCTGACGGACTTGCCTGGTTGATCACCTGGGACGAGGGCACGGCCGACTCTGTGAGCACTGCGATGGATGCCTTGATCGCAGACTCGCCACGCAAGGCGGACATCACCGCAACGCTCGCCGAAGGCGGATACGCCGTCGTGGTCGACTCTCCAAAGGCGGCTATCGAGGTCGCCAACCTGGTTGCGCCCGAACACCTGGAACTCCTCTGTCGGAACGCTGACGAATTGGTCGACGGCGTCACCAACGCGGGAGCTGTGTTCCTGGGTGAATGGTCACCGGCATCGGTCGGCGATTACGTGGCCGGACCGAGCCATGTGCTGCCCACCTACGGATCGGCGAGGTTCTCCTCGGCTCTGACCGTTGACGACTTCTTGAAACACCACCACGTCATCCGCGTCGACCGGTCTGCGTACGCGCCGGGCGGGCTGAGCGAATCGGTCGCCGTACTGGCCGACGCCGAAGGCCTGGCAGCCCACGCCGAATCGATCCGGCTCCGCCAGCGACTCTGGAGCACCGACTGATGGCCAGACCCACGCCCAGGGACTCCGTCGCTCTGATGGAGGGCTACCACTCGCCCCAGCTCGATGTAGCGGTTCGCCTCAACACCAATGAGGCGCCCGAACCACCGCCGAAGGCCTTCGTCGAGAAACTCGCGGCCGCACTGACCGACATCAACTGGCACCGCTATCCAGACCGCTCGGCCACTGCGCTGCGCACACGTGTCGCCCAGGTCGAACAGCCTCTGGTGAACACCGAGATCGGTGTCGGCAACGTGTTCGTCGCGAACGGTTCCAACGAAGTTCTCCAGACTCTCTGCCTGACCTATGGCGGGCCTGGTCGCAAGGCGCTGAGCAACGAGCCGACCTACGCCTTGCACCAACACATCGCGAAGATCGCCGGCACCGACTCGATCGAGGTTGAGCGTCTGGCGAACTTCGAACTGGACCTGGACGCTCTGCTGGCCGCGATCGAATCCGATCGACCATCGATCGTGTTCCTCTGTTCTCCGAACAACCCGACGGGCCTGGTGGAGGACCGCGAAACGGTCGAGACGGTTCTCCGCGCTGTCGAGGCGGTCGATGGGCTGCTCGTCGTGGACGAGGCCTACGGGCAGTTCGCTCCGTGGTCGGCGCTGTCGCTGGTCGATGAGGAACGTTCGATCGTGGTGACCAGGACGTTTTCGAAGACCTGGTCGGCGGCGGGCCTGCGACTCGGCTACCTGATCGGGCCGACCTGGGTTGTCTCCGAGTTGGAGAAGGTCGTTCTGCCCTATCACCTCGATTCGATGAAGCAGCTTGCGGGGATCCTCGCACTCGACCACCTGGCCGAAATGGAGCTGCGCGTCGCCTCACTGGTCGAAGAACGTGGACGCGTTGAAATGGCGCTCGCCGAGTTGCCGGTTGACCAGTGGCCATCAGGTGCCAACTTCGTCCTTTTCAGACCGAGGGAGCGTGACGGAGACGCTGTCTGGGCAGAACTGGTCGAGCGATCGGTGCTGGTCCGTAACTGTTCCTCGTGGCCCCGGCTCGAGGGGTGTCTGCGCGTAACTCTCGGGACTCGCAGCGAGGACGACGAGTTTCTGAAGTCCTTGGCAGAAGTGCTTTCATCGTGAACGCCGATCTGTGGGATTCTTGAGGTCTATGAGCCGCTACGCGTCGAGTTCACGATCTACCAAGGAGACCCAGATTTCGATCTCTGTAGAGATCGATGGCAAGGGCACCACCGATTGCAACACCGGGCTTCCGTTCTTTGACCACATGTTGGATCAACTGGGACGACACGGTGGTCTGGATCTGGTGGTCAAGGCCACCGGCGACCTCGAGATCGACTCACACCACACAGTCGAGGACACCGGAATCCTTCTCGGCGCGATGCTCAAGGAAGCTCTCGGCGACAAGGTTGGAGTCCGTCGATTCGCGTCGATCCGCGTGCCTCTTGATGAGGCGCTGGTGGAAGTGGTCCTGGACCTGTCCGGGCGGCCGTACCTGCATTACGAGATCGACCCCCCGGGTCAGAAGATCCTTGGGGACCCACCCTTCGATCCGCAGCTCATGGAGGAGTTCTGGAGGGCAGTTGTGATGTCTGCAGGATTCACTCTGCACATGACGCTGATCCGTGGCCGCAACACTCACCACATCCTGGAGGCATCTTCGAAGGCTGTGGCCAGGGCGCTGCGGGATGCCGTGCGTGTCGAGGGAGACCAACTGCCTTCGACCAAGGGCGTTCTCTGATGGGGGTCGACCCCGGTGGAGACATCGGGGTCGGGACCGGAGACTTCGGTGCAGTCGGCTCAGCACAATCTGTTGCCTCGCCCCGGATTGCAGTTCTCGACTACGGGATCGGCAATCTTCGTTCTGCACAGAAGGCCTTCGAGTTCGTCGGCGTCGACGCGACTCTCACCAGCGACGCGGATGAGGCCGCCCGGGCAGATGCCGTCGTGCTGCCCGGTGTAGGTTCATTCGGACCTTGCCGAGCGGCCTTGGCCCGAACCGGCCTGGACGAGGTCGTACTGGATGTAGTCAGCTCCGGAAAGCCGTTTCTCGGCATCTGTGTAGGAATGCAGCTTCTCTACGACGGATCAGAGGAGTCGCCGGGAGTGGCGGGTCTGGGAGTCCTCAAGGGGACCGTCCGGAGGATTCCTGCGGGCGTGAAGCATCCCCAGATGCAGTGGAACAAGTTGACGGTTCTCGGCGATCCACCGCTCTTTGAGGGCCTGGACATGCCATGGATGTACTTCGTGCACTCCTTCGCCGCCGAGATGACCGACGATGTCGTCGCCACATGCGAATACGGCGGATCACTCGCAGCCGCGGCACACCGGGACAATGTCCACGCCACTCAGTTCCATCCCGAGAAGTCGGGATCCAGCGGACTGGAGTTGCTCCGCAACTTCGCGAAGATCGTCGCTGCCGAAACTGCCAAGGGTGAGGGCCCTGCCGGAGCAGACGGAGGCGATGGCGCTGTCGGGGCCGAGCGAGTCACCTCTCCGACGGAGGTAACCCAGATCGGAGCCAGAGATGATTGACCTCTACCCGGCGATCGACCTGCGTGGCGGACGCTGTGTGCGTCTCTACCAGGGCGACTACGGACGTGAGACCGTCTACGGCGACGATCCGGTTGCCCAGGCCAAGGCCTTCGAAGCGGCGGGCGCTCCGTGGATCCATGTGGTCGATCTGGACGCGGCCCGAACCGGTGAGCCGGTGAATCGGGCTGTTGTCGGCGCAATTGCGACCGCGGTCGGAGTTCCTGTCCAAACCGGTGGGGGAGTGCGTGACGAGGCGGCCGCAGAGGCGCTGTTCGAGGCCGGCGTGGCACGGGTTGTCCTTGGCACGGCTGCGCTTGAGGATCCGGAACTGGTGCGGCGGCTCGCGGCTCGCTACCCGGTCACCGTCGGTCTCGACGCCCGCGGGCGCGAGGTCGCTGTGCGGGGCTGGCTCAAGGGATCAGGTGCCGACGTGCTGGACCTGGCCCGCGCCTTCGAGGACGCCGGAGTCGCAGCGCTGGTGGTTACCGAGATCGGTCGTGACGGCACCCTCGAGGGTCCTGATGTCGTCGGACTTGGCCAGGTACTCGAGGCCACGTCGATCCCACTAATAGCGTCCGGTGGGGTAGGCACCCTCGATGACCTGAGAACCCTTGCCTCACTGGAGGTCTCCAGCGATAACACCGGTGCCGGATCTGGATTGCCGGGTGCCGTGCGAACTCTGTCCGGAGCGATCGTCGGACGTGCGATATACGAAGGCAACTTCACCGTCGAACAAGCCGTTGAGGCATGCAGATGACCATGTCGAACGGATGCAATCAGACCATGGAACCAGGATCGTGAGAGTTCAGCTATGAAGACTGCACGAGTGGTTCCCTGTTTGGACGTCGACGCCGGTCGGGTCGTCAAAGGGGTCAATTTCGTCGAGCTGCGTGACGCCGGAGACCCGGTCGAGCTCGCTGCCCGCTACGACGCCGAGGGGGCCGATGAACTCGTCTTCCTGGACATAACCGCATCGACCGAGAAGCGCGACACAACGCTCGACATGGTCCGTCGCACCGCCGAGCAGGTGTTCATTCCGTTCACCGTCGGCGGCGGTGTCCGGTCCACCGAGGACGCCCGTCGACTGCTGCGCGCCGGTGCCGACAAGGTTGGGGTCAACACCGCGGCTGTGGATCGCCCCGAGTTGATTGCCGAACTTGCCGACGAGTTCGGTGCCCAGTGTGTAGTCGTGGCGGTCGATGCCCGGCGGGTTGTCAATGGGTGGGAGGTCTTCACCCATGGCGGTCGCACCGCCACCGGTATGGACGCGGTCGAATGGGCCCTGAGGGCTGAGGAACTGGGCGCTGGGGAGATCCTCCTCACCTCGATGGATCGCGACGGCACCAAGGACGGTTTCGATCTGGAGCTGACCCGCGAGATAAGCGACGCGAGCGGCGTACCGATAATTGCTTCCGGAGGAGTGGGAACGCTCCAACACCTGGTCGAGGGCGTCACGATCGCCCATGCAGACGCGGTACTTGCCGCGTCCGTGTTCCACTTCGGAGAATTCACCGTTGCGGATGCAAAGAGAGCCCTCGCGGAGGCTGGCGTGTCGGTCAGGCCGATCTGATCCGGGTCAGCGCAGCGTGCTGGGTCGGCGCAGCGTTGCTGGGTCGTCGCCGAGTTTTCTGATCAGCGCAGCGTTTTCTGATCAGCGCAGGGTTTCGAGCGCGCCCGGGGTGCCCGTGCGGACGTACCACTCCCAGCCGTAGACCTCGATGAACCTTTCCGGCTCCAGCAGGAACACAGGAGCGTCCTCCGGTAGCTGGCTCGTGTGGCAGGCCATCGCGGCACGCTTGGCGTCAATGACGGTTCTGACATCGACCTGCAACTCAATCTCGGCCGTGCTGTAGCCGACCCTGGAGCCAGCAAGCCCTAGATCGCCGCCAAGTGCGGCTTCGGTAACCAGGTGTGTCTCCACGAAGTGGAGGTACTCGCGGTCGACCGTCATCTCATAGGTGCTCGAAATGTCGGCGAGCTGCGCTGCATGAACTCCGACACGGTGACACTTGACGTGGTCGGGATGTCCATAGATCCCGTTGGGGTCATACACGACGAGAGAGTCGACCGACTCCGACGAGAGGCTGCTGGCCAACGATTCGGCCGCTGATGCAATGTCGGCTGACCAGAACGAGCCGGAAAGGTCGTTCGCTGGGTCTCCGAGCATGCCGGAGTCGTGATATCCGAGCGGAATGACCGAGTCCACGCCAAGGATTCTGGCCGACCGCTCGACCTCGGCCAGACGTAGCGCAAGGAGTTCCCCCGGCCCGGCAGGTCCGATCCCCAGTTCGCCGCCGGTTGCGAGAATCAGCACGACGCGATGACCCAGCATCTTGAGCCTGAGCATGGTGCCTCCGGTGAATATCGCCTCGTCATCAGGATGGGCGTGGAAGAAGGCGACCGTCGACATCGGGTCACCGACGCTAGGCGACCCCGTCCGGGATGCCGCCCATATGGGGCATTACGGTGGGGCCATCATGAACGCCGAGTCTCCTACTGCAACGACATCATCCTCAGCAACCACCGGAACCACTTCCCGCTCGTCGAATTCAACCTCATCGCCCCTCGCGCACGGAGAACGGCTACCGGTGCGCATGTTGAATGACCGCATCCTCGTCAAAATGGATCCGGCCGACGAAGAACGTCGTTCCAGCGGCGGGATCGTCATTCCGGCTACCGCCCAACTGGGCAAGCGTCTCACCTGGGCCGAGGTCCGCGCCGCGGGTCCCAACGTCAGGTCGGTTGTCGAGGGAGACAACGTCCTGTTCAATCCGGAGGACATCTACGAGGTGGAAGTGAGCGGCGAGACTTTCATCATTCTGCGTGAGCGCGACATTCACGCCGTTGCCGCCGAGCGACTTGAGGAAGGCCACACCGGGCTCTACCTCTGACGTAGGCACCCTGCTAAGAACTCAGGCGGCGGTGGGGAGGGTTCGAACGGACCCGGGGGCTAATTGACGGCTCTGGTATCCCACGTCGGGGGCGGCATTCACGTGATCAGCGACGACCTGGGTTCCGACAACATCACAAGGCGGGCCGTCCTTCGCGGGCTGGGACTCGGCGTAGCGGGCACCTCCTTGGGAAGCGTTGGTCTGCTGAGCGCCTGCGGGAGTGATCCATCCGGGCCCAGTTCCGCTTCAGGTAGCTCAGCCGCAACAACTGCCAGCACCGCCGCAATCACCGCACAGACTCCGTATGACCCCAACGTTCCCTACTGGCTCCAGGGAAACTTCGCCCCGGTCGCGTCCGAGGAGACAGTCACCTCACTGAAGGTCTCCGGCACGATCCCGAAGGAACTCTCGGGCCTTTTTGTCCGCAACGGTTCCAACCCGCCGAGCGGTGTTTCGGCCCACTGGTTCCTCGGTGATGGCATGTTCCACGGCGTGCGCCTCGAGAACGGCAAGGCCCAGTGGTACCGAAACCGTTATGTCGAAACACCGATTCACCTCGCAGGCAAGGACCTGATGGATTTCGGTGGCATACCGGGCAAGGCCAATAACCAGAGCAACGTCGCATTAGTCCACCACGGCGGCAAGCTGCTGACCACCGGGGAGGTGGGCTGGCCCTTCGAAATCGACCCGACAGACCTGTCGACCATCGGCCCCTGGGGCTATGACGGCAAGCTCGGCGACACGATGACGGCCCACCCGAAGATCGATCCGACGACAGGACGGATGCACTTCTTCGGTAACGAGTTCCTACGACCCGGGGTGACGTATTACTCAGCCGACCCGACGGGCAAGATCGACGTCGTAAGTCCGATCGCGATGGACGAGATCGTGATGATCCACGATTTCGCCATCACCGACCGCGACGTCATCTTCTGGATCGGCCCGGTGATGTTCGGCGCCGATCCTTCCGGTCCGCTGCCCCAGGTGCCGTTCCACTGGGATCCGAATGGCCCCTGCAAGGTCGGCGTCATGCCACTCGACGGTGCGGGTACGGACATCCGTTGGATCGACATCGATCCGTGCTTCGTCTTCCACGGACTCAACGCCCACCGAGACGGCGACGATGTGGTTCTGTACGTCCATCAATTGGCAGAGGCGTTCGGACCCGCTGGTGATCTGGTCGATTCCCATCTGACCCGATGGACCATCGGCACCGGCGCCGACCAGCTGACGTTCAGTTCGGACCGGTTGTCCGACCGGCCGATGGACCTTCCCAGTCACGATCGTCGCCACACGGGAAGACCAACCAGGCACGGATGGTGCGCGACGACCACCCCGCCGAGCAGCCCACATGGTTTCGAACTCGCGGGTATCTGCCACATCGACACAAAGAGCGGCAAGGAAGACATCTGGGATCCGGGTCCGGATCTGCGTGCCGGCGAGGGTGTGTTCGTGCCAACGGGCAAGTCGGAGGGCGACGGCTACGTCATCGCATATATCTGGGACCGCACCACCGATCTGTCCTCTCTGGCCGTTTTCGAAGCTCAGGACATGGCGCAGGGTCCGATCGGACAGGTGGAACTCCCGCTTCGGGTCCCGTTCGGGTTCCACGGTCTGTGGGTTGATCAGGCCAACCTCAAGCATGGATGCCGGTCAGCCAGATAACTCCTCATCTGAACAGATGGCGACCCAAAACCGGCTGGTGGAAATCCGCGCCTTGGCACCAGTGGCACTAATCGGTTGTCGCAGCGAGCACGCAGACTTCTACGATTGCGCCCATGTCAGAAACCTCCAGCACCGATCCGGTATCCGCAGCCCCAGGATCGTCACCCGAGGTGACTCCAGTCGTTGTGGTCCAGGACGACCTTGATCAGGTGCGATACAACGAGGATGGGCTGGTCGCCGCAATCGTGCAGGACGTCGAGACTCGCGAAGTGCTGATGATGGCCTGGATGAATGCTGAGACACTGAAGATGAGCCTTGAGCAGGGTCGGACCGTCTTCTGGTCGCGCTCGCGCTCCGAGGTTTGGCGCAAGGGCGACACCTCTGGTGACCGCCAGTTCATCCGCAAGGCCTCCTACGACTGTGACGGGGACACCCTTTTGTTCCAGGTCGAACAGGAGGGCAACGGCGCCTGTCACACCGGCAACTACTCCTGCTTCTTCCGAGACTTCGGAGGATGAGTTCCGGCGGGTCGAAGCCGGCGATCTCGTACTCGGCGGTCGCTGCTTCATCGGCCGAGGTCGTCCCCGATCGTGAAACTTTCGGGCGTCTCGCCCGGACCCACAAGGTTGTTCCCGTCTGGCGGACCCTTCTTGCCGATCTGACCACTCCGGTGGCCGCCTTCACGCGGCTCTGCGGTGACGACGATTCAGGACGATCAGGTTTTCTGCTGGAGTCCGTCGATCACGGCGGCCGTTGGAGCCGCTGGTCATTCATAGGACGCGACCCCCGGATTCGTATCGTGTCCCGGCTCGGAGAACTGACCGTCACCGGCGACCTTCCTGACGGGGTGCCCACCGACGATGGGGTGTTGGCGTGCCTAGAGGCGCTGCTCGACCATTACAGGGCGCCACTTGCCGAAGAGTTCGGCGAGTCAGGCGAAGCGTTGCCGCCGCTACACTCAGGCGTGGTCGGATACATCGGCTATGACATCGTGCGCGAGGTCGAGGATCTTCCCGACGCGCCCCATGACAGCCGGTCGTGGCCCGACGCAGTGCTATCGGTCATAGGGGAACTTGCCGCCTATGACCACTGGAGCCAGCAGGTCACGCTCGTCGCGAGCGCATTTCTCGGGGAAGATCCCTCCGAGTCCGAGATCGATGTGGCATACGCCGATGCTCTCCGTCGTCTGGAACAGATGGCTCTGGACGGCGCAGTCGCGCTGGATGAGCCCCTGGTCGGTGCACCCGGACCGGGTGAGATTCCTGACGTCATTTCGACGATGAACTCGGGGACATTCGAGGCAGCGGTCCTGGACGCCAAGGAGAGAATTCTCGAGGGTGAGATTTTCCAGGTCGTCCTGTCGCAACGCTTCGACTTCGATCTGGAAGCCGACCCGCTGGATGTCTATCGCGTGCTACGCAGGGTCAACCCGAGCCCCTACATGTATTTCATCCGCGAGCAGGAACTGACCCTGGTGGGCTGCTCGCCCGAGCCGATGGTCCAACTGCTCGGAGGCCGGGTGATCTCCAGGCCGATCGCAGGGACCCGCTTCCGGGGACGCACCGACGCCCATGACCGGCAGCTGGCGGCCGAACTCCTGGAACATCCCAAGGAACGCGCCGAACACATCATGTTGGTCGACCTGGCCCGCAACGACGTGGGACGAGTCGTCGAGTTCGGCACCTGCCAGGTCGACGAGTTGATGACCCTCGAAAGATTCAGCCACGTCATGCACCTGACATCGCAGGTGTCGGGGGAGTTGGCGGAAGGACGGACCCCGATCGACGTACTTCGGGCGACGCTTCCGGCCGGAACCGTCTCGGGTGCTCCGAAGGTGCGGGCGATGGAGATCATCGACCATCTCGAGCCGGTCAGGCGTGGCCCGTACGCGGGGGTCGTGGGATATCTGGACTTCTCGGGCAGCATCGATACGGCGATTGCGATCCGCACGATGGTCATAGATCCTCCCGGTCCCGATGGAATTCGTGTCGCATCGGTCCAAGCCGGCGCAGGCATCGTTGCCGACTCGGATCCTCGTGACGAGGAACTCGAGACCCGCAACAAGGCGAAGGCGCTGCTGAGCGCTGTCCCCGCTGCGGTGGCGATGACCCGGCAGCGTCGGGCATCTCGCTCCAACGTGGGTAAGACTTGAGGGATGGACCGACTTGCCGATGACTGGGAAACGCTCACCCACGGTGCCGGCGCAGTGCGCCACAAGCGTGACATCGTCAGAGTCTTCGGCGCCGACGCTGAATCGTTCCTGCAGACCCAGATCACCCAGGACGTTTCCAACATGTCGCCGGGCGAAAGCCGCTGGTCCTTCCTACTCGATCCCAAGGGTCGGGTTGACGCGCTCGTCCGTGTCTGGGGACGTTTCGGAGACAGCGAGATCCTCCTCGACGTCGACGACGGCGCAGGCCAGCGCGTCATCGATCGCCTGAACCGTTTCCGGATCCGCACCAAGGTCGAGCTCGAAGGTTTCTCCTGGGATTATGTGGCGCTTCGGGGTCCCGACAGCCGTACCGCCGCCGAGAGTTTCCACTCCGAGCTGATGGCGGAGTCGCAGTGGGCGGGAACGGCTGGTGTGGACCTTCTCGGCCCATCGGTTGAGATCCCTGATGGGATCATCGAGGTCGACGAAGAAGCTCTCGAGCTACTGAGAATCGACTCCGGATGGCCAAGCACGGCGCATGAGTGCTCGGCGCTTGTCGACCCTGCGCCAATTCCAGGTGAGCTGGGCGAATCGGTCGTAGCTCTTGCTGTCAGTTTCACCAAGGGTTGCTACACGGGTCAGGAACTCGTTGTCCGGACCCATTCGAGGGGTAACAACACGCCGCGACGCCTGAGGCGGCTGGAGATTGCCGATGAGGTGGTCGAACGCGAAGGCCCGGTCGCATCGGGTGGGACCATCTGGGTTGACGGCGAAGCCCGCGGAACGGTGACGAGCCTTGCCCGGCGACCCGGTGGAGGCCTTCTCGGTCTCGGGCTGGTGCACCGCTCGGTCGGGGACCCTGGAGTGGGCGAGGTCGACCGGAATTCGTTCAACCCGGCTAGTGGAGAAGCCGAGGGTGGCGACGCGGGTGATGATGACGCGGGTGCGCGGGTCGAGGTTCAGATTCTTTCCGATCTCGGAAAATCGGGGTCGTGAACCACTATCAGGTGCTGGGCGTGGAGCCTGACTCCGACACCGCGCAGATTCGTCAGGCGTACCTACGGCTGGCAAGGGTCAACCACCCGGATTTCTCCTCGGCCAATGGCGAACAGATGCGGCTGATAAATGCGGCGTGGCATGTCCTGGGTGACCCTGGTCGGCGCACGGACTACGACCTGACGCTGCATGCCCGGGGCGCCAACAGTTCCAGTACCACCTCTCGGAGTACCGCGGCTCGTAGTAGTGCGACTCGGGGAGCAGATCTCAGCTCATCGGAAACTGCGAAGAGTCAGAGCTCCAGGATCTTCCGACCGTCATCCGACTTCACGCCGTACTCCAATTACGACGATGACGACGACGACAGCTGGCGCTACGAGCCAGATGCCGGTGACCCGGCGACCGTCCCGTCGAAGGTGCTGCTGGCCGCACCGGCCTGCGCATTTGCCGGTGGAGTAGCACTCCTCGCAGTCAGTGCTCCGACGGGAATCAGGGAGTTTACTGCGATGGGTCTGATCCTGTTGGTTCTCTCGGCGCTCCTGTTCGTCGGTGCGCCGGTTGTGGCGCTGTTCAAGAGCCAGATTGTCGAGCAGCAGGCCGGTCGCCGTCGCTCGCGCCGCGGGTCTACCGACGGTTGATATTGAAGCCGTGCCGGTCCAGCCTCCGTCGAATAAGTCCCTGTCGGATGAGCCTGTAGCGTCCCCACCGATGGCCACCTACCTGGACAAGATTCTTGACGCGCATCGTCGCGACGCTTCCCGTGATGCGCGATCTACCGATGCTCTCATCGAACAGGCCAGAGCGGTCCCACCGACCCGGGGATTCCGCCAAGCCCTACTGGGGCGTTCGGAACTCGCCGTCATCTCGGAGGTGAAACGCCGGTCACCTTCAAAGGGCGAGCTGTTCCCGGGTCTCGACCCCGGCGATCTGGCTCGGGCCTATCGCGACGCCGGTGCCAGTTGCCTTTCGGTCCTCACCGACGTCGAGTATTTCGGCGGTTCTCCCGAGGACTTGGTTGCGGCACGATCAGCGGTTGATATTCCTGTTCTTCGCAAGGACTTCACGGTCAGTGCGAACGATGTGTGCGACGCCAGGATCATGGGCGCCGATTGTGTGTTGCTCATCGTTTCGGCGCTCGATGACTCCGAACTTGCCGACTTTTCGCAGCTGGCCCACGAAGTCGGTCTGGACGTTCTCATCGAGGTCCACGACGAGGCTGAACTCGACCGGGCCATTAATCACAGCCGGGGTGATCTCATCGGGGTCAACCAGCGTGATCTGGTCACGTTCGAGGTCGACCAGCAGCGAGCGGTGCGGGTCGCTGCCCACATGGACTCCGGGACGGTCAAGGTTGCCGAATCCGGCGTGCGGGGACGCCACGATTCGCTGGCGTTGGCGGAGGCCGGGTTCAGTGCCGTGCTTGTCGGAGAGCATCTGGTCACGGCTGGTGACCCGGGAGCGGCGCTCGCCGATCTCATTGTTCCGCTACCTGCCGCGCTCTGAAAACTAGGGTCATCGGGGTGTTCGTCAAGATCTGCGGTGTAACCAACGAAGAAGATGCGCTCATGGCCATAGCCTTCGGTGCCGACGCGATCGGTTTTGTGTTCGCACCGTCGAAGCGTCAGGTCAAGATGACGGCTGCCCGCGAGATCGCCAGCCGGTTGCCCCAGGAGATTCTCACCGTCGGAGTTTTTAGGGACCAGTCGACCAAGAGCGTCATCGACACGGTTCAGTCCGCGGGTCTCAGGGGAGCGCAGCTACATGGTCATGAGACCCCCGAGGACGCCGATGCGATCCGGCCGTATGCACAGGTGCTGATCGTCGCCTTCGCGGCAGGTGATCCGGGTCTTCTCCACGTCGACGACTACGGGGCGGACGCGGTGCTACTCGATTCGCATGCGCCGGGCTCAGGTGAGCTTTTCGATTGGTCGTTGACCGAGGGTGCGCCGATGAACCGTCGACTGATCCTGGCCGGCGGGCTGACTCCGGACAACGTCGCGGTCGGGATCAGCGAGGTTCGGCCGTGGGGTGTTGATGTTTCGACAGGAGTCGAAGTTGATGGCGATCCAAGTCGCAAGGATCCCCGCAAGGTGCAGGCGTTCATCCGCAACGCGAAGCTCGCGGGCGAAGCACTTGAGAGGCGACAGGCATCCTCGGGTGACGGCGGGGACGTCGACACGCCGGGGCCCTTCGACTGGTCCGACTCAGGGCTCTGACCACCGCGCTGCGCGAGGATCGACGCGCCGAATCCGTTTCGGACAATCCCTGCAGTGCCATTAGCTTGAGTGGCGAATCCGGAGCCAACAGCGGAGCCGACAGGTCGACCGAACCTGGTCGGGCACAGCTGCGGCATTGTCGAAAGGACCTGAACGAGCAGTGGAAAGTTTCGACAATCCCGTAATGGGAGAGCCATCTGGGACCGGTCGCTTCGGAAGTTTCGGAGGCATGTTCGTGCCCGAGACGCTGGTGCCCGCGCTACAGGAACTCGACGTGGCTTTCCGGGAGGCCTGGGCAGACGAGTCCTTCCGCGCCGAGTTGGACGCCTTGCTTCGAGACTACGCAGGCCGACCTAGTCCCCTCACCGAGTGCTCCCGCCTGAGCGAGAAGCTCGGCCTGAGGCTGCTTCTCAAACGGGAAGATCTGAATCACACCGGGTCACACAAGATCAACAACGTCCTGGGTCAGGCGCTGCTGGCCAAGCGGATGGGCAAAAACCGCCTGTTGGCCGAAACAGGGGCGGGGCAACACGGAGTCGCGACCGCGACGGCAGCCGCGCTGTTGGACATGGAATGTCTGGTCTATATGGGCGAGGTCGACATGGCCCGCCAGGAACTGAACGTATTCAGGATGCGTCTCCTGGGCGCCGAGGTGACCGCTGCAGTTTCCGGCAGTAGGACACTTAAGGACGCGGTGAACGAGGCGATGCGCGACTGGGTGTCGAGCGTTGCCGATTCGCACTACTGCCTGGGTTCGGTGATGGGTCCCCACCCGTATCCGTGGATGGTCCGGGAGTTCCACCGGGTCATCGGAATTGAGGCGTCGGCTCAGTGCGAAGCAGTGCTCGGCGGCAATGGCGCCACCGGTCGCCCGGACGTCGTAGTCGCCTGTGTGGGCGGCGGGTCGAATGCTGCAGGGATCTTCTCGGGGTTCGCGGAGGACCCTGATGTCGAGTTGATCGGTGTGGAGCCGGCCAACGGGGCGGCAATCGGAAGGGGGGTCCCGGGAATCGTCCATGGCATGGAGTCGTATCTGATCCAGGACGAATACGGACAGGTTCTTGAGGCAGAGTCGATCTCGGCGGGACTCGACTATCCGGGCGTCGGCCCGGAGCACTCACACCTGCACGAATTGGGCCGTGCCCGCTATGAGCCGGTAGGCGATGACGAGGTGATCGACGCGTTCGAACTCCTGTCGAAGACCGAGGGAATCATCCCGGCCCTGGAATCAGCCCATGCAATCGCCTGGGTCGTGCGAGAGCACAAGGCGCTGGCCGGAAAGACGGTGCTTGTGAACCTGTCAGGTCGGGGCGACAAGGACGTGGCACAGATGATGGAGATCATGGGGAACCGGCTGTGAACATCAGGTCAGATACCTCGATCCAGGCCGCGCTCAGCGCCAGGGTCGCAGCCGGTGGCAAGTGCATGGTCCCGTACTTGACCGGTGGACTTCCCGGATGGGAGCAGATGCTGCAGGCCGCGGTCGGCGCCGGAGTCGACGCGATAGAAGTGGGAATTCCGTTCTCGGACCCCGTGATGGACGGTCCGGTGATCCAGCAGTCGTCAGCAATGGCGATCGCCGCCGGCGCTACCCCTGCGAAGATCATCGATGCGGTCTCGCGCTTGGACTTCGAGACCCCGCTTGCAGTCATGACCTACGCCAACCTCGTCTACCGATTCGGTTTCGAGCGATTCGCCCAGACCCTTACCGAAGCCGGAATCTCGGGAGCGATCCTCCCTGACATCCCACTGGAAGAGGCGGACGAATGGTGCGCGGCGGCGGACTCCGCCGGTGTGCAGACGATCATGCTCGCTGCACCGACAGCTTCTGATGAGCGACTCGAACGCGTCGTCGCCAGGGCACGCGGATTCGTCTATGCCGTGGGCCTGCTGGGTATAACGGGGGAGCGGGAGTCACTCGCATCCACCGCGAAAGTAATTGCGAAGCGCGTTAAACAGCTCACGGACCTGCCGGTGCTCGTCGGAGTTGGAGTGTCGACTCCGGAGCAGGCAGCCGAGGTCTGCGAGGAGGCCGACGGAGTAATAGTTGGCTCCGCAATCGTTCGCCGGGTACTCGAAACTGGTTCGCCCGAAGCCGTGGGGGAGTTGATCGGCGAGTTCCGCGCCGCGATCGACGCTGGATGACCCTGAGGAACAATTCGAGAAAACCCCGAGAATTCAACGTTTGTGCTTCACAACGTGCTGAATCCGTGATAGTTACATGGTTGCAATTTGCCGTCCCGATCGATCGACGCTGGTTGGGGAATCGGTCGGCACGTCAGATGATCGATAATCAGGAGGAACATCCATGAACAAGACAGAACTCGTAGAGACCATCGCCCAGCGCACCGACATTTCCAAGAAGGACGTCCAGGCAGTTCTGGACACCTTCGAGAGCATCGCTGGTGACATCGTGGCCAAGGGCAAAGAGGCCCTGACCATTCCTGGCTTCCTCAAGTTCGAGCAGACCAAGCGCGCAGCCCGTATGGGCCGCAACCCACAGACGGGTGAGCCGCTCCAGGTTGCAGCATCCAACGCCGCCAAGGTGAGCGCCGGAGCCAAGCTGAAGGCACGGGCCAAGTCAGGCAAGTGATCTAGGGCTGCATCGCTTCGGCGCTGTAGCTGAACTAGTGCGGTAAGGGGTCGTCCAATCCGGGCGGCCCCTTGTCGCGTTCGCCGTCGGCCGCCACAGCTTGCGGATACTGTGACGGCATGGCTGAAAGCAATGTCGACGATCGACTGACCATCGGAAAGAAAGCTCCGGCTTTCACTCTGAAGAACCAGGCCGGCGAAAAGGTGCGACTCTCCGAGTTCGCCGGTCGCAAGGTACTGATCTTCTTCTACCCAAAGGCCAACACCCCCGGATGTACGTCCCAGGCGTGTGGATTGCGCGACATCGCCGACGAGATCGGCGACACCGTGATCTTGGGGATCAGCCCCGATCTGCCCGAGAAGCTCGAGAACTTCGACAACAAGTACAGCTTGGAGTTTCCGCTGTTGTCCGACCCGGACCACGCCATCGCCGAGAAGTACGGCGTGTGGGGTGAGAAGAAGCTCTACGGCAAGGTGTACATGGGAATCATCCGCTCGGCCTTCCTGGTGGATGAGAAGGGCAAGCTCGAACAGGTCTGGTACAAGATCAGCCCGAAGGACACCCCCAAGAAGCTGCTGGCCGCCCTGAAGGCCGGCGCAGCAGCCTGATCAGGGTTTTCAGCCCTGGCGTTCGGAATCGACCGGACGGCTTAGGCCCAAGGGGATGACGCGTCAGTCTCTGGCTTCGTCGGCTGCCCGAAGGCGTGCCTCGAACTCCTGGTCGGACTTGGACAGCGCCCACTTACGGACGAGTGTCGCAAGACCGACGGTCAGCACCACGAAAATCAGGATTCGCAGTGCTGGACTTCGGCGCTTCGAGTTGTCGGTTGAGCCGGACATGTGGTCAATATTAGATCGACGGAACGAGTAGAGTTCTCCCCCTCGCCCGGGTGGCGGAATGGCAGACGCGGCGGACTCAAAATCCGCTGTCCGAAAGGGCGTGCGGGTTCAAGTCCCGCCCCGGGCACCAATTGGATGTCGCGAGACATCGGAAACCCTTGAACCTTCGGGTTCAGGGGTTTCATCGTTTTTGGCTGTGGAGTTCTCCCGTTGGCCGCAGTGCCGGTCAGGTGCTGAGCGGTGGGTAGATCAGCCGGGCTGGAGCAAGTTGTGGCGGAGTGCGTCGGTGATGTCGCGGTCGAGGCCGAGGCCTTCCTTGAAGTAGCCGTCAATGTCACCGAACAGAGCCGAAACTTCCGCCATGGCTGAGTTGAGATAGGCGGCATCGACCTGGAACACCGGTGCGAGTAGCTCCGGTTCACCGCCAACCGCTGTGAAGGAGTCGAGGATCGGCTGGAACAGCTCCATGGTCGGCCCATTGCTGGCCAGGTAATCGGCGATGACCGAGTCCAGCGGAACACCCAACAGCAACTGGAGCGACGCCGCGGCCCACCCCGTACGGTCTTTGCCTGCAGTGCAGTGGAAGAGCGAGACCTTTCCGTCCGCAAGTTCCGTGAAGAGGGACGTGTATGAAGTCCGCGCGCTATCGAGGTGCACCAACTCCTTGTAGGTGTGGAGGTAGTGCAGCTCCACCCTGCCTTCTCGCAGTATGTCCATTGCGGCGGCGGGGTCCTCGAATAGGTCTTCAAGGCCGGTTGCGACCGATTCCGATGTGCCGGCGAGCACGTCCAAGTGGACCACGTCGACACCATCAGGCACTGCGTCCGGAAGGGCCTCGGTCTCGTGGATGGTCCGAAGGTCGAAGACCCGCTCGAGTCCCAGCGCCGCCAGTCCGTCCAGGGTCCTCGGATCTTCGGCCCCGAGTTGCGCCGAGCGAAGAATCAGTCCCTGTGTCAATCGACGACCGTCTGCGGTGATCAGGCCACCGACGTCTCGCAGGTTCTTGATGCCGGGAACATCGATCATCCGGGGTTCGATGGCTTTGGGACTGACCGATGACAGGCCGTTCCGCACTAGATCGCTCACTTCTGCCTCATGACTTCTCAAAGGGACTGCGGGTCAAAGGGACTGCGGGTCAAAGGGACTGCGGGCCGAGGCTATCGGAGGCATCGCTACCCCCTGCCCGTCGGTGGCTGTTGTGGCGAGAGATCATCGCCTCAGCGATCTGGGGTGCCAGCGTGGTGTCGAAGTCCTCGATTGGGACCGGTAGCGCCAGGCGCCAGTTCGGAAATTCGTCGACCGTCCCGGGATGGTTCGGCTGCTCGATGAGGGCTTGGGAGTCGTCCAGGGATGACAACACGACAGCGCTCCCAGCGCCTGCGAGCGATTCGTGCGCCGCGAGGATCACGGCGTCGACACTCGCAGCGGTCTGGTCGCTCGCGTTTGACGAGCCGATGCCTGCGAGCCGGGCGAGTCGTTCGACAAGTAGCCGATCGTTGTCATCGACGGGCCGGTCATCGACTGCTTGGTCCTCGTCAGCGTCGTCAGGTTCGGGACCATCCTCAGTGAGACCCGCGGCCAATTGACACACTCCAGCAACCGTCGCCAGGTCATGGGTGTTCAATGATCCGACCGTGTCGACCGGCCAGTTCGAGGGGTCGACGTCCTCGAACCAGCCGACCCTGTAGCCGAGCACTCCACGCGAGTTCATGGCGGATCGGACGTCGTCCTCGACGGTGCCCAGATCCTCCCCGGCGAGCCAGACGCCGGCTTTCGCCGCTTCCATCAACGCGAGGTCCAGCAACTCGGTCCCGTACTGGTAGACGTACGCGCCGATTGCCCGAACCGATCCGCTCCCGTCGACACGAACCTGGCGTGCTCCGCTGTCGCGGTCGTCTGCCGGATCGATGCTGGCCGGTATCCAGAACAGTCTGAACAGTCCCATGACGTGATCTATCCGCAGACCCGCACAGTTGCGCAGTATGGGCCGCAGCGTCCGGAGCCACGGTTCGTAGCCGGCGTTCCGCAGCTTCCACGGCACGTATGGGGTGACCCCCCAGTCCTGGCCGTCCGGGTTGAAGTCGTCCCCGGGGGCGCCGACCCGACAGTCCAGCGCCAAGAAGTCCTGGTCGGCCCAGGCGTCGGAGCCGTCAGGATCGAAGCCGACGGCCAGGTCCGCCATGAGTCCGGCCCCGGCCTTGGACGCCTCGGCTAGTTCCCGCTCCAGTTCCAGGTGGACCCAACACCAGAAGTCGACCCGGTCGGCGTTGGCCCGACGGAATTCTTCGACAGCGGGGGAGTCGGGGTGGCGCAAGCTGCTTGGCCAGGCGGGCCATCCGACCCCGTAGGTCTCGGCCAACGCGCAGAACACGCTGTGTCGGATCAGGGAGCGGTCGGAATTGCCCACAATGGACACGACGCGCTGGTCGGATCTGATCTCGCCCCAGATCCGCTCGACTGCGGCCATCTTCAGGGCGAAGACCCTGTCCCGGTCGATCATCCGGTCATCGTTGAGCCCTCGACCTGCTCGGGCCAGGCCGTCCAATTCCGGAGCGATCCGGTCGGCACCAACGACACGTTCGACGTTCAGATAGAGAAGCGACAGGAACCGACGCGACGACCCGAAATAGGGCGACGGCTCCTGACTCGGAAGGGGAAGGCTCGACCCCAGCGGATTGTGGGCCACCAGACCCGCACCCATCGACGACGCCCAATTTGCGAGCCTGCCGAGGTCGGCCAGATCGCCGTGGCCCCAACTTCCGGCTGAGCGGGTGGCGTAGAGCTGACTCGCCCAGCCCCACCCCCGGGATGGCTGGGCCTGTCGGGTCGGCACGACGAACAGATTGGTGACCCTCCCACCGTCATCGGGAACCAACCGGTGTGAGCCGAGGGGCAGATCTGGCGGAAGTCTGTCCGAGGCGATCACTTCGCTGCCGTCCTCCAGGGTCAGCAGCGCCGATCCGTCTATCGACGGTGCGTCTCCGTGCTTGACGAACCATGTCGGGAGCAGTTCGGGCCCGCCGCCGGTAGAGCGGGCGGAACCGTCTGCTGCGATATCACTCTGATCATCGCCGGATCTGTTGATGTTGCCGCCGAGGCTTGCGTGAAGTGCCCGGCGAACATCTTCATCGGTGGCGACCCACTGGCCTCCGGTATTGAAATAGCCGTCGGAAACCCGCCAATGGTCCAGTTGCACAGAACAAGTGTCGCGAAGTCCCAGCGTGTTTCTCTGTCACATCGGCTCGGAGATACCCGAATTCGCCTCCCACCTCCGTACACTGTCGACGTGGGAATGTTCATCGAGCGTCGCCTGCGTCGCATCAGTCGAGAGCTGGTCGAAGCCAGGGAAGATCTGCGCGTCACCGACGAACAAGCCCTGCATTTCTCGGAAATCGCTGACGATACGAGACTCAGGTCAATTGTGTCGGACTCGCCACAGGACCGGGTCGACAACGTTGACGCCCAGCAGACTTCTGCGTCCATGAGCCGTCATCGAGAAGACCTGGTCGCCCGGATCAGGAAGCTCGAAACGGACCAGGACGAACTTCTTGACCAGCTGGCCGCCAAGCGACGCTGAACCAAAAGTAGGATGTCCCACCCGGTGCCCGCCCGCACCCCAAAGCTCAGTTAGGAACTCAAAGGTGCCAACCAGAGTCGTCGTCGCAGAGGATGAAGCCATCATCAGAATGGACCTGTGCGAACTACTCCAGGAAGAGGGCTACGAAGTAGTTGGCCAATGCGGGCGCGGGGACGAAGCAGTTGAACTTGTCCGCAAGGAGGCCCCGGATGTCGTCCTGTTGGATATCAAGATGCCCGGCATGGACGGCATTTCGGCAGCACGGATCATAAATTCCGAGCGTCTGACCGCTGTGGTTCTGGTCACCGCGTTCTCGCAGCGGGAATTGATCGACGAGGCGAGTGACGCCGGTGTCCACGGATACGTCGTAAAGCCTTTCGAACGCCACGACCTGGCTCCTGCGATCGAGGTCGCGATTGCCAGGTTCAAGGACGAGAAGGCTCTGGTCGCCGAGGTCGAGAACGCCACCGACCGGCTCGAGGCACGCAAGACCATCGATCGCGCCAAGGGCATTTTGATGGACGACCACGGTCTCGGTGAGAAGGCGGCGTTCGAGTTCATCCAGAAGACCGCCATGAAGTCGCGTCGCTCGATGAAGGACGTATCCACAGAGATTCTGTCGGGGACCCTCACGCCCTGAGGGTGTCCCTCTGAGCTTGTACTGTCGGCACCGTGCCGACACTGATGCTCATCGACGGGAACTCCCTCACCTACAGGGCGTTCTTCGCTCTGCCGACCGACATGACGACGGCTTCGGGCCAGGTGACCAACGCCGTCTTCGGGTTCACCTCGATGCTGCTGAACCTGATCAGGGATCACGAACCAGACCAGGTCGTGGTCACTTTCGACCTGCCCGAGCCCACCTTCAGGCACCAGATGGTCGATACCTACAAGGCAAACCGCGAGTCGACCCCCGACATCCTGCGCGAACAGATGGGTCTGGTCCGTCAGGTGGTCGAGACCTTCAAGCTGCCCATCGTCACCAAGGCAGGCTTCGAGGCCGACGACGTGATCGCAACGCTCGCCACCTACGCCGAATCCGTCGGTGATGAAGTCATCGTCGTCACCGGCGACCGTGACAGCTACCAACTGGTGCACGACCCGGCGATCAAGGTTCTCTACAACAAACGTGGAGTGTCTGACTATGCCCTCTACGACGAAAAGGGGATCTTCGAGCGGACCGGGGTGACACCCACCCAGTACGTCGACTACGCCGCGCTGCGGGGAGACCCTTCGGACAACCTCCCCGGCGTACCGGGAGTCGGAGAGAAGACCGCGGCCAAGTTGATCAACAAGTACGGCGGTCTCGACGGCATTTTCGCGGCCACCGCAGAACAGACGCCAAAGCTCCGACAGAACCTCGAGGAGCACGAGGCACAAGCCCGTTCCAATCTGGAAATGATGCGTCTGGTGCGCGACGTGGATCTGGGGGTCGACCTGAGCGAACTCCGCCAGGGCACGATCGACCCGGATGAGGTGACCGACCTGTTCAAACTGCTCGAGTTTCCGTCGCTGCTACCGAGGCTCCCGGGCGCCTTCCCCACCGTATTCGGGGAAGGCACCCACGATGAGGGCGTCACGGTGATCGAGGCCGAGGTTCTCGATGTCGAGACCTTGGACGATGTGCGTTCTGCGCTCGGTGCACTGGTTGGTTCAGAGGTACTCGCCATGGCGGCGGCCTGGGAGGGAGAAGCGGGACGTAGTCCTCTACAGGGCTTGGCCTTTGTCGTCGACGCCGAACTGGGCGAGGTGCTGTGGGTTCCGGCGAACATGTTCGACGCGTTGGGCGAGCAGCTGACGGCTCTGCTCTGTGGGGCAAAGGTCGTCGCAGCCCATGATGCCAAGCCCATCCTGCGGTCGCTGCTGGCGCTCGATCTGGATATCACCGGACTGCTGCTCGACACGAAACTCGCGGCCTACCTGTTGGATCCGGCGGACTCGTCCTATGAGCTGCGTGACCTGACCCGGCGCTATCTGGCGGCAGAACTGGCGGATGAGGGGGTGACCCCAGCCGGTCAGTTGGACTTCGGCGAGTCGACCATCTCGGTCGCCCAGAAGACCGCGCGCGACGCTCTCGGTTCGGCCGTACTCGCTAAGGCACTGTTGGATGCACTCGAGGCCCAGGGCCTGTCCCGGCTGAACGACGAAGTCGAAGTTCCACTCGTGAGGGTCCTCGCCAAGATGGAGCACCGCGGAATAGGTGTCGACACTGAGGTCCTCGGCGCACTGATCGCTGATTTGACCGATCAGGCCGACGCCGAGCGAGCCGCGATCATCGAAGCCGCGGGTGAGGACTTCAACGTCAATTCAACACCGCAGATGCGTCGAATCCTGTACGAGAAGCTGGCCCTGACTCCGGGCAAGAAGACCAAGACCGGCTATTCGACCAATCAGGCGACTCTCGAAAAGCTTCGCGGCGAGCATCCGATAATTGAACATCTCTTGCGTTACCGCGAGGTTGAAAAACTCCGATCGACCTATGGCGAAGGGCTGTTCGCCGAGGTCGCAGCCGATGGCCGCATCCATGCGACGTTCAACCAGACGGTTGCCAGAACCGGACGCCTTTCCTCCGACGCTCCGAACCTCCACAACATTCCTGTTAGGTCCGAAGACGGTCGCCGGTTCCGCGAGGCGTTCGTTCCTGAGGAAGGCAACGAGTTTCTGGTGGCCGACTACAACCAGATCGAACTGCGGGTCATCGCACACCTCTCCGAGGACCCCGGGCTGATCGAGGCATTCACCACCGGTCAGGACATCCACACGACAACTGCTGCGCGGGTGTTCGGAGTCGATGCTGACCAGGTCGTCGGCGCTCAACGCGCCAAGGCCAAGATGGTCTCCTACGGTCTGGCCTACGGGATGGAGGCCTACGGACTCGCTCAACGGTTGGCGATTCCCACATCCGAGGCGCAGGTCATTCTCGACGCATACTTCGCAGCCTTCCCCAGCGTGCGGGCCTTCATGGAACGGACCGTCGAAGAAGCCCGGACGAGGGGCTACACCGAAACGGTGTTCGGCCGCCGCCGCCGGATACCCGAGCTTTCCTCGGGTCAGCGCAACGTCCGACTTGCCGGTGAACGCCAAGCGATGAACGCACCCATCCAGGGTCTGGCCGCCGACATCTTCAAGGTCGCGCTCGTCAGGCTCGACTCGGAACTCGACGCCAAGGACCTACGCAGCGAAGTGATCCTGCAGGTCCACGACGAGGTGATCGTCGAGGTCGTTCCGGGTGAATACGACAAGGTCGAGGCGGTCGTGCTCGACGCCATGTCGGGCGCGTTCGATCTGAGGGTGCCACTCGCCGTGAACCTGTCCAGAGGCAAGAGTTGGGCGGAGGCCAAGGGTTGAGCACACCACCCCACCCCGGGACGCAGCCTGATCGCCACTGGTTCGAGGACGTCGCCGATCACCTTGGATCGGCGTACCTTCGCTACTCGTTCACCAAGGGCACCAGGCAGGAGGTCGATTTCCTCGTCGATGAGCTTGGTCTGGTAGACGGAATGACGGTCCTCGACGTCGGATGTGGGCCAGGCAGACACGCGGTCGAACTCGCCCGCCGGGGAATCCGGGTCGTAGGGGTGGACATCAGCGAGGAGTTCATCCGCGTGGCCCGAGAGCTTGCAGCTGATGCTGGAGTAGGGGACCTGGTCGAGTTCGTCCGGGGTGATGCTCGCCAACTCGATTTTGACGGAGTGGCGGACGCGGCCATTTCGCTGTGTCAGGGAGCGTTCGGCCTCGGAGGTAATCCGCTCGCGGGCGACCCCCAGAACCTTGGTGCCGACAGTGCAGTTCTGAGCGGCATGCGGCAGGCGCTGCGCAGCCGGGGGCGAATCGCCGTTTCGGCGTTCTCGTCGTATTTCCAGGTTCGCTACTTGGAAGAGCAGGATCAGTTCGCGGCAGCGAGTGCGGTCAATCATGAGACGACCGAACTGATCGACGGTGCCGGTGTAAAGGTCGGCTCCGAACTCTGGACGACCTGTTACACACCGCGGGAACTTCGAATGCTCGCTGAGCGCTGCGGCCTGGTTGTCGAAAACATCTACTCGGTGATTCCCGGCGGCTATCGGCGGGAGGAGCCCAATATCGACACCTATGAGTTCCTGCTCATCGCAGGTCGGGGGTGACTGCTCGTCGCCGGGCGGGCCGAATGACGTCGCCCCATCGAACCGGGTCTCGACCGCTCAGTTTCGGGTAGGGAACCGGGCGGACTAGCCTTGTGCGATTCTCCGAGAAGGTTTGGCGCGCTTGGAGTCTTAGAAGCAGCCAGAGCAGTAACAGCAATGTCCCATCCCTCTACTGATTAAAGAGTTGCCAAGTGTCCGACACCCCCACGACCACCGCCGAAGAGGCCCAGCCGCAAGAAGATGCGGTCGCAGATATGGGCGAAACCGAATACGTTCCACGCCAGATCACGTTCAATGATCTCGAAGGCCAGTCTCTCGAAGATGCCTACGCTGCCAGCATGGTCGCCGTCGATGACGGTCAGATCGTCACTGGAACGGTGGTCAAGGTTGACCGTGAAGAGGTTCTCCTAGATATCGGTTACAAGTCCGAGGGAGTAATTCCCAACCGTGAGCTCTCGATCCGCAACGAGGTCGATCCGAGCAAAGTTGTCACCGTCGGCGACGTCGTCGAGGCCTTGGTTCTCCAGAAGGAGGACAAGGAAGGTCGGCTGATCCTCTCCAAGAAGCGTGCCCAGTACGAGCGTGCCTGGGGAACGATCGAGAAGATCAAGGAAGACGAGGGCGTCGTTTCCGGTCCCGTCATCGAAGTCGTCAAGGGCGGCCTCATCATCGATATCGGTCTCCGAGGCTTCCTTCCCGCCTCGCTCGTCGAACTGCGTCGGGTCCGGGATCTGCAGCCCTACGTCGGCAAGACGCTCGAAGCCAAGATCATCGAACTGGACAAGAACCGCAACAACGTCGTTCTGTCCCGCCGTGCCTGGCTCGAAGAGACCCAGAAGGAACAGCGCGAAGACTTCCTCGCCAACCTCAAGCCCGGCGAGCGTCGCAACGGTGTCGTGTCGAGCGTCGTCAACTTCGGCGCCTTCGTCGATCTTGGTGGCATGGACGGACTCATCCACGTTTCCGAGCTGTCCTGGAAGCACGTCGATCATCCCGGTTCGGTTGTCACCGTCGGTGACGAGGTCGAGGTCGAGGTTCTCGAAGTCGACCTGGACCGCGAGCGCATCTCGCTTTCCCTCAAGGCCACCCAGCAGGATCCTTGGCAGGAGTTCGCATCGAACCACCAGGTTGGAGAGCTCGTCTACGGGCGTGTCACCAAGTTGGTCCCGTTCGGCGCCTTCATCCAGGTTGGCGACGGCATCGAAGGTCTGGTGCACATCTCCGAAATGTCGGCTCACCACGTCGACCTTCCCGAGCAGGTTGTCACCCCGGCCGAGGAACTCTGGGTCAAGATCATCGACCTGGACCTCGAACGTCGCCGCATATCGCTGTCGATCAAGCAGGCCGCCGAAGGTGGCGTCGTTGCAGCCGAGTACCAGCAGCACTTCGGTGAGCAGCACTACGATGCCGAGGGTAACTACACCGGCCCGCAGTTCGATCCCGACACCACCTCTGAAGGTCAGGAAGCCTGGGCCGAGTATTACGCCGAGCAGGGTCTGGACCCGAGTGGCAATCCCATCGAAGAGGGTTCCGAAGAGCAGGCAGCTGTTCCGGTAGACGCAGCCGACGAAGCCCCGGCCGAGGAAGCTGCAGCCGACGAGGCCCCAGCCGACGAAGCAGGGGAACAGGAAGCCGGCGAAGCCTGAACAGGTAAAGCTGACAGCCAAAGCTGAGCAGCTACAGCTGACAGCGAGGGTTGACCGGGCCGAAAGGCTCAATTCCAAATATTTCCAGGTAAGTATCAAAGACGGATCCCGCCCAGCGGGGTCCGTCTTTGTTTTGCTTCAAGGATCTCGCCAGATTCTTTAAGTAAGGCGAGATTTCGGCCGAACGAGAGATGACAGCGAATTCCAAGCCGCAGCAACACTCTCGGGCGACCGTCAGGTTTCGGCGTCGGGGAGTTCTCGATGGCCCTCCCAAGCCGCACGGAGAGACAACAGTGAGTTCACGCAGAACACTCATCCTCATCGGAGCAATCGTCATCGGAGGCCTCGCGGCCTTTTTGACCTTGAACTACGTGAGAGGGGTGGAGAACGACAATGCCGAGCGGAATCAGCTGGTGGAGGTGCTTGTCGCCACCGGCCCCATGTCCGCTGGTTCCTCGGCCGACGAAGCTGTCGGCGCCAAGATGATCAGCACCGCAAAGCGTCGACGAGCCGACCTCCCGACCAACGTGGTATCGCGAAGCGCCGAAATCAGTGGGCAGGTCTCGGCCGTTGACCTGGGGGGTGGCGAGATCATCACCACGACGATGTTCGTATCTCCCGATGCCCGTACGGGGTCCAACGCCAGCATGCTGGACAAGGGCAACGTCGCTGTCACCATCTCGACCGACGACACATCGGGTGTCGCCTCGCTGATCCAGGTCGGCGACTCGATCAACATTCTCGCCAAGACAACCCCGGTCAACGAAGAAGAGGCCAAGGGATTGGCTCCCGGTGGGGGTTGGGTCCTCCCCAGCGCCTATGTCACCGTCTTCCAGGACGTCAAGGTGGTAGCAGTTGGCCAGAACATCGACGCCCCCAAGCCAGCAGCACCGGTCGAGGAAGGCGCGGAAGCCCCTGCCGCGACGGCACCTGCCGCGTCAGGCCTTCTAACCGTGCAACTTCCCCCCGATCAGGCAGTTCTGCTGACCGGATTGAGAGATCTTGGGCTTTCGGTGACCCTCAATCGTCCCGACTACGAGCCCGTGCCACTTCCCTTCAGGGGAACGGTGCCCACATTCTCCGGTGAACTCGGAATCAGCCCGTACCCGGAGCAGGCAGCTGGGGCGAAGGGCAAGTGAGCGACTTCATGATGACATCGAGTCCAGTAGATCCAATCGAGGATCAGGGCTCGGATTCCGCTTCCGTTCCATCGCCTGCGGCAATTCGAGTGTCCGTCGCGGTTGTGGAATCCCACGCCCCGACCCGGGAGCGGATCGTTTCGCTACTCAGCAGCGGTGTCACACCGTTCGCCAGCATCGAAGAACTGACCGCCAGGCTCACCGGCACGGTGCCAGTGGTTGCCGTGCTCGGACCGTCCTGTTCCGACGAGGACACGTTGCACATAGCTGAACGTGTCGTCGGTCAGTATCCAACGGTGGCGACGATTCTGATTGTCGAAGAGTTGACCACGACGATGCTCCAGCAGGCGCTGCGTGCCGGCGTACGCGATGTTCTGGCGCTGGGTGGCGATTCGGGTGCGTTGGCCCAGGCCGTGCAGCGTCTCGCCATCACACTGGACCAGTCGCCCAAGGTCTCATCGGCCGTCGTGCCTGCAACGGTTGCGAGCGAGGCCGGGAGCGACGAGGCCTCGACACCGTCGACCGGGCCCGAGGTTCCCGTCTCCGGGTTGACCGCTGGAGATTCGGTGAACGGTCAGGTTCTGACCGTATTCTCGACCAAGGGCGGAGCCGGAAAGTCGGTTCTGTCAACGTCTCTCGCCGTAGCCCTGGCGCAGCGTTCCGACAAGCCGGTCTGCCTGGTGGACGCAGACCTGCAGTTCGGTGACGTCGCGGTGATGCTCAAGCTCTCGCCGCACCACACAATCGTGGATGCCGTTTCGGCTCTGGATCGACTCGATCCGGCTCTGCTCGAAAGCCTCCTCGTCACCCATGAGCCGTCTGGCCTGAAGGTGCTTCCAGCTCCACTCGAGCCTGCCTTTGCAGATCAGGTTGGGGCTGCCGAGATGATCGCCATCGTCGAGATGCTGCGGTCCTTCTGCTCCTACGTGGTGGTGGACACACCGGCATATTTCAACGACGTCGTCCTGGGTCTCGTCGAGATCTCCGACAAGGTCATGCTCGTCGCCGGCATGGACATCCCGAACATCAAGAACGTCAAGATCGGTCTACAGACCTTGCGACTGCTGAACACGCCGATGGAGAAGCTCCTCCTCGTCCTCAACAGGGCAAATTCCAAGGTGAAGCTCGACATCGGAGAGGTTGAACGGACGCTCCAGATCAAGGCCGATGTGCTCATTCCGAGCGACATCGTCGTTCCACAGTCGGTCAACAAGGGTGAACCCGTCGTACTGCACTCACCAAAGTCCGGTGTCAGCAAGGCGATCCAGTCTCTTGCCGAAATGTTCCTTCCCAAGGAAGCCCCCAAGAAGCGCCGATGAATCGGGTGTGACCCGATTCTGAAATTCCATACCCAGTCAAACTCCCGGAAACCTTGGAGCCCTCAGTGTCTCTGTCCGAACGAATCAACAACCTGCAACCCTCGGGGGGTCCCGGAGGGTCCGGAACTCCGGGAAGCTCAGCTCCGTCGAACTCGGACCATGCGGCTCCGAGGCATGCAGTTACACCGCCGCGCCAGGACCCGGCTGTTGCAGAACTGCGCCACCGCATCCACCAGCAACTGATCGACGAACTGGGCCCGATCCTGTTCGACCGTCGCCTCTCCGAGGATGACCTGCGTCGCCGGGTGCACGAGCAGTTGCACACCGCGATCGCCATGGAGCGGGTGCCACTGTCGGCCGCCGACAAGGCCCGACTCATTCAGGACGTTTCCGACGACATCCTCGGCTACGGGCCGATCGACTGCCTCCTCAAGGAAGAGGCTGTCACGGAAATCATGGTCAATGGCCCCGAGCGGGTGTTCGTCGAGCGCGACGGCAAGCTCACCAAGGACCCGGCTGTGCGGTTCCTCGACGAGGACCACGTCCGCAGGGTCATCGACAAGATCGTCTCGGAAATCGGACGTCGCATCGACGAATCGACTCCGATGGTCGATGCCCGTCTACCCGACGGCTCCCGTGTGAACGCGGTGGTCGCACCCTTGGCGGTCGGCGGTCCCTTCCTGACCATCCGTAAGTTCGCGACAGATCCGCTTCAGATCGACGACCTCATCCGCTTCGGTTCGGTCAACGCACACGCAGCCAGATTCCTGCAGGCGTGCATCGTCGGTCGCCTCAACGGTGTCGTCTCCGGCGGTACAGGTACCGGTAAGACGACGATGCTCAACGTGCTGTCGAGCTTCATCCCCGATGACGAACGAATCGTCACCGTGGAGGATGCGAAGGAACTGCAGCTCCACCAGGAGCACGTCCTGTCGATGGAGTCCCGTCCTCCGAATGTGGAAGGCCGTGGCGAGGTCACCATTCGTGACCTGGTCAAGAACACCCTCCGTATGCGTCCTGATCGGATCGTCGTCGGTGAGTGTCGTTCCGGCGAAGCCCTGGACATGCTCCAGGCCATGAACACCGGCCACGACGGGTCCCTCACCACAGTCCACGCGAACAGCCCCCGTGACACCCTGGCCCGCCTCGAGACCCTGGTGCTGATGGCAGGTTTCGACCTGCCCGTCCGGGCGATCCGTGAGCAAATGGCTTCTGCCATCGATGTCATCGTCCAGTTGACCCGCCTTCGTGACGGTACGCGACGCGTCACCCACATCACCGAGGTCCAGGGCATGGAGGGCGAGGTCATCACCCTTCAGGACATCTTCCTGTTCGACTTCGGAGCAGGTGTGGATGAACACGGCCGTTACCGGGGACAGCTGAAGGCCACCGGAATTCGACCGAAGTTCGCCGAGAAGCTGGCCGACCAGGGAATCCGCCTGGGCGCCGAGATGTTCTCGCCCGATGGCGCTGAACGCAAGGCTGTGAGCCGGCTGTGACCGCACGCTCCGAGGGTTCACATCGAGCGCGGACCCGATTGCAGAAGCGATCCGCCCTCCGTATTGCTCTATTCATCTCTATTGCGATGACGTTGCTGGTAGCCGGCACGGCCGGAGCCCAGAGCGGCGGCAATCCCGACGCCAAGGACGGATCTGCGGGCGGCTCAGCAACCGGGATCTCTGTTCGTAGCGTCGACGCCACCGGCGACTACACCGTGGTTGAAGGTTGGCTGACCGGCGCATCTGTCGACGATGTCGCGGTCAGGGTTGACGGACGGTCGGTCGAACCCACCTCGGCAAAGTTGAACTCCGACGCCGGGCGCACCAGCGATGTGGTGGTCGTGCTTGACAATGCCCAGTCGCTGGGTAACGCAACGGTGCAGCTCTCCAAGGCGGCCCTTGCGCCCCTCGTACCGGGCAACGGATCGGTTGACCACCTCGGCATCGTCTCGACGGGAGATGTTGCAACCCAGGAGCAGGGACTGACCAGCTCGGCAGGGCAGATAGAGGCCTCGCTGAGTGGAATCCATCCCTTGGGCGTCTCGAACACATGGGCTGGTCTGTCAAGAGCCGCCGACATGCTTTCGGACCGTGGGATCACCAGCGACGGAACAATCGTGTTGTTCACGGCCTCGCCGAGCTCACAGGCCGACGGTGGATCTGCCAAGGCAATCTCGGCAATGCGACGTGCGGGTGTCGACCTGCAGGTTGTCACCATCCCGCTCGGAACCGACACGACCAAGCTCGATGAGATGGTCGCCGATCTGGGCGGAACGATTACGGCGGTCAACAACGACGAGGAGCTCGCCGGGGCGTTCAAGTCCGTTGCAGAGACAATGAGCGGTCGCTTCCGGTTGAGCATTCCCAGGATGGACGGCAGGGATGTGCTTACCCCGCTAACCCTCAAGGTCGGCCAGGCAACAGCCGAGCTGTCGTTCGTCCCCGGGGCGCTACGTGTCGGTTCGGTAGCACTTGCGCCGGCGATCGACTCCGGCGGTGGACTGAGCAGTGTTATCGCACATCCGGCCTTCATGTGGCTGATCGTCCTCCTCGGTGCAGTCGCCGCCGTGATGCTCTTCTGGGCAGTCATCTCGCTGGTGATGCCCAACAACACCGACCTGGTCCGACGACTTGAGGTCTACGAAGATCCCTACGGTGAGAAGCCAGAGGAGTTCGAGGTACACGACGACGCCCACGCCACGGTTCCGATCATCCGCCGTGCCGTCGAACTGACGGGCGATATCGCCGACAGGCGTGGCATGACCGAGAAGCTCGACATGAAGCTCGAGCAGGCCAACGTCCCGTTGCGTGCAGCCGAAGTCATGTTCTTCCTGGCAGCATCGGCAGCCCTGGCGGTACTGATGGTGCTGGGCCTGACCCGCAACCTGCTCGCCGCCCTCGTGGTCGGCGCCGTCACCATCATGGTGCCGCGGGCATGGCTCGACATCCGTATCCGCCGCCGTCGCAAGGCGTTCGTCAATCAGCTTCCTGACATGCTCACTCTGTTGAGCGGCACGCTGCGCGCCGGTTATTCGATCGGGCAGGGCTTCGAATCCGTCTCGACCGAAATTTCGGAGCCGATGGGCCGTGAACTACGCCGAGTGGTCACTGAAACCCGTCTGGGACGATCTTTGGAGGAGTCGCTGGAAGCCGTCGCAACCCGGATGGACAGCGACGATTTCGCCTGGGCCGTGATGGCGATCCGCATCCAGCGAGAGGTCGGCGGAAATCTTGCCGAACTGCTCATGACCGTGGCTGACACGATGACCCAACGAGAACGACTCCGACGCGACGTCTCCACCCTCACCGCCGAAGGCAGGATGAGCGCAATCATCATCGGTGCTCTGCCACCGGTTCTTGCCCTGGTGATGTACGTCATGAATCCGGAGTACATCAAGGAACTCTTCACACCCGGCCTCGGCTACGCGCTCATCGTCTCGGCGATGGTGATGATGGGCATCGGGTTCGCATGGATGAAGAAGACCGTAACGATCGAGGTTTGAGCAGATGTCACTGGTTCTGATTCTTCCGGCACTAATGATCGCGGCAGCGGTCGGCCTAATCCTCTACACGATTCTCAGCCAGCTCGATGAGCGTCAGATGGTACGCAGCTCCCTGCGTCAGCTCGACGGCTACGAGATCGAGAGCCAACGAGACCAGCAGATGCTGGACCCGCTCAAGGATCGGGCGCTCGCCCCGATGCTCAGCGGCCTGACCAACCTCGGTCGCCGCCTGACCCCAGTCGGATATGTCGAGAAGGTCCGACAGAAGTTCATCTACATGGGCAACTCCAACCCCCAGGCCGTCGACAGGTTTCTCGCAATCCGTGTCGCCACCGTTATCGGTGCGGCACTCACTTTCATCCTGATTTTCGTGGCGCAGCTCGGACCATTCGAGGGCAAGATGCGCCTCGGTGTAGGCGTCCTGTTGATGCTGGTCCTGCTGATTGGCCCCGATTCGGTGATCAACCGCAAGGTCGAGGAACGCCAGCGTGACATCCAGCAGAAGCTTCCCGACATCCTCGATCTGTTGACCATCTCGGTCGAAGCGGGCTTGGGTTTCGAGCAGGCGCTCGACCGGGTGATTGCTGCAGTCCCAGGCGCATTGACCGAGGAGTTCTCCCGCATGTTGGGCGAGACCCGCGCCGGCGCTGCCCGCTCCGATGCCATGAGGGCGATGGAGCAACGCTGCAACGTGCCTGAGCTCCGAGCCTTCGTGTTGGCGATCATCCAGGCCGACACATTCGGTGTGTCGATCGGTCGTGTGCTTCGCGGCCAGGCCGAGGAGATGCGCATCAAGCGTCGCCAGCTCGCTCAGGAACGTGCCCAGAAGGCACCGGTGAAGATGCTCATCCCGATGGTGTTCTGCATCTTCCCCGCGCTGTTCCTGGTGGTTCTGGGTCCGGCCATGATCTCGATCATGAAGACTCTCTGAACGCAGCAATGTCTGTCGTGCCGCCAACATCTGTTGTGCAGGATCAGGACGTCACCCCCCGGGGACGGGCTGGCAGTGAGCCGTCCGGTACCGCTGGACTGTCTGGCACTGCTGAACCGGTTGACGCTGCTGAACCGGTTGACTCCGGTGAGCCGTCTGGCGCCGACGAGCCCTCTTCGTTGCCCGTAGCGCCCCGAGTGGCGCCACTGATGGCGATTTTCGGCGGGCTGCTCGCGCTGCAGGGGGCCATGGCACTGAGTGACAACAGTTTCCTGACCCAACTCGCCACCGGCAGGGTGATTCTGGACAGCGGTCTACCGCGGAGCAACCCATTCCTGTACACCGGAACGTCCTTTCCTGTGCCGAGCTATCTGTGGTCGATCGTGTTGGCGATCGTCGACTCGGTGTCTGGGCCCACGGGTCTGAGGCTGCTGACGATGGCAGTAGCCGGCCTTCTGGGTGTTCTGGTCGTGCGCCTAGCGACGACTCCCACAGATTCGAATTTCATGGGTAGACGTTCAGACCCTGGTCTACTGACCATCGTCACTGCGGTGGCTCTCACCTGGTTCTGCTTGATCTCGTTCATAAGCGCACGGCCCCACCTGCCGGGGTTCGTCCTGTTGGCAATGGCGGTCCTGGTCTGGAAGGAACGGCGATCGGCCTGGCTACTGGTCCCGATATTCGCCATATGGGTGAATGTCCACGGCACCTGGCTCTATGGACTTGCCGTGCTGGGCATGTTCGTCCTGGCCGAGGCCATCGATGCGCGGAAGCTGACCCGACGCGACTTCGGTCTGGTCTTTGCGGCCGTGGCGGGGACCATCGTCGGAGGTGGCCTGTACCCAGACCGCTTCGCAGTGATGCTGCTACCTGCGCGTCAGTTCGGTGACCCCACCGAGCGAGAAGCGCTGAAGATGTACAACGAGTGGCGAAGAGTTCAGATGGGAGATCCGCAGTTGTGGATCATGATCGGTCTTGCTCTGATCGCCGTCTACGGATGTCTTCGCAACAAGCGTTACGCAATGACGGGGGCAGTGGTGTTCCTTGTACTGATGGGTCTTTCAGGCTTCCGTCTGTTGCCAATAGTGGCTATCGCCATGGTTCCTCTGGCGGCACTGGGCCTGGAACAGATCGGATCGATAGGGCTCCCGACCGGTCGGATCGCCAAGAGTCTCACTGCTATGGGCCTGGCAATCGCGTTGGTAGGGGTAGTCGTTGCCTTCACGGGCCAGAGCTACAGCCTTTCCGCCTATCCGGTGGCCGCGGTCGACTGGCTCGAGGCGAGGGATGCCATAGGCGGCGATATTCGAACCGTCTCGCACGAGTACGTCGGCAACTACTTGGAGTGGCGTTACGGACCCGAAGCGAATACCTACGTGGATGATCGACCGGACGCCAAGACATTCCTCGCTTACGGCAAACTGTTGGAGTTGTCGCCCAACTGGCAGAAGGCTCTCAAGGACGCTGACGGCGATGTCATCATCTGGAACACGAAGCTCAAGCTTGTCGACAAACTCGAACAGGACCCCAACTGGGTCAAGGCGACAACCCAGGGACGCTTCACCGTGTTCTGCAGTCGAGAAATCGCCCAGCGCTGCACCTGACCGGCCGGCACCGAGCGCCTGCAAGAGTGACCTCAGCTGGGCCAGCGCCGCGAGATTTTGCGCCGAGGGCGCTTCTCGGGCGACGTCCAGTCACGGCGCCACGATGTCATTGCCGGTCCGGCGAGTGAGGGAGTGGATTTCGCGGACGAACGCTGTTTGGCGCTCCACCAATCGCTAGTTGTCTCATCCGCCAGGGCCTCGATGGCACTTGCGATGATGTCGACGAACTTGCGGGCGTCGGTGCTCTCATCGGCCACGATCGGATCACCGAAGTTGATTACCACGGTGCCAGGCTCGGGCCGGGAAGACCCCTTCGGAAGTACCCGGCCGGTCCCGTTCAGGTGGATCGGGACAACCGGCACGCCCAGCTTGGTCGCGAGATAGGCCGCACCGCCCTTGTGGACCTGACCCCAGCCGTCGGGCGAACGTCCGCCCTCGGGGAAGATCAGCAGCGACCAGCCGTCGCTGAGCAGTCCAGCTGCCCTGTCGGCGGAGCGTCTGCTGACCTTCTTTCGCTCCATCGGCACCGCGCCGTAGGCCCAGCCGGCAAGTGCCGCCTTGGCCTTCGTGTCGAAGAAATAGTCGGCCGCAGCGGCCACGACCAGTTCGTGTCGCCAGGGCATGGGGATCGACGTCAGCAGCAGGGTCGTATCCAGGTGGCTGTGATGGTTGGCCACGAAGATGACCGGACCGTCCAGGTCGTCGAGGCGGTCCAGGTTGCGGATCTCCGGCCGACAGCTGAGCGCCGCCACTCCACGGCCGACGGTTTCGATTGCAGCGATACGTGAGTAGCGGGCCACCGGCGAACGGGTCCACTCCGTGTCGTAGTTGTCGCCCAGATCATCGACCTTCACTGCGGGTTCCACTCCACGGGGAGTTGCAGCCGAGGTGTAGGGGAAGCCGAGGGATCGAGCCCAGCCCGTGGGACTCGGGAGCTTCACCCGACGCGCCAGATCGGCCCCCAGTCCATCGAATGGTGGTGTCACGAAACGTCCGCCATACCGAGCGGCGGATTCTTCACATAGGTGACCGTTGGCGAGGAACCTACGATGTCCGAGGCGATCTCGAAGGCGTCCGCCATGGTGGACGCCGGTCTGAATCCGAGCCGTCGAACCGTGGCGGGATCACCACCAACGATGATCACGCCGCCCAGATGCTCAAGAGCATGGGCACCCCAGTACCACATGTAGAACGGGTGGACTCCGTGGTACGCGTACGAGGTCCGGTACAGGTGTCGGTACCACTCGTCAGTTGCGTAGCTGGTCTCGTAGCGCTTCTCGATCTCGATCGGATCAGTTGTCTCTGCAAGGACCTGCTCGAAGAAGTCGATGTAGGACGGATGATGGATCGGGTGGAATTCCTTGGTGGTCGGATGCGTCATTATCAACACACCACCCTCGCGGACCACCGGACGGCCCTTGTACATGTTGAAGAAGTAGCCCAGCCCCAGGCACATGACCAGGACCGGGTTCATGATCGAGTTGACGTTGTATGGACCGACATAGGGGAGTCCGTACAGGACGATGTCGGTCTGCCCCTCGACAGGGATCAGCTGCTGGCGATACACCTCGGCTGTGGTCAACTTGTGAACCGCTTCGACCTCGCCGGCGTGGACGCTGGTCAGCGCGTAAGGGGCCTCCCAGGAGTGCAGGATCTTGCGCCGGGCAGCAGGCCGTAGACGATCGAGTCCGGCCTTGACGCCGACGAAGGTTGCCCGGTCCCGGGCGTTCCATTCCCACTCCCGCTTGGCAAGCACCGAGAGCGGTCCGTCGCCGAACAGGTCGTTGTTGACGGTGGTTTCGATCTGGAAGATCTTGACCCCCGCGTCGCGAAGCACCTCGCCCTGACGCCAATTGCTGCGGTGCAGTTCGGAGTTCTCCTGGTCCATGAACGACCGTGCGTTACGCATCGTCTTGACGTTGTGGTGATGGCGCACACCTTGGTAACCGGAGAGTCCAGTGGCGGTCGACTTCCAGCCGCCATCCATCGAGACCAGGTTTATGTTCACGTAGACGATCAGGTCGGATTCGGCTGCGCGCTTCGACATCTGGACTTCTTCGCCGTGTCGGGTCTCACCCAGGATCACCATGCCGTCCGGATCCTCGGCATCGTGGTTGTAGAGCTGGCCGCGGGGCGCGAAGGCGTCATAGATCCGATCACCCAGGCAGTAGCGCAACTCGGACTCGGTCATCCGGCGGTGCAGTGCCAACGCCGCGATCAGATGGATGTCGTCCACCCCAGCAACGGCTGCCAGGTCGAGAACGGCTTCGATGACCCTCTGGCGAATATCGGGTCGACGCATCTTGGGCAGCGGAAGCGAGATGTCGTCGAACGCAATCGTCAGCTTCATGTCCGGGAACAGCAGTGCCGACAGCGGATCCGAGTCGACCGGGTTGTCCAGCGCATCGCGGATCGCTTCCTGTGGTCGCTCCAGACCCGGAAGTGGTTCGGGCGGATAGATGATCCGGCTGCGTCCTGCCGGCAGTCGTTCCAAGCGGAATTGTTCGCCGCTGTGAAGCAGAACCGGGGGAGTGGAACGGTCGACGTCGAGAACAAGCCCGGGGCGCGGAGCAGGGCGGTTGTCACTCCGCCTCGCAGGCGCAGGGGAGGGGCGGACCTTTCGGGAGGGACGAGGCGAATTGCTCAACGTCTTCCTGCTTTCCTGGGTGACATCGTGGACTTCTTGGGGGACATAGTGGGTGCGGCGCGGTGATCCGGGTCGACGTTGGAGAAAGCGATCTTCACTGCTCCAAGTCTTCCCGCCGTTGCGGCATGTTGGAGCGCGTCGCTGAATCGTTCCAAGGCATAGGTTGCCGATACGAGCCTGCCCAGGTCCGCTGCAACAACCAGTTCGGTGGCCAGATCGAAGGTCCGGATCTTGGATCCGTTGACCGTCTCGATGCCATAGGTATAGGCGCCGGTCAGCGAGATTTCGCGTTGCCACAGCGGCGTCAGGTCGATGGTCTGCAGCCCCGGCATTCCGACCATCACAATGCGACCACCCGGTCGGGTGATGGCCAAGGCCATCTGGATACTCTCGGCACTTCCGACGCAGTCGATCGTCACGTCAGCGCCTCCACCGAGGCGGCTGTCGTGGCCCCAGCCACTCGACTCGGTGTGTTCGCCTTCGACAATCTGGGTCCCTACGGCACTTCTGACGGCCCGAGGAAGCGACGACGGGCTGGTGCCGACGTACTCGCTCTTAGCGGTGAATTCCTGCGCCAGTTCCTTCTGGTGCGGATGCTTGGCGGCGACGATGATCCGTCTGGCGGGTGACCAACGGTCGATGGCCGCCAAGGTGAGGAGTCCGAGGGTCCCGGCTCCGATTACAGCGACTGTCTCGTCAGCCGAGATGTTGGCCGACAGGGCAGCATGCACCGCACAGGCAGTGGGTTCGATCATGACCGCGGCCCGGTCGTCGAGTTCGTCGGGGACGTCGTGCAACTGGCTGCGATGCGCCACCATCTCGGTCGACCAGCCACCGCCGGTGTCGCAGCAGTAACCGCTCTGGAGTCCGGCGTCGATGCAACCGTGGGCAAGTCGCTCACAATTGCCGAGCCGACCCTGGGCACAGGCCGGACATACCGGGCTGATTCCCCGGGTGACGCAACCAAGGACCGGTTCCAGAACCACGCGCCGGCCATCGTGGTCTGCGACGACCTCGTGACCCGGAATGAACGGGAACGACACGATCGGCTCGAACCATCGACTCGACCTGCCGTCAACGGTCGCAAGGTCGGAACCGCATATTCCGCTGAGGCGGGGCGTGATCCGGACCCATTCGTCACCCGGCAGGTCCAGGTCGTCCAGTTCGTCGAGCTTGAGAGGTCCGACTTTCGCGCCACTGCCGGGTCGCAGCGAGCCAGCCAGTCGGGCTGCGCCGAATCTGGGCAGGTCCCTTTCGATCACCAGAGCTTTCATGGCCGGCCTCCGGCTGGGGTTCTACCTGCTGGACCGGGGCCCACTCCCGGTCGGACCAGTTGCCCGGTGGGCGAGCCACGCCAACGTGACGACATCGGCAACAGGGGATGCCTGAAGCCGGGGGCCGACCGGAAGTCCTCGATCAACCAACCACGTCGGCGGGCGATCGAAGCGAGTTTTGGCTCGGGGTTGACGGCGACCGGAAATCCGACTGCATCCAGCAACGGAAGGTCCGACGACGAGTCGGCGTAGGCCACGCTCTGGGCGAGGGACAGACCCTCGGCCGAGCAATAGTCGGACAGAATGCTCGCCCGGGCCTCAACCGTCGGCGGCACCTGGTTGAGCTGTCCCGTGTATACCAAGGTGCCGTCACGCTCGACAGCGGTGTCCAGTTCGGCGCAGATGACATCGTCGAAAAGAGGCCGTAGTGGCTCGATCAGAAAATCGAGGGCCCCGGTGATCAGCACGGTCCGGTGACCCAGTGCCCGATGCTCCCTGACCCTGCGAATGGCCGCCGGGAATGAGCGGGCGAGGAGCATTTCGCTGAAGTGCTCCATCGCATCGTCATGGAGTTGGTCGATCGGAGCGTCCTCGTAGCGGCGGTAGAAGGAGCGCAGGAAATCGGAGCGATCCTTGCGGTCCTCGGCCAGCAGCGAGGGTGCCTCGGCGAGGATCTTTGCGGCGAAACGCACACGCTCTGACAGCGGGAGCCGTCGGGTGGCCATCCAGGCGAACGACGTCACCACGTTGGACGCAATCAACGTGTTCTCAAGGTCGAAGGCCGCCAGATGACGTTCGGGGGCGAGCACCGACCGTCGGAGTCGGTCCGATCGACTTTCGCCCCGCTTCTTGCCCGGAGTCGTCCGTGCCCTGCCATGGGCCACGACCGAGGGAAGGTGAATCTCGGAGACGTAGCGGGACCAGTCGATCGCCCCCGGGTGGAGACCGAACATGGCCTTCTCGTCTGCGTCGAGGCTGTCCCAGATCGTCAGCAGATTGTCGACCCCATAGAGCGCTTCGCACTCGGTGTATGCGCCGTACAGCTCGACATAGGACCCGGCGCGCTCGGTCAGCAGACGACGGTCCTCGAGCGAGGCTCCCCACTGGGCGGCCTTGCCGCGCAACGGGAGATTGGTCACGACCCGTTCTGCCGCGCGCAGCGCCGTGTTGGCGCGGTTCAGTTGCCCTTCAACCCGGCCGCGTCCGGGAAAGCGCCAGTCAGGAACGATGATCGGTTGCCCCTGGTCGTCATAGAGTGGGTGTTCGGTGAACCAGGCGCGGACGTTGTCGACCAGGTGCTGGTAGCGCAACGGGTTGGTCGACCCGCTGGCGATCTGGACGATGAATGGCTCGCCGGGTGCTTGTGGCGTTTCCGGCTCATCGCGGCCAGCTGTGGCAATAATTGCGGCCACAACCAGGTCGACAGGGATGACGTCGACGATTCCCTCCGGCACCCCGGGGAATTCCTTGAGCATGCCTCGGGCGTAGGAGAGGATGATCGGCTCGGCCATTCGGAACCCGCGGATCCAGCCCGGGCGTGGCTCGGCCAGAGCAGATTCGATGATCGAGGGTCGGACAACGCTCAACCTCGGAGCGGAGCTGCCCTGCGACTTCAGCGTCTCGGACGTGGCCATTTCGCTGAGCGCCTTGGTGTAGGCGTACGCATCGGGCCAACCCACCGAGGAAGCCCGCGCGCGGCCGATCTCGACCATCCGGTCATGCACCCAGTCCTTGCGCAGCTTCTCGGTGCGTTCGGCGAGGATCGGTCCGCCCGCAGAACCGAGTTCGTGTTTGGCCTGCTTCGAGAATTCGGCCAGTCGTTCCGGGGAACGGCTTTCTGCGTCGGCGTCACTCTTGGAGCGTCGGGCCGCCGAGACCTCGGACCGCCAGTCGATTCCACCGACGAAGGCGCTCGAATCGACCGGCTCTTCCGGCGCGGACCCCCGCTTGTTGCCGGCCACGTAGCAGGTGCTGACGCAAACCAGGTGGGGAGCCGCTCCGAGGTCGCTAAGGGTCTCGGCGATGCGCACCGGACCGAGCAGGTTCACTTCGATAGCACGGTCAAGGGGCGAGTCGAACGAGACGGTAGCGGCAGAGTGGATGACCACATCGGCCGAGGCGAGCATCGCCCGGCCGGCATCGTCCAGGCCGAGACCGTCGCTACCCACGTCGCCAGAACAGACCTCGACCCTTTCGGCCAAAGTGGCGAATGCCTCGTCGCCGAGTTCCTCGCGGAGCCGGTCGAAGCAGTCGTTCTTCAGAATCTCGCGCTCGACCCTGCGCCTGGCCGGGCTACGTCGACCGTCACGAACCAGCAACGCCAACTCGACGTCCGGAACAGTCCGCAGCAGCCGTTCAACCAGAGCGGTGCCGACGAAACCGGTAGCGCCGGTTATGAATATCCGTTTACCGCGCAAGTTATCGACGATCATTGGTTCAACTCGCTGGTTCGGGCCTGGACATCGGTGCGGTACCGGGATCGGCGTTCGTGTCGATCGAGCGCCAACTCGACCAATTCATCGATCAGAGCCGGATAATCCAGCCCCGACTCACGCCACAGCATTGGATACATCGAGATCGGTGTAAAACCCGGGATCGTGTTGATCTCGTTGACGAGAATCCCGCGACTCGGTCGACCCGGTTGGTCATGCTCCAGGAAGACGTCCACGCGAGCCAAGCCTTCGGCCCGTAGAGCCCGATAGGTGAGCAGGGCGATGCTGCGGATGTGGTCGGCCAGGAACTCGTCGATGTCGGCCGGAATGACCGTTTTGGCGGCGCCATCGCTGTACTTGTCCGCGAAGTCGTAGAACTCGGCCGCGGGGATGACCTCTCCCACCGCGCTCGCCCGGGGGTCGAAGTTTCCGATGACGCCCACTTCGAGTTCCCTTCCTGCTATTGCTTCCTCGACGATGGCGAAGTCGTCATAGGTGAAGGCGAGTTCGAGCGCATCGCGGAACTCGTCGAGCCCACTGACCCGGCTGACCCCCACCGATGAACCCATGTTCGCCGGCTTTACGAATACTGTTTCGCCCAGCTTGGCCAGCACGTCCGCGAGCATCGTTGTGCCCTCAGAGGTTCCTGAGGCCTCGGCGACCGCAAGGTCACAGGCCCGCACCTCGACCCAGTCGGGCTGGGCTATTCCGCTGGCAGCGAGAACGGTTTTGGCCATGGCCTTGTCCATCGAGACCGCCGAGCCCAGGACTCCGGAACCCACATAGGGAACGTCGAGCATCTCCAAGAGTCCCTGGACCGTTCCGTCCTCACCGTTGGGGCCGTGCAGGATCGGCAGTATTACGGTCCGCGGGCCGTCGGGGGATCCGTGCAACACCCCGATCGGGTCGACCGGGTCTCCGTCAACCCTGAGCGGGGCCAGGGGAGCGTCGGCCGCGGTCTCCCTGACCTCGGCTACCGATCTGTCGGCCTCCACCCATGTCCCGTCCCGCCTGATCCCCACTGCGTGGACCTCGTAGCGGTCCGGATCGACCGCCTGCAGGACGTGACTTGCTGATAGTCGGCTGACGTCATGTTCCGCAGAACGGCCTCCGAAGAGCACCACCAGACGGACACGGCTAGGTAAAGGCACTGAAGGAGTGTAGGCAGTGCGAGAATCGACGAATGCAGTTCTCAACCGCTGAACTAGCGGACGCCCTCGCGGGAGTCCTCCAAGGCCCGCCCTCCACGGTCACCGGTTTGGCCATCGACAGTCGAATCATCGCTTCGGGACAGATGTTTGCCGCCGTCCGCGGTGAGAGGGATGGGCACGATTTTCTGCGAGCTGCGTTCGAGAACGGGGCCGGGGCCGCTCTCATCGACAAGGCTGCCGATTCACTGCAGGCTGGCGAATCAGCGGTCCTGGTCGACGACGTGAACACCGCCCTCGCAGATCTGGCACGCCTGGCCCGCTCCAAGACGTCCGCCGAGGTGATCGGTATCACGGGCTCGGTCGGCAAGACCACCACGAAGGACATGCTGGCTTCGGTGCTCGGTCAATCACTCAGGACGGCGTCGTCCGAAAAGTCGTTCAACAATGAACTCGGGGTGCCACTGACCCTGGCCAACGCTCCCGAGGGCACCGAGGCGACCGTCGTCGAAATGGGGGCCAGAGGAATCGGACATATCTCGTATCTGTGCTCCATGGCCAGGCCCAGGATCGGTGTCGTCACGACGGTGGACGCAGTACATACCGAGGTGATGGGAGGGCTTGAACAGATCGCCATCGCCAAGGGGGAGCTGATCGAATCCCTGCCATCGGACGGTTTGGCGGTCCTCAACGCAGACGTGGCGCTTGTGAAGGCGATGTCGGAACTCACCTCCGCCGAGGTCCTGACTTTCGGTCGAAGCGGGGATGTCCGCGCCAGAGGGATCGAGGTCGACGGAGACCTGATGGTCTCGTTCGTGATCGTGTCCCCCTGGGGAGAAGTAGCGGTTCGACTCGGCGCCAGGGGCGCCCACAACGTGTCGAACGCTCTCGCTGCGGCTTCGGTGGCGCTGCACCTGGGCTTGCCGCTCGACGAGGTCGCCGAAGGTTTGGGGTTGCCGCTGCGGTCGCCGTGGCGGATGGACCTGAGCGTCAATGGCGCGGGCGCATCGATTCTCAACGACTGCTACAACGCCAGTCCGACCTCCATGGACGCCGCGCTGCGGGGACTGGCCGGGATAGAACCTCGCAACGCCGACGCGGATCGTGAGCCCAGGAAGCTCGCGGTCGTTGGACTGATGGCGGAACTGGGGGACTCAGCAGCGGCGGAACACCGTGACATCGCCGTCCTGAGCGCCGATCTCGGGATCGAACTTCTGGCGGTGGGCACCGACCTGTACGGGGTCGAGTCAGTCCCGGATATTGCTGCCGCGACGCAGTTCCTACGGGATTGGAACCCGGGGGCCGGCGATGCGGTGCTGGTCAAAGGAAGCCGCGTCGCCGGACTCGAGATGGTGGCCCAGGAATTGCTCGATTGGGGCAACCAGACCTGATCGGCGACCGGTTGTCGGGATCGGCTGTCCCGGGTCGGGCAGACCTCAGGCCGCGTCGGTTTCGTGCACCTGCTGTAGGACGTAGTCCGGTTCGGTGAGGTTCATCACAAGGCCGAGCATTGCCGCGACGATGGCGCCGAAGACAAGCACCGAGCTGATCCCTACCGTGTCGATGATGGGCCCCGCAATGAGTCCGCCCAGCGGAACCAGTCCGGCCCACGCCATCAGCCACAGACCCATCACTCGACCCCTCACCGAGTCGTCGACCGCAACCTGGATCGTGGTCGATAGTGCCGTGACGATGATGAAGTACGTCGCTCCGACTACAAACGCGGTGACGAATGCGATCGGCAGGTTTCGGGTCGTTCCGAACAGCGCCAACATTACGGCGAAGACGAGCAAACTGCCCTTGGTCATCTTTGCCCGGTCGATGTTGGACAGGACGGAACCCATGGCGAGTGCCCCGCCGGCGGCCCCCAGGGCGAAGCAGGCGAACAGGATGTTGAACTTCCAACCTGACAGGCCCAGGTGCTCTTCCGCGAGGAGTGGCATCTGGTAGATGAAGATGAGTGAGAAGAGGGAGAAGGCGGCGATCGTGATCAGAACTCTCGAGATCACCCCGTCCTGACGAGCCGCCTGGAATCCCTCCCGGATCTGTCGCAGCGGACCAGTCCCGGAGTGACCCTTCGGAGAGAAGTCGACGTCGACGGTGACGACTGCCCAAATGACGAACAGGTAGGTGAGCCCGTTGATCGCGAAGACGCTCGACGCGCCTGCGATGGAGCCGATCGCACCGCCGAGGAGGGGACCGATGACACGTGCCGAGTTCATCGAGACCGAGTTGATGGCGATCGCAGGTTGCAGGTCGGTTCGCTCAACGAGCTCTGGCAGCAGTGCGTTCATGGTGGGGCCGTTTATGGCGTTTGCACAACCGATGGTTGCGACGACAGCCACCAGAATCACCTGGTTCGGAGTGTCCGATAGGGCAACCCCGGCCAGAACCATCGACATGGTGAGCTGGATTGCGGACATCGAGACCAGAAGGGTCTTCCGATTGATCCTGTCCGCGAGCGCCCCACCGAACGGTGAGATCAAGAGGGTCGGCCCCAGCTGGGCGAAGGTGATTATGCCGGTGAACAGGGCGTTTTTGGTCAGCTCATAGGCGAGGGCGATGAGCGTGATGTTCTGCATCCAGGTGCCGATATTGGATGCGAACGTTCCGGCGAAAAATCGGCGGAACGCCTGACTCTGCATGGCCGAACGCAGTGAACCGGGTTCGATGGAGGAGTTCGAACCGACTGTCTGCTGTGTCTCTTTGGCGGGTTGGCCGGGATCTTCAGGTAGAGATTCGCGATCGACGGCCACAGCTGAAGTGTACGAGAGGTGCTCCGTTGAACCCCATCGGCGTCCACCCAACCTCCACTGGTGCTGGGCCCGGGGCGCTATTCGAATGGCCAATCTGGATCCTCAGGCGATGCCCGGCCCATGCGCGCATGGAGCGGCTCGTAGGCTTGAGGCCCAGATGGATCTAAGGGACGAACGGTCGCATTACGAAGTACTGGGTGTGGCCCCCAACGCCACACCTCAGCAGCTTCGTGACGCTCATCGACAGATGGCGCTGGTTCTGCATCCGGACAGGCACGCCCAGAGCCCACCTGCTGAGCGTCGGCTGGCCGAGCGGCGGATGAGCGAGGTCAATGTTGCGTGGTCTGTCCTGTCTGATCCGGGTTCTCGGGTTGCCTATGACCGCACATTGCGGGCCCGGACCACTGCGCCGAGGTCGCCTGCCGGGGGTGGGGCCGACCGGGGGTCAGCTGGTGGGCGCGGCACGCAGGCTCGACGGCCTGGCACTAACGGCTCAAGCGGCTCTGACGGCACCGACGGCGACGCCCGATGGGACACCGCTTCAGGTCGAGATGCCAGTTCTGCCCGGGGTGGCGGTTCTCAGGATGGCGAGGCGGCCTTCGATCTCGGCGAGATGTTCGAATCCGGGGACGAGTTTGATCCCGACGACGAGCCTGTTCCGGAGTGGCAGTACTGGATGTTCAAGCGTGGTCCTGTGATCGCGATATTCCTGGTCGCAGCGGTGTTGTTCGTTGCCACTGCCTACGCAGGCTCGGCCGGCAGGGGCGGCTCCGACGCTGATTCTGGCGGCGGACCGACGTCCACCTTGGAAGCAGACAACGAGTGCGTCAGCATCGCTACTGCGGGACGAAGTGCAACCCGCGTCCCGTGCAGTGGGCCGAACGACGGGAGGATTGTCACGAAGGTCAGCGCTGCTCTTGATTGTCCTGCGGCCACGACCTACGTGCTCATCCACCAGGAGTTCCTGTGCGTGACCACGGACCCCTCGGTCGTCGGGTCAAAGCCTGGCGGGTGACTCTTGTGGTTGATTCATCTGGCTTAGCTCTGTTCGCCCGTGAAGTTCATGACCACTACAGTGCAGAGGCCCGAAAGTGCTTCAGCACTCGAGGGTTTGGCCAGGGCGTATAGCTCAGCTGGCTAGAGCGCTGCCTTCACACGGCAGAGGTCCGCAGTTCAAGTCTGCGTACGCCCACCACCCGGAACCCCTGCTACGGCAGGGGTTCCGTCGTCTTGGGACATGTGCCACGACTGTCGAATTGGGCTCCATGGCACATGCTGAGCCGCTGATCGCAGTCAGGCCGCCTTCGGCTGACGTTGGCCGGACGGGATGAGGATCGCTCGGCTGCGTTCGAGATGGTGGGCCGGACCCTTCGCAACCTCGCGGCTCACTCGCCGGACGTCTTGGCGGAAGCGGTCTGTAGCGAGTTCGCCTAGACATCGTTCCTCCCTGCTGCAGAGCTCGACGAATTCCTCAACGAGTTCACTCGGACGATCTTGGCGGCGTCCGAGCTCGATGCGTTCGCCTCGGTCGGCCAACTCCTCCACGAGTGGCGAGCGACCGCTGCGGTGCACAGCGACCGAGATCTGGTCGGCCGGCTGTCGAGCTACCTCCGCTCCGAGGGCAGCCCCGTCTCCCAGCCGGCCTGACGTGGCGAAGCGCAAAGAGCGCGTTGCTCCGCCACCGTTGCTGTGCGACTCAAGTCTGCGTACGCCCACCACGAGCGGCGGTCTCAGACCCCGCGGGCATCGACGATTTCCTGATCGAAGGGTTCGATCATGATGCATTCGCCGGGGCACTCTTCTGCGGCTTCGATGGCATCGCCGATCAATCCATCGGGGATACGTGCGACCCCTTTGGTCATATCGGGTCCATGCCCGTCGCCGGTGCCTCCGTCAAAGACGATGGTTTTGCCGAAATGAGCCGATTCCTCTTTCACGACCCACAAACCGTCGTCGCGCGGCTCAAAGACATCGGGGCAGATCTCGGAACATATCCCGTCGCCCGTGCAGAGGTCCTGGTCGATCCAGACCATCAATTGGGTGCTCATGGCTTTGGTCCTGTTCCGGCCGGCTTCGGCCTCGTCGGAAACGCGATGCTAAGCCAAGGCTGGCGCACCGGTGGGTCAAGCGATGGAATGCAGAGTGAAGGTGGGCACCTGCTGTTGCGCAGGACCGCTACAAGTGAGGGGGTCATTCACGATTTCCATTCGGCGACGGATTCGCACCGCGACGGACCGGTCGCCGACCTGCACAGGAAATGAGCCGTCCTCGTCGCGCCGCCCGACTACGACGCCATCGATGTCAACGATGTCGAACTCTCGGCGGACGAAGTGCTCCACCGCCTGTTCGGCGAATGTCAGCGAAGTGCGCCCTCGGAACCTCTGGAGATCCAGTTGGCGGCGTTCGAATGCTTCTAGGAGTTTGGGCGCAACCTCTGGATCGACACGCCCGAAGTAGACACTCTCGGGTAGGGCTACGACGTTCGCTGCGAATCTGTCACCGCCGACGTGTGACGACTCCCAGAACTGCTCGGCCCAGGGGGACTCCCGCAGCGCCCGCACCAAGGGTCGACCCAGGTTGGCGCAGCACTGGTCGTGGCGACCGTTGGTGCAAACCAGATAGAGCGGAGCCAGCTCCTGCGCCCATCCTGGGCCGGGAGCTACGTCCAGAGCGAGTCCTTCTGTGGCCCCGACCACATCGCCGAGCGACGGAATCTCGCGGCGCCAGAGCATCGACGGACCGGCGCCGGGACAGCGTGCCGAACACGTATAGAGGCGTACGCCCGGAGTGTTGCGTCGAAGGTGGGAGCGGATGCATACGACTCGCAGGCCGCGCCGTTTGAGCTGTTCCTTCCACTTCGACGGGACCAACTCGCCGAGCGCGCTTTCGTGAACAGCGTCGTTGCCCCATGCCCCACGGACCTCGACCAGCAGCCAACCGCGAACCTGCGATGCTGTGGCGAACAATGGCTCGTCACGATCAGCGGCAGCCAGAGCGCATTGGAACTTATCCGACATGGGCTATCACTCCCTCTGACAACAAGCGGCTCAGCACGACATTGCGTGATCCTGTGTCGAGCCCCACGAGTTCGTCGGCTCGGAAGGCACCAGTGGTGTCGAACATCTGGGCGAGGAAGCCGAACGCCTCGAGTGGCATGTCGAGAAGTCGATCGCCCAGACCGAGAATTGCTCGGTCGGCGACGGACGTCAGCCACAGCAATGGCCCGGGTGTGAACTCCAGGGCAGAGCGTCCGAGTTCCGGGCGGCAACGGGGACGGAGTCGAGTAGCGGGTTGTCGGCGCCAGACCTCACGCGCGAGCCAATGTCGGAACACGTCTGGCGACAACTGTCCACGTAGACCGTCGAGTCCGAGCGACGAGTCGAGCGCTGCGTTCGTGCCGGCGAGCGGATCGAGCATGCCGACCGGAAGCGGCGCCGACAATCTCCCCGCAGCGACCTCGGCGTCCACGGCCTTGCGGACGACAGCCTGCCAAGTCAGCGCAACCAGCCCGATCGTGAGGTGGTCAGAGGGCTCGTCGAGCGACTCGGCCAGATGCGGGAACCCGCGTGGCAGATAGAGCACGTCGCCGGCCCGCAACGTCAGGTCGAGCCGAGGCTCGCCCAACTCCTGCAGGCTCGGCGAGGCGATGGAGTGGCGTCCCTTCACCGGATTGCTAGTGCTCTCCAGCGGTTCCCAGATACGCCACCGCTTCGAGCCGGTGACCTGAACGACGAAGACATCGTGGTAGTCGAAGTGCACGTCCAAACCTCGCTCACCGGGCGGTGACAGATAGGCGTTGATCTGGATCGGCTGATCCAGATCAAGCGCCAGATTGTTCGCGAGGCGAGCGAGATGCGGGTCGGTATGGTGCAGCCCCTGTAACACGACGGTGTCACCGTCTCGGTACCGTTTGATCACACGATTCGGATCGACGACATCGTCGAGGGAACGGTTCCCGAACCCGGCACGTCTCGTAATGCCGGTGCGTTCAACCGTCGAACCTGCGCGCACAAGGCGAAACGCAGGCCTTCTGATTCCCCGCCGCAGCAACGAGTTCCATAGCTCCTCGGTGTCGACGAAGCGACCGATCGGACCCGCCACCTGCCTGTGCAGACTTCGGTGGTATACGACCTCACGCTCGAACATGTCGACGTCACCGACCAAGTCCGCGAGGTCGGGTACCCCCGGGTGCGGAACCCGCCTGATCAACCAGTTCGAGGTTGAGTTCAGGAGTCGGTGCCGTCCGAATCGCCGCCGTCGGTGCCGTCCGCGTCGCCGCCGTCGGTGCCGTCCGAATCGCCGCCGTCGGTGCCGTCTGCGTCGCCGCCGTTTGTCACCAGGCCGTCGTCCAGGGGCTGCTCGTTGATGTCCTCGTCAGAGATGCTCATGCTTCAGAGCATAGGCGTCGCCCGTCGGGTGCGGACGTCCAACAACGACGGTTCGGCATGACATAACATCCGGACCTGTGCAGTCGGCGGAAGACCGACGTGAAGACAGGAGCGACCGCGGACACCACCGCGATGCCTCGGGCCAAATGCAGGTTGAGTATTGTCGAGATGGGAGGAAAATCATGAGGACGACGCCGCACCCCATGCGAGTGCTGTGGAAGACATCTCAGTTCGTCATGATCGTTTCGATCATGGCTCTGGTGGTGGCGGCACTTGGAAGTGGATCGAGGGTTGGCAACGGTGCTGACGTCCTGGTCCCGCTTGGCTGGCTCGTGATCTTCTTATCGATTCTGACTTCGTTGACCGAGCGTCCTGCAGCCCAGCAGCCTCCGGCGCTTCGTATGTGGCCGGGCACGGCGAGTGTGTTCATCGCTCGCCCTCCCGAGGACGTGTGGTCCTTCATCCGCACTGCCGAGACGGCGCCGATGATCCAGCCGGCGGTCCGGCGCGGGTTCACGGTGCCCGGCAGCCCGATCGGTGTGGGCGAACAGCAGTGCTTCATCTCGGAGGCACCGCACGACGCTCTCCAGGCCGGCATCATCGAGGTCACCGAGGAACAGCCTGGCCGATCGGCCGTCGCTCGCAGCGTGACAGGTCCGCCGGTGAGTCAAAGCTACGAGGTGTCCCACACGATCGGCGGGACCCAGCTCACCTACAGCATCAAGCTGTCGGCCATGCGATGGGGCCCCTACTTCATTCATCCCCGGAAGCAGGTGGCGGCAGCTGCCGAGGCCTACGCCGCATCGGTGAAGCGGCTGGTCGAGTCACAGCCGCCGCAGGCGGGGCAGCTCGCGGTTCCGCCACCGTTCAATTCTCCGCCAGCACCGCCCAGTGGGTAGATGTCGAGCGCCTCGAGTAGCCGCTGACAGCGGGTCTTGGTGTCGGCGCTGCGGGTCACGGCCCGTCTTGTCGCACGAGTTAAATGGAGTCGATCTCGCCTCTTCGCCGGCGTGAACAGGTGGCCATAGCAGTCGAACATGGTGGCGACCGATCAGTTACCGGCTTCCAGAATCGCGCACGGGATGAGCCCGCTCGGATCGCTGCGCCCTCGGCACAGTTAAGACGTGGTCGTCGCGTCTGGGTGAGGCTGTAGTACAGCCCTGGATATCTCGCACCCTGTCCTCAATCTCCGCGAAGACGCTCGACCCGGCGCCGGACTTTCCTCACCGCGCCCGTCGGGCGACGCAGATCCGCTACCGCGACCGGCCATGGCAGTGGAGTCGTTGCCCATGGATAGCCGGTCTCGCCGAACGTTCGGATTAGCCTGCGCGTGATGGCCACCGATGGGAATCTCTGGACACGATTCCGAATTCTTCCCTGGTGGGGACAGACGGCATTCTGGATTCTGCTTGCCCCGGTACCGCTGCTTCTTTGGGGATTCGCCGGCAGGTCCCTTCGTCGGGGTATCGCAATTGCAGCAACGCTCCTGTGGGTGGTGGCTGCAATTGCTGGCTCTGGCTCGGATACTTCTAGAGCGGCTACCGGCGATGCGCCAGAGAGCTCAGCGCCAGGGTCGGTGACTCCAGATCGGCAGTCCCCGCACTCGGGTGGCGACTCAGCTACGTCTACCAGTCAGCGGATACCGCGGACCACGTTGGCTCCCGAAGATTCAACGTCACCGTCAACTTCGCCAACGTCAGCTTCCCCCGGGCCGTTGACGGGTGGCCCTGACAGCGCCTCGCCTCTCTCCAAGCTCTCGATTGCCAGCGAGGGGGCAATCGGTCCGTACTCTCGGGACTCCTTTCCGCACTGGCGCGACGAGGACTCGAATGGTTGCGACACCCGGTGTGAGGTCTTGGCTACGGAGAAGCTACCGAGTGGGGGCTGGATGTCGGTCTATGACGGCCTGATGGTCTACGACGCGTCGGATCTCGACATCGACCACATGGTGCCCCTCGCTGAGGCATGGCGTTCGGGCGCATCGAGATGGACCGAGGCTCGGCGAACGGCATTCGCAAACGATTTGAAAAATCCGTCGACGCTGCTCGCAGTCACTGCTTCGTCGAACAGGAGCAAGCAAGACCGAGACCCCTCGCGGTGGCGCCCTCAGGTGAGCGAGTGGTGTTCCTACGCCCATGCCTGGATTTCGGTGAAGGTCGAGTGGTCGCTGAGCGCGGATCCGGCTGAAGAACAATCGCTGGTCGAGATGCTGCGGACCTGCCCGAGTTCCTAGCCACTTGAAGGTGTCACCTTCTGAGTGTGTCGTTGTGGACTGTTGAACACTTTCTGCGACTCTCCCCGACTTCTTTGAGGAACTCTCGGAACCTCTTGACGGATGTCGAACATGGGCTTAAGATAGAACACATGTTCGATCCGGCAAAGGAGATCAACACCACAGAAGGCGGGACCAGAACCTGGTCGACGCCGACGGTTCCTGGTGTCGGGGTGGGTGAACTCGAAGGGGTTGTGGATTCTCTTCGTGTGGAAGCGCAACAGGTCGCCCAGCTCGAGGATCTCCATTCGAGCGTCGATGCGGAGAGCCTGCTCGATTCACTTGAATCGCTGGAAATGGTTCAACGAGTAGTGGATGCGTCGAGAGCGAAGCTGCTGTATGAGGCTTATCTGGCGGACGCTTGCAGCGAGACTGGATTGACCACTCCCGGGTGGCTCGGGGACAGGGCGAAGCTGGCGTCGGGCAAGGCCCGTTCCAGGTTCCGGGTGTCCAGGGTCCTCTTCGACGGGACTCTCTCGCCTGTGATCAACGAAGCGTTGACTGCCGGGGTGATCGGATGGGCCCACGTAGAAGCCTTGGCTTACGTCACGAACCCCCGCAACCAGGACCAGATGGCAGTCCTCGCGCCTGAGCACGTGGAACGGGCGTTGGTGTTGTCGTTCAACCGCTGGAAACAAGAGATCCGGGTAGCTGCCGAACTATTCGATGCCGATGGCCCTGAACCCGGAAACGATGACGAGAGTGTCAACCGATTGAGTTTCGGTGTCTCTGACAAGTTCACTCTGTTGAATGGTCAGCTGGATGCCTCCAACGCTGCCACGGTGACCGAAGCCATCGAAGCGGTCACCGACGAACTGTTCAGGTCTCGCCAGAGGGACGCCGAGACAACCGGCGGCGAACTCGAAATCCCTGATCGGGCCACGCTGCGGGCCATGGCGCTGGTTGAGATCTGTCGACGGGCGACAGCGCGAAAGGTCGGCGAGACCACTCCTGGCCGGCCCGAGGTGTCGTTGAGCGTCGGACCAGAAAATTTCGACCATGGCTCTACCCGCTGGGGCGACACCGTCACTCTCGCAGACAACGTCATGTTCTGCGCCCCAGACCTCATCACGATCCTCACCGATTCCGATGGCAACCCCAAGCAGATGGGGCCGGGACTCCCGTTCTCCGTGCAACCCCAGCCAACAGGCGGTTTCGGCCTCACCGGAGACAAGTACAAGCAATTGCTCGAGGAGCTGGAAACCAAGCTGCCTGACGCCTGGGACCGCATCAGGTGGCGACTCGACCGAGGACGGGAAGTCCGGTACGCGACCGCAGAACAGCGGCGTGCTCTCGCCGGCCGCGACGGGGGGTGTGTGTTCCCGGGATGCGACATGCCCCACGCCTGGACCGACGCCCACCACATCATCTGGTGGGAAAATGGTGGAACAACCGACATCGACCAGCTCATAAGTCTCTGTAGACGCCACCACGGTGTAGCTCACACCAACGGCTGGAACGTCACTCTCGACAAGCACGGCTGGACCCACTGGACCACCCCCAACGGCAGACAGCTCCACGGTCAACGCCACCACACCCGGTCGAAAGCCGAACATCTGGACCGTATGGGCGGTCGGAATGGCACACGGTCAGGTGACCATGACGACCCGCCCGGACCGATGTCCGAACGAGTGGACCCGCCCGGTACAGACCCACCCGGTACAGACCCACCCGGTACAGACCCGCCCTGCTGCGGGCCCGACTAGTCCCCGCGGGCGGCGCTGCAATGGCGAACGGTCCGGGTGCTCGCCAGCACACTTCGCACGCCTGGATTCCGATGTGACGGAACGCATCATCGGGGTGGCGCGCGCCTGAATTACCGTCTTGCCATGAGCGAATCTCAGAGCCGGACCTGGGCCGACATGATCGACGCCAACCCGAACCATTCGGCGGACTACATCGAACGGTTCAAAGACATGGAGGCGGCGGGCCGGGATCTGCACGGTGAAGCGCGCCTCATCGATGCTCTCGTTGAACGAGATGCCCGGATTCTCGACGCTGGTTGTGGCCCGGGACGTGTGGGTGGACGTCTGGCAGATCTTGGACACCGGGTCGTCGGGGTGGACCTCGATCCGGTTCTGGTGGATGAGGCTCGCGCCGAACACCCCAATGCGACCTGGCTAGTTGGCGATCTCGCCGATCTTGACCTGTCGAGCCAGGCGATTCACGAGTTCGACCTGATTCTCTCGGCCGGTAACGTTCTGCCGTTCGTTGCGGCGGACTCCCGGAGAGCAGCCATCGAACGACTAGCGGGCCACCTGGAGGAGTCGGGTCGTCTGGTTCTTGGCTTCGGCGCCGGCAGAGGCTACGGATTCGATCAGTTCTTCGCCGACACCGAGGCAGTTGGACTGTCAGAGGACCAGGTGGCGTCGACGTGGGATATGCGTCCGTTCCGGGACGACTCGGACTTTGTCGTAGCGATCCTCAGCCGCGCCTAGCTGAGCAGCCTCGCCTAGCTGAACAGTCGCGCGGCTGGTCCGCCGGTGCGGCCGGGATGGACCAGGGCTTGTCTGCGTTAGCAGTTGGCTGGGTCGACTAGGTGGCGTCTCGTTTGGCCTGCTTACGCTTGCCAGACGCCTTGGCGCCGGCCCGAGCCTTCTTGGAAGCCGGGGTTACCTTCGAGGACTTCGTGGACCCGCCGCCACTGGACTTTCCGCCACTGGATTTCCCAGGCTTGGCCTTGCCGGATTTGCCAGACGATTTGCCAGACGATTTGCCGGGTGATTTGGAACCTCGGGCCGTGGCGAGTCGCTCCGTGCGCAGTGCTTCGGCAGCCTCCTGGGCGGTTTGAGCCAGCTGCCGACTGACCTTGGACAGTGCGTCCTCCATCACCTCGGCCCTCGCAGCCGCTCGACGGCTCTTCTTCGAGGCCATCCCTCGAGCCCCGTCCTCGACCACGATTGCAGCAGCTCCGCGCCGGTACACCTTGGTGTGCCTATTGCGAGCGCGGCGGACCCGAGTGTGGAGGTCGATCAATGCGTCCTCGTCGAGCGCCTTCAGCTTCTTGGACTCCGTTTCGAGCACCAACTGCTTGTCGAGTTCACTGAGTACGTCGAATGTGGCCTTGACCATGATCAACCTCCGGTTGCGTCCTCCGCTCAACCTAGCCCTGCGCCGGGAATGCCCGACTGCAGCACGAGGACTGCAGCACGAGGACTGCAGCACGAGGACTGCAGAATGAGGTCGGCTTCAGGTCCCGACTTCGACTCTCAGCAGGTCACTTCCCACCTCGACTCGGCCACCGAAGTGATCAGCGGCCAGCTTGCGCCACTCATCCTCGGTTCCGGGAACGGGCGCAGGAACGTAGTGGGTGAGCATCAGGGTTTTCACCCCCGCCTTCTCGGCGGTCTGGGCGCACTGCTCAACCGAGGAGTGGTAGTCGAGGATGTCCTGTAGTCGCTGAATCGGAACCGTAGAGATGATGTCCGCCCGCAGCGCGGTGTGGACCAGTACATCCGCCCGACGGCAGAGGTCATCCAGAGTGGCGCAGGGCACCGTGTCGCCGGCTACGACAACCGTCCCTTCGCCGCTCTCGATCCGAAAGGCGATGCTCGGCTCGACCGGTCGATGGTCGGTCGGTGCCGTCGAAATCTTGACGCTTCCGAACTCGCCGGCCGTGCCATCACTGACCTCGGTGATCTCGAGTTCCGGTTCCCAGTTGAGGTCTGCGTGATGAGACATGCGATAGCCGATATCGCTGCGCAATGACTCCATGATCGCCTCGAGTACCTGAATGGTTCCGGGTGGACCGATTATGGGTAGGGGAGCCGGCTCCATCGACATGATCCAGCGAGTGGTGATCACGTCGCTCAGGTCACTCAAATGGTCGCTGTGCAAGTGCGTCAACAGCACTGCCGTCAGCGTGTTGGCACCGGCGCCGGCGGCGGCGAGCCTCATCAGTACTCCGCGGCCCGCATCGACCAGCAGGGTCTGTCCGTCGGCACGGACCAGGGTCGCAGGACCTGCCCGATCCGGATCTGGTATCGGGCTGCCGGTTCCAAGAAGTGTGACATCCATCATGCACGGCGACGCTAAGTAATGACATAGTGAGTGTCAATAGTTTGCGGTGGCCGATCCGGCGTATCGGCCATGGAATTCACGGAGGCAACGTGGCAGACGAGCAGTTTGGCGGCAGGGTCGAGCGCTACGAGGCAGATTCTGAACCCTGGTGGCCGACACCGCCCCACCCCGGCGACGATGCACCTGACGTGGTTGTGATCCTCCTCGACGACACGGGATTCGCCCACCTGGGCTGCTTTGGTTCGGATCTGAACACCCCGAACCTGGACCGACTCGCCGAGGGCGGACTCCGCTACACGAACTTTCATGCGACTCCACTGTGTTCTCCGTCGAGGGCGGCGCTGCTGACCGGTCGGAACCACCACGAGGTGGGCATGCGGGCCCTGGCCAACTTCGACAGTGGCTATTCGCACATGACCGGTCACATCTCGCGCAACGCAACAACGATGGCCGAGGTGCTCAGCGATGAGGGCTACGCGACCTTCGCCGTCGGTAAGTGGCATCTGTGCCCGATGGAGCAGGCATCTGCCGCTGGCCCCTTCGACCATTGGCCATGCCAACGCGGCTTCGACCGGTTCTACGGATTCCTCGAGGGTGAGACGGATCAGTTCCACCCCGAGCTGGTAGCCGACAACCACATGGTCGATCCTCCCACCACCGCGGAGGAGGGCTATCACCTGACCGAGGATCTGGTCGACCGGGCATCCAGGATGATCCACGACACCGTCTCGGTCAGACCGGACCGCCCCTTCTTCATGTACTTCGCGCTAGGTGCGATGCACGCTCCGCACCAGGCACCCAAGGAGTATCTCGAGAAGTATCGAGGGAAATTCGACGAAGGCTGGGACGTGGCACGCAGGGCCTGGTTCGACCGGCAGATCACGATGGGACTCCTGCCGCCCGAGACCGAACTAGCGCCCAGAAACCCCGGCGTCGAGGAGTGGGACTCTCTGCCGGAGAACCAGAAGATGCTGGCGGCCCGCCTCCAGGAAGCGTTCGCGGCATTCCTCGACCACACCGATGCCCAGCTGGGACGACTCATCGAAACCCTCGATGAGCTGGGTCGCCTGGACAACACGGTGATCATGGTGCTGTCCGACAACGGTGCCAGTCAGGAGGGCGGACCGTTCGGGGTGCTACACGAAATGAAGTTCTTCAACTTTCTTGTGGAGACACCCGACGAGGCCGTGGAACGTCTGGACGACATCGGCGGACCCCACAGTCATTCCAACTATCCGTGGGGATGGGCCCAGGCCGGGAACGCTCCGTTCAAGTGGTACAAGCAGAACACCCACGAGGGTGGGGTCCACGTTCCCCTCATCGTTCATTGGCCCGACGGCATCGGAGAGCAGGGCGGCATCCGTGACCAGTTCCACCACATTAACGACCTGGCACCCACTATCTACGAGGTCGCCGGCGTCTCGCCACCCAGCAGCTACCGGGGAGTGGAGCAGACGCCCGTCAGTGGCACGTCACTCAAGTACTCATTCGACTCACCCGACCAGGCGACGCGTAAGAAGGTCCAATACTTCGAGATGATGGGCCACCGGGGGATCTATGCCGACGGATGGAAGGCGGTAACCCATCACCAGTTCGGCAGTCCGTTCGAAAATGACGTCTGGGAGCTCTACCACATCGACGCCGATCGTTCTGAGTGCAAGGACCTCGCGGCTGATAACCCGGAGAAGCTCGCCGAGATGATTGATCTGTGGTGGTCCGAAGCTGCTCGCAACAACGTTCTTCCACTAGATGATCGGACGATTGAACTCTTCGGTGCACGCTTCCGGGAGCACTCGCCACACCCGACAGACAGGCGATACGTGCTGCGTCCGCCGATGACACGCCTGCCAGCCCAGGTATCGCCTGCAATCGGTGGTCGGAGTTGGGCCCTCAGGGCATCGATGACCCGGACCGCTGGGCAGGGCGGAGTGGTCTACGCGGTCGGAACCGAGAACTCCGGGATCTCGCTGTTCGTCGCCAATGACAGGCTCGTGTTCGACTACAACTGCTTCGGGGACCACCACGTCGCTACCTCGGAAAGGCTGCCGGCAGGGGACCAGGTGCTCGGTGTCGACTTCATCCGCGATGGCGCAGGAGCGAGGGCGACCCTAGTCGTGATGTCCTCGGATACCGCCGGTGACGACGACCAGGGTGAGGATGGCCCGGGTGAAGACGGCGCAGGTGAGGACGGCCCGGGATCGATCGAGATTCCCTTCGCCATGCACATCATGTCGAGCACCGGGGCGAGCATCGGCGAGGACCATGGCTCGCAGGTGAGCCCGCTCTACTCGGGGCCGAACACATTCGACGGCAAACTGGACAGCGTCGAGATTCAGCTGCTTTCCAGATCCGCTCCGGATGGTGCTTCAGCCCTTTCCCGCTCCGAGTTCTCCCGCCAGTGAGCGCAAGTTGATCGCCTGATCTGCTTGTCGTTCGGCTTCGCGACGGCGTAGTCGTTCGAGACGGCTCGCCCGGTGGACACGCAGTCGCGTCTCGCGACCCGGGTCGAGCGTTGTCGAACTCGTGAGCACCCAATCGAGAAGCTCGCTCTGCGAGCGTCGCCGGGCGTTCGCTTTCGAATTCCGGTTGGGTAGCGTCATGGAATCCATATTCCCAGCGACGGCGCGGATAGAACTAGAAATTTTGCTCCGGGTGGAAACGTGGACGGATCGAGTCAGGCGACGCCCTGAAAGGCCTTTCTCAAGCCCGGCAATGCAGCGTTCGCCCAATACGAATGACCTTCAGCATTTGGGTGAAAAAGATCTTCCACAAAGATGGCCTTGTCGCGGAAGTGGAGATTGGACGGGGTGACGTCCAGAAGGACGACCTCCTCATGGGACGAGGCGATTCGTTCAATAGCCCGACAGATGATCCTGCTACGTACACGCAGGATCGAGCGCAGCGGGGGAGGAATTCTGGCGATATTGCCCAGGTCGCCGATGTTGGCCACCGCAACCGTGGGTATCGAGGATCCGAGGGCAGTAACCACCTGGTCGAGACGTTCGCAGAAGCGGCGTTGCGGAGTTCCGTGTAGCGCGTCGTTCGATCCCACCGCGACGATTGCGACGTCGGCACCGGCGTTCAGTGCCTCGGGCAGTCGCCGATAGACATCCTCGACCCGCGATCCGCCGACGGCGAGTGAAACAACCTCGATGGAACGGTCCAGGTGCAGTTCGGTGAGCGCCTGTCGCAACCAGATCTGATCCGCCGAGCTCAGTCCCGGCCCCGTGGTCGTGCTGTCACCCAGGACGACGACCTTCAGCGGGGTCTGGTCCATTGCGCCGGGAACTATTCCGGAGGCGTCCAGATCCTGCAGCGATGGCAGCGGTCGATGGCTCGTCCAGTAGACCTCGAGGGCGAGTACCCCCGTGGCAACAGAAGTTGCCGCCGCAGCTACCGCAGCCTTTGATGCGAATCTGTTCATAGGGTCACCCCCAAGTCGAGCGATAGGTAGATGATGGGAGTCTTCTGTCCCGGGATCTACCCTTTTGGGGGAATCACCCAGACCGGAATTTTGCAGAGGATGGAGCTGACGGGTATGGCAGCAGGTATGGACGCATCGACTGGAACGGGAGAATCCGACTCGGATGGCCAGAGCCGCTTCTGGTACTTCAACGAGGGCTCCGACAGATTCGCCCACCGCGTCATGGGAGCTTTCCCCGATTCGGAAGGTTGCGCGTTCACCGTTTGGGCTCCGAACGCGCGTGCAGTTGAGGTCGTCGGAGATTTCAACGGCTGGGGCGCCAGCACCAGTGCCAAGACCAGCGGGCTCGAGCGTGTGGGGGACAGCGGGGTGTGGAGCGCTCACGTTCGCCGTGCCGGGGTAGGTGACCGCTACAAGTTTCGGGTCACCAGAGTTGACGGTTCGGTGGTCGACAAGGCCGACCCGTTCGCGGTCCGTTCCGAGCTGCCACCGGCAACAGCTTCCATCATCGACGAGCCCCAACACGACTGGCGTGACGGTGAGTGGATGTCCACCAGAGCCGAACGCTCCGCGACGAACCAGCCGATTTCGATCTACGAGGTACATCTGGGGTCATGGGGTCGGACACTTGCTGCGGAAGGTCGCTTCCCCAACTACCGGGAGCTTGGCCCGGCGCTCGTAGCCCACGTACTCGCCCACGGTTTCACCCACGTCGAACTGATGCCCGTCATGGAGCACCCGTTCTATGGATCGTGGGGCTATCAGTGCACCGGGTACTTCGCTCCGACCGCGCGCTATGGAAGCCCGGAGGACCTGATGGGGATGATCGACATCCTTCACCAGGCCGGGGTCGGAGTGATCCTCGACTGGGTTCCGTCGCACTTTCCCTCCGACGAGTTCGCCCTGGACCACTTCGATGGGACGGCTCTCTATGAGTACGGGGACCCGAGGGAGGGACACCATCCCGACTGGGATAGTTCCATTTTCAACTACGGCCGGAACGAGGTTCGAAGCTTTCTCGTTTCCAGTGCAATGAGCTGGCTCGAGCGCTACCACGCCGACGGACTCCGGGTCGACGCAGTGGCATCGATGCTCTACCGCGACTACTCCAGGGCAGACGGTGAGTGGATCCCCAATGAGTTCGGTGGCCGTGAGAACCTCGAGGCAATCTCGCTGCTGAAGCAACTGAACGACGCCGTCGCAGCCGAGTTCCCCGGGGTGAGGACCTTCGCCGAGGAGTCAACCTCGTTCCCCGGCGTTACCGCCAGCACTGGATCCGGTGGACTGGGGTTCACATTCAAGTGGGACATGGGTTGGATGCACGACACGCTCACCTATTTCCGGAGGGACCCGATCCACCGGAGTTGGCACCACGACGACCTCACATTCCGCTCCGTATACGCCTACAACGAACATTTCACGCTGCCGCTCTCCCATGACGAGGTCGTTCACGCAAAGGGCTCGTTGCTCGACCAGATGCCGGGGGACCGTTGGCAGAAGCTCGCCAATCTGCGGACCCTCTACGGAGCGCAATGGACCCAGCCCGGCAAGAAGCTGACATTCATGGGGAACGAGCTCGCGGTGGAGGGCGACTGGGCGCATGAGGCGGTGCTGGACTGGGACCTTCACGACGCCGACAGCCATGTCGGCGTCAGACGTTGGGTCAGCGAGTTGAATCGCCTGTACCGGCAGGTGCCGGCACTACACCTAGGAGACTGCGATTCGCGGGGCTTCGAATGGATCGAGAACCACGACAGCGACAATTCGGTCTTCTCGTATCTACGGCTGGTCCCCGATGGCGCATCGACAGACAACCGGGCGGTCCTGGTCGTTGTGAACGCAACGCCGACGCCACATCAGGGTTACCGGCTCGGAGTCCCCGCCGGTGATTCCTGGGAACTGATTGCCGACAGCGACGAGCTGACCTACGGCGGTAGCGGATGGCGAGATTCGGTCGGCGCCGCTGGAGTTTCGTCGGCGAGATCGCCGGGTCGTCACGGCCGTCCGTTCTCGCTCGAAGTCGACGTGCCGCCGCTCGCAGTCGTGTTGTTACGACCGCATCTGCCGATGACGTAGATCGGCGGCAATGACAGGACGTCCTCGCCCTGACGGTATTGTCGTGCGGATGTCTCAGCCACAGGATGACGCGAGCCAGAGCAGCTACGGAACTGTCGGCAAGGAGTCGAACCCCACGCCGACCGTCTACGACCGGGGAGAGTTGATCCTCGTCGACCGTCCGGCGGATCACGTATTGCGGGTGACGCTGAATCGACCCGAGAAGCGGAATGCCCTGAATCACCAACTCCGTGGTGAGTTGATCCACGCTCTCCAGGTTGGGGACTCCGACCCCGATGTCCGGGTGATGATCGTGCGCGGCGGTGGTTCCTGCTTCTCGGCGGGATATGACCTCGGTGGTGGCAACGAAGGCCTGGACATGCCGCACTTCACGTCACCCGGCGAAGGTCAGTGGCCCCGTCACGTGACCGAGACCTGGATGGGAATCTGGGACATGTCCAAGCCGGTCATCGCCCAGGTTCACGGCTATTGCCTGGCGGGCGGTAGCGAACTCGCCACCGGATGCGACCTCGTCTATGTCGCAGAGGACGCCCAGATGGGCTACCCGGCTGTTCGTTTCGGGGTTCCTGACATGCACTTCCACGCTTGGTTCCTGGGCATGAGGGCTGCGATGGAGATGATGCTGACCGGGGATTCGATCTCGGGCACCGAGGCAGTGCGCCTCGGTTGGGCCAACAGGGCCTTTCCCGCCGAGGACCTCGATGCGGAAGTTCTCGCAGTTGCGCAGCGAATCACCCGACTTCCCCCGGATATCACCTCGATCAACAAGCGCACCGTGCACCGCCAGATGGAAGTGATGGGCATGCGAACCGGAATCCGTCAGGGAACAGACCTCTGCTCCCTGGGAATCCATCAGGAAAGCTTCGCCAAGTTCATCGATGCGATCAGCACCGAAGGCCTCACGGCCGCCCTCGCAGAGCGCGACGAACCCTTCGGTGACTACCGCACCACCGAGACCCATGCCCCGACCCACGGCACGGCTGGGTAATACTCAATCGAATGCAGCCGGGAACTCCGTTCTACGTGGCAGAGCCACGCCAGAAGTGGTCCCCCGAGCAGGTCCAGATAGTCGACTTTCCCGAACCGGCCCGCACCCGGCGGACATCGGATCTGATCAGACTTCTACTGACTCTGGTGGTGATCGTATTGATCATCGTCGCCGGCAGCGTCCAGTCCGAGACCACCTCAGGGCTCCAGGAGGACATAACCAGCGCGGTGCGTACCGTGCCCGACGTGATCGTCAGCGTGCTGGCGACATTGAACAGCCTCGTCGTTCTTGCCCTGCCGATTTATCTGGTCGCCGAACTTGCGCTGCGGCGCAGGTGGCGCCTGATGCTCACCTCACTCCTGGCCGGTGCTCTCGCTCAACTCGCCACCCAGGTGTTCAACTTCTATTCCGAGGACCTTCTGGGAACGGCTCTGCTGGATGCCCTGACCCGACCCGTGGGCGAGGTGGGCCATGTCACACTTGCGACCTTCGGTCTGTTCGCCGCCGTCGTCTCTCTGGTGACCGCTCAGGGCTCCGCCGTACGCCCGCGGACTTCGATAGTGGTCTGGGGCACCCTGCTTCCACTGTCGGTTCTCTTCCTGATCGACCGCCGTGCGACGCCGTTCGCTCTCCTGCTGAGCGTCGTCGGCGGTCACGCAATCGGCCTGGCTGTCCGGTACATCTCCGGGACCGACAATCCGCGCGTGTCTGCACTTCAGGTGGCCGAAGCACTCGCCGGCGTGGGTGCCCGACCATCGATGCTCGTCCAGTTGGAAGGCGAGACCGAACTCGGTCGTAGGTTCAGCGCGACCATCGAGGACGATACTGATCGGGCGACCACGGCCCTCGTCCAGGTGATGGACCCTGACCGAGGCACGATCCGGATGCTGGGCCAGCTGACCCGCTTGGTCAGAGTCAGGACCTGGGTGACCCGCGCCCCGAGTTTCTCGAAGAGGGTCCAGGTCCAGCAGCTCTCCGTTCCGATCCTGATGGCCCGCGAGGTCGGCGTTCGTGCTCCGCGGCTGATCGCTGCGGCCGAGGTGAACGAGTCCACGATGCTTGTCGCCGAGGAGCAGCCCGGGGACCTACGTCTGCTCAGTGGATTCACGCCGGAGGCCATCTCTGACGAAGCCATCGCCCAGTGCTGGCACCAGGTTCTGCTCCTGCACCACGCGGGAGTTTCACACGAAGGTCTCAACCCGGACAGCTTCGCCGTGGACAACGACGGTCGGATCTGGATCCTCGGTCTGAACCAGGGTGAGATAGCCGCGTCCGGACTCAGAATGCGTCTCGATCGGGCCGAGCTTCTGCTCGCAACAGCGATCCTTGTCGGAGTTGATCGGGCGATCACCGCGGCGGAAGCAGCCATCGGTGACGAGGACCTCGCCAACCTCCCGGCGCTGCTCCAGCCCGTCGCCCTCAACCAGGCCAACCGCGCCGAGTTGAAGAGTCGCAAGGACCTCCTAGTGACCCTGCGCGAGGAGGCCAGCGCGCGGGCTCCCGAATCGACCCACACACCCGTTCGCCTGGAGCGACTCCGTCCTCGGACGGTCGTCAGCATCGTCGCGCTCACCTTTGCGGTCTATGTCCTGGCCGGTCAGCTAGGCAACGTCGACTTCAATGCCGTGTTCCGCGACGTCAACTGGGTCTGGGCCGCACTCGCGGTGATTGCATCGCTGTTCACCTACGTCGGCGCGGCCGTGACCATTGCCCCCTTCTCGCCGGTCAAAATCCCGGCGAGCCGCTGGCTCTCCACACAGTTCGCATCAGAGTTCGTGCGCCTGGTCGCCCCCGCTGCGGTCGGCAGCGCCGGCACGAACGTCAGGGTCATCCAGAAGGCGGGTGCGCCGACATCGCTCGCTCTGGCGAGCGTGGGAGTGTCGACCCTCGTCTCTTTCGTGACGACCATCATCGCGTTCATAGCCATCACAGTTTTCTCCCAGGCGGATACCGGATTCGAGTTCGAGGCTCCTTCCAGCACGGTCTGGGTCATTGTCGGCGTTCTGGTCGGGATGGTGGCGATGGCATTCATCGTCCCCTGGACCCGTCGGCTGATCATCGACCGGCTCAAGCCGATGTGGGAGAGCATCGGGCCCAGACTTCTCGATGTCCTTCGGAATCCGCGTCGGCTAGCGGAAGGCGTCTTTGGAAGTCTTCTGACCTCTCTGTCCTACGCCGTGACGCTGTACGCCGCCGTGCGTGCCTACGGCGAGGATCTGCCGATTGCGGCGGCCGCCGCTGTGTACCTGGGTGCGGGAATTCTGGGCACCGTCGCGCCTACGCCGGGTGGCATCGGCGCGGTCGAGGCGGCGCTGGTGGCCGGTCTCAGTGCCGTCGGTATTCCCGCGGGACCAGCGCTGCTTGCGGCCCTGCTCTACCGGTTGGTCACCTTCTGGTTGCCCACCGTGCCCGGCTGGCTGGCCTTCCAGTGGCTGCAGCGCAATGACGCAATCTGAGGTCCCACCGGAACCGGACCGGCAAATCGATCCGACCCGTATGGGAATAGTCATTTCGGTAGGGGTCGGATTCGTGGGGATCACCTTCGGTGTTCTCGCAAGAGGTGCCGGGCTCGACCTGGGTCGCACCTGTGCCATGTCGATCCTGGTCTTCACCGGCGCCTCTCAGTTCGCAGTGGCGGGAGTGATCGGCTCGGGCGGAACAATTGCGGCTGCGCTGGGCGCTGCAATCCTGCTGGCCGCCCGCAACACGTTCTACGGACCCGTGGTCAGCGATTACCTCAAGGGGCCCTTGTGGAAGCGTCTGCTGTTCGCACATCTGATCATCGATGAGTCCGCCGGAGTCAGCGCCGCCCAGACCGATGATTCGCGGGCACGCACGGGCTTCCTGGTGACGGGGCTCGGAGTCTTCATCTGCTGGAACATCGGCACGCTGATCGGCGCGCTCGCAGGCGATCTGATCGGAGACCCGGCACGATTCGGACTGGACGCGGCGTTTCCCGCAGGGTTCCTGGCTCTGCTCGCTCCCCATCTGCGCCACCTCCGGGGTAAGGCTGCGGCCTGCATCGGAGCGGGGATAGCCCTGGTCGCAGTCCCACTCGTCCCGGTGGGGGTTCCTGTTCTGCTGGCGGCGTTGGCGGTTCTACCGGCGGCATCCATCAAGGAACGGTTCACACTGTGAGCTACTGGTCGTTGTTGCTGCTCGCCGTGGTGTCCTACGGCTTCAAGGCCTTCGGTCTTGTCGTCATCGGCGGTCGCACCCTCGGCGGGCACGCCGCAAACGTCGCCAGGTTGCTGCCTGCGGCGCTGCTCTCGGCGTTGATCGCCGTTGGCGTTCTGGCCACAGACACCTCGTTGACACTCGATGCGCGCTTTGTGGGAATCGCGTTCGCCGGATTCGCCACCTGGCGGAAATGGCCCTTCACCGTGATCGTCATCGGGGCGGCCGCTGTGACCGCGGGAGTCAGACTCATCGGTTCGTGACGGTCTATTCGGCGCCCTACTGGTCGGCGCTCGTATGGTCGGCGACCTCGCCGAAGATCAACACCGCGCACGGAGCATGGCGGACGACGTGGTCCGAGACCGAGCCGAGAACGGCGCGCTTGATTCCGCCGTGTCCCCGAGAACCGAGGACGATGACCGAAGCTGCCGAATCTGCGGCGAAGGAGCAGATGGCGGGCCCGGGGGAGCCCATGATCGATTGGGTCTCGATATTGGCGGGAGCCGCATCACCAAGGGCTGCCAACGTTTCCTGGATGACCAGGTCGGCAGCTTCGGCGCTCGCCTGCTGTAGTTCCGTGAACGCCGCCGGGGTTACCGTGCCTCCGGCAAACCCCGAGGATCCGACCAGGAGGGCCTGGTCCGGCGATTCGGAGATGGTGAGAAGAATTGTGCGGTCACCATCTTTGAGCAGTCTCAAGCCCTGAAGCGCGGCATCGATTGCCAGGTCGGAGCCGTCGGCACAGATAATGATCGTCCTTGTCATGGGCACGAGTGTGTCAGAGAGAGACTTTGGGGACCAGCATTCTGCTAGCCTCGAACATGTGTTCCGGCGACTGAATTCCGAGCAGCAGAGGGCGGTCGAGTTCACAGGAGCTCCACTTCGAATTCTCGCCGGAGCAGGGACCGGCAAAACGACGACGCTGACCGCCCGCGTCGCGTTTCTGGTGGCGTCGGGCATACCCGCCGATCGGGTGATGTTGCTCACCTTCACGCGCCGGGCAGCACGTGAGATGGTCTCGCGGACCGAGTCGGCTCTGGCGGCTGACAACCGGGCGTCGCGGTCCCGGGTCGTCGGCGGGACATTCCATTCCGTGGCGCATCGTGTGCTTCGCCGAAACGCCGTGAACCTCGGGCTACCCGAGGGCTACTCGATTCTCGACACCTCGGATGCAGCAGATCTGATCGACCTTGTCCGCAATGACGTGCTCGGGGCGCGATCGGCCGACGCCGGTTCACCTTCGGGCAAGAGGTTCCCCCGGAAGGCCACGCTGTTGGATCTGTATTCGCGGGCTGTGAATACTCAACAACCCCTTTCGACGGTCATCGACAAGGTTGCTCCATGGAGCCGAGATCAACTCGAGCCGATCGTCGAGATCTGTCGAAGTTATGTGGCGCGCAAGAAGGTGCTTGGCCTGCTGGACTTCGACGATCTGCTCCTCTACTGGCGCGCGGCCGCCATGGACGATCAGCTCGGTCCGCGACTGGCGGCGGGTATCGATCACATCTGCGTGGATGAGTACCAGGACGTCAACGCTCTGCAGGTCGATCTGTTGCGTGCGCTGAGGTCCACCAACGACGCCCTGACGGTGGTGGGTGACGACTCGCAGGCCGTCTACGGGTTCCGAGGATCGAGTCCGGACCACCTGCTCGATGTCGGCGAGGTGTTTCCACGGATGGAGACGATCAACTTGTCGACCAACTATCGCTCCACCCAGGCGATTCTCGACGTTGCGAATGCTGTGGCCGATGACGCTCCCCGTGGCTTCATGGCCCGCCTGAGTGCCGTCGATCCCGGCGGACCGGCACCTCAACTGGTTCGCTGCGCAGATGAGGACGGTCAGGTCACCGCGGTTTGTGAGAGCGTCCTCGCCCATCGCGAAGAGGGCATCGAGTTGCGTGAGCAGGCAGTACTCGTGCGCGCCTCGCACCACAGCGCTTTGCTCGAACTCGAACTGTCCAGGCGTCGGATCCCATTCGTGAAGTACGGCGGACTTCGGTTCCTCGAGGCCGCCCACGTCAAGGACCTCGTGTGCCTGTTCAGACTCGCTGACAATCCGCGGGACGAGTTGTCGTGGTTCAGGCTCCTCCAGTTGATCGAAGGGGTGGGCCCCGTTCGAGCGCGGCGGGCGATCGTTGCGCTCGGGGTCGGTGAGACCGGAACTCCGGCCGAAGTACTTCTCCGCTGGCCACTGGCGCAGCAGGAACTGCCCGCGTCGGCCCGGGAGTCCGCATCGAGTCTGATCCAGGCTTTGGCTCCCATCGACCAGGAGCCAATTCCGGCGCGGGCAGAGCGTCTCCGGGATTCTCTCGTTCCACTGATCGAGGCGGCTTACGAAAACGCCGAAGCGAGGATCGCGGATCTGGATGCACTGGTAGCGGCCTCCGCCGATGTGGCCCAGATTTCCGATGTTGCCGCCGAACTGTTGCTGGAGCCGCCCAATCCGACGGGGGATCTGGCGGGCGAACCGTTGATCGATGAGGACTGGTTGGTGATCTCAACCGTTCACTCGGCAAAGGGCCTCGAATGGGACGTTGTGCACATTCTCAACGCGGCCGACGGGAATTTTCCCTCGGACATGGCTCTCAGCACCAAGGAAGGTCTCGAAGAGGAGCGTCGCCTCTTCTACGTGGCTGTGACCCGTGCCCGTAAGGCGCTCAACGTCTACCACCCCCTCCGATTCCACTTCCGTCCCGGCGGTCGCGACGACCACCACACCTACGCCCAACCCTCGCGATTTCTGAGTTCCTCCGTTGCGTCCCACTTCGAAAGAGTCGAGTCATCCCACAACACGCTTGTGCGAGCGCGCAGCGGTGACGCAGCTGCGGTCGTCGAAATGTCGCTCGATTCGCTCTGGTGCTGAGCCCCGGGGAGAGGTTGACAGAACCTCGCCCCCTCCTAAGCTCGCGGCGTGGCACTGCTTAGGATCAATCTGACAGGGGCTCCTCTACGGCTTCATGCCGATGTGAGTGGAGGAGTGGTCGAGGAACTCGGGATCCTCGGGGTAGATGTCTCGCCACGGGAGATCGCCGGCGAGAACTACAGCGTCGTGCAGCTGATCCTCGACGATGAGCGGCCGGATGATGAAGTCTCACTTCTGGACACTCCGCTCGTGGCTGATGTCGTGAGAGAGGGCGACGAACCGGAAAGCGGTCCGTTGGCCCGAGCGTTGTTCGATCACGACGGGTTCCGGGCGAAGCTGCGGCGTGAGCACGAGGCCGGCGAGTCCACCACGCGAGGCATCCTTATTCTCAACGAGGGCGAACTTCCGCCCCCGTGGATCCGCATGGCGTTCCTCCCGATCCCTCTGAGGATCACGGCGGGGATGAGCCTGGTGGTACACCGATCAACGGTCGAGGAGCTCGTGGAGGGTATCGAGACGTCGTTCGCTCAGGGCCTGGCGACCGAGGACGAACGTCGCAGCATGCTGGTCTCTATTGAGCAGCACCATCCCTGAGCACAGCCTCCATCACTGCTGACTCAAGGGCACCGAGTGTCGCGCTGATCTCATGATGGGCCTTCGCCCGCTTGGCGAACGGCAGGTTCGTGGCGACCTTCAGTGCCAGGTGGATCCGCATTATCGCCTCGTCCACTCCGTCCAACGCCTCGGAGCTTGCTGGCCGCAACGAACTGCGCAGTACGTCCAGAGTGGATGCCAGCTTCACCGTCCGCCGTTCAAGTCGTTCGTGGGCGAACAACGATGCAGGTCGTCTGAGACGCACCTGACGTGAAGACGGTAGGACTCCTACGTTGCGGCCCTCCTCGTCGATGACATCCGACTCGTCCGGATCAGCTTGGCTACGTTCGCTGTACCAAGCCCTGATCTGCCGGGTCGCGTCGCTGCTGGCCTTGATCAACTGGGCCCGGGTCTCGGGGTCTTGGAGAAGTCGCACGGCGTGTGCCGTAGCGAGCGCCATTGCGGCAGTTACCTTCGGTTTCGACCCCATAGGGGTATCTCCCATCCAGAATCGGGCTTCAACTCGGACCCCCAACTCTACGACCCGGGTTCTTGCTGGATACGGCACGCCGAACAGATTCGACGGCGAGAATCCTTCCAGTATCGACGGTGCTGGGTTACGCTCGCTGACGATGCCGGGCAGGGGGTCCGGCGACGATGCACAGGGGGAAATATGAGGAAGCGCAGTATTCGGATTTTTGCCATGGGTCTGTTGGCACTGACGCCGCTTGCGGCGACGGCATGCCAGATCGACCTGGGCAATGGTTGCACCCTTCTGGTCGCCGAGCCGGGCGCCAACATCGGGGTAGTCTGCAACTGATCCAGGACAGGCGAGACAGACAGTAGAACGAAGGGGCCAGATCCACTCGGGTCCGGCCCCTTTGTTCTACGCCCGTTCTGGGTTCTTGGTGCCGCGCAAGAACTACCGCGCAAGAACTACAAGGACTCCGAATGGCTCTTCCCAGACATCGCCTTGCCAGAGAATTTCTCGCATGTGTCGTTGCCGGTGTACTGATCGCCTCCTGCTCGAGTTCTGGGAGCAAGGAAGCAGCCGCCGAGAAAGTGGAGCCCGCTGTTTGTGTGCCGCCCAAGGACACGACCACGGTCGATGTCACCTCGGTCGGGGAGTCAACAACCGATTTCGATGTCATCTCGTTCGACGGCACACGGATCCGGGCACACTGGTTTCCGCATCCCGATGCATCGAAGGAGAGCCCGCATCCGACCGTGCTGATGGGTCCGGGGTGGAGCCTGGCGGGGGATACCGATATCGATGGGCCTTCTTTGCTGGGTTCGATCGACATTCGTTCGATGCGCGAGGCCGGCTACAACGTCCTGACCTGGGATCCCCGTGGATTCGGCGAGTCAGATGGAACCGCAACCGTCGACTCCGCCGACTTCGAGGGCCGCGACGTCCAGCAGTTGATCGACTGGGTAGCGACGCTCCCTACGGTGCAACTTGACGGTCCCCATGACCCGCGCATGGGCATGGTGGGCGGCTCCTACGGCGGCGGCATCCAGCTCGTCACGGCGCCCAACGACTGTCGTATAGACGCTCTGGTGCCCATCATCGCGTGGCACTCGCTCAGGAGCAGCCTGTTCAAGTCCGACACCATCAAGCTTGGTTGGGCTTCGGTGCTGGCCGACGCTGCGGCCAACAATTCGATCGACAAGCACGTCGAGAGCGCCATCAGCTCCGCCGCCGAAACGGGACGGATCTCCGACACGGACCGGAAGTGGTTCATCTCCAGGGGCCCAGGTGATCTGGTCAAGAAGATCAAGGTTCCGACCCTGTTCATTCAGGGCACCGTCGACACACTCTTCACTTTGGACGAGGCCGTCACCAACTACGAGATCCTCAAGGCCAACGGCGTCGCCACCAAGATGCTCTGGAACTGCGATGGTCATGGGCTGTGCCTGGTTTTCGAGGGTGACAGAACCCGGGCGTCACGGGCGGCGATCGACTGGCTCAACAGGTACGTGCGCCAGGACAAGTCGGTCGACACCGGACCGGAATTCGATGTGATTGACCAGAACGGCGTCCGCTATACGGCCGACGAATACAAGCCGGCTGACGGAAAACCTGTCTCGGGCAGCGGCAGCGGGACACTGTTCCTGACCTCCGATGGTGGGGCCGGACCCGTCGTTCTTCCCGAGGGATATGAATCGATCCTTTCCGGTCTTGCCCAGAAGATCACACCCGGAAGGGCCGACAACGCAGTGAACGTCGAGCTCAATGCCGGAGAAACCGAATCACTCCTGGTCGGCGCACCCAGGTTGAGTCTCACCTATTCGGGTCTTGCGGCTGACGGGAACCGCCCCGAACGAGTCTTCGCCCAACTCATCGACGAAACGACAGGGCTGGTGATCGGGAACCAGATCACCCCGGTGAAGGTCACGCTCGACGGTGCCGATCACACCGCGAATCTTGATATGGAGATGATTGCGTTCGCCATGAAGCCCGGGGCCAAAGTGACGCTCCAGATCGTCGCAACCACCGTCGCCTATGCAGATCCCCAGTTGGGGGGTTCGATCCAATTCTCGAAGATCGCCTTGGACCTGCCTGTGGCGACGTACCTCAAGAGAGTCGACTGATTCACTAGGACCAACGGGCCCTACGTTCTGCGAAGGCGGACGGGCAACTGCTTGAAGGCGTTGTTCAGGTTGGAGCGCATTCTGACCGGCGGCGCCTCGATCGAGATCTCGTCGAAGGCATCTAGTAGTTCCTCGAAGAACACGCGTCCTTCGAGTCTGGCCAGATGGACGCCCAAGCAGAAATGTTCGCCGATCCCGAATGAAAGGTGGGGATTGGGGCGGCGGTGGATGTCGAACCTATGGGGATCGTCGAACACCGCCGGATCCCGATTTGCTGCGGTGTAATACATCAGCACCTTGTCACCGTTGCTGATCTTCACCCCGCTGATGTCCGTATCTGCTGTTGCGGTACGCCGGAAGTAGTGGAGCGGGTTTGCCCAACGGAGGATCTCTTCCACAGCGCCCGGTACGAGTGACCGGTCTGCCCGAAGTTCAGCCAACTGCTCAGGATGCTCGAGTAACGCCCACAGCCCTGACGACAGCATCGTGGTGGTTGTGTCGTTCCCCGCTGTGACCAACTGGACAAAGAAGCTTCCGAAGTCGGCATCAGTCATCGGTGCCCCGTTGAAATCGCTTTCAAGGATCAGCGTGGTCAGGTCCAAGGCCGGTGGTTCACTACGCCGGCGTGCCGCGAACTCCATGGCGTAGAGAGCCATGGTGATCGATGACGAGTAGTCGGGTTCTGCTCCGACGATGTCCGGATCGGTTCCCGATGTCTGCTGTTGGGCCAGATCATGGAGCATTCCCCAGTCGGATTCGGGAAGGCCCATCAATTCACCGATGACTCTGGTGGGCAGCCCAGCGGCAACTTCCGAGACAAACTCGACCGAGCCCTTGTCCGCGGCAGTGTCCATGAGAGATCGACAGATCTCTCGGATCCTGGGTTCGAGGTCCGCGATTATCCGGCTCTTGAATGCCGCTGCCAGAGGTCGGCGGTAATCGGTGTGCTTCGGCGGGTCCATTGCCAGCAGCATCATCCGCATCATCTCAAGTGCGGCTTCGTCGAGGTTCTCCATGACCACGCCACCTTCGGACGCCGAGAAGAGGTTCGGCTCACGGGCGACATGGACCACATCGGCGTGGTTGAGCACGGCCCAGAATCCAGGCTCGCCCTCCATGTCCTGCCAGGCAACCGGAGTCTCAGCTCGAAGTTCGTCAAGTGCTGCATGGGGAACCGAATTGACGAAGGTGTCGGGCGAGGCCAACTGCAATCCGTTCACCTGCCGGACTCCAACACATTCGGCCGCTCGAAGCCTTCGGCCTCTGCGAGGGCGTAGTAGGCCTCGAGGGTGCCGGGGCCGTCGAAGACGCTTTCGATGTTGCCATCGTTGTCAAGGTTCAGATTGGCGCCGTACATCTGGAACCAGACGTGTGTGTCGTCCTCGATGCATTCCAGTGTGTGCACCGAACCTGCTGGTTCATAGAGGAACGATCCTGCACGGTTCACGTAGTCGTACTCCTGGTATTTCCACGCACCTGATGTTGTGTACGCAAATACCGGGCCGGTGTGGCGGTGCTTCTGGATCGCGTAGTTCTTGTGGAAGATGTTCTCCACGATCCACAGGCCCTCTCCGAAGTCGACCTGGATGACCTTGAGCTTGTTGCCCCCTCCGATCTCGACAAAGGGCAACTCGTCTGCGCCACGATGAACGGCAGTCGTCACTACTTCCGGCATTGTTCTCTGACCCCCTGAGATAGAACTTGTTACAGGTCTACAGGACCCTCAACATAGCCACCCGCGGACCATCGTCGTCGAGGCCGAGCGCGATTTCCTCGTCCCGGATCTGTCGCAGTCCAGGAGTCAGTTTCGATTCCTCCATGACCACGAAGCCGAGTCGTTCATAGAGGGGACGGTTCCATGCGACATCGCGAAATGTCGTCAGCGTCAGATGCGCCGCAGCGTTACCTGCAGCCCAGTCGGCAACGGCGTTGACCAACGCCCGACCAACGCCGCGTCCCTGGTGTGACGGGTGCACCGCAACGATCTGCAGGTGCGGGGCTGCATCGACAAACACCGCGACCGCGTAGCCGCCGGCCTCCTCGCTGTCGACTTCGGCAACCCAGAGACGCTGTTCGGCCACGGCCTGTCGCAGAAAGTCCAGACTCGGCGGGTTCCGTCTGGCAACGTTGTCCATTCCAATGGCCAGAAACCTTTGATCCGCCGCGGCCTCGAGTTCCTGAAGGGTGGCCTCTTCACCGTTATTGCCGAACCTGACTCTCATGGCCCGAGTTTGTCAGTAGTAGGCAGGTTGCGCTCGCTACGGGCCAAATGGGGCACTGTTTGCGTCGGGCGGCGCTGTGGGATGATCACAGTGCGATTCGACAGGTGCGATTCGACAGTGCGATTCGATTGGAGAATTCCATGGCCACAGCGAAATCAACCAGCTCGCCAGAGACGGCAGATCCGGCACTCGGTGAGGTTGAACCCCACCGCACGCCTCTGCCGACGAGCCTCACCCAAGAACTCCGCGACCATCTCTTCAAACTGGTCGGCGGAGCCTCGGGCAAGTCAGTCACCGTCAACGCTCCGTTCAGCGGTCTGCCCATGGCCGAATTGCCACAGTGCACTGCGCAGGACGTACTAGCTGCTGCAGAGTTGTCGCGGGCGGCACAGCGTCGCTGGGCAAAGGTCGATGTGGCAGCCAGATCTGCGATCTTCCTTCGTTTGCATGATCTGGTACTGGCCGAACGCGACACCCTCATGGACCTGATCCAGGCCGAGAACGGCAAGGCCCGTCGGGATGCGTTCCTTGAGGTCGGCGATATTGCCAACACCTGCCGCTACTACGCCAGGACCGCTGCGCGTCTGCTTCGGCCCCAACGTAGGTCCGGACTGATCCCGCTGATCACCGAGGTTCACGAGCTCCATCATCCCAAGGGGATCGTGACCGTCATCTCTCCTTGGAACTACCCGCTCAGCCTGGGGGCCGGTGACACGATCCCGGCGTTGCTCGCCGGCAACGGCGTGGTTCAGAAGCCCGACAACCAGACCGCCATGACAGCCCTTTTCATGCTTGACCTGGCCCTCAAGGCCGGACTTCCAGATGGACTTTGGCAGATCGTGCTCGGCCGCGGCTCCGCCATCGGCACTCCGCTGCTCGACGTCGCCGACTACATGATGTTCACCGGGTCGACCGCCTCGGGGCGCAATATCGCGGCTGAAGCCGGCAAGCGTCTGATCGACTGCTCGGCCGAACTGGGCGGCAAGAACCCCATCCTCATTCTCGACGACGCAAGCCTCTCACGTGCAGTCGAAGGTGCTGTCCGGGCATCCTTCTCATCGAGTGGTCAGCTGTGTATTTCGACCGAGCGCATGTATGTACAGGACGCTATCTATGACCGGTTCGTACCCAAGTTCGTAGAGGCGGTACGGGCGATTCCGATGGGGGCTGCCTACGACTACAGCTTCCAGATGGGTTCGATGACCTCGTCCGCCCAGATCGAGACCATGACGGCCCACGTCGAAGATGCGCTCGCGAAGGGTGCGACCCTGCTGGCCGGCGGTAGGGCACGCCCGGATCTCGGTCCCTACTTCTTCGAGCCGACCGTCCTGAGCGACGTGGGACCCGACATGACCTGCTTCGGGGATGAGACATTTGGTCCGCTCGTTTCGATCTACCGGGTTTCGTCCGACGATGAAGCGATCGAAGCTGCGAACGACACCCCCTACGGCCTGAATTCCAGCGTCTGGACCTCGTCCTCCCAGCGTGGTCGCGAGGTGGCCGCACGGCTGCGGACAGGCACGGTGAACGTCAACGAGGCCTACGCCGCAGCGTGGGGAAGTGTGGACGCGCCGATGGGCGGAATGGGTGTGTCCGGGATAGGGCGGCGACACGGTGCAGGTGGCCTGCTCAAGTACACCGAGTCTCAGACCATCGCCAACCAGAGGGTCTTCAACCTTTCACCACCGATCAAGAGCCTGGGCGACGAGGGCTTCGCCAAGATCATGACCACGGCGCTCGCGGTGATGAAGAAGGTCGGGATGAGCTGAGCTCAGCTCTCGGGAACTCAGCTCTCGGGTACGAAGTCCAACGAGGCCGAGTTCATGCAATAGCGGTCACCGGTAGGGCGGGGTCCGTCAGGGAACACGTGCCCCAGGTGGGCGTTGCAGTTGGCGCAGCGGACTTCGATGCGCTTCATGCCCATCGTGTGGTCCTCGATGAAGCGGACCTTGCTCTCGTCGAGCGCCTCCCAGAAGGATGGCCAACCGCAGCCTGCGTCGAACTTCGTCTCTGACGAGAACAGCGGTGTCTCGCAGACGACGCAGCGGTATGTGCCTGCGTCCGTCTTGTCCCAGTAGGCGCCCGTGAAAGGCCGCTCGGTGCCGGCCTCCTGGGTGACGATGAACTGTTCGGCGCTCAAACGCTTGCGAAGGGCAGGTTCGCTCAGGTCGATGCCCGTCTTTGGATCTTCCATGACTCCACGGTACCCACTCGGAGGTGCTCTGGAGGGTCGGCGGGAAGCTTCGATGGTCGACCCGTGTTGTCCCTCTGTGAGAATCGATATCTGGTCCGACGTCGTCTGCCCCTGGTGCTATCTGGGTAACCACCGACTCCAGTCAGCGCTCGACACCGTCGGACGTGACGACATAGAGATCCGATGGCGTGCATTCCAGCTGGACCCCAACGCACCGTTGGAATCCGGCGAACTGCGGAGCCGCCTCGAGAGCAAGTACGGACCTGGCAGCTTCGACTCGATGACCAAGCGCCTCACCGACCTGGGTCGGGCCGAAGGACTCGAATACCGCTTCGACAAGGCGCTCTCGCCAAATACCCGTGACGCTCATCGTCTTGTTGCCTGGGCATATGACGCCGGTGGAGCCGAAGCACAGAACGCGCTGGTTGAGCGACTGTTCCAGGGCTACTTCACCAATGGTGAGGACTTCTCCAAGGCCGAGGTTCTGCTCGACGCAGTCGCCGATGTGAACTTGGACCGATCAGCTGCCCAACAAGTACTTGATGACGGAAGCTACGGGGAGCAGGTCGCCGAGGACCAGCGTGAGGCACAAGAGGCAGGGATATCTGGTGTACCGGCCTTCGTCATCGACGGCCACTGGCTGATCCCCGGTGCGCAGGAGACCGAACGCTTCGTGGCGATGATCGAAAAGGTGCGCGCCAGCGCAGAAAGTCCTTCCTCACACACCTGATACCTTCCCTGACCGAATGGCGCGGCGGTAAAGACGCTGCCTACAGCTGCTCGGAGGGTCACAGGTGCTCACTTTCACCGAAGAACACAACCAGTTCCGTTCGATGGTCAGGGGACTGGTCCAGAGTGAGATCGACACCCACGCGGATGAGTGGGAGGCCTCGGGCCAATTTCCCGCCCACGAGCTGTTCAAGAAGTTCGGTGATCACGGCCTGATCGGCATCGAGTACGACCCCGCGTACGGCGGTGGTGGCGCGGATCACAGTTTCACCATGATCTTCGGAGAAGAGATCGGCCGTGCCGCCTCACTCGGCGTGTCGATGGCCCTCGCGGTCCAGACCGATATGGCCACCCCTGCGCTCCACGGCTTCGGGACCCCCGAACTCAAGGAGCAGTACCTGCGTGGTGCGATCAGCGGTGATCTGGTTTGCGCCGTTGCCATCAGTGAACCCGACGCAGGGAGCGACGTTGCCGGGCTCCGCACCAGGGCCCAACGCGACGGTGATGAATGGGTCATAAATGGCTCGAAGCTCTGGATCACCAGTGGTGCCCAGGCCGATTGGATCTGTCTCCTGTGCCGCACCTCGGACGAAGGCGGCTACCGGGGAATGTCCCAGGTGATCGTGCCGACCGACGCCGCAGGGTTCAGTGTCAGCCGCAAGCTGGACAAGCTGGGTATGAGATCTTCCGACACCGCGGAACTGGCTTTCGACGACGTCAGGGTCCCTGTCTCCAACACGATCGGTGAGGTCGGTCGTGGCTTCCAACAGCAGATGAACCAGTTCCAGAACGAGCGGATGATCGCCGCCTATCAGATGGTCGGAGCGATCGAACTCGCGCTGGAACGCACGGTCGACTATCTGAAAGAACGCACTGCCTTCGGTGCTCCGCTGCTGGCTAACCAGTTCCTGCAGTACGAACTCGCCGATGTCGCAGCCGAACTCGACATGCTGCGGCACCACAATTGGGCTGCCGTCGCTGCCTACAACGCCGGCGAGGACATAACGCGTCACGCGACCGTGGCCAAGTTGCGCTCGGCACGATTGGCTCGACGAATGGCCGACCTAGCGGTCCAGTACCACGGCGGTATGGGATACGTCGAGGACAACTGGCCGGCCCGGTTCTTCCGAGACACCCGCCTCTGGTCGATCGGTGGTGGCGCCGACGAAGTGATGCTGCGGACACTCGCCAGGATGAACTCGATTTCGCTCGACTGATGATTCCACTCGACTGATGACTTCGGCCGCGAGCCGATGGGCTACGGTGGCCGGGCAGACAAATATATCGATTCGGTAAATCGATTCGGTAAATCGATCCGGGGAGCTCCTGAGTGGGCTGAGAGGGTGGCAAACCGCCACCGACCCGCAACCTGATCTGGGTAATGCCAGCGGAGGGAGATATGACAACTGCCGTTGTTTTCGCAGCCGGTCCACTTGGTCCGGAATCATTGGAGAGCCTTCGACCGAGAGTGGTCGGGCGTTCGGTCGATGGTCGGGTAGTCGATGTGATCATCGCCGCCGACGGAGGTCTGGACCTGGCACGCCGATTGGGTGTGGAACCCGATCTGGTCATCGGTGACATGGACTCGGTCGACCGTGATTCCCTGGACTCGGCCCGTCGGGACGGGGTCGAAGTTCGTGAGTTTCCCGAGGCCAAGGACGAAACCGACTACGAGTTGGCAATCGACGCGGCGATCCACGCCGGAGCGGAACGCGTGACGGTTGTGGGCAGCGAGTCGGGTCGCATCGACCACCTCTACGCAACCCTGTTGACGCTCTGTTCGCCCCGGTTCGCCGGGCTGAGTCTCGATGCCTGGCTGGGTGGCAACTACCTGAAGGTGCTGAACGGTATGGGTGTCGGTGACTCCGACCCTCCAGACGGGAGCATTCCACCGGACAGTCCATCCACCGCTGTTGTCGAGGGTCGACCTGGAGCCCCGGTGTCGCTATTCGCCATGAACGGGCCGGCGCTCGGAGTCACCACTACCGGTCTGCGCTGGGGTCTCGACTCGGATGCCCTGGAGCCGGGGAGCAGCCGAGGGGTCTCGAATGAACTGTTGGGATCTACCGCATCGGTGAGGGTCGGATCCGGTTGTCTGGCCGTGGTCGTCCCGGCGACGCCCAAGCCCTCCAAGGAGGTGGCGCAGTGAACGCTCGCCGACAACTGAATCGTGTACTCGCAGTCGCGCTCGGTCTTGGCCTTCTGGCCACCGCGTGTGGCAGCGACTCCAAGGCTGAAGGGCCCAAGAGTTCCGCCGCTCCCGACACGGTGGTTTTGGTCACCTATGACTCATTCGCCCTGCCGAAGGAAGCCGCGAAGCAGTTCGAGAAGGAGACCGGCGCCCGCATCGAGGTGCTCGCCGGGGGCGACTCCTCGACGGTTCTGACCAGAGCGCTGCTGAGCGCCGGGTCTCCCGAAGGTGACGTGATATTCGGAATCGACAACACGATCGCCACACGGGCGCTTTCGGTGGACCTACTGGATTCCTACAAGCCCGAGGGACTGTCGACCGTCGACTCCGGCCTGGTTCTGGAGGGAGAGGCCGGAACAAAACTCGTCCCGATCGACCACGGTGATGTCTGTCTGAACTACGACCGCACCTACTTTGCGGAGCGCAAGATCCCCGAGCCGAAAACACTCGAACAGCTCGCTGAGCCGACCTATCGCAACCTGACGGTCCTCGAAAGCCCCGTGACCTCGTCTCCGGGTTTGGCGTTCCTTGTGGGCACCGTTGCGCACTTCGGCGAGTCCGGCTGGCAGGGGTATTGGCAGAAGCTCAAGGACAACGGTGTGAAGGTCCGCCAGAGCTGGGACGACGCCTACTACACGGACTACACGGCGTCCGGTGGTGACCGCCCGATCGTCCTCTCCTATGCGTCGAGTCCACCGGTCGAGATCGTCTTCGCCGAGGACGGGAGAACGGATCCCTTGTCCAGGGTGATGGTCGATACCTGCGTTTCCCAGGTCGAGTACGCCGGAGTCCTCAAGGGCGCGAAGCACCCCGAGCTCGCCCGCAAGTTGGTGGACTTCATGTTGAGCGAGACATGGCAGAAGGCACTTCCGCTTTCCAACTTCGTCTACCCATCGGTCAAGGTTGAACTGCCAGAGGTCTTCCGCAAATGGTCACCGGTGATCACTGATCCACTGGCGCTCAGCCCTGCCGAGATCGACCAGAAGCGCGACCAGTGGATCGAGTCATGGCGCCAGATCATGGAGTGATGGCGACCCGTCCCGGACTTCGGCGTCTGCGTCGCTCCGGCTGGATCGGCCCGGCTGTGGTGATGGTGGTCCTGTGCCTGGTTCTGATTCCGGTGACCGCTGTAGCCGTTTGGGCACTTCGACCAGATGGCCAATGGGGCCTGGGCGCAGTCACCCGAATCCTGGGTCAGGGCAGAACGTGGCGACTTCTGATGGTGACCATCGCCCAGGCCGCTGCTTCGGCCGCGGTGACAGTCATCGTGGGTGTCCTCGTCGCGTCGGTGTTGGGCCGCTACCGATTCCGCGGCCGAGCGGCTCTCATGACAGTTCTGACGGTCCCGTTCGTGTTGCCGTCCGTTGTTGTCGGCGCGGCGTTCGGTTCGATCTTCGGTCCACAGGGACTCTTCGACGCCAGGGGCACCTGGTGGCTGATCATCGTCGCCCATACTTCGTTCAACCTTGCTGTGGTCACACGCACCGTCGGTGCAGCCATCACCGGCCTCGATCCCGACATGGAGTCGGCTGCTCGGATGTTGGGCGAATCGCCTATCGGTGCCTATGGGAGGGTCGTGCTGCCTGCAGTGCTTCCCGCCATCGCCTCGTCAGGGGTAGTGGTCTTTCTATACAGCCTCACGAGTTTCGGGGTGATCGTCATTCTGGGGGGTGGGTCGGTGACAACCATGGAGGTCGAGATCTGGACCAGGGCGACCCGCCAGTTCGACCTGAGCGGCGCGGGAGTGCTGGCGATGCTGCAGTTCGTAGCGGTGCTTTCGACGGTCTGGGTGCACTCGCGCATTGCTCGACACGGGTACCGGAACGCACGGGTTAGCGGCAGACGAGGTTTCAGGAGGCCCGGGTCGTCGGCTGCCAAGATCCTCGTCGGGGTGACAGGGGTTGTCGTGACGCTCGTGTCCGGAGTCCCTTTGCTGGCCCTGCTGGAGCGTTCGCTGCGAGTGGGGGACAGCTACGGATTTGGCCACTGGCGGAACCTGGGCTCGGTACTCGCAGGCACGGGGCTGCAGGTCAGCGCATCGTCGGCCGTTCTCAATTCGCTGATCAGCGCGTCGATGGCGACGGTCGTGGTCCTGTTGATCGCTGTACCTGCTACCAGGTTCATGGCCCGTAGCCCCGGCGGCTTTTCCGAAAAGGTCCTGCTGGTGCCTCTCGGGGTCTCTGCCACGACGATCGGCCTGGGATTCCTGCTGGCCTTCGGACGTCCCCCGGTCGATCTGAGACAGTCGATCTTCGTCGTCCCATTGGCGCAGGTGCTGGTCTCGCTACCGCTCGTGGTGCGGGTGCTCCTGCCGGCAACCCGGGCAATCCCGCAATCGATGACCGACGCGGCAGCGATGCTCGGATCGAGGTCCGTGGCCACCTTCTGGCGGGTCGAACTGCCTTTGGTGAAGCTTGCAGCGGTGGCCGCAGCGGGACTGGGGTTCGTTTCATGTCTGGGTGAGTTCGGCGCCACGGTATTTCTGGCACGTTCAGACCGGGCGACGATGCCTGTCCTGATCGAGCGGCTCATGTCCCGGCCGGGCGAAGCGGGCTTCGGGCAGGCGATGGCTCTGTCGGTGATCATGGTCATCGCGTGTGGGGTGGCGCTGAGTCTTGCGGATGGTGTGGGTTCGGGTGACGACGGAATGTCGATGACATTCTGAGTGTCGACTGTGTAACTGAAAATTCCGCTTGTACCCTTCTAGGTCTTGCGGTTCTGTAGTGGAGCCGACTTTCGGTCGGCTCGCCGCCCGTCCTATCGATTGGATTTGGATTCCCTGAGCATGATCGCCAAGAGATCAACTGCGGCGCTTCTCGTTGCTGTCAGCTCGGTTCTGTTGACCTCGATGGCCGGGGCGCAGGTGGACCCGGGCACCACCCCTGATCCGTCGGACACGACGACGACGACGGTGTCCACCACGACGACGGTCCCCGGGGATTCGAATCCCGGTCCAACCGCTCCGGTTACGACGACGCCCTCAACGACCGTGTTGCCGGGCTCGACGACCACGACGGTCTATGTCCCGCCGGTTCCGCCGGAGTTGCAGGGTGACCCGCGTCTGCCGTTCCTGGTGGATCCGGGTGAGGACGATGCGCTTGACATACCCGTGGCCCAACTGAGCTTCGACCCCAGGTCGGTGGGGATTCTCCCGGAACGGGTTGCGGAGTCGAAAGAGGTGCTGGCCGCCGCGCAGCAGGCGCTCCAGGCTGCGCAGGTCCAGTCGGAAACGCTCAAGACCAGTGTCGCCGGGATGGAGGCGCAGGTCTCGGCGCTGAAGTCGTCACGTCGGAGCGCGGTCGAGAAGGCCGCCGTGGCCCGCAAGAGACTGCGTGACCAGGCCGTCGACGCCTATGTCCGCGGCCGCAGCAACCCGAAGCTGTCACTCGTCGACCTACAGGACGCATCCGACATCGGTGTTGCCCGTGAGTACATGGGCGTCGTGCTGGACAGCCAGAACAGGCTGGCTCGCGAGTACGACAAGCTGCGCAAGTCGCTAAGTAGTGACGAGGGCCGACTCGCCGAGGCGCTGGGGATCGAGAAGTCGAAACAGACCGAGATCCGCGCCGAATTGGAGCGGGCCTTCAAGGCGGTCATCGACGCAACCCAACAGCTGGCCGCGTACGAGGCGGGTGCCCACGCGTACATCGAAGGTTTCGTGTTTCCCGTCGCTGCCGAGGTCGAGTTCATCGACAGCTGGGGCTTTCCGCGAATGACGGGAACGAGCTACCAGCACTGGCATCAGGGCACCGACATCTTTGCCCCGCTCGGCGCACCGGTTCTGGCGTCCGAGAACGGGGTGATCGATCGCCTAGGTACTGCAGTTCTGGGCGGCAACAAGCTCTGGGTCAAGGGCGACTCGGGCACTTCGTACTACTACGCACACCTTTCGGCGTTCGCTCCGGGAATTGCCGAAGGAGATGTGGTGACCGCCGGGCAGGTTGTCGGTTTTGTCGGCGATACCGGCAACGCGAAGGGCACCTCGCCACACCTCCATTTCGAGGTTCACCCCGACGGTGGTGACGTCGTCAACGGATACCCGCTGCTCAAGGCCGCGTACGGCAACCGGCCGATGGTCCGGGCAACCGTTCCGGTGCCTGCTGTCCCGGCTTTACCTGGTGGATAGGTCTCGCTCTTCCCCCAGGTGTCGCTGTGGCGCCGGGTTCCGCGGAAGAATGGACCGATGGTCTTGAGCGCCGGCGTGCCCAGATGGATGTGAACGCGGCGCTCGTCGCCAACGTGACACCCCACGCCATGTACCAGGTCGTGAGCGATCTGGGTCGCTACTCGCAGTGGTTGGACATCGTTGCCAGAGCAGTACCTACCGAGAGCGTGGCTACTGATCCGGGTCCCGCCTGGATCGTCGATCTGCGTGGCCAGCTGGGTCCTCTGCGCCGTTCCAAACGCCTGAGGATGACCAGAGCTGTTGCCGAGGAGCCCAACCTGGTCAGGTTCGAGCGCGCCGAGATTGATGGTCGCAGCCACAGCGATTGGGTGCTCCAGGCCGTCGTGCTTACGGACAGTTCCGATTCTGTGACGCTCGAAATGTCGCTGCACTACGGCGGCTCGATGTGGATACCGTTGCTCGACCGACTGCTGAGCGACGAGATCGGCCGCTCCCGGGGTCGGCTTCTCGAACTGCTGGCGCAGGAATCGTGACACGGCGTATCTGGCCCGGTAAGCCCTACCCGTTGGGTGCTTCCTGGGACGGTTCGGGCACGAACTTCTCGGTATTCTCCGACGCTGCGGAAATGGTGGAGCTGTGTCTCTTCGATGCTGACGGTGTCGAGACCTCGGTTCCCCTGCCCGAGTGTGTGGGCTCGGTGTGGCACGGCTATCTGCCGGATGTCGGCCCGGGCGCGGCATACGGGTTTCGTGCCTCATCGACACGACCCGAGGCCGGCGATCTCACCTTCCACTCCAAGCTTCTGGGCGACCCTTATGCCAAGGCGATCGCTGGAAATGTCATATGGGACGACTCGGTAGACAGTCCGGATCAGCGAGATGTGGACTCGGCTCCCTTCGTTCCCAAGTCGATTGTCGTCAACCCGTGGTTCGACTGGGGAACCGACAATCGTCCCAGGACCCCGTGGAATCGCACGGTGCTCTACGAGGCCCACGTAAAGGGCCTGACGAAACTGCACCCCGGAGTACCTGAAGAACACCGGGGAACGTACCTGGGGGTGTGTGCCCCGCCGGTGATCGAACATCTGAAGACGCTCGGGATCACCGCGATCGAGTTGATGCCGGTGCATCACTTCGTCCACGACCGCCGCTTGGTCGAGGCAGGGCTGAGCAACTACTGGGGTTACAACTCGATCGGCTTCTTCGCGCCCCATGAGGGCTTCGCCGTGGGACGCGAGCCCGGATCCCAGGTCAGCGAGTTCAAGGTCATGGTGAAGACCCTCCATGAGGCCGGCATCGAGGTGATTCTCGACGTGGTCTACAACCACACGGCCGAAGCGGGGGCCAACGGACCGATCCTGAGCTTCAAGGGGCTGGACAACCGTGCGTACTACAGGCTCGACCCGCAGGACCCGAGCCGCTACGTCGACTACACCGGCACGGGCAACAGCCTGAACATGCGCCACCCGCACGTTCTCCAGCTGATCATGGACAGCCTGCGGTATTGGATCGAGGAGATGCACGTCGACGGGTTCCGCTTCGATCTTGCCGCGGCGCTCGCCCGCGAACTCCACGATGTCGATCGGCTATCGGCGTTCTTCGATCTGATCCAACAGGACCCAGTGGTCAACCAGGTCAAGCTGATCGCCGAGCCGTGGGACGTCGGCGAGGGCGGCTACCAAGTGGGGAACTTTCCACCCCAGTGGTCGGAATGGAACGGTCGCTATCGGGACTGCGTGCGCGATGTGTGGCGATCGGCGCCGACCTCGCTGGGTGAGTTCGCGGCCAGGCTCACCGGCTCGTCCGACCTGTACGAGGACGAGGGACGTCGACCCCACGCGAGCATCAATTTCGTCACCGCCCACGACGGGTTCACGCTGAGTGACCTGGTGTCCTACGAGCAGAAACGGAACCTTGCCAACGGCGAGGACAACCGAGACGGTACCGATGACAACCGGTCATGGAACTGCGGGGTCGAAGGGCAGAGCGACGATCCGCAGGTTCTGGCCATGAGGGCACGGCAGCGACGCAACTTCATGGCGACATTGTTGTTGTCACAAGGTGTTCCCATGATCGTCGCCGGAGACGAAATGGGAAGGACCCAGCAGGGCAACAACAACGCCTACGCCCAGGACAACGAGATCTCCTGGCTCGACTGGCAGGGTGTCGACCAGCCAATGCTGGATTTCGTCCGACAGATGGTTGCCTTCAGACAGGCCAACCCGGTGCTGCACCGGCGACGCTTCCTGACGGGTGAGACGGTGAACGGATCCGGTCTGCCCGACGTCGCGTGGTTCACATCGGTCGGTACCGAGATGACCGACGACGACTGGAATGGCGACACCTCCCGGATGGTCGTCTGGCTCAACGGCGACCTGGAGGATGTCGGTAGCAGGGGCGAGCGAATCTCGGGTGAGACCCTGCTACTGGCGTTCAACCCTCACGACGAGGATGTCCAGTGGACGATCCCATCTGAGCGCTGGGGAGAACAGTGGACTCTGGCACTGGAGACCGCAGCGGAACCGCCCGTTGCGCCTGCTCCCGCTTCAGTGAATGCCACGCCTGTCACATCTGACCTCGTCGGTTTGTTCCACTCCGGCGACGAGGTCTCTCTGAAGGGCCGCAGTGTCATCGTCCTCACGCGCGTCGGGCGGTCCAGCGGCCATCGTCATGACGGTTGACGGTTAACTGAAGCTCGAAGGTCGACGAGAGCAGGTCGGCGTCGAGTGTCTTCCCGATCGGACCCGAGGCGAGCACCTCACCCTCGCGCAGCGCAAGAATGTGCGTGTACGTGGCAGGGATCTCCTCGACATGGTGGGTCACGAGTATCGAGGGAGCGGAGAGCGGGTTTGCGGCGATCTCACCTAGTCGTTCCACCAGGTATTCCCGACCGCCCAGATCCAATCCCAGGGCGGGTTCGTCCAGCAGAACCAGTTCTGGATCTGACATGAGAGCTCTTGCGAGTAGGACCCGTTGGCGCTCACCGGAGGACAGACTCGAAAACGGGCGTCGCGAAGCGAATCCGACACCCTGGGCGAACAGCAGGGCCTCTGCCTTGGCGCGGTCGTCATCGTCATAGGTGTTCCACCACGGTTCGAGCGCGGCGTACTTCGCACACATCACAACATCGCGGGACTCAAGGTGCGGGCGAATCATGTCGGCCATCGCGGGACTTACCAGGGCCACCCGGCGGCGGAGCTTTCGGACATCCGTCCTGCCGAGGACCTCACCGAGCAACTCGACCGTTCCGCTACTCGGATGTTCATACATGCTGGCGATCCGGATCAGGGACGTCTTGCCGCAGCCGTTGGCCCCGACCACCACCCATCGCTCGTCGGAGTTGACCGTCCAGGTGACATCTCGCAGTAGATCGCGACCTCCGCGGGTGAGTCGAACGTTGTGAAGGTCGAGTGTCCGGGTTCGTGTCGTGTCGCGGTTTTCCATGTCCGGGCGAGGGTATCCGGCGTTGCGGATACAGTGAAGGCGTGTCGGACACAGCCTGGTGACTGAACGCACATGATCGTCCTTGGGTACCTGGCCGTTGTGGCCCTGCTGCTTGCGAACGCGTTCTTCGTTGCTGCGGAGTTCTCGATCGTTACCGTCGATCGCAACCAACTGCGCCAAGAGGTCGAGGCTGGAAGCCGTCGGGCAAGGATGGCGGAAGCGATCATCGGACGCCTGTCCTACAGCTTGTCGGGCGCGCAGATCGGCATCACGATCTGCAGCCTCGCACTCGGAATCCTGGCAGAGCCCGTCGTGGCCAAGTCACTGGAGTCGGTCGTCGGCGGGGTCGTCGGCGACAGGCGTGCGCTCGGGGTGGCAGTGGCTCTGTCGCTTGCTCTGACGACGATCGCTCAGATGGTCGTCGGCGAGTTGGTGCCGAAGTCGGTTGCGGTGGCCAAGCCGCTCAGCATCTCGATCGCAACTGCGCCCGTGTTCCGAGCTTTCTCACTGCTGTTCAAGCCGGTGATCTCGTTCTCCAACATGGTGGCCGACGGTCTTGTCGGGCTGTTCGGTGTCAAACCCACCGAGGAGCTCTCGACGGTTCGCAGCCGCCGCGAATTGCGCCGCCTGGTCGAGACCTCCGAGGAGAGCGGAGCCATCACCCACTCCAATGCCCAGCTGCTCGACCGGACATTCCGCTTCGGGGAAAAGACTGCTGCCGACGCGTTGACTCCGCGGGTATCGGTGCGCTCCCTCGGCCTGAATGCGACCGTCGGGGACCTAATTTCGTTGTCCCAGGAATCTGGACTCTCCCGCTTTCCGGTACATGGTGACGGGCTCGACGACATCGTGGGAGTCGTCCACATCAAGGACGTCCTGGGTGTTCCACCGCCCGAGCGTGACGGCTATCCCATCCAGGGTCTCCTACGTCCGGTGCTCGTGGTCCCAGAGACCAAGGAGCTAGAGGCCCTGATGGTCGAACTGCAGGGGGCCGATGGACAGTTCGCCCTAGTCGTTGACGAGTACGGCGGAACCGCCGGAATCATCACCCTCGAGGACCTGATCGAAGAGATCGTCGGTGATATCGACGACGAACACGACTATCGGCCGAGCGTGCCAACGGTCAGACGCTGGGGTGGAGTTCACCTGGTCTCGGGGCTGCTGCATCCCGACGAGGTGTCCGACGCCTGCGGATTCGCGGTGCCCGAGGGTGACTACGAGACCCTGGGTGGATTCGTCGTGCAACAGCTCGGAGAGATCCCGTCTGTCGGCGACAGTTTCGAGTTCGACGGTTGGTATGTAGAAGTCGCAAGGATGGAGGGGCGTCGGGTCGACTCGGTAAAGCTCACAGCACCTAGCCCTGGCACCATCGTGATCACACCGGTGGGTGACGGGTGAGCCCGCTGCTGTTGATGCTCATCGCCATACTGCTGGTTCTGGCCAATGGTTTCTTCGTGGCCGTCGAGTTCTCGTTGATGGCCGCAAGACGCGGGCGGATCGAGGAGATGGCGGAGGAGCAGCGATTCGGCGCCAGATCTGCGCTCGACGGGATGCAGAGCATCAACCTCCAGCTTGCCGCCAGTCAGCTGGGCATCTCGGTCGTATCGCTAGTCCTTGGCTGGTTGGTCGAACCGGTCGTCGGAAGCGCTTTCAAGACACTCCTTGGCAACACCCAGCTGTCACCTGCATGGAGGGGTGCCCTCGGCCTGGTCGTCGGGCTCCTGATCGTTGCGTTCTTCCACATGGTCGTGGGGGAGATGATGCCCAAGTCGATCGCGCTCGCTGCGCCCGAACGGACAGCCCGGATCCTGCTGCCGTTCCACGCGGTGGTCGTCAAGGTCGTCCGCCCGGTCGTTCATCTTCTGCACCTCCTCGCGCGGCTCGGAACCCGGGCGGTTGGGGTGGAACCCATTGATGAGTTGAGCCAGTCCCACACGGCGACCGAGTTGGCCGTGATGGTCGAAGAGGCCCATGCCGGAGGCCAGTTGGCCCGAAGCGAGCATGACCTGCTGGTGGGAGCGTTCTCATTCCTCCAGGTCTGTGTACGAGATGTCATGACCGAAGCTTCAGAGCTGGTCACCATTCCTCACACCGCGTCGGTCGATGAGGCCGAAAGACTCCTCTTGGACTCGGGCCACTCCAGGGTTCTGGTGATGGGCGACGCGCCGGACCAGGTCCAGGGTTTCCTCCACGCCAAGGACCTGATCCAGCTGACCTCGGACGTCAGCCGGTCATATCTTCCGCCGGGGATCGTCCGGGTTGCCCTGAGCGCCCGTCCCGATGAACTGTTGGAGGTTCTCCTTCCCAGGATGCGCCAGGCCCGTCGACATGTCGCGGTGGTCCTCGACGGTGATCGACTTGTCGGCCTGGTGACACTCGAGGACATCCTCGAAGCGATAGTCGGAGACATTCAGGATGAGACCGACCTGCCCACGGGCGAGGTCCCGGCAACTTCGGACCAGTATCGTCATGGGTCAGGTGATTGACAGATGAGATCGATTCGGGACCACGAGGCCAGGTCAACAGATCGACGCTTCAGGCGCGACTCGCATCTGGTGACCGTGCTCTCGCCGCACTTTGATGACGTCGCACTTTCATTGGGGCAGAGCCTGCGGGACGGCAGGCTGTCGCGTCACCCGGTGCGGGTCAGGGTTGCGTTCGGGAAAACCAATTGGACCAGTTGGGTCCATCCGACACCAGAACGGGCAGGTTACGTGAGCGTCTGGCGGCGGTTGGAGGAGTCGGCCGCCTCGCTGGCGTTCGGTTATCGCTGGACCGCGGCGAGCTGGCCGGAAGTGATACTGCGCACAGGCGATATGAGTCCCGAACAGATTCTCGACAGCTCCCGGGATTTGGCCACGGAACCGTTGGTGGCCGAGATGGCACGCTGGATATCCGCGGTCCGTCGTGCCCCCCAGGGACGCGGGACCCGCAACAGGCCACCCGAGCTGATTCTGGTTGCGGCTGGTCTGGGGGGACACATCGATCACAGGATCCTCTCGAGTGCTGCCGAGACCGTGGCCAGGCGTTCTGGAGCTCCAATCGGCTTCTATGAGGACCGTCCGTATTCGGCCTATCTGAGTGAGGACGACCGAGACCGTCACATGGCGTCGTTCGGACTGGACCTCCGCCCGGTGCCGGTTTCGCTGCCGGTGCAGATGTCCACCCAGGTGCTCGCCAGGATGTGCTATCCGAGCCAGATGAGCCCGTATTTCCGGGAGGCGATGGACCTTGACCGCCGGGTCAGCGCCGTCGAGCAGATCTGGTTCCCGGGCGGCGTCGCCCCGGACTGGTTCTGAGTCAACCGGGATCCGGCTGGGGCCAGGCAGATTCGAACACTGTTTGCGGGTCCGGTCTGTGGAAGCAACAGTGTCGGAATGAAGATTGGTGTACTCGGAGGAACTGGACCTGCTGGCCGTGGGCTCTCAGCCCGACTCGCATCGGTGGGATTCGAGGTGATCATCGGGTCCCGCTCACAGGAACGTGCTGACGAGATTGCTGCTCGGATCCTCGGCCGCTGGCCGGATCTGTCCCTGGACCTGCGAGGTGCCGGAAATCATGAGGCCGCATCCGCAGATGTTGTTTTCGTAGCAACTCCGTGGGACGCCGCGGCGGTCACCGCGAAGGACTGTGCGTCCGAATTGGAGGGCAAGGTCGTCATCTCGATGGCCAACGCTCTTGCCAAGGTCGGCGACGAGTTCCAGCCGCTCGTGCCGCCGCGGGGTTCGGTCGCTGCCTCGGTCCAGGCGGCGGTGCCGAATTCAATGGTGGCAGCGACAATGCACCATGTGCCGGCCAAGGAACTGGGCGATCTGGCCAATCCGGTCGAGTCGGACGTGCTCGTCTGCTCAGACCATCCGGAAGCCACGAAGGTGACCATGGACCTGGTTTCGAGGATCCCCGATCTTCGTGCTGTGGACGCAGGTGAACTGTCCAATGCCGCGCCGATCGAAGCGTTCGCCGCAGTGTTGCTGGGTGTGAACATGAAGTACCGCACCAGAGTGGCGATCAGGTTCACCGGTCTGCCGGACTGAAGCGCCCGACTGACGGGTCCGGCCCGGATACCACCCAGCCCGGATACCACCCGGCACTGTCCGCTTGTAGCCTCCGGCCCGTGCTCCTGTACGACACCGCCCGCCAGAAGATCGTCCCATTCGAGCCGGAAGGCCCGATCGTGACGATGTACACATGTGGAATTACGCCGTACGACTCGACCCACTTGGGTCATGCGACGACCTACCTGACCTACGACGTACTGCAGCGACGCCTGAGAGACATGGGCTATGACACTCGTTGTGTACGCAATATCACTGACGTGGACGACAGCATCCTGCCCAAGGCGCGTGAACTCGGAGTCCATTACCTGGACCTGGCCGCGTCCGAACTGGCTCGCTTCGATGCCGACATGGATCGCCTCGGCATGATCCCCGCATGGTCGGAGCCCCGGGCCACGTCCGCCATTCCCGACATCCGAGGGTTCATCGGCATGGTGTTGGATCAGGGGTTCGCCTACCAAGCAGGCGGCTCCGTGTATTTCGAGGTCTCCAAGTTCCCCAAGTTCGGCGAAATCAGCCACCTGAGCCGTGACGAGATGCTCGCCCTGGCCAAGGAGCGTGGTGGTAATCCGGATGATCCCCACAAGAGGGATCCGCTCGACTTCGTCCTTTGGCAGCCGAGCTTGGACGACGAGCCCTCCTGGGAGTCGCTCTGGGGCCCGGGTCGCCCCGGCTGGCACATCGAGTGCTCGACACTGGCGCTCAGAGAACTCGGCACCACGATCGACCTGCACGGCGGTGGTTCGGATCTGATATTCCCGCATCACGAATGCGAGGCCGCGCAGTCCGAAGCCGCAACCGGCGAGCCGCTGGTCCGGCACTGGATGCACCAGGCGATGGTCAGGATGGACGGCGAGAAGATGTCCAAGTCGCTCGGAAACCTGGTTTTCGTGAGCGAACTGGCCGAGCGCTGGGACCCGCGAGCGATCCGACTCGTCTGCATCACGAATCACTACCGTCAGGAATGGGAGTGGCAGGAGAGCCTGATGGAAGCGGCCGGCGAGAGGCTTGCGAGGTGGTTGGAGGCAGGTGTCGGCGACGGTGCGCTCGACGAGGTCAGAGCCGCCCTGGATTCCGATCTGGACACTCCGCGCGCTGTTGCAGCAATTGACGCAGCAGTCGCTGCCGGAAAGGGAGTCAGCGACGCGGCCATGCTTCTCGGAGTTGACCTTTCTTGATCCGGGGAACCTTCCCTCGTTTCTGGCCGCTCGTTTCTGGCAGTTGTGACCAGCTGTCTTGGTAGCGCTTTCGCAGCGCCTCAGAAGATTCTTAACTGCCGGGAAATTCTCGGTTAACTACTCGGAATCCGGATGCCGAGGACTTGGCCGTTGACTAAGATCAGTCCGTTCGTGGCAACGAGTTCCGTTCTGACATTGCCATTCCAGAGTCCGAGCCATTCCAGAGTCCGATGAGAGGAGGATCGATGGGAAAGCGTGATGCCGGCCAGATCTACCCCGTGGCCAAAGCAGTTCTGGTTCCCTCCTTTCGATTCCTCTGGGATATTTCAACCGAAGGACTGACGAACATTCCCGAGACTGGTGGTGCGATTCTCGCCCCCAACCACATATCGGTCCTCGACTCGTTCTTCGTGCCTTGCACGGTGCCGCGCCGGATCACCTACGTCGGCAAGGCCGAGTACATGGATGATTGGAAGACCCGCTACCTCTTTCCGGCCTTGGGGATGATTCCGATTGACCGCTCCGGGGGCGATGCTTCGGTCCGTGCCCTGGATGCAGCCGCATCAGTCCTCGAGTCCGGAGAGTTGTTCGGCATCTATCCGGAAGGAACCAGGGCCCGGGACGGCTTGCTGCACAAGGGGCATACAGGTGTTGCCAGGCTCGCCCTACGAACGGGAGTACCGATCATCCCGGTCGGGATCATCGGTAGCGATCTGATCCAACCGGCCGATGCGGCCAAGCCCAAGCTTTTCCGAAAGGTCCGGATCCGTTTCGGTCATCCCATTTCGGTCGAGAAGTACATGGACCGCGCCGAGGACCGAATGGTGTTGCGACAGATCACCGACGAGGTCATGTATGAGATCCGCAACCTGTCGGGTCAGGAATACGTGAACACCTACGCCACCCGCTCGGTCGAACCTGAGGGCATCGCTCCCGTTGTCCCGATCCCTGCCCGGACCAGGTCCGGCGAGTTGGTTATCGCCTCGGCGGCCTATGACGGAGGCGGAGTGACAAGCGATGTCGTCGCCGACGGCGTCGACCGGCGCTCCTCGCGCTCTGCCATCAAGTCACGTCCATTCGACCTGGAGCTCGCTGTCTCCACCGCCTGATCAGTTCAGGAAAGGTCGATGAGTTCGGTGATGTCGCGTGAGGGCCCCCTTGTCAGGGACAGGTCCTGATGACTGCCCCCGCCCTGCAGGCGGAACCAGAGCCCACTGGGTGACATCACGAGCACGATCCCGGGGCTCATTCCTATGCTGTCGTAGTTGACCGCGATCGAGCGTCGATCGAGTCCCAACGACACCAGTTGCTCCCGACCTTCGGCCAGTAAGTCAGGATCCTTGACCCACGACCGACGGTCGGCGACTGCAGCGACTCCTTCGGGCCCGGCGACGCGCCACGCGTTCATCCAGGACGTCAGATGCTGGGTGGTGACTCCTCCGAGCGAGGCCAGATCCTGAACCGCTGATGGCCAGTCTGCAGCGGACGCCCGTCGTGCCAGGTCAGATCTGGCGTCGAGGGCGAGCATCGAGTCATCCCCGTACTCGGTCATCCGCCATGCACGAATCACGGCATCGTCGCCGAGTGCGTCGATCCTTGCGGGCACAACTCCGTAACGGGGCGGAATCTCTGCTGGCCATTCGCTCCGATGACCTGGACCACTGTTGCGCAGAGCGACCTCGGCCTCGGACGGATGTGGCGGATCCGCCAGCTCGTCCCCGATGGCCCGGCCCTGCCAGACATCTGTGGGATCCAATCCCTCCGGCTCGGTTTCCTCGGCTTCTGCGCCCTGTGTCGGCTCCCCGGACCGGCGCGACCTGACGAGCGAGATCAGGTCATTTCGGTTCATCCCGCGAAGCAGGAAGAGTGCGAACGGGTCACGATCGAGTGCCTCTGCGGCGACGTAGCAGACAGCAGCCGCGTGACGGCAGGGCTCGGCCCAGTCTTCGCAGGTGCAGTCCGGGCGCAACTCTGACGGTCCGGGCAGCAGGTGGACCTCCATCCGCCTCATGTCGTCGATCAGGTTCGGGTGGATTTCGCCGTCGAGCAACGCTGCCAGATGTGATGCGTGGGACCCGATCGAGTCGGCCACCTGATCCCATTCGCTGGGAGCGAGAGTCTTGACTGCTATGTCGACCTGGTGGAGTTCGCCGTGGGTACCGACCACCCGTGCTGCCAGATGACCCGGCAGCAGTTCGAGTTCGCGCACTGCGCCTCGTCGGGCGTAGGTGCGACCGGCAGGAAGCCGCGTCTGGTAGTTCTCGCCACTGCGTTCGAGGGAAGTGACCCACGCACGACCCCACCAGGTTCGGCCGAACCTCGGCGTGTTGCTCATGATTCCTGTGCTCCCGGGCTTCTACCAGTGTCGCCGTTACGGGGGCCGCGGTCCGGCTCCCGCGCCCCGTCGAGGTCGAAGCTCAGCTCACCCGTGCCGAGTTGCACCAGGTCTGCCAACTCGGAATCACTCATCTCGGTCAGCCACGCCTCTCCCGACCGGCCGACTACAGATTCGGCAAGGGCGCTCTTCTGTTCTAGAAGTGCCGAGATTCGGTCCTCGATCGTTCCTTCTGAGATGAGGCGATGGATCTGCACCGGTCGGTCCTGACCGATCCTCCACACCCGGTCCGAGGCCTGGTTCTCGACCGCCGGATTCCACCACCGGTCATAGTGGATCACGTGTGTGGCACGGGTCAGGTTCAAACCGGTGCCACCAGCTTTGAGTGAAACCACCAGAACCGGGAAGTTGCCGTCCTGGAAGCGGTCCACCATGTCACTGCGCCGGTCGAGCGAGAGTGACCCGTGGAGGAACTCCGATTTGACCCCCAGCTCGCCGAGCCGGGTCATCAGCAACTCACCCATCTTCACATATTGGGTGAACACCAAGGTCGAGTCGTCCGCCTCGGTGATCGCCTGGATCAGTTCCTCGAACACCAGCATCTTGCCCGAGCGCCCGGACAGCGGTGCGGTCTCACGGAGGTATTGCGCTGGATGGTTGCAGATCTGTTTGAGCGCCGTTATGAGCTTGAGCACCAGGCCCCGCCGCTGAATGCCGTCTGCGGTTTGGATCGCGGCGAGAATCTCCTCGACGGTGGCTCTGTAGAGCCCGGCCTGTTCCAGGGTCAGGCTCACCGGATGATCGGTCTCGGTCTTCGGTGGAAGATCGGGAATCACGTCTGGGTCATCCTTGCGGCGTCGCAGCACGAACGGCGCTATCAGGTGCGCGAAGCGGTTCGTCGCGACAGGATCCCGCTCTCGTTCCACGGGAATGGCGATGGTCCGCTGGAAATTCTCCAGACCGCCGAGCAGACCAGGGGTGGTCCAGTCGAGCAGTGCCCAGAGTTCGCTCAATCGGTTCTCGACCGGCGTACCGGTCATGGCGACGCGCGATACCGCCGGGATGCGCCGTAGCGCCCGGGCGGTGGCCGAGTTGGGGTTCTTGACCTGCTGGGCCTCGTCCGCGACGACCATTCCCCATTCGCGTCCACCGAGCACATCGATGTCACGTCTCATGATCCCGTAGGTGGTTATCACCACCTCATCGGAACCGATGGCTCCGAGTGCTCGGTCGCTGCCGTGGTATCGGTGAACGACGACCCCGGGGGCGAACTTCTGGAACTCGCGTTGCCAGTTGCCAACCAGACCGGCCGGGCAGATGACCAGGGTCGGTGCCGTCGACTTGTCCTCGCGGTGCAGATGTACTGCGATCAACTGGACGGTCTTGCCAAGGCCCATGTCGTCGGCGAGGACCCCGCCAAAACCAAGGTCGAGCATCTCGCTCAACCAGGCGATGCCGCTGCGTTGGTAGGGGCGCAACTCGGCGGTCAATCCCGCAGGCTCAGCGAGTTCGTGTCGCGACGAGGCACCACGCATCAGCTCCGCCAGTGACAGCAGTGGAGTGGCCACCGACACGGGTACCAGGTCGTGACCGCTGACGACGTCTCCACTTAGCGCTGCCGCCAGTGCGTCGGTTCCGGAGATCTGTTCGCTGCGACCCAATCGACGTACGACGTTGTCGTCGACGATCACCCACGAGCCCCGAAGTTCAAGGAACCGGCGCCCGCTCTGGGCGATCAACGAGAGTTCCTCGTCGGTCAGGGGTTCACCGTCGATGGTTGCGGACCACGTCAGTTCACACACGCTGCGCAGGTCGAACCCGGAAGCCGTGTCACTGGTCTGGGGCGGAGCGCTCACATGTGCGCTGCTCGAAACCTTGGGCATCAATGCGAGCGGGGCCATGACCTCAATTCCGACCCCGCGCAGGTCATTGGCCAGATCTCCCAGGAGTTCCATGGCGTCATCGTCGGAGACCTCAATACTGGTCGGCTCCGCCTGTTCGAGCAGGGCAGCACACGGTGCCCACAGTGCCGTCGCCCGGCGGAGCACCAGCAGCATGTCGGCCTCGGCGCGTTCGTCGAACCCGAGTGCCGTTCCGGCCCACACGTCGGCGGCATCGGCGATCACGTCGGGGTCCTTGGCCGAGCGGATCTGCAGATCGACCTGGAATGGTCCCCCAGCGCTGATGGGAAGCTGCAGCCTGAGCCTGACGATTGTCCGGTCCGATGCTTCGGCACCCTCCAGATAGGTCCGGAGGTCGGCGACGTCGACCACGTCACGGCCGGCCCATGCCGTCTGGCGTGAGACAGTCGGGGCGGCAGCAGTTCTGGGCATTGCATCCGCTATGGCGTTGTAGGTGGCGAGAACTGCATCCTCGGCAGCGATGACCCGTGGGTCGGCCGTGTCGTTGGTGTGGCAGTAGAGCGTCGGCGGCACCCAGGCAGCCAGTTCGGCAACGTGCAACAGGTCTGACTCATCCAGGGGGCCAACAACCCAGGTGTCGTTTCCTTCAGTCGAGATCCGAGGTTGCAGGCGACCCCGGCCGATCAGCGCCAGCGCGGAGCGAGCGACGACCGCCAACGCCCTGACCGATGCGGACGCCGAATGGGAATCGACCGGAATGCGCACCAGGTCGTCGAGAACATCAGAAATCGCGAACGTTTCACACGGTTCGGAAACGACGACTACGCCGTCGTCGCCCGGTAGCGCCAGAAGGACCGATTGATTCAGGTCATTTCCAGCGGATGACTTTCCGCTCCAGAGCGCCAGCGATGTCGTCCGCCACGGATCACCGGGAATCAGGGTCGCATGGAGGGACGATTCGAACACAGCCGACCAGACTACGACGTGAACCTGTCAATCAGGTTCCGACCGGGGGGAACACCCCACTAGTTTGGGTCCCATGGCCGAAATTTCAGTACTGCTGCCCGATGGTTCAGAGAAAGTGCTCCCTAGCGGAGCCACCGGAACCGATCTGGCGACGTCGATCGGCCCCGGTCTTGCCAAGGCTGCCCTGGTGATCGAGGAGGATGGTCACCCCGTCGACCTGTCGGCACCGCTGCACGACGGATCCAAGATCAGAATCATCACGGATCGCGATCAATCGGCACTCGAGCACATCCGCCACTCCACCGCACACGTCATGGCCCAGGCGGTACTCGGCCTCTTTCCAGGTGCCACCTTCGCCGGCGGACCGCCGATCGAGAACGGCTTCTACTACGACTTCGAACTGCCCGGTGGCAGGAGTTTCACCGACGAGGACCTGGAGCTGATCGACTCGCGAATGCGTGAGATCATCGCCGCCGATCAGCCCTTCGAGCGCTTCGAGCTGCCGATCGACGAGGCCCGAGATCTGATGGCGGACCATCCGTACAAGCGGGTTTTCATGGATCTGGCCGCCTCGGGTGAGGATGCCGATGGCGAGGTCGGCTCGGGTGCCGAGATCAGCTTCTACCGCAACACTCCGGAATTCGTGGACATGTGTCGGGGACCTCACGTGCCGTCCACCGGTCGGTTGGGTCACTTCAAATTGACCCGCCACGGTGGGGCGTATTTCCGTGGCAGTGAGAAGAACCCGATGTTGCAGCGCATCTACGCGGTGGCATTTGCCAACAAGAAGGATCTGAAGGCATTCCTGCACCGTCAGGAGGAGGCCGCCAAACGGGACCACCGCAAGCTGGGTGCTGAACTCGACCTGTTCTCGTTCCCCGAGGAGATCGGCTCCGGGCTCGCGGTATTCCACCCCAAGGGCGGGATCATCCGTCGGCTGATGGAGGACTACTCCCGTAAGCGTCACGAAGAGGCGGACTACGACTTCGTCTACTCGCCGCACATCACCAAGTCGACCTTGTTCGAGACCAGCGGTCACCTCGACTGGTTCGCCGATGGCATGTTCCCCCCGATGGAACTCGACCACGACCACGGCGACGACGGCGCAGAGGAGTCGGGGAGTGGGGTCAAGTACTACCTGAAGCCGATGAACTGCCCGTTCCACATCATGATCTTCAAGAGCCGCCAGCGTTCCTATCGCGAGTTGCCGCTGCGGATGTTCGAGTTCGGCACCGTCTACCGCTACGAGAAGTCCGGCGTGGTCCACGGACTGACCCGGGTGCGTGGCATGACCCAGGACGACGCTCACATCTTCACAACCAAGGAGCAGATGGAAGACGAGCTGAAGTCGATCTTCATCTTCGTGCTCGACCTGTTGAGGGACTACGGCCTCAACGACTTCTATCTGGAGCTCTCAACCAAACCCGAGGGTAAGGCGGTCGGTACCGACGAGGAATGGGACGAGGCGACCGAAACGCTGCGCGAGGTGGCGTCATCGATGGATCTGGAATTGGTCATGGATCCCGGTGGCGGCGCGTTCTACGGACCGAAGATCTCGGTCCAGGCCCGCGATGCGATCGGCAGGACCTGGCAGATGTCGACCATCCAGGTCGACTTCCAGCTTCCCCAGCGCTTCGAGATGTCCTACATCGGCTCCGACGGCGAGAAGCACCAGCCGATCATGATCCACCGGGCCCTGTTCGGAACGGTCGAACGGTTCTTCGCGATCCTGCTCGAACACTACGCGGGAGCCTTCCCCGCCTGGTTGGCTCCGGTGCAGGCAAAGATTCTGCCCGTGTCGGTGGCGCACGCCGACTATGCACACGAAGTCCTGGCAACGTTGCGGGCGCATGGATTCAGGGCCGAGGTCGCCGATGCCGACGAGACGCTCGGCAACAGGATCCGCAGGGCAAAGGGCGAGAAGCTTCCCTACGTACTGGTCGTCGGCGACGACGACGTCAAGGACCGCACCGTCGGGGTCAACCCACGTGGCAACGAGGTCGAGAGAGGTGTCCTGGTCGACTCCTTCGTCGAACGGCTCGCTGCAGAAGTGATGGGCAAGGTCTGACAGGTGCCCCTTGATCAGCTGTGGGCCACCTGGCGCTCGACATATGTCACGGGTGCGGCCGAGGACCGACGCCAACTTCCCGGCGATCTGGAACCGGGAGAACCACACGACGGCCGTTCGCTCTTCGAGCGGATCCTGCTCAGTGGTGCACCGGACGAGGAGACCTTCATCCTTGATCGTGGACCCAACTGCTTTGTCATCCTCAACAGGTTTCCGTACACCTCGGGACACCTGATGGTGCTGCCCAACCGGGCGGTGCCGGATCTTGAGGACCTGGACCAACAGGAGTTCGCAGAACTCTGGGCACTCGTTCGGACGAGCGTCGTGGCGCTCAAGTCCACGATGCGCTGCGACGGGGTGAACGTAGGGGTCAATCTGGGACGGGCCGCCGGGGGCTCGCAAGCGGACCACCTGCATGTGCACTGTGTTCCCCGCTGGATCGGTGACGCCAACTTCATGGCAGTGGTCGGCGGCTCCCAGGTAATGCCCGTGTCGCTCAATGACAACTGGCACCTGCTTCGAAGTGTGTGGCCCGCCGACGGTACGATCCACACATGACCGACCCCACCTCGAACCTTGACTCCGAGGACCCTCCCGAGGACCCCGAAGACGGCGAGATCATCGATGAACTCCCCGAGGATCTCGACATGGCCGGATTCGTGGGCCCGCGGGTGTTTCCCAACAACAATCGTCGTCGGATACCGGCCACGATCTACGTGCTCGCCGGAATCGGGGCAATCGCTCTCTACGCGGGACTTGGAGACAGTTCGGCGCTGGTGAACTCGGGAATCCTCTGGGCGGGTGTGGCGCTGGTCATCTTCGGTGCCTACGGCTTCGTGGCCGGATGGACGCTCCACATTGAAGAGACCGACGCGCTTCTTGGCGCATCACGATTTGTCGGCTATCCGCTCGGGCACGCCGCTGCGCAGATGGTCTGGCGTGGCTGGTTCTCCCGTCCGACATGGCGGATCCTCGCTTATTCCGACGACGACCCGCCCACCAAGCGGGCGATGGTCATCATCGATGGCATCACCGGCGACGTACTCGAGGGGTTCTCTGAGGACAATCCCGAAGACTGGTCCGGTTTCGCCGATTCGGAGCGCTCCATTTCCGACAGCGGGCGCTGACCCAAGGTGGTCCTTCCATTGAGTTACGAAATGCTGTATTCTGCTAACTGTAGTTAGCGCTAGTAACTTCACCCGGGCAGTAGCTGCATCCGTTGGCCCACTCCCACAAACTTCTTTGGAGAGCAATGTTCGATGGTCAATGGCGAAGCCAGGTAGATGCTGCCGTCAAACCCATAGGCAACAGTCTGAAGCGCGCCGGTATTTCTGCCGACCTGATCACTGCAACCGGAATCGGCATGGCGGTCGGCGCAGCGGTGGCGATTGGCTCCGGCCACCTTCACTTGGGTTTCCTGCTGTTGGTGCTGACCGGCATTCCAGACCTGCTCGACGGAGCGGTCGCCAAGGCTTCGGGCAAGTCATCACTGCGTGGGGCGTTCTTCGACTCGGTTTCCGACCGTGTCACCGACGGTCTGCTCTTCGGCGGCATCGCCTACTACTTGGTCGCGTTCGACGCCAGGCCCTGGGTGGTCATGTTGCCCGTTGCCGGTTATATCACTGCCTCGGTCGTCTCCTACATACGCGCCAAGGCGGATGCGCTGGGCTTCGATGCGCACACCGGCATCGTCGAACGTGCCGAACGTTTCATCCTTCTGGCCGTCGCATTGTTGTTCGCAGAAACACTTCTGCTGCCGATCCTCGCCCTGATCGTCGTGCTCAATCTGGTCACCGCCGGTCAGCGCTTCGTCAAGGTGTGGCGTCAGGCCACGACTCAGACACCTGCACTCAATGACGTTCGTGAACGCCGTATCGCCCGCCGCCAGGCTCGCCGCAAGATCCGCCGTTCCGAGGTGCCAATGGCTGAGCGTCGTCAGATGAGGTCCGCCGCCCGCGAGCGCCATCAGTCGGGACGCAGCCGAGGTTTGTGAACCACCAGGTCTGAACATGCGACTCTCGGTGCGCACCCTGAGCTTTGCCTCCTCGCTGGTTGGAAGAATTCCCAGCGCCGTGGCGGTGCCCGTGGCTCGAACCCTCGGTTCGGTTGCCTCAATCGTGTCGGCAGATCAGCGCAAGGTGGTGGAGCGCAATCTCCAGCGGGTTCTGGGTGAAGAACTGAACCCTGAGGACCTGCCCCGGCTGACCCGGGAAGTGTTTCGCAACTACGCGATGTACTGGCTGGACAGCCTACGAATTCCGAATGTCTCGACCGAGGATCTCGACCGGTCGCTCACCTATGAGGGTCTGGAACACGTCATCGATCCCCAACGGAAGGGTCAAGGGGTCATCGCTGCGATTCCGCATCTGGGTAGCTGGGAGGCCGGTGCGCGTTGGTTGGTCGAGGTCCAGGGACTCCACGTGGTCGCCGCGGTCGAGAAGCTGGAGCCGCCTGAGTTGTATGAATGGTTCGTCGACTACCGGACCAAGGACTTGGGGATCGATGTCGTACCGGTCGGAGCAGGCGCGGCAGCCGGACTAGCCAGCGCTTTGTCGTCCGGTGCGTTGCTCACGTTGCTCTGTGATCGGGATCTGACCGGTGATGGGGTCGAGGTCGAGTTCTTCGGCGAGCGGACCAAGCTCCCGGGTGGTCCTGCGTTGCTCGCGCTGCGTAGCGGGTGCCCGCTGGTGCCACTCGCGGTGTTCCACAAGGACGGCAGGCACCACGGCATGGTCCTGCCTCCGCTCGACACCGAACGACGCGGCCGTCTGCGTGAGGACGTGGAACGGGTCACGGCAGATCTTGCCAAGGCGCTCGAATCGCTCATCCGTCATGACCCCACCCAGTGGCATGTCCTGCAGCCGAACTGGCCCAGCGATTTCGACGCTCTCGGAATCGAACGACCGGAGTGGGCACGGGACACCCCTTCCGCCCCGGCCGTACGCGCCTAGTCTGCCGCAGTGCGTATCGGTCTGATCTGCCCCTACAGCCTGAGCATGCCCGGCGGCGTGCAGGGTCAGGTTCTGTCCATGGGCCGCTCGTTGCGCCGAGCAGGACACGAGGTCCGGGTTCTTGCACCTTGTGACGGACCTCCGCCGGAGTTGTTCGTGACCCCCATCGGCAACAGCATCCCAACGGCATCGAACGGCTCGATAGCTCCGCTTGCCCCTGATCCGTCGGCGCAGCTTCGGACGATCCGGGCACTCTGGGACGAGGACTTCGATGTCGTGCACCTGCACGAGCCCTTCGCCCCCGGTCCGACGGTCACCGCCGCGTTACTCAAGCCGGCTCCGCTGATCGGTACGTTCCACGCCGCGGGAAGCCAGCCGATCTATCAGAAGCTTGCTCCGCTGGCAGCTTGGTTCGGCAATCGACTTGATGTTCGCATTGCGGTGTCCGACGATGCGCTCGAACTCATCAGGGATCTGGTCAAGGGCGACATCAGGGTTCTCTTCAACGGAATCGAAGCCGCACGTTTCAGACATGCCGAGCCGTGGCCGATCGAGGCACCGACGGTGTTCTTCCTGGGCCGACACGAGGAGCGCAAGGGACTGGGCGTCCTGCTGGCATCCATGGAGCATCTGCCGGCCGACATCCGGGTGTGGGTGGCTGGCACCGGCCCACAGACCGACGAACTCAAGGCTCGCTACCACGACGACCGGATCGAGTGGCTCGGGCGTATCGACGACGGCGAAAGGGATCGCCGCATGAAGGCGGCGTCGGTGTTCTGTGCTCCATCGCTCGGTGGTGAGTCCTTCGGCGTGATCCTGCTCGAAGCAATGGCGGCCGGTACCCCCGTGGTTGCGTCCTCCATACCCGGCTATGCGAAGGTGGCCACCAGCCCGCAGGGATTGGCTGCAGAACTCGTCGAACCCGGGGACCACGTGGCCCTGGGAGCCGCGATCTCGAAGGTTCTGACCGATCAGTCGGTCGCCGATCAACTGAAGTCGATCGGTGAACTGAGGGCTGACACCTTCGACCTCGAGCGCCTTTGTGAGATCTACCTCGATATCTATCGCAACGTGATCGAGCGAAGTCGAATGGCTATCTGAGCGCTCCGTCAGCGGGCCGCGGTCGAGGTGCCGCATCGGAGGATGAGGATCACGGACGGTGAGGCCACAGGCTGTAGCTTTGTGCCGATGCGCGCAGAGACCTCGCTGGAGCCAGCGGCCGACAGAATCGTCTACCGGATGATGTTCCTCGGTCTGCTGCCGGCAGTCATCGTCGGCGCTCTGGCACTGCTGATCAACCCCTTCGCCGGTCTTCTGGGGCTGATCGCGGTCGAAGCACTGTGGATTACCGTCGTGACGCTCAGGACCCGGGCAGCGGTAGATCAGATTCTTCGTCCCCTGAACGCCGAGCTACTGGACATGGCCGAGCATCCGGCGCTCGACAACCTGCTACACGGCCTCAGCCTCACCGGTGGGGTGCGCATGCCGCGAGTACGGATGATCGACACCGACGCCATGAACGCGATGATCGTCGCCGATAGAGACAGGGCGACTCTGGTGGTCACCCGCGGGCTGATCGATGGGCTCCAACGGATCGAGCTCGAAGGTGTTCTCGCCAATCTCATGGCCCGAAGACGTGACGGATCGGCGCGTTACTCCACGATCGTCACCGCCATGTACGGAAACTCCGGCCCCGGAGGCGGAGCCCGGATGCTGCTCGATGGACTTGGTGAGCAACGGTCGGTCCGCTCCGACATGGCCGCGGTCGACATGACGATGTATCCGCCTGGATTGAGTTCGGCTCTCGCGAAGATGGAAGCGGTAGGCACCGCGATCCCTGACGCACCACCCGAGTCGTTGCACCTATGGATGGCACCCGCGATGGATGTCGACGAAGCGGGACGGATTCTCGACGAGTCGCTGGTCGAATCGACCATGCAGCCGCTGTCGTTGCGGATCGCAGTCCTGGAGGAACTCTGAGCCGTGCCATCTGCGCGCGATGACTGAGCCGTGCCATCAGGGCGATGACGAAGCAAAGCACCTAGTGAAACGAGTGAGCAGTACCGATGAGTAATTCTGAGGATCCGCCGGAACCGACTCCAGGAGTCAGCCGTGGTGCGGTGCAGGCGGCCCGGAATGGTCGCCGCAAACGTCGAATGCTCATGTCGGGCGGTGCAGCCGGTGCGGTTGTAGTCCTGGGTGTGGTCGCTGCGCTCGCGTTCACCGGCGGTAAGGACAAGCCTGCTCCGACGACCACGACGACGACCTCCACCACGACCTCCACCACGACAACCGTGCCGGAGGTCCTTGCGACGACCGTCATGCCCCTGACCGGCGTACCTGTCAACGGCGATGATCCGGCCACTGCTGCGCTGATGAACCGGCCGGCGTTGGCGGCGAAGATCGACAACGACCGCGCTGCCATGCCTCAGGTCGGCCTGGAGCACGCTGACATGGTCATCGAGCTTCGCGTCGAGGGCATCAGTCGCTATATGGCCGTGTTCCATTCCCAGCAGGTCGACAAGGTGGGACCGATCCGCTCGGCAAGGACGAGCGATCCGGATCTGCTCAAGATGTTCGGTCAGCCGCTGTTCGTGTGGTCCGGTGGAAACAGGAACGTGGTCAGAGCGATTCACGATGTCCCGTTCATCCAGAACGAGAGCCACGACAAGGTGCCCGGTGCCTACTCGCGGGTCAGATCCAAGCGCGCTCCGCACAACCTGTTGGTCGATACCGACCAGATCTTCGAAAAGGCCGATCAGCCCCCGGCCGTACCCCAACCGGTGTTCAGCTACCGGGGGTCCGACCAGCCTGCTCCTGGCTTTCCCGCATCCGGCGTGTCTCTTCACGTCGGAAGCTCACCTGCATCATTCGTCTGGTCCGCAGAGACCGGAACCTGGCTCCGCTGGTCGAATGATCGTCGCCATGTCACCGAAGCCGGTGACCAACTGCAGGCCAAGAACGTCGTCGTGCTCAGCACAAGGTATGGACGGTCGGCTGCAGACAGTCGTTCACCCGAGGCCGACACCGTGGGAAGCGGGACAGCCTGGGTCTTCAGCCAGGGTACGGTCCAGGTCGGGACCTGGAACCGGAGTGCCGCGGATCAGCCATGGACACTCGTCGCAGGTGATGGGTCGGTCATGACACTGACCCCTGGAAACGCCTGGGTCGAACTCGTCGACCAAGGGGACGAACCAACGATGCTCGACGCCGCGGCGGCGGGTTCCCTCAACGGCTCGGAACGCTGAACTACGTCCTCGATCGCGGATCGGGATCCGGCGGAATCGTGGTCCCGCGCGCCGACGAATCATGTCCGGTCACGGTTGCTTCCAAACCCGGTTCTGGTGGGACTATCCGGCGTCGATAGACTTGGGCCATGACATCGACGTCCACAGAATCCACGGCCCCCGAGACAGGGTCCAGTCTTGTAAAGCGCGGCCTCGCTGAAATGTTCCGCGGCGGCGTGATAATGGACGTGGTCAATCCCGAACAGGCCCGCATCGCCGAAGATGCCGGCGCTTGCGCAGTGATGGCTCTGGAGCGGGTTCCCGCGGACATCCGTGTCGACGGTGGGGTGGCCCGCATGAGTGATCCCGAGATGATCGTCGGGATCCAGGAGGCCGTGAGCATCCCTGTCATGGCAAAGGCCCGTATAGGTCACTTCGTCGAAGCGCAGATTCTGCAAGCCCTCAAGGTCGACTACATCGACGAGTCAGAAGTTCTGAGTCCGGCGGACGAGACCCATCACATCGACAAGTGGAAGTTCACGGTTCCCTTCGTGTGCGGCGCAACCAACCTGGGTGAGGCTTTGCGGCGCATCTCCGAGGGTGCCTGCATGATCCGCTCCAAGGGCGAGGCCGGCACCGGCAATATCGTCGAAGCCGTGCGCCACCTGCGGGCCATCACCGGCGACATCCGCAAGCTGACCCTCGCCGATTCTGCCGAGCTGTTCGAATGGGCCAAGAAGCTGCAGGCGCCGCTCCCACTGGTCCAGGAGATCGCCCAGACGGGCGAACTGCCGGTACCGCTCTTCTGTGCCGGCGGCATCGCAACTCCGGCGGACGCTGCCCTTGCAATGCAGCTCGGCGCCCAGGCCGTCTTCGTCGGATCTGGCATCTTCAAATCGAATGACCCGGCTCCCCGGGCCAAGGCGATCGTCGAAGCGACGACCAATTACATGGACGCCGACATTCTCGCCAAGGTCAGCCGGGGTCTCGGGGCTCCGATGACGGGTATCGGCATGGACGACCTCGAGCTCAAGCTGGCCGATCGCGGCTGGTGACAACAGGGGTTCTGGCCCTTCAGGGGGCGTTCCAGCTTCACCAGAGGGTTCTCGAGTCGCTCGGCGAAAAGGTCACAACTGTCCGCACCCCGGAGCAACTCGATGACGTCGACCGGCTGGTGATTCCGGGCGGTGAGTCCACGACGATGTCGATGATGGCCGAGCGACAGGGCCTACTCGAACCTCTCAGGGACTTCACTTCGCGACGCCCCGTGTTCGGAACCTGCGCGGGCGCGATCATGCTGGCCGCGGAGATTCTCGACGGCCGCGACGACCAGCATTCCTTGAACGCCCTCGACGTTTCGATCCGAAGAAATGCCTTTGGCACCCAGGTCGATTCGTTCGAACTGGACCTGTCGATCGCCGTCCTGGGTCCGGACAACTTCCACGGTGTGTTCATACGTGCGCCGATAATCGAACGCGTCGGTGGCTCGGTCGAGGTGCTGGCGCTCGTGGAAGGTAGACCGGCGCTGGTACGTTCGCGTGCGATTCTCGCCACCACCTTCCATCCGGAGCTTTCAGGAGATCCACGGCTCCACGAGCTGTTTCTGGGGATGTGAACGCGAGGTATTTTCCTCGCAGAGGCGAAACAACGAACAAGGGGACCGAATGTCGGGTCATTCCAAGTGGGCAACGATCAAGCACAAGAAGGGCGCGGCCGATGCCAAGCGCGGCAAGCTCTTCGCGAAATTGATCCGCCAGGTCGAGGTGGCCGCCAAGAACGGCGGTGGCGACCCGGACATGAACCCCAATCTGCGCACGATGTTCCAGAAGGCCCGCGACGCGTCGGTGCCGATCGACACGATCGAGCGCGCGATCAAGCGTGGAACCGGTGAACTCGACGGTGTGATCTACGAAGAGGTCAGCTACGAGGGATACGCCGGTCACGGTGTGGCGGTTTTCGTCGAGGCGCTCACGGACAACCGGAACCGCACCGGACCAGAAATGCGATCGACGTTCTCCAAGCTGGGAGGGTCGATGGCCGAGCCCGGCTCGGTTGCCTGGCAGTTCGAGCGTAAGGGTCTCATCGCCGTCTCCGGCAGCCTCGATGAGGACGACATCATGATGGCGGCTCTAGACGCCGGCGCGGAGGACGTGGCCCGTAGCGGTGAGATCTGGTCGATAACCTGCGAACCGCAGCTGACCTCCGAGGTTCGCGGCGCTCTGGAAGAGGCCGGTATCGCCGTGGAGTCATCCGATCTGACGATGATCCCGTCGACGTTGGTCGAGCTCGACAACATCTCAGACGTCCGGTCGGTTCTCAAGCTCATCGATACGCTCGAGGATCACGACGACGTTCAGGACGTGTACGCCAACTTCGACATCAGTGACGAACTACTGGCCCAGCTCGACAGCTGACGCCCATCTCGGCGCCGCCCAGCTCGAGAGCTGGGCGCATTCTCTACTGGGCAACCCCGAGTAGGCGATTTCTGGTCACCGAGCGAACTCCACGGTGCAGGCTGAACGCCGCGAGCGTCCAGGCGACCAGCCCGATCATTATTCCCGACATCGAACTGTTGCCCATCAGCGAGCCTGTCGCCTGTGAGTAGGCGATTCCGATAAGCGGAAGGGTTATCAGCCCTGAGGCCTGCTGTGCCGCTGCGGTGGAGCGGACCCGGGCCGAAAGCCGCAGGACCAGAGACAACGTCAGCAGCAGAAACGGTGGGATGATCCAGAACATCATCACCAGCCATTCCGTGGTCGGGAAGAACCAGCCGCCGACACTTGGGCCGATCAGTAGGTTGACCATCAGGGAGTACGCCCCGAAGCCGACAAGTGTTGTGATGTAGCCCGGCACGAAGCTGGCGAAGAGTTTGCCCAGATAGATTTCGCGTACCGAAGCGGGGGAATGGGCCAGAAACTCCCCGGTCCCTCGTTCTCGTTCACCGACCAGTGATGCGGCACCCACTGCTGTCGATATCGTCAGTGGGACCACGACGGCGACCGGAGCGAACAAGTAGACGGCGAGCGCATATGCCGTTCGGCCCTGCGGTGACGTGCCCCGGATCTTCGCCAGCGCCGCATCGGGAAGCACCTTGAGGGTCTCCGACGCCTGTTGAACCATCGATCCGCTGCCCATCCTGGTGATCACCAAAATCAGGGCGGCGGGAATGATAAGGAAGAAGATGGCTCCCAGCAGCGCCATGGGTACCCAGAAGTCCTTGGATTGCATCAACTGGCGGAGTTCGTGCCGGGTGACGACGAACATCCGACGCAGGTCGAAACTCGCGGTAGAGGAGGCAATATGAGCGGTGGCGGTCATCTGGTTCCTGCTTCTTCAGGCGCTGCTAATTCAGGTGCTGCCGGTTCAGGCGCTGCCGGTTCAGGCGTCAGATTTTCCGGATGAGCCAGATCGGCTGGTGCCAGTCCAGCCGGGATCGTGGTCGAGGGAGCATGTTCGGGACGGATCTCCCCCCATGGATTGGCGCCCGCGCTGACCAGCGGTGGAACCGGCGGTGGCGAATCGGACCAGTTCCGCCGTATGGGGGCAAGGACGGGATCATCCGTCGACGTGGTGGGACCGCCCCGCCTGATCATGAAGTACAGATCCTCGAGAGTTGGTCGGTGCGGTTCGATGCGGGTGACCCGTACCCCGTTCCGTACCAGTGCCTCGATGAGGTCGGGGACGAGGCCGATGTCGTCGAGTTCGATCCGTGCTCCGGCAGGGGAGCGGCGGTATGCCTCGATCCCTGGCCAGTTGGCCAGGCGATCCAGAAGGCGTGGATCCTCCGCATCCAGGTGGACGACCGGCTTGGGCCAGAACTGCTGGGTCAATTCACCCGGAGAGCCGGAGATCATCGCCGTGCCGCCCTCCATCATGATGACGTGATCGGCGAGTCCCTCAGCCTCGGCGAGGAGGTGCGTGCACATCACGACCGTGTGTCCGTCGTGGGTCATTTCACGAATCAGATCGAGTACGGCGTGCGCCGACTCGGGATCGAGTCCGGACGTCGGTTCATCGAAGAGCAGCAACTCCGGGTCGTGGAGAACCGAGCGGGCCAGGGCCAGTCGGGTCTTCATCCCGGTGGAGTATCCACCTACGGCGTCATCGAGCGCCTCGAGGATTCCGAACCTACCGGCGACGTCGGCGATTCGGGAGTCGATTCGCCGACCCATCCCGTAGAGCTCCGCCGCGAAGAGCAGATTGTCGCGGCCCGAAAGCCTGTCATAGAGGGCAGGCTTGGCAGAGACGACACCGCAGCGGGGACGAACCAGATGTCCGTCCGACGTCGGGTCGAGACCGAACGTTCTGACAGCGCCGGAGTCAGGAGTCAGGGCACCGGTTATCGCACGGAAGGCTGTGGTCTTACCGGCACCGTTGGGTCCGAGCAGAACCGTGATCTGGTTGTGTGGGACGTTGAAATTCAGATCAGACAGCGCCTGGTTCGTTCCGAAGCGATGGTTTACCGCACTCAGCTCGACCGTCGGTTCCCTCTGGCTCGTGGCCTCGTTGACCGCCGGCAGGGTTGCCAAAGACGGAGTCGGCACAGGCATCGTGGTTTCCACGAATTCCGGTAGTCCTGTGGATTCGCGCGTCGGGCTATTTCTGATCAGCTTTCGCATCACCCGTCCTATCGGTCGCTACCCGGTCCGACTTGAAGGTCTGCAACCAGGTCACCGACACCGTCACAACGTTGAACTACAGTCGAACCTGTGTTCGTACTAGGGATCGACCCCGGGCTGACCCGCTGTGGATACTGCGTCCTCAGAGCGGACCGCCACCGCAGCGTGGCAGTCGCCATGGGGGTCCTGCGCACAAACCGGGACAACCCGGTACCAGATCGTCTGGCAGAACTGTGGATCGACCTCGGTCAACTGCTCGACGAGTTCGAGTTGTCGGCTGTCGCCATCGAGCGGGTTCTGTTCCAGACAAACGTCAGAACAGCCATAGGCGTGGCGCAGGCCGCAGGGGTGGTCATGGCCGAATCGGCCCGCCGCGGGTTGGAAGTGGTCGAGTATTCGCCCAACCAGGTGAAGGACGCCGTCGCCGGTTATGGCTCTGCGGACAAGGCCCAGGTTCAAGAGATGGTGCAGGTCCTCCTCGGCCTCGACGCTCCGCCGCGCCCACCGGACGCAGCGGACGCAGCAGCAATTGCACTGACGTACCTCGCATTCAACGCCGGCTCAGCGGCACTTCTCGGAAAGGCATCACGGGCATGATCGGCTCATTGCGCGGCGAAATACTTGAGCGCTCCGACAACGAACTACTCGTCGAGGTTCAAGGGGTCGGCTACCGCGTTCAGGCAACTCCCGGTGCGGTGGACGAACTGGTCAGCGGTGGTTCCGAGGCATTCATCCATATTCATCACCACATTCGTGAGGACGCGCAGGTTCTATTCGGTTTCACCTCGGCCGACGATCGACGGGTCTTCGAAATTCTCATCGCCACCCACGGGGTAGGACCCAGCCTGGCTCTTGCAATTCTTTCGGTTCATTCGCCCCTCGGTTTGCGCAAGGTCATCGCAGATGAGGATGTGGCGGCCATGTGTCTGGTTCCGGGGGTCGGCAAGAAGACGGCTGCGCGGCTGATGGTCGAGTTGAAGAGCCGTCTCGACCTTCCTGTCGGCTCGGCCGATGGATCTACTGTGTCACCGGTAGGTTCCGGTGGCGTCGGCGCACGTTCAGATGTGCGCGAGGCGCTCGCAGGCCTCGGATATGGCACGGAGGAAATCATGCGAGTCGTGTCGGATCTACCCGACGACCTGAGTGCCGAGGATCTGCTCCGTCAGGCGTTGCAGCGCCTAGCAGTGAGCTGAGGGTACTGATTTGGCCAGAGACGAACTGCTCCGACCGGTCCAACAGGACGATGATCGTCGACTCGAGGTCCCGGTAGAAGAGATCCCCGATGTCGATATGGACACGACGTTGTCCCTACGACCCCGCAGTCTGGACGAGTTCGTCGGTCAGACCGAACTGAAACGTCGCCTGAGGGTCATCCTCGAAGCTGCCCGTAGACGCGGCCAGGCCCCCGACCACTTTCTGTTCGCCGGTCCTCCCGGTTTGGGAAAGACGTCGCTGTCGGTCATAGTCGCCGCCGAGATGGACGTCACCCTGCACGTGACGTCTGGTCCCGCACTTGAACGTCCCGGTGACCTGGCCGCGATCCTGACCAAGCTCGGTGAGGGCGACGTCCTGTTCATCGACGAGATCCACCGCCTGTCCCGCTCGGTCGAAGAGGTCCTCTATCCGGCCATGGAGGATTTCCAGCTCGACATCGTGCTGGGTAAGGGTCCGGCCGCGCGGTCCATCAGATTGGATCTGCCCCGCTTCTGTCTGGTCGGTGCGACAACACGAACGGGCCTCATCACGGGTCCGCTCCGCGATCGTTTCGGACTCGTGGCCCGTCTCGACTACTACGAGCCCGATGATCTGACCGCCATCGTCCTGCGGGCGGCGACCATCCTCGACGCCGTCATAGATCAGGCCGGGGCACGCGAAATCTCCCATAGGTCCCGGGGTACGCCACGTATAGCGAACCGTCTTTTGAGGCGGGTAAGAGACGTGGCCGAGGTCGAGGGTGACGGGACCATCGACGGTAAGGCCGCCTCTCGAGGGCTCGAGATCTTCGGTATCGACGGTCTTGGCCTGGACAAGGTGGACAGGTCCATACTTCTGGCGCTTTGTGAACGCTTCGGTGGGGGCCCGGTCGGGTTGTCGACGCTTGCCATTGCAGTGTCGGAGCCGACCGAAACCGTCGAGGATGTCTATGAGCCGTTCCTCATCCAACAGGGACTTCTCCTGCGAACTCCCCGAGGCCGTGTGGCGACGTCCGCGGCATGGAGACACCTAGGTCTGGTTCCTCCGACCTCGGCGCACACGGGGATCGACCCGTCCCTCTTCGATTAGCCGAGGTCTGTCAGTGAAATCTGACGACCCGTCAACTTTGGCGAAGACGCTCAGCGTGCTTTGCTGATTGGCCAAAACGTGTGAAGTCAGCGGTACCCGGCTTACGTCGAGGATGACCGAACCGTTGTTGTAGCGCTGTGAACCTGCAGAATTTCAGAGAGGCGAAGATGGAACGTACCCATTTCGAAGACGAGCACCAGATGTTCCGCGAGGCGTTCAGCACCTTCGTCCAGCGAGAGATGGTGCCCAACCGTGAACGATGGGAAGAGGCCGAGATAGTCGATCGCGAGCTGTTCGCCGTGGCGGGCGCCTCAGGATTCCTGGCGATGGCCGTCCCCGAGGAGTTCGGTGGCGCAGGAGTCAAGGACTTCCGATACAACCAGATAGTCGCCGAAGAGATTTGCCGCCACGACGTCTACCCGGCGGGTCTGGGCATGACGCTGCACAGTGATGTCTGTCTGCCCTACTTCCTCGACTACTGCAACGAGGAGCAGAAGAAGCGCTGGCTTCCGGGTATTGCATCGGGTGAGCTGATCACGGCGGTCGCCATGACCGAGCCGGGGATCGGAAGCGATCTTGCTTCGATGTCGACCACTGCCATCCGCGATGGCGATACCTATATCGTCAACGGCTCCAAGACCTTCATCACCAACGGGATCCTCGCCGACCTGGTGATCCTGGCCTGCAAGACCGACCCGAGTCAGCGTCATTCGGGAATGTCGCTCGTCGTGGTCGAGGCCGGATCCGAAGGCTTCGAACGGGGCCGCAACCTGGACAAGCTGGGTATGCACTCCCAGGACACGGCCGAACTGTTCTTCACCGATGTTCGCGTGCCGGTCGAGAACCGCATCGGCGACGAGGGCCAGGGCTTCAAGCTTCTGGTCAAGAACCTTCCCCAGGAGCGACTTTCAATCGCCGTCGCCGCGGTGGGCCATGCCAGGGCGATTCTGAACTGGACCATCGACTACTGCAACGAACGCACGGCGTTCGGGCAGAAGATCGGAAGTTTCCAGAACTCGCGTTTCAAGCTCGCAGAGATGCACACCGAGATCACGATCGCCGAATCCTTCGTCGATCGCTGTGTCTCAGCTCTGAACTCGGGTGACCTGGTCGCTGAAGAAGCCGCCATGGCCAAGTGGTGGACCACGGAGCTCCAGAAGAGGGTTGCCGACATTGGAGTGCAGCTCCACGGTGGCTATGGCTACATGAACGAGTACCCGGTTGCCCGCGCCTATGCCGACGCACGGGTCACGTCCATCTATGGAGGAACCACCGAGATCATGAAGGAGATCATCGGTCGTTCCCTCGGGTTCTGAGCGAAGGCTCGGACCGTGGGTCCTTCCTGGACACGGCCGGGCGTGCCCGGTTCTCTGTAGGCTCCGCCCATGCGCACCGATTCGTCCCTACGGGCCCCACGAAGGTCGACCGGAGCGCTGCGTGCCTGCGTGTTCGCTCTGCTCGCGCTCGGCTTGGCCGTGGTCGGCTGTGGCGAAGGGTCTGGTGAGAAGGTCGTGGCCGGAGGATCACGGAGTCAGGATGTGGCGAACGAGGCGTCCGGCGAATCTTCGGGCTCGAATAGTGGGGCCGATAAGCCCGCGAGTCCCGTCACGGGCAGCTCTTTGGAGTTCCGCCCCGTGCTCAGCCTCAGCGAGCCCGGATCGACTGTCACCACAGTGACCGGCTCAACTGGTCCCGAGGGTGCCCTTGCAGCATCGGACCCAATCAACAACGTGAGCTATCTGCTCGGCCCGGTGGTGATTGACGCAACCCAGATCGACTCGGCAACTTTCAGGGATGGGCGATTTGGTGAGTGGCGTCTGGGCCTGGTGCTAGCCGAAGGGCCCGAGGGGATCGACAGCTTCAACGCAATGGCACAAAGGTGTTTCGACGCCACCCCGGAATGCCCAGAGCTGGGCAACGGAAAAGGTCAGATCGCGATCGTGCTGGATGGAGACGTGATCTCGGCGCCGACCATCAATGTTCCGAGTTTCGAGCGGGACCAGATTGAAGTCGGCGGCGACGCTTCGATAGCGCAGTCCGCAAAGGCCCTCGCTGAAGCGATCAACCGAAGTTGAGAACCGAGGACCTCGACTACGACCTGCCGCCGGAGCTGATCGCCCAGACTCCCAACGAGCCGCGCGATTCAGCGAGACTATTGATCGACCGCGGCGCAGATGCCCCACCCGACGATGCGGTTGTGCGTGACCTGGCAGAGTTCCTCCGACCGGGGGACCTGCTGGTCGTGAACGAGACGCGGGTACTTCCGGCACGGGTCCTCATCAATCGCAGGGGCGGCGGTGGCGGCGAAATTCTGTTGCTGGAGCCGCTGGACGATGACTCGAACGATTGGCAGGCACTGTGTCGACCATCGAGGAAGTTGAAGCCGGGCGAGATCGTCACCTCCAAGCGTGGTGACCTGGAATTGGAAATGGGAGGCAACCTCGAAGGCGGGCTGAGGATCGTGACGCCGCGCCCAAAGGGCGATCTGCTCGAAGCCCTGGACGAGGCTGGCGTTGCGCCCCTGCCCCCGTACATAACAACTCGCCTTGAGGACGAGGAGCGGTACCAGACCGTCTTTGCGAAGCGGCCGGCCTCGGCAGCAGCACCCACTGCGGGACTGCACCTGAGCGCGGCGGTGTTCGACGAGCTGGGCAGATTGGGAGTTGAGGTTGCCCGACTTGAACTCGTGGTCGGCATAGACACCTTCCGTCCCATTACGACCGACCTGGTGGAGGATCACGAGATCCACTCCGAGTGGTACCGGGTCCCTCCCGAGACCTGGGATCTGGTTCAAGAGACCCGTGCCAGAGGTGGACGGATAGTTGCGGTAGGTACTACATCGGTGCGAGCACTGGAGTCTGCGGCCAAATCAGGTGAACTGCAGGGAAGAACCAGGCTCTTCATCACTCCTGGTTTCGAGTTCAGGGTGGTGGACCTGCTGATGACCAACTTCCATCTTCCGAAATCCTCCCTGCTGGCGATGATCGAGGGCTTCGTCGGTCCTCGCTGGCGGCAGTTGTATTCGATAGCTGTCGAGCGTCGGTACCGGTTCCTGTCCTTTGGTGACGCCATGTTGCTCAACCGAACAAGTGTCGTTGGAGGAGGGAAGTGAAGCTACACATTGACGTTGAGGCGACCGACGGGTTGGCCCGCACCGGAACAGTGACCACTGCGCGTGGTGTGTTCAGGACGCCGGTTTTCATGCCGGTGGGAACCCGCGGCGCAATCCGTGGCATGAGCACCCATGAGTTGGCCGGTATCAGGACAGCCGCCGGTACCCGGGCAGATATCCTCCTGGCCAACACCTACCACCTGATGCTGCGCCCGGGCGCCGAGACGGTCGCCGAGCTTGGCGGCCTTCACAAGTTCACCGGCTGGGACGGCCACATGCTGACCGATTCGGGCGGCTACCAGGTCTTCTCCCTGGAACCGAAGGTCACCGACGAAGGGGCCACCTTCAAGTCGACCTATGACGGGGCCCCCTATCTGCTCACTCCCGAGGGAGCGGTGCGCACCCAGGAGTTGCTCGGCGCGGACATCCAGATGGTCCTCGACGTGTGTGCGCCGCTGCCCTCAAGTACACGGGTGCTGCAGGACGCGGTTGACCGGACCGCCAGTTGGGCGGCCAGGGCACGTGCCGCGCACCGGCGCACAGAGGACCAGGCCCTGTTCGGAATCGTCCAGGGAGGCGACGATGTGGCCTTGCGCGCGGAGTCGGCGCAACGAACGGCTGAACTCGACTTCGACGGCTACGCAGTGGGTGGACTCTCGGTGGGGGAGACCCGCGAGCGGATGATTCCGGCGCTCGAGGCGGCGCTTGCGGTGCTGCCCGAAGATCAGCCCCGCTATCTGATGGGAGTCGGCGATCCGCTCTCCATAGTCGAAGCGGTGGCACGCGGCGTCGACATGTTCGACTGCGTACTGCCGACCCGTCTGGCCCGACACGGAACTTTGCTGACCGACCACGGACGCCTGAACATCAAGCGCGCCGAGTTCGCAAGGAGCGACGATCCGATCGACCCCAACTGCGGCTGCGCAACCTGTCTCAACTACCCACGTGGGCTGCTGCGTCATCTGAGCACGATTGGTGAGACGACCGCCCACAATTTGTGCACCATCCACAATCTGAGCTGGATTCTGGGCTTCCTGGACAAGGTACGGGCTGCAATCGTCGCCGGGAGGCTTGTGGACCTGAGGAGCTCCGTCGAAAGGGACTGGGCATCGATGGGACCCGGTTCCAACCGCTGATAGAGTTCGTTCCACTGTGATTGGTTCAACGATTTCGACGATTCTCGCCGCTGAAAATGAGGGCGGAGGTGGCAGCATTACGGGGCTACTGATCCTCATTATTCCGATGGGTGCGATCCTCTACATGACGATCATGCCCCAGAGGAAGCAGCGTCAGAAGCAAGCCGACATGCTCCGTAAGCTCGAAGTTGGCGACGAGGTCCTCACTACTGGTGGAATCGTCGGTCAGATCACCTTCATCGAAGATGGTCTGTACCACATCGAGATAGACAATGACGTCGTTGTCCGGATCGCCAAGTCAGCGGTGAGTAAGAACTTGGCAGAGCCGACCGAGGCCGAGAAGCCTGCCGCCAAGGGGCGCAAGGGCCTTCTCGAAGGTGCACTCGGAGGTCAGAGCAAGGCTTCGGATAGCGACAAGTCCACGGTTGACCGTGCATCGAGTGACTCCAAGTAGGTCGGGTCAGTTCTGACGTGTCAATGACCGCCGGGGCTGATTGGCCCCTGATTCTGTCGGCCCATCTGGTCGCATTCCCAAGCCGCCAGGTCGACAGACCGGCGGAGTTCTCTTCACGCGAGGAAGTCGATGCGTAAGCACCCCGTTCTAATGATGGTGGGAACGTTGGCGGTGGTCTACGGCCTCCTGCTCATGACGTTCATCCTGGGCAACAGTCCGAAGCTGGGCTTGGACCTGCAAGGCGGTGTCTCGGTCAACCTTCAGCCCGTCAAGGAGGGCAAGGTGATAAAGGACGTCTCGCCAGAGCGGCTTGACCAGGCGATCGAGATCATCCGGCGACGAGTGGATGCACTCGGTGTGGCGGAGCCTGAGGTTTCCCGCCAAGGCAGCACCATCTCGGTTCAGCTTCCCGGAGCCAAGGACCAGAAGGAAGTGCTGAAGGTCGTCGGCTCGACCGCGCAGCTCGAGTTCCGACCGGTGCTCGCGGCCGTCGGCCAGATTCCCAAGGGTCAGGACCGTAAGGATGCCGAGAAGAAGGTGGCATCGCTGCGCAGCGAGCTGAAGATTCCCGAGGGCGTGACGGCAGCTCAGATCGTGGCTGACGAGCAGGCCAAACAGCAGCCCGTTCCGGGCGCTACCCCCGATACGGCGCCAGTCCCAGACACGACGGCCCCCGGTGAGACGACCGTCCCGGCTGCTACCGGGGACACGGGCGGTTCGACCCCGACCACAACTGCTGTCACCTCGACCACCGAGGCCACCACTGGTGGCGGTCGCTCGGTGACCAAGGTCCTGGCTCCCGCCCAGGATGACGGTCCGACGACGACCGAGGCAACAACCGAAACGACTGTGCCAGCCTCGCCGACCACGACGGTGCCGCCCAAGCCACTCAACCAGTGGGGCATCGACATCACCTCTCAGAAGTTCGGCGAGCTGTACCAACTCGAGAATTCACTGAACGCCCAGCTCAGCCCGCCGGACCAGATGAAGGCGGATCAGGAAGTCACGCTCGCGACCGAGGAAGGGCTGATCTACAAGCTCGGTCCCGTCGCTGTCGACGGACGTGCGGTCAAGGGTGCCACCGCCGGACTTTCCACACAGGGCCAATGGGAGGTCAATCCCGTCTTCCGCAAGGGCGCCAAGAACATCGACAAGTTCAACGAGATTGCCGGCAAGTGCTATTCGGGATCACCCGAATGCCCTGATGTTGGTGGAGGCAAGGGCCAGCTCGGAATTGTCCTCGACGGCGTGATCCTCTCGGCGCCGACGATCAACGTCCCGTCCTTCGCAGCAGACCAGATCCAGATCTCTGGATCTTTCAAACAGGACAGCGCTGAACAGTTGGCGGTGGCCCTTCGCTACGGGTCCCTGCCCATCCAGCTCGCACCCCAGCAGGCCGAGACGGTTTCGGCGACCCTCGGCCAGGGAGCCCTCCGGGCAGGTCTGCTGTGCGGTCTCATCGGCCTGGGACTGGTCCTGGCCTATCTGGTCCTCTACTACCGCCTCCTAGGCCTGGCCACCGCTGTGACGCTGAGCCTCTCGGCAACGCTCCTCTGGGTCATCATGTCCAACCTGAACGCGACAGTGACATTGGCGGGGGTGGTCGGCATTGTCGCCTCGATTGGCATATCGCTCGACTCGAGCATCGTGTTCTTCGAGAGCCTCAAGGAAGATGTGATCGAGGGGACCTCTCTGCGAACTGCCGCCGAGAGGTCGTTCTCGACTGCGTACTCGACGATTCTCAAGGCAGACATTTCATCGCTGATCGGCGCCGGGGTCCTCTACTGGCTGTCCATCGGACCTGTTCGCGGTTTCGCCTTCTATCTGGGCGCTGCCACCGTGCTCGACCTGTTGACGGCCTATTTCTTCCTCCGTCCCGCGGTGTTCGTCATGTCAAGGTCCTCGTTGGGTAACCGCCCCAGACTCTTCGGCATCCCGATAGGGCCCAAGGGGTCCGGAAGCCGGAACGCAACGGCAACCGGCTATGCCGATCCGGCCACGGCTTCCGCCAGGTCAGGTGCAGTTCCAGCGGCATCCTTGGCGGGTGCCGGCGGTGGGACTGCAGTTCTTGATGAACCCACGACCGACAAGAAGGACCGTTCATGAGTCTCATCTCCGACGTTTATGGGAACCGGAACGACCTGAACTTCGTCCGGACGTGGCGGCCCTTCGGGATCGTCTCCGTGATCCTGGTCGCCATCGCAATCGGGTCACTGATTTTCCAGGGTCTGCACCTCTCGATCGACTTCGAGGGCGGCTCTCTGTGGGAAGTCCCATCAAGTTCCATCACGATCTCCAAGGCCGAGGACGTACTCGCTGAATTTGGTGAAACCGCTGCGGAACAATTCCAGGAGGCAACCACCAGCGATGGTGTCCGAGTCCTGCGGGTCTCCGGGCGGGTCAACACCATCGAAGAGAGCCAAAAGGTCGCCGATGCTCTTGCCAAGGCGGCAGGAATAGATTCGACAGCCGTTGCCGTCACCACCGTCGGTCCGTCCTGGGGCAAGGACATCACCCGAACGGCGAGAAACTCCCTGATCATTTTCATGGTGCTGGTCGCCTCGTACATCGCCTGGCGACTGGAACCGAAGATGGCCATTGCGGCCCTCGTCGCCGTGGTCCACGACATCCTGCTGACGGTGGGCTTCTACTCCCTGTTCCAGATAGAGGTATCGCCGGCGACGGTGATTGCGTTCCTCACGATTCTAGGTTTCTCGTTGTACGACACGATCGTGGTCTATGACCGGATACAGGAGAACGACATCCGGCTGACTCGGACCGGTCAGTACACCTACACAACGGTCGTGCGTCGCTCGCTGAACCAGGTTCTGATGCGTTCGGTCAACACGACCATAGTGACGCTCATCCCGGTGCTGACCATGCTCATCATCGGCCAGTACGTCTTCGGGGAGCCGACTCTCGGTGACTTCTCGCTCGCCCTGCTCATCGGACTGGCGTCCGGTGCCTACTCCTCGGTCTGCGTCGCAGCGCCGTTGACTGCGGTATTGAAGGAGCGTGAACCCAAGTTCATCGAAATCCGTGAGCGCCTCGCGGCCAAGGGCGTCGACGTCAGTGACACGTCCTGGAAGCACTCGCACGACCCTGTTGTCAACACGGGCGGTTTAGCCACGGCGAGCCAGTCGGCCGCCAAGGCGCCGGCGTTGACGACGACGATCGGCGGGCACCCACCGCGTCCACGCAAGAAGAAGCGCTGAGATTTCTCTGCCTATTGGCGATCCTGCGGGTCGGTGCATGCCATAACGGTCCGCAAGCTAAGTACGGTATGGGGATGACCTCCAAAGGTGGTGGAACATGGCGACGGTGACCAGGGTCCTGCCCTGGCGACGCCACACCCAGCCTCCAGCAATGGAGGTCCAGGAGATCATCTCGCAGTTCCGCAAGTTCCATCCCAAGCGGTCTACCGCAATGATTTCGGACGCCTACCGGATGGCAGCGGGTGCCCACAAGGGCCAGCGGCGCCGTTCGGGGGAGCCCTACATCACCCACCCGCTTGCCGTTGCGGGCATCGTCGCCCGATACGGGATGGACGACGTGACGATCTGCGCGGCGCTTCTCCACGACGCCGTCGAGGACACGGTGATCACACTTGAAGAACTGAACGATAAGTTCGGACCTGAGGTCACCGACATCGTCGATGGAGTCACGAAGCTCGAACGCATCCAATTCGACTCCAAAGAAGCCCAGCAGGCAGCCACCATGCGCAAGATGCTGGTCGCAATGGCCAAGGACCTGCGGGTGCTGGTCATCAAGCTCGCGGATCGGCTCCACAACATGCGAACCCTGGCCGGACTACCTGCATGGAAGCAGGAGCGAACCGCCCAGGAGACTCTCGACATCTACGCCCCGCTGGCACACCGGCTGGGAATGCAAGAGGTCAAGCAGCAACTCGAGGACCTCTGTTTCGCTGCGCTGTATCCCAAGCGGTACGCCGAGGTCGACCACATGGTCGCCGAGAGGGCACCCGAACGAGACGCCTATGTTTCGGCGGTAATAGAAGAGGTCCGCGCCCGCTTGGCCGACGTCAATATCCGGGCCGAGGTGACCGGACGGCCCAAGCACCTCTGGTCGATCTACGAAAAGATGGTCGTCAAGGGCAAGGCCTTCGACGAAATCTTCGACCTCGTCGGAATTCGCCTCGTCGTCGATTCCTCCAAGGATTGTTACGCGGCTCTCGGATCCATCCATTCCCTGTGGACCCCGGTGCCCGGCCGGTTCAAGGACTACATCGCAATGCCCAAGTTCAACCTGTACCAGTCGTTGCACACGACGGTAATCGGACCCGAGGGCAAGCCGATCGAGGTGCAGATCCGAACCGACGAAATGCACGAACGCGCCGAGTGGGGAGTGGCGGCCCACTTCACGTACAAGGACGGCAAGTCCGAGGATGTGACTTGGCTCTCGCGGATCGTCGACTGGCAACAGGAGATGACCGATCCCGGAGAGTTCATGACGAACCTCAAGATCGATCTTGATCAGGACGAGGTCTTCATTTTCACACCCCAGGGCGACGTGGTCACCCTGCCCCTCGGTTCCACTCCCGTCGACTTCGCATATTCGATCCACACCGACGTCGGTCACCGATGTATCGGCGCAAGAGTGTCGGGTCGCCTCGTTCCCCTCGACACCAAGCTGCAGTCCGGCGACACCGTCGAGATCTTCACCTCGAAGGTCGAGGGTGCCGGCCCGAGCCAGGACTGGCTCAAGTTCGTCGCCACCCGCTCGGCCGCGGGCAAGATAAAGCACTGGTTCTCCCGCGAGCGACGCGAGGACGCGACGGAATCGGGCCGTGAGTCGCTGATCCGATCGATGCGCAGGGAAGGGCTGCCCGTACAGAAGGTGCAGTCGGGAACAGCCCTTGCCGAGGTGGCCGAGGCGTTGAAGTTTTCCTCTCTGGACTCGATGTACGCGGCTATCGGGGAACACAATGTTTCGCCGGAGTCAGTGGCGGCGCGGGTCGCTTCGCTACTTCGGACGCCGGAGCCCGACCGCGAGGAAGTCATCTCGACTCCCCAGCGCTCCAGCACCAGGCGGCGAGGTCGTCCCGCCGGTGTTCACGTCGAGGGCTACGACGACATGCTTGTCAGGATGGCACGCTGTTGCACCCCGGTTCCGGGTGACCCGATCGTCGGTTTCGTAACCCGGGGCAGGGGAGTGTCGGTGCACCGATCCGACTGCGCCAACGCTTCGTCGCTGGCGGCGGGACAGGCCGAGCGGATCATCGACGTCGACTGGGACGCAGACTCAGCGGGCCATTTCGTCGCCCTGGTCGAGGTCAAGGCGCTGGATCGCCCGAGGCTCCTCCAGGACGTGACACTCACGCTGTCGGACAGCCACGTGAACATCTTGGACTGCCAGACGCACACGGGCCATGACCGGGTGTCGAAAATGCGATTCGAGTTTGAACTCGGTGATCCCTCCCACCTAGAGACATTGCTCGACCGCCTGCGGTCAATCGAAAGCGTTTACGATGCATTCCGGGTGGTTCCCGGAGCGGTTACCACCGGATGACCGAAATTGGACGGTGACTGCGATGGCGGCCGAAGTAACCGAGTCGGACAACCGGTGGTCCTAGGACCGTCATGAACTCGCGTCGGGATCGAACTGGAGAAGCTGGAGAAGTTCGGCGGCTGTCACTGGTCCGCGACGGCGACTCCGCTGTCCATCGGGCCACGCCGGGCCTGGACCACGAGCCATCTGGTAGGGGTTCCAGGGATTCGGATGACACGGTGACTGCAACCGACGCACCTGCACGCGACGCCTCCGGTGCCGGCACATCCGAGAATGCGGCTGTGGCCTCGGCAGCATCCGGTTCGCCAGCATCCGGTTCGCCGGCTTCAGGTTCGCCCGAGTCCCGTAACGGTGCAACTGCGGGTGAATTGAACGCTCGGGCGGTTCTTGCCGACGCCGACCCGCCGACCTATTACCGGACCCTGAACAGTCTGGTCCGGTCGAGTCACTCCTCGGTTCTCGGCCCGCTTCCATACACTCCCTCGCTGTCGTACCACGACCCGACCTGTGTGGTCGTCGATCCTGAGCCGAGCTCCATCGAGACCGCCGAGCTCTACGCCCGGGCCGCCTACCCGGACTTCGACGATGTGCTGGTCGCGGCCTTCAACGATCCGGCCCGCAACGACCTGTTGACGTCGATCTATCACCTGCTGTTCAACGAGGGCCGCAATATCGCCCTGGTCACCAACCATGGTCAGATCATCGATATCGCGCTGGTGCTTGCAGCGCTGCACTCGGCGATGCTTTCCGAGAACCGCACGTTCGGAGTGTTGGGCCAGACGACCGATATCGAATCCCTGGCCGATCGCTCGAATGTGCTCGTTTCAAGAATGGTGACAACCCGCCAGGCCTTCAGCATTCCTGCGATCCAGGTACTACAGAGCATCACCAGGATCTTCCTATCGGTTCCCCAGACTGCATCCAGGCGACGAGTGAAGCTCGATCCCGCACTCATCAGATCCAACAATTCGTTGATGCGCGCTGAACTGACCGAGAGGATGGAGGGGGGTGGGCAGCTACTGGCGATGGCCGCGAGCGGCAGCCAGGACCTGACTATCCCCGACCTGATGCACAAGGCGCGGGCGGCCTGGCGTCAGCGACGCGGAGATGACCCGGGCGAAGCCGCGACCCTTCACCTCCAGCCCCTCTACGACGGCACGCTCAGCCTGATGATGTCCTGTCGCTATGTCCTACCTGTGGCGATCTGTCTCGATTCGTCGACTCCGGCCTGCGTCATAGGCTCGTTGACCGAACTGCGCGAGAAGGACGACTGTCACCAAGTCATGGATTGGATCGCGTTGGCTCATCAGGAGGCGACTGGAACACCGACGATCTATCACTGGCACGAGGACGACCTACTGGCCCAGGTCCGGGCTCTCATCAACCGCTGAGCCGCGACACCTGCCCGAGTCGAGTGAATCGCTCGCCGAGGCCATAGCTGCGGGTTCGGGGGTATCGGTCCTCTCCGGTAGCGTGGTCTCCCGTGACCGAGAGCCGCCGCGAGGTGTTCAAGACTCTGAGAGGAATGCGCGACGTACTCCATCCCGAGTCCGCCCGACGTCGCTCGCTGGTCTCGACGTTCGCGTCGTCCGTAGCTCTGGCCGGCTACCACGAGGTGGTCCCACCGCTCGTTGAGGACCTCGGTGTCTTTCTACGTGTCGGCGAGGCGACCGATGTCGTCACCAAGGAGATGTACGACTTCGTCGACAAGGACGGGACCCGCATCGCGTTGCGTCCCGAGATGACGGCCGGTGTCGTTCGCTCCTTCGTGCAGAATCGTCCCCAATTGCCATGGAAGGTCTGGTACGAGGGCACGAATTTCCGTCATGAGCGGCCCCAGAAGGGTCGCTACCGGATGTTCGATCAGATCGGGGTAGAGGTGCTCGGAGTCGATGACCCCCACCTGGACGTCGAAGTGATCGCACTCGCCTCAAGGTTTTTTGACTCCATCGGTCTGACCGGAGTTCGACTGCTCATCAACTCACTCGGCGACCAGGGCGACCGGGCCCGCTACACCGAAGCGGTCCATGACTATTTCAAGACCAATATCGACCAGCTTTCCGAGGCGTCGCAGGTGACACTCGAGCGGAATCCGCTACGGGTACTGGACTCCAAACGTGCCGAGGACAAAGCAGTTGTCGAAGGCGCTCCTCTCGTGGCCGAGTTCCTGTCCCCGGAGTCAGCCGAGCACTACGCCAAGGTCCTCGAGGGGCTCGACACCCTTGAGATTCCCTACGTCGAGTCGCCCAGGCTGGTTCGCGGACTGGACTACTACCGCCGCACGACATTCGAGTTCGCCGCGGAGTCTCTCGACGCCGCCCAGAACGCGGTCGGTGGCGGCGGCCGCTATGACGGACTTGCCGAGTCGCTCGGTGGTCCTGCCACCGAAGGAATCGGGTTCGCCCTGGGGGTCGACAGGATTCTGCTCGCGTGTGACGCCGAGGGCGTGTTCCCGGCAGCCGAACGGGGTATCGACGTCTTCGTCGTCGACCTTGTAGGTGGCGGCGAAGCGCTGAGCCTCACCCATCAGTTCCGGGCCAAGGGGATTTCTTCGGAACGTCGCTTCGGGGGCGGATCACTCAAGTCCCAGATGAAGTCGGCTGACCGTTCCGGCGCCCGGTTCGCCGTGATCATCGGTGAGGACGAAATGGCGCGGGGCGAGGTAACTCTGCGCCCCATGCTGGGGATCGACACCGACGGCACGCAGCGCCAAGTAAGTCGCGACGACCTTCTCGGTGAACTAGTTCAGTATTTCGAATCGACAGACAACAGGACCGACCCGTGACTTCAGTTGGCAACACTTCCCTACGGACGACTCGCTGCGGCGAATTGGGTATCGAGCAGGTCGGCGAGACCGTTTCACTCTGCGGATGGGTCGCAAAGCGCCGTGAACACGGCGAACATCTGGCCTTCATCGACCTTCGCGACCACACGGGACTGGTGCAGTGCGTCGTCGACGGTGCTGCGGATCTGCGCAACGAGTACGTCGTTCGGGTCACCGGCGTGGTCAGGCCGCGCCCGGAGGGAACCGCGAACGACAACCTCGCAACCGGTGCCATCGAGGTCGGAGACTGCGAGGTCGAGATCCTCTCGATCGCCGAACCACCGCCATTCCCACTCGATGAGCGTGCCGCGGATGTCGACGAGACCGTGCGCCTCCGCTACCGCTACCTCGACATCCGCCGCGAGAACATGCAGAAGAACCTGAGGACACGGGCGAAGGTCAACTTCGCGATTCGTTCCGCGATGGACACTCAGGAATTCGTCGAGATCGAGACTCCGATGCTGATCGCGTCGACCCCTGAGGGCGCACGTGATTTCGTCGTGCCCGCACGTACCAAGCCCGGCAGCTTCTACGCGCTTCCGCAGAGTCCCCAGCTTTTCAAGCAGCTCTGCATGGTCGGGGGAGTCGACCGCTACTACCAGATCGCACGTTGTTTCCGGGACGAGGATCTGCGCGCAGATCGACAGTTCGAGTTCACCCAGCTGGACGCCGAGATGAGCTTCGCAGGCCAGGAGGATGTCCTAACAGCAATCACACGCGCTGTCGCAGCTGCCGTGAAGGCAGTGACCGGTGAGGGGATCGCCGAGATTCCCCGACTCACCTGGCGAGATGCCATGGATCGCTATGGCTCCGACAAGCCCGATGTGCGTTTCGGGATGGAACTCATCGAGCTGACCGACATTTTCTCCGAGACCGATTTCAATGCCTTCAAGGCGAGCTCGATCAAGGGGTTGCGCTTCGAGGGAGCGGCCGGATCGACCACCCGGAGTCGCCTCGATGACCTGACCGACCGTGCGAAGCGTTGGGGCGCCAAGGGTCTGGTGTGGATGCGGGTGGAAGAGCCCTCCGAGGGAACTGATGTACCGACGCTCAATTCGCCTGTCGCTAAGTTCCTTTCGGACAACGAGAAGGCTGGGCTGATCGAACGCTTCGGTGCAACGGTCGGCGACCTCATCTTCCTGGTGGCCGACGACTGGCTGTTGACCTGTCACGTTCTCGGACTGCTCCGACTCGAACTCGGCCGACCGCCGGTAAACGAGGGCGGCCTTCAGTTCCTGTGGGTCGTGGACTTTCCGCTGTTCGAATCGGTGGACGCTGCGACCGGCCGGCCGGTTCCCGCACATCACCCGTTCACGATGCCCCACGCCGACGACTGGGATCTTCTCGAGGGCGCTCCCGAGGATCTGCTCAAGGTCCGTTCCCAGGCCTATGACCTGGTGTTGAACGGCTGGGAGCTCGGTTCGGGAAGCGTCCGGATCCATCGCTCCGACGTCCAGAGTCGAATCTTCGACCTCCTGGGAATCAGCGAGGAGGAGGCGAACGCGAAGTTCGGGTTCCTGCTCGACGCATTCAAGTTCGGTGCACCGCCACATGCCGGCTTCGCATTCGGCATCGACCGACTGGTGGCACTCCTGCTCGAAGAGGAGAACATCCGCGAGGTCATCGCCTTCCCCAAGACCCAGTCGGGTGCAGACCCACTCACCGGCGCTCCCGGTCCGATCGAAGCAGCGCAGCTCGAAGAGCTGGGCCTGCGTTTGTTGCCCCGCACCAACTGAATTAGGGTCCCGAAGAACAAACCCGTTCTAGCTCAGGGGAAGCCGGTCGAAGTCCGGCGCTGTCCCGCAGCCGTAGGTGGATTCTCGATACGAGGTTCACAAGCCGGAGCACCTGACTCGAACCTGATTCCAATAGCCGTCGTGGAAACGGTCGTGGAGTTCGGATTCTGCAGGCTCACTGTTACGAGCTTGTTTGATCACCCGGGCCGCGGCCAGCGGAGGGAGATCAATATGAACCAATCATTCCTAGGTACCCGGCCAAGCGTGGGTGCCACTTCGAGCGTGGGTGCCAACTCGTCTGGGGTCGATTCGCAACCGCCCAGGCCCGGCAGCTTTGGCCGCAGGCTCGGTATCGCAGTAATGCTTGTTGTCGCAATGATTGGGCTGACCGTGCTGCCCAGCGGTGCTGCCGCGGCGCCGTCCGCCGAGGCCTCCGCCGCGGCAACCAGTGGTCGTGACTGGCTGGCTGGTCGCCTCGCAACCGAGATTCCCCTGCAGGTATTCGGCTCCCCCTCCTGGGGAGCCACGCTGGATGCAGCCTCTGCGCTTGCTTCGGTGGACATCTCGGACCCGTTGATCGGTGCCATCTGGGACGCAGCAGTGACCGCCCGGGAAACCATCGTGAACGACGGGACCGACGACCTGCCGGGGCGTCTCTCCCAGATGATTCTGTTGGCGTACACCCTCGACAAGGATCCCCATGCAGTCGGAAGCGCGCCGGGTAACGACCTGGTCGCCCGACTCGAGGCGACGATGACGCCCTTCGGCTCCACCGACGCGGGCATGTTCGGAGTCCAGTCACCGACCTATGACGGGGTATACCGACAGGGAATGGCGTTGACCGCCCTCGCCTCGGTCGGCGCAGCACCGGACCCGCTGGCCGTGGCCTGGCTACTCGACCAGCAGTGCATGGGTGCCTTCGAAGGGGCATGGATGTCCTACCGCGCGGACACTTCGATCCCCTGCATCTCCGACTCCAGCATCTGGGTCGGTCCGGACTCGAATGCCTCGGCGTTCGCGGTGACAGGACTCTTCGAGGCGATGTCGGGCGATACGGCAGCTGATGCTGCGATCGACCTCGGTCTCGCCTGGTTCGATGCCGACCAGAACTCCGATGGCGGCTGGGGTGGCTACCCCTGGGCCGATACCGACCCGAACTCGACCGCAGTGGTGATCCAGGCACTTCTCGCTACCGGCACTGCCGACGATGCGCGTTTTGCGGATCAATCCTCCTCGCCGGTAGCTGCGCTACTGAGCTTCCAACTGGGAGCCAGCGCACCGGCGGCCGATCGTGGTGCTTTCACCTATCCGGGAACCGCCAACTCGCCCAGCGAGATTGCAACGGTCCAGGCCGTGGTTGCCGCGGCTGACTACCCCGTTCTGTTCCGACCCGTAGTCGTTACGCCTGCACCTAGCACCACGACCACGACCACAGCGGTTCCGACGACTGTTCCGACGACTCCTACCCCTACTGGTGCTGAGCCGGTGGAACCATCCGGTAGTCCTTCGGCTGGCGACGTCAGAGCTATCCGCCTGGCCGGATGAGACCCCGAATGGCATTTCTGGGACGGGCCGCCTTCACACTGGTTGTGGTGGGGGCGGCAGTCCTGGTGTGGCTCGTAGGGACCGCAACCGAGGCTGATGCACTGACCTGTGGCCCGGCGACAGCGACCCGTGCAGCTGTTGCGGTGGTCGTCGATTTCGGCGACTCCACACCGGACGGAAGCTGCGCATCGATTCCCAGAAATTCCTCGGGAGGCACAAACTCGACCGGGATCGACGCGCTCAAGACAGCGGGCCATTCACTGCGGATCGACGGTGGCTTCCTGTGTGCCATCGACGGCGTTCCAGCGACCGGATGCGCACGCAATTCCGGCTTCGACGGCTGGTACTGGAGGTACTTCAAGGCTGAGCCTGGCAAGGGTTGGCGCTACTCCTCATCCGGCTTCGGATACCGGATGGCGTTGGTCAACGGTTGCGGGGCAGAGGGCTGGGTCTGGTCGGACTCACCAGACGCGTCCGTAGCTCCTCGTGGGGGAGTACCGTCGCTCAACTGCACTGCGCAACCGACGCCGACCACGACTCGGGTACCGGTCACGTCGGCACCCTTGCCGCCCCAGACGTCACCCAACGTAGGTGGAGCTTCGGGTTCCGCAGGCGCGGGTTCCGGAGTTGCCGGCGCTGGTGTTGTCGGAACCGGCGCCGCCGGGTCCGGAGCTGTTGGCGGCCCCGGCGGAGTTGACGGCACGGGCCAGCCGGACGGCTCAACTGCGACCGCCCCCGCTGCCGGCGCGGGAAGCCCTGCAGGCGCGGGCACCGATATCGGGCCGGACGGTTCGGCGTCCGGAAATGACGCTGCGGCGTCCGGGGCCGCTGGCGATCAGGCTGCTGAACAGGGCGGCGGGTCGAACAGGTCAGCCGACGGTCCAGAGTCGTCGATCGACTCGTCCGAGCAGGCCGAGGCCGCAAGGTCGACACGTCGCGCCAACAGAGATTCTGCAGGTCCAGGCTCTATGGCGGGTTCGATCATCGCAGGACTGCTGGTCGCAGGACTGGTTGTGTTCGTAGCTCTGCGGGCCCGTTCCCGTAGAGCCACTGAACAGGCCTAGGACCTCTGAGGGGCCCGCGGGGTCATATCCGGGCTTCGGAAAATTGGGGAGCAGAGATCCTTGAAGGAACGTCTGTTCGGAACTACAGTGATGTCGTACAACGATCAGGGGCGACTGAAAAGCAAGGTCACGGCTCACTGTCACACCTCATCAGTACGGTCAACACCACTTCCCCAACAACCGCAGGCACCGAGTGGGTGGCCTTCACCGAACAGGATTAATCAGATGGCAGTAGAGCGTGAAAAGGCACTCGAGATGGCACTCAGCCAGATCGACAAGCAGTACGGCAAGGGCTCGGTCATGAAGATGGGCGAGAAGACATCGATGGATGTCGAGTCGGTCTCCACCGGCGCACTCGCCCTGGACATTGCACTGGGAATCGGCGGCCTGCCACGTGGTCGTGTGATCGAGATATTCGGCCCGGAGTCCTCGGGCAAGTCCACCTTGGCCATGCACGTCGTGGCCGAGGCGCAGCGCAACGGTGGCATCTGTGCCTATATCGACGCTGAGCACGCCATGGACCCCACCTATGCATCACGCATCGGTGTCGATGTCGACGAACTGCTCATCTCCCAGCCCGACACGGGTGAGCAGGCACTCGAGATCACAGACATGCTCGTGCGGTCAGGTGCACTCGATGTGATCGTCATCGACTCTGTCGCAGCTTTGACACCCAGGGCCGAGATCGAAGGCGAAATGGGCGACACCCACGTGGGGCTCCAGGCGCGTCTCATGTCGCAGGCACTCCGCAAGCTCACCGCCAACCTCAACAAGACCAACACGATCTGCATCTTCATCAACCAGTTGCGAGAGAAGATCGGTGTCATGTTCGGGTCTCCCGAAACGACTCCCGGTGGGCGTGCGCTCAAGTTCTACTCCTCGGTCCGTCTCGACATCCGCCGTATCGAGGCGATCAAGGACGGGGTCGAGGTCGTCGGCAACCGCACCCGTGTGAAGGTCGTCAAGAACAAGATGGCCTCGCCGTTCAAGCAGGCCGAGTTCGACATCATGTACGGCAAGGGCATCAGCCGTGAAGGTGGCGCTCTGGACCTGGCCGTCGAGTTCGACATCGTCAAGAAGTCAGGCGCCTGGTACACCTACGAAGGTGAACAGTTGGGCCAGGGGCGTGAGAACGCGAAGGGCTTCCTCATCACCAACCCCGAGGTGATGGTCGACATTTCCGAGCGGGTCATGGCAGCGTCCGGGATCGGCGCCGAGGAAGAGGTCGTGGACGTCATCGATCCCGATGACGTCCCGATCAGTCTCGACTGAGGACCAGGGCTCTGGCCATAACGGGCCGACTTCCCGCGGCCCGTAAATTCGCCGGTGGTGGCGCAACGTCAGTTGGGGACGTTGCGCTGCCACTGTGCAATACCGACCGGTTGCCCGTCGGCTTCGGTCACGGGCCACCGGCTCTCGTAGACTCCAACAAATGCCTGGCAAGTATCTGGTCCGCACCTTCGGGTGCCAGATGAACGAACACGACTCCGAGCGGATTGCTGGTCTTCTAGAAGCCGACGGCATGGAGGCCGTCAGCGATCCATCCGAGGCAGATGTCGTAGTCCTCAACACCTGTTGTATCCGCGAGAACGCGGACAACAAGCTCTACGGCACGCTCGGGCATCTGAAGAGCATCAAGGACGAGAACCCGGGCATGGAGATCGTCGTCGCCGGCTGTCTCTCACAGAAGGACCGCGGTTCGATCGCCGAGCGGGCCCCCTTCGTCAACGTGGTCATGGGTACCCACAACGTCCACCGTGCGGTCGACCTGCTCAACGAGAGTCGCCTGTCGGACCAGACGGTGGTCGAGATCCTCGAAGAGACCGTTGCCGAGGACCATGATCTCTTTCCATCGGCTCTTCCCGTGGTTCGCCAGGCAGGCTATGCGGGCTGGGTCACGATCCAGATGGGCTGTGACAACAGCTGCGCGTTCTGCATCGTCCCGGCTGTTCGAGGTCCTGAGATCAGCAGACCGTTCGCCGACATTGTCGCCGAAGTCGAACGCGCTTCTGCCGACGGAGTCACCGAAGTGACGCTGCTGGGCCAGAACGTCAACTCATACGGTCGCGACCTGACGCTTCGAATGCGCCAGAGCGACCATTCTGAAGAATCTGATTCCATCGACGAGAGGACGTTTCTGCTCGGCGACGGCTGGGCATCAGAGGAGGGCGAACGGATCAGGCCGCTTTTCGCTGATCTGCTCCGGGCGGTGGGAGAGGTCGACGGAATTCGGCGTGTGCGATTCACCAGCCCACACCCCAAGGATCTGCGTCCCGAGACGATGCTTGCAATGGCCGAGGTCGACTCGGTATGTGAACACCTGCACCTTCCACTGCAGTCGGGAAGCGACCAGGTTTTGGCGGCGATGCACCGTGGCTACACCGCGGAGCGTTACCTCGAGAAGCTCCGGGCAGCGCGGTCGACGATCCCGGATCTGGCGGTCACCACCGACATAATCGTCGGATTCCCCGGAGAAACTGACGCCGACGCCGAGGCGACACTCGAGGTGGCGGCTGAGGCGCGTTACGACGGAGCGTTCACCTTCGTCTACTCGCCTCGACCCGGAACCGAAGCGGCCGAGTTGACCGATCGTTTCGTCGACCACGCCGTTGCCGTCGAGCGGATGGAAAGGCTACGAGTGGTCGTCGAGCGGTCATCGTTGTTGGGCAACCGATCGCGGATAGGCCGTATCGAGGAGGCCCTGGTGGTCGGACCGAGCAAGCGCGATCCGAATCGGGTAACCGCAAGAACCCGCCAGAACCGACCGGTTCACTTCACTCCACCCAAGCCGATGCGACCGGGGACGTACGTCAACGTGGTCATAATCGACGCGACCACCACGAGTCTGCTGGGCGAGTTCGTCGAGATCGTGTCGGTGCCGACCCATCGCACCCGGATCGCGGTCAGCGCGGGGTGAGTTTCAACGGTGACGGCCGCCAGCGTCTCGCCGCGCTGATTGATAGCACGGGGCTGACGCTCTCGGCCGATGAGCTGGCCACTTCGACGGGTTCGGGGGCGGACGATCCGTTCATCTTCGAGCCGGAGCGGGCCATAGGTGTGTTGGCCACGGCGCTGGCTCGGGTGCATGCGGCGTCGGTACAAGACGTCGGTGGCATACAGGGCCTCGGCATTGAAGACCATGGCGATGAAGACCATGGCCTCACCGGACTACTTGGTGAGCCAGAGCAGGAATCGTCGGTGGTGGGCATCGATGATCTCGTGCTCAGGGCCCGGAAGTCACTTGAGGATCCGGAGTCGGAGCTGAGCCCGCTCAGTCCGTCCTATTCGCATATGTCCCGTGGGCGGCTCGTCGACATTCTCTCCGACGGAGCCGAAGCGGTCAGGGAACGCTGCAGCGGCCCGGTCCTCAACCAAGGCAGACCCACGCTCGGGAACCTGAGATTCGCTGGCGTCGAATTGCTGGGGTTCGCCGACTGGTCGGATGCCTGCCTCGCGGATCCGTATCTGGATCTGGCCATGGCTTGCCGCGACATCTTCTCCCTGTTCGGTGCTCCGCCCGTACGGGTCCTGTTGGAGCAGTACTCCAGCGAGCCGCTCGATCCGGTGCGTCTCGACTGGTTCACGCTTGCAATCGAACTGGTCCCATGAGGCCCTGCCCATGAGAACCACCTCCGCGAGCCCTGTCACATGAGCCCGCTCGTATGACTCCTGGGGAATCCGCTGGTAGTTCGTCCCGCTACCCAGCAAGGGACCTGGTCCTGGTCGGACCCACCGCGTCGGGAAAATCCCGGGTGGCCATGGAGTTGGCACAGAGATACCTCCACGCCGGAGACCTGGTCGAAATCATCAGCGGGGATTCGATGCAGGTCTACCGGGGAATGGACATCGGCACGGCAAAGCCGTCAGCGGCGGAACAACAGCACGTTCGCCATCACCTGATCGATCTGGTTGAGCCTGACGAGGAATATTCCGTCGCCGAGTTCATCCCCGCCGCCAGGTCTGCACTCAGCGATGTCGATCAGCGGGGTGGTCGAGGGATCGTCGTTGGAGGCACCGGTCTGTACATCCAGGCGCTAGTCGATGACCTGGAAATCCCCGGGCAGTATCCCGACGTCCGATCTGAGCTCGATTCGGAGTCGGATACCAGGTCGCTGCACGGCCGGCTCGCTGTGCTCGATCCGCTCGCTGCTTCGAGGATGGAGCCCGACAATCGTCGCAGGGTCCTTCGAGCGCTAGAGGTGACAATTGGTTCCGGTCGGGCGTTCTCGGACTTCGGGCCGGGTCTCGACAGCTTTCCCCCAACTCCCTTCGTCGTCGTCGGGATAGATGTTGACCGTGAGCTTCTTTCGCAGCGGATCCGGGAACGATTCATGAAGCAGATGGACGAGGGCTTTCTTGAAGAGGTCGCCCGTCTGAGGGACCGCGGCATTACTCCGTCTCGGACCGCTGCCCAGGCGCTGGGCTACCGAGAGCTACGGGATCACCTTGACGGGAGCATGGGCCTGGAGGAAGCGGTCGAGTTGGCGATCACCCGGACACGACAGTTCGCGGTCCGCCAGATCAGGTGGTTCAGACGTGATCCTCGGATCCAGTTCTTCGAACAGCGTGGTGACTCAGGGGAGTTGACCGAGAAAATCGATCGACACTGGAGAGCATCGTGATGTTGCCAAACTCGCTCTCCCAGCCGACCGTGCGAAAGCTACGGTTGGTAGACCGCTGGAACCGCACGGCCGGGCCACACAACCCGGCGATCGCCCGTATGAACTCCGGAGCCGACTACTTGAGGCCGATTTGTTGAGACTGACCAAGCACCATGGCCTGGGCAACGATTTTCTCGTCGCGCTCGAGGCTCTCAATCCGGGTCTGACACCCGATCCAGACCTGGCCCGGGCGATCTGCGACCGTCACTTGGGGATCGGTGCTGACGGTCTCATTCTCTCGCTTGAACCGGCTGAACAGAGCAACGATTCCTGCATGGTCCTGCTCAACGCGGACGGATCAGAGGCCGAGATTTCGGGTAACGGGATTCGCTGTCTGGGCCAGGCCCTCCTGCGCCACGAGGGAATTTCCGAGGGTGACAAACGAATCGAAACACCCGGTGGAATTCGACAACTTCGTAGCGTCAGGGGAGATGCGGATGGCGAGATCTGGTTCCAGGTCGACATGGGCACAATGACCTCGGGCCCGGATGCCGGTCCGGCGACCGAGCGGTACGGCGCCCAACGGTTCGCTACGCAGCGGATCGGCAACCCACATCTGGTGTTGCTCGTCGATGACGCCGATGATGTCGACCTGGAAGCGGACGGCCCGGCACTCGAAGCCGACTACGGCGACGGGATGAACATCCACTTCATAAATGTCGCCTCTCAGGATGAGATCAACCTTCGGGTCTGGGAGCGTGGAGCCGGTGTCACCGAGGCCTGCGGATCCGGGGCGACCGTCGCTGCAGCCGTTGCGCACGGTTGGGGCCTCGTGGGCGACCACGTTCAGGTTTCAATGCCCGGTGGTGTTTCCACAGTCGAAATCACTGAGCACGGGATCCTGCTGACGGGTCCTGCGGTGTTCGTTGGGGAGGTGGCGTACCCGTGGCCGACGACGAACTGAACGACGAGAGCCAAGAAGTCGTCGGTGCGACCGAAGAATCCCACCGCGGCGGTTTCGGCGACTTCGGTGGCGAATCCGGGGCCTTCATCGAGCGGACCTTCCGTGAGCGCATCATCGTCGTCGGTGTCAGCTTTCCGCCCCATGATGAACAGGCCATGGACGAGTCACTCGACGAGCTTGAACTGCTCGTCGACACCGCAGGAGCGGACGTTGTCGGTCGAATCGTTCAGCGGCGTGACCATCCAGATCCCGCCACCTATGTTGGCAAGGGCAAGGTGGATGAGATCCGCCAGTTGGCAGAGGCCACCGACTGCGACACGGTCGTGTTCGACGACGAGTTGACCCACGCCCAGCAGTTCAACCTCGAGAAGCGTCTTGGTCGAACCGCAATTGACCGGACTGCGGTGATCCTGGACATCTTTGCCCAGAACGCCCACAGTCAGGCCGGTAAGGCGCAAGTTCAACTTGCCCTATTCCGATATCGACTGCCCAGAATCAGGGGCAGCGGAATGTCGATGTCACAGCAGGCTGGCGGTATCGGCACCAGACGTGGTCCCGGTGAAACCAAGCTAGAGATCGACCGGCGGAGGATCACCCGGATGATCCACAAGCTCGAGGCCGACCTGCGCCAGATCGCCCACCACCGCGACACCCAGCGTAAGGCCCGTGGACGATCCGGAATCCGTCATGTCGTCATCGTTGGCTATACCAACGCCGGAAAATCCACCTTGTTGAACCGGCTGACCGAAGCCGGAGTTCTGGTCGAGGATCGCCTGTTCGCGACGCTGGACGCGACGACCAGACGGCTGCACCTACCCGGGGGCGAATCGGTACTCGTGACAGATACCGTCGGGTTCGTCAAGAAGCTGCCCCACCAGTTGGTCGAAGCGTTCGCCTCGACCCTGGATGTCGTCAACGAAGGCGACCTTCTGGTGCACGTCGTCGACGCCTCGGCAGCTGATCCCGAGGGACAGATCCACGCCGTCCGAGAGGTGATTCGTGAGATCGGGGGAGATTCCGTGCCCGAACTCCTGGTTTTCAACAAGGCCGATCTGACCGAGGAAGCGGCCCGACTGGCCTCGACGCATCCGGGTTCCACCTTCATCTCCGCCGGTACCGGAGAGGGTGTCGATGAACTGCTGTTGCGCATCGGTGATCGACTCAGGTCACTGGTGCCCACCGTCGAGATGTTCATTCCCTACGAACGCTCCGACCTGATTGCAGCGGTGCACCGATCCGGAGAGGTGATCACCGAGACCGCACGCGACGACGGCATGACCATGTCGGTCAGGATCAGTGACCATGAACTTGCCCGATTCGAAGACTTTCTCGTCGAATCACCGTCGGAGGATCTGTCGGGAGACTCGGCGGTTGCCAGGTGAGCAACCAGGTGGAGGGTGGTTTCGTACCACCGCCATATCCCTACGATCGCCTGCTCCCTATAGCCGAGCTCGCCGCCAAGTCCTTCGGTGAGGCGATCGACCTATCCGTCGGCACCCCGAGCGACGCACCGCCACAGTCGGTGCTCGATGCATTGTGCCGGACATCCACCGTGCGTGGATATCCACCATCGATCGGCCGAGCCGACTTCCGCCGGGCCGTGTCTGAATGGTTCGGTGGACGCCTCGGGGTCGAAGTTCCCCCGGAACAGATCGCTGCCTGTATCGGAACCAAGGAGTTCGTGGTAGGTCTGCCCCACCTGCTGAAACTTCGCGACCCGTCACGCGACACCGTTCTCTACCCGGCGGTCAGCTACCCGTCATACGCAATGGGCGCAGTTCTCGCCGGGTGTCGCGCAGTGCCGGTGCCGGTGGCCGCGGACTGGAGCCTTGACCTGTCTGCAATCAACGCCGACGATGCCGCGAGGGCCCTGTGTCTATGGAGCAACACTCCCGCCAACCCAACGGGCGGCCTTGACGACCTTGCTGCAGTAGCGAAGTGGGGTCGTGACCATCAGGTCCCTGTGTTTTCCGACGAGTGCTACGTCGAGTTCACCTGGGCCGAGCAAGGGGTCCAGGGGGCCCACGGGTCGCAGGGGTTGCCCGGGTCGCAGCGGTTGCCCGGGACTCAGGGGTTGCACGGGTCGCAGCGGTTGTCGAGGGAACTGCCAGGTTCATCGATCCTCGATTCCGGTCTCGACGGAGTGGTCGCAGTCCATTCATTGTCGAAACGGTCGAACCTTGCCGGTCTCAGGGTCGGCTTCTACGCCGGTGACGCCGAACTGGTGCACTACCTGTCCGAGATGCGCAAACACGCCGGGATGATGGTGCCCGGCCCGGCCCAGGACGCAGCGATTGCAGCTCTTGGGGATCAGGACCATGTCGTTGAGCAACGTCGGCGCTACCTGTCCCGTCTGCAGCGCATCTCGACCTTGATGGAGTCGCTGGGGCTCAGCGCTCCGCTTCCCGGCGGGGGTTTCTACCTCTGGGTTCCAGCACCCGAAGGAGATGCCTGGGCGTTGACGGAACGGCTGGCACGAGACCTCGGAATCGTGGTCAGCCCGGGTGAATTCTACGGCGAGCAGGCGAGCGGCCACGTGAGGATCGCCGTGGTTCAGCCCGATGATCAGATCGAACTGGTCATCCAACGAGGAGGTACTCGATGATCGACTTGGGTGCGGACCTGACCACGTTGGCCCGCGCAGGGGATCTGGTCACCTTGACCGCTGCTCTGATCGACATGCCGTCCGAGAGTTTTGCCGAGGCACCGATAACCGATGCCATCGAAATGGTCCTGCGCAACAATCTGAACCTTGAGGTGACAAGGATCGGGGACAATCTGGTTGCGCGCACCCAACTGGGTCGGGACCGCCGGCTGATTCTCGCTGGACACACCGACACCGTCCCCGCGGACGGCAACCAGACAGCGCGGCTCGAAGGAGACACGCTCTGGGGCTTGGGATCCACAGACATGAAGGGCGGTTTGGCAGTGATGCTCGCGCTGGCGACGTCACCACTCGAATCATCCATGGACGTCACCTACGTCTTCTACGCCCGTGAAGAGGTGGCTGGGGTCCACAGCGGGCTGGGTGAACTCTTCGAAACCGCTCCCGAGCTCCTCGAAGGCGACCTGGCAATTCTGGGCGAGCCGACCGACGGAGACATCGAAGCCGGATGCCAAGGAACGATCAGGGTTGAAGTGGTTCTCGCCGGTTCGAGGGCCCATACCGCCAGAGCGTGGATGGGTCGAAATGCGATTCACAGGTTGGCTGGAATCCTCGGTGGGATCGACAGCTACGAGCCGAGGCGACCCACGATTCTCGGCTGTGAATTCCATGAGGCACTACAGGTGGTGAAGGTAACCGGAGGGGTGTCTGGAAACGTGGTGCCGGACTCCGCCTCGCTCGACATTGCGCACCGGTTCGCACCGGATCGCAGTTTGGCGGAGGCCGAGGCGCATCTTCGTGACTTTCTCGGTGAATGGATAGAGCCGGGCGACACTCTGCGGGTGGTGGATTCTGCGCCGGCGGCCTATCCCGCCGTGGAGGATCCAAGCGTCACGTCGCTGATCCAGAAGCACGGACTTGAAGTCCGGGCGAAGCTCGGATGGACCGATGTTGCCCGCTTCAGTTCTGTCGGGATCCCTGCGGTGAACCTTGGCCCCGGCATAGCCGCCATTGCCCATACCGCCGAAGAACGGGTGGAACGTCGCAGCTTGGAGAGGACCTTCGACGTGCTCGACGATCTGCTCTTCGGCGGCGAGTGACCTCTGGTTCTACGCTGTCGTGGCTGGCGGACAGCGTTTCGGTCGGCATGATTCGAATTCACAGATATCGGGGACGGACGTGGGCGTAGGAAGCGACGGGATTGAGGGCTCGAATTCAGGTGCCGTGCCGAGCGGCGCCGGTTCAGTGGCCGGGGATGCAGGGGTGGTGGCTTCTGGCAGTTTCGCCGAGGTGGTGGCAAGGATCCGTGAACGTCCGGGACGTGTGGACCCGATCGCATTCGGACTAGGTGTGGCGACAATTTCTGTCGCCGACGGTTCGGTGCTGGACACTTGGTACGGGACCGCGAATCTGGATGAGAACCACGAAGCCTCAGCACCGATCGCCGAGGAGTTGGGCTGGACCTCGGGGCCGGCCACCTACCAACTGAGTGCGGCGAATCTCGAATCGTTCAGAACACTTTTCGCACCGGTCATGGATGACGGTGGACGACACCCGAACGCCGAGGTGATTCTGGCGCTGGCCGAGGGAGACAGTTCCGAACCGGTCCTGCCTGTCAGACGCGTGCCGGTGTTCACCGTCATCGAGGACCTTCAGGCGCCGCCGATTGATGTCCACGATGCTTACCTGCGCCTACATCTGCTCTCTACCCGCAAGGTTCGACCCCACGGTTTGAATCTCGACGGACTTTTCGGTGTGCTACCCAACGTCGTGTGGACCACGCTTGGCCCATGTGACATTGCTTCCTTCGACAAGGTGGCGATCCGTCTGAGGGCAAGGGGCGTCGCCTTCCAGGTCTTGGGTATCGATCGATTCCCCCGGATGGTCGACTACGTGGTCCCCCCAGGGGTCCGCATCGCTGATGCAGACAGGGTCCGCCTCGGAGCGCATCTGGCCGAAGGTACGACCGTGATGCATGAGGGCTTCGTCAACTTCAACGCCGGTACGCTCGGTCCCTGCATGGTGGAGGGCCGCATTTCGGCGGGCGTTGTCGTCGGCGCCGACACCGATATAGGCGGTGGCAGTTCGATCATGGGAACTCTCTCCGGCGGAGGGCAGGAGGTGATCTCGATAGGGGAGAGTTGTCTGTTGGGGGCCAATGCCGGTGTTGGCATTTCCCTTGGAGATCGCTGCATCGTTGAAGCAGGCCTGTACCTGACGGCTGGAACCCGGGTGACCACTCCCACAGGTGAAGTCGTGAAAGCCCGGTCGTTTGGGGGAGAGTCGGATCTACTCTTCAGGCGCAACTCGACAAGCGGTTGCGTCGAAGTTCTCCCGAGAGAGGGAACCTGGTCCGAAGGTCTGAACTCGAGCCTCCACGCGAACTGATCGGTCCGCTGTAGATCGCCGCGGTGGTAGCTACAACTTCCGGATGACGGTGACAACCTTGCCGAACACGTGGACCTCGGATGCGTCGAAGACCATCGGGGTGAGTTCCGGGTTGTGGGGCACCAAGGTCACTGTGGTGCCGTCACCGTTGTAGGTCTTAACCGTTGCTTCGTCGCCAGGAATGCCCGCCACGACGATGTCGCCGTTCTGGACCGAGCTCTGGACCTTGGCTACCACGAAGTCACCGTCCAAGATTCCTGCGTCGATCATCGAGTCGCCGCGGACCCGGAGCATGAAGAGTTCGCCATCGCCGGTGAAGTCAGCCGGGAGGGGGACCAGTTCCTCGACCTGCTCCTGGGCAAGCACTCCGACACCTGCTGCGACGTCTCCCACGAGGGGAACGTGGCGGGTGGGTCGCCGTTCAGCAGTAGTTCCACTTGCTGTGTCTGCGGTGACCTCGATGGCACGCGGCTTGGTGGGGTCACGCCTCAGGTAGCCCAACTTCTGGAGGGTGCTGAGATGGCCGTGGACCGTTGACGGTGATGCCAGACCGACGGACTCGGCGATCTCGCGGACCGAAGGCGGATAGCCCCTGTCACCGACCGTCTTCTCGATGAAGACGAGAATCTCTTGCTGGCGCGGACTGATTTGTTTCGGACTCACTTGGGCATCCTCCCGGTAGAACAGATGTTTGGAGCATACATCAGCTCGGAGTCAAAGGGGTGAACATCCGTTCGATTTTCCGCTTGACATAGAACAACCGTTCGTGCATTCTCATCGAACAGCCGTTCGGCGCAATTGCTCGGCAAGGTCTCCGGGCCTCACTGTCACACCTGATCGGGAGAATCATCACATGGCAGCAATCATCGACATCTACACCGGTTCAAGGATCTCTTCCCCTCCGGTCAATCCCGAGACAACGGTACGCAGCGGGGCAGCCCTTCGGGTGATCCCGGGTGGTCTTTCGCCAGAGGTAATCCGGATGCGGCGGATCTATCTGTTCCGTCGTTGTCTTGTTGCGCTTGTCCTACTGGCGGTCATCGTTGGCGCTGTCATGGTCGCAAGGGGTCTTGTCGCCAGTTCCGGATCGACCACGTCGTCATTGGGCGAAAACGCAGAGCCGTACATGGTCCATAGGGGTGACACCCTCTGGGGCGTGGCCCGGTCAATCGCGCCCGACAGCGATCCACGCGACGTAATCGACGAGATTGCAGCTGTTAACAGCGCTGACGGTGTGGCCTTCGACGTCAACGTGCCTCTGACTCCCGGTCAGCAGTTGCTGGTTCCAGCCGGCAGCTGAGCACGGCCATGTCGGTAGCCGCGGGCCATGGCGTCAATTCCCGAAGGTGCGGTCGGTGTCACCGGCGGGTAGCGTCCTGCTCATGCGATGCCCGGCATGTGGTGCCCTCGATGACAAGGTCATCGACTCCCGCGCCGCTGATGATGGGACAGTTATCCGCCGCAGAAGGCAGTGCGAGGACTGCGCAACGCGTTTCACCACGTTCGAGCGTCTCGAAGAGGTGCCGACGGTCGTGGTCAAGCGTGACGGACGCAGAGTCCCGTTCGATCGCGAGAAGATCGAAGTGGGAGTCCGCTCGGCAAGCAAGGGTCGTCCGGTCGATGAAGCGACCATCGCAGCCCTCGCAGCCAGAGTTGAACATCAGATCTGTAACTCCCGCAGCGAGGTTCCCGTCGGCGAGGTCGGAGAACTGGTCCTCGCCGAGTTGCGCGAAATCGACCAGGTTTCTGCAGTCCGATTCGCGAGCGTTTACAAGTCCTTCGAGGGTCCGGAGGACTTCGAGCGAGAAGTTCAGCTCCTGGGACACGGTGAGGACGAGTCGACTGCTTCGGTGTCACAGAACTGAGACCCGCTCCAACACACACGCCAATCCTCCGTCCGCCCCCAGGCTTCAACGGTGCCCCGGTTTTCTAGGACTGCACAGTTCGGTAGGTCAGCATCAGGTGGCCGTCGGCCTCGATCAGGCGGATGAGCCGCATCGGCTGGTCCAGTTGGCTCATTCCTCCAAGAAGCCCGATCTGGCTGCCGCCGACAAGAGCGGGCGAGAGCGTCAGGAACAACTCATCGAGCAGGTCACCGGCCACGAGCTGGCCCAGAAGGTGTGGCCCACCCTCGCACAGGACTACCCGTTCGCCGTCGGCATGGAGCGACTTGAGCATCTCTCCGAGGTCAACCTCGGAAGAACCGACAGGGCGCAGTTCCAACCCAGCTGGAGCAGGGGCCGGTTCAAGGTCACGAGGATGGAAGATGACCGGGTCGGGGCCTTCACCGGCAAGAAATGGCTGATCGGAGGGAAAGCTCCCTGTGCGGGTGACCACGGCAAGTCTCGGCGCTGGAGCCAGACCCAATTCGGAACGAAACGCTGCAAGTTCGGGCTTGGTTGTGGGCCGTCGGTAGCGTTCGGTTCGAGCGGTCCCGGCCCCGACCAGGATGACATCGGAGGCCGATCTCAACAGGTGGAACACTTCCCTGTCGGCGTCGCTGCTGATGCCTCTCGAGGTTCCGGAACTGGCGTATGCGCCGTCGGCGCTCATGACCATGTTTGCCATCACCCACGGCCGGTCGAGGTGGGTAGTACGGGTAGACCGGTCCAGCAGTTCACGAGGGTCCACGGAGTCCCGGACAGTGGGCAGAAGCTGGCGCATCGGGGAAGACTAATCCTGCAGTTTGGTCGCCCGCATTGCTCTCGATTGTCCACTCACTCGTCGTCCCTGTGGATGCGCCATCCTCACCTGTCCACAAGGCCTGTGGAGAAGATTCGTTGAATTCACACGGTTCTCCCCTTTTGTCTCACAGGCACTTCTTCCTATGGTGCAGAGTGGCAAACGCGTGGGCGGTCGGAATGGTGGCTTTCGTGTGGATCTGCCCAGATCTACACGATTCCTGGGGTCGGCTCTGTTCACAGTTCATAAAGGTGATCGGAGTCTGTGGGTCTTTCCCCGATCGCCCGCGCGCAGCCCGCATATCGAGCAACTGGGCTCCATCAAGAGTGTTGGTGCATCGGCCATACTTGATGGCACGAACAGCAGAAGAAGGCAGTTGAAATGACCCTGATCTCAAATCAGTCCAGTCTTCGCAACGATCTCGCCGGAGGTGATGGCGCTCCCGGCAGAGTTCAACGCTTCTTCACCGCTCCCGGGTCCCCGGTTTACGACACGATTGCCTGGGAACGCCGTGACGCGCGGCTCGTCGATCACCGCGACGGCTCGGTCGCCTTTGAGCAACTTGGAGTTGAGTTTCCCCGAGACTGGTCGGTCACAGCGTCAAACATCGTCTCCCAGAAGTACTTCCGAGGCCTGCAGAGCAGCGGAGAGCGTGAAAACTCGCTCCGCGACCTGATCGATCGCGTGGTCGGCACCATGAGGGAATGGGGCCAGAAGGGCGGCTATTTCGATGACACTGCCGAAGCCGACACCTTCGAGGAGGAGCTCCGGTTCCTCCTGGTCAATCAGCTGCTCTCGTTCAACTCGCCGGTCTGGTTCAACATTGGTGTCCCAGGGGCTGTTCAGCAGGCCTCGGCCTGTTTCATCCTCGACGTGGACGACAACCTCAAGTCCATCCTGAACTGGTACACCGAGGAAGGGATGATCTTCAAGGGCGGCTCCGGCGCAGGCGCGAACATCTCGAAGATCCGTTCGTCTCGTGAGCACCTCAAGGGCGGCGGGACAGCATCCGGTCCGGTCAGTTTCATGCGAGGTGCCGACTCATCCGCTGGAACGATCAAGAGCGGAGGGACAACCAGGCGAGCAGCCAAAATGGTGATTCTCGACGTTGATCATCCTGATGTCGAGGAGTTCATCTGGTGCAAGGCCCGTGAGGAGCGCAAGGCCAGGGTCCTGCGCGACGCAGGTTTCGACATGGACCTCGATGGAGCTGACGCGATTTCGCTCCAATACCAGAACGCCAACAACTCGGTGCGTCTGAGCGACGAGTTCATGCAAGCAGCGATTTCGGATGAGGTCTGGGAGCTGACAGCGAGAACCGATGGGTCGGTCGTTGACGAGGTCCCGGCAGCCGACCTGCTACGGCAAGTGGCGACAGCAGCGTGGGAGTGCGCCGACCCCGGGGTTCAGTTCTCCTCCACCATCAACCGTTGGAACACCACTCCGAACGCCGGCGAGATCACGGCGAGCAATCCATGCTCTGAGCATCTGCGCCTTGCAGACAGTGCCTGCAATCTTGCCTCTCTGAACCTGCTCAGGTTCATGGACGATGACGGTCGTTTCGACATCGAGGCCTTCGAGCACAGCGTCAAGGTTGTCGTTACCGCCCAGGACATCCTCGTCGGCTTCTCCGACTACCCGACCGAGCACATCGCCGAGATGACGGCGCAGGCCCGCGACATCGGCATCGGCTACACCAACCTGGGTGCCTGCCTCATGGCGCTGGGCTACCCCTATGACTCCGACGAGGCCCGTTCATGGGCCGCCTCGGTTACAGCCATCCTCACCGGGGCGGCTGCGATGCGTTCAACCGAACTCGCTGGAAAGCTCGGCCCAGCACCCCTCTTCCCAGGTGACGCAACCGCTTGGTCAGACGTCTACCGGATGCATCTGGACGCAGCAATGTCTGTCGGAGTCGTTGGTGTGCAGCCAGCGCTCAACGAAAGTGCCGTGCGGATCTGGGAGGCTGCATCGGCCCAGCTCGAGCTGACCGGTGCACGTAACGCTGAGCTGAGCGTTGCCGCACCGACCGGCACCATCTCGTTCATGATGGACGCCGACACGACCGGTATCGAACCTGACCTCGGTCTGATCAAGACCAAGAAGCTGGTTGGTGGCGGCACCTTGCAGATCGTCAATCAGACGGTTCCGCGGGCGCTCAAGCGTCTTGGCTATGGCCCCGAGCAGATCAGCGAAATTGTCGACTACATCGCAGAGAACCACTCGGTGCTCGGTTCCCCACATCTCGACCCTGCCCACCTGGCGGTTTTCGCCTGTGCGATGGGTGACAACGTGATTTCCTACGGCGGTCACCTGCGGATGATGGCGGCCATTCAGCCGTTCTTCTCGGGTGCGATGTCAAAGACGGTCAACGTTCCAGAGGAGACGACCGTCGAAGAGATCGAGCAGCTGCTCATCGAGTCGTGGCAGATGGGCATCAAGTGCGTTGCCCTCTACCGTGACAACTGCAAGGTCGCCCAGCCGCTAAGCACGGGCAAGGACAAGCCGGCCCAGTTGGCTGCCGCTGCTCCGGCAGCTACGGCGCCTTCCGACATGGCAGCTGCGATTGCTGCGGCCGAGGCCCGCCCGACGCGTGAGAAGCTTCCGCGCTCGCGCAGCTCCAGGACCTTCGAGTTCCGGGTCGCTGATTGCAAGGGATTCGTTACGGTCGGGGAGTATGCCGACGGTCGACCGGGTGAATTGTTCATCCGTGTCTCGAAGCAGGGGTCGACCCTTGCCGGGATCATGGACGCATTCGCCATTTCGGTCAGCCATGGTCTGCAGTACGGGGTGCCGCTCAAGGCGTTCGTGCATGCTTTCGTCGGAATGCGTTTCGAACCGGCCGGTATCACCGATGACCCGGACGTGCGTCTGGCCAACAGCCTCATCGACTACCTGTTCCGTCGGCTGGCGCTCGACTACTTGTCATATGAGGAACGTCTGGACATCGGGGTACTTGGAACGTCGGAACGACTTCAGCAGACCTTGCCTGGCGTCGAGGAACACGTTGTCGGTTCGAACCAGGGGATCGACATTCCCCCGAATCCCGCCACCGGGACTTCCACAGGACCCGCAGCCGCAAGTTCGACCCAGTCGGTCCTCGACCTTCGTGCCTCCGAGGCAACGGCCACTGACGCTGGTCGCTCATCGTCCGGCGGCGCACAGTCGCCGAACATGGGCAAGGCAGTCGATGCGCCGCTGTGCATGCAGTGTGGCGTTCAGATGGCGAGGGCAGGTTCCTGCTACGTGTGTGGTGAGTGCGGAGCCACCAGCGGGTGCTCCTGACGGGCGAGGCAGTTCACGTGTAGACCCCGTCGGACACCCAGGCCTCGCGTCGGGGACGCTCACACGCAAACATTGTGCACCGCCCTAGCCCCCGAACGCCGGTTACACCGGAGCCCCAGAATTGTTGCGGTTGGAGTGGCTTCAGCTTGCTTCGAGGTGTTGCCGTAGGGCCTGGCGGATCACCTCGGAGACGGGGACGCCGTCGTCTTCGGCTCGGCGTACGAGTCGTTCCTTGAGCTCTGGGTCGAGTCGGACAGACTCAACGGTTGAGGGCTCTGAACCGAGCCGCGGGCGGCCGCGAGTACCGCGCCGGGCGATGATCTCGTTGACGTCGTAGCCCGCCTCGGCTTCGCCGGCCAGTTTATCGATGAGGTCGTCATCGATAGGTGTTCCCGAGGTGGTGTGTCCGTATGTTTGTTTGGTCATGGGTTGAGCAGCTTCCGGTACGTGGCCCTGAGGGGCATGGCGTGGATTATCAGTTCATCGCCTTCGGCTGAGACAACGACGATGATCTCGAGGAGGTGTGCGGCGCGGTCGGGGCCGATGACGAGCCATCGGTCCGGGCCTTCGCCGATGTCGTCAGCGACCATCGAGTATTCGACGGCATGAAGGATGTCGTCATCAGCGATGCTGTGCTTGCGGGCAGATGGGTGGACCTCCACACCAACATATTGTACTACGAAATCGGCTTACGGCGACCAGGTTCAGACCGCTGGACCAGAACTTGCCATAAGCAGGTGGTCACAAGAGCGAAGAAATCCGAAATGCCCGGCCTACCTGGAGCACCAGTCCAGTGGGGCAGCCAGGCCGTCCGTCCCGTCTCCGTGGTGTCAGCGCTTGTTGGTCAACGAAGTTGCTTTGGCAAGCAATAACGGAATGAAGCAGCCTGAAATGACCTGAAGTTCGTGGTCAATGGGACTATGGCCCTGTATCGATGAATCGAAGGGCCCATGGAACCCGGGTCGTGAGCCCCTATCCATGATGGTGTGGGAACTTCAGAGGTCATCGAACAGCTCCGGAGCGACATCCGGGACGGGGAATTCAACGTTGCGGCCCTCGTCGCAGACCAGTCTTCATGTGACTGGGCGTACTCGATCGGGTTGACACTCTCATATGGTCATCCCGAACTCCTGATAGTCGGACTCGAGGCCTCGGTTGCCGGAATGGTGGTCGACATGCTCGGCCGGGCTGTCGCCGAGGGCCTGAAGATCTCTCCCGATGACCGCATCGAAGCTGCTGACTCGTTCGTCCTTGAAGCCTGCACGGTCGACGAACTCTGGCTTGCCAGGGGAGCCTGGTTCGATCTGGGACGTGAAGTGATGTTGGGCTGGGGACAGCGTTGGCCGGACACGATCCAGCTCCTGTGGCCGGACGCGGATGGCGTCTACCCGAGCGTCCCCGGTGATCCTGAATGGCTATTGACCCAGCCTCTTCTCGCCTCGGCCGCCCGTGAAAGCAGTGCGGGTCTGACAGGCTGACCAGCTCTGGTAGGATTGTCCGTCCCCCGAATCCGCTTCAAGCAGACGGCGGGGCTCCAATCTGCATCCGCGAAATCAGTTGTGAGGGATCGACAGTGGCATTTGATGTTGGTGACCGTGTTGTTTACCCGCACCACGGGGCTGCAATTATCGTCAAGCGCGAGAAGCGCAAGATCGATGGTGGCACCAAGGAATACCTGGTGCTCGAAATGGCCCACGGCGAGTTGACCCTCTCGGTCCCGGTCGACAAGGCCGACGACGTCGGCATGCGCCCCCCGATCGGTTCAGAAGAGGTCCAGGATCTGTTCGAGCTGCTGTCGAAGAAGGACATCCGCGAGCCCGCAAACTGGAGTCGACGTTTCAAGAATCACCAGGAAAAGCTGAAATCCGGTGACGTGTACCAGGTCGCCGAGGTCGTCCGTAACCTCGCGTTGCGTGACCAGTCCAAGGGGCTGTCGGCTGGTGAGAAGTCGATGTTCGTCAAGGCTCGCAGTGTGCTCGTCTCCGAACTGAGCTTCGCCTTGGATGTCAGCGAGGATGACGCTCTGGCCAAGGTCGAAGCCCAGCTCGCCTGATCTGAGGGCATTTGGCTGCTCGACCTCGACCGAAGGTGTTGTGAACAACGCCGGCCCCACCCGGTTGCTCCAGGTCCTATCGGACACCGGGGCGTCGGATGAAAACCTCGCTTCACTGCAACTGCACCAGGCCCTGACCGGCCGCGGTTGGGCGGTGCGAACGTTGGCACTCGCACCCGGAAGGCACTCCGAACTAGCGACGACCATTCCCGTGATGGCACCCAACCGGCGGTCCTTCACAGCAGTCGGCCAGTTCAGAACCGAGCAGGCATGGGCCGACGTCGTCCTGCTGCGGGGGCTGGCAACTGCCGGGGTCGCCAGAGCCGCAGGTCGGACGCCCCAACGGGTGCTTGCTCTCTGGTCCGAACCTGCACGGTGGATCGGTGGAGCCCGCATCTCGAGGCTTGAATCGTTTCTGCTCCGTGGCGCAGCCTCGGTGGTGGTCACGTCCGAAGCCGACCGCGTCGATCTGGTACTCCTGGTTCCGGACCTGAGCGATCTACGGGCCATCAGCGTCTCTGGCACCGTCGCCGCCAAGCCGGACGGGGAACCCGAGCAGTTGGCCGCTGAGACCGCCATCGACCGCTGGATGGAATGTCTCAACGCGGCGCTACCCTCGCGCCCATGAGTTTTCGACGGAACTCGCGAGGTCTACCCGTGGCTGTTCTCGTCATTGCCGCGTTCGTGGTCGCAGGACTCGTCACCTCATGTGTTCCGAGGCGTTCCACCGATACCTCGACGGTCAAGGGAGCTACCCACCTGATCGAGGGCGACACGAAGCCGCCGGTGTTTCCGACAACGAACGTCCCCAAGGCCCTACTGATTGAAGGGCTCACCTATGACTTCGCGGTGGCGCCACTCGATCAGGACTACTGGTCTCCCAGCAAGAAGGAGGCCAAGTGCGCTGCCACTGCAATCGTCGATCGAATCGGAGCGCAGCGCATTTCCGACCTCGGCTACAGGGTCGATACCCCTGGCGCGTCCCTCAACGACGTGGCGCTCAGCACAGACGAACGCAATGCGGTGGTCGATGAGTTCAGCCGCTGTGTCGACATGCAGGAGGCGTTGGCCGCACTTCTCTTCGGCGACGGCCGGATCCGTACCCGCGCCGCCACCTGTCTCAGCCAGGTCATTTCCACCAAGGGTCTGCTGCCCCAGTTCGTCAAGGCGTGGATCTTCGGCGAGGCGGTCAATCCCTTCGCCTCTGACGCAGCGCTCGCGTCCGCGCTATCTACCGGCTCCCAGGTCTGCATCAATGCCAACGACCTGAACTGGCCCAACCTCACGGTTCCGGGAAGTGACGAGGGTCTGATCGACTCTTCGGCGCCGCCGGGGTCACGGTCTTCTGCATATGCTGATGACCGTCCCAGCGCGGACGTGGCCACGTCGACAACGGTTGACGGTAACTGAGGTTCCTGATGTTGACGCTGCTATCGAGCATTCCCGCCCCGCCCAGCAACTTGTTGTCTATCGGCCCGTTGAGCCTGCACATCTACGGACTGTGCATAGCCCTCGGAGTCGTGGCCTCGGTGTCGCTGGCTCGCCGGCGGTGGGGAAAGTTGGGCGGAGACCCCGACGACATCACGTCGGTGGCGATCATCGCAATACCCGCCGGGCTCCTGGGTGCCCGTCTCTACCACGTCATCACCGACTTCCCGGATCTGTATTCCAACGGGCGCTGGTGGCCCAACGCCTTCTACATCTGGAACGGCGGGCTGGGTATCCCGGGCGGTGTTTTGGCAGGTGCATTGGCCGCCCTGTTCATGGCGCGTCGCTACAAGATGAACTGGCGGGCAATGGCCGATGTGACGGCTCCTGCACTGCCGATCGCGCAGGCGATAGGTCGTTTCGGCAACTACTTCAACCAGGAGTTGTTCGGCGGACCGACCAAGCTGCCCTGGGGGCTCCAGGTCGACCCGAAGTACGTGCCTGACGGGTTCGCAGCCGACACGCTGTTCCACCCCACGTTCCTCTACGAATCGCTCTGGAACTTCTCGTTGGCCGGTCTGATAGTGCTGTTGAGCCGCAAAATCGTGCTCAAACCTGGTCGCTGGTTCGCGGTTTACATCCTCGGCTACGGCCTCGGTCGGCTCTGGGTCGAGTCGCTGCGGATCGATGTCGCCAACGAAATTCTGGGGCTTCGGGTCAACACCTGGACCTCGGGTCTGGCGATCATCGGCGGTCTGGTCTGGCTGTTCTGGCGGGGAAGTCCGGTCGATCGAGCCGCAACCGAGGAGCTTCGGGCAGGTGGCGACCCCCAGGGCAATCTGGCGGCCAAGCCTGAAACTGAAACCTCGGATGCCGCCACAGCAGGGTCAGTTTCCGGCGACCATGAGAGCCCGGATCTTGTCCGAGAAGTCGGGCCAGACGCGGACGGCCCACTCATCGAAAGCATGCTCGGTGAGCACGGCGCAACCGATGCCCGCGACGGGGTCGACCCACAGGAAGGTTCCTGAGCCACCGAAGTGCCCAAGTGTCCATGGCGGCGCTGTCGATCCCATCCAATGTGGATCCTTGTTCCCCTTCAACTCGGGACCAAGGCCCCAGGCGCAGGGCTCCTGGAGACCCCACCCCGGCAGTATTCCCGAAAGATCAGGGAACTGGACACTGATCGCGTCCTGCCATGTCGAGACGTCGATCAAGGTCGGGTTCATCAACTCGCCACCAAGGCGACAGACATCGAGGATCGTCGAGTTCAGACCCGCCGCGGGAGTTCCGGTCAGCCTCGTGGACTTCATGCCAAGTGGCGCCAGGACAGCTTCACTCATGTACTCGACAAACGGGATTCCGGCTCGCTTGGCCAGGTGTTCGGCCAGAACCTCGTAACCGGTGTTGGAGTAGATGCGCCTGGTACCGGGCTTGGCGATGATCTCTGTGCCGTCGAAGGCGAACCCACCGGCGTGGGCAAGTACGTGCCGAACAGTCGAACCATCGGGACCGAGGGGTTCCCCCAGCGACAAGGTGCCTTCCTCGACGGCCACGAGAGTCGTCAGAGCGGTGACGAGCTTCGTGATTGACGCGAGAGCGAAGCTCAATCCCTGAATTCCGTGGGTTGCGACGACTCCGTCGCGGTCGAAAACAGCGGCCGCTGTAGAACCCGACGCCCAACTGGCGGTCTCGTCCAGACGGTCCGCGATGGACGAAGTTCTGCGTGAAAATGGGTGATCAGTCATGTTGGTTCCAAGCTCCGACTACGGGCCAACGGTGATTGAACGGTAGCCTCACGAACAATACGAACACTCTGAAGAGGACATGACGAAGACCTTTCAAGAACTCGGCGTAGCTGACGACATTTGCCACGCACTTGCTGAAAAGGGAATTGCTACGGCTTTTCCCATTCAGGAGATGACGATCCCCGACATCCTTGCCGGTCGAGACGTCTGTGGGAAGGCGAAGACCGGATCGGGTAAGACGCTGGCGTTCGGATTGCCGATGCTGCAGATCCTTCCCAAGGCGAAGCCTGGCAAACCAACCGGAATCGCACTAGTACCCACCCGGGAGCTGGCCACTCAGGTTCGCGACGAACTACTCCCATTGGCCCACGCGCGGGGAGTGAGGATCGTCGCCATCTATGGCGGGGACCCGATCGACAAGCAGATCAAGGCTCTCAAGTCAGGTGTGGATCTGGCGATCTGCACACCGGGGAGGGCGATCGACCTCATCGAACGTGGCGACCTCTCGGTGGACGATGTCACCCACGTCATAATCGACGAGGCGGATCGCATGGCAGACATGGGTTTCCTCCCCCAGGTCGAGTGGATCCTGCGCAACGTCAAGGACGGTCGACAGACATTGCTTTTCTCGGCGACCCTCGACGGCGCAGTCGACAGCCTCGTTCGGCGCTATCAGCACGACCCATCACGTCACATCGTCGAGTCCAAGGGCGTGACCGTCGAGCAGATGACCCACAGGTTCATCACGGTCCACGAAATGGACAAGGCCAAGGTCGCGGCCGCGATCGTCAAGGCCGGCAGACGGACGATGATCTTCTCGAATACCAAGCATGGTGCCGATCGTCTGGTCGACCGGTTGACAGACCTTGACGTTTCAGCAGGTCCAATCCACGGAGACCTGCGCCAGAACATGCGTGAGAAGGCTCTCGCGTCGTTCTCATCGGGCAAGCTGGACGCGCTTGTGGCAACCGATGTTGCGGCTCGGGGAATCCACGTCGATGAAGTCGACACCGTCATCCATTACGACCCTCCGGCCGATCACAAGAGCTACCTCCACCGCTCCGGCCGTACCGCCCGCGCCGGCGAATCGGGTCTGGTGGTCTCGTTGGTGATGTGGAACCAGGAGCTCGAGGTCAAGCGCCTCCAGAAGCGCCTTGGACTCGATATTCCGATCGTTGAGATGTTCTCGAATGATCCTCGCCTCGGAGACCTGGTCAAGTGGGATCCGACTGCCCAGTAGCAGGCCCTTGACCGGTCGACCGCCTGATCTTCCAGCCGAGGTTGGCGACCGTGCCCGTCGGGAGGTCGCTGACTATCAGGCCTCGCTCCATACCGAGGACCGTAAGCGACGGGGGGTCCACTACACCCCACTTGAGCTGGCGAGATTCCTTGTCGGTCGGGCGATTACACGATTGGATCGCCCTGCGCTGAGCGTCTGTGACCCGACCTGCGGCGGGGGGACCTTTCTGCTCGCAGCCGCCGAGGCGCTGGCGGAGGTGGGCGTCGATCCGATCGAGATAGTCCAGGAGCGACTTCATGGAGCGGACATCGACGCCGAGGCCCTCGAACTCGCCCGCCGGGTTCTGGTCGGCTGGGCGCAGGAACGAACGGGTCGGGACTGTCGCGAACTGTCGGTCCCGGGCCTGATCCAAGCCGACTTCCTGGCCGGAGCCCCAAAGGTCTGGAGGGCTCTGGACGGGTTCGACGTGATCGTCGGCAACCCGCCGTTTCTGAACCAATTGCGCGCCCGGACAACTCGTTCAGCGGCTGTCACTGCAGCGCTCCGAGAGCGTTTCGGTGCGGTCGGTACCTATGCCGACACCGCGTCCCTGATCATGTTGGGTTCGGTCGACCTCCTCGCCGACGGGGGAGTGGCGACCATGATCCAACCCCAGTCGTTCCTCTCGTCGCGGGACACAACCGGCGTTCGTGACACGTTGTTGGAATCGATGTCGCTGCTCGAAGTCTGGTCAAGCGACGCGAGTTTCTTCGACGCGGCAGTCAGGGTCTGTGCGGTCACAGTCCAAGCGCCGAAGGCCGCAAGCGCCATATCGCCCGGGGGCACTGCCGACAGTGGGACTACCGACAGTGGGACTCCCGAGGGGTTGCATGGCGACCGGGGGAGAGTCGCCGGGGAGACTGTCGATGTGATCTGGGGTGGGGACGGTGAAGGGATCGACAAGGCAGTTCGAACCCGGGTTCCGCGACCGAATCCGACGGACTCATGGGGGCCGATCTTCGCGGGTGCCGTCGGTCTGCCAGTAGTTGGGCGAACCGGAGGAATGCGCGTCGGCGACATTGCCGGGGCAACCGCAGGATTTCGCGACGAGTTCTATGCGCTCGTCGCTGCATGCGTGGAGCATCCGCCGATCGATGCGGGCCCCGACTCGGATGGAGAGCTGACTTGGAGCAATTCCGGATACGGAGGTGCCGACCGCCCGGACGATCGGGGCCCTGCGAGGCCGCGTCTGATCACCGTCGGGATGATCGACCCATGCCACATGACGTGGGGGACGAGACGAAGGCGCCTCGGCGGTGTCAGCAGGCTCGTACCCGAACTCGACATGGATGCGCTGAAGGGCGCGAACGCTCCGATCCACCGTTGGGCATCTGAACGCCTCGTTCCCAAGGTCCTCGTCGCCACCCAGACGCGAATCATCGAAGCCGCAGTGGATCAGGCCGGCGACTGTGTTCCGGTAACTCCTGTCATCAGCGTGGAGCCGACACCGGGGTGGCAAGCAAAGCTGACCGGTGAGCTGGGCAACCCGAGTCATGGAGAAATCGACCTCTGGTGGCTGGTGGCGGCGCTGAGCGCGCCCTCGGTTGCGGCCGACGCTCTTGGTCGTCACCTGGGAACAGGACTCTCCGGTGGAGCGCTGAGGCTGTCGGCACGCTCAGTACTGGAGCTCGAACTGCCGATCGACATTGCATGGTGGGAAACCGGCGCAGTCGCAGCACGCAGGGTCGCAGAGTCGGACGCGCTCGAACGTGCGGAGGCGCTTGCGGAGTTGGGAACAGCGATGTGTCACGCCCACGGGTTGGATCCCTCCGGCGGCCTGCTGAACTGGTGGTTGGACCTCGCGATCGCATCCTGCTTGACCCGGGGGACCAAGATCGTGTGACATTGTCAGATCATCAGGAGTGGCCCTCGTGGTCCGGCAACCTGGGACGGACACCCAAGGTGCCTTCCTGCTTCGGCAGGGATGTGGCAGACCGACGCCCGGTCAGCAATATGTGTCCAACCGACCGGTACCCCGGTCAGTCCTTGAATGCCGTGTCGCAGGTCCACGATCGATGTCCCATCCGATCAGTTCGCACCGGACGCGCAAGTGCCCGGTTCGGGTTGCCCGGCTGCTATGACAGCATCTGTGAGGCGGTGAAACCGTGAGTCCCCAGGCCGACGACAACAAGATCGATGACACCGCTCCGGACCTGACGACCCCCCGGGTCGACGGTTGGCAGGCCGGCGATCCCTCGGATTTTGCACCTGTCACTGGCGCATGGAAGCCCGGGGACCCGATAGGTGGTCGTCGAATCACGACGGTTGTCGGAGAGCGGCGATTCCCCCTCGAGGGCGGCGGCTACCTCGACCACATCGAGCTTGCCCATGAGCAGTGGGGAACACTCAACGAGGACCGTTCGAACGCAGTCCTGATCTGCCATGCCCTGACCGGAGACAGCCACGCATCCGGGCGGGCCGGCCCCGGTCATCCGGCCCCGGGATGGTGGGATGCCCTGATTGGACCGGGTCGGGCGATAGACACCGATAGTCACTTCGTCGTCTGTATAAACGTCCTGGGCGGCTGTCAGGGATCGACAGGGCCCGCCTCGAACGATCCCGCGACGGGTAAGCCCTACGGATCGCAGTTTCCGATGATCTCGATCCGCGACATCGTACGGACCCAGGCGGCACTGAGCGACCAGCTCGGTATTCAATCCTGGAAGTGTGTCGTCGGGGGTTCGATGGGCGGCATGCAGGCGTTGGAGTGGGCAGCCATGTACCCCGACAGGGTGCGTTCCACGGTGGTTGCGTCATCGACGGCCCAGGCGTCGGCCCAGCAGATCGCGTGGAGCCACATCGGGCGCGGTGTGATCGAGTCAGACCCGGGGTTCAGAGGCGGCGACTACTACGACGCCGATCCGGGCGGCGGTCCACATCGAGGCCTCGAACTCGCCCGGATGATCGCCCAAGTCACCTATCGCAGCGACGAGGTCTTCACCGAACGATTCGGCAGGACCCTCATCCGCCCCTTGGACTTCGGTATCGGAACGCTCTTCGACGTCGAGGGATACCTGGAATATCACGGTGCGAAGCTCGCCCAACGTTTCGACGCGAACAGCTACCTGCGCCTCAACCGGGCGATGGATCTTCACGACCTCGGGCGCGGCAGAGGCGGGGTCGACAACGCCCTTCAGAGGATTGCGGGTCCGATGCTGGTCGTCACGGTTCGGTCAGACTCGCTGTACCCGCCAGTGCAACAGATGGAGCTTCACGAGGGACTGGTCGCGGCAGGTGGTATCGGGCAACTTGTCGAGATCGACTCCCCACACGGACACGACGGCTTCCTGATCGAAACGGCACAACTAGCGCCGAACGTCAGGGAGTTCCTGGAGGAAATCAGATGACCAGCGAATCAGAAACGCCACAAAGCACCGAAGAAACACCAGCCTTCCATCCGGACACCGTCGCCATCCGCGCCGGTCGCAGCGCCAACGGCCCGGCACTCGCTCCGGTCCTCTGGGCCACATCGACCTTCATCACGCCGACTGTGGCCGACGGACGGAGAATGGCCACTTCGGTCGGAGCGGCGACGTTCTACAGCCGCTACGGAAATCCGACGATCAACGCATTCGAGGAGGCAATCGCAGAGCTCGAAGGCGCCGAAGCGGCCCGGGCATTCAGCTCCGGAATGGGTGCCATCGCGGCGATCGTTCTGGGGTTGTGCTCCAAGGGCGACCACATCGTGAGCCAACACCAGCTCTATGCCGGCACCCAGATGCTGCTGCAGTCGGTCTGTCCCCGCTTCGGAATCGACGTCACTTTCGTCGACTGCGCCGACCCTGAGGCGTGGCGCGACGCGGTGATTCCGGGGCGAACGATGCTGCTGCTCGCGGAGACACCTGCCAATCCTCGCCTCGACCTGGTCGACCTGGCCGAACTCGGCGCCATCAAAGGGCCGATGAAGGTCGTCGATTCCACCTTTGCCACACCATTGGCCCAGCGCCCGCTGGACTTCGGTGTTGACCTTGTCGTTCACTCTGCAACCAAGGCGATCAGTGGGCACAATGACGTGACCCTCGGGGTCGTCGCTGGAAGCCGCGAACTGATGGACTGGATCTGGGGCTTCGCGGTTCTCCAAGGCGCCAACGCCAGCCCGTTCGACGCGATCGGGGGTCTGCGTGGATTACGGACGCTGGGTGTCAGACTCCGTCAGCAGACCTCCACGGCCGAAGCACTCGCTGTCGCTCTCGAAGCCGACTCCCGTGTCTGCCAAGTCCGCCACCCGAGCCTCACGTCGCACCCACAGTTCGAGTTGGCCGGATCCCAGATGAAGCTCTCTGGCGGTCTGCTGACGTTCGACCTCGTCGGCGGTCTCGAGGCCGGCGCGTCCTTCGTCGAAGCCACCAAGATCTGTCAGCTGGCTTCGTCTCTTGGAGGTCCCGAGACGCTGGTTACCCACCCGGCCTCGACCACACACGTCAACTTGTTGCCAGAAGAACTGGTCCACGCTGGCATCGGCCCGGGTACCGTCAGGATTTCGGCTGGCCTCGAGGATACCGACGACGTCATTGCCGACGTCCTCCAGGCACTCGACGCGGCCGCCAGAACCGACTCAACCGCCCGAACCGACTCGGCCTCCCGAGCAGACCAGGCCTCCCGAACCGACTCGGCCTCCCGAGCCGAAGAGGGAATCCGATGACCGGCGATTCACTTTCGCAGGCGATATACCGGGTACCCGCTCTGTTGTCTGGTAGCGGCATCTTGGCGATCGGTGGGGACGACGCCGATACACAGCTCTCCATGGTCATCGGGGCGCTGGTGGGGCTCGCAGTGGTCATTCTGATCGTCACGGTCATCTATTGGCGCGTCACCCGCCCGACCCAGGACAGATCTGCGTCCATCAGACGGTCCGCCCGCAGTGGGGATCCCCAGGACTAATCCGGCGCCGTTCCAGGCTCCAGCACCAACCCCGGTATCGTCCCGGACACCTCCCGAATCACGGTCGTCGGAGCGGTAGAAACTCTCAGGCCCAACCGGTTTCGTGCACCAGAATCACTCACCTACCGTTAGCCTCTTGGAAGACCGCTGCCTTTTTCCGGCAGTAATTTCGCAGTGGAAGGACCTGCAGTGGACCATGCCGAGGATCTCGATGACGCAGCGTCAAACGGCCTGTTTTCAATGAGCGCCACGGACAACGCGGAAGTTGTTCCCCCCGGTGTCCAGCGTGGCGGTGACGGACTGTGGTCGGTGTCCGCAAAGCACCAGAGCGACGAGGAAGCCGAGATTTCTGACGATCCCGACCAGCCAGATTCCGCCGATGGGATGGATGGTTCACAACGCGGCGGTGACGGGATTGCCGATACTGAAGATGACATCGTGATCGGCGAGTCCCACAACGACGATCGATACGCCGCTGACGACACGATTCCAAGCCAGGGTGTACCCCCATTCGATGACTCGGCATTTGGCGGTTTCGGGACGTCGGACGTGGATGCGGACGAGGATGACCTCGAGGAGGTAGAGGGCGAGATCATCGACGGGACCGACGATGACCCAGACACCGAATACTTCGACGGCGCCTCCGATATCGAAGATGACGATGATTGGCGCGACTACGACCAAGATGACCATGTCGGGCAGGCCGACGGTGCATCCACCGACAGCGTCGGGTCGATATTCACCGCTGAACCGGTCGACCGCGGCGATGACGTCGTGGACGAACCGGACGTGGTGGACGATGACGGATTCCCCGGTCATGACGGGACTTCGACATCGTTGTTCTCGAGCGGTGGGACTCTGGGCGGTGTGGGGTCCGCCACTTTTGCAGCCACCGGGGCGCCGTATTTCACACCGGCCGGCAATGCCGGGGTTTCCGGCGGCACGTGGGATCCGACCGAGGATCCCGCTCATTCACACTCCCGCGGCGGAGAGCCACTGCGGACCGGACCACTCAGGTCCGAACCACTTTGGGAGCCCACGGATGGCTCCTACGGTCAACAGGGCTCGACCGACTACTACCTTTCACAGCGCGAGCAGGATCAACCGCTCGGCGACGAGGAATCCCCGGGGTACGAGGCGGCGATCCTGAAGCTCCATCCCCAGGATCGTGAACGGGCGAGTGTGGCACTTTCGGTCGCCGGTGCACTGCTGCACGAAGGCGAAGCGGTACTCGGAGTGGTCACCGGCCAGATGCTCGGTAGGCCGTCGGCAGTTGTGCTGACAGTCGGTCGTGTACTGGTCGTGAACGACCGACGTTGGCAGCCGGTCGTCGACATCTACATGATCGATTCAGAACTCAGGGTCCGGGGACGCCATGACCGCAACGTTGCTGCCCTGAGTTTCTCCAATGACTGGAGCTTGTCGATGGTCGATGGAATCACCGAGGTGTCTTTGGCGATGGATCTGGCCGAGCGGATCCGCATCATCTCCGACGGCTGAACGAGGGGCATGCAACACGAGTCCACCGGTCGGTCGTAGCGCTACCAGTTCGCGATCCGGGGCCAATCGTGGTTGCGGCGTCGATTTGCCGGGTGTCGGGGGTCTGGTAGGCTGACCCGGCTTTCGCGGACGTAGCTCAGTTGGTAGAGCGCAACCTTGCCAAGGTTGAGGTCGCCGGTTCGAACCCGGTCGTCCGCTCCAGTTTGTTTCTCGGTGATGTGAGAATCCCCGCCACGGAATCCTCGCGGAAACCAGTCCGACCGCTGGATCGGTATCTGCTCTCCGAAACGATTCCGGAGGTCAGAGGTAGCTTTACTCCGCGATGCTCTCGGGAGCCTTTCGAGCTGTCTTCGGAACCTTAGGGACAAAGCTGAATTTGCCGTCGTCTTCGAGCACACCGAACGCAATCTCGTTCAGATTGCCGAACCCTTGGGCTCGGGCGGCTCCTAGAAGATCGTCGAGGGCCATTCTTTCCTCTGAAAGTCGAGCCTCGATAGGTTCGCCATCACGGAGAACTATAGCCGGACGTCCGGACAGGACCGCCGAGGCATTCTTCGAGCGTCGAGCAACCAAATCGGCAATGATCATCCAGCCCACAAAGGTCGAAATCACAATGGCGGCACCTGTCACAGAAGTGTCCTGTTGGGTGACACCCTGCTGCACGAGGTCACCGAACACGACGAGAATGACGAGCTCGAGCGGACTCAACTCCGATAGCGAGCGTTTACCGGTTCCTCGTATGACCAACCTCCTGTTTTGAATGTCCAGGTGATGACCTCGGCGTCGGAGGTTGCCAAATCGGGCTCTGGCCTGGGTGAATGGTTTTCAAACAATGCGACATAAGACTGGCTCACTGAAAGCTTGATCTCATCCGGAAGCGCAGCCCTATCGTTCGCAGTCACTTTTAGTGTAAGAGGCGTGGGTATTCCGGGTCGGGTAACTTGAGCGTATTGCACGGTCAACTTGAATGCGCTGTTGGAGTTGGAAGCCACTCGCGTTTTTTAAACCGGTCAAACCTGATAGTGCCAGCGCGATGATTCCAAAGATGACCAGGTACGTAAGTCCTCTGAATATATATTCGAATCGTGTCCAACCTTGCGTGGTGTCCTGAGGTTCGGTCTCCAGGTCGGCCAACTTTGTGCGGCGTCTGCTCTCGGGACTAGCCGGTCGATCTTTTATGGAATCCTCGGGCCTTTCACCAAAACGCGTCTCGGCTTGCGCTTCGGATCCCATGGCCGGTCACTACCCTTTTGCTGGAAGATCCAAACGTCAGGGGGCCCAGGTCTGCCGCTGCGTCGGAGCCATCCATCTGACGTAGTTTCGCTCTATGGGTGAGAGGTCCTTCACAGGTGATACACCGGATGAAGCAATGGCGATTGCCGTTGACGCGGGATTGCGATACGTCAATGACCAGATGCCGGGAATTCGGAGGTCTATCCGCGGTCGTGGATTTTCCTACACCAAGGAAAGCGGGCCCGTGGACCGGGCGACACGCCGGAGGATAGAAGACTTGACTATCCCACCAGCTTGGACCGACGTCTGGATCTGCGCTCACGCGTCTGGACATCTGCAAGCCACGGGACGAGACGCCCGAGGCCGCAAGCAGTACCTGTATCACCCGGAATGGCGCAAGGTCCGCGACGAGGCCAAGTTCGAGCGATTGCTCGAGTTTGGAGAAGCTCTGCCCCGGCTCCGAACTGCGGTCGCAGACGATCTGGGGCAGAGTGGCCTTACCTTCCAGAAGGTGGTCGCCCTTGTTGTTGCGCTGTTGGACAGGACGCTCATTCGGGTCGGCAACGAGGAATACCGACGGGACAACGGGACATTTGGTCTCACCACGTTGGAATCGGACCAGGTGGGCATCTCAGGTATTCATCTGACATTCCACTACCGGGGCAAGCACTCTCTGGAACACCAGGTGACTCTCAAGGATCGTCGATTGGCCAGAGTCGTGCGGTCCTGCCATGAGCTCGGCGGACGGGAACTGTTCACATACCGGGATGAGGACGACACGCCCGTGAGGGTGGATTCTGCCGACTGCAACGAATATCTGGCGAGCATTGTCGGTGCCGGCACAACTGTGAAGTTCTTCCGCACCTGGGGTGCCTCGGTCACAGCTCTCGAATCACTGGTTTCGAACCCATCGCCGCTGGGCAAGGCAGAGATCCTGACAGCGATCGATGCTGCGGCGGAGAGGTTGGGGAACACCAGGGCAGTTTGCCGCCGCGCCTACATCCATCCGTTTCTCACCGACGATATGGACGAGGACTCTCTGCGCTTGGCATGGTCCACTTCGCGCACAACTACATTGATGTCGCGATCCGAGCGAGCCTTGATCCATCTGCTTGGTGATCACACAAACTCGGCCCCATCGAACGCGTCTGGATGATCTTTGAGGGTCCCCCTGCTGACCGGTCACCTCGTATAGGAGGTAGTCATGTCAGTGATGGAGCAGGAGAACCCGCCGGGGCGGGCCCGGCGCAAGTTCACCGACGAGTTCAAGCGTGATGCTGTGGCG
>JBARXY010000048.1:0-102832 GCA_049647585.1 Microthrixaceae bacterium | reverse complement strand
GTCGAATAGCGACCACTCCAATCACAATTCTCTCGGCTCGTTTGAGGAAATCTCAATATTTGAGATAGAATTCTCAACTGATGGAACCAATAGTAAGCGGTGTTGGAGTGGTCGACAAGTCGCTCGGTCTGGTGGCGCTGGTCGCCGAGAGGCCGAGGACGCTGTCCGAGCTTGTCCAGGCATCGGGTACGAGTCGTGCCACCACCCACCGGCTGGCCGTCGCGCTGGAGACCCACGGGCTTTTGAGGCGGGGAGCCGACGGTCGATTCACACTCGGGCTACATCTGATCGCTCTCGGTCGGGCGGCGACCGAACAGTTCCCCTTGGCCGAGGTTGCTGGCCCTGCGCTGTCCGAGCTGCGCGGCGCGACGGGAGAGTCCGTGCAGATCTATGTGCGCGACGGCGAGAACCGGGTCTGCCTGATAGCCCTCGAGTCACCCCACGGTCTGCGCACGATCGTGCCGGTGGGTGCTGTGTTGCCTATGGATCGCGGGTCGGCGGGACGCGTTCTGTCGGGGGAGGTGGCCGCCGGATCATGGGTCCAGACTGCCGGTGAACGAGAGGCTGGGGTTGCCTCGGTGTCGGCACCCGTGAGGGGGCGTGACGGACAACTAGTAGCCGCGGTCAGCGTCTCGGGACCGATCGACCGGATGGGTAAGCGACCGGGAGCCAAGCACGGTGAAGCCGTTCTGGCTTCGGCGGCCGCAATCGAGCGGGCGCTCGCAGGCACGCGTTCGGTCTAGCTCGGCGCTGTAGCGCCCCGGGGGCGCTCGTAGGTACGCGTTCGGTCTAGCTCGGCGCCGTAGCGCCCGGCGGGTAAACCAACCATGACGAAAGCGGTCGCTCTGTAGCCACAATCACACAAGTTGATGTCGAAAAAGGTGGGTGTGCCGGTGCATCTGCCGTCGGCGCGGGCGCCGTCAGGATCGCCGGCTCAAGGATCGCCGGCTCATGGTGCGTCGAGCTCGGCGTCAGGATCGCCGGCTCATGGTGCGTCGGGATCGTCGTCAGGATCGTCGCCGTCGGGGCCGTCGCCGTCGGGGCCGTCGCCATCGGGGCCGTCGCCGAAGTCCTCCTCGGTCGAGTAGCTACGGCTGCTCGAGGTTGTCGACTCGGGGTTCCTTCGCTTGGCCTTGCGTCGCGATCGTTGGTTGCGCTGGTGGCGCACCTCGCGTTCGCGGGTCTCGAGGCCATCCTCAAGTTGATCCAGCTCGAGTGCCAGTGACTGCCAGACCTCGACCCTGTCGGCACCGATCTGTCCGGATTCGACTGCTTCAAGAAGCCCGCAGCCCGGCTCGTTGGTATGGGTGCAGTCGTCGAAGCGACACTTCTGCACGAACGGTTCGAGATCCGCGAAGGCCTTCTCGAAGCCGTTGTCCGCGGACCACAGTCCGACCCCTCTGATACCTGGGGTGTCGATGATCAGGGCTCCGTTCCCAAGTTCGATGATCTGACCGGCTGTTGTCGTGTGTCGTCCGCGACGGTCACCCTCACGGACCTCGGCCACGAGTTGGACCGGGTGTCCCGCCAAGGCATTGACGAGGGTCGACTTACCAGCACCCGACGAGCCGAGCAGCGCGATGAGAGTTCCGCTGTCGTGGAGCCCTTCGAGTTCGGCCAGCCCGCCGTCGTCTGATACTGAAACGCACTTGACCGGGGCGCCGGGAGCGAACCGCTGGGCGGCTTCGCGCTGGCGTTCCCGCTCCGCGGGATCTACCAGATCTGCCTTCGTGAGCAACACGACGGGTTGGGCGCCGCTTTCCCAGGCCAGCACCAGCTCCCGTGCCAGGCGACCGGGGTTGAAGCCCGGATCGAGTGGCTGGAGAACAAAGACTGTGTCCATGTTGGCGGCGAGCGGCCGCGAACGGAGTTGCAATTGATCTCGGGCAACTCCGGGTGATCGTCGCTCGAACACGGTGGATCGAGGCAGGATGATCTCGATCCGACCTGCTTGGTGGTCGAGCGCACAGATGTCGCCGACAACCACTCGTCGAGCCGACTTGGCGGCGATCACCAGTTGCTCGTCACCAGGCTTGCGCGCAACTGTGATTCCACCCTTGTCGATACGGACAACGCGGACCGGAATCAGATCGGCGGTGTCGATACGGCTCCACTCCCGCGCCCAGTGGTCGTTCCATCCAGGTGGGAACACGGCGAGTGGATCACTCATCAGCTACGTCCATGACTCATCAGCCAGGTCCAGGGAAGAACTGTGTCCGTCGATGGGATGTCTCCATCGCAAGATGGTGCCACCCAGCCGACCGTTGTCCAAGCCTTCACTGTCGACCGGCGACATGTTCGCCGTGACATTCTGAAGGACATAGAGCCTGATCTGGCAGGGCCCACACTTGGAAGCCGGCGCCTGAGACGTACACTTCGCAGATGGCCCTGCCTGACGCGCTGGCAGCGATCGACATCGGAACCAACTCGGTTCACATGCTGATCGCCAGGATTTCGGCCAACGGTCGCTTCGAGGTCCTCACCCGTCAGAAGGAAATGGTCCGCCTCGGTTCGGGCAAGGGCGAGATGAAGCGGTTGGAACCTGCAGCGATCGATCGTGGGATTGCGGCACTGACGCGGTGTCGCTCACTCGCACAATCCTTCGACGCGCAGATACATGCGGTCGCAACTTCTGCGATAAGGGAGGCGCTCAACGCTGAAGAGTTCATAAGTCGGGCCCGAGAAGAGGCCGGTGTCGAGGTCGAGGTGATTCCGGGCCACGAAGAAGCCCGTCTGATCCAGCTAGGGGTGCTTCAGGCCCTACCAATATTCGACAAACCGATCGTTCTGATCGACGTCGGTGGTGGTTCGACGGAAGTCCTCTTCGGCAAGAGCGGCACGGTGGAGTACGCCCGATCAATCAAGTTGGGCTCGCTGAGAATGACCGACAAGTTCTTTCCGGCAGGCGAAGTCGTCGGGGACGCCGTCGAGCGTTGCCGACAGTATGTCGAGGCCCGGTTGGCCCCAATGGCACATGAGACCGCGACGTTTCCCCACGAGGTAGCAGTTGCCTCGTCGGGCACCGCCGAGGCGCTGGCCGTCATGGCTTACACCCGCCGAAGGGGTGCGGTACCCCAGAAACTCAACGCTGCGACATTCACAGTGGCGGAGCTGACATCGACCGTCGATGAGCTCGGCTCGGCCCGGACCGTGTCCGAACGCCGGAAGCTCGCAGGAGTCGACTCCGGGCGTGCCGACATACTTCTCGCTGGCGCGATCGTCCTGGAGCAGGTGTGCCTGGCCCTGGGCATCGACGAACTCACCATCTCGGAGTACGCGCTGCGGGAGGGTGTCCTCCTGGACGCACTTGACCGCGCCGGTGGCGGCCCGTTGCACCACTTGTCCGACCTGCGTCGGTCCTCGGTGTTCCACCTGATGGAACTCTGCGACGACGACCCGGAACACTCGCTTCAGGTGGCCAAAATCGTGATGCAGCTCCACGATGCTCTGGGCGAACGTCTGGGGCTGGGCGACGGCGAACGTGAGCTTCTCGAAGCTGCCGCGTTGCTCTCCAACGTGGGCTTGTTCATCGCGCATTCGGGCCATCACAAGCACACGTACTACGTGATCCGAAACACCGACCACCTGATGGGATTCACCGACCGAGAGATCGAGCTCGTCGCCCAGATCGCCAGATATCACCGAAAGAGTGCTCCGTCAGAGGACAAACATCCGGAGTTCGCCTCGCTGCACAAGTCCGATCGGGCGGTTGTTCGGGCGGCATCTTCGCTGCTTCGCATCGCGATCGGTATTGACCGCAGCCACGACGGGGCTGTTGAGCAGGTAGTAGTCCACGACCACGGGGCATCGATCAGAATCGAGTTGCGGGGCGCTCCAGGGGCGGACCTAGCACTCGAGCAGTACTCTGCCGAAAGCAGAAGTCAGGGTCTCGCAGCGATACTCGCCGCGACCGTCAGTGTCGAGATTGCCGAAGCCTGAACCTGCCCATCTTGGATCTGGTCCTGGGATCTGGTCCTGGAACTAGGGAAATGGCTCGGGCACGGCGAGCGCGGCTCGCCATGCCCGAGCGAATGATCAGCGCTTTGACGAGGCGGCGATTTCCTCCAACAGGGCGACCATCTTTTCCTCATTGGTCGGTTCGACATCGTCCTCCTGGCCCCTCTTGCGTCGCTCGGCCAGCATGTTCAGCGGCATTATGACGGCGAAATAGATGGCGGCCGCAATGATCAGGAAGCTGACGAGTGCTGTGAGGAACTTGCCGTAGGCGATCTCGCCATCTCCAATTCCGAGAACCAGACTGTTGAAGTTCGGCTTCCCGACGATTGCTCCGATAAGGGCCATAAGGATGTCATCCACGAAAGATGTGACGACCGCTCCGAATGCGACGCCGATGACGATGCCAACCGCCATGTCGACGACGTTGCCCCGCATGATGAACTCTTTGAATCCCTTGAGCATTACGTACCTCCAACTAGCCGGATCAGATCAACGTACTTGGCCTGAGAATCAAGTGGCGGGATTATCGGCCGATTGACCGCCCGGTCAAGGGGCTCGGTAGTCTCTGGGTATGACCGCTGAGAATTCCTCGTCGACATCACTAGTTCATTCCGAGCCACGGTTCGAGGATGTCGATGGCCTACGAGAGGCACTCCGCAAGGTCGACTACCTGTCGGACGAGGGTATTGCGGGCATCGTCTACCTGGCGGACCGCCTAGGCAAGCCGATCCTGGTGGAGGGACCCGCCGGCACAGGCAAGACGCAGCTCGCAAAGTCGGTTGCCGAGGTGCTCGGCGCCAGATTGATCCGTCTGCAGTGTTACGAAGGCTTGGATGAGTCCAAGGCGCTGTATGAGTGGAACTACAAGAAGCAGCTCCTGAGGATCCAGGCGACAAAGACCGACACCGACTCCCAGGCCTGGGAGGAGATCGAGGAGGACATCTTCTCGAGTGATTTCCTCCTCGAGCGGCCCCTTCTTGAGGCCATCCGGGCCGAAGACCCCGTGGTCCTGCTAATCGACGAGGTCGACAGGGTCGAGGTCGAGACCGAGGCCCTACTGCTCGAGATCCTCTCCGACTACCAGGTTTCGATTCCCGAGCTCGGTACCATCGTGGCCCGTCAGATTCCGATGGTGTTTCTGACCTCCAACAACACCCGAGAGCTTTCCGAGGCCCTCAAGCGTCGGTGCCTCTACCTGCACGTCGACTATCCCGACATGGAGCGTGAGAAGGAGATCGTTCTCACCAAGGTTCCAGAACTCTCAGAGTCTCTGGCCGACCAGATCGCACGGGTCGTGCGTTCGATCCGCCAGCTCGAATTGAAGAAGGCCCCATCAGTCTCTGAGACCATTGACTGGGCAAGGACCTTGGTGTTGCTGGGGGTCGAGCACATAGATGCCGAGACCGCCACGGGCACCATCAACATCCTGCTCAAGTACCAGACCGATATTGCCAAGGCGGTCAAGGAACTGAGTGCCGAGCAGAAGTCCTTCAACAAGGGTGGCCCCTTGTCGACCACACCCTGAGGTAGCGGGATGGTCGAGCGCTCTCAGAACACAGGTGACGACATCCAGGTCGTCGACTCGCTACCGGCCAGCGCCGGGGCACCCTTGCTCGACCTGCTATCGGGCTTCATTGCCGAGCTGCGTAACGCGGGACTGCCGGTATCGCTGACCGAGAACCTGGACGCGATGGAAGCTGTCCAGCACATTCCGATCGGCGATCGTGAAGCATTCAAGTACGCCTTGGCCGCCACTCTGGTCAAGAACCACTCGCATTGGCGGGCCTTCGAGACCGTCTTCGAGGTCTACTTCTCTTTGCGGGGCGCCGAGTGGTCGCTCGACCCCGATGCCACGGACCTTCCGATATTCGAGGACGAAGAGGCCCAGCAGGGCGAAGGTCCCGGTGAGTCACCCCAGGCCCAGGGTGGTGCGGCCGAGTCTTTGACCCCGGAAGAGCTCGCCGAGATGCTCTACCGATCTCTCCAGAGCGGTGACCAGGCGATGATGAGGGCGATGGCTCGCCAGTCGGTGCGTCGCTATGCCGGCATGGAGCCCGGTCGGCCCGTCGGAGGCACCTACTACCTCTATCGGACGCTCCGGAACCTGGATCTCGACGGGGTGCTCGAACGCCTTGTCGAGCAGTCCAAGGATGAATCGCCCGAGCCGCTGACATCGCTTGAAGAGCGACTTGAACGCGATGAATTCGAAAGCCGTATCGAGGAGTTCCGCAAGGAGATCGAAGCTGAGATCCGTCGTCGTCTCGTCGCCGACCGCGGAGTCGAAGCAATGGCCAAGACGCTGCGCAAGCCGTTGCCCGAGGACATCGACTTCATGCACGCCAGCCGTGAAGAGATGGTGCAGCTCCGCAAGGCGCTCCAGCCATTGACCCGTCGCCTGGCGGTACGTCTTGCCCGCAAGCGCCGTCATGGCCGCAAGGGTTCACTGGACTTCCGTTCGACTGTCCGCCACTCACTGAGCTTCGGCGGCGTGCCGGCCGAGCCCAAGTTCAAGTACCCACGCCCCACCAAGCCCGAGATCTTCGTCATCGCGGATATCTCTGGTTCTGTGGCGGCGTTCGCACGGTTCACACTCCACCTGGTCTACGCGATCTCGGGTCAGTTCTCTCGGGTGCGCAGCTTCGTGTTCATCGACGGACTCGACGAGGTCACCCGCTTCTTCGAAGGCACCGACGACATCCTCGACGCGATCCACAGGGTCAACAGCGAGGCTGACGTCGTGTGGGTCGATGGACACTCCGACTACGGCCATGCCTTCGAGGTTTTCTGGCAGAAGTACGGCCAAGATGTCACCTCCAAGGCGACGGTGATAATCCTCGGGGATGCCCGCAACAACTACCACGCATCTCAGAGCTGGGTGATCAAGGAAATCCGCAAGAAGGCCCGCCATGTCTGGTGGTTGAACCCCGAACCCCGGGCCTATTGGGACACCGGAGACTCCATCGTGGGGGAGTACGCGACCTACTGCGACGGAGCATTCGAGTGCCGGAATCTGCGTCAGTTGGAAAGATTTGTAGACCATCTGGTCTGAATGGATCATTCTCAGCAGAATCAGCGTCCGAGAGCGCCGAATTCATTCAGGTGTCCTGGGTTTCTGCCGATTGGTGAAGTGTTGAGACGGCTCGACCGGGTCGCCACGGACTGCCTACATGAGCTTCACCGGGACATATGAAGACGAATTTGCAGCGTCGATCGAGGACGATCGCCCCGACCCGGCGATGCTGGTTGACCAGAATGATCTGATGCGCCTCGCGGCAGAACACAACCCCGATGTCACCGGTGTCGTCGATCCTGATGGAACGTTTCGATACGCGGCAGGCGACACGGTCGGACTGATCGGAATGCAGGCGGCGGAAGCCGTGGGAATGAAGATCTGGGAATTCGTCCATCCCGACGATCTGGACTCGGCGGCAGGGGCGCTCAACGAAGCCTCACGGGTGTCGGGAAGGCACCTTCCCACAGTCTTCAGAGTCAGACATCTGGCAGACTCCTGGGTCGAGTGCGAGATCAAGGGAACTACGTTCGACGGCCCCGGTGGCAGCTGGATGATCCTGGCGGTCCGTGCGACTGCCAACCGCGACAAGCTGATGAACCGCCGCAGAGCTCTCGAGCAGCTGATCCGCCGGGCCTCGACCGAGTGTTCAGCGGTCTCTTGGCAGGAGGCTGACGGTGTGGTCTCGGGGTTCCTCGGACAACTGGCAGGCGTCGTCAATGCACGGTCGGTTCTGCTCGCGTGGGAGTCCGGCGGACAGATGGAGGTTGCTGCACGGTGGCCCGACCACCAGGTCGTGCTACCGGGAGTCCCCTTCGAGCCGGTGTGGCCGATGGAGGAGACGGCTTCGTCGCTCCTCAAATTCAGTTCCGAGCTGGAATTCGAGCCCGAGAGCGCCATCCGCAACACCCTTATTGCGTCAGGGGCCAAGGCCGCGGTCGAGGTGGCACTGTCCGCTGGTGAGCCATGGCGCATGTTGCGGATCGCCTTTGACGACGACTGGTCCCAATGGGACGACGCCAACATCGACCTGGTCAAGGTCCTGACGATGACGCTGCTTTCGACGCTGGGGCGCTGCTGGGCCGAGAAATCACTCCAGGTGCAGGCAACCACCGATGCGCTCACCGGGCTGATGAACCGCACCGAGCTATACCGGGTGCTCGACCTGTGCCTCGAAGATCGACGCGGACAAGGCAATGTGGCGGTTCTCTACGCCGATCTGAATCACTTCAAACAGGTCAACGACGTCGAAGGCCACGGGGCCGGTGACTCATTACTGATAGCGGTCGCCGAAGCTCTGCGATCCAGCGTCAGAGCGGTCGATGTGCTGGCACGCGTCGGTGGAGACGAGTTCGTGATCGTCTGTCCAGACATCGAGGACGACGGGCAGCTCGACAACATCGTCCGTCGGATCGAAACCTCGGTGGCCAGCCTCGGTAGCGAGGACCGGCCGGTCAGCATCAGCGTTGGTCGAGCGGTATCTGGCTCACGCAGGACCGGCGATCAGCTGATCAGCGAAGCCGACGAGGATATGTATCGGGTCAAGCGGGCCAGTTGTGACAGGGAAGAGATGGGCCGCCGAGCTCACGGCAGGTGAGCAATAGCGTCATCGAAGACGCTGAACAGGGCAGGTCCAGATTTGTCGTCACGGGCAAGCACCCCGTGTCGCCGGCATTTCGCGAGTAGGTCACGTGCAGAGCGTCCTGGCCATGGCCGGGGAAGCAGTTCTGGCGGAAGTAGGGGGTCAAGCTCGAAGCATTCGTTGAAGCGGATCGCGATGTTCAACGCGCCGGGAAGAAAGTCGTGCTCGGTGAGGCGTTCCCCGCGTCGGCGCATGGCGAGTAGTTCCTCGGGTACTCCGCTGTAGGTCTTGATGAACGCCTCGTAGCGGCTGGCCACCTCATCGAGAGGCCACAGCGTTGCCGCCAGAATTCGTGGGTCGGTCTGTCCGCCCACACCCAGATCGTCGGTGCTGAACGTGCAGACGTACTCGCTGATCTTCAGCCTGGCGGCCTCGTGCAGGATCTCGTCGGTCCAGTTGTGCGGAGATACATAGAGTCCCGGCTGCAGGTGTGCTCCGCCGAGGGTCCGAAGGTGCTCACGGAACGAGTCACGTGCGCCTCGCAGTTTCTCGGGGATCGCGAAGGAAACCATGCGCCAATTGCGGTCCCAGCCACGCCCGGCTGCGTCCTGGGCGAAAGCCAGAAGGTGGCGCTGCTCGTTGACCTGAAGAGCCGAATGGCCGGCTTCGGTAGCGGTGTAGACCGAGTCGCGACCCTCTCCGGTCCGGGTGAACAGACCTTCGCCGACCAGCCTGCGCATGCAGGATCGGACCGTTTCGACGCCGATACCGCATTCGAGCGCAACCGGGTAAAGCTCGGAGCCAAGAACGGTTCCGTCGTGGTGGGCGAGGCCAAGGACCATCAGACGTGTCGGAAGAGCGCTGGATCCGTTGCTGGTCGTTTGGAAACCGCTCGTTTTGTTCACGACCGCTATCGTCGCGGTGTGGGTCTGACATGTCAATTGCGCCCCGCCAGGTATCGAAGTGTGCCTCTGAAGGACAATTGCGCAAGCCACCCTCGCTGGGTACCGTCCGCATACGAACACACGGGGGTTCTTGCTCCCTACAGCCAATCGGGGGCACGAGTGTCAGCTTTGGACAGGGTCAAGGACAGCGTCGAAAGGCGCAAACCGCGGATCACCGAGTGCCTGGTGCTCGCCAGACCCCTACCCCTGATCGCCGACGAGAAGCCCTCCGCCGGTGATGACTTCGAGTTCAAGGTCGTATTCGACCCGACCGACCGTCACCTGCGACAACTCGAATCTGCTGAGCGGCTCGAGTTGATGAAGGGGCCCTTCGCCCGCTCGGTGATGGTGATCCTTGCGATCCACAAGCCGACCGACCGAGCCATCGGAAAAATGTGGCTGGTAATGCGCTCACCGGAGCCGTCGGATTCCAGACGCGGCATGTTGCCGATCAAGTTGGCACGCGACGAATGCTTCCTGTTCGACATCTGGGTCCGCGAAGATTTCCGTCGCCACTCCGTCGGTTTCACCCTGGCCTATGAGATGGGGGCGGCGCTCGACACATGCGCTCCGGACCTCCGCTGGGTCTACGGGTACTGCCACAAGGACAACGAGGCGTCGTATTCCTTGATGACCGCGCTCTACGGCATGTGGGTCGTCCAGGAGATGAAAGAGATCGAAATCGGTGAGTTCTACGTGAACATGGTGCCCGGCTCGGATAGTCCGAAGTTCGGTCCGTTTTCGAAGAAGGGTCGCCATTCGGGCGACGGCTTCCAGATGCCCGGTCGACCCCGGTCAGGCGACATGTACCGCGATTACCACCACAAGGATGGTTTCGCCGTCGCCAAGGAGCACGCGCCGTTCTCGGACAGCTGGATGTGGCCGGGACCCGAGTGGTTCGACAACGACCACCCCACGGGCTCCGACGGCAATCCCGCTACGCCTGAGACCCTGCCTCGCGAGTACTGAGTCGGTCGGTCCGCGTGGAGTGCTGAGCCGGTCCGCCCGCGGGCGCGACCTCAAGCAGTCGAATCAGCTCAGGTGCAGACCGCATTCGGTCTTTTCGCTGCCGACCCAGCGACCTGAACGGGGATCTTCGCCGGGCTGCACCGGCTGGGTGCACGGCATGCAGCCGATCGAGGGGTAGCCGCGATTCAGGAGCGGATTGACCGGAACGTCGTTCTGGGCGATGTAATCGTCGACATCCTGGGCCGACCAGTTGGCCAGTGGGTTCACCTTCACCAGGCCCCGCAGGTCCCGCGCCACGATCGGTGACTGCGCGCGTGATGGCGCCTCGTCGCGTCGTAGCCCCGACATCCACGCCTCCTTGCCAGCGAGTGCCCGGTCCAGTTGTCCAACTTTCACCGCCGAGCAGCAGTTGGCCGGATCGACCTTCCAGAGTTCCTCGGCGTGGGGAGCGACGGTCATTATGCGGAGATTGAGTCCGTACCGCCTGCGGACGAGTTCCACGGTGTCGAGAGTCTCGGGGAAGTGGTATCCGGTGTCGATGAAGACGACCTCGATCGCTGGGGCAACACGCACCGCCAGGTCGATCAGGACCGCGTCGGTCATCGACGCCGCCAGGGCCAGGTGGGGGCCGAAGCTGTCCGCCGCCCATCTGAGAATTTCACTTGCCGAGGCGTTCTCGAACTCTTTGTTCAGTTCAGCGAGGGCATCGTCGTCGTAGTGGGTGACGCCGAAGTGGCCCGGTAGAGGCTCGACCGGTGCATTCACAGCGGTGAGTGAACGCGGTAATTTCGTTTCTGACAGCCTGGTTTCTGTATGGATAGACATCAGCCAGCGCACTCCGAAACGCCGATTTCCTTGGTGTACGGACCGGTTTCGTCGTAGTCGACGTAGAAGTCCGGTCCTTCCTCCGGAGTCGGGAACGCGTCCAGATCCCGGAGTTCTTCTGTTATGGCAGCAGGGCCTCCAACGCGTTCCAACCACACGTGGAAGGGTTCGCCGAAGGTGCGCTCAGTGGCGTAGCGGCCGATGACACGTACGGTCGCTGCCGGAGCGGCCTTTGCCGGCAGCCGAAGGGCCTTGACGCCGAACTCGATCTTCTCCTGGCCGATGTGTCCGCCCAGGAGCATCTGGTAGCCGGGAGCCGACTTGCCATGGGCGCGTCGCTCGGCGCCGAAGAAGCCGATGTCGGCGACGTGGTGCTGACCACACGAGTTCGTGCAGCCCGAAATATTGGTTCGGACGCCTTCGACCTCCCCAAGGCCGGCGGCCTCGAGCGCCTCGCCTATTGCGTCGGCCAGGCCTCGGGATTGGGTGACTGCCAGATTGCAGGTGTCAGCCCCTGGGCACGACACGACATCTCTTGCGAGCTCGGCTCCTGCCTCGGCCATGCCCAGTGCATCGAGCCGTGCGAAGAGCGAATCGAGTTGGCCCTCTTCGAGTCCCCGGAACACGAAGTTCTGGCGATTGGTGATTCGCACCTCCAGGCCGAAGTCACGGGCGATTGAGGCCAGTCCACGGAACTGATCCGCGGTCACATCGCCCAACCTCGTCCAGGCCAGTGCCGAGACCGTTCCCTTGGCGATGCCGCGGATCACGTTGGCCTCTGCCCAGCGTTGCTGACGGGAAGTTCCAGTCAGGAACACCGGTCGACCCTGGCCGACTGGTGTGGGTGCGGTTCCAGGAACGCTTCCGCCTGTTCCGGCGGGCGAGTCACCCCATTCGCGCACCTGGTCCGGAATACCTCCGGGCCACGTCGTCGATGCGATAAGCAGCTTGCGCTGGGCGAGGATCCGGCGCTTCACCTCGTCGAAACCCAGCTCTGGAATTACCCACTTCATGCGGGCTCGCAGCTTGTTGTCCCGGTTTCCGGTCTGATCGAACACCCTGACGCACGCTTCGATGGTCGGCAGGAGGGTCTCGCGGCTGGTGAACTCCTCGAGGGCCTGCGCGGCCTGCGGATTGGCACCGAGCCCACCGGCGATGAAGACCCGGAACCCGGCCTGGGTCTGGCCTGCGCCATCCTCGCCTTCGGGAATCGTCCGATTGACGGCGATCACACCGACGTCGTTGAACATCGCCTGACCACAGTCGGTGGCGCAACCAGAGAAGTTGATCTTGAACTTGCGGGGAAGTCTCTGGATGATCGGGTTGCGTAGGAAATGCCAGAAGGTGGCTTCGGCCCACGGCTGGATGTCGAGCACCTCGTGTGGGCAGGCGCCGGCGAGGTGGCAGCCCATCACGTTGCGGACTGTGTCGGAGCAGGCCTCGCGGGTGGTCAGCCCGACCCTTGCGAGATCCCACATGACGTCCGGAATCCGGTCGAGCTGCACATAGTGGAACTGCACGTTCTGGCGGGTGGTCAGGTGGCCCCAACCGCGGCTGTACTTCTCTGAGATATGGGCGAGCTGGTCGAGTTGATCCGGATTGATGGCTCCGTAGGGTGCCTTGACCCGGACCATCTGATTTGTCCCACCCTGGCGCTGGCCGTAGATGCCATTGGACAGTCGGAACACCTTGAACTCGTCCTCATCAAGGTCTCCGGCCTGATAGCGGGCGAGGAGTGTCTCGAACTTGCGAATGTCGTCGATCATCGCGCGATCGACGATTACGGGCGGATCGCTGACAAGGTCGGTTGCGCCACCCCTGGTGGGGTCGAGTCGTGCGCCCTCGCCTCCCAGAATGACCTCGCCAGAGGTGTCCAATTCAATCGTGCTCATGACTGGGGGCTCGTGATCCTTCTGGGGGAGAAGCAAAGGTGACTGCTTTGGTCAAGATTAAGCAGTCAATTCCCGACCAGTCCAGTCATGAATTGAATTTCTTGGCGCAACTACCTAGTTGGAGCCGAGCTCCGGATGAAGGGTCGAGCACTGGGCGGGGTCGAGCGACTGATGCGCGTGGCCCTGGCTTGGGTCAGCACGCGGGCGGGGTCCGCGGATGTATGGCTAGCGCTGGCGCCTCAGCAACTCCGAGACTCGGAAAGCCAGGTCGAGCGATTGACGACCGTTGAGTCGTGGGTCGCACATCGTCTCGTAACGCAGGCCCAGATCGTCGTCGAGCAGGTCGTCGGCACCACCCAGACATTCGGTCACGTCGTCCCCTGTCAGTTCGACGTGGACTCCTCCGGGCCAGGTGTCCTCCGCAGCGTGGGCATCGAAGAAGCCGCTGATCTCGGAAACGATCGAGTCGAAGTGTCGGGTCTTGCGGCCACTCGGAGCGGTGTAGGTGTTGCCGTGCATCGGGTCGCAGGCCCAAACGACGGGATGTCCGGCGTCCTTGGTGGCCCGCAGCAATGGTCTAAGACTGTCTTCGACCTTGTCCTCACCCATCCGGGAGATCAACGTGAGCCGACCCGGGATGCGATCGGGGTTCAGCGTGTTGCACAGGTCCAGAACCTCGTCCGCGGTTGCTGTAGGGCCGACCTTGCATCCGACGGGGTTCGCGATACCTCGGAAGAATTCTACGTGCGCACCGTCGAGTGAGCGGGTCCGCTCACCGATCCACACCATGTGGGCCGAGCAGTCGTAGTAGTCGCCGGTGAGAGAATCCTCGCGGGTGAGTGCCTCTTCGAAGCCCAACAGAAGAGCTTCATGGCTGGTCCACACGTTGACCTCGCGAAGCGCGGGAACAGTGTCGTGGTCCAGGCCACAGGCGTCCATGAAACGCAGCGCGCGATCGATCTCGGACGCCAGCTGCTCATAGCGCCGACCCTCGGGACTGCTGGATACGAACTCCTGGTTCCACTGGTGGACATGGGAAAGGTCGGCGAACCCGCCCTTGGTGAAGGCACGCAGCAGATTCAGCGTGGACGCCGACTGGTTGTAGGCGCGGATCAGACGGTTGGGATCGGGGGTTCGGGCAGCGGAGGTGAACCCGATGTCGTTGACGCTGTGCCCCCTGAAGCTCGGTAGCGCGACTCCATCGATCGTCTCGGTTCCGGATGAACGAGGCTTGCCGAACTGCCCGGCGATTCGTCCCACCTTGATGGTCGGGACTCCGGCCGAATAGGTCAGGATGATTGCCATCTGAAGGATGACCTTCAGCCGTTCCCTGATCGAGTCCGCCGAGAACGATTCGAACGATTCGGCGCAGTCGCCAGCCTGGAGCAGGAACGCCTCGCCGCCGGCGACCGTTCCGAGCGCCTTGGTCAAATTTCGGGCCTCGCCGGCAAATACCAGCGGAGGGAAGGTGCCGAGAGTCTTCAGCACGCTTTCGTACTCGGCCTCGTCGGGCCACTCGGGCTGTTGGTCGGCGGGGAAGGAACGCCAGGATTTGGTGGACCAGTCAAGTGGTCCACCCGGCTGGCTGGGTGACTCAGGGGGCGCGGACATTGCCCTGCATCCTACCGTCGGGGATGGCGAGTCTCTAAGCGGGTATGGAGCTAGTGGGCAGCTGCGAGTGCCCGGTCACGCACGGTGTTGACAGCCCGCTTCACGAGCCGACGCGCGGCCTCGGCCGTGACACCCAGGTCCTCGCCGACCTCGCGGTAGCTGCGACGCTGGCCGTCTGTAAGTCCGAAGCGCTTCTCGACAGCCGATCTGGCACGAGGGTCCAAGACGTCGAGCAGTCCGGTGAGCCACTCGGAGTGTTCTATGTCGATCAGCATGTCCTCGGGGCCGGGGAGCCGGTCGGCGAGGACGTCCATCAGCTGGCTCGAGTCGTCATCACCGATCGAGCGATCGAGTGAGGTCGGCGTCGTCATGCGGTGAAGCTGGGCGTTCTCGAAGTCCAACTCGTCACCGTCACCCGAGACCTGTCGCAGGGCGGATCGCAAGGCCGCTGAGCGGTCACCGGGTAGTCGGATGAGTGAAGCCTTCTGGTCGAGTGCTCGGCCGATGGACTGGCGGATCCAGAAGGTTGCGTAGGTCGAGAACTTGAAGCCCTTGCGCCAGTCGAACTTGTCGACGGCGTGCTCCAGGCCCAGATTGCCCTCCTGGACCAAGTCGAGCAGATCCATCCCGGAGGGGAGCGGATAGCGGCGAGCGACACTGACCACCAGTCGCAGGTTCGAACGTATGAAACGGTCCTTAGCGGTAGCGCCGGCGGCCATGGCCTTGCGGACCTCTCGGCTTCGCTCTCCCGCTTCGTGACGTTTTCTGGCGGCGACTCCCGCCTCGATCGCTCGGGCGAGCTCGCGCTCCTCTTCAGCATCGAGCAGCGCGACGGCGCCGATCTCGTTCAAGTACAAACCGATTGAATCGCTCATGGTGGAGATATCCGATTTCTGCTTTATCTGCGGAGGAGGTTGTGTTTTCCTGCTCGTCTGGATATCGGCGCCACCGGAGCGAAGTTGAGTTCACTGGAAGGAAAGTCCATTCGGCCTACGCTTCTGCGATGTCAGCCGGTCGCAGGATTGGAGTTCTCGGAGGGACTTTCGATCCCCCACACATCGGACATCTCGTCACCGCTGTGAACGTCCGCTACGAGTTGAACCTGGACGTCGTCCTGATGGTCGTGGCGAACGAGCCCTGGCAGAAGATCGGTTCACGTGATGTTTCGCCTGCCAGCGATCGCTATGCGATGGTCTGCGCCGCGGTGGACGGCGTGGACGGAGTCGAGGCGAGCGACATCGAGTTGCGACGCGGCGGGCCTTCGTACTCGATCGACACACTCGAGGAACTGCGTGCGGCTGAACCGACCGCAGAGCTGTTCCTGATTCTGGGCGACGACGCCGCGGCCGGGCTCGGGAGCTGGGAACGCACCGAAGAGCTACTCGACATGTGTCGGATAGTTGTGGTCGATCGGCCCGGAAGTGTCAGGGCGGTACCCGAGCGATTCGAGGTGGAGCGGGTCGAGGTTCCCCACCTGGAGGTTTCCTCTACCGACCTGCGAGCGAGGGTCACCGACGGGCGACCGACGATGTATCTGCTTCCCCAGGAGGTCAGCTGTCTGATCGCAGACCGCGGACTCTATTGTGACCGGCGATGAGCCACGGTATCCGTCTATGAGCGTCGATCCTCGTGCCGGTGTCGATCCTCGAGCCGGTAGCGACAATGATCTGGACGCCGGGGAGAACCTGCAGGTGGTTCGGGCGACGGCCCGTCAACGACGCAACCAGCGTCGCCGGCGGCGAATGACGATAGTGACGACCTCGCTGACTGTCCTGTTCGCCGTTGCGATGTCGGTTCTCGTCTACGCCGGTTGGCGTTCGACCCTGAGGGTCACCGGCGGACGGGACCAGAAGGTGACCGATCCCGCAGCCCCCGGCTACACCGCCGCGGTGTTGCCCACCCCGGTCGAGTTACTGGCTGTGACGGATGGCGCCGGTCATCTGACAACAATGCTGATGTTCATCGCTGGCAACGAGAAGGCCCCGGTGACAGTTGTTCCGATCTCGTCGGTCCTTACCGCTTGGGACTATGAGGAAGCGGGGCCGATGCCGGTCAGCGACCTCTACTCGAGCGGCGGAATGGATGTCCTGACCCTGCGCCTGGGTGCCGATCTGAGCTTTGGAATCACTTCGTTCGCGGACGTTCCATTCGCGGTTTTCGAACCGGTGCTCGCCCAGCTCGGAGAACTCGCCATTGAGTTGGCTGACAACGTCTACGGCCTGGACGAAAACGGCGACAAGTACGTCAAGTACGGGGCCGGAACCTTGGTCCTGCAGCCTTCGGAGGTCCAGGAGTTCCTGTCGTTCTCGGGTTTCATGGAACTTGAGCTGAACCGCTCGCTGCGGGCCAAAGCCATCTGGACCCAGGTGTTGGACAAGGTGGTTGCTTCCGGTTCGGCTCTCGAATTGCCGGACTCGGTCGTACAGGGCGTCCCAATCCTGGCGAAGCTGCGGGGCGCCACGTCGAAGGGGGACAGCCCCTATTCGATGGAGATGCTCCCTACGAAGGACGTGCCTCTCTATACGTCCCCACCGATCGTCCTCGACCGGGTGGATGGTGATTCGATGCCCGCATGGGTGACGCAGTTCGTCCCGTTCCCCACCTCCGCCTATCCGGGGCAGCGGTGGGTGGTGAGCCTTCTCAACGGCACCACCGACAAGAGTGTCATCCGATCGGTGGCCCCGAGAATCGTCTCTGCCGGCGGAGCGATCGGCCTGACCGGCAACGGGCCTTCCTTCGACCTTGCGAAGTCGCGGGTCGAGTACTCCACCGAAGAGGCCAAGGCAGCGGCCGAGACCGCAGCGGCGCAGTTCGGCATCACGCCCACCAAAGTGGACCTGATGCCGAGCGGGATCGACGTGACCGTCGTGGTCGGCAAGGATCTAACCTGATGATTCCACCTATCGGGGCTCTGGTGAGCGTGCTGTCCAGAACAGAAACAGCGTGACTGGCGAACCATTGAGCATTGCTCTGAGTGCGGCACGAGCCGCCCAGAGCAAAGGTGGAACCGAGATCGTCGTAATCGACGTAGGCGATGTTCTATCTATCTGCGACTACTTCGTCATCGTGACCGCATCCAACTCGCCCCAGGTGAAGGCGGTGGTCGACCAGATCGAGGAGCAGCTCCGCCTGGATCATGACGAGAAGCCGCGGGCCACCGAGGGTGCAGGTGCCCGCCATTGGGTGCTGATGGACTACGGATCCGTTGTGATCCACGTGTTCCTGACCGAGGACCGCGAGTACTACCGAATCGAACGGCTCTACAGCGACGCACCGAAGGTCGACTGGGAGGCCTGAGATCTCGCGAGTCCGTGGCTCGGCAGATCTTGTCCGTGCTTCGGGTCCATGTCTCGGCAGCCCGCGGTTCGGCAGATCTCTTCCCTTCCTCGGCAAATCCTGGGTGGTGCGGACCTATCAGCCCTTGAGTAGCTGCCCATCAACTGTGATCTCGACCCGGTCCGGATAGAACGACATCAATCCGGCAATTTCCTCGGCGGCCGGAAGCGGGGATTCGTAGCTCCAGACCAGCCCGTCGTGATTCTCTCCACCGACGTTTGCGGACCAGTACGACGCCTCGCCCTTGAAGGGGCAGGTGCTATGGAAACTCGTGGCGTGCAGCAGGTCCATCTGGACGTCCTCCCGGGGTAGGTAATACCTGGTCGGAAGGCCGGTTTCCTCGAGTAGGACGGGACTGTGAGAGTCGGCCAGGACCTCCCCGGCGAGTTTCACCTGAACGTGCTTGGTACCGGGGGCTGTCGAAATCGTGTGGCCAGAAGTCATACTTCTGCAACCGCGTTGCACCTTCGATCATTCCGCCATCCACTGGACAGCAAGTTCCCGCTTGTGGACAGCAGGTTCCCACTTGCAGATGGCGACACTGGTCCAACACCGGTCCATCTCCTGGCAACACCGGTCCAGCACCCCCATTAGGCTCCGCCGCCATGGCAGGACAGGTGACCCTTCAGGTGGACGGACCCATTGCGGTCATCAGCAACGATCACGACGAGAAGCACAATGCGTTCGACGACGACATGGACGCGCAGCTCTTCGGGATACTCGCCGAGCTGAAAACACGTCCGGATGTCCGGGCGATCATCTGGCAGGGCGAAGGTCGGTCATTCTCCTCAGGTCGGGATGTCGGCTCGATCGGCACCGTCAAGGTCGAGCTTTCACACCACGAACTGATGCGGCGCGGCCATCGGGGAATCCAGCAGCTCTGGGAGATTGATGCCCCGGTGATCGTCGCCTGTAAGGGCTGGGTCATGGGCGGGTCGTTCCAGCGGGCTTTGCTCTGCGACATCCGTGTGGCGGCCGAAGGAACTCGCTTTCGCCTGCCCGAGCTGACCCACGGGGTCATTCCCGACACCGGCGGGATGTCGGTCCTCTACGAGATGTGTGGGCATGGCGTGGTCAGCGACATGGTCCTGACCGGACGTGTGATGGACGCCGAGGAGGCGCTCCACCACGGCATAGTCAGCCGCCTCGTCCCAGCGGGGGAACTGGACGACACTGTCCGCGAAATGGCCGAACAGATGGCCAAGTCGCCCATGGTTGCCGTGAAGCTCGCCCGACAGGCGATCTCGCATCTGTCGCGACCGGCGATCAGAGCTTCCATGGACGACGAGATGATCTATCAGACCTTCCTGAGCCGCAGCGACGACGCTGCCGAGCTACGGGCGGCACGAGCCGAGGGGCGCGATCCCCGCTATACGGGAAGCTGAGGAGTCGGCAGATGACAGAACCGATCGGACTTGGAGTCGGAGCCACCTTCGGTAGTTCCGCGTTGCCCGCCGGGACCTACGACGGCACGACCGTGTTCGTCACTGGTGCCGGGACCGGACTGGGCAAGGCGATCGCCGTCGAGTTCGCACGTCTCGGTGCCTCGATCGTGATCGCCAGTCGCAAGCCCGAGCATCTGGAGGCCGGCAGGGTCGAGGTCGAGGCTCTCGGAGCTGAGGTACTGACCGTCGAATGCGATATTCGCGACGCGGACGCCATAGCAGCGGCTTTCGACGCGGCGACCGAACGGTTTGGACTACCCGACGTCCTGATCAACAACGCTGCGGCCAACTTCCCGGTACCGGCCGAGGACACCTCGCCGAACGCCTGGCGCACCGTGGTCGACATCACCCTGACCGGCACCTTCCTCTGTTCCCGCGAGTTCGGTCGACGCCACCTTGACGCAGGCACACGAGGGTCGATCGTCAACGTCGGCGCGTCGTACGCGTGGACCGGAGGACCGGGCTTCGCCCATTCGGCCGCGGCTAAGGCCGGCGTCAAGAACCTGACCGAGACCCTCGCTGTCGAGTGGGGTCCCTATGGGATCCAGGTCAACTGCCTGGTTCCTGGGCTCATGCCACATGAGGACATGACGTCGGACATCCAGGGGAATCTGGGTGGACTCCACGACAAGGACGACCGTCAGCCGGCCATGCGGGTGGGGCGTCCACACGAACTTGGCTGGGCCGCGACATTCCTCGCCTCGCCCTACGCCCGCTTCATCTCTGGGCACACACTTGTCGTCGACGGAGCCAACTGGCAGCGCCGCTCGTTGACCAACCCTCCGGTCGAGACGATCCGCGACCAGATGGGCCGTGGGGACTTCGAACTCTGAGCTTGAATATTGCGGCAGGCCGAAGGAGGATCCGGCTTCCAAGCGTCGGAATCCCGAGGCCGAGGAGTCGCGGTGGTAGTCTGCGGAAGCTTTCCACTTCTTGGTGGGGACTTTCGGTGACTTGTCGGCCGCCACTCTGGCCCGAACACCATCCTTGCGCCTCCTCTGAGCACTACTCGAGGAGACTCAATGTCCGAATCACCCCATGTCGACCTTACGTTCGTCGCGGGCGAAATCCCGCGACCGAAGGCAGTCGTCTACTGCGAAGCAAACTTCGGAGCCATTGACGGAAAGACAGCGAACGGCCTTGTTCGTGCGAGCGAGAAGTACGAGATCATTTCGGTGATCGACAGCAACCTCGCTGGTCAGGACGCCGGGATGATCCTCGACGGTCAGCCGAACGGCATACCTATCCGTCGAGACCTGAACGAAGCGTTGAATCAGTGCGACTCACGAGTGGAGCTGTTCATCATCGGTGTCGCTCCAACGAGCGGTCTGCTCTCGGCGACCGAACGCGACGCACTCTTGGACGCGATGACTAGGGGACTGAGCATCGTGAACGGGCTGCATGAGTTCCTCAACGACGATCCGGAACTCTTCGCTGCTTCGGTGATCAACAGCGTCGAGATCTTCGACGTCCGACGTCCCCGGCCAATCGCCGAGTTGCGAATGTTCACTGGGCGTATTCGCCAGGTGTCGTGTCCCCGGATCGCTGTTCTCGGTACCGACGGAGCCGTTGGCAAGCGGACGACCGCGACCATCCTGACGGAGGCGCTGAACGCACATGGGGTAAAGGCTGTGATGGTCGGCACTGGCCAGACCAGCGTGATCCAGGGGAACCGCCACGCCGTGGCCTTGGATGCTGTTCCGGCCCAGTTCGTCACTGGTGAACTCGAGGCCACAGTGGTCGAGGCGTTCGAGTCCGAACAACCCGATGTGATCATCGTTGAAGGCCAAGGGGCGCTCAGTCACCCGACCTATCTCAGCTCGACCGCGATCCTGCGGGGGAGCCTGCCTTCAGCAGTCATTCTCCAGCACGCGCCGACACGCTCAAAGGTGAGTGACTTCCCGATGTTCGACGTTCCGACACCGGCCAGCGAGATCAACCTGATCGAGACATTCGCCGATACCAAGGTGATCGGTGTGACCATCAATCACGAGAACATGACCGACGACGAGGTTTCGTCGGCGATCCTGATGTACGAACTCGAGCTCGGAATTCCAGTAACGGACGCACTCCTCAGGCCGACCGACCGGTTACTCGACATCGTCTTTGCAGCGCTGCCCGAACTCGAGATCGTGGAATCATCGATCACTAGTGCGTGAGCGGTCTCCGACTCGACGTCGATCTTGACAAGATCGCTGCGAACGCCCGTGAACTGGTCACCAGATTCGCGGCACGCGGTATCTCCATAACTGGTGTCACCAAAGCCATGCTCGGCCCGCCGGCTCTCGCCCGGGCTCTACTGGACTCCGGCGTCGCCATGGTTGCTGACTCCCGTATGGACAGCGTCGAACGGATGCGTGACGACGGCATCGACGCTCCGATACTGCTGCTGCGCTCACCCGCACCCAGTGAGATTGAGCGCGTGATCCGCTCCGGTGTCACCAGTGCCAACACCGAACTGGGAGTTCTCACGTTGCTGGGCTCCGCCGCCAGGACTGTGGGGCGCGTGCATGACGTGATGGTGATGGTCGAGCTGGGCGATCTTCGAGAAGGTGTCCTCCCCACCGATTTGGACGAGACCGTGCGACACGTCCTCGGACTCCCGAGCCTTCGACTGACGGGTCTGGGAACCAATTTGGCGTGTCGCAGCGGCGTAGCCCCTAGTGACGACAACATGGGTCAACTCTCTTCGTTGGTCGACGCGGTGGAAGCCAGATTCGGAATCGAAATCTCGACCGTTTCGGGCGGGAACTCGGCCAATGTCACTTGGGCGCTGGACACGGCCGAGACCGGTCGGATCAACGACCTTCGTCTCGGAGAGGCGATCCTGCTCGGCCGGGAGCCACTGCAGCGTCAGCCGATTCTGGGACTGCATACCGATGCCGTCTCTTTGGTCGCTGAGGTGATCGAATCGAAGCGCAAGCCGACCCGGCCGTGGGGTCAACTCGGCCAGAACGCCTTCGGGCTGACCGCGTCGCTCGACGCCAGCGTGGTCGAGGATCGAGGCGAGATCTGGCAGACCATCCTCGCTGTCGGCCGCAACGACACCGAACCTGACGATCTCCAACCGCCCGCGGGCGTGGAAATCCTCGCAGCGAGCAGCGACCACCTCATCACCGAAACCGGCGAGCGAATGCAACCAGGAGACGCGATCCGCTTCTCGCCCGGCTACGCAGCGCTGCTTAGGTCGATGACCTCTCCATTCGTGGCAAAGGAATTCTCGGGCTGAGTTGATAGGCGCCAACCGGCGTTTGCGACATGGCTGCAGGCAATTCGAGCAAATTAGCTCCTAGCTCAACTGATGGTGGAGGCCCCAGCATGTGTGTACAGTTAGACGTATGCCTCGTGTTCAAGTCTATCTACCTGACGATCTGCACGATCAGCTGAAACGGCGCGGACTGCCAGCTTCGGAACTGCTGCAGGTGGCACTGCGCGCCGAGCTCGAACGACAGGACGCGCTCGACGCCACGGCCGAGTACCTCGAAGGACTTGCCGTGGAAGTCGGCGAACCGTCCGCCCGCCAGCAGACGACTGCCGACGTTATAGCTCGCCGCATACGAGCACGCAGCTTGGGTCAAGCCGGCTGACGTGCTCGTCCTTGACAGCGGTGGCCTGTCAAAACTCTCGTCACGCACCAAGGCGGCGCTCTCGCTTATCAGTGCATTCCACAGCGCCGGACTCTGGCCCGCCGTCGTGCCGACCATGGTTCTCGTTGAATCGCTCCACGGCGACAGCGGTCGCGACGCGAACGCCAACCGGTTCTTGAAGACCTGCATCGTGGACGCCGAGGTCAGCACCGCCGTCGCACGTCGAGCGGCCGAGCTCCGACGCCGCGCCAAGGCCGGTTCTGCCGTCGACGCGCTTGTTGTGGCGCTCGCTGAGCCGGGTGGCACGGTGCTGACCGGCGACCGGGCAGATCTCGAAGCCCTTGCCGCTCATGCTAGGGACGTGACCATCGAGATCATTTGACCCGGGGCCGAAACAGCCGCCCAAGCAGGCCGAGTGCGCCCTGTTCGGGTTCCGCTGGGTTGCCCACAGCTATTCCTCAACTCGTGGAGGCGCTCGAGTTAGGGACTCACCGGTCAACGAATGAGATGTTCACTTGGTGGAGGGCACCGACGGGCGCGTGGCCTCACTCACCGAGGTGACCTGATGAAGTGGACGAGGGAGTGCGTCGCTGGACGCTCCCTGTATTCTGGAAACATGCAGAAGGCCGCTGTGACGCCTGAGACGCCTGAGACGCCTGAGACGCCTGAGACGCTTGCACTGCGCGAGTTCATCAATGCGCGCCGCGATGAGTTCCAGGCTCTTCTAGACAAGTATGCGGCGACTAATCCGCGGCTTTTCGGCTCGGTCGCGCGCGGCACAGCACATAAGGGCAGTGACATCGACATCCTCGTTGATTTGGACCCCGCGGACGGGAACCTGCTGATGCGGGCATCGGGGCTCATGGAGGAAACCCGCGAGCTGTTCGGCCGCGACGACATAGACGTGTTCTCAGTACAACTGCTCAAGCGCCCAATTTCGCGGTCAGCTCTGGTGGACGCGGTCGCTCTGTGAGCCGAGGCGCCGACCGCGGTCAGGCCTCGCTGAGCACGATCACCGTCAGGTCTGCGTCGTTGCGGATGGAGATGGAGCCGTCGCCGTTGAATTGGGCGCCCACATTCACCATGTAGGCGTCTATCACGGCTTTGTCAGGCGTTGATCCGTCGTTGAATGGAGACGGACCGGCCGAGGGCGCCTGCACCGTCAGTCCTGCGAGGCCAGAGTCCCCGACATCGCTGATGCCCAACATGGTGAGGCTGCTGCGGTCCACGGCGATCTGGTCGCGGGACAGCAAAAGTCTCCCGTCGGCGTCGCTGAGAAGGCCCAGCGGTTCCTTCCGAGCTTCGATGCCGGCGGCCTGCAATTCGGCGACGACAGCGTCGGGGTCGGCGTTGATGTCGGCGATACTGAGGGTGGTCCACCCTCCCGCCGCCTTTTCGATGGTGACGGCGCAGGCGGTCTTGACCATTACCGGCCCTGAGGGTGAGCCACCTGCGTTGGAGGCAACTACCGACCCTGAGGGCGGGCTACCTGCGTTGGACGCAACGGTGAAGACGCCGGCGCCGATGATGAGAGTGGCCGCTACGCCGCCGATGAGTAGGCGGCGACGGGCGAACCCGTAGCCGTCCGAGATCGACGCGGTGTTGGCTGTCGCCTCGGCGGTGAGCAGCGTGCGGAGCTGGTCGGTTCGCTCGGCATCGAGCGTGGAATGGGAGGGATTCTCTTGTTGCATATCAGCTCTCCTTCGTGGTCAAGATGATGGGTTCGGTGGACGATGAGACCCGGCGCACTCGATCAGGCGGCCGATCAGGATCAAGGCGAGCCCGCGCTCGCGAGAGCTGGGACTTGACAGTTCCGATCCTGATGTCCAGTGCAGCGGCGATTTCGGTGTGTGACAGGCCTTCCCACACTGAGAGGACGAGTACGTCACGCTCGCGGTGGGGTAGGTCTTTGATCTGGTGGATGACCCGCTCTGCGTCAGCAGCCGCCTGCGCTTGTCGCTCGACCAAGGCCGGCGAGCCGGTCGAGCGCGCCCCGGTATCGGCGACGGCTCCGACGCTCGTGCCCCAACACGTTGGCGGCCACGCCGTAGAGCCACGGCAGCGCTGACGGCTGGTGAAGTTCCACTCGATTCCTCTGACGCCAGGCTTCCAAGAACACAATGGCAACCACGTCTTCGGCGGTCTGTGGCTCGGCTGTGCGGCGGAGTGCGTAGCCGTGGATCCGGGCTCCGTGGCGTTCGAAGAGGTGGACGAATGCCGCGGCGTCGCCGCCCCGGATGCGTTCCCACAGCTCGGCATCGTCGGCATCTTTCATCGGTGGCTCCGCTTATCGAGTGGCTGGACAACCCTCTATGCCCGCGAGAGCACCAACGGTTCCATATTTCCCGACTTGGTTGCTCCGACCATGCCCACGATGATCTTCCAGTCCGGCCTCCAGATCTTCAAACGGGAGGCCCACTTCATCGTTCCGGTCTTCGAGAATGCTGCCCGGCGTGGAAATATGCAGCTGAAATGCTAGCATTGTGCAACATGGGGACGTTGTACTTGCGAAATGTGCCGGATGGGGTCAGTGAGAGACTCGCGAGGCTGGCCGCCCGTGAATGTATGTCGGTCTCGTCCTTTGCGACCCGAGAGCTCGCGTCGATCGCTTCGCGCGCGGACAATCCCGCGTTGTTGGCAGATCTACCTGATCTCCGGTTGGGTCCGGATGTCGTAGTTGCTGACGTTGAAGCCGGTCGCAGCACTCGGTGATTGTCGTTGATGCCTCAGCAGCGGTTCTGGGCCTACTCAACGACGGCGAGGCAAGAACGATTCTGGGAGAGGATGCGATCATCTGTCCGCACCTGGTGGACTCTGAGGTCGCGAACGCGCTTCGCTCACAGGTCCTTCGGGGTGACCTCGATGCTGCTGCGGCTGGACGCGCTATTGAAGTCTGGGCACGTCTGGGTCTGACACGCCTCGCCGTTCACGGTTTGCTCGGACGCATCTGGGAGCTGCGCGAGAACGTGAGCGCGTACGACGCGACCTACGTCGCGCTTGCCGAAGCTCTAGAAGTTCCCTTGGTCACAGCTGATGGCCGCCTCGGTCGCGCTCCCGGTCCACGGTGTGTGATCACCGTTGTACGGCGGTGACCGACTCAAGAAATGGGCCGCGAATCTGGATAGCCATCCATCCGAGGACTCGAACGGGCCCGAGCAGTCACCGTTGTTGGTGAGGTCAGCCGCGAGGGCGTCGATGAAGAGCTTGTCGGCCTCGGTGAGCCTTGCTGCCGTAGCGAGCACCTGTCCTCCCACTGCTCGGTAGGATTGTCCCGACGTGTCGCCGGCAGACGAGTCGACCACGCCAATGGAGCCGGTATGGAGCACGTCGGACACCTCACATTGGACGTCGCCTTGCCCGAGTCGGTGACTTCAGCGGTGAACGGCATCCTCGAACCCGTCCCGGTGAAGACCGACTTTTTGCCGAACACCCACGGCGAAGCACAAGGAACATAAGGAAGAGGTACATCATGGTCTCCAGCCCAATCGATTTGACCTTCAACCGAGGCCTGATCGCCGACCCGGCGTCGTTTGCCAAGAATGCCGGCGGTGCATCATGGCTGTATCTGTGCGGCGAGGAATTCGCGTCCATGGAGGGTGGGATGTCGTACGCGGATGTGGAAGCGGCCGTTTCCGAGTCCGAGAACCTGGTCGCCGACCCGCCTCGACCATTTGACATGGATGTGGCCCGTCATGGTGTCGAGGCTCTCGACCGTCTGCCGAGGCCGACACTGGTCACGTGCCGGACCGGTCCGCGTTCGTCTGCACTCGTCTATCTGTATGAGGGACTGCGATCAGGCGCTTCACCCGAGGACGTACTCCAGCGCGCCGAAGACGATGACGCCCCGTTCGTTAAGGCCGAGCCTCTCAAAGCGTGGGTCGTACAAGGCCTGGATGAATTGCGCCGATGAATTGCGCCGGTAGTTCGAACAGCGGGTTGAGATAGCCCCATGATCTCCACGCAGCTACGTAGCCACGTAGCCACGTGGCCTCCGGTGACCGCAGGTACCCACCCCAGATGCCACGAAACCCCGTCCGGATCGCTCCGTGACAGGGTTTGGTGAACATTTTGGGCCCAATTCCGTGGGCCTCTCCGTGTGGAGCCGATGAGAATCGAACTCACGACCTCTTCCATGCCATGGAGGAAATCCGACGCGCAATCGCTTGAAACGGGATCTCAGTTCGTCGCACCGGTTGTTCCCTTCCACGAGCAATCCATCAACCCAACTGATATGTTGTGTTGATGGTTCCGGGTCTTGTCGATGGCCGCTTGCCGGTAGGGGAGTGGGAGGCGTCATGGTCTGAAGTCGAGGCTGTGTTCGCAACGACTGAGTGGCGACGGTTCCTCCTCGGTGGGTGTCATCGAGCAGTTGAGTCTCTCAGAGGTGCTGGGTGTCGTCGGGTGTGGATCGATGGCAGTTTCGTCACTGCGAAAGAGCATCCCGGAGATATCGACGCGTGTTATGACCCGATCGGTGTTGATTGGTCGCTTCTTCATCCGGCGCTCAGGGATCTGTCTCCGGGGCGACCCATGCAAAAGGTCGAGTTCGGATGCGAGTTCTTCCCAAACGTCGTTGAGAGTGGGTCCGGCAAGTTCTTCGTGGAGTTCTTTCAACAAGATCGTGACGGCAACAACAAGGGAATAGTTGTCATCGACCTGACAACAGAGGAGTTTGACCAATGATCAAGAATGAACGACAACACAAGATCACCCGAGCCAAAGCCGATGAGCTACGCGTCGCGATTTCGGACCTGGAGCACGCCCCGCTGCCTGATGGCCTGTCGCCCGAGATGCGAGAGCTTCAGTCTGAGGCTCTCCGTGGGACGCTCGCGGACCTTGAAGCGGAACTGGCCGACTATGACGCACTGCATGATGCAACGCTGATCGAGGCAACCGGGATCGGAGAGTTTCCAACTGCGTTGATACGCGCCCGGATCGCACGCGGTTTGACTCAACGCGAACTTGCGGAGCGGGTTGGCCTAGCTGAACAGGCAATCCAGCGTTACGAGGCAGGTGATTACGCAGGAGTGAGTTTTGCCCGTCTCGTCGAGATAGCAGACGCACTCGAAGTCACTGTCCACTACGACGTCCGTCTCGTATCAGCCAGCTGAGGCCCCGTGGGCCCATCAAGCCGTCGATTTCGGTGGAGACCGCTGGGCATGATTGTCGGAAGGGATGGCGCACTATCCCCGATATCGGCTGTGGCGACACCTTGGGTCGAGTGAAACGGCGGGCCACGGATCCTGCCGCTCGGGTTTCCCGGGGAGCATAAGCGTCAGCAAAACGCCTCCAAGACGATTTTCAATCTCCCCAAATCTCCTGCCCAAGTGCCGTTGTATCTAACGCTCGTTCGTCACCAAAAACCCAAAGACCCCCGGAAATCCGGGGGTCTTTCTGTGGAGCCGATGAGAATCGAACTCACGACCTCTTCCATGCCATGGAAGCGCTCTAGCCAACTGAGCTACGGCCCCTTGGGAGGTCACACCATAGCGTCATCCCATATATCGGTGAAACCCGGATCCCGACGAGTGGAATCACATGCCGACGACGCCGTCCGGTTCGGGGCCGAGCGTCCGCTCTAAGTACGATCACGGCATGTCAGTTTCCCCGAACGGCCCGGAGTCAGCGGCCGACCGTACGTCACCGGTTGAGTTCCCCGCTTACGACCCCCAGTCGATCGAACCGAAGTGGCAGCAGTTCTGGCGCGACGACGCGACCTATGAGGTCGACAACGACGATCCCCGCTCCAAGTACTACGTGTTGTGCATGTATCCGTACCCCTCGGGCGCAGCACACATGGGACACGTTCGGAACTACACCTTCGGCGACCTGCTCACCCGCTACCGCACGATGCGCGGCGACGCAGTCCTGTCGCCAATGGGCTTCGACAGCTTCGGACTGCCGGCCGAGAACGCCGCGATCAAGACCGGGCGCCACCCACGCGAGTTCACCGATGAGCGGATCGAACAGCTGCGAAGCTCGATCACCCGCATCGGCGGCGTTTACGACTGGCGACGCGAGGTCAAGAGCCACGATCCCGATTACATCCATTGGACACAGTGGATCTTCCTGCGCTTCCTCGAAGCTGGCCTGACCTACCGCAAGACTGCGCCGGTCAACTGGGACCCCATCGACCAGACGGTGCTCGCCAACGAGCAGGTCCTGGCCGACGGGACCGCCGAGCGGTCAGGCGCCGTGGTCGAGAAGCGCGACCTTGAGCAGTGGTACTTCAAGATCACCGACTACGCGCAACAACTTCTCGACGACCTTGAACTCGTCGACTGGCCCGAGCGGGTGGTCACTCAACAGCGCAATTGGATAGGCCGTTCCGAGGGTGTCGAATTCGCGATGACCGTCGTTGATGCTGACGGCGCAGAAGCCGCCGACGCGCCGGAGTTCCGAGTGTTCACCACCCGGCCGGACACATCCTTCGGCATGACGTTCTGCGTGCTCGCCCCCGAGCACCCGCTGGTGACGACCATCACCACCGCCGACCGCGCTGACGATGTGGCAGCGTTCATCGAGTTGGCCCGCAAGACCTCCGAGATCGACCGGATGTCTACCGAGCGATCCCTGGCCGAGCGCGGTTGTTTCACAGGCGCCTACGCCAGGAATCCGTTCACCGGCCGTTCGGTGCCGATCTACCTGGCCGACTACGTGCTGGCGACCTACGGCACCGGCGCGGTCATGGCCGTCCCCGGCGAGGACCAGCGCGACTACGACTTCGCAAAGACCTTCGGACTCGAGATCATCCACACCGTCGAGCGGCCAGCGGACTGGACCGACACGGATTCCGCCTACGGGGGCGACGGTCCCCACATCAACTCTCCGGCAAATAGCTCGGGGGAGTCGTCCAATCTCGACATCAATGGCCTTAACGTTGCTGACGCAAAGACCGCCGCGATGGACTGGCTCGAAGCCACGGGCGAAGGGGAGCGCAAGGTCAACTTCCGGCTGCGGGACTGGCTGTTGTCACGTCAGCGTTTCTGGGGTTGTCCGATCCCGATCGTCTACTGCGACGACTGCGGGATCGTGGCCGTCCCCGATGATCAACTTCCTGTGCTCGCTCCCGACGACGTCCATTTCACGCCGACCGGACAGTCGCCCCTCCTCTCCCACGAAGGTTTCGTCAACACGACCTGTCCGACATGTGGTGGTCACGCCCGTCGGGAGACCGACACGATGGACACCTTTGTCGACAGCTCCTGGTACTACCTGCGTTTCACCGACCCGGACTCCGACCAGGCGCCCGTGCGTTCATCCGAGGTCGCCAAGTGGATGCCGGTCGACCAGTACATCGGCGGAGCTGAACACGCAGTGCTCCACCTGATGTACGCGAGGTTCTTCACCAAGGCGCTGTCCGACATCGGGGTGATCCCGGCCGATCTGCGTGAGCCGTTCAAGCGTCTCTTCACCCAGGGCATGATCCGCCTGGATGGCGCCAAAATGTCCAAGTCCAAGGGCAACCTCGTGGCGCCCGAAGAGATCATCGACACCCTGGGTGCGGACGCCCTGCGCCTGAGTCACCTCGCGGTGAAGCCCCCGGAAGAGGACGTCGACTGGGAGGACTTCGGACTCGACGGTTGCCACCGGTTCCTCCAGCGGGTCTGGCGTCTGGCGATCCCGGAATCCGATCTTCTGGGCAAGCTCCGCGACGGGGATCCGACACCGGCTGACCTGCAACTGACCAGAGCCACCCACCATCTGATCGACGACGTGACCGGGCAGTTCGAACGGTGGTCATACAACGTCGCCGTCGCCCGCTACATGGCCTTCGTCAACGAGGTCTACCGCTACGTACAGTCCGACCAGGGCGCGCACGCTGAGACGTTGGCCACCGCAATCGATACGTTGCTGCAGGTCCTGGCCCCGGCGTGCCCCCACATGACGGCCGAACTCTGGTCGCGTCGTAACGACGATGCCGGCGGGCAGTCCGGGAGCGGTTCGGCCGGCAGCGGGTCTGGGGGAACGGTTGCCCACATCCACACGACCCCGTGGCCCGTGGCCGATCCCGACCTGTTGCGCGAAGAATCGGTGACCATGGTCGTCCAGATCAACGGCAAGGTCCGGGACCGGATCGACGTGTCGCCGGATCTCAGCGAGGCGGAAGCGATTGCGGCGGCCCTGGCGAGTGAGAAGGTGCAGACTCAGGTTGGCGGTACTGAACCCAAACGAATCATCGCCCGTCCACCGAAGCTTGTGAACATCGTCATGTGACCGTCCCAGGTCGAGATGTAGTCATGTGGTTTCCGTGGCCTTCCCGGTTCTTTCAGTGAAGAGCCGCAGGTGACATTCTTGTAACTCCCCGCGATCCAGGAGCGTCCGAATACCGTGCTGTCCTTGATAGACCGAATTGAATCCGTTGCGGAGAGGGATCATGGAAAGGTCACCTTCGTCAGCGGAGACGACCATGACACGATCAACTGGTCTGAACTCCACGGCGATGCCCGAGCAGCAGCGGCGTACCTCCAGGCCAACGGGATCAAGCCCGGTGATCATGTGGCGCTACTTGGTCCAACCACCCGCAAGCTGATCACGGCCATCCAGGCGGTGTGGCTGACCGGCGGCTGTCTGGTGACCATGCCACTTCCGATGCGCATGGGGGCGCTCGAGACGTTCATTTCCCAGACCCGCGAACGGATCCACCGGGCTCACTCCAAGGTCGTTTTGATCGACGCGGAACTTGCTGCGTTCGTCGAGCCGATCGAGGGGGACCCGCCGTTCATCTCGCTCGACGAACTGGTTTCCGACAGGGGGCTCGCCACCAGCTACAAGCGGCCAAAGAGCGACCCTGATGGTCTCGCAGTGCTCCAGTTCACTTCGGGGTCGACATCTGAACCCAAGGGAGTCATGCTCCCGCACCAGGCTATTTGCAACAATCTCGACGGAGCGTGGGCAGCAGCCAAGATCACCGAGGACGAGGTCATCGTGTCGTGGCTGCCGCTCTACCACGACATGGGTCTCGTCGGGCTGTTGACAATTCCGATGACGAAGGGATGCACGCTTGTTCAGGGTGCTCCCCAGGACTTTCTCTCCCGACCGTTGCGGTGGCTGCAGTGGATCGACCGCTACGGAGGCACCGGCACCGCGGGACCAAATTTCTCGTACGCCTTGGCGGCCCGGGCGATGAGACGCACCGATGAGAACCTCGACCTGTCGACCATGCGCATCTGGTTGAACGGAGCGGAACCGATCGACCCAGATACGTACCGGACGTTCTTCACCACGGGCGAGAAGTTCGGTCTGTCCCCAGAGGGGGCCTTCCCGGCCTTCGGTATGGCCGAGGTCTGCATAGCGGGTTGTTTCTCGACCCCCGGCGTCGGCCTGCGGACCGATTGGATCGACAGGGACAAACTAGAGAATGACCGCGAAGCAGTTCCGGTCGAGGCGGGCAACGAGAACGGCGTCGAACTGGTCCTGTTGGGCAATGCGGTCCCGGGGCTTGAAATCTCGGTCGTCGATCCACTCAGCGGCGAACACTGCCCCGACCGCAAGGTCGGCGAACTACGAATCACTGGCAACTCGCTCACCTCGGGCTACTACGAGAATCCCGAGGCGACCGAGGAACTGATCATCGACGGATGGCTCCACACCGGCGACCTCGCATACACGATCGACGGACAACTCGTCGTCTGCGGGCGAATCAAGGACATGATCATCGTCGGTGGTCGCAACGTCTACCCCCAGGACATCGAGAAGGTCGCAGGCGAGGTCCCGGGAGTGCGGACCGGCAATGTGATCGCCTTCGGGATCGACGGACGACTTGGCGCCCAGAACATCATCGTCGTCGCGGAGGCTCGGGGTGATGACCTCGACCAGATCGAGAAGAACGTCTCGAATGTCGTCACCGATGCAATCGGAATCCCGCCCAAGCAGGTCGTGTTGGTGGAGCCCGGCTCCGTGCCAAAGACCTCCTCCGGAAAGCTGCAGCGATCCGCGTGTCGCATCCAGTTCACCGACAAGGAACTGGCCACTTTGCGCTAAACCTGAATCGTAGGACCTCGCCTGGGCAGTTGCCTACGGCGTCCACCCGACGATGGCGAGGAGCTGCCTTGTGAAGTGGAATTCTGAGGAAGCCGATTCGAACGACATGGTCGACCGGCGTGGCGCGTCCGGTCGGTCATCCGGAATGGGTGGAATCGGAGGTGCCGGCCTTGCCGCCGTGCTGGGCTCGCTGCTCGGCGGAAGGCGACGCAAGGGCGGCGTCGTCGGTCTATTGATCGTCGTGGTGGTAGTGGTTGTCGTGCCGATGCTCATGGGAGGAGGTGGTTTCGACGTCTCAACCGCCGGGATCAACGACCTTCCCGGGCTTGACCAGGGCCGTCAACTTCCTGGTCAGGGCAACTCCTCAGACGTGGCTCTACCCGCCGCTCCCGACCCGAATCCAGAGCTGACGACATTCGCGAACGTGGTGATCACCGACACCAACAATGTCTGGCAGAAGCAGTTCGACGCCTCGAACAGGTCCTATGACCGTGCCAAAATGGTGCTTTTCACGGGTGGTGTCGAAAGCGCCTGTGGTCGGGCGAGTTCGGCCATGGGGCCCTTCTATTGTCCGGCCGATCGGCAGGTCTACATCGACCTCGGCTTCTTCGATGAACTGGCCACGAGGTTCGGCGCCGCCGGGGACTTTGCCCAGGCGTACGTGATCGCCCATGAGGTCGGTCACCACGTCCAGAACGAACTTGGTATCAACGCCCAGGTTCGCAAACTGGAACAACAGGATCCGAGTGCGGCAGACGGTCCCAAGGGGTTGTCCGTGCGGACCGAACTACAGGCCGACTGTCTGGCGGGCGTCTGGGCCCACTCCCGCTACGAACGTGGACAGGCCGACCCTTCGCGAAGGCTCGATGACGGGGACATCGACGAGGCTCTCAGGGCGGCGTCAGGTGTGGGTGACGACGCGATCCAGAAGGCGGCTACCGGCCGTGTCAACCCGGACAGTTTCACCCACGGGAAATCATCACAGCGGGCCCGCTGGTTCAAACAGGGTTACAACTCGGGCGACTCCAGCACCTGCGATACCTTCAGCACCGACGACCTCTGAGTCCCTCTCATAAGTGCCACGTGAGACCGGGCCAGGATGAGTCAGTTGGAGTAATGCCCAGATGGGGTCGACGAGGCGTCGGAATTCTCTGAATCAGACGCGCCAGATCTCTAGCTCGTCTAGGGCAGGGAATCCGTCGTCCTGGGTGAGGACCGGAATGTCGAGCGTCATTGCGGTCGCCGCAATCCACGAATCATTTACGCCCATGCGCAGACCTGAGTCGCGAAGAAGAACCCGTAGCTGTGCCCAGCGTTCAGCAACTCTCGTGTCGATGGGTACCGGGTCGAGAGCCAGAGCGGCAGTGAGAGTTCGTAGGCGCAAGTCACGAGTGGCAAGGTCGTTTGTCGCCAGGACGCCAGCTCGAAGCTCTGCGATCGTGATGACCGACACTGCAAGCTCATTAGGTAGGTGGGCAGGGTCGATCTGTCGCCCGGTTTCGTCGGCGATGAAGATCGAAGTATCGGCCAACGCCCTACTGGTCACAGGGGCAGCTCGTCGGTCATGTCTGGTGACAGGACGGAAAGCTCCTGCCGGAGTCCGGAGTCTGCCTGTTGGGTTAGGACAATCCGGGCAAACGTCTCCCGTGACATCCATCGGTCTCGTGTCGGAAGTGGAGCGAGAACCGCCATAGGACGTCCGTCGACGGTAATTACGATTTCTTCGCCACCAGCGACGCGGTCGAGCAACGACCGAGTCTGGTTTCGGAGTTCGCGAGAGGCAACAGACGCCATGCTACAAGTGTAGCAACGATGCGACGCGATCGGTCGTTCGCCTACGTAGGTCCGTCGGGGGTGTCCGAGCCGTCGTCGTCGGGGTGGTTCTGCAGATACTCCTGCAGCTCGGCTGCCAGTTCGTCGCCACTCGGGATTCGGTCGAAACCGAAGGTCGGCGCGTCATCGGGACCACCGACGCCCTCGTTCATCAACTCTTCGAGCTGATGAACCATCGTCTGATGCTGGGGATTCTCGGCGACCAGTTCATCGAGTCGAAGTCGCGTGGCCCTGGCGTCGCTTGAGAGCTGGCTGTGCTCGATGTCGAGACCAGCAACCTCGGCGAGGCCCTCAAGCAGTGCTGCGCTCGCCGCCGGATACGACATCGATGCCACGTAGTGGGGCACCTGGGCCCAGAGCCCAAGGGCCGGAATGCCCGCGTCATTGCAGGCAACGTCCAGGACCGAGTGGATACCGCCCGGCACATCGAGTGTTCCCCGCACATATCCGTGGAGAGTGTTCGAAAGCTCCTGGGACGACGTCGTCACCGACAGAGCAGTCTCGCGGGTGTGGGCGACCGCCGCTGGATACGCACCGAGTCCGATGACCATTCGACAGCCGAAACTGGACGCAAGGTCGACAACCGTTTCCGAGAAGGAACGCCACTCGAAGTCGGGCTCCGCCCCGACGAGCAGAAGTATGTCGCGGCCCTCCGAATCAGCGGTTGCCCGCAACTCGATGCTCGGCCAGGCCATGTTGGTGATCAATCCGTTGACCAGGTGCATGATCGGGCGCCTGGCCCGGTGGTCGAGAAGTCGGTCGGTGTTGAACTCGGCGAGGGGTTCGCCGTCGGTCCGTCCCAACATGACCGACATGGCGTTGGCTGCTGCAGATCCCGCGTCGATCCATCCCTCAAGGGCGACGACAAGGACCGGCTCGTTCAGCTCGGGGGCCATTCCGAAGTTGACCAAGGGTGCCATGCTCATGATTCCGCTCCGATCGGTTCGGCGGCAGCGGGCGATGGGCGCCAATCGGTACCGATATTTGTCGCGGCTTCTTCGGTGACGGTCACAAGGGTGTCAAGCATCGTTCGGAACCCATCCACGGTGCTCGCAGGGACGGTGCCCATGGCCCCGCCGGCGTAACGGGCGTAGACGCCGGCGAGAATGCAGGTGAGCTTCCAGTAGCCGAAGGCGACGTAGAAGGGTAGGTCGGAAAGGTTGCGGCCCGATTCGCTCTCGTAGCGCTCCATCAGCTCAAGCTTCTTTGGGAAGCCGTGGAGTGCAGTGGGGGCAGCCTGGGGGAGCACCGCCTCGTCACCTTCGTCGGTCCAATACACCCACAACAGACCAAGGTCGGCGAGAGGATCGCCCAGCGTGCAGAGTTCCCAGTCGAGGACCGCCACCACCTGGCCGGTCCGGTCGATCATGCAGTTGTCCAACCTGTAGTCGCCGTGGACGATCGTGGAGCCGACCTGCTCAGGAATCCGCTCTAACAACAGGTCGTGTACGTCGTGCACCGATGGCAGACCCAGCCCGCCCTCGACCTGGGTCTCGCTGTGTTCGAACTGTCCGTACCAGCGCTTGAGCTGGCGGGCCACATAGTTCTCTCGTCGGGCCAGGTCGCCAAGTCCGATCTCGTCCACGTCGACGGAATGGATCGCAGCGAGAACGTCTACCAGTGACTCTCCCGCCTTGCGGCGCACATCCGGTCCCAACTCCGAGGCGTCGGCTGTGGAGCGGATGATTTGGCCGTCGACGAAATCCATCACGTAGAACGGCGCTCCGTTCACCGAGTCATCCGCGCTGACCCCGATGGTCCGTGGAACCGGAACGTCACTTTTGGCTAGCGCCGAGATGATCCGGTGCTCGCGGGCAACGTCGTGGGCGGTGGCAAGAACCTGACCGAGAGGTGGGCGCCTAAGGACCCACCGACGCCCGGCGGTCGAGTCGGCTCCGGGCTGTTCGGCGATGGAATAGGTGAGGTTCGAGTGGCCCCCGGCAATAAGTTCGACTTCGAGCGGCAGCCGGATATCCCCGATGTTGCGCGACAGCCAGTCGCTGACTGCGTGGTGGTCTATTCCTTCCGCCACTTCGCTCACGTTGGTTCCTTGTCGTCGGGTCCGGGTCAGATCCGCAGATCAGACCTGTCGAACCAATCTAGTTGTAGATCCCCTAGGTGACCGTCCGGGTCTGCCCGAACCGGAGGCCTTGATCAGGTGTCCGGAGCGGAAGCCCAGACCGGGTACTCAGACGGGGCGGTGGAGAAGCCAGTCGTCGAACTGAACCATGTCGGCAGCGCACAGGGGCAGGTGCCAGAGACACTCAGCCGGCGGCCGCCCCAGAGGATCGAAGTCGACGCGGTCATAGCGGACATCTGCGCCCGAAGCCGCACCCATCAGGGCGAACATGTCGGATTGCCTGACCGATACGACGGTGTCGTGGTCGCCGTGGATCAGATATCCGGGCGGGTCCGTCGCATCGAGACTTGCGAGCGGTGAAGAGAAGGCACGCTCGATCTGGCCCGAGAGCCCCCAGTCGGCTGGGAAATCGTGGCCGATCTGCTCGTCGGTCCTGAAGTCCAGGAGCGGTGCGATCCCGACCCAACTGTCGACACGGGGAACCGACCCGAAGTGGGTCGTCGCGTCGGGCCGGGTCCCGACCATGGCAGCGAGGGCTCCGCCGGCGGAATGTCCGACGACTATGACCCTCCCTGTGTCGAGACCCTGCGAAGCGCCGTGGGTCATCACCCAGGAGACCGCCAGCGCCGCATCGTCGAAGGCAGCCGGATATGGCGCAACCGACGCGAGGCGGTAGTTGATCGAAACGACGTCGAAGCCGTTGTCGCGCTCGGCGAGAATCGGGGCCCATATCACTTCGCGGATCTCGCTCTTGTCGCCCGTTGTGAACCCTCCGCCGTGGATGAAGACGATCGTCCCCCGACTGGCCGGCCGTGCCGTCCGGTAGATGTCCAACCGGTGATCCCGGAGGGGGCCGTAGGGAATTTCGGTGGTTCCATTGGCAATTGGCATTCCAACCGAGGCATTGGGCGCCGGGACCGCAGCCAGCGAAGATGCGCTGCTCGCGAGTATCACCAAAATGAGTGCCACGGAGACCGCGGCTGGCTTCATCCGTCCCAACAGGTTTCGACCCGGTCGAACGCCTTTGTCGACCGGGTGCGAAGAGTTGCGCATCATCCTCGATCGTCACCGGAAGTCGCCCACTTGAGCCTGAGGTTCGGATCGGAGGGCATACCCGGGCCGTGAGATAGGTCGCCGGTGGGGGCGTACACTGGACAAATGGCCGACGTAACCGACGCGACGTTCCAAACCGCAGTCATTGAGAGATCGAAGGTGGTCCCGGTAATCGTCGATCTGTGGGCCGAATGGTGTGGGCCCTGCAAGACGCTCGGCCCGATGATCGAGAAGGTCGTCGCCGCAACCGACGGCAAGGTCGAATTGGCCAAGGTCGACGTGGATGCGAACCCCAACGTCGCGCAGGCGTTCCGGGTGCAGTCGATTCCGGCGGTGTTCGCAATCGTCGATGGCCGCCCGGTCGACCAGTTCATCGGGGCGCTTCCCGAAGCTGAGATAGCGGCCTTCGTGAACAAGTTGATCCCAGCGGAGGAGGAGTCCGAGGTCGACATCCTGATCCGTGAAGGGACCGAGGAGTCATTGAAGGCGGCGCTGGAACTCGAAGCCGACAATACGGCAGCGGTATTGGCTCTCGCCGAGCTCTATGCAGATTCGGGTCGATCCGACGAAGCAGTCGACCTGCTGACGCGCATTCCGGAATCACCCCAGACCCGTCGAGTTGCGGCCCTTGCAAGAACCGGGCCCATTGATCGTGTCGACATCGAGGTGCAACTGCTGGGTCTTCTCGATCGGGTCAAGACCGACGACGACGCGCGGCAGCAGTTCGTAGACCTGCTCGAAGTCCTCCCAGATGAGGATCCGGCGAAGGCCGAGTGGCGTCGCAAGCTGACGGCGCATCTCTTCTGAGCGAGCTGCAGATCAGCAATGTGTGAATCGGCGACAACTACATCACCCGGAGCCCCGAGATGAGCGGAATTTCAGCCAGACGGCAGGCTATCGACGCCGTAACGACGTACTTGACGCCACCGACGGCATGGGATGACTCGGAATCGCCGGAGCTGCTCTTCGCCAAGAATGTCTTCAGCAGCTCGGTGATGCAGGCGAGACTGCCGCGGGCCATCTACAAATCTGTGCTGGCCACCATTGAGGAGTCGGTTCCGCTTGACCCGTCGGCGGCCGACATCGTCGCTGCGGCGATGAAGGAGTGGGCCACCGAGCAGGGAGCCACCCACTACGCGCACGTTTTCTACCCGTTGACAGGACTGACCGCCGAGAAACACGACAGCTTCCTGGACTTCGACTCCAACGGAGCCGCCATTACCGAGTTCTCCGGGAAGGCGTTGGTCCAAGGTGAGCCGGACGCATCGAGTTTTCCGAACGGCGGTCTGCGTGAAACCTTCGAGGCACGCGGATACACCGGCTGGGACGTGACCAGCCCTGCCTACATAATCGAAAACCCCAACGGCAACACCTTGTGCATCCCGACGGTGTTCGTGTCGTGGACCGGTGACGCGCTCGACAAGAAGACGCCGCTTCTCCGCGCCCAGCAGGTGCTCAACGTCCACGCCAAGCGGGTGTTGGAACTGTTCGGACACGAGAATCCCGACAACGTCTTGTCCTTCGTCGGAGCGGAGCAGGAGTACTTCCTGATCGACCGCCATTTCCACTTTGCCCGTCCCGACCTGATCGCCACCGGACGCACCCTCTTCGGCGCCCGTCCTCCCAAGGGGCAGGAATTCGACGACCACTACTTCGGTGCCATCCCCGAGCGGGTGCTCGCCTTCATGCACGACACGGAACGCGAACTCTGGAAGCTCGGAGTCCCGGCAAAGACCCGTCACAACGAGGTCGCACCCGGGCAGTTCGAAATTGCTCCGGTGTTCGAGCGGGCGAACCTGGCCAATGACCACCAGCAACTGCTTATGGTGACGCTGCAGAAGGTCGCAGCCAAGTACGGCATGGAGTGCATCCTGCACGAGAAGCCCTTCGCCAGCGTCAGTGGCTCCGGCAAGCACGTCAACTTCTCCCTCGGTAACTCGAACCAGGGGAACCTGCTCAACCCGGGGGAGACCCCGCACGAGAACGCCCAGTTCCTGGTGTTCTGCGCAGCGGTGATCCGCGGTGTCAGCCGCCACGCAGGTCTTCTGCGCTCCGTTGTCGCATCTGCGTCGAATGATCACCGCCTTGGTGCCAGTGAGGCGCCCCCGGCGATCATCTCGATCTTCCTGGGTGAACAGCTGATGGACGTCTTCGACCAGATCGCCAAAGGCGGCGCAACCGAGTCGATGGGGAAGGGGACCCTAAAGATCGGGGTCGACACGCTCCCTGCGATGCCCAGTGACCCGGGGGACCGTAACCGGACTAGTCCGCTTGCGTTCACAGGCAACAGATTCGAGTTTCGAGCGCCGGGGTCGTCCCAGTCAATTGCGGGGCCAATGGTTGCGATAGACACGATCCTTGCCGAGTCATTGGACTTCATCGCCACCGAACTCGAGTCACTCACCGCTGCCGGAGAGGATCTCAACTCGGCAGTGCAGACCGTGCTCCAGCAGATAGTCAACGAACACGGCAGTGTGATCTTCAACGGGGACGGCTACTCCGATGAGTGGCATCTCGAAGCGAGCAATCGAGGCCTACCAAACCTTCGAACCACTCCTGAAGCGCTCATCGCGATGGACTCACCCAGTTCACGGGACCTGTTCAGCAAGTACGGGGTGCTCAGCCACCGGGAACTCCACAGTCGCTTCGAGGTGTACATGGAGAGGTACACCAAGACAATCGTGGTTGAAGCGCGCTCCACCCTTGAGATCGCCAGGACCATCCTGCTGCCCGCCGCCGTCAGGTATCAGGGTGAACTTGCAGCGGTCGCGGCGAACATGGCCGCCATAGGCAGGGAGCTTGAGCCAACGGTCCTGGACAAGGTTTCGGACGGGATTGCCGAACTTCAGGCGGGAATCTCGGAGTTGGAGCGCAGACTGGCGGTCGAGCCCGAAGGTGGAACCGTCGCCGAGGCCAACCACGTATGTGACTCGTTACTGCCCGCGATGGATGACATTCGTGCAAAGGCCGACATGCTCGAGGATCTCGTGGCAGATGACATGTGGCCGCTTCCGACATATCAGGAGATGCTGTTCATTCTTTAGCCGCACAACCAGCGGAGGGCAGTCGTTTGCCGGCGGACCGCAGCAGGCGCAATCCGATTACCGTTGGACTTGCTTCATTATTTGTCGCTGATGGGTCCGAATCTGTTGGAGGTGGGTGATGACAACAGGAGAGCACGCCGGGCACTCACATTTTGGCCAGGGTTCGAGCCGTCCAGCGCTCATCGGAGCGCTCGGCGCGAACTCTGTGCTCCTTCTGGTCCAGATCATCGTCGGCCTGGTCATCGGATCGCTGTCCCTACTGGCCGATTCCCTTCACAACGCGAGTGACGTAGCTGCTCTAGCCATCGCGTTGATCGGTCAGATAATGGCCGCCAGACCGGCGACCCGGAGGCACAGCTACGGACTGGCACGTGCCGAGGTGCTTGCCGCCCTTCTCAACGGAGCTGTGCTGGTGGCAATCACCGGCTGGGTGATAGTCGCAGCTGTCGGCAGGCTTGGTAACGCTCCGGACATCGACGCCTTTCCGCTTGGTGTCATCGGGGTGATCGGCTTGTTCGTCAACGGTGTCAGCGCGTGGGCACTGTCTCGGACTGCAGGTGAGAACCTGAATATCCGTGCGGCCTTCTGGCATTTGGTTGCGGACGCACTGGGTTCACTCGGAGTTGTTGTGGCGGCAATCGGAATCGGCGTGTTCGGTATCGGCTGGGCCGATCCTGTGGCGTCGATCCTCATTTCACTTCTGGTTCTGGCCGGAGTCGTGCGACTGCTGCGCGACACGGTCACGGTTCTGTTGGAGACGACCCCGAGCGGACTTGACCCCACCGAGGTCGAAGTCGCACTGGCTGCGGTCGACGGGGTTGTGTCTGTCCATCATCTCCACATCTGGTCCATCGACACTGAACAAACGGCGCTTACAGCCCACCTGACGATGGGGGACGAGGTCGACCTTCATGGAGCGCAACTCGCTGCCAATGCAGGTCGGCGGATACTGATCGAGAAGTTCGGAATCGGGCACGCGACGCTCGAGACCGAGTGCCACGAATGCGTCGCACCCGAACACGGGGACATGCACCCCATCACGGCATCAGACACTCATCCACACCAGCATTAACGTGCAGATGAACTGACCCGCCTGGTTCCCACCGGGGTGGTCGACCCATATCGCGTTCGGTTGACTCCGAGGCCACTTCCCCTGGATACCGGCGAACCTGACCGAGCCGACAGTTGGGCTGGTCCAGGAACCCCGGCTTTAGGACAACACGAGGGTTTACATGTCGTCGTCGCGAGCCTCCGATGTTCTTGACTCGTTGTTGGGAAGGGACGAGCTACTGGATCGAACTCCGGTCCGGAGGACACTGTTCAAAAGAGGCGTCGGTCCAAGCGTCGGATCCACCGCAGGTTTCGGCGGCACTTCCTACGACGGCACTTCCTACGACGGGTCGGCCGGGTCCGCTGGTTCGGCCGGGTCCGCTGGTGCCGCTGTCAGAGGGGGCGGTTGGTTCCGGAACGCCGTGCGAAGCAGGCCAAGGAGGGTGGTCGTCTTATGTGTTGCCGTCCTCGTCGTGGCGCTCGTCGCACTGGCCATGATCGGATGGCCGAAGCTGCAGCGCCCGTTGCCCATCGAGGACCGGATGCCGGTGGCGGGCGCAGACGATCCTGCGCCGACTGACGCCTCCGGGTCCGGAAACGCAGCATCAGTCGAGGGTTCGAAGGAAGAGGACCGGGGGTCCATAGGTGAGGGGGCGAACTCCGCTTCGGGCACCGCCGGAGACGAAAATGGCCAGGCCGGCGGTCCCTCCACCGGGTCCGGAAAGATCATCGTCCACGTCGGGGGCGCGGTGCTTTCCCCGGGAGTCGTCACCCTGAGAGGCGACAGCCGGGTGGTGGATGCAATCACAGCGGCAGGAGGGCTGCGCCCCGACGCGGATCCGGACCGCGTCAACCTTGCGGAACCGCTGAGTGATGGTGTCAGGATCGTGGTCCCAGCCGTGGGTGAGGAGGCCATCCCCGATGCGGTTCAACTCAAGTTGCCACAGCCATCGGGTTCAGCCGGCGGTGGGTCCGGCTCGGCCGGTAGTGGGTCGGTCTCGGCTCCAGCGGCATTGGTCAATCTGAACACTGCGAACGCGGCCGACCTGGAGCAACTGCCCGGCGTGGGTCCCGCAACGTCGGCCGCGATCATCGCCAAACGTGAAAAGGACGGACCCTTCCGTTCAGTCGACTCGCTACTCGATGTGAAAGGCATAGGCGAAGCGAAGCTCGAAGGTCTTCGTGATCTGGTGACGGTTGGCTGAATCCGCGGGACCCGGTGGCGACATCGGAATAGTCCTGTCCGCCGCGGCTGTTGCAGCGGTTGCGTTAACCGGATGGCACCTACCAACGGTGTGGACCGCCGTGGCTATCCCGGCGCTCCTGCTGTCGGCTGTGACCGTGGGCCGGGCCCGATCTTCCATGTTGCTGCTCGCCGCAACGATTCTGTTCACCGGCCAGCACGCGGCCATGAGCCTGGACGCGCTACACGCGCCACTGCCGACGGTGGTCGACGGAACAGGTCGTCTAATCAGCGATCCGGTTCTCCGCCAGTTCGACACGCAGGTGATAGTCGATGTCGACGGCCGCCGGTTCCAGGCGTCGGTACCCCTTGAATCGGCGGTAGAACTCCGGACCATGTTGACCGGGGAGAACGTCCACATCGCTGGTCGAACCCAACCTCTTCAAGGGGCTCCCGAGGGTTGGGTCCTTTCGTGGCACCTCGCTGGGCGGCTGCGGGTTTCGAGTATCTCCGCCGGGCCGCCCACTCGCCCCTGGTACCGCTTGGCCAATGGGCTCAGGCGCACGATTCAGCGGGGAGCAGAGTCACTGGGCGACGAGCGTTCACCGCTCTACATGGGTCTGGTCGTGGGCGACGACCGCGGACAGTCCGAGCTGACGCAATTCAGATTCGGTGCTTCGGGATTGACCCACCTCCTGGCAGTTTCTGGTCAGAACGTCGCGTTTCTGCTCTCGGTGGCGGCGCCGCTGCTGACCCGGATGGGGACGCGTTCCAAGCTGCTCGCGGCCGTCGGACTGCTTGTGATGTTCACTCTTGTGACGAGGGGTGAACCGTCGGTGATGCGAGCTGTTGTGATGGCGGGAGTCGCGATGGGCGCGGTAACCACGGGCCGGGTGGCGTCGGGCACGCGGGTCCTCTCGCTGACGGTGATCCTGCTGGTTCTGGTCGATCCGCTGCTGGTCCACTCGATAGGATTCCAGCTCTCGGTATGTGCAACAGCCGGATTGCTGGTGCTCGCAAGACCCATCGAGCAACGGCTGCCTGGGCCCGAGTTCTTACGTCTGCCGTTGGCTGTGACCTTCGCCGCCCAGATCGCCACAGCCCCCATCCTGTTGGGATTGGCGCACGGTCTGCCCGCCGCCGCTACTCCGGCCAACCTTCTTGCGGTACCACCCGCAGGTCTAGTGATGATGCTCGGGGTGACCGCCGGGGTTCTGGCCGGATTGATACGGGAACCGTTCGCCGGAGTGTTGATGTGGCCGGCGGATTGGCTGGTCCGCTGGGTCGATATGGTCGCCACAGTCGGATCCAGACTTCCGCTCGGAGTGCTCGGCGCAGTCGAGGTCGCCGTCGCGGGAGCGGCCGTCGGCCTGATTCTCGCTCGACCGGTCGGACGCTGGCGGCACCGGGTGACGGCTCTGGGGACGGTTTGCCTGATCCTTGTCTGTTGGCCTGTGCCGCCGCCGGTCGGGTCTACACAGCTCACCGAAGGTGCGGCTCTGTGGGTCGGCGTGTGCGGTGGAAGGGTCCTGGTGTTGAGCAGCGGTGCCAAGGTGGACAGAGTGATGGATGCCCTGTGGATCCAGGAGGTGCGCAAGATCGACTTGGTGGTGGTCGACGGAGGTAGGGCGGTCATGCGGGTCGTCGCTCCGGTGCGGGACCAGTTCGACATCCGCCGTGTGCTGAGCGCCGGTGATCGCCACGCCCTGACGGCGACGGGTCGGCGTCCTACTGACGTCGCCGCCCATGTCGACGGTGCCCATGTCGACGCGCCATCGAGCAACAGATTCGGCGAAGGAGTGGTCCAGGTCGGGGATCTGGTGGTCCGCATGGGAGTACCGGACGGGACGATCCGACACGGCGTGAGCAGCGCTGAGGCCCAAGTCGTGCGGGTCGAGTCGGTCGGTGGGGAGTGTAAGTTCTGAGCCCGTGATCCTTGAACTGGGAGCGGAGTACAGCTTCGACATAACGCACCGGGCCCTGGTGATGGGAATCCTCAACCGGACACCGGATTCCTTCTTCGACGGCGGCGCGTACTTCGAGTTCGACGGGTTTCTGCGCAAAGCCGAGCAGCTCATCTCCGAAGGGGCAGATTTTCTCGACATCGGTGGGGTCAAGGCAGGCCCGGGGCCAGAGGTTCTGACCGACGAGGAACTTGAACGGGTCGTTCCGGCAGTCGCTGCGGTGCGGGACCGCTTCGACGTGCCGATCTCGGTTGATACTTGGAACCCGGTGGTTCTCCGGGCATCACTCGAGGCTGGAGCGTCGGTGGGCAATGACATCTCGGGCTTTGCAGCGCCGGATTACCTCTCTATCTGCGCCGAGTACGGCGCCGCGGTGGTTGCCACGCACATTCGGCTCGGTCCACGAATCCCCGACCCTGAACCCGTCTACGGGGACCTGCGCGCCGAGGTCCGCGGGTTTCTGCGGGACAAGGCGGAAATGGCCAAGGCCGCGGGCATCCCGAAACAGCGGATCATGGTGGATGACGGGCTGGACCTGGGTAAGACCGAGCCCCAATCCCTGGAGTTGTTGCGCAGCTCCGAGGAGCTCGCCTCACTCGGCTATGCGGCGTTTCTCTCCGCATCCAACAAGCGGTTCCTCGGCGAACTGTTGGGCCGTGAAGTCAGCGAGCGTCGCGAGGCAAGCCACGCGGCTCATACGCTCGGGATCTTCAAGGGATGTCGGGTGCTGCGCGCACATGACGTACGGGGCGCTCGGCGTACCGCCGACGTCTTGGCCTCGCTGCTCGAAGGCTGTGTGGCGTGACCGCCGTCAAGGACGCTGCAATCGGCGACGCGTCACCGGTTCACCTGCTCAAGGGATCTGACCCAGTTCTGTTGGCGACGCTGGTGAGCGAGACCGTCGACCGTCTTGTCGGCACCGACGACCGCGCGATGGTCGTCGACGAGTACAGCGGCGACGACTACGCCCTCGGTGAGCCGATAATCGCCTCGACCACCGTGTCGATGTTCGGTCGGCGGATCGTCGTGGTCCGCAGTCTCGGTCGTTTCTCGACCGACGAACTGGCCCCGGTGCTGCAGTACCTGGCGGCTCCTTCGCCTGACACGATCCTGGTTCTTGTCTGGGAGAAGGCTGTTGCTCCCGGAGCACGCCTGGAACGAATCCCGAAGAAGTTGACCGATGCGGTCAAGACAGCGGGTGGCGAGACTCACGATGCTTCGATCCCTGGCGGCAAGGGTCGTTCGATGTGGGTCGAGGATCAGCTTTCAGCGTCGTCCGTCAGGCTGAGCAACTCGGCCAAGAACGCCCTGGTGACCCGTCTCGGCGAAGACCTGAATCGCCTCGGGGGAGTGCTGTCGGTACTCGAAGCGAGTTTCGGTGACGTCGAGTTGTCCGCAGATGACATCGAACCGTACCTGGGCGACGCCGGGGGAGTCCCACCATGGGAGCTGACCGACGCGATCGACTCCGGTCAGGTGTCGCTCGCGCTCGACAAGCTTCAACGGATGCTCATGGGCGGGGACCGTCACTCACTCCAGGTGATGGTCACGATCCGGTCGCACTTCGAGCGGATGCTCCGACTCGACGGCAGCGGGGTGAGGGACGAAAAGGCCGCAGCGGCCCTACTCGGGATGAAGGGATCGACCTTCCCTGCCAAGAAGGCCATGGCCCAGAGTCAGAAGCTCGGACCGGACAAGTTGCGCCGGGCAGTTGTCCTGCTCGCTGCCGCAGACGCCGACCTTCGTGGGAGAACCGGCCAGTCACCCGAGGCGGTGCTGCAGACGCTCGTGGCCAGGTTGGCGGCGATGTCCTCACGCAGCCGGTCCGCCAGGCGCTGAGAACCGAGCTGAGGCCTGGGCGGCGAGGTCGCCGCGGAACCAGGCCGCCAGGCGCTGAACGCGAGGTTCAGCACCGGCCAGTTCAGCGCCGGCCAGTTCAGGCCTCGGCTGGTTCAGGCGTTGTAGCGCGGGCCAGACGGGACTTGCGACGAGCGGCGCTGTTCTTGTGGTACACGCCCTTGGTGGTCGCCTTGTCGATGGAGCGAATGGCTGCCTTGACCAGTTCGTCGGCGTTCTCGGCGCCCTCGGCGACGGCCTTCTCGGCATTCTTGACGCGGGTCTTGACCTCGGAGCGGACAGCCTTGTTGCGTTCGCGGGCTTCTTCGTTCGTGCGATTGCGCTTGATCTGGCTCTTGATGTTCGCCATGTGTCTGTTTCTGTCCGATTCTGTTCTGTAGACCTGACCCAGGATTTTACGGGCCGAGTGAGATGGGGCCGAGTCCGTGCTCGATGAGACGTGCTCGAAACTGCGTTGCTCCGGGGGAGCTGTTCGTCACCCTCGGGAGCGCACTACGGCGATCGCCCGATAGGAACCCGCAAGAATAGCCAGAGCTGGGGTCCGCGTCAGGTTGAGACCTGGCAATGCGGGTATCTGCCCGACTCGCTGACAGAATATCGACAACGTGACCGACCTGGCCCAACTCCGAAACATATCGATCATCGCCCACATCGACCACGGCAAGTCGACCTTGGCTGACCGCATGCTCGAGCTCTGCGGTGCCGTCGAGGCCCGTGACATGCGTGCCCAATACCTGGACTCGATGGACATCGAGCGTGAGCGCGGAATCACGATCAAGCTGCAGTCGGTCCGGCTGGACTATCGGGGCCATGTGATCAACCTGATCGACACTCCCGGCCACGTCGACTTCGGTTACGAGGTGTCCCGGTCACTCGCGGCATGCGAGGGTGTGATTCTGGTTGTCGACGCATCGCAGGGCATCGAGGCCCAGACGCTGGCCAACTGTTATCTGGCGCTGGAGCACGACCTGGAGATCGTCGCAGTGCTCAACAAGATCGACCTTCCCGCCGCCGATCCCGATACCTACGCGGCAGAAATCGAACAGGTCCTAGGCATTCCGGCCGATGAGATTCTGAGGATCTCGGCCAAGACCGGCGTCGGCGTCGACGGGGTCCTGGACGCGATCGTGGAACGCATTCCCGCGCCGAAGGGCGACGCGGACGCGCCGCTCCAAGGCCTCATCTTCGACTCGCACTTCGATCAGTACCGTGGAGTCGTCAGCTCGATCCGGGTTGTGAACGGGTCACTGAAGACGCACTCCAAGATCCGGTTCATGCACGCCGGTGCCACCCACGAAGCGCTCGAAGTCGGAGTCCGAACGCCGGTCAACCGGGAAGTCTCCCAGTTGGGTCCCGGCGAGGTCGGCTACCTGATCGCTGGTATCAAGGATGTCGGCGAGGCCCGTTCGGGTGAGACCATCACCGAGGCGGCCAAGCCCGCCGATGCCGTCCTCGAGGGCTATCAGGACCCCAAACCCATGGTGTTCTGTGGCTTGTACCCGGTCGACGGCGATGAGTTCGAGGACCTTCGCGAGTCGCTCGAGAAGCTGCGCCTGAACGACAGCTCGTTCACCTACGAACCCGAGACCTCGAGCGCACTCGGATTTGGGTTCCGATGCGGGTTCCTCGGTCTGTTGCACATGGAGATCGTCAGGGAGCGACTTGAGCGCGAATACGACCTCAACCTGATCGCAACCGCGCCGTCGGTCGAGTACCGCGTGGTGCGTTCCGACGGCGTCGAGATGAGTATCGACAACCCGGCGGACCTCCCCGACCCCTCCAAGATCGACAAGGTCCTTGAGCCGTACCTGCGGGTAACGGTCATCACACCGTCGGCCTATACCGGAACATTGATGGATCTGTGCCAGACCCGCCGTGGCGAAATGGTCAAGATGGAATACCTGTCGCCCGAGCGCCTGGAGATCCAGTACCGCCTGCCACTCGGCGAGGTCGTGACCGACTTCTTCGACCAGATGAAGAGCCGTTCGCAGGGCTATGCGAGTCTCGATTACGAGCCGATCGGCTACGAGCCGGGCGACTTGGTCAAGGTCGACGTGCTGATAGCTGGCGATCCGGTTGACGCTTTCAGCGCGATCGTTCACAAGGACAAGGCCTACGACTACGGCAAGAAGATGGCCGACAAGCTGAAGGAACTGATTCCACGCCAGCAGTTCGACGTGCCGATCCAGGCTGCCATCGGGAGCCGGATCCTCAGCCGACAGACCATCAAGGCGTACCGCAAGGACGTGACGGCCAAGCTCTACGGCGGCGATGTTTCACGTAAGCGCAAGCTTCTCGAGAAACAGAAGAAGGGCAAGAAGAGGATGAAGAGTCTCGGGCGGGTCGAAGTCCCATCCGAAGCGTTCACCTCGGCTCTACGCCTCGACGACTGAACCTCACGACTGAGCCTCGGCAGCAGTGCCGACCAGGCGTACTGAGGTTCACGAGGTGGACACGCGATGTCCCTCGGGTGGCCCGACCATCGGGTGGCCGGGTCACTCCACGGCCATCAAGAAACGCTGAACGGTCGAAAGTGCTGGCACTCGCGTACAATGAGTGCCAATGCTTGATGATCGACAGCTGGATCAACGAAAGGCCGCAATCCTGCGCGCAGTTGTCCAGCAGTACATCGAGACGGCCCAACCGGTGGGTTCGTCCACGGTGTCTGCTCGGAGCGACGTTGCCGTGTCATCGGCGACGGTCCGAAACGACATGACGATCCTCGAACACGAGGGCTATCTGCTGCAGCCGCACACTTCTGCTGGTCGGATACCCACCGAGAAGGGCTATCGCTACTTCGTCGACACCCTGACCGGATCCGAGCCACTGAGCCCGACCAATGTCCGCATGGTCCGAGACTTCTTCTCGACGGCGCACGGCGAACTTGAACAGATGCTGGCCGAAACCTCGAGCCTGTTGTCCACGGTCACGGGGACCGCGGCACTCGTCGTCGGCGAGGCGATCGACGAATCGACCTTCAGATCGGTACAGCTCGTGGATCTGTCATCCACGGCGATTCTCGCAGTCGCGGTGCTGAGCAACGGTGTGGTGCTGAAGCGAACCATCGAATTCGGAGCGCCTGCTTCCGGCGGCGGTGTCGATACGAACGAGCTGGCGGACGCGCAGGCCTACGTCTCGTCGTTGGTGATCGGGCAGTCGTTGTCCGGCCTTGGTTCAGTTACTGCTGTTGCGTCGATGCCTGGGGGTGAGCTTGCCAGGCTTGCTATCGAGGCGATCCGCGACGCGGCTGAAGCCGAGTCCCAGCAGGTCTTCGTCGAAGGCCGTGCGCGAATCGCGGGCAGTTTCGACGCGCGTGAAACCATCGAAGCAGTTCTTGGAATCCTTGAGCAGCAGTTCGTGGTCGTCAGCCTGTTGAAGGAACTCATCGATGGCGGTGTTGCGGTATCCATCGGATCTGAGTCAGGCGTTGCTCATCTGGCAGAATGCTCGCTCGTGGTTGCCCCCTACCGACTAGGCGGGGAGTCGGCCGGTGCAATTGCGGTGCTGGGCCCGACCCGCATGAATTATCCCGAGACCCTCTCGGCTGTGGCTGTGGTCAGTCAGCGGTTGAGTAGTCTCCTGAGCGAAGGTTGAACGTGTCAGACCTTTACGAACTTCTCGAGGTCGAGCGCAACGCCTCGCCCGAGGAAATCAAGAAGTCATATCGCCGACTCGCAAGGGACAGTCATCCCGACGCGAACCCGGACAATCCCGAGGCGGAAGCCAGGTTCAAAGAGATTTCGGCTGCCTACGAGGTGCTGTCGGATCCCGCCAAGCGTGATCGATACGACCGCTATGGAAGCTCCAACGGCTTCGACATGTCGGACCCCTTCGGCAGTGGAGCCGGAGGCCTGGGTGACCTGTTCGACTCGTTCTTCGGGGCCAGCAACCCCTTCGGTGGGGGCGGTGGCCGTCACCGCGGACCGAGCGGCCCGCCACGGGGTGAGGACCTGGACACCCAGGCGGTTCTGTCGTTCACCGATGCGGTCTTCGGCTGCCAGTGCGACGTTTCGGTCCGCACCGCTGTTCACTGTGAGGCCTGCGAATCGACAGGCGCCGAGCCCGGAACGACATCTGAGACCTGCCCCGAGTGTGGCGGTTCGGGCCAGGTTCGAGCGGTGCGTCAGACGGTTCTTGGTCAGATCGTTTCGACTTCGCCATGTCGCAGTTGTGGCGGACAGGGCCAGATCATTCCGAATCCGTGTGGCGTGTGCGGGGGCGCAGGTCGCCTAATCGAGGAGAAGACCTACACCGTCGACGTGCCCGCAGGAGTGGACGAAGGCTCGACGCTCAAGCTCGCCGGACGTGGTGCGGTGGGCATGCGGGGCGGACCTGCCGGTGATCTTTACGTGAGGCTGCGAGTCAAGGCCCATGATCGTTTTGTCCGCAACGGTGACGATCTTCTCCAAGACCTGGATATCCCGATGACTCAGGCCGTCCTTGGCGCGAAGCTCGACCTTGAAACCCTGGACGGAAACGAGGATCTGGTGATTCCCCGCGGAACCCAGGGCGGCAAGGTGTTCCGGCTCAAGGGTCGAGGTGTCCCTCATCTGGATGGAAGAGGTCGTGGCGATCTGATGGTCCGGGTCGCCGTCGAGATCCCCAAGAAGTTGGAGTACGAGGAAGAGGAGCTCCTGCGCAGGTTCGCCGAGGTACGTGGTGAAGAGGTCGCTAGCGCTGACGAAGGCTTCTTCTCCCGGTTCAAGACCGCGTTCAAGAGCTGAGTCAGCGGGTGAACAACCCCGCTGGGGTTAGCCCGGGGTCCACTGGAGATTCCCCCTGGCTGCAGGCCTCGACCCAGGTTCTGGTCGACGACGTGTCCGACCCTCGACTCGATGATGAGGCACTGCACCACCTATTCAGGGTGTTGCGGCTCCGTAACGGCGAAACGGTCTGTGCGAGCGACGGTGTGGGCGGCTGGGCACTCTGTGAGTTCGATGGATCGAAGAATCTGGTGACGACCGGGCAGGATGGCCTCGAGCTTCCTCCGGAACCCCGGTTGAGCGTAGGTGTGGCCCTAGCCAAGGCATCCAAGCCCGAAATGGTCGTACAGAAGCTCACCGAGTTGGGGATCGATCGGATCGTGTTGTTCCAAGCGCGTAACTCGGTTGCCAGGTGGGATGAGGCGAAGGTTGACCGCCAGATACCCAGGCTGCGAAAGATCGCGCTGGAAGCCTGCGCCCAGTCCCGGCGGCTGCACCAGCCGTTGGTCGAGTTCGGTGATCTAGGGACCCTGTTGGGCGGTCACGGAACCGATGGGCGTCGTGATGACGGCGATTGCAATGATGGGAACGTGGGCGCCGGGGTAGTTCTCGCCGACGCTGGAGGACGTCCAATTAGAAGCACTGACACTGTCGTGCTGATCGGTCCCGAGGGAGGTTGGGATCCCTCCGAGGTGACTCTGGGTGAGCGAATCAGTCTCGGGCCAACGATTCTGCGTGCCGAGACAGCAGCGATAGCTGCCGCCACCCAGATGGCAGCTCTGCGTGCCGGATTGCTCGGCGAGAGCAGTCAATGTCACCGAGAGTGCTGAGATGGGCACAATCTCCCATCGCTCCGGCCATCAATATGACTCAGAGTGACATGGATCGTGCAGCCGCTAAGCTCACGCAGCGTGAGGGACGGCGGAAGCAGGGAGATGAGACCGGTGGGAATGGACGCGGATGTCACTGACAGTACTTATGGACGTGCCGTAGGAGATCGTCTTCGACACATTCGCCGTCAGAAGCGACTGTCGCTCCAGGAGGTCGAGGCGATTTCCGATCAGGAGTTCAAGGCGAGCGTCCTCGGCGCATATGAGCGTGGCGAGCGGGCAATATCGGTACCTCGGCTGGCGCGACTGGCGAAGTTCTATCGCGTGCCCGTCGACCAGTTGCTTCCCGGATCTGACAACGGCAGTGAAGAGGATCCAGCCACCCGGCGTGATGTCGCCGATGGTGGAACGCGCATCGACCTGACACGCCTTGAGCAGTTGAACGACGCCGAGTCGCAGATGCTGTCGCGATATGTGCGGATGATCCAGGTGCAACGCCAGGATTTCAACGGTCGAGTACTTACTATCCGCCGGGACGACATGCGGGCGATCGCCTGCATCCTGGGTGTGAACGAAGAGGTGGCCGACGGCCGCCTCGGCGAGTTGGGTCTGCGTCTGGACGCAGTTCCGAACTCGGCCACGACGACACTCTGAAACCAGATGGCTCGCCGGTCGTGGGTTGTCACGCCGGTTATTTCAGCTCCTGGCCCGAAAGAATGAAGTCTGGGTCTCCGGGATCGGCGAGTCGATCGCGTTTCTCGTTGATCAGGTCCTGCCAATAAGACCCGATCGGTCTGATGTCCACGTCCGGGCCCGAGCCGACTATCGCCACGTCGCCCCCTTGGTCCTTACCGCTAGAGGCGAACACAGCGAGAGGCGATGTCCGCTTCGTTGGCGATCTGTTGCCAACCGCAAAGACTGCAGCGCTACAGGGCAAGTGACTGTTAGTACTGTTCTTGGCTCCGGCCATGGAGACTCACCGGTATTTCGACGCGCAGGAGGTCACTCGGCCGATCACCGCAGGACTACTCACTTCAGTCTCTTCAGCTCCAGAAATGACCTGCAAGCCGCCACACAAACTGGATCGTTTCTAACGCTAGCCATGATCTACTGTTTAGCTGATTGGGGTTCGGCCAACGCGCGGTCGCGAGGGGGAGATCATTAAATGCCAGCGAATGAATTCGAGTCGTCGAACGGTGCAGAAAACGCCCATCGAGCTGCGGTATGGCTAGAGCGCAACCTCGGCCTCATTGGTGTATCAATCCTCACAGCGGTCGTCGTTACAGTGGCATTTGGCACGGTATTGGCACCTGATCCGGCGAAGCTCAACGATGGATTCGAGGCCCTCCAAGAGTGGAACCTCCATGATCACGAAGTGGCGCAGCTGCAGGAGGAGCATCTCATCTACCAGGACGAAATTCTGCTCCAGATCCTATCGGCCAGCTCACAGGGGGATGGATCAGCGACCAACGAAGTGGGTGTTGGCACCGGCAGTCTATCGGCGGGTCCTTCGTCATCAGGTGCACTTGAGACGTGGCAGAAGCGGCGTGCCCGCCTCATCGAGGAGCTTGAGCTGGACAAAATGAAGGGACCGCTCCCTGATGCCGCCGTGGATGTGCGGCCTGGTGCCCTCGGTGGCCTGCCGGCTCTTGTGCGGTATCTAGCCATTGTCGCTGTGTCGTTGTTATTGGTGGCGCTCCTCACCCTCGTAGTCAGAACCTACGGAACAGCGCGTTTGACGACGGTCGCTGGCGGGGCACCCGATTCAGAACCCTTAGTCGCACGGATGCTCCCTCCGATTCGGCGGCTTCGAGCGTATCTCGGACAGGCCTGGTCGTTGATCTGCCGGCGGGCGGTGGCCTTGTGGTACCTGTTTAAGCGACTTAGATACGTCATCGTCCTCATCGCGGTGTCCGTTGTTACTATCGCAATCGGGGCAGTCGTCTGGAACGCTGCACCCGATGGCAACCTGGGCGCCAAGTCAGGCGCCGTTGCCAAAACATCCAGGACTACATCCGTCGTCGCAACAACACTCCCGCCGAGCACACTCGCCCCCCGTTCGGAGGCCACGCGTCCGAACGTCACAGTTGAAGCCAGTGTTCCCGCTCGACACGACGATCTCCGACGAGAATTGCCGTCAAGATTTGGTGTTGAAGACGCGGATGTCTACAGCGTTACCTTCGCTCCGGACGGAACCAAGTTCGCCACTAACGGCGCGACAAGCATACGCATATGGGCATCTGCCAACAATGGACTACTTTGCGACATCCATGTTGGAGAAGGATTCAACCCGCTTTACGTAGATATGAAGTGGAGCCCGAACGGAGTGCTGCTAGCGATCGCATCCAACGCTGGTGCCGCATTCATATGGGATACCCAACAGTGCACACCCCAAAGTTTTTACCCAGCACCGGGTGAGCGGGTGTTCGCAGTTGAGTTCGTCGATGACGGACGGACCCTTGTCACGGCCTCCTCCCCAGAGGATGACGCCGATAGCGCCCCATCTCAGCTGCGCTGGTATGACCTGGGCGGAGGCGCAGAGCCCGTGCAGACGAGATCCGGGCCCGGCACGGTCTGGCGAATGACGTCGAATGGCGAGAGTCTCTATGTGGTCACTGACGGAGGTACTGTCCAGCCGTTTGGGTCAGGACCTGAACGCGCTCCCGGGGTAACTATCGAGTCGTCGATCTCGGATGTACGGCAGGTCAGCTTCGACACACGGCGAAGTGAGCTTATTGTCGGCGGTGATGGTGGACTCTGGCTTATGCCGACTGCAGAAGGCGAGGATGACGCACTGTCAATCTACGGTGATGATGTCGAGGATTTCGCTGCTGTCGGCGAAGGATTCGTCGTTGTGGGCGAAAGCGGCGCAGTCGAGTTCGCGAACATCGGAGGAATATCCAAGGAACCTCTAGTTGCGATTTCCGACGACGTTCTGGGTGTCGCCGTATCCCGAGATCAACGGCAGTTTATTGCAGTCGGTCGATCGGGGATGTTGACGTTCGGTCGGCTGAACGGCTGAACACACCTGTTGCCGCTCCAGCGTGCGACGCTCGAGTTCGTCCCGCTACGAGCTGCTGTTCGGGGACAGTGCAGACCGAAGTACGCGAGATCATCGACCTCGCCCAACTCACACATGTAGGAGTGGTAGCCGGTCGGAATCAGGGGAACCTCCTCCCGGGTCAGTCCGCTTCTCAGCGATAGTTGTGGAGGGCTTGACTCTCGCCTGCGACCGCTGGAGAGCATCTCCCGGCAGAGAAATGATGGCCCGACGAAAGTCCTGGGTCGCGGAGAATCCGCGATTGCATCCCACTTCGGTGTGCCCGAATAGGGTCGCATGCCCGCTGTGGCACCCGAAGAGGCTGCGTTCGTCCCGCAAGACCTCCTCGAGATCCAGGACTGGTGCACGATCCGGTGACATCTGAAGTGTGGAGCCGCGAGGTGCTGATGGAAGGATGTTCATCATGCCCAGGGCCTATGCCCGTGAGTTCCGGGAAGACGTGATCAATGTGGCTCGCAGCCGTAGACGGTGCCGCCGACGCAACAGCGAATACGAAGCAACAGCGTCCCGCTCAACCCGTGGAAGTCCCAGTCCCCGAGGAACCGCCCCCACCGGCACCTCTCGGCCTACGTGCCGACGACGGGGACCCAACGATCTACGACTACACCCAAGCGAAGTACGCCATCACCGACCTGCTGACCGAACTCGACAAGCTCGCCAAGACCATCCTCGGTCCAACGGCAGAAGTCCGTCACACGCATCGCAGCCACGGCACGAACGAAGACAAAGCGGCTTCAGTAGTCGGCTGGACCAAGGGGTCCCGCCCAGTGGCCTACACGACTGGCATTCTTGGTGTGACGGCCATCTCGTCACGGCGGAACGTGTAACGGTCTTGCGGGCTGGTCACGAGAACTTTGTATTGCCCTCTAGACGCGACCGGACCGGCCATGACAAACAGCAAACTCACACTCCAAGAACTCGAATCCCGGCTCTGGGCAGCAGCCAACGCGCTCCGTGGCCCCGTCGATCCGAGCGATTTCAAGGCGTACGTATTCCCGGTTCTGTTCCTGAAGTGGATTAGCGATACGTGGACGTGGGAACACGCCCAGGCCATTGAAGACTTTGGTGAAGATGTACTTGCTGAAGAGGCGGCGGACTACCACAGGTTCGCAATTCCTGAAGGATGCCATTGGTACGATTTGAAGAAGGTCAGCACCAACGTCGGTAGTGCGTTGCAAAAGTTGCTGGACCGGTTGCAGGAAGCGAATCACCAGAAGCTCGCTGGCGTGTTCGGTGACGTTGCCTGGGGAAACAAGGATCGGCTGCCCGAAGCAAATTTGCTGAATTTGATAGACAGCTTCGACTCTCTTAGGTTGAACCCTGAACACGTCACCAACGATTCGCTTGGTCAAGCGTACGAGTACCTGCTGCGGGAGTTCGCTGACGCCTCTGGGAAGAAGGCCGGGGAATTCTTTACGCCTAGAGAGGTGGTGCATCTCTTGGTCCATCTGCTTGCGCCGACCGAAGGTGAAACAATTTATGACCCCGCCTGCGGCTCAGGGGGAATGCTTGTAGAGACAGTCGGGGCGGTGAAGGGGAAGGGCGGCGACCCGCGGACCCTGCGCCTACGTGGACAAGAAGTAAACCTCACCACGTCGGCCATCGCCCGAATGAACCTCTACATCCACAACATTGAAGACTTTTCGATTCTGCGTGGCGACACGCTGCGCGACCCCAAACACCGCACCCCGACCGGCGACATCGAGAAATTCGATGTAGTCATCGCCAACCCACCGTTTAGTCTCAGCAACTGGGGTGCTGAAACCTGGGCGACTGACCCCCGAGCAGCTTGTGGAGTGCCTCCAGCGGGAAATGGTGACTACGCATGGGTCCAGCACATGCTTGCCTCAATGGACCCACGAACTGGGAGGGTCGGTGTGGTCATGCCTCACGGAATCCTTTTCCGTGGCGGCTCAGAAGCTGCCATTCGGCAGTGCCTGATCGAAAGCGACGAGTTGGACGCCGTGGTCGGCTTGCCGCCGAACCTCTTCTACTCAACGTCCATCCCCGCCTGCCTCCTGATATTTCGAGCGAAGAAGCCAAAGAGTCGCAAGGATTGTGTGTTGTTCGTAGACGCCAGCGAGCGCTACACCGCTGGACGCAACCAGAACCACATGAGCGAGGACGATATCCAAGCCACCATCGAAGCCTTTCGTACTGGAGATGGTCCGGACGGTGAAGGTGACGTACGGGTTCGACTTGTGGAACACGCCGAAATCAAGGAGAACGGTTGGGACTTGAACGTCTCTCGCTACCTACGTGGTGAGGTCGAAGCCGTGCTCAGCGTTGAGGACGCGCTGTCCGAACTGGCCGACGCACAGATCGCACTGCGGGACGCCGAGGTGCTACTCAGCCAGCGACTGAAAGCGGCGGGCTATGCCTGATGGGTGGAAAGAGGGGACCCTCGACGCGGCTCTGGAGTCGGTAGATGAGCGAGCCGGTGAAACCGGCCCCGCCCTCGTGCTAAGCGTCACGGAGAAGCGAGGTATTATCCCGCAAACCGACGTATACAACAAGCGCGTCGCGACGGACAACACGGCCAAGTACAAGGTTCTTCAGCCCGCAGATATAGTCTATAACCCGTACCTGCTCTGGACCGGCGCTGTTGGGCAATGGCTGGGAAGTGAGCCTGGTATCACCTCGCCCGTTTACGAAGCGTTCCGAGTGAAGAAAGGCCACGATCCGAGATATTTCGGCCTACTGCTTGAAAGCGGGTTGCTGACTCCATATTTCGACGCGACCGCTGTGGGATCGATCCAACGACGCCGCCGCACAACCAAGTCCGTCTTTCTGGCTGCTCCCGTGATACTGCCACCACTGCCAGAGCAACGACGCATCGTGGACCTGCTCGCCACAGTCGATGACGCTGTGCTACGAGCGAATGAACTTGCCGCATCAGCGCTCCGTTGTAGGGACCTGGTGCTTGATGAGCGTCTTGGAGGGGCAGAAAGGGGGTCAGAAACTCTCGGTGACCTTGCTGAACTTCGTTCGGGTCCATCGTGGAAAGCTGCGGATGAGTCGGATGTCCAACGGCCCGGTGCTGTTCCCGTGATCAAGATCACGAACACACGGCCTGATGGTCGCCTGGTGCTGGACGAGAGAGCGTGGGTCGTCGGTCTGCCTGACTCGATACCACTGTTGGGTGCGGACTCGCTGATTGTGATCCGTACGAACGGCAACCGCGACCGAATCGGCAACGTCTACCGGGCCACAGAGGACACGCTGGGTCACTCAGTGTCCGCCTTCCAGTTCGCTATCACGCCTCACGAACCTGCGGACAGAGAGTTCATCTTCCGCTTCTTGCAGACGCCATCGGTACAGCGACGGATTTCCCAGTCAGCCAGCGGCACGACGGGGCTGGGCAACGTGTCGATCCGCTGGCTGCGTGCTCTGCCACTTCCGTTGCTCCGCGATGATGAGCGTGAGACGGCGTGTGGCATGGCAAGCGATCTAGACCGGGTGTCAGATTCCGCTACTCGGGAGCACAACGGTTTACTGGAATTGCGGCGGACTCTGCTTTCGGAGCTTCTCTTGGGACGAGATCAGCTTCCGGATTCGTACGACGAGTTGGTGGGGTTGGCTTCGTGACGGGGTTCTCAGAGAGCAGCACGGTTCAGCAGGCGATCGTTGACCGTCTGAGCAGCGAGCACACCTGGGTGTATGTGCCGGGAGGCGAGTTGGACCGCCCGCTGGACGGCGTTCTGGTCCAGGGCGACGTGATCGACGCGCTCGTGCGACTCAACCCGTTGATCGCTGAGGACCCTGACCGGGTGGACGAGGTGTTACCTCGGATCCGTGCCGCCATTCTCAGTGCGGACGGTGAGGGTCTGGTTGCTGCGAACGAGGTGCTGACGACCTGGCTGCGCGGACAGCAGACGTTCCACTTCAGCGGCACGCCGTCTGAGCAGCATGACCCGGTTCGGTTGATCGACTTCGAAGACCTGTCCAACAACACGTTCATGGTCAGCGATGAGGTGAGGTTCGGATCGCCAGGAAACCAGTCCCGTTTCGACATAGTGCTTTGGGTCAACGGGTTTCCGTTGGTGGTCGTGGAAACGAAGACGCCGGTGGATAGCGGCGTGTCGTGGTTGAACGCTGCGAACGACATCCACAACGCCTACGAGGTTGAGCACGCGCCGTTCTTTGCCCCCAACCTTCTGTCCGTGGCGACTGAGGGGCGGGAACTGCACTACGGCGGTGTGCGTCAGCCAGCGACTGATTGGCTTCCGTGGGGGAGCACGCTGTGGAACCTGTCGTTGGAAGGCTGGCCGAAGGTCAAGAAGTGCGTGGACAGCCTCTTGGACCCCGCCGTGGTTCTGCGGATTCTTCAGAGCTACGTCCTGTTCGACCGTCCCGTAGTGGACGGCACGCCACGGCAGATCAAGTTGACCGCCCGGTACCCGCAGGTAGAAGCGGTCGAAGCGATCCGCGAGCGTGTCCTGTCTGATCGCAAGCGGGGTTTGGTTTGGCATCACCAGGGAACCGGCAAGACGCTCCTGCAAGGGTTCGCTGCGCTCCGGTTGCTAAACGACGACGCCGTAGGTGGTCCCACGGTCCTGCTGGTCATGGACCGCATCGACCTTGTCGAAGACGTGCTGCGGCAATTCCGTACTGCTGGCCTGCCACGCATGACCGAAGCCAAGTCCAAGCGAGAACTGCGGCAACTGTTGAAGGACGATGGTCGCGGGATCATCGTCACCACGATCTTCCGGTTCGAAGGCGCTGATGAACTCAACGCCCGGGACAACGTCATTGTTCTGGTTGATGAAGCGCACCGCACCCAGGAAGGCACGTTGGGTCACGACATGCGTACGGCGCTCCCGAATGCCCAGTGGTTCGGGCTGACGGGTACTCCGGTGACGGCGAAGGACCGGAACACGTTCCGGTTATTCGGTGACGAGGACGACCCCGGCTGGGTTTTGAACCACTACAGCATCGAACGCAGCATCCAAGACGGCAGCAGCGTGCCCATACACGTGGAAGCTGCTCCCGTGGAGTACCAGCTAGCCGGGGACGCTCTCGAAGAAGCCTTCGAAGCCCTGGCCGATGAAGAGAACCTCACGGACGAAGAACGTGACGTGCTCGCGTCGAAGGCAGCAAAGGCGAAGACGATCTACTCCGCTCCCGAGATGGTGGAGAAGATGGTCGCCCACATGGTGGACCACTTCTACGCCAAGGTTGATCCGCTCGGCCTGAAGGCGCAGATCGTCGCTCTCGACCGTGAGGTGTGCGTGCTCTACGAACAGGAACTCGCACGCCAGCTAGACGCCCGAGACTCCACGGACGAGGCAGCGGTTGTGATGACCGTGAGCACGAGCAAGGACGAACCGAAGGAGTGGAAAGCCAAGTACGACTTGGACCGCTCCGAAGAAGAGAAGGTCCGTAACCGGTTCCGTGACCACAGCGACCCGCTGAAGTTCCTGATCGTCACGGCCAAGTTGCTTACGGGGTTCGATGCGAGCAACGAAGGCGCAATGTACCTCGCCCGCCCGCTGAAGCTCCACACGCTGTTCCAAGCGATCTGCCGAACCAACAGGCGGTGGACGAACCCGGTCACGAAGCAGGAAAAGCGGTTTGGGTTGATCGTGGACTACACGGGCCTGGGCGACGAGATCGCGAAGGCACTCCGTGACGCTGACCCCGAGACGGGTGGGATGCGTCCCGTGGATGTCACTGGCCTGCTGGAAGAACTTGAAGCAGCACTGGATGGCCTGCTTGCTCGGTTCGATGGGATCGACCGCAGCGACGTTGGCTACGAAACGCTGGTCGCTGCCCAGGAACGCATCCCGAAGGGCACCGTGCGCGACGAGTTCGCCCGAGACTTCCTCACAGCGCAGGCGATGTGGGAGTTCCTCTACCCGAACCCCGTCCTGAAGCCGTACACCGACGACTACAAGTGGCTCGCCAAGGTCTACGAGTCGGTCAAGCCCACCAAGGTGTCCGACGCTCTTCTGTGGCAGCGGTTGGGTGCGAAGACGCTGGAACTCGTTCACGGACACATCTCGGATGTGAAGGTCACGGGCACCGGGCTGGATGAAGTGGTCGTGGATGAGGGCGCGATCGAAGCGATCCGCCAACTCTCCCTCCCAGGTACCGCTGGCGCTCACGCCGAGACACTCACCGTGGGCGAAGCACTGGACACCATCGCTGAACGCCTACGGCGACGCATGCAAGCGAACGAGCACAGCGTCTACAAGCGGCTGTCTGAACGACTCGAACAGCTACGCCGCTCACAACTCGACAAAGCCAGTGCGTCCGCCGAGTTCCTCCGCGACCTCTTGGAACTCGCTCAGCAGGTCACCGCAGCCGAGAAGGCCGAGGACGAAGGGAACCTGGACGAACTCGACTCGCTGCTGCCTGACCCGCACATCGGTGCGCTCACCCAGATTTTCGAAGAGTACGCACCGCCCGAAACGCCGGGAGCAATCGAAGACATCGTGAAGGACATCGATGAGATCGTCCGCCAAACCCGGTTCTCTGGGTGGAACGAAACGCAGACCGGTGACCGAGTGGTGCGTAAGGAAGTTCGCTTGGTGTTGAAGAACCGTGGCCTTCCCACGACGGGCGAACTTTTCGATAGGGCGTACGCCTACATTCGAGAGAACTACTAGGGCGGGACGAAGCAGTGGCGGGACAACCAGAGGCGGAACAGCGATCTGAGTTGATCGATGACCGCGAGGTGAAGACTGAGGGCGCAGACAAGTTCCGTCACGGCGACGTGGCGTATGAGTTGGCGAAGCTCTCAGCCACCGTGGAGACGCCTGCGAACGTCGCGCTCTATGGACCCTGGGGATCAGGCAAGACCGGCATCGCCAACCTGCTCCGTGAACACTTTGACGGTTCCGTTTTCGCCAAGGAACCCAGGATTCAGTTCGCCCGGTTCGACGCCTTCAAGTATGCAGAGATACCACTTCGCCGCCACTTCCTCTCTCAGATGGCCGTCGAACTGCTCCCCGCGAAGGAAGCAGAAACATTCCGCACCGACCTCTACCACTCGCAAACCTCAACGGAACTGCGGTTCACAAAGGTCACCGTCCAGCGGGCCGTCGCAGTGTTCGCTGGAATACTCGCGTCTGGACTTGTGCTCGCGGTACTCATCTCAGCGATCGTCGCAGGCGTCTACTCCCTCGTTGCGGACGAGAACCCGACTGAATTCTGGAACCGATTCGGTACCTACTTCTCGGGCGTTATCGGGTTCTCATTCGCCCCCGCAGCAGTTCTCGGTGGACTCTTTGCAATCGCCGGCAAAAGCCTTCCCATGACGCGGTCCCGAGACATACCGAGCACCGACGAAGAATTCGAACGACAGTTCTGCGAACTTGTTGACCGTGCAGACGCGAAGCGTCTCGTCGTGTTCGTAGATGAGTTGGATCGCTGCCCAGCGGACCGAGTTGTTGACGTGCTCGACACAGTCCGTACGTTCCTAGACGTCAAGGGAACGGTGTTCATCGTCGCCGCCGACCAACACGTTCTGGAACAGGCTCTCAGCAAGCAGGTACGTCAAACGACACCGTCCGACACGGCAAACCCGTATTACTCCTCGGGTAGCGCCTATCTGGACAAGGTCTTCCACTACCAGATGAGCCTGCCGCCGCTACTGCCCGCTCGCGTCAGCCACTATGCCATCGAACTGGTCGATGGGCGGGAAGGTGTTTGGACCGACGCTCGGGTTAACGTTCCATGGACGATCAGTGTTCTGATCCCAACCCACGTACGCAGCCCGCGTCGCGTAAAGACACTCCTGAACAACTTCGTACTGACGTACCGGATGGCGACAAAGCGGTGGGAAGAAGGGCATCTCTCTGCTCATCCCGCCGATCGTGCGCTGGAACTCGCGAAGTTGGTGACCCTCCGAACCGAGTTCCCCGACTTCGCACGGGGACTCACAATTTCGCGGCGGTTACCTGAACTGTTCCTGCTGCTCGCCGCCGACCCTCGGGCACCGAAACCGCCAGAGGTATCAGACCAAGTTTGGAACGTCGCTCAACGGTTCGCCCTGGGCGGCACTGCCGTAGACACAATGCTGGACGATAAGTCCAGAGACTCCGAGTCCGATCAACCATCTGAACCGACGACTGCCGACGACCTGGACGAAGCAGCTTCAAGGAACCCCTCAGCGACCCTTAGACAGCAGCTTCAGCACTACCTCATGAAGACGAGCGACTTCGCAATCAGTCGGGACTTGATCTTCTTCGAAGGACAGGGAAACTTGTTCGACCTTGACGAGTCGCTCGCTGAAGAGCTTGAAAACGCTGCGGTAGAAGGCAGGGCCGAAGACGTTGTTGCGACCGTGGATGAACAGGATCCCGAGACGCAGTCCCGCATTATTCGCTTGCTCTCCCAGTTCACGTACGAAGCGTTTCCAGGGATCAATGGGGAGAATCTCGTCGGCGTTCTTCTGTCGGTAGCTGCTGGTAGGAGCGACAAGGTTCTGACGGACTGTGCGGACCAGGCCATCGGAGCCGTGAATGCGCACAGCGCTCGAACGGAATTGCGACCGCAGCATTTAGGCGGTGCGTTCATGCTCGGATTGCGAAGTGATCGACAAGGTGCAGACGATCTTGTCAAGCAGGTGCTACGCACGAAGGAGGCGTTCACCGGAAACCTGGGCGACCAGATCGTCCGCAGTGGTGACCGCCTGATGCCTCAACATCGCGAGAGACTCGGAGCGATCGTCGGCACTCGTCTCATCGTCGGAGCGGCTCCAAGCACTGCTGACGCAGTCGAGTCGCTTTCGTCAGGCTCCGACATCATGGCTGAGGCCCAGTTGCAGATCGTTCGCACCCTGTCCAACGCTGTCAACGATGACAAGAAGCGTGCAGAGGAAGGCGAGGATGAGGCTCTTGTCTCCGAAGCCGTAGATGCTCTGAAGGTGGCGTTCGATCACTGCGTCAGTTCGGGTTCTCATGTCGTCGTCGCCGGTCTGCTTCGCGCAGCACTCGCAACGCCGGATCAAAGGTACTGGACGGCAGCCGATACCGCCGTGCGCCGCCTATCCGTCGATCGAATCCCAGATGACGTGAAAGCAATGCTCATCAAGAGAGTCCGCGTGTTCGACCCAGAGACGTTGCAGGCGTGGTTTGAGAAGCTTCCGGACGACTTCGGGACCACGGATGACCGCCGTGAGGGCCTGGAATCTGCGGTTCGGATGCTTTGGCGGCAGCGTGAGGAACTAGGCAACGGCTACGCAGAGCATGAACCCGACTTCCTTGCCGCTATGCGGCAAGTTGCTCGTGTTCAAGACGATGAGTGGGTTCGTACCTCCGCTAGCGACGCGATCCACGACGACGTGTGCTCAACTGCCACGACGAACAGCACGGTGGCGGCATCGGTTGCAGGCACGTGGGGACACGCCAGACGGTTCGCTGAAGAGCATCTTGTGGACGCCCAGCCGATTGCAGACGCGATCGCTGAACTTGTTTCGCAGGCGATGGCGACGGACCCCTCACCACCTGTCCAGAACAACGCCGATGCCTTCCTGAGCTTTGTGCGTACCTGGTCGCTCTGGTCCGCAACTGAGTGTTCCGAGGATGCCGGTGTTGCGCTGACCGATGCCATCAGGAACTCACCCTGGTTACCTACTCCCCAACAAGAGGACTTGGCTCTTCGGGTGGCGGGACGATTGCGCGCTCGTTTCCATTCGATTCCGGCTCCGTATACCGATACAGAAGTAAGCGACCTCGGCACTGCTCACCTCGTCACCGTGAAGAACGGCGTATCCGCCTGGATTAAGCACTTCGCCAGGACCGGTACCGAACTGCACGCAGCGGCGAAGCCGTACCTGGACGGAGGTCGGTACTCCGTCGTTGCCGACGCTGTACGAACGTGCGCCTCAGATCTCAAACCTGACGAACGTGAAGCCTTGGCGCTAGCCGAGATACGGGGGTCAGAGAAGCGACGGATCAATCTGGACTTCCTACGCGACGTTCGGTGGCACGAGGTTGACGACAACGGCGGGGCGAGCGCACTCGTGAAGGAGTACGAACGATCCGGCAATAGGAACGACCGTCGCCGCGATCTTCTCGACGTATGGAACGTCCTGGGAGTCACGTCGCCCACTGCGCTGACGAAGTTGATCGACGGTATTGCTCTCCCGATGTTGAGCGACGGGGGGAAAGAGGCGCTCACTCACTTCAGGAGCCGACTTGATCTGGTCAGGGACACGAGCAACCGCAAGACGAAGTTGAAAGAAGCGATGCGGGCGACCGTCGGGGGTCAGGGCAAAGATCCTGGTCTGGAGATAGCGATGAAAGACGCAGGACTAGTACCGATGCGGAAGAAGCCCGGCATCAAGGGCTTCATCGGCCAAGAGGAAGAAGTCGAAGACGACGACTCGTAACGCTGCTTCCCGGAGGCCCGGGCGTGTGCTTTTCTGTACTCCATGATCTACGTGAACGAACACGTCTTCGATACGCAGCGAATCGACGGCTTGTACGAAACGCTCGCAATGACCGCCGCTGCGCTCGAACGCCACCTCACCCCCGACACCCCACCCGATGACCGGGAACTACTCGTCGTGGACGCTGCCATCAGCTACCTCGATGCAGTAGACACCACACACCCGAACGCCTTCGGGGAACGATGCGACTGGTGCCACGGGCAACGCCTCTCCCGCTACGAGTCCTCACCCACCACGTGCGCCTGCGAGCGAGTGCTTGGTACGCCACCGGTAGGCCAGAAACGGCCGACGAAGGACACTCCTACCGACCGGGCACGGTGGCTGGCCCGTCTAGGCCGCTAAGGCGCCCACTCATAATCCGGCCCACAGAGATTCATAACCCTGGTGGCACTTTCATAAGTCAGGCTTACGACGCGCAGTAAACCGGTGACGCCCGAAGAGAGCGGAGCAGGGGAAGCGCTTCACGATCACTGACCTCCCCGACGATCGCCACGGCGGGAGCCATCCGTAGGAAACGCGCGACCAGCCGGCGGAGATCGACCTCACTGCGGTCCGAGCGTGCAGGTCGGGTCTGCATGCTGGCGACGTTGAGTATCGGCACGTCGGCCTCGAAAACCTCCTCGGCCACGACAACCCGTAGGGACGGATCGAGTTCTGCGGCACAGCACGAGAGCAGCGTTGTCTCACCCGCCCCCGGAGCCCCGGCGAAGACGATGCTCATCCGGGAGCGGACAGCCGCGCTCAGGAAGTCTGCGGCGTTAGTCGTAAGGGAACCACGTCGGACAAGTTCATCGAGTCTGGTGATGGAAACGCCCGAGAATTTCCGGATGTTGAGCAACAGATGTCCGCCGCGGCTCAGATTGCCACGGACCAGGTGTATCTGTGCCCCGCTTTCGAGTTGCGCGTCCTGGAGCCCCTCCTTCGGGTCGAGCTTTCGGTGCGATGTTCCGAAATCATCAAGGAGTTTGGTGATGGTCCTTGTCACGTGTTCGTCGTCGTGGAAGACCTCGTCGTGGAAACGGCTGCCACCCGAGTGACGCCGGACAAAGATTGAGTCGGGCGCGTTGACCATGATTTCCCAGACATCGTCGTCGTCCAGGAGTTCGGTCAGGGGTTAGGTGATAGGTGTTGGTGGAATGTCCGAACTGAGTGATAGTCGGTGTTGGTTGGACCTCCGTCCGGAGGACTTCCGCCTCACGGGGATATGAAGTATCGGGTCCAGGAGCCTCTGATCCGTCTTCCGATCCACTCCATCGCAAGTGTGGTACTCGACGCCCCGACTCCACCCAACACAGGCCCTGCAGTTCCGCCAACGACATTGCCAGCGGTTGCGACCGCCCCACCCAGCATTACCGCGGCCGGCGTTGATGTCGCCGCTCGCGCCAAGCGCCCTCGACGAACGGTCGCCGCCATCGCCTCCGACACCGCCTCTTCATAGTCTCCCGGGCCTGTGCTGTGCTCTACTGCGCCGACTGCCGTGTTGACGAATCCCCGGGCCTCCAAACGAAACTTGAGGATGTCTTTCGCCGTTCTCGGCAACTGCTCGTCGACATTGAGTCTTGAAGACCACCAGGTTTCCGTTACAAATGGAGTCGCTACGACGGCCTCGTCGAGGTCGCTCGGCAAGCCGAGTATTGCGCTCGATCCAAACGATCGAAGTGCGGAGCTCATCAGTGGGCTCGCATTGCTGAGAGCCGCGAGATACTCGAATCCGATGGCACGCTGAACCACGGGAAACGAAACCCACTCGGCTCTGCCGTCGTGAGCCGCCTGGTAGAGACTGAACGCCTCATCCACCCGTCTGGCCGCGTTCTCATCTCGTTCGATACGAACGCGGTCGACCTCGGCCAACGCCTGGACCAGGGCTTCGATCTGCAAGATTGAACCATCCGCCTGCCGAAGAGCAGAATTCCACGGAGCGAAGTTGAGGACCGTCGACGGAAGTGGACTATTCCGATTGGACCATGGGTCGAGCTGAATAAACGAGATCAGACCTTCGCCGGCGTAGGTGCGTAAGTGTCGCCCCAACCGATTGTCTGCCGCCAGTACTGATGATGAGTACTGAAGCTGCACATGGTCAAAGAAGATCACCAAGAGGTCGAGTAGCTCGACTGTCAGTTGATCAGTTCGAGATAGGCCGAGGAGCACCGATCCGACCGCCTCCGGCTGGACCGTCGCTGCGTAGAGAGCCACCTGTTCGAACACACGATCGATGCCTTCGATCTCATGTACCTCGATGTCGATCACTGCCCAACCATCTGCCATCGAGCAGTACGGACACGCGGGCGGTAGGCGCAGCAACTCCTCTCGCCCGCTCCCACTCACGAGCTCCCAGGTTGATCGCTTGCCGCAGATGCCACAGTGAATTAGCGCCACGTCGCACCATAGCGTTCTGACTGAACCGCAATCCTGGATACAGGTCCGAGCGCCGGTGGGCCGCGATGAGCGGCCCTATCACCGTTAGGCGAGTTGATTGCCTGGAGCCGACTAGCCAAAGCAGTCTGCCCAGACGAGCGCCGGATGCGAACAAGCAACGGAGTGCCGCCGGACCGGTGCTCAACGAGGGAAACGCAACAGACCAAGGACCTGGGTAATGCCGGACTGGGCGTCGACAGAATCGAGGCAGGGCGCCTACACCCTCTTCGATCTGGAAGTCGGTGGTTGGCGTGAGTCCATTGCGATTTCATTCGCAAGCGATAGCGTGTGCTGGCTGGACCGTGCTGGGCGGGCCAGACGGAAGTGCAGGCGCCATCGCGCCGGGGGAAGGCAGCTGGTGGCCCTAGTAGAGGATGACGCGATCTCAGGTCCGGCGGGTCCTCCGTCCTTGAGCGACTTCGAAGTCCTTGCGTCGCCATCTTCCACGTTCTCTGCGAGCGGTCCGCCTGTCTCGCCGAAGCAACGCCTGTTCTTCTACCCGCCAGGCGAGTGGGAGGAGTTCATTCGCGAATGGGTGTCTGCCCTTCGCAATGACTACGTGAAGGTGAAACGGATGGGCGGAACAGGCGATGAAGGAATCGACGTCGCCGGCTTTAAATCGGACGCCGGATTCGAAGGGGCGTGGGACTGCTACCAGTGCAAGCACTACGCTGCCGCCCTCTCGCCATCGAACGTTTACCCCGAGCTACTCAAGATGTTTCTCCATGTGGTGGCGGACGACTACCAGATGCCCGACGAGTACAGCTTCCTAGCGCCACGAGGCTGCGGCTCCATGCTGAGCAAGCTGATCTTGAAGCCCAGCAAATTTCGAAGCGGATTTGTAAATAAGTGCGAAGAGCCTTGGAGCGCCACCGCCGGACTTGACCCCTCCGATTTGAACGCCGTCATAAAGCTTGCGAATCAAACGGACTTTTCCATGTTCAAGTCTGTTGAGCTGCACGAGGTGTTGAAGGTCCATGAGACGACGAGACACCACGTGGCGAGATTCGGCGGTCCGCTCAAGCCCCGTCCATCGGCGCCAAGTCCCCCTCTAGCGGTCGCGGCGTCGGAGGCTCGATACGTTGAGCAGCTGGTTGAGGCATACGCCGAGGTCCACCCTGCGGAAATTTCGACGGTTGCCGCCGCCGCCAGCCATCCAGACACGGGCGACCACTTCAAGAGGCAGCGAATCAACTTCTACAGCGCGGAGGCGCTTCGCGTCTACGCCAGAGATTCGGTGCCGGTTGGCACGTTCGAGGCACTACAGCAAGACATCCATGATGGAGTCGTCGATGTTGCTGAATCCCACCACGACACCGGGCTAGATCGACTTCGTGGCGTTCTCGTCGCTGCAGCCCAGGTCGACCTAGCAAGTCACGTCATTGTGCAGGTATCGAATACTCGTGACCGGCATGGCATCTGCCATCAGCTAGCAAATGTGGATCGCCTGAGATGGGTGCCGGCGCCGTGACATCTTCGCTGAACAGTCCTCTCGAAGCCGGAGTCAGAGTGCTGATGGTCTTGTCTGAGTCTCTGCCCCGAGACGTTGGCCTGAACGATCTCGTTCTCTTCGATCACTGCGTTCTTCACAGTGGTGATGTCGGCGGGCCGCCCAGCTTGCATCCACCGATACCTATTCGTGCTGGAGAGCTTGGAATGAAGCGGGAGATCCTCCAGAAGGGTCTCAACGCAATGGTCCGCGCCCAGCTGGTGGACCTTGTCGCAACTGGGGATGGGATCCGGTTCCTAGCCTCAGATTCGGCGCCTTCCTTCATCGGGATCCTCGAAACGACATATGCCTTAAGGCTTCACGAGCGCGCCTCATGGGTAGTCGAAACGTTCGGGACCCTGGACGACGTTGAGCTTCGCTCCGTCATGCAACGCATCTCGGGTCACTGGGCAGCTGAGTTCGAGATCGCAGAAGCTGCAACATCAGATCCGAGGAACTGACATGGAACGACTGACGCTATTGCATCTGACGGTCGTGGGTTCGGCGACTGAACCAGCCAGCGTAGAGTTTGGTGCGAACACGACAATTGTGCATGGGCCGTCCGACACCGGAAAGTCGTTCATGGTGGATGCCATCGACTTCATGTTGGGCAGCACTGCGCTGAAGGAGGTACCTGAGCTGGCCGGATTCAGCACGGTTCTCCTCGGACTGATCCTCCCGAATAGCAGTCAAATCACCCTGGCAAGGTCGGTGAACGGTGGCTCCATCAGCGTCTACGACGGCGATATCCGGACACTTCCGTTGGAGCCTTCGGAGCGCGTGCTCGGGCCGAAGCACCATGCGACGAACGAAGATAACCTCTCCCAGTTCTTCCTCTCGCAGCTTTCATTCACCGGCAGGCGGGTTCGCAAGAACGCCAAGGGTCAGACCGATTCGCTCAGCTTCCGAAATCTCGCCCACCTCTGCGTAGTAGACGAGACTCAGATGCAGGCTCAGACATCGCCAGCTCTGACCGGCTCGTACATTTCGAAGACTAAAGAGATTTCCGTGCTTCGGTCCGTGTTGGAGGATGACGATGACTCGTCGTTGACGGCGACCGCCGACCCGGCGAAATCGAAGGCTCATCAGCTCGCCCGGGCGGATGTCATCGAGGAGATGATCCTGGCTGTAGAGAAGAGGTTGACCGATGCAGCCCCGCTCAGCGAAGTTCGCTCACAACTCGACCGTCTAAACGCGACAATTGACGAGTCAGCTGCGTCCACGGCCCACCTCCTTGACAGCCGCGCAGGTTTGGCACGGGATTTGGGCGCAGCTCAAAGAGATCTGAGTGTCCGCCGGAATCGTCTGTCTGATCTCGAAGCCCTCCGAGCTCGTTTCGCTCTGCTGTCACGCCAGTATCAGAGCGATCTGGACCGGCTAGCGATGCTGGCGGAGGCGGGAACGCTCCTCGGATACTTCCAGGCGGGGACGTGCCCGTTCTGCGGCGCCGAGGAGGAGCACCAGCATCTCAACGAGGAATGTGAAGGCGACGAGACCTTCCTGAGTGAGTCGGTCGTCGCTGAAACTAGCAAGACAGAAGCTCTTCGAGCCGACTTGTCCCAAACAATCAGCGATGTCGAGCGGGACGCCGCCCTTGAGGCTGTCGCCATCGAAAGTGCGGTCGAGTCCATTAGCGCTACGCGTAAGCAGATTGGCCGACTGGATGAAGAACTTGATCCGCAAACCTCCGGGCTACGAGAGCTCATTGAGTTGCGGTCTCGTGTGGAGCGCGTGATAGGGCTCTACGACCAGGCGGAGGAGCTTTACCGGATCCGAACTGAGGTCAGCGGCGCAGCGAAGGCCGATACCGCTTCGGCTGCAGCTCGAATGAATCTGTTGGTTCTCGATGAGTTCTCGGACGAGATGACCGACTGCCTCCGAGCGTGGGGTGTGCCCGAGGCGACGGGAGTGCGTTACGACCGGTCTGAACAGGACCTGATATCGGGGGGTCAGCTTCGATCGGCTCACGGCAAAGGCGTCCGAGCGATTCTCCATGCAGCATTTACATTGGGATTGGCCCAGTACTGCTACGAGCGGGATCTGCCGCATCCTGGGTTCGTTGTTCTTGATTCGCCCCTGATCACCTACAGGCCGCCGGACCTTGCAGAAGATGGCGAGGGGCAGGCAGACAACGCCGTAGCCAATGCGTTCTACGAGGACGTTCAACGACGCATCGGATGCCAAGTGATCGTTATGGAAAACATTGATCCACCCAACGGGTCGGATCCGGACGTCTCAGAAGTGCCATTCACCAAAGCGAAGAACTTCGGCAGATACGGCTTCTTCCGGGGACCGAGTAGCGCCTGATCGACTGTTGTAGCCAAATTGGGCGCACAGTGGTGGCGTCCCCTTCAGTAGGAGATTGCACCGCAGGACCCGTCGGCGAGAGACGACAGGTCGGCGATGGCGGAGGATGCAGAGCCTGCGAGGAGCCTCAGCGCGGATTGGCAGCGCTTCCGGAAGGGGGGGAGGAGTCAGGGCCCAGACAAGTAGGACCCCACTCTCACCTAACCCAGGAGTTCGGTCAGCGGTCCGTAGCGGGCAAGGTTTCTGAACGCACGGTCGGCCACACCGTCGGGATCGGAAAGTGCGATCTGACGCTGCCCTCGTTGATGCTGGGCGGTCCATTCAAGAACCGCTTCGTCGATCATCTCCTTCAGACGGGCACGCCCATCGTCGGAGTCGACATCGAGGGAGAGTGATGTCGCTCGGGACTGCACTGAGCGCTCGATCTGTTCGAGCGGAGTGGTGGCTTCGACCATCATGCGACCTCGATCCGGGGATGATCATGTGAGCCGAGCTTCGGTGGAGATCCCTTCACCGTCGACGTGACTGCGCCATTGGCTGGGATGAGGTGGTCCACTACCCGGCCGAGCGGTGCGGTGAGGGTCGACGGCAGGCGCGACGCACAGTTGTGGATGTCTTCGAGCGAACGGACCTGTGGCAGGAAGATGGGAGGGTGGGCCGATTCGCCATCGAGGGCCGAGAGCTGCGCGACCAGTTTTGTAAGAGCGGCTCGCGCCACAGCGCTCCGAGGCGCCAGGTTGACCACTGGCAGCAACTTGTTCCGGCGGACCCCGAATTCCGAAAAGGCATCGACAAGCTCGACCAGATCGTGCATGCCCTTCATGCCGGGACGTACCACGAGGAGCACCAGGTCGGACGAGTCTGCCGCTACCCGCGTGACTCCGTGATGGTTCTCTATGTCGACTGAACCGGTCTCGCCCTCGCCGTCGAGTTCGGAGTCGACGTCGATGATCACTGTGTCGAAAGCCCGTCTGACTCCCTCTATTGCTGCGGCGGTTGAGATCGGTCCCATCGAAGCCGCGTCCCTAGGTCGTCTACGTCCCAGTAGGAGGTCGTACCCGCGATCCTCGATGCGGAAGAAGAGGCGGCCGATCTCATCCGGGTCGGGTCGATCTGCGCGGTGGGCATCGATGAGTTCGGGGAGTCCAGGGATTACGTCTCCGACGTCGTGATAGAGCGAGAGGTGAGCCCGGCGAGCACCATCGACCAGCGCTACCGCTCGCCCCGTGTCGCTGAGCCTGGACCTGTCGCCCAGCGCTTGAGCAAGCGCCATGGCAACAGTCGAGCTACCACTGCCCCCGGCTCCGGCGACCGTGATTGTTCTGGCCGCCGATTCGAGTTCCTCAGCCAGAGAGATGGACAGACTGGCGCTTCGACGTTGTGTGGGTCCCAGAGCCCTGGCGCTACGCCGGAGAATCTCGGTGAGTTCCTCGGGCGTGAAGTCGTCGTCCAGGACAGCGACTGCTCCAATGGCGTTCCAGTCGCGTCGACCGGATCCGTCGGCAATGACGATCACGATGGACTCCGACTCGACCGCCAGCGAAATGAGCTCGCGATCTACTCCCGGTACTGATGCATCCGCGATGAGCGCCGAGACCTGACGACCCGATCCGAGAATCGCGCGGACCTCATCCGACGTGATGGCCTTCATGTAGTCGACCGGGATGACCGATGAGGTCGACCACCGCGTCATCTCGGAAAACCACTTGCTTCTTGACCTCGCCAATCCGACAACCACGAAGCGATCGTTCATGGTTCGCCAACCGGAGTAGGGCGTGGAAGGACGAGAGTTAGTTCTGCTCGCAACGAAGCATCGACCAGGGCGCGGGCGGTCTCGGAGCCATTGACACTAAGGACGACTCGAACAGCTCCGCTGCTGCCAATTGCTGCGGTGCGGGATTCATCCACCGATGAGACCCTCACCTCTTGGGCCAGCACCTCTGTCCCTCCCTGGTTGGTGTCGGTGGAGAGCACATCGACCATCGAACCGGGCCGGACCAGTCCGGCAAGCGCCCTTGCTGCCGGAAGGTCGAGTGCCACTTCGACCGAGTCGGTCGCTGCAAAGCGGCCGTCGGAGTAGACATCCGTTGGAGAAACCAGGTCGAGCTTGTTGAGATTTGTCGACGCCACGCGCCCGATCAGTTCAGCCGCTCCTTCAGCTTCGACGACGTTCATGTCGTTGGGCAGGTCGAGTGCCACCGAACCCAGATCTCCGGAAGTCAGGACGGTCCCGGCGGAGACATCTCTGGAGGCGACGAGGTAGCGAGTCTCGGGTGGAGTCGAGGCATTTCGGTGAGCGACGAACACACCCATTGCGGCGAGGGCGACCAGAGCGCCACCAATGAGGGCCCGACGGGGCGGAAGTTGGAATGGCCTGAGCGTCCTAGATGCGTCGGACCGGGAGTTCCGCCTGATACGAACTGCGGCTCGACGCCTCGCCCGCTCCTCGGCCGTATTGGCCCTAGACCTTTCAACCACGTGCACGTGCCCTTCCCCAGAAGAAATGCAATAGATGGAGAGGATATGAAAGTTAATGAAGAACCGTCAAGGGGTGGAAAGTAGGTAAAAAGGTGCGGTCGTTCAGGCTGTTGGGTGGGTGTGCATCAGAAGTGTCATAGGGATTTGCTACTGTGATTCCGTGAGCACTGCGGATATCACTTGGCTGAATACGAATGAAACAGCACGACGACTCGGCATCACCCCGAGGACGCTGTACCGATTCATTGACGACGGCCGACTCCCGGCCTACCGATTCGGTCGGGTGATTCGTCTAAAGGAATCGGAAGTTGCCAACTTCATCGAGGAGTGTCGAATAACTCCCGGAAGCTTGGACAAGGCGATTCTGGACACCACGGTCCCGGGGCCTGACGCATCGAACGCTGAGGCGCTCGAGAGCGCCCTCACCATCGAGGACGACTAGCCGCTGCCGGCTCGGGTCGCAGCCTGCTCAAGACTTGCAGTTCAGGGCCGTTTGATCTCCACAGCCGAGATCATTTCGAGGTTCACGACCGAACTTCCGCGGCGGATCCTGTTTCGGAGAAAGAGCAGCGGTCCCACAGAGGTCGGTTCGCCAACCAGGACGGCACCGTTTTGCATGGTGACGCTCAGGATCGCCTCGGCTGCGATCAGATCCTCGATCACGTCGATCAACATCGAATCCGATACTTCTTCAAATTCGGTGTCGAGCACATTGTCGGTTTCGAGTTCAACCGCACTCACCGCGTCGAGGGCGACCCAACAGAGCCCCGCGTCGGACTCGATCGCTGCGTAGTCAAGGCCGACTTCGACAATGGTCCCGGAGTGAGTTGTTGCTCCCGCGGTGTGGGCGACGACTGTCTCACCGGTCGATCCGTGCAACAGCGATCGAATGGTGGTCTGTTCACGTCTCCGTTGCATCTCCCGGTTCTCGCGGCGCAATCTTCCGGCAGCCTGCGAGCTGCGCAGGTTGGCGAGGGACAGGTCTGCATCGAAGTCGGTGCCAGTTGCCGCATCCGGGCCGTCGTCGTCATCCGTCGGTCGCTGGTTCACCACTACACTCTTACTCGCAATGGATCCTTCCGACACTCCTGGAGCTTTGGGCTCTTCACCCGAGGGCGCCAGTAGCCAGGCTCAGGGTCCCGTCCGCACCTTGGTCCGAGTTCCCGGCAACCATCTAATGACCGACCTGCTCGGCACCCGGGATGAACTGCTGGAGATCATCGAGGAAGCGTTTCCGGAGGCGCAGATCTTCGCCCGGGGAAATGAGATTTCGATCACCGGAACCGACTCGGAACGGGTCGGAAGGCTCTTCGAGGAACTTATCGTCCTGATCGAGAAGGGCCACAGCCTCGAACACTCGACCGTTCGCCGCACCGTCGAGATGATCAACGCCGATGAACGGCCATCAGAGGTTCTCACAGCGGAACTGCTGCGCACCTACCGTGGCGGACGGGTTCGTCCCAAGACCGCCGGGCAGAAGCGTTACGTCGACGCGATTGGCGAGAACACCGTCACCTTCGGCGTCGGTCCTGCCGGAACCGGCAAGTCCTGGCTGGCGGTTGCAATGGCGGTCCAGTCGCTGCAGGCCAAGGAAGTCGAACGCATCGTGCTTACCCGACCGGCGGTCGAGGCGGGGGAGCGACTCGGGTTTCTTCCCGGGGACCTCATGGCCAAAATCGACCCGTACCTCCGACCCCTCTACGACGCGCTCCACGACATGGTCGGCAGCGAAGGCGCTCAGAAGCTCATCGAGCGCGGGGTGGTCGAAGTCGCACCGCTGGCCTTCATGCGAGGTCGCACCCTGAACAGTTCGTTCATCATCCTCGACGAGGCCCAGAACACCACTCCCGAGCAGATGAAGATGTTCCTCACCCGGATCGGTTTCGGGTCCAAGGCGGTCGTGACCGGCGACGCGACCCAGGTCGACATGCCGGGAGGTAAGTCGGGCTTGGGTGGTCTGGAGAAGATGCTCTCCCATATCGAGGGCGTCGGCTTCGTACGGCTTGGAAGCTCCGACGTTGTGCGACACCGGATAGTCGCCGAGATCGTCAAGGCCTATGACCTTCGTGACGCGGGGATTCGATCCAACGAATCCAAAGGCGACAAACCGGAATCATGAACCAGAGCGCACCGCAGGTGAGCGGTGTGGACGAGCGCGACCGTCCAGATGAAACTTCGGGTGCAGTTGACCTCGATCGGCTCACGGCCCTGATCTCGAGTGTCCTGCAGAGCGAAGGAATTCCGGGCTCCGCCGAGGCGTCTCTGACCCTGGTCGACCCGGCTGTGATCGCGGAACTCAAGGCACAACACCTGGACGGAGACGGCTCACCCACCGACGTGTTGAGCTTTCCTATCGACGGTGCCTACGACGCCGAGGTGGACGCAGACGCCGAGGCTGGGGCCGACTCCGCCGAGGTCGACACCGTCACCTGGCTCGTCGGGGACATCGTGTTGTGTCCGGCCGTCGCTGCCGATCAGGCCGCCGAACACGCTGGAACGGTTGAGGATGAATTGGCGCTACTCGTGGTCCACGGGGCGCTGCACCTTGTCGGATGGGATCATGAGGACGCAGATACCCAGTCGGCCATGTGGAACCGTGAGCGAGAACTGATGCAGCTATTTCACCGAGCACCCGCCCGAGACCCGTGGTCCGCCACCGAGGAGATGAGCTGATGGGCGGAATCGATCTGGCGCTTGCGGTCGTCGTCGTCGTGATGACGATCTTCGCGGCGGTGTTTGCAGTTGCCGAAACGTCTATCACCCGGATGAGCAAGTCGCGCGCCTCCGCCCTCGCACAGAAGGACCCGCGGGCAGGCGGGCGAGTCCTACGGATCGTCGAGAACCTTGAACGTGATCTGAACTCGGTGTACCTCTCGGTGAACATCGTCCAGACCATCCAGTCGGCCCTGGTCGGTGTCCTCGCGGCCCGGCTCTTCGGACCGTGGGGTGTCGTGTTCGGTATCGTGATCAACGTCGTCGTGCTGTTCGTCATCGCCGAAGCCGCGCCCAAGACCTGGGCGCTGCAGCAGACCGAGCGAGCGGCCATGCTCACCGCTCCGTTGGTGGAATTCATGGGTCGGATTCTTCGCCTACCCGCCCGGGCCCTCATCGGGGCCGCAAATGTCATCCTGCCGGGTAAGGGACTCAAGGCCGGCCCATTCGTGACAGAAGAGGAACTGCTCGCCCTCGCTGAAGAGGCCGCCGAGCATTCAATCATCGAGGAGTCCGAACGTGACCTGATCGAGTCGATCATCAACTTCGGTGACACTGTCGCCCGCGAGATCATGGTTCCGAGGACCGACATGGTCACTATCAGCGGCACTGCAACGATCTCTGAGTTGATCGATGCCGCGATCGAACGTGGTTTGTCACGCTTCCCGGTCACCGGTGAGAACACCGACGACATCGAAGGCGTCGTCTACGTCAAGGACGCAATGCGGGTCGAGCGTGAGGGCGGCGGCGACATTGCGGTGGCAGATCTGGCCAAGCCTGCGCTGTTCGTGCCAGAGACCAAGCTCGTTTCCAACTTGTTGGGGGAGATGCAAGCTAGCCACAACCACCTTGCAATCGTCGTAGACGAGTACGGCGGCACCGCTGGGCTCGCAACACTTGAGGACCTGCTCGAGGAACTGGTGGGCGAGATCCACGACGAGTTCGACGAGGACCAACCCCTGGTGGAGATCCTCCCCAACGGTGATGTGCTCGTCGAGGCCTCGGTGAACGTCGACGACATCAACGACGAACTCGCACTCGATCTTCCGAGCGGCAACTGGGACTCACTCGGTGGGCTTGTGTTTGGACTTCTCGGACGAGTTCCGGAGTCAGGCGATTCGGTGGAGTCGGGGTCGACACGGGTGATCGTCGAGCGCATGGACGGTCACCGAGTCATCAGGGTCAGACTTGTGGTCGACCAGGAACTCACCGATGACGATCCGGAAGAAGAACGATGAGTGGCGACGACCTTGACGCGATGCTGGCCGCGGCGGGTCTCAGCTCGAACGAGGAGACCCCGGAGGGGTTCAGAAGCGGTTTCGTGACCATCGTCGGTCGGCCCAACGTCGGCAAGTCGACGCTGGTGAACCAGATCCTGGGTGAGAAGGTTTCGATCGTCTCGGACAAACCCCAGACGACACGGCACCAGATCCGTGGAGTCCACAACCGTGATGGGGCACAGATCGTGTTCGTGGACACCCCGGGAATCCATCGACCAAGGACCCTGATGGGGGAGCGACTGAACGACACCGCAACCTCGGCGCTCGACGGGATCGACGTCGCATGTCTGGTCATTGAGGCGAACGCGACGATCGGCCCGGGTGACCGCTACATCGCGGAACAGCTGCCGAAGAACTCAGTGCTGGTACTCAACAAGATCGACGCAGCAGCGCCGGAGAAGATCCTGGCGCAGCTCGAGAAGGCTTCCGAGCTCGGCTTCGACGAATACTTCCCGATATCTGCTCGCACCGGGAAGGGTGTCGACGAACTGGTGGACTATCTGGCCGGTCGACTGCCCGAGGGTCCCCGGTGGTATCCGGGGGACATGGTCAGCGACTCACCCGAGGAGTTCAGGGTCGCTGAACTGGTGCGGGAGCAGTTGCTGGCAGTGACCCGCGAGGAGTTGCCGCACTCGATCGCCACCAAGGTCACCGAATGGGAATGGCCCAGGATCAGGGTCGAGATCATCGTCGAGCGCGATTCCCAGAAGGGGATCGTGATCGGCAAGGGCGGCAGCGTCCTCAAAGAGGTCGGAACCAGGGTCCGGGCACAGCTCCCGCCAGGTGCGTTCATCGAACTGCACGTGACCGTCGACCGGGACTGGCAATCGAAGGCGCAGTCCTTGGAACGCCTCGGCTACTAGTCGTAGCGACGGCTTGTCGGCTTCTGCCGGCGGCCCGAAATCGGGTGCCGGCACTCGGTCGGGTACCGTTCCCCCGTGGAACTTTCGAGCCTCGACCCCCAGCGTATTCCGCAGCACGTCGCCGTCGTCATGGACGGCAACGGCCGATGGGCTCAGCGACGCGGACTTCCCCGTACTGACGGGCACGCGGCTGGAGAGGAGGCGCTCATGGACACGATCTGGGGGGCGCTCGACGCGGGCGTGAAATGGCTCACCGTCTACGCATTCTCGACCGAGAACTGGCGCCGCCCGGTGGACGAGGTCCGTTATCTCATGAACTTCAACGAGCGGATCCTGCTGACCCGACGTGACGAGATGCACGCCCGCAACGTCAAGCTGCAGTTCATCGGTCGCCGCGACTGGAGAGTTCCCAATCGGATCATCCGTCGGATCAAGGAAGCTGAACAGCTGACCGGTTCGAATACTGCGATGACCGTCAGTATCGCCTTCAACTACGGGGGGCGGGCAGAGATCGTCGATGCGGTCCGTGAGATCGTCGCCGAGAAGGTCAAGCCGGAGAAGATCGACGAAAAGATGATCCATCGTCATCTCTATGACCCCGCCATGCCCGAACCCGAGCTGATGGTGCGAACCTCGGGTGAGTACCGGATGTCGAACTTCCTGCTCTGGGAACTGGCCTATGCCGAGCTGGTCTTCACCGAGGTGCTGTGGCCCGACTTCAGACGTGGTGACCTGTACGCCGCGATCGACGAGTACCAGCGTCGCGACCGCCGCTTCGGCGGCCTTTCCGACACCGATGGCTCCAGCTGATCGGCTCTAACGTCGCCGGCGGCTGCACGATTGCGGCGGCCTACAGGCTCCGCCGCCCCATCGGGGGACCCCCATCGGGTTCGTGAGAGACTTGGACGGTGAGCCTCTATCGGGATTCCGCAGTGGTGCTGCGAACCTACAAGCTCGGTGAAGCCGATCGGATCGTCGTGCTGCTGACCAGGGGTCACGGAAAGGTTCGTGCGGTTGCCAAGGGTGTCCGACGCACCGGTTCCAAGTTCGGATCCCGTCTGGAGCCCGGGTCTCACATCCAGGTGCAACTCCACGAGGGGAGAGGCGATCTCGACATCGTCACCCAGACCGAGACCATTGATTCTCACCGCCGCACCCGTGAGGACCTGACCCGACTTTCCCGGACGTCGTCGCTGCTCGAGGCGGTGGACCAACTTGCCCAGGACCGTGAGTCCAATCCCAAGCTGTACGACATGTTGGTCGGCGGCATCCGGACCGTCGAGGAACGGAACCCGGCGATGATCGCCGCAGCGTTCTTCCTCAAACTCCTGGCCTTCGAAGGTGTGTCGCCCGAACTGGATGAATGCGTCGAATGCGGCGAACCCGGGGGGCCGTTCGGATGGGCGGTCGAGGCGGGCGGCGTCCGCTGTCGTAGCTGCGGAGGCGGACGCCCAGTCAGCGACGACGCCCTGAGCGTCAGTCGGGCGGTCCTTGGGGGCGGCCTCAACGTTGTGCTTGACCTGCCCGAAGGCGCTGTCACCCACGAGGTTGAGGCGATGGCGACCACGGCGCTGGAAGCACACATTGAGCGCCGTCTACGAGCACTGAGGCTGTTGGACGACGCCTGAAACGGAGAAAGGTGAAATCTCGCCAACTGGCTGTCGCTCTTCCGGCCACCCGTCCTCGCCAACTGGCTGTCGCTCTTCCAGCCACCCGTCCTCGCCAACTGGCTGTCGTTCACGTAGCTATCGGTACTCGAACGACAACCAGTTCACTTATCGGTTGGGCGGGCGTTGGAAAGTTGAAACGCGAAGAAGGGGCCCGAAGGCCCCTTCCAGTCGCAGTTCCAGTTGCAGTGCTTGTCCGGTCTATCCGATCAGGGAGTGACCATCTCGTTGTTCAGCGCCCGATAGGCATACGAGATCGACACGATGGCGATTGGTCCTGTGGCGAGCCAGCCGACGCCGCAGGCACAAACGCCGACGACGTAGACGATGTAGCTGACGATCAGAATCGCAAGGGTCGCGCCCAGGTTGTCCTTCACCCAGGTGACGCTCTGGCTTATTGCCTCAATGGGCCCCAGGCCCTTGTCCAAGGCGATCAGCGGGGCGAATGCCGTGGCGATTACCCAAGCGATGAACGGCAGGAAGAAGATCAGCGCGAGGAATCCACTGATCCATCCCAAGACGCTGGAGATCAGGTTCGGGACGACGAACACCAAGATTGAGGTCATGGCGTACTGTCCGAAGTTGCTGGTCTCGGTCAGCTGCGAGATTGATGGCGTCTGCCCCTTGGTAACACCCAGCCCGGCTCTCCATACACCTGCCTGGATAACAAAGATGATGCTGTAGAAGACGAGCGTCACGATCAGGTTCCAGATAAGGCCGCCGAAGGAAACCCTTCCGATCTCGAATCCGGATCCGGTGAATTCGCTGGTCCCGCTCGTCGAGAGAATCGCCGATGCGAATGCTGCTGCGATCGTGATCACTACGACCGCGAGCATCATGACTATGAACTGGCCGGCGTTCTCGCTGAACTTCTTCCAGCCATACGACAGCGACGAGCCGACATCGAGCTGTGGCCGTTCCGACCCGCCACCGTAGGGCTGGGCCGGCGGCGGAGTGAACCCGCCGGGTGGTCCACCGAACCCACCGGGAGGTGGCGGGGGAGCGCCGAATCCGCCGGGAGGCGGGGGTGTGCCACCGGGTGGTGGAGGAGCGCCGAAGCCGCCGCCTCCGGGCGGTGGCGGAGGAGACGGAGGCATACCTCCGGGGGGTGGTGGAGGTGGAGGGGGAGTTCCGCCGGGTGGAGGTGGTGGGAAGTTGGGATCGCTCATGCAACCACTTTCATCTGGGGATCGGTGCCCGAGACACTACGGGCTTTGATCTCATCGGACGGGGATATGGGTTCCTGAAGGCCGCCGGGCCCGATCGTGTCGCGCCGCGGGGACAGCGCAGTTCGGGTCGTCGCTTTGGGCCGCTAGCGTGTTCTGCCATGTCAGGGTCCAAATCCTCCTCCAGCAACGCCGGTAACCAACCGGAGTTGTTCGACAAGATCGTCAATCTCACCAAGCGTCGCGGCTTCGTATATCCCTCGGCCGAGATTTACGGCGGTTTTCGCTCGACATACGACTACGGGCCCATCGGCGTGCTGTTGTTGCGCAACGTCAAGGACGCCTGGTGGCGTTCAATGGTGCAGCTTCGAGAGGACGTGGTCGGTCTCGACGCGTCGATTCTCTCGCCTCCCCAGATCTGGGAGGCATCCGGACACCTGGCCAACTTCACCGACCCCTTGGTCGACTGCACCTCGTGCAACACGCGTTGGCGACTCGACAAGCTCGAAGACCCGGACCAGTGTCCGAACTGCAAGGCCCGCGGGTCGTTCACCGAACCGCGTGAGTTCAACCTGATGTTCAAGACCCACGCGGGTCCGGTCCAGGACGCTGGCGCTGTCGCCTACCTGCGACCCGAAACCGCCCAGGGGATGTTCATCAACTTCAAGAACGTCATCGACACGACCCGGGTCCGGCCGCCATTCGGTATCGCCCAGGTCGGCAAGTCGTTCCGCAACGAGATCACACCGGGCAACTTCGTGTTCCGGACCCGTGAGTTCGAGCAGATGGAGATGGAGTTCTTCGTCCATCCCGACGAGGCGGACAGCTGGTACGAGTACTGGTGCAAGGAGCGCTTTCAGTGGTACCTGGACCACGGCATGCCCGAGGGCCAACTTCGTCTGCGTCCCCACGACGAGGATGAACTCTCGCACTATTCGTCGGGCACCTCGGACGTCGAGTACTTGTTCCCGTGGGGCTGGGACGAGCTCGAGGGAATCGCCAACCGCGGCAACTACGACCTGACCCAGCACGCCAAGCACTCGGGCGAGAAGCTCGAATGGTACGACCAGGCCGCCAACGAACGTTGGGTTCCCCACGTCATCGAACCCGCAGCTGGTGCCACTCGAACAGCTATGGCCTTCCTGATGGCCGCCTACGACGAGGAAGTCGTCAAGGGTGAGAATCGTGTGGTCCTACGGCTCAACCACAGGATCGCTCCCTACAAGGTGGCGGTCCTGCCGTTGTCGAAGAAGGAAGAACTCTCGGTTCCGGCCAGGGCGCTCGCCCAGGAGCTGCGTGGTCGATTCATGACCGACTACGACGAGACCCAGTCCATTGGCCGCCGGTACCGGCGTCAGGATGAACTGGGTACCCCATTCTGCGTAACCGTCGACTTCGACACTCTCGAGGATCAGGCGGTCACGATCCGTGAGCGTGACTCGATGGAACAGGTGCGTGTCGGACTGTCCCAGGTCGCCGGCTACCTGTCGGAGCAGATGAGCTGATCCGGGTCGAGCGTCATTGGCGGCCGGTAGCATCACGTCGCTGTGGGCATCGTCGATGAGGACATCGTTAAGGTCAGAGAAACGACTGACATCGTCGCGCTCATCTCCGGCTACACGCCTCTGAAGCGGGTAGGTCAGCGATGGTCGGGACTTTGTCCGTTCCACACCGAGAAGTCAGCGAGCTTCTCGGTGGATTCGACGTCGGGTCTCTACCACTGCTTCGGATGCAAGGCGTCGGGAGATGCGATCACGTTCGTGCGCGAGAAGGAACAACTCGACTTCGTCGGAGCCATCGAGTTCCTGGCCGGCAAGGCCGGGGTGGTGCTGCGCTACACAGATCGTGACGAGGGCGAGAGCCGCAAGCGGATCAACAAGCTCTACAACCAGATCGAGAGAGCAGCCGAGTGGTACCACGAGCGTCTCCGGACCTCGCCCGATGCGGCGGCGGCGCGCAGTTACCTTAGGAGCCGGGGTTTCACAGCCGACGAGGTCAGCCACTACCGAATCGGTTGGGCGCCGGACGGCTGGGACACAATGGCGAGGTCTCTGAAGATCTCCCGTCCAGATCTGGTGGCTACGGGTCTGGGATTCGAGAACAAGGCCGGTCGGGCCCAGGATTTCTTCCGGGCGCGGGTGCTCTTTCCCATCATCGACGAACGCAATCGCGTCATCGGGTTCGGTGGGCGCAAGCTGCCGGACACCGACGGGCCCAAGTATCAGAACTCCCGTGACAACGATCTGTACCACAAGTCCCGGGCGGTCTACGGGCTGAACTGGGCGAAGGCCGATGCGGTCAACGCCGGCGAGATCATCATCTGTGAGGGCTACACCGATGTCATCGGTTTCGCCCGGGCCGGCCTGACGAGGGCAATTGCAACGTGTGGCACGGCTCTGACCGAAGAACACGTGAAGCTGATCAAACGCTTCTCGTCCAGGCTCGTGCTCGCCTACGACGCAGACGACGCCGGTCAGTCGGCAGCCGACAGGGTCTATGCGTGGGAGAAGTCATACGGGATTGAGGTAGCAGTCGTGGACCTGCCGCCCGGGTCGGACCCCGATGAACTCGCCCGGAGCGCACCCGAAACCCTTCGGAAGGCGGTCACCGAGGCCAAGCCATTCCTGCAGTTCCGGGTTGACCGGGTGCTCGCCGCGTCACCATTGCGCGGCCCCGAGGAGCGCTCCAAGGCCGCTGAAGCTGCACTCGAAGTGGTGGCCGAACACCCCGACGGCTTTGTCCGCGACATCTACCTGATGGAGATCGCCGACGCGTGTCGGGTCGACGTGGACCTGTTGCGGTCGCGGCTTCAGGAGGTGTTGCGCAACCCGCGGCCAAAGCCGAGTCAGGACAAATCCGCGACCCGCCGCTCACGCGACTCCCGGGATGGGACACAGGGCGGTGCCGGCTCCAGATACTCCGATGAGCCGATGCCCGAGGAGTACCCCGGAAGCTCCGATTCGGACTGGTCCGGTGAACCGTCCGACGGGTTCTCCCGAGGGTCAAGCCCTTCCGGTGGCGCTCGCCCCGGCGGGGGAGGTCGCGGTGGCGGTGGTTCCGGCGGAGCAGGTCGAGGCGAAGCCGGAGGTGCTTCGCGACGCAACGAAGTGCATGATGGCGTGGAGACCGAAGCGCTGCGCATGTTGATCCAACACCCCGAGTTCGTGGGTGAGTTCCTGATTCCGGAGTTCTTTACGCACCCGACGGTGCGCGAGGCATACAGCCTGGTGAAGGACTCGGAGAACCTGTCGGAGGCGATCGAGGGTGCCCAACCAGAGGTGGCTCAGCTTCTGGCCAGGCTGGCCGTGGAACCATCGGTTGCGGAGGCTGTCGATGTCCTTACGCGACTTGCCACCGAGGTTGGACGGGCCGTGATGGCAGAACTCGAATCCAAGGCGCGGAGTTCCGATGACCCACTGTCGTATGCGGCATCCATCACCTGGTTGAAGCTCGCTCTGGACGAGCTACGAAACCCCAGGGCGGAGGTGGAAAAACTCACCGAGTTGCTAGTCTGGCTAAGAGAACGTCGACTTGACGCTGATTGGGGGTGACACCGAATGTCGTTGTGGCAGAGCGTTTCTGATGAAGACATACAGGCGCTCCAGGCAACGGCCGATACACACAAGGGTGTCCTGTCGATTGATGACGCGTTGAGCATCTTGCGCGCCGAAATGACCGATGAGGTCATGGATCAGACACGTTGCTTCTGGAAAGCCCGAGGTGTCACTTTGCGAGTAGATGTAGAGACCGAGATTGATCCGGCATTGGATCTGCCGGACGACGTGGTGGCCAAGGCCGCCGAAGCACAGGATCCTCTTGATGGACCTGCTGGCGACCTGCTTCGCCGCCGGGCCGTGAGGACAGCCAAACGCTCGCCGCGAAGAGGTTCGGCGCATACCGCAGCCTCAGGAGCTGGAACGGGCGACCCGGTGCGCATGTATCTCCGTGAAATCGGTCAGGTGCCCCTGCTCGTCGCCAGGGAAGAAGTCGAGCTCGCCATGCGGATCGAAGCCGGGGTGATGGCCGAGGAACGTCTGGCAGACCTGAACGCCTCCGGTGAGATCGACACGCTTCCAGCGGTGGAAAAGGCGGCGATCCGGCGCTCGGTGCGCGACGGGGATCGTGCCCGCCAGGAACTCACCCAGGCGAATCTGCGACTCGTGGTTTCGATTGCCAAGCGATATCTCGGCAGCGGAATGCACATTCTGGATCTGATCCAGGAAGGCAACCTGGGCCTGATGAGGGCGGTCGAGAAGTTCGACTACACCAAGGGATTCAAGTTCTCGACCTATGCGACCTGGTGGATCAGGCAGTCGATCACCCGGGCGATCGCCGATCAGGCCAGGACAATCCGGATCCCGGTTCACATGGTCGAGACCATCAACAAGGTCCACCGCCATCAACGACTTTTGATCCAGGAGTTGGAGCGAGAGCCGACAGTTGAGGAACTTGCCGCCAAGACCGAACTGACCCCACAGCGGGTCAGGGAAATACTCCGGATTTCACAGGATCCACTTTCGCTCGACTCTCCGGTGGGAGATGAGGACGACAGCTACCTCGCCGATTTCATCGAGGACAAACACGCGGTCATGCCAGCTGATGTTGCGACTGCAAACTCATTGTCGGAACAGATCGTGTCTGCTCTGGAAGAACTATCCGATCGCGAGAAGCAGGTTGTGCGCATGCGATTCGGTCTTGATGGTGCGCAGCCCAGGACCTTGGAGGAAGTCGGCCGCGAGTTCGGCGTTACCCGGGAACGGATCCGCCAGATCGAGTCGAAGACCCTGGCGAAGCTGCGTCACCCCCAGCGCCGCCAGCGCCTCGAGGACTATCTGAAGGCTGACTGAGCGGACTGATGGCCAACTCCGAACCGCTTTGCCGGAGAGGGGGTGGACGCTGCTATCGTTCCCGTGCTGTTGATCCTCGTGGATCGATGCGATTCCTTCCGGGGTAGCTCAGCTGGCAGAGCAGCTGACTGTTAATCAGCGGGTCGTGAGTTCGAGCCTCACCCCCGGAGCACATACGAAACCCTCGCCAAAGGCGGGGGTTTCGTCGCGGACTACCGGGTATCCTTGGGTATGTACTCAGGGCAGTAGTGCCCAATCGTTCGACGCTGACCACAGAATGTCCCTCGGGACTTCTACCATGGGCGGCAGTGTTTACACTTCGGTAGGCGGAAAGCTCGCCTACCGCCGAATCTCAGCAAAGGAAGGCAGTACGACATGGTCGACCAGACCTGCTCCACCTCAATCGACGAAGCCCGGTTCGACTCTGCCCGCCTCATGCTCGCTGCTTGGGCTGCGGAAACTCCCGATGGGCTCATCCGTAAGTCCTTGGTCATCGACCGCTTCTTGGACCTGCGTGCCGAACTCAGCGACGAGCCACTTCTCAAGATCGAAATTGATCAGCTGCTCGCAACGACTCCGGGCAATACCGTCGTTGAAGCTCCGTGGTGGATTGCCAGTGTCTCTACCCTCACAGAGGCCGTGACCGCCCGTGCGCAGGCAATCCGTGACGGGATAGAAGAGCAAGAGGTCGCCGTCGAGTCGTGAGGCTCGTGTTCTAGGTTCGCCTGAGCGTTGACTACGCTGCCGAGGCTGGGGCCGGTAGCTCAGTTGGTCAGAGCAGGCGACTCATAATCGCTTGGTCGCGGGTTCGAGCCCCGCCCGGCCCACATCACAACTAGCCAATGTCTGCAGGCCGACTAGCAAGCGGTAATCGAGTAGGCGATTGCGACCCTTCGGGGCCCGCGAGGATTTCAAGGGTGGGTACCGGCAACCAGGCCGGGGCCCACCCTTCTTCCATTTTCGACAGTGGCTCGACGTACTGACTTTTGGTCAAAAAATCTGCGCCCAGGTAGTCGCTGACTCCTAGACTCGGCTGGCTGCGGGACCATCTTGTGGCCTAGCTCAAGTTGGGGGAATTTCCATGAAACGTAGGCGTGTATCGAGTCTTGCCGCGGCGTTACTACTGCTTGTAGGGGTGGGTTGCGCACCGACCGAACCTCCCTCGACGGCTTCAACGACAACGAGCACCACAACGGTTGTCGCAAGCCCCACTGCGTCCAACATCTCGGCCGGTGAACAGCACAGCTGCGCGGTCCTGGCGAGCGGCGGAGTTCGGTGTTGGGGCGCGGACCAGTATGGCCAAGTCGGTGACGGCACGACGACCGCGGTCGACGGCGTGCCGGTCGAAGTTCTCGGTGTCAGCGACGCGATGTCTGTAGCTGCCGGTGGAAAGGGCAGCTGCGCCGTTCGTGCTGGCGGACTGGTCGCTTGCTGGGGTGCGCTGGCCGGAAGTCCGGCGGTCCCCGCTGATGTTGCCGGAATAACCGGCGCAGTCCAGGTAGCGGTGGGCGGAAGCCACGCCTGCGCGCTGATCGGTGACGGAACCGTCGAGTGCTGGGGCGGCAACAACTTCGGTCAGCTCGGAAACGGCGGGACCGCTCCAAGCGCGGTGCCTCAGGCCGTGCCAGGAATCACCGACGCGACCCAGATCGATGCGTCGAGCTTCCGTACCTGCGTCGTCCGCTCCGGTGGAGGTGTGGCGTGCTGGGGAACATTCAACGCCGACATCGTTTCCGGCGTGTTTGTCGGCACCCTGCCTGTCGATGTTGCCGGAATCACGTCAGCGGTCGGAGTCGCAGCGGGTGGCAGTCACTCCTGTGCGGTGTTGTCCGATGGGGCGGTTGACTGTTGGGGCCACGGTGGATTTGGCCAGCTCGGAAATGGTTCGAGCGATGACAGCGCTGTCGCTGTCCCAGTCACCGGTGTCACCACAGCGGTCCAAATAGACGCGGGCTATGACCACAACTGTGCGACCCTCGCCTCTGGATCTGTCAGCTGCTGGGGGCATGGAACTGCCGGTCAGCTTGGGAACGGTGCATTCATCGACAGCACCACGCCCGTCGGCGTTGGCCTGGGGTACGCCGTGGCCGCAGTTTCCTCTGGTGGTAACCACAGCTGCGCTGCGCTGGTAAACGGCGACACCACCTGCTGGGGAGAGAGTTCCTACCGTCAGCTGGGCAACAACGCGACGACAAACAGCAGTCTTCCCGTCTACATGCCCAGGTTCGGCTGACCCGGAACCCTGTGGCCTCGGGCGCTGGCCCCTTGGGACCTATCACATAGATGGTCGGTTCCGAGGGGTCCTGCCTGTTGGGGCTCGTTTCGACAGAAATCCGCCGGCTCGGTAGAAATCCGCCGGCTCGGTAGAGATCCGCCGACGGGGAGCCGAGTGTTCAGGCGCCGCGCTCGTCCAGCCAGACAGGAGCGGCTTCGAGCAGGAAGTTGCTGACGTCGAGGCAGCGCTCAAGGGTGTCGCAGAGCATCTCTTCGCCCATGTACACCTGGGAAAGGCTGACCAGCACCCGGGCAACCACCATTAGCGAACGTTCCGACGGATCGGTGGCCGATGGGAATGAGTCGACTGCCGAAACCTCGACCGGCAGGTCCGGTCCTCCGATTCCGGCGATCTCGGTCGCCAGGAGCAACAGGTCGGGACAGTGCGGAAGTGGTGGAAGCGACCACGTGAACGTGAGGGGCAGGTTGTGTCGATCCTCAGGCTCGTCACCTTCGGGCAGGGCCATGACCTGGTCCTCAAAGGCCATTATGGTCCGAGGCTCGACCTCAAGGGCCAAGTGGAACTCAAGTGGACCGCCACAGGCCGCCTCCGGGTGTAGGTCCACCTCCCAGGCCTGGCGCATCGAGTAGGTCTCGACGAAGTGCCGCTCGTCATGGATATGGAATCCATGATCGGCAGCGTGATTCTTCAATTCCGAGACGAATCCTGCAACATCAAGCAGAGCCACATGCAACAGAGTGCCAGCACAGGAGGCGCGGAGCTAGCCGGGGGGCCGAAATGTGATGGGGGACCGGTACTCTCAGGTGGTGGATGACAGTGAACTAGCTCGATTGCTGAGCGACACCGCCGACGCGGTCAAAGCGGCATTGGACGTCGACCTGAGCCACGGTCGAACGGCGTGGCGTGACAAGGGTGGGCGCCCCGGGCAGTACCGAATCGACCTGCTTGCCGATGCGGCGGCGTTACCGGTGCTGCGTGACGCCGGGGTCGGCGTCCTCTCTGAGGAGTCGGGCCAGGAAGGCGTGGACAAGGAGATCGTCGTTGTGATCGACCCGGTCGACGGCTCAACCAACGCCAGTCGCGGGATCCCGTGGTACGCGACGAGCCTGTGCGCTGTTGACTCCGAGGGGCCGCGGGTGGCTCTCGTGACCAATCTGGCCACGGGAACTCGCTACGAGGCGAGTCGGGGAGGTGGTGCCTTCCGCGATGGCCAGCCGATCACCCCGTCGGGGGCGAAGAGTCTCGACGAGGCGATGCTGGTGCTCAACGGCTACAGCCCGACTTATCTGGAGTGGCGCCAGTACCGCTCCTTGGGTGCCACTGCCCTGGATCTGTGCAGCGTCGCCGACGGGACCGTGGATGCCACCATCGACTGCACCGACAGTGCGCTCGGCCCCTGGGACTACATGGGTGCAATGTTGATCCTCCAGGAAGCGGGGGCACGGATTGCAGACCAGCAGGGACGCGAGCTGGTGGTTCTCGACCACACCGCTCGCCGCACTCCCGTCTCGGCCGCTACGCCGGAACTGTTCGAACAGTGCCTGCTCGCCCGCAAGGAGATGCCGCCTTGGTGATCGTGACCGGTCGTACCGCTCGGCCAGCGAGGCAGCCAGCGCGGGTGCGGTTGCGGGCATAAGGCACGGCCACCGCTATCATCATCGGCCCGGGGCGCGTAGCTCAGTTGGTTAGAGCACCTGGTTTACATCCAGGGAGTCGGGGGTTCGAATCCCTCCGCGCCCACTCCGGATCTCGAATGTTTGCAACGGTTTCTGGTGATGGTGGCGATGCCAGACTGCTCAGGCCATGACGAACGACAGATCCGGCGAAGTGAAGCTGCTGTCCGGCGGCAATCCGCAGATCCCCAAAGGGGACGGCGACGAGCCGGTGCAGGCCTACCTGGCGGCAATGCCTGCTTGGAAGGGCGAGATCGGACGCCAACTCGACGACCTTGTCCGTGAGGTCGTACCACAGGCCCGGCGAGCGGTCCGTTGGAACTCGCCGTTATACGGCATCGATGGGAGCGGCTGGTTCCTCAGCTACCACTGCTTCGCGAAGTACGTGAAGGTCACATGGCTCAATGGTGGCGAGCTCAACCCGCCGCCACCGGAGAAGTCGAAGTATGAACACGTCCGCTACCTGCACATCGCAGAGGACGACAGGATTGATGACAAACAGATCCGCGACTGGCTTCGTCAAGCAGCCGCCCTTTCTGGCGAAGACACCTTCTGAATCATCCAGCGCACGCTCGTGGGTCCGCCATCTGACCGAACGCTGACCTTCTGAGCCATCCAAGTCGTGGCACCACATGTATTGAATGGCCCTCAGACAGCTCGACAGACGAGTTCAGTGACTAGCGCCGTGACAAGGCGGTCGATCTCATCGCGGATCGGGCGGACAGCTTCGATTCCTCGGCCGGCAGGGTCATCGAGCTTCCAGTCGAGGTAGCGCGTGCCTGGGTAGAAAGGGCAAGCGTCTCCGCATCCCATCGTGATCACCACGTCCGAACTTTCGACAGCGGCGTCCTCCAGCCGCTTCGGGCGTGCACCTGAGGCGAGCAGGTCGATACCGACCTCGGCCATCGCCTGGATGACCGCCGGGTTGATCGTGTCCGCGGGCGCGGTCCCAGCTGACCGGACGACCACTCGATCACCGGCGTGGTGTTCGAGCAGCGCGGCAGCCATCTGCGAGCGGCCAGCGTTGTGAACGCAGACAAAGAGGACTTCAGGGCGCTCAGTCGACATCGGGAGTCTCCGTGGTTTGGGGGTAGAACAACCTGATCAGGCCGACGGCAATCACTGCGCCGACGAGCTGGCAGACGATGAACATCGGCGCCGACGACGGCTTGATCCCGGCAAACGTGTCCGAGAGGGTGCGGGCGACCGTGACCGCTGGGTTGGCGAAGCTCGTCGACGACGTGAAGAAGTAGGCCCCGCCGATCCAAGCACCGACTGCGAACGGGACTGCACCTACACGGCCCGAGCGAACGCAGCCGTTGATCACCAACAGAAGCCCGACCGTGGCGACCACCTCGGACAACCACAGAGCGGGCGACGACCGGACCTTCATGGACAGCTCGATTGCCGGCAACTCGAACATCACGTTCGCGATCACCGCCCCCACACAGGCCCCGATGGTCTGGGCGACTACGTACAACCCGGAGTCGCGTGCGGAAATCGTGCCGAGGGACCTGTCCACGAGTGTCACGACTGGATTGAAGTGCGCACCCGAGACGGCTCCGAACATCAGAATTAATCCGATGAGGGCGCCAGCTGTGGCTGCGGCGTTCTCCAAGAGTTGCAGCCCGACGTCGCTTGGCGACAGGTTCGCCGCCATGATCCCCGAGCCGATGACGGCGACGAGAAGGAAAGCCGAGCCGAGTGCTTCCGCAGCCAGGCGCCGGGTCAGAGCGAGGTCGAAGGTGCCAGTGCCGGTTTCCGGCTCATTGGCGAGTCGAGTCACGCTGCTGCCGTGACGAACGAGTTGATGCGCTCACGGAGCTCGGCGACCACGCCGTCGAACGCAGTCCTCGTGTTCATCTGAACCGGGTCAGGAATCGACCAGTGCAGCCAGTCCGGATGCTCTCCGAGCTCCTCGTGTGCGCGATCGCACACCGTGACGACAAGGCCCCGCCGTCTCGCTGCATCGTCGAGCAACTGAGGCTTAGCGAAGGACAAATCGAGGCCGGCACGTTTCGCCGCCGCCACCGCACCCGGGTTCACCCTTAGCGCCGGATGTGTGCCCGCGGAGCTGGCTGGCTCGTGAACCAGCTCTTGCCAGAGAACTGCGGCGAGCTGAGAACGTGCGGAGTTTGCGGTGCACACAAACACCGCCGGGCCCACCTCGACCCGCTGGTGAGGCGCCAGGCCGTTCAACGCTGCAGGAATCAGGTGGACGTACCGTCGACGTCCGTCGCCAGAGGACCTGGTGCGACCGATCAGCCCCGCTTCCTCGAGCACGTCGAGGTGGTGGGCGAGGAGGTTGCCAGGAATGTCGAGCATCTCGCGTAGTTCGATCGGAGCCCGATCCGACAAGGTCAGCTCGTCCACGATTGCCAGACGGGCCGGATCGCCCAGTGCGGTGTGGATTCTCGCTCGTTCCTGGACGGTCGGTTCGCTCATCGTGGGCAAACTATGACTCAGCAGCTATTGAGTCAATATCAAGTGCATTAATTCAAGTGCATTAATTCTCTCGACTGTTGAGGCGAGCCAGCCCTTGAGTGGTGACTGTTCTGACAGAAGGAAGGGCGAGTAGCTCGGCCTCGTTTCGATTCTCCAGTTGGTCGAGCGACGTCACGCCGATGGAAGCAAGTGCTCGTGTTGCAGGAGCACCAATCAACGGTCTGCCATGACGTTCCGCTCAAAGGCGATGACTTGACCAGCATCACGCCACGGCCGCTCTCCCTTGAGCCGGAGCACGCGGCTCGCACCGAAGTCTGACCTGAGTCCCTTAGAGCGCGCGCCAATAGGTGAGGTGTGGTGACCATCCACCGGTCGTTGGGTTTGCCCGATTTTGATATCGGGTGCGACCAAACAAACAACGACCAGTGGAGGTCACCCCATCATGCTCGCGTTGCACCCGAGAACTGTCGATGCTGTCTGGGCGGCAGTCGAGCCGCTCATTCCTGTTCACGTGCCAAAGCCTCATCCGTTGGGGTGTCATCGTCGTCGTATCGCTGACCGGCTCTGTTTCGAAGGGATACTTCGCAGGCTCGTGACCGGTTGTTCCTGGGATGTCGCGGGGCGGATCAGCGGCGCGGGTGAAACGACGTTGCGGCGTCGACGAACCGAGTGGGTCAACGCTGGAGTGTTCGAGAAGCTCCGTGTTGAGGCAACCGAAGCATATGACCGGATCATTGGCCTGGACCTGTCGGAAGTCGCGGTTGATGGGTCCCAACACAAAGCACCGTTCGGTGGTGAGGGAACTGGCCCGAACCCCACAGATCGAGGCAAATCCGGGTGGAAATGGTCGTTGGCGACTGACCGGGTCGGGATTCCGATCGGCTGGGCGATCGATGGAGCGAACCGAAACGACTGCGTCATGTTCGAACCGACCCTCGACACGGTTGCTGAACGCGGGTTGCTCGCAGATATCGGGACGTTGCATCTCGACAAGGGCTACGACTCCAACAAAGTGAGAGAGATCTGCGCTCAACTGGGAATCGCTGATGTCGTCTGCGCCAAGCGTCGCAAACGAGGGACACCGAAACCGTTGGCCACCAAGAACGGGCCTCACACCCTTGGTCTGCGCTGGCCAGTCGAACGCACAAACAGTTGGTTCTCGAACTTCGGTCAGCTACGTCGAACCACTGACCGATTCAATGTCCAACGACTCGCTCAGATCGACCTAGCCATTGCGCTCATAATTGTTGTCAAGCTAATCAAATGGGCCGACCGATGGAGCCCAAACGCTGACCTATTGGCGCGCGTTCTTAGCGGTCGAAGACTTGTTCCAGAAATCTCTTGGTCCGCTCGTGTTGGGGATCGCCGATGACTTGATCGGGCGGGCCCTCCTCGACGATTACCCCACCGTCCATGAAAACGACCCGATCAGCGACGCGACGGGCGAAACCCATTTCGTGGGTCACGATGAGCATGGTCATTCCGTCGTCGGTCAGCGCCTTCATCACGTCGAGCACCTCGCCGACCAGCTCCGGGTCGAGCGCCGAGGTCGGCTCGTCGAAAAGCATCATCTCGGGGTCCGATGCGAGAGCACGGGCAATTGCCACGCGCTGCTGTTGACCGCCTGACAGTTGCCGGGGAAAGGAGTGAAGCTTGTCGATCAGGCCGACGCGTGTGAGCACGGCTTGGGCCTTCTCCATCGATTCGTCCTTGGAGCGCTTCATGACCCTCCGCTGGGCGATGGTCAGATTGCCGGCCACGTCGAGATGTGGAAACAGGTTGAACTGTTGAAACACCATTCCGATTCGGGTTCTGATCAGATCGATGTCGCAGTCGGGGTCAGTGATGTCGAGCCCATCTATGAGGACCTGGCCTCCTGACGGCTCCTCCAGGAGGTTCACGCATCGAAGAACCGTCGATTTGCCCGATCCAGATGGTCCGATGACGCAAACCACCTCTCCAGCGGTCACACTCAGATCGATCGACTTGAGGACCTCGAGGTGTCCGAACGACTTGGCCAGGCCACGCAGCTCGATGGCCGGAGGCAATCCGGCGTCCGAGAGAGGATCGAGGGGGATGCTCATCGTTCAGAACTCATCGTTCAGTTGACCTCATCGAGTGGGTCCAGCAGCGTCGGCGCTGCTTGGGCAACGGCGGGCTTTGCCTTGCGGCCGGAAACCTCGCCGCCCCGACGTTCCAGCCAGCGCGACAGAGCGGTCAGGGGGAGCGTGATGATCAGATAGAGAAGGGCCGCTGCGATCAGCGGAGTTCCGTTGAAAAGCCGCTGGACCGCCGCCTTGGAGAAGAACGTCAGATCCTGCGACGCTGCGGATACTCCCAGCACGAAGATGAGCGAGGTGTCCTTGATCAACAGGACGAACTCGTTGGTCAAAGGTGGGATCATCACCCGGAAGGCCTGGGGGATGATGATGCTGTACATGGCGCCCGTGTGCGTCATTCCGAGGGACCTGGCCGCTTCCATCTGACCTTTCGGTACCGCTTCAATGCCGCCGCGGATCGTCTCTGCCAAATAGGCACCCGCAACTACTGCGAGCCCGACGGCCGGAGTTCCGTAGTCACCCAGGAACGGCAACAGTTCGGGGATTCGGATCTGTAGCGCGATCGGTAGGACGAAACCGAACAGGATGAGGGTCAACAGCGCCGGGATGCCACGGAAGAATTCGATGTAGATCAGCGCCGCCCACCGGTATGGCCGCACCGAGGAAAGTCTCATGAGTGCCAGTATCAGGCCGAGGATCATCCCTCCGACAAAGGCGAGCAGAGCAAGGATGACTGTGTTCTTCGCAGCAATGGTGACTATGTCCGGGAACAGGTCCCGAAATATCGTCGGGTCCAGAAACACCGACTGCAGCTTCGGCCAGTCGGCCTTGAGCGCGGCGAACACGATCGCTGCGATGCTCAGGACGTAGACAGTCCTGCGGCGGAAGTTCGCCCGTTGTCGCTTGGTGAATCGACGTTGTGGTCGGGGCGACAGCGGCGCTGTCACCCCGACCGATACCTGTGGCACCTGTATTACTTCTTCTCGCCGAACCAGGTGGTGTAGATCGAGTCCAGCTTGCCGTCGTCCTTGACCGCTGCCAGAGCCTTGTCCAACGCGGTGTGGAGCTTCTCGTTGTCCTTGGCGACTGCGAAGCCGTACTGCTCACCGGTGGGGAACGTCTCGGTCATGACAAATTGGTCGGGGGCCGTTGACGCCCGGTAGCCATTGACCGGGAGGTCCTGAAGCGCGGCCTGGACCTCATCGGCGATGAGGGCCGGGAAGATTTCGTCACCGGTGCCGAAGCTCTTGATGGTCGCTCCCTCGGGCTTGTGCTCCTCGGCGTAGCTGGCTCCGGTGGTCTCGACCTGAACGCCGATCGTCTGGCCCTTGAGGTCGGCCAGGGTCTTGTACTTGTCTGCGTTCTCCTTGAGAACCAGCAGCGACTGATCTGCGTCGAAGTACGGCTCGGTGAAGAGGACCTTCTCGGCGCGCTCGTCTGTAATCGTCATAGCCGAGGCGATCATGTCGCAGTTGCCCGCAGCGAGTGCGGGGATGATGCTGTCGAAGGGAGTCGTGACGAATTCGGCCGTGAGTCCGAGCTGTTCGCCCATTGCCGTGACGACCTCGAAGTCGAAGCCCTGAGTCTTGCCGTCCTCTTCGAATTCGAAGGGCTTGTAGGGCATGTCGGAGCAGACCGTCAGCTGGCCGTCCTTCACCAGAGTGGCGCCGTCGAGTGAAATGGCGGCCTCGTTCTTGGTGCCCGAATCCCCATCTGACTTGGCATTGTCGTCGGAGCTGCTACACCCAGCCAGTGCCATGGCGGCAACGACAGCTATAGCTGGCAACATCAGGCGCGATCTGAAACGCATGTGATCTCCCTCTTCATCGTCCCTCTCGGGAGCCGGTCCGTGTCCGGTGGCGAGCTGACGTTACCTAGGAATGCGACTTCCGGACGCCATGAATACCGATCAGGCCCTGAATTCGTGGAGCAGCGTTTCGACCTCGGCCCCGACTGTGGGACGTTCGTTGGCCAACGCCGACTTGTTCGCCTCCCTGTCCTCGGGCTCGTAGCGGTAGTTGGCCATCAGTCCCCACGCCCGGTCCAGACCCCTTGCCGAAAGGTCTCCGTGCCAGTTGATCCTCCAGAGCCGGGCTCCGTTGCGCATGTGGAACCTGGCTACCGGATCGATGAGGCGACCGTCCGGACCGATCTCGGTCAGATACCTGGCGCATGCTCCCATCAACTCGGCGTGGGATTCCTCACCCGGCACAGCGATCCTCGCCTCGTCGCTGTCCGCTGAGTTGCTACCTACGAGGTCCACGCCCGCGCCCTCAGCCGTAGGGTCGCCGTCCGCACCGCGTTGAGATGCCCACTGTCGAAACCCGGGGATGGGCGACAACGTTACGAAGGTGCGGACCTGGGGAAACTCGAGCCGGAGTTGTTTCATCGCGAGGCCCAGGAGCGAAGCACCGCCGGGAATTCCACGCAGCCCGCGTTCAACGCTCCAAATGGAATAGAAGACAGCGGTATCCGCCTCATCGGGTGCGATGCGCTCGCGGTCCCGGCCCAGGACGCTGGCGATTCTCCGTGGCGTGTCCTTGGTCAGAGCTACCCAGACGACGTTGAGGGGATGACCTGCAAGCCCAGGGTGCTCCAGTACGAAGCAGCGACGGTCCGGTGCCAGCCGGTCGCCAAGTTCCACGAAGTCCTCGGGGTCATCCAGAGGATGAATGGATTCGAGCCCGGCCAGGCGGAGCAGCAGTTCCTCGTCGGTCGCCAGGGAAAGCGACCGGATTCGCAGATCCTGGCCCTCCAAGCCGGCTTTGAGCTCCGCCGTGACCGACTCGAGCTCGGTTGGCAAGTCGTGGGGTGGACCGCCGGGCTCCAGATCCAGCAGGGCCTCGCGGCGCTGCATCAGTTCGATCAGGTTCTGGTCCACGCCCAACGCTCTACCTTCCATCACTCTCAGCCGGGGCAACACTCTCGCGTAGGTCGGGCAGCCGTGTAGCGGTACCCTCCTTGTGACATGCGCACGCACCTGAGAATCGGCCGACTGTTCGGTGTCCCGATCGGGATCAACTGGAGTGTGTTGATCGTCGGCGTACTGCTGACGGTCAGTCTGGCAAAGCTTTCCCTTCCGACCGCGGCCCCCAACCATGCCGAGAGTTCCTACTGGTTCGCAGGCATCCTCGGGCTGATCGGATTCATGGTCTCGCTCGTCGGTCACGAAACCGGACACAGCTATATAGCGGGACGCAACAACGTGAAGGTTGCCGAGATCACCCTGTGGCTCTTCGGAGGCGTCGCGAAACTTGAACGAGAAGCGGACGATCCAGGCGCCGAATTCCGTATCGCCGCCGCAGGTCCCGCCATGAACTTCGTTCTGGCCGCCGTTTTCGGTCTTGGTTTCTGGTTGGCGAGCCACTGGGACGCATCCGACGTGCTGTTGACGCTCTTGGTCTGGCTGTGCGCGGTGAACATCGTGCTAGCGGTCAGCAACCTGTTGCCTGCGTTCCCCCTCGACGGTGGACAGATGCTGCGGGCAGTCCTGTGGCGTCGCTCCGGTCGCAAGGTCACAGCGACCCGCAAGGCTGCACTTCTGGGACAGATCTTCGGCATTGGGCTGGTTGTGTTGTCGATCGGCATCGCAATCTGGTGGTCGCGGTGGTCGGGGCTGTGGGGCCTGATCATGGGAATGTTCATCTTCATCCCGGCTCGCGCCGGTTGGAAGGCTTCGGGCCCCCAACCCGAGTTGCTCGAATGGTCGGTGGGCGGGCTTGGACGTCGACTGCCGCGGCCCATGATGTGCACCGCAACGATCGCGGAACTGGAACGGACCCTCAGCGACAATCCCGGTGTCCCGCTGATTCCGGTTTTCGACGACCACGGACAGGTCGCGTCGCTGGTCATGCCTGACGCAGTTCTTCGCGTGCCGCCGGCCCAACGTGGGCTCGTTCCGATCTCGTCGTTCCTCGAGCCGATCTATTCGCTCCCCAGGGTGCATCCCTCGGAGTCGATCTCTGCCGTGCTCGCCCGTCTGGGTCACGGAATGTCGTGGCGGGCAGTCGTCAGCGACGGCACCAGCGTCGAGGGAGTCCTGTGCTCCGAAGATGTTGCCGAGATCGTTGATCTGGCAACCGCATGACCCGGCGGTGGCGCAGGTAGGATCCAGCGGATGTCGTCCCTTTCCGGCATGAGGCCCGGGACCGGGATGTGGCGAATGGTTCTGGCACTTGTACGCCAGCGCCGCCGCTTGTGGTTGGCGACGTTCGCTGTCGCGTTGAGCGTCGGGTACCTGGCAGGCGCGCTGACCTTGCTGAACCGTGTTTCGGAGGGCCTCGCAGACCTTTCCTCGGCAGGCGCCGAGAAGGCCGACCTGGTGATCGAGGGCGATGTCGCCTACGAATCGGCGCTGGAACAGACACGACGCCTGATTCCGTCTTCGATCGGTCAGTCGCTTCTGGGCCAGGACGGGATCGCTGCCGTGGTTCCGCGGGTCGAAGACGTCGTGATGCTCATCGGTCCCGACGGTCAGGCGTTGGTGACTCCCGGTCTGTCCGAGCAACCGCTCGGATCGAACTGGCCCGATGATCCACAGATGTCGCCCTACCGCTTCGTCGGAAAAGGTCGGGCCCCGGTCGCCCCTGACGAGGTAGTCATCGACCACCGCTCCGCGGTCAAGGCCGGGTTGTCGGTGGGGGACCAGATCGGGGTTGCTGCACGCTCAGGGGCAGCGAAGTACAAGATCGTGGGGGTCGTCACCACCGACCGGGGCGACCTTCCCGACGGATCGAGCCTGGCGCTGTTCTCGACCGAGGAGGCCCGGGATCTCTTCCAGATGGAGGACAACGACAACCGGGTTGCGATCCGGTTGGACGAGGGAGTCGACGCCGGCGAAGTCGAATCCCAGATTCAGGCGTGGCTTCCTCAGGGATCGATCATCGTGGACGGTGCGACCGGCGCGATGCACCGACAGGAGAGCCTGACCCGGAGCTTCACGCTCATCCGCGTGTTGATAATGGGGTTCGCCGGGCTGGCGCTGGTCGTCGGGATGGTCACCGTTGCCAACTCGCTCACGTTGTTGTATTCGGAACGGCGCCACAGCTTCGCAACCTTCAGACTCGTCGGTGCCAAACGATCCCAGATCATGGGCTCCGCGTTGACCGAGGCTGCGATGCTCGCTGGCGTGGCGTCGCTGCTCGGCGCGCCGCTCGGATTGGTGCTCGGCGGCCTGATCGAAGTCGTCCTCGGTCTGCTCGGAACTTCGGTGCCGGTAGCGGGATCGTTCGTTTCCGTTCCGGCGCTACTCACAGCCGTCGCCGTCGGCGCGCTGGCCACGGTCCTGGCCGCGGTGGTTCCAGCGTGGAAGGCGTGCGGAGTTCCAGCCATCGAAGCCGTTGTCGACGCCGAATCGCGCCGAGAGGCGCCATATGCGCAGCGACTCGCCCGCGCTGCGGCGATATCGGCCGCCGCTGCCGTCGTCACCCTGGGGTTTCTGAACATCGGGGGGCTGTTCGTCGGGTCGACGATCCGCGTGTCGCTGATCGTCGGGTTGGCGGTGCTGGCGTTGTCACAAATGCCGACCGCCCTTGCCCACGCAGTTGCGCTCGGCATTCATGCGGTCCCGGAACGCTCCGGGGCGCTGCGGCGAATTGGTGCCCGCGACGCAGTTCGAAACCGGACCCGAACAGCGGCCACCACGGGTGCCCTGATGCTCGCCACAGCAGTCGTGGTCGGGCTCGCGGTGTTCCTCAGCTCGTTCGCGTCTTCATTGAACTCCGACGTTTCAGGCCTCGTCAGCGCTGATCTGGTGATCGATTCGGGGACCTTCACCGTGGGCAGCCTTCCGAAGGGTCTGATCGACCAGGTGTCCGAGGTCGACGGGGTCAGATCCGTCAGCGGCTGGCAGTTGGGACGGGTCTCCATCAACCAGATTCCCGTCCGGGTCACCGGGATGGACGGGTCTGCGTTACGGGAAGTGATTTCACCCGAATGGGTCGGGAAGGCTCCCAAGGAGCTCTCCCGTGAGGGGATCGCGCTGTCGCGTTCGTTGGCGGATCAACTGGGCGTCCGCCTTGGTGAGGAGGTACCGGTCTTCTTCGCGAGCTACGCGACCGTGATGATGACTGTGGAGGGGATCTACGCGTCGGGTGACGTCCTGTTGGGCGGCGCGGTGGTCAACCGGAGCCTCCTCACCGAGCAGATCCCCAAGTCGAACGACATCATCGCCCTCGTGGCGCTCAAGAAGGACAGTCCCGACGCCGGAGCGACGGTCACCAAACTCGCCAAGTCGTTCGGGGTGAAGTCCGTGCTCAAGCCCGAGGACTTCGTCGACAGCCGCTCGGCGCTCCTGAAGGGATTCGAGCGGGTCATCCAATGGATGTTGCTGTTCACACTTCTCCAGGCGCTCGTAGGTGTGGTCAACACACTCCTGTTGTCGGTCGGGGAGCGACGACGTGAGTTCGGCCTACTGCGAGCCGCTGGGGCGAGCAGACGCCAGGTTCTGCGGCTGGTGCTGGTCGAGGGAGGTTCGTTCGCGGTTGTCGGAACCGTCCTGGGTCTTGTGGTCGGGATTGTGGCTGCCAGGGTTGCGATCGGAGCGCTCGGGCAGTTCGGAATCACCGGCTTCACCGTGCCGATACCGATCGTCATTATCACCGCGCTGGCAGCGTCCTCACTGGGCGTAGTCGCCGCGGTAATCCCGGCTCGATGGGCTGCCGCCGTACCTCCACTGGAAGCGGTGATGGACTCCGGCGGAGAGGCGTCGCAGACCGGACTGCTGCGGCGTGCACAGGACTGGATCACCGAGCGCCAGGCCACTAAGGAAAGTCGTGGAGCCCAAAGCACGCCGGCTGCCACGACCGCCGCAACGGCGGTCAGGAACCTGTCTGTGGCTCCACTTTCCCGACCGTCGGCTCCGCCGGTCGCTTCCTCAGGGTCGGTGGCGGAGGCTGTCAGAGCGGCAGTTCCGCCGCCGTTCGACCCATCGCTCCTGTCGCCGCCCGCTGGGGCTGTCGCGGCAGAGCCCGCCGCGGCACAGCCCGCCGCGGCAC
>JBARXY010000047.1:0-31745 GCA_049647585.1 Microthrixaceae bacterium | reverse complement strand
GCGGATCAGACGGTACAGTGGACCGCCGTTGGAGAGGTGCCGGAGTCCGGTCGATCGGGCCTCCCTGCTAAGGAGGTGTGGGGGCAACCTCACCGTGGGTTCGAATCCCACCCTCTCCGCCAAATGTGTCAGAGCGAACCCCGGTCAGAAATGGCCGGGGTTCTTTCTATTTGCCACAGCGACATTCATCGCAGCACCTGTGAACATTCGCCAGAGCCTGACTTGGAGCTGTCGGCCGCGCCGTTTGCTCTGGTTATACCGCGTGAGTCAGTTCGTGACACTCGATCGTGAACAGATGATCAAGCGTGTGGGCCGGATCACAGCGGCCCAGCTGTCCTCCGTCGACTCGGGACTACGCCTGGTGCTGGAACTCTGACCGGAATTTCAGTTTGCAGGCCTGGCCGCAAGTTGTGGACACGGGTTTCCAAGCGAATCACCCGCAGTGGCCCGGCGTACCCGGATCGTTCGCTATCCTCCGGGCCAATCTTCGACTTCGCCAGGGGGGCCAGGCACATGAACGTCGGTGAGACGGCGCGAGCCGTGATGTCGAACAACAATCCAGGACCGGTCGATAGGTGAACTCCGCCGATGCTTCCTCTATGGCCCTGCACCTGTCCGGTATCAATGTCCGCTTCGGAGGAATCACCGCCATCAGCGATGTTTCTCTGGCAATTCCCCAGGGTCAGATCTGTGGGCTCATCGGCGCAAACGGCGCCGGTAAGACGACCCTGTTCGACGTGGTCAGTGGTGTGCGAACACCCGACAGCGGGCAGATCCTTCTGCACGACGACAACGTCACCACCTGGTCGCCGCAGCGACGCGCCCGGGCCGGCATGCGCCGAACGTTCCAGCGCGTCCAGGTATTCGGGTGGCTGACCGTCGAGGAGAATCTGCTTGTCGCAACCGAGTGGCGTGGCGGCGGTGGTGGCGTGTTGGCCGACCTCGCGGGACTGTCGACCAGACGGAAGCTCGAAACTGCTCGCCGCGAACGTGCCCGGGCAATCCTCGACAAGTGCGCTCTGTCGTCGCTCAAGGACCGGTCCGCTGGATCACTGCCGATCGGCACCGCCCGCCTTGTCGAGTTGGCACGGGCGCTGATGGACCAGCCGACCGTGTTGCTTCTGGACGAACCGGCATCTGGTCTGGACCATGTCGAAGCCGAACGATTCGGCGAACTGATCACCTCGGTTGCCGAAGAGACCGGGGCGGCGATCCTTCTAGTCGAGCACGACGTCGGCTTCGTCATGAACCGGTGCAACAGAGTCGTTGTCCTACACCTCGGGGAGGTGATCGCCGACGGTCTACCCACAGATGTTCGCAACGACCCACTCGTCAGGGACGCCTACCTGGGCGTGAGCTCGTAAGGAAGCCCGTGGCCGGCCCGACCGATATCGCGGCCCGACCGAAGTCGCGGCCCGCAGCCCTCGGCAAATCGCCATCGCCGGAAGTTCCAAGTGAAGTCCACCAGGCCCGATGGGGCCATAGAGATCCAAGGAGACCACAGTGTCAGATTCACAAATCAGGTCGAGGTCCAGATTGAGGTGGCCTGCCGCGATCGCATGCGCTTTGCTGCTCGCATCCTGTTCAGAGTCGGTCAAGGACGACGGGGCCGCAAAGTCCGAGGCCGATGACAAAGCACCCGAGACCACGACCCTGCGAGGTATTACCGACGACTCGATCAAGGTCGGCGGGGTTCAGTACGGCGTCTACTTCGGAGACGCTTCAGTCGGTGTAGAAGCTCGGATCAAGAAGGCCAACGACGCAGGTGGCGTCCATGGCCGCCAGATCGAGTTCGTCGGCGCAAAGGAGAACAACAACGACGCAACCAAGGACGTCGACCTGGTCCGCTCTCTCGTCGAGCAGGACGAGGTCTTCGCACTGTTGCCGGTTTTGTCCGGCACATTCGGAGCGATCGACTACATCATCGAGAACAACATCCCCACCTTCGGTTACGGGATCAACCCTGCGTTCTGTGAGAACGAGGTTGCTTTCGGGATCACAGGCTGTGTGACCAACCCGTCGCTCAGCGTCGCTTCCAACTCTCTGGGTACCTCATTGGTGGAGTACTTCGACGGGGACACCGACAAGGCGATCGCGATGATCGCCGAGGACAACGACTCGGGCCGGGGAGGGCTGGCGCTTCTGACCGCTTCGGTCGAGGACAAGGGCTTCAAGGTCGTCTCTGCCGAGCCGTCGCTTCCCGCTCCACCGGAGCAGGTCGGCGATGTCAGCCCCTTCGTGACCGCACTGCTGAGCTCCAATGATGGCGGCGCACCCGACGTCATCTACCTGCAGGCAACCCTGATAGGCACCAAGCTCGCCGACGCTCTTCAGTCCGCCGGCTACAAGGGAACGATCATCTCTCCCTCATTCAGCCCACTGCTGCTCGGCGCCCCCGGCTACGACGGAATTCTGATCAACACCCAGTTCGTCATGGACCCCGAGGTTGCAGCCAACGCAGAGATGCTCGAAGCGGTCCACGCCATCAAGCCTGATCAGAAAATGAGCCTTGCCCTTTCGGCCGGATACTGGGCTGCGGACATGTTCATCAAGGGGCTCGAGGAGACCGGCAAGGACCTGTCCGTTGAGTCGTTCCTCAAGACCATGAACGACGGATTCACCTATGGAGTCGAAGGTGTCGTCGGTAAGTCGACCTGGCCCGACAACAATGACCGTCCGGTTCCGTGTGGGACGCTGACCGAGACCAAGGACGGCGCGTTCGTCCCGATCCAAGGTCTCGTGTGTGGCAACAACATCGAGCTTGACTGACAGCTGATGGTCCAGTTCTGGAGCCTCGTAATCGCCGGAGCAGTATCCGGCGGCCTGTACGCCATCATGGCGTCCGGGCTGGTGCTGACCTATCAGGCATCCGGGATTTTCAACGTAGGACAGGGGGCGGTGGCCTTCGTCACCGCCCTCACCTACTTCCAACTTCACCAGCCGACCGAGGCGGGCGGCCTGGGCCTTGGGATAGTGCCTGCCGCAATCATCTCGATTCTGATCGTCGCGCCCCTAATCGGGGTGCTGCTCGACGTCGCCCTGTTCCGACGCCTCGCCAAGGCACCCGATACCGCCAGACTCGTCGGCACCGTCGGCGTGCTGATCGCCCTGCCGGCGGGCGCCCTCTGGCTGATCGACACGATCAATACCGTCTTCGGGTCTGAAATGCCGAGCGTCGCAGGCGACGCCGGCCTCAGCCCACCCGGAATCGGGCCGACTCCTCCGACCACCTGGAGCATCTCCAGCGGAATCAGCATCAACAGCGACCAGGTAGCCGTGCTGCTAGCAGCAGCTGTCGCCGCTCTGGGGCTGTGGTATCTGATGCGACACACCCGTTTGGGACTCGAAACCCGTGCCGGAGTGGACAAGCCAGTGCTCGCACAGTTGCGCGGCATCGACACGGACCGCTCCTCGCGCATCGTCTGGGCGCTCAGCACGATGCTCGCCGGATGTGCCGGAGTCCTCATCGCTCCCCTCTTCGATCTGGCGCCGATCACCTTCGACATGATCGTGTTCACCTCGTTCACCGCCGCCGTTGCGGCCCGCCTCAGGTCTCTTCCATGGGCCTTCGCAGCAGGCCTGGCGCTCGGGGTGATCCAGAACATCGTCTACGGATACGCACCCGACTTCCTCACGACGATCTCCGGTTTCCGGTCATCGGTGCCGTTCCTGTTGCTGTTCGTATTGTTGTTCTTCGTCCGGGGCCGTGGAGGTCGCGCCGCCGGGTCGATCATCGAGGAAGTACCGGCCGAGGACCCCTTGGCGGATCTGCCAACGTGGCGAAGGAGGCTGCCCTGGGTCGTCGCCGGAGCGCTGTTCGTTCTGTACGGGCTCTTCGTCGCCAACGACTACTGGACCGGGATACTCAACCGGGGTCTGGTCCTGGCGCTGGTATTTCTCTCATTCGTGGTCGTGACGGGTATCGGCGGGATGATCAACCTCGCCCAGGCGACGTTCGTAACGGTCGGCGGTTTCACAGCGGGATGGCTCGTGAACCACCAATGGCCATCAACGGTGCCGATCCTCATGGACAACGGTCGACTGGCCTTCTGGGTGGCATTGATCCTCTCGGTCGTGATTGCGGCGGCCGTCGGGGTGCTGGTGGCACTTCCGTCGTTGCGCCTCGGTGGGGTGACCCTTGCGTTGGCAACCCTTGCTCTCGCATTCATCGGTGACCGACTCGTCTTCCAGTTGGAAGGGGTTCGCAACGGTTCAAGGGGTTGGTCGGTGCGTCGGCCGGCGCTCGGGCCTCTCGACCTGGGCGACGACCGGGTGCTGTTCGTGACGCTCTTCGTCATCGTGGTTGCGGTGGTCGGCATCGTCGGCAACTTGACCCGATCTGCAACCGGTCGGGCCCTGTTGGCGTTGCGCTCATCACCGGTCGGAGCGTCGACCGCCGGGGTCGATCCCATGCGGACAAAGCTTGTGCTGTTCGCCGTTTCCGCCGGCCTGGCCGGTTTCGCGGGGGCGTGGTTCGCACTGGTCAACAGCCCCATGACCAACATGAGCGCACCACCGCTGCTTGGGCTCGTCTGGCTGGCCGTGGCGGTGACGTTCGGAATTCGCAGACCGGGTGGGGCGGTCGTCGCGGGCATCGTCTATGCATCTCTGCCTGTGGTGTTGTCCGGCATCGGGGCCGAATGGTCTGGAGCACCGTGGGGATGGCTCCCCGAGTCGGCCAGGCACATAGTTGGGAGTCCCGACCTGGCAGCGCTGCTGTTCGGCCTGGGAGCGGTCAGCCTCGCGCGTGAACCTGACGGGGTGCTCGCCGAAACCTCCAAGGCGATGAGGGCCCGACGACTCAAGCGCTCGGGTTCATCAACGGCCGAGCGCAGCGTCGCAACAGTCGACCGCAGCGTCGCAACAAGCGAACCGACAGTTCCAACAGGCGAACCGACGGTTGCCACGGAAGCCGGGCCCACCGTGGCACCTGTGGCCACGAGAGCCGATGACGACCTGGTCGCTGACGGTGACATGGTCCCGGAGCGGGTGGGCACTGCGTCCCGGCAAGTCGGCATGGACGCTGCCGGGATGAACCCGGTACTCGAACTTGTGGGGGTCGACGCCGGCTATGGCGAGGTGCAGGTCCTCCACGGCATCGACCTGGCTGTAACACGCGGCTCGGCCCTTGCGATTCTCGGCGCCAACGGCGCCGGGAAGTCGACGCTCAGTTCGACCATTGCCGGCCTGGTCTCGCCGTCCAGGGGGCAGATCCTTTGGGACGGCGTCGACATCACCGACATGGCTGTACATGAGCGGGCCCGCAAAGGAATCGTTCTTGCGCCAGAAGCCCGGGGGATCTTTCCCGGACTCTCGGTTGACGACAACCTGGCCGTCCGGCTCAGGACAGACGAGGCTCGGCAATCCGCCAAGTCGCGGTTCCCGATCCTGGCGGAACGCCACGCGCAGCTCGCTGGGCTGCTCTCGGGGGGCGAACAGCAGCAGTTGGCGATGGCCGTCGCTCTGGCCGATCCACCGGCGCTCTTCATTGCGGACGAGCCGTCGTTGGGACTTTCTCCCATGGCCAGCATCGCTGTCTTTGAAGCGCTCGCCGAGCTTCACGAGCGTGGAACGACCTTGATCCTGGTCGAGGAACAGGCCGGCGGGGCACTTGCGTTGGCCGACCGAGTCGTTCTGATGGACCTGGGTCGGGTCGTATGGGCAGGCCCGGCCGACGAGGCGGATCTCGACCATATTGGTGCCACCTACTTGGGCGTTTGAGACGAGCGTCATGCGGTCTCGGTAAGGTTCGACTCATGGATGAATCAGCGTGGGAGCACTGGTTGGAACGCAGTGGTGACGCGGCTCTCCATCAATTGGCTCCCGAGGCTGCTGGCCTGTTCGAGACTCTCAGCCGCTCAGTTGCACTTCCCCCCGGACCGTCCGCTTCTATCCGTCAGGCCGTCGCGTCATGCATGGGTCTGGTGCCACTTGGCTGCAGTCCGCTCGCCGTGACGACAGCGACAGAGACAGCGACAGAGACAGAGACTCTGCCGGGAGCGTCCGAGGCGTCGGTCCGCTTTGCCGAACAGTTCGCCCTGGACGTCTCGATCATCGATGACGCTCTACGGAGTGAGTTCCTCTCCGATTCCGGCGACTCGACCTTCGGGACGATTCAGACAATCTGGACCGCGGACATGGTGCCTCGGGTGCGCTCGGTCCTTGACCACATCTTCAACCCCAGCGACTGGAAAGCTGCCGATCCGGTCGAGGTGGGCGATTCAGAATTGTGGACGACGGTCGATGACTTCATCCGGGTGGTTCACAACCTCAACGGACTCGACCCGGTACTTAGCGAAGTCGTTCGACTCCGGGGCGCCAGGGAACACGATTGTCGTCTCTGCAAGTCATTGCGCAGTCAATCAGCTTTGGCGGCGGGTGCGGACGAGGAACTGTTCGACTCGATCGACACCGATGGACAGCCAGGACTATCTGACCGGGCCCGGACCGCAACGGCACTCGTTGACGCCTTCATCTGGCACCCGACAAGTCTTCCGGCGGAGCTCACGGCCCGGCTCAGGCAACAGTTTGAGCCAGCCCAAGCGGTCGAGTTGGTGCTCGACATAATGCGGAACGCGGCGAACAAGATCGCTGTTGCGCTGGGGGCCGACGCACCGAACGTGACCCACGGTATCGACATCTACGACATCGATGAGAACGGTGTCGCGCACTACGGGCTCGAGGCCCCACAGCACTGACATCCACGGTTCCGGTCGGTCCCGTCCCGGACCGTTCTGATCGCGCCAGGTCCAAGACGGCCCAACTGACATGTCGCGCTCTAGCGGCGTCGTCGCGCCTTGATTCAACTTGGTGTTGCATCCGTCACGTTCTATTAGGTATACCTAACAGTCTTAATCAAGAGAGCCACCTAGGAGTCAGATGCACAGGTCCCGAAATTCCACTGTTGAGAACGATGGTCGCCGCCGAGGAAGGCTCGCTGCAGCCGCGGTAATGGCGGCAGGCCTTCTCATGACCGCTTGCGTACCGCCGCCAGAACCCGCACCCACCGACCCGACCCCTGACCCGACCCCGTCAATCGCTGTCTCGAACACGACAGGCCTGGCCGCCACGGGTTCAACGGTCACGGTGACCGGCCAAGGCTTCGATCCGGCGATCGTCGAGGGGTCGAACGGCACGGTCGGCGTCTACGTCGCCCTCGGGCGCGGCGCCAGCACAACTGTTCCCGAGGTCTACACCTCGGCAAAGTTCGTTCGACCGACTGGTCCCTCGCCGGAAACATCAGGCGGAGCAAAGATCAACACCGACGGCACCTTCTCGGCCACGATCCCGGTCTCGGCATTGTTCAGCGCTTCGAACAGCAGCGTGAACTGCTACGTGGATAGCTGCTCTATCTATGTCTTCTCGGCGCACACCGGCTCGTACGCTCCGTGGACCTTCACCAAGACGCCAGTGATCTTCCAAGCCCCTACTGCTCCGATGGTCGCAGTTTCCAAGACCACCGGCCTCGACCCCGCAGGGCAGAATGTGACGGTCACCGGCGCCGGATTCGCAGCTACCGCTCCCGGAATCTACGTGGTGTTCGGTCCGGTTGACACCTCCACACCTTGGTGGCTCGACGCCAGCGCGTTCGGCGACGCCAAGTACCTGACGGGTTCGGCAATCGGAGCGAACGGCACCTTCACTACCACTCTCAAGCCGGTTGCGAGTTACGTCGGATCCTCACCGGTCGACTGCTCCACAGCCTCGTGCGCCATTGCAACCATGAAGGCCCACGGATCGACCGACCGCAGCCAGGACACCGTCACACCCGTCACCTTCCTTGTCGACTGAAACCCCGAGCGGGCCGGCCGTCGGCCGCTGGCGGATTGAGACGTCAGCGGCCGACCCCGGACCGATAGGCCCTCCGCCATAGGTAAATTCGAACCTCACTCAGGTTTCGCGTGACGCACGCGGAGGCTTCTGGCATCCTGATCCGGAGCTTCATCGGCGGCAGCTCTGTAAGGGGAATTCGATGGGTCACGGGAGTCATTTCGATCGACGATCGTTCTTGAAGACGACGGGGCTGACGGCGACGGCCGCGATCCTCGGCGAATCGATTCTGGCCGGCTGCACCCCGCAACCCGACTTCACCGGAATCGGAGCCGAGTACCAACCGTCCTTCGTTCCCAAAGGATCGATTCTGGACCTGCCAGCGTCATCGTCACCGATCGACCACATCGTCGTTCTGATGATGGAGAACCGATCCTTCGATCACTACCTGGGTTGGCTCGGCAGCGACGGTGACTATCTCCAGAGAGGCGTCCGGCGCTACGGACCGACCTTCCGGATAGATGCGGCACCGAACCAGACCTACCTCGATCTGTCGGGCAACCCCGTCGACACCTACGAGCTGAATGCCGACTCGATGAGCAACCCGTGGCGTGGCTGCGGATTCGAAGATCCGGGTCACAGCTGGGACAACGGGCGCGCGCAGCGCGACAACGGGTTCTTGGGACGGGGGACCGACAATGATCGCTTCGCGATCGGCTACCACGGTGCCGACGACCTGCCGTTCACCGCACGGATGGCTCGACGGTTCACGACCTTCGATCGGTACCACGCCTCATTGCTCGGACCGACCCAGCCCAACCGTCAGTACCTCCACGCCGCACAATCAGGCGGTTATAAGAGGAACTACCTGCCGCTCCTCGAGTTGGGATTCGACTGGAACACCATCTGGGACCAGCTTCGAAAGGCGGGCGTCTCGGTCGGCTCCTACTCGGCGGACCTGCCGAGCTTGGCCTACTTCGGTGAACGGATGGTCGACATCCTCAACCCCATCGACAAGTACTTCGACGATTGTCAGAAGGGGCAACTGCCCAGCGTTACCTTCATCGATCCGCCGTATCTTCCTTGGTGGCAGGCAGATGACCACCCGCTGGCCGACCCCGCAGCCGGTCAACGATTCCTGACGGACACGTTCCGTGCCTTCGCAAAGTCCTCGCACTGGAAGCACGGCCTGTTCATCCTCACTTACGACGAGTGGGGCGGATTCTTCGACCATGTCGCGCCACCGTTGCTTCCCGATGATCGGGCCTCGAGCGACGACCAGAACAACTTCTCCCAGACCGGGTTCAGGGTGCCGACCATCTTGGCCTCGCCCTACTCGCGCCCCGGATACGTCGACCACCGCACCTATGACCACACATCGATAATGCGATTCCTGCAGTGGCGATTCCTTGGCGCACCTCCCGAAGGTCCAGGTGGCGACAACTCCTGGTCACTGACCAAACGCAACCGCTACGCCAACAACTTGGGCGCATCTCTCGGATACGAGGATCCCGACGCCGGACTCTTCGATCTCGATGATCTGCCTTTGCGGGCGCCAACCAACTTCTGCGACGGCCCGCCTCAGCTGCCGTATCCGGGCGCTCAGCCACACCGAACCTCGGGCGAGGTTCCGGGTGGCGGCTCACCCTCTGATGACTGGATTGAGGGAAGCGGCACTGCCCCAACTGCGGAGGCGATGATCGCTGCCTCCCAAGGTGGTCAGGCAACAGGCGGGCCCGGCGGGGAACTGCTCGAGGCACTTGAGAAGGGCTACTTCGAGCGCGTCGGCATCGACCCGACTCCGAGCGACATGGCCGGAGAATGGGTCAGGTCGGGCGTCGGGACAGGCTGACCGGCGTCGGGACGGGCTCCGAGAACTCGAATGTTGCCCCGGTGCTGAACCGGGTCAGCGACACTTCGTTGGCCTCGCTGCGTCCATCGGTAGAACCGCTAAGCGCGAGTGTCCACGAAGCAACGGCGCCACCCACCGTCTCGGCCGAAACGAACTCGAACTCGGGATTGATTGCAAACGCAATCGTTTGCAGGGCACCGTCGTGGCCATCGCCGAGGATGCTGATCCAGTTGTCCCTACCCACCTCGTCCAGGGCTGCACAGGGGTGAAGGCTGATCGTCAGAGAATCCGGCGACCCGCCCCGGGGATCGTCCGGGGTGTCGAGGCGCATGTCCACGTAGCTCAGCGGAAGGAACGCCGGATGCAGCGCGAGCACCTGAGCTAGAGCGTCCACGCCGTCGCCAAGTCCAAATGCCTCGACTATTCGCTCTGCGGTGAGTCCTGCGCTCCCGATGAACTGTTTGAGGGCGACGTCAATGGCGGTCTCGGTCGAAGATCGCTTTTCGACCGCTGCCACCATCGACATGACCAGCAGATGAGATTGGACGCAGATCTCGTTGAGGACCGCCACGAGCAGCGGCTGCGAAAAGACCTCTAGACGTAGGTCCGGATCGAGAGGCCACGAGTAGTCGGACAGTCCGTCGTCTCCTGAGCTGTCTATCCCGCTTGGGTGTGGCGTGGCTACGGGTGTCCGGGCGAGCAGAGTCTGGGCAATGGCCTTCATCGGCTCGGGATCTGGCAGGGGTTCGAGGTCGTCATCAATGGTCACGGTCCAGTGGCAGTGCGGCGCACGGTCCACAGGAATCCGCGGTGGGCGATGGAGAGCTTCCATGCGAGCCCGACGGTTGGTTGCGATAGCCGTCGCATCGAAGGTGGGGTCCTCGATCGTGTGACACATCGTGGTGACGTAGTCGTCGCCCATGGGTTCGACGTCCATCAGTGCGCCGCAGTGGTCCAACCAGAATTCTCCGTGGTGGGAGTCGATCACGTTGTAGCGGAAGTCCATGAACTCGGGAGGTGCACCGATGTCGAACTGCATTCCCTTGAAGATCGTCTCGACATCACCGTTGGCGAAGTTCAGAAGCTTCTGCATCCGGGGCGTGTAGACGGGGCTGGCCCCCATCCACTCGTCGATGGCGACCTCGCCCATCACGTCGCGACCGAACCTGCTGATGATGTGGGGCATTCCGGCCCGGTCCATCAGCTGCCCGGCGAGAAGGAACTCGCGTCCCAGTACGGCAAGTTCGGACCGAGTCAGGTCCTCAAGCTGTCGCGGCGCCCGCTGCTCGGGGCCGGTCTGTTGAGCCTGGGCGGCGGGAAGTTCGGGGTCGGTACCGGACATCGGACTAGGCGTCCTTGTCCGGCAACGGAGCAAGACCGAGTGCGGATTCCAGGTACTTGGCAGCCAATTCCGCGAAGGGCACATCTACACCCAGTGTTTCGGCCATCTCTACCGCGAGCGCCAGGTCCTTGCCACCAAGGACTGCGCTATGGGCGAATATCGATCGCAGACCATCATCGGCGGCCATCTCGCCTGCTTGTGCTCGCAACATGATTGCCCCGGCGCCGCCAGTGATCGCGTCGGAGTGTCGGACGACGTCGCCGAGCTTCGTAAGGTCCAATCCGGCTGCCTCGGCGAGCCGCTGGGCATCACCCACCGCTGCGAAGCTCGCGAACGTGATCAGGTTGCGCGCAATCTTCGTGCGGGTACCCGATCCCACCGGTCCCATGTGCACGACGAGCCCGGCGAAGTGCTCGAACACGGCCCGGCAACGCGAGACTGCGTCCTCCGAACCGCCGGCCATGATGGCGAGCGTTCCGCCGTGGGCGCCCATGGCACCCCCGCTGACGGGCGCATCAATCAACTCGACATCGGCCTCAGCGGCAATCTCGGCCAGCCGCTCGGCATCTTCGGGCGAGATCGTCGAGTGGACCGCGACGACGGTCCCGGGCTCGGCTGTCGCCAGAATGCCCTCTGGCCCGACGAGCACCGCTTCGACCTGTGCGGCGTTCTGGACCATCACGCAGATGACCGACGCCAGGTTGGCCACCTCAGCTCCATTTGCTGCGGCAGTCGCCCCCTTGGCCACGAACGGGTCCACCGCAGTTCCTAGCGCGTCGCAGACGACCAGCCCGCCCGGCCAGCCGCGCAGTTTCTTCGCCATCGGAGCGCCGATGTTGCCCAGACCGATGAACCCGACTGCCTGACGTTCGCTCATGTTCTCACCACCTGGCCACCGTCGACGTTGAAGATCTGTCCGGTGATCCAACTCGCCTCGTCGGAGAGTAGGAACTTCATCATTGCAGCCAGGTCCTCGGGGGTGCCCTCACGTTTGATGGCCAGGCCCTTGACGATGTCCCGCATAATGGACTCGGGAACGACGCCGCGCGCCGCCTCGGTGCCAATCGGTCCCGGAGCGATCGCGTTGATCCGGATGTTCGACCCCGACAGCTCATGGGCGAGCTGAACGGTGATTCCGTTGATGCCGGTCTTTGCCAGGCCGTAGTAGTTGGAGTACATCCACGCAGCAGTCGACGACTGATTGACGATCGCTCCTCCGCCACCCGCGGCCATGTGTTCCCAACACGCCCGGATGCACAGCAGGGCGCCGTCCATGTTCACGCTCATGAACCGCCGGTAGTAGTCCCAGTCGACGGTCAACAGCAGGTTGATCTCCATTCCGCCGAAGATCGCCGCGTTGTTGACCAGATGATCGATCCGGCCGAACTGCTCCATGGCCGTCGCAGCCATCTGCGCCGTCGAAGCCGGATCCGAAACGTCCACGGCCACCGCTATGGCATTCGCGCCGCCTTGCGTGGTGGATTCTGCCCTTATTGACTCGGCGACACTCTCCGCGCCCGTCAGGTTGATGTCCGCGACAACCACCGAAGCGCCCTCTGCTGCGAGGGAACGCGCGTAGGCCTCGCCGATGCCGCCTCCGGCACCGGTGACGATGCTGACCTTGTCTGCGAAGCGGCCACCGCTACTAACAAGTTCCGAGTTGGTTCCCGCCATATCAGATTCCCTCCGCAACAGACTTGATCTCTAGGTATTCCTCGAAGCCGGCGACACCCATCTCCCGACCGATCCCCGATGCCTTGTAGCCCCCGAACGGGACGTCCCCGCCGTACCAGACGCCACCGTTGACCGCCATGGTCCCGGTCCGAACTCGGCGAGTCACATTCCACGCCCGCTCCTCGTCGCCCGAGTAGACGGCGCCCGACAATCCGTACGGTGAGTCGTTAGCGATCGAGATCGCGTCCTCGTCACCGTCATGGGGAATTACGACGAGTACCGGCCCGAAAATCTCTTCCCGAGCAACACGCGAGTTGTTGTCCAGCCCGACGATCAAGGTCGGATCGATGAAGTAGCCCTGTTCGAACTTCGTCGAACGACCGCCACCGCATGCGAATTTTCCACCCTCCTCGGTAGCCATGGTCAGATAGCCCTCGACCCGTTCGCGCTGACGGGCCGAGATGAGCGGTCCACATACCGTGCCCGGGTCGGTGGGATCACCTGCGGTCAGCACGCCCATGGTCGCAGCCGTTGTATCCACAACTTCATCCATCCGCGAACGGGGAACGACCAGCCTGGTCGTGATCGCGCAGCCCTGTCCGGCGTGCGTACTCACCATGAATGCCGCCATCGACGCGGCGGCCCCGATGTCGGCGTCATCAAGGATGATGAACGCCGACTTGCCACCCAGTTCGAGGAACACCTTGGTCAGGTTCTCGGCCGCGTTACGCATGACCGCCCTGCCGGTATTCGTCGAGCCGGTGAACGACACGATGTCTACACGGGGATCGCCGCTCAGCTGAGCGCCAATGGAGTGGTCCCGTGAATTGACGACGTTGAGCACCCCGTCGGGGATGTCGGTTTCCTCGACAACTATCCGGGCCACAGCGGACGCGCACAACGGTGTGTCGGGTGCAGGCTTCAACACCACGGTGCAACCTGCTGCGAGCGCCGGACCCAGCTTGGCGAAGTTGATCTGATGGGGGAAGTTCCAAGGGGTGATCGCTCCGACCACACCTGCCGGCTCCCGCAGAACCGCCCTGCGAGAGCGCACACCCATCGGCGACGCTTCGCCCAGGTCCTCGCTCCACCTTGTGTAGTTCTCGGCCAGATCGGCCGAGAATCCGAGCGCCTCCACCGGTGCGTCGAACTGGGGTCCGGCGGTCAGAAACGCCGGCGCCCCCGCCTCGGCGGTGGTCAAGTCCCGCATCTCCTCACCGTGGGCCACCAGCGCAGCCTGCAGCTGGCGGATGCAACTTGCCCGGAACGACGGGTCGTTCGACCACTGCCCCGCATCGAAGGCGCGTCTCGCGGCGTCGATCGCGGAGTCCATGTCGTTTGCGGTGCCATCCGCCGCCCGACCTACGACCTGCTCCGTCGCCGGGTTGAAGGATTCGAACGTGGCGCTATCTGGGGCCGGGAGAAGTTGACCGTCGATCAGGTGACGATCAAGTCCTTCTGTGAAAGGGCCTGTCATCCGAGGTCCCAGATCCCGACCGGGGACTTGCCGGCCGGGTAGTACCCGGGCTGGGGGCCCTTCATCGAACGTTGCATCCTGGCCGTCATGCCATCGGAAAGCTTTCCGGCGCTGAGCATCTCGAGAAATACCGACGCGGCATTTCCGAAATCGAACCAGTCGCGCTGCCACGCCCATTGGAAGTTCCCGCCGTAACGGAACCAGCTGCCGCCGACGCCGTTTACGACGTACTGGCTGCCGTCCTCGCGTGTCTCGTTCGCGACCTGCTGCCAGAACCCGACGACCGTGCCCTTCTGTTCGTCGATGAGAATTTCTCGGTAGGGGTACTCCCAGCCGTCGAGTCCGCCCATCTCGGCACCGAGTGCCAACTCGCGGATCTCTTCCCGGCCGACCGCCATGAAGTCGGTGTCCGGTCCGTAGTTCCAGCCGTAGTTGGCGTCCTCGGTGTACATGTCGGCGAGCGGCTTCCAGTCACCCGCCGCCTCGCAGTCACGGTTGGCCTGCAGCCAACGCTCCAACATCTCTTCGAGTTCCTGTCGCGGATATGCGGTCATGGTTTCCCCTGTTCGTGATCGGTCTCTACCAACGAGATTGCGTGTGTCGGGCAGTACTTGACCGCCAGGCGGACTCCACCGAGGAGGCTCTCGCCGGGGGTGTCGTCGAGGACATGAACCTTGTGGTCCTTGCCCACCTCGAAAACCTCTGGAGCTTCGGATTCACACACTCCGTGCCCTTGGCAGAGGTCGAGGTCCACCTTGATCCGTGCGGTCATTCTGTGCCTCCGGTCGGAGTGCGACGCCGGTAGTTGACCAGGCACGGCTGTTGCAGCTGCACGACCATCTTGGAGTGGTCGTTGCGATAGCTCTCCGCGGGTTGGGCCATCTCGAACGTCCAGTTCTGCAACAGGACCGAGAAGATCGCCTTGAGTTGCATCATGGCGAAGTTCGCTCCGACACAGCGATGACGACCGGCTCCGAAAGGTATCCAGTTCCACGGATTGTCCAAGTCATCGGAACGGGGATCGATATAGCGCGAGGGATCGAAGTCCTGGGAATCATCGAACGCCTCGGGGATCCGGTTCGACACCGCGGGTGAAGCGCCGACGAGCTTGCCGGTCTCGATATGGATGCCCTCCACGTCCATCGCCACATTCGCGAGCCGCAGCAACAGGATCAGTGGCGGATGCAACCTGAGGGCCTCTTTGATCGAGGATTCCAGATAGGGAATCTCGCGCAGCGCCTGGTAGCTGACCTCGGAGCCGTCGGAGTAGAGGTCGTCGAGTTCGGCATTGACTGTGTCCATGGTGGACGGGTTGCGCAGCAGTTCGATGAGCGTCCAGGCGGCCGTTCCCGAGGTCGTGTGGTGCCCGGCGAACATCATCGAGATGAACATGCCTGTGATCTGATCGGCGGTGAATCGCTCGTTGCCGTCCTCGTCCTTGATCGACAACAGAACGTCGACAAGATCGGCATCCTCCTTGTCCGCGCTCGGCTCGGCAAGGCGTAGGTCCATGATCTCCTGGATCCGGGCGACCAGCGCCACTCGTGCAGCGTCGCGCCGCCGGAAGCTCTCGATGTCCAGGTACGGATCGACGAACGCGAGCGCGTCGGTGCCCTGCTCCAGATCGTGGAACAGAGTTGCGATGCTGCCGTCCAGCTGCTCTCGGAACTTGGGTCCGATCAGACATGACGTCGAGGTGTAGATGGTCAGCTCGGCGAAGAAGTCGAGAAGGTCGATCTGTCCAGCGTCGTCCCAGCCGGCGACCATTCGCTCAACCTCGGCGGAGATCGTCTCGGCGTGTCCGCGCATGAACTTGTCGCGCAGGGACTGGTTGTGGAGCATCTCGCGTCGACGCTCGGGAGAGGCGTCGAACACGACGCCCTCGCCGAAGACGGGCTTCATGAATGGGTAGGCGGCTGCCTGGTCAAGCTCCTCCTCGGACGCCCTGAAGAAGACCTCGTTGGCTTCGGCTCCGGTGAGCAGCACGACATCGCGATCCGCCAGGCGGAACTCACCCACATCCCCGCACTCGTCGCGGACGCGCTGCATCAGGCCGATGGGGTCTGCGCGCAGCTCCTCCAGGTGACCGGTTCCGCCGTCATCACCCGAGACCTTGGGCGGTGAAGCGGATGTTTCGACGTCTGTTGTGCTCATAGCTGTCCCCCTTGATCTGTTCCGTCCTGTGTCTCCACCACCGGCGCCTCTGGCTGAACCTCGAGCACAGCCCAGCGCGTCCCCTTCGGCGCCGAAATCATCGCCAGCACCGCCTCGGCAAGGCTCGACGGCAGCAGCGAACCGCTGTGTCGCAGCAGACCCCAGTGCTGCCACGACGCGACGACCTCGTTGACCGCGTCTTCGGACCAGGTCGTGCCCTGTTCGGTGTTCGAGGGTCCAGGGCGCACAATCCCGACACGCACTCCAGTGCCCTCGCACTCCATGGCCATTGCCATCGCCAGGTTCTCGAGCCCGGCCTTGGAAGCGACGTATCCAGCCATGTGTGTACGGGGGTTGAGCGCCACCTCGGAGGTGACGAAGACGACGTCTCCGCGGCGACGCTCCAGCATTTCAGGCACCACTCTGTGGACCAGCGCCTGGGCTCCGAGCAGGTTCACCCCTAGCTGGCGGGCGAACTCCGACGGTTCGGCGCCGATCGTCGTAATCGGCTGCACATCGCCGGCGTTGGATACCAGCACTTCGATCTCACCGAACTCGGCTTCGGCGGCGGACGCGAAGGCATCGATCGAGTCGGCGTCGAGCAGATCGAGTGGAACTGCGATGGCTTCGCCACCCTTGTCCCGGATGGCAGCAGCCACCTCTTCGCAGCGGTCGACACGTCGGGCTCCGAGCACCACGGGGTGGCCGGCCGCTGCCAGGGTCAAGGCGCTATGGCGGCCGATACCCGAGGAAGCACCGGTGACCATTGCCGGACGTCTGGTTGGGTGTGGGGCGAAACGGGGCATCAGGCGTCACTCCGTGCGTTGGTGTCCGGTGAATAGTCGGGCTTGATGACTACCGAGCATGGCAATGATGCAAAGCCTCGGACGTTGACCGAGTGCACACGGGTAGCAGCCGACTCGTCGATGTCGTAGGACTCGATCGCCTTGAGGAGCTCCTCGAGTGCGACTCTGGCTTCGAGGCGAGCCAGCGAGGCTCCTAGGCAGAAGTGCCGACCGAACCCGAAGCTCGCCAGTTCGTGTTGCCTGACCGGCCGGTCCAGGTCGTAAACGTCGGGGTCGTTGAACACCCGGCGATCCCGGTTGGCCGAACCGGGTAGCAAGACAACGCGCTCACCTGCGGGAATGGTCCGGCCGTGCATTGCGATATCCACGGTCGTTGTGCGCGCCAGGATCTGCGACGAGGTGTCGTAGCGCAAGGTCTCTTCGATCCATGGCACGATCATCGCCGAATCGTTGAACGGCTTGGCGAGTTGGTCGGGGTTCTTCCATCCCCAGTACCAGGCGTTACCGAGCAGCTTGGTGGTGGTCTCGTTGCCGGCGACGACCATCAGGAAGAGGAACGAAATGATCTCCTCGTCGCTGAGCCGGTCGCCGTCGATCTCGGCGTCCACGAGCGCGGAGGTCAGATCGTCGGTCCTCCTCGCCCTGCGCTGGGCGACCATATCGGTGTAGTAGACGACCAGGTCGAGCGCCGCGGCCATGCCTTCGGGAGGGACGTCGTAGACGCCGTCATCACGGTGTACCAACAGATCGGACAGTCGCCGCAGTTCCTGTCGATCTTCGACCGGCACTCCCATCAGCTCCGAGATCACGTCCATGGGAAGTCGACCAGCGAAGTCTGCGATCAGATCGATCGAGTCCCTGCCCTCGAAGGCCGCGATGTAGCTGCGGGCAATCTGGCGGATGCGTTCCTCCTGGGCGGCAACCCGACGCGGGGTGAACCCCTTGGACACGAGTCCTCTCATGCGTCCATGCATCGGCGGATCCATCCCCAGAAACGACATCGTCTTGTGCGCGTGGGGCCCCGATGCCGCTGGGTCCAACGAGACGCCGTTGGCTGAGGAGAACCGTTCGCTGTCACGAAAGCCATCGAGCACGTCCTGATGACGCGACAGCGCCCAGAAGTCCCGTTCGGAGTTTCGATAGAGAGGTGCTTCCTCGCGCAGTCTCAGGTACGTCGGGTACGGGTCCTCGTGGAAGTCATATGAATACGGGTCGAAGACGATTTCCTCGTCGATGGCCATGGTCATCTCATTTCCCCTCGGAATGGTGCTGTTGGTCGTCGTCGGCAGAGCCCGTGGCCGGATTCGCCGCGTCCGCGGGGCTCGCAGGATTCGCCGCGTCCGCGGAACTCCCAGGATGCTGCGCGACAGATCCCACGGGCCGTGCGCTGGCGACGAGGCGGGCCGCAGACCCCAATCGTCCAGCCAGGTCTTCGTATGGCAGGTGTCCCATCCCGGCCTGCAGCATCGCTCCCGAAAGAGTGAACTCCAGAGTTCCGAGGACCGCCGGGTCGCCTTCATCGCCAAGTGCGGCCAGGATCCGTCGACGCGTCTCCAACCCGATCCGGTCGCGCAGCAGTTTGACGTCGGACTCGGCCGAGAGCATCGCTACCGTGCACGCCGCCGCCAACTCCGGCTCATCGGCCACGAGCATTGCAATATCGGCCATGGTCGCCGCCACCCGATCTGCCATTTGATCCGCCACTTGATCCGCCACCTGACCGGTCACCGGTTCCGCGGCGGTCGTCCTGGGGGCGTTGCCGTCATCGAACGAGGTGTCTCCCATGGCGACCAGGCGTCGCCAGAACACCTCGGTCACCAAGTGCTCCCGAGAGGAGAAGTAGTTGTACGCGGTCGCGGCTGCCACGCCAGCGCGGCTCGCCACGTTGCGCACCGTCAATCCGTCAAAACCCACCTGTCGAAGCTCATCGACGGTGGCATCCAGCAACTTCTCGACCGTTGCCAACTGGCGGGATGACAGGGCGCGTCGAGTTGCCTCAACCACGGGCCCGGTGTGCGGCTCCCCCGAGCCCACTCCCCCGTCCCCAGGAAATCCATCTGAAATGGACACTGAACTGGACACCTGTCCAGATAGTAGCCCATCGGGTCTGCTCAGGTGACCTCGACGGGCTCGCGATGCGAATCTGGACCCAACATCTGGGTCCTGACCAAGTCGGCGTAGAGCCCACCTGTTGCCAGTAGCTCGTCGTGGGTGCCGCGTTGGACGACTCGACCTGCGTCCAGCACCACGATCAGATCTGCGTCGCGGACGGTAGCCAGCCGGTGCGCAATGACGAGCGAGGTACGACCGATCATTGCGTGGGCAAGGGCCCTCTGGACGGCTACCTCGGACTCGGAGTCAAGGTGGGCGGTCGCCTCGTCGAGCACCACCACCGACGGGTCCTTCAGCAGCAGTCGGGCAATTGCGAGACGTTGCTTCTCGCCCCCCGAAAGCCTGTGTCCGCGGTCCCCCACGACAGTGTCCAGACCATCGGGGAGTTCGGCCACCAGCTTCCAGATCTGCGCGGCCTTGAGCGCCTCGACCAGTTCATCTTCGGTTGCGTCGGCCTTGGCGAAGAGCAGGTTCGAACGAAGTGTGTCGTGGAACAAGTGTGCCTCCTGGGAGACGACACCCACCCGCTCGCGCACCGATGACAGGGTGGCATCGCGGACGTCGACGCCCGCCAGCGCTACCGACCCGGTTGTCACGTCGTAGAGGCGCGGCAACAGACTGGCGACCGTGGTCTTGCCGGCACCGGACGGACCGACGAGGGCAACCATCTGACCGGGTTCGATCCGGAAGTCGACGTCGTGGAGCAGCATCTCACCCGGCGTCGTGCTCAACCGGCCCGCATCGACGGACTCGAGGGAGGCAAGCGACACCTCTGATGCCGCCGGATAGCGGAAGCCGACCTGCTTGAACTCGACCGATGTCGGGCCCTCGGGCAACGCCTGGGCTCCCGGTCGTTCGACGATTCCCGGTGTCAGGTCGAGAACCTCGAAAACCCTCTCGAAGCTGACGAGCGTCGTCATTACGTCGACCTGAACGTTCGATAGCGAGGTAAGCGGCCCATAAAGGCGGTTCAGGTAGGCGGTGAGTGCAACCAAGGTCCCCAACGCGAGCGTTCCGTTCACGACGAATACGCCGCCCAGCCCGTAGACCAGTGCAGTGGCGAGTCCAGCGACCAGGGTCAGCGCGGTCATGACGATCCGGCCGTACATCGAAGTCGTAACTCCGATGTCGCGAACCCGGCCTGCTCGCTGGGAAAAGGTTCTGGACTCATCGTCCGGTCGCCCGAAGAGCTTGACGAGCAGCGCACCCGAGACGTTGAACCGCTCGGTCATCATCTGACCCATGGCGGCGTCGACCTGGTATCGCTCCCTGGTGATGGCAGAGAGTTTCGGACCGAGTATCCGTGCCGGAATCCAAAAGAGGGGCAGGAGAATCAGTGCGAGAATCGTTATCTGCCAGGAGAGGACGAGCATCGCAACCAGAGTGGCCACCAGCGTGGCTACGTTGCCGATGACGTTCGACAAGGTTGAGGTGAACGCCTGCTGGGCACCGATGACATCGCTGTTCAGCCGGGTCACCAGTGAACCGGTCTGGGTCCGGGTGAAGAAGGCGACGGGCTGGCGCTGGACGTGGTCGAACACCTCGGTTCGGAGGTCGAAGATCAGGCCCTCACCGATTCGGGCTGAATACCAACGCTGCAGCAGAGAGTTGGCCGCTCCGATAATCGTCAGCACGGCCAGACCGAGGGCCAGTTCCACGACCAGGCCCGAGTTCTTCTCGGCGATTCCCACATCGATTATCTGGCGATAGATGAGTGGCGTCAGCGCTCCGAGCGCAGCGTCCAACAGGATCAGCCCGATGAACAGGCTTATCCACCGCCGATACGGTTTGGCGAAGCCAACGATGCGACGAATTGTCCCGGGGGCAAGTTGATGACGGGTCACTGATCGGTCCTTGGACAGGGAACCGACTTGGCGATAGTGACCGGGGCCCATTGGCATTCCCATGAGTCTTCTCCAGAGTTCCTACGTCAAACCACCGAGAACGGTGGGTGATTCCGCAACCCGGGCAGCGTCTTTGGAAGGAATCGAAATCGGTGAGGCTTCAGCATTCGACGCGTCAGCATCCGACCCGGTCTCCCGCTGCGCCAATTCAGCCGCGATCCGCTCCTCGGAGGAGCCGACGTGGTTAGACAAACCTCGTTTGTGACTGAGCCGCAAACCCCAGGCCCCCGCCGCCACACAGGCGGTGGCGCCGACCAAAAGCGCGTAGCGGGACCCAAAGTGTTCGGTTATGAATCCGACTATCGGACCGCCGATAGGCGTGGAACCCAGAAACACCATCGACTGCAGAGCCAGGACCCGGCCCCGCATTGACGGATCGGACGCCGTCTGCACGATGGCGGTGGATGACGTCATGAAGGCGATGCTCGCCGCGCCCAGAAGTGGTGCAACGACGAAAGCCAATGCCTCGATGGGCGCCCCCGCCATCATCACCATCGTCACTCCGAACGCCAGCGCTGCCAGTGCCACCAGCCTGACCGACGATGTCGAGCGCCGCGCCACTGCAAGAGCGCCTATCAGTGACCCGAAGCTGAGCCACGAGAAGAGCAGGGTGAACGTCGCGTCCGATCCTCCGAGGCTCTTGGTGACGAACACCGGGAATACGACCGAGAAGTTGAACGCGAACGTTCCGACCAGGACCATCATCACCAGCGGGACCCATAGCTCCGGGACGCTGCGGGCATACCGCAGGCCTTCGCGGATCTGCCCCTTGGCCTTGGCGAGTTGTGGGGCGGGTCGAAGCTCGGAGGGTCGCATCATGACCAGTCCGCCGATGACTGCAACATATGAAACGGCGTCGAAGATGAACGTCCAGCCGAATCCCACAGTCGCGACCAACAGGCCGGCGACCGCAGGACCGACCACCCTGGAACCCGTCATCAGAGCGCTGTTCAGGCTGACCGCGTTGTTGACCTTCTCGATCGGAACCATCTCGACCACGAAGGACCGTCGAGACGGATTGTCGAAGGCGGTGACTAGACCGCCGAAGAAGGCGATGACGAAGATTCCTACGACAGGCGGGTTGTCGGAGAACGCAATGAACGCCAAGGCAAAGCTCTGCAACATCGCCAGCGCCTGGGTTGTGATCAGCAGTTTCCGCTTGTCCGACCGATCGGCGATCACGCCCGCCCAAGCACCCAGCACCAGGATCGGAGCGAACTGTGCCGCGGCAAGAAACCCAAGTGCGGTTCCGCTATCGGTCAGCTTCAGGACCAACAGTGTCTGGGCGATCAGGGTCAGCCAGTTACCGACCTGGGAGATCGTCTGGCCGATGAAGAACAGCCGGAAGTTGCGGAACTTCAGAGAAGCGAAGGTTTCGCCCGCTGCTAGCCGGGCCCGTGTCATTTGGCGCTCACGATCGTCAACTGTTCGAGGATCTCGAGTGCAGCGGCGATCGTCTCACGGTCACCCCCGCTGATCGCCCCCAGCTTTCCGGCCAACCAAGCGTTCTTACGTTCACGCGAAGTGGCAAGAAGTTCGTGCCCAAGATCGGTGCATTCGACATACCGAACTCGTCGGTCCTCGGAGTCGGTGATTCGATCAACCAGGCCGGCGGAGGCGAGTCGCTGTACGACCTTGGTCACCGTCGGCGGTGCCACGCCCTCGATCTCTGCGAGCGACCCGAGCGTGAGCGGACCCCGTTTTCCTACCACCGCGAGCGCAGAGAGCATCGTCGGGGAGAGCCCAATCTCGGCCTCCTGGCGGAGGCGTCGAGCCAGACGAGTGCTGCTCAGCCGTAGCTGAGCAGCCAACTCCGCAACCTCGACGCTTACACGCTCGTGATCACCGTCCGTGTCCGGGTCCATCGCCTCACGGGTAGTCGAGGTAGGCGTTCGGGGGGAGGTCACCCAGATAGTTTACTCCCCTAATTAGCTTGGTGAACCTTTTTTCCTGAGCCGCTGCTTCGCCGCGACGAGCCTCCCGAAGGTGCTCCGTCTCGACGGGGTCCACCTCCGGACCCTGCACCGGCCCTCCCGCCGGGCTTCGACCCGGTCTTGCTGCCACCTGCACGATTGCGCGGCTTACCGGCGCTGCCGTTGCGCTGATTTCGACCGGAGCGATTGCCCGGCTTTGAGGACCGGCTCGGCTGGGGTTCAGACCTCGGAGCGACCGGCTTGAAGGGTTCCCCCTCGGGAAGTCCCGAGGCATCCGGCTCGACCAGGTTCATCTGTCGGCCAAGAGTGCGTTGCTGACGATTCAGATCACGGCGCTGCTCGTTGGAGACGAAGCTGATGACCGAACCCGCAGCTCCGGCGCGACCGGTCCTTCCGGAACGATGCACGTAATCCTTGGGGTCCTCGGAAGGGTCGAAGTGAATTACGCAGGCGACTCCGTCGACGTGGATACCACGCGCCGCAACGTCAGTGGCAACGATCGCCCTGGCCCTGCCACCGCGGAAATCTGCCAAAGCCCGCTCGCGCTGGTTCTGGCTGCGGTCACCGTGGATCGCCACTGCTGCCACGCCACGCTGGGACAGCTGACGGGCGACCCGGTCAGCACCCCGCTTGGTGCGACAGAACACGATGGTGGGGCCGGTTCTGGCGACCACCTTTGCCGTCACTTCCAGGCGGTCCGGTCGTTCGACACTCCAGAAGAAGTGCTCGGCGGGCTCACCGTCGGGCTCGGCCCCAGCTTCTTCGTGTTTGACCGGGTTGTTCATGTAGCGCTTTATGAGGACATCGACGTCACCATCGAGGGTCGCCGAGAACAGCAGCGTCTGGCGCTTGTCCGCGCAGGCGTCCAGCAAGCGCTTGACCTCATGCAGGAACCCCATGTCAGCCATGCGGTCTGCCTCGTCCAGGACGACCATGTCGACGTCCTTGAGCTTCAGGTGACCCTGCTGGATCAGGTCGGCCAGGCGACCGGGACAGGCGACCGCGACGTCGACACCGTCGCGCAACGCGCGGAGCTGCTTGCCGAAGCCGACACCCCCGTAGAACGGTTCGACCGTCTGGTCAGGTCCTGCGAGCTGACGAAGTTCGTCACATATCTGGGCGGCCAGCTCGCGGGTCGGAGCTAGCACCAGTCCACGTGGTCGTCCGGGGTAGGCACGGCCGACACGCTGCATCAGGGGGATACCGAAGGCGAGGGTCTTGCCTGCACCGGTCGGGGCCTTGCCGCAGACGTCCTTGCCGGCGAGCGCCGCCGGAATTGTCGCGGCCTGGATCGGGAACGGGGCTGTGATGCCTCGCTCGTGAAGCGAACGCGCCACTTCCGCGGGCACGCCAATTGCTTCGAATTCGTTCACATTTTCTCCATCGTTGATCTACCCGACGCCATGCATCCTTTGCAGGCGGCGGGAACAAGGCGGCAGAGGCACGAGCCACCTTTTTGCTAACCGGCCGGGCGCTAGCACCGGACGCCCGATCTGCTCGGACCGTGTAGGTAAACCCACATCCGCCTTGAGCAGGGGCCGTTTCAACGCTGCCTCTGAGCGCATCTCCAGCTGGTTGTTGGAACCAACGCTACACGAATGGAGTGGATTCCAAGTCATTGCCGGCCCGATGTGTCAGACGTCTCCCAGATGTGGGCGACCAAGTCAGTCCATTGGCAGGCCGTCCGGGACCACCATGTCGCGGTCCCCCGGTTCAGTGCCGGAAGTCGTTCGTCGTAGCCTGCTGCAATGTCCAGAGTCCGCCCGATTCGCCTGCGACGTCCGACCCTTGTTTCGGCGCCGCTCTTTCTCGTCGGACTAATGGGGACCGCGTCAGCGATCGCATTGGGGCTGTGGGCAGCGTGGCACCCGGGACAACTGGGCTCACCGTTCTGGATTCCATTCGCGGTCGCCACGGTCATAGGTCTGGGTGGTTTCGCCGCAGCGCGGGGTTGCTTCGTGGAGATCCGCTCCGACGAGATCGTCGACGTGATCGGCTGGGTGAAGCTGCAGCGGATATCGCGTCCCGCCGTGTCGTCAATCCGGGTTCGATCCGGGTTCTGGAGATTCTACGAATTGACTCTGGACACCGGCTCGGTCCGGGTCCTTCTGGGGGCTACCCCGGCACAGTTCCCGTCCCGACTTCTGCCCGGAGCGGAACAACAGGACCTCTCCGACATCGACCTGATCCTCGGCGATTAGCCGGCCGGGTAACCGACCGGTAGGCGACCCATTCCGAGGGCCCGGCCGACAAATCTGGGCCGGTTCCGAAGTGCGCGCGGCGACGCAGTCGGCTTGACTCATTGGGGAATGACTGAGCAGCGCAAGCGGAGGCTCCCGCCGCCAGAGGTACCTACCAGCGTCCAGTTGGGCGTCACGCCCTCACGCATGGTGCTACGGGGATTTTTCGGACGCTGCCCCGTCTGTGGGTCCCGTCACCTGTTCAAGCGATGGGTGATCATGGTCGACCGCTGTCCGACGTGCAGCTTCCTGTTCGAACGCCTCGAAGGCCACTTCATAGGTGCCATAGCGATCAACACGATCGCCGTGATCGGACTGATGCTCATCGTGCTCGTCACGACCCTGATCATCACCTACCCCGACCAGGTGCCCCTCGGGATCATTCCCATTCAGTTGATAATCGGCAGCGTTGGGACCTTCGTGTTCTATCCGGCGTCAAAGACTCTCTGGACCGCCATCGACATCCTCATGAGGCCCTTGAAGTTCGGTGAGGTCGACCCCCGGTTCGTCGAGGTCGACCCTCTCCGGGACAACCCGCCCAAGGACGAGAAACCCACCTAGGCAGATCTGCCCTCAGGTTGGGCCTTGCCCGAGGATTGAGTTGTCTCTACCGTTGAAAGACGGTCCAGCGGGATCTGATCAGGAAGCGGGACGACGGATGCGCCAACGCGGACGAGGAGCGGTAGGGACCGCGGCGATTGTGGCGGTCACGGCACTGATGGCCACAACTGCTGCATGTTCGACCTCTCGGGATACCCAGCAGATCGGTGCCACTGCCAACCCCAAGAACACGGTGGCTCCATCCACCTCGATCGTGGTCGGTTCAGTGCCCACGACGACGACCATTCCCAAACTCGATCCGAGCACCGTACCGGCCGCCCAGGACACTCTCACCGCTCTGCTCAGTCAATTTGCGATCGATCCTGCCCTGCTGAGTCAAGTCTCTGCACTCGCCAATGGCACACCCGACCTCGAGTCAATTGCACGACTGCTGGGAATCGACCTGGGCGCGATCCAGGACCTGGGCCTGACCGTCCAGCAGGTCGTGTCCCTAGGTGAAACCGCCATGGCGAGCCCGAATCTGATCAAGGACCAGTTGGTTCAAGCCGGAACCGGTGGAGCGGTCGACCCGGCGGTGCTGGTCGGGCTGCTGGGCTCCTCGCTCGATCTCAACACGCTTGCCCAAGGAACTGTCGGGGCGCTGGTGCAGGCTCTCACTCAGGCGCTCGGCGAAATGCGCCTCGAGATAACGCCCGGTCTCAGTGACCAGTTGAACCAGCTTTTCCAGGCGATCGATCCGGAGGGTCTGGGAAAGATCTCCACGGACCCCACCAACTCCTCGCTCTTGGCGCTCATTGCCAGCGCTGTGCTCACCGCCAACCCCACGCTGACCCAGGAGTTGGTCTCCAACCCACTGCTCGATCCAACCTTGAAGAGCCTGTTGGGCCAGTTGCAGTCGTTGGGGGGAAGCCTGAGCGACGCCGCGATGGCAGCACTGGTAATGGCAATCAGTCAGTTGGTGCCGGGACTGATCCCGCCGGGAGCCATTCCGGGCACCTGACGAGTATCGACATCTAACGGGCGTAGATGCCCTCGATCTCGTTCGAGAACCGGGCGTTGACGCCACGTCGCTTCAGCTTCGACGTCGGGGTCAACAGATCGGTGTCGGGAAGCCATTCCTCGCCGAGGATTACGACCTTCTTGACCCGCTCGGCACCATTGAAATGGGACATGACCTCTTCGAGACCTTCGTTCACGGCCTTGACCACCTCAGGAGTCTTGGCCAAGTCATTCAGATCGGTGAACTTGACGCCATTCTGGGCGGCCCAGGCGGGAGCGAACTCGGGGTCGAGCACCACCAGTGCCGAGACGAAAGGACGCTGGTCGCCGATGGCTGCAGCCTGTCCGATCAGGGGAATCTGCTTAAGTGCCGCTTCAAGGTTGGCCGGGCTGATGTTCTTTCCACCAGCGGTGATGATCAGTTCCTTCTTGCGGTCGACGATGGTGACGTATCCCTGGTCGTCGACCTCGGCGATATCACCGGAGTGGAGCCAGCCATCCTCGTCGATTGCCTCAGCGGTCTTCTCGGGTTCGTTCAGGTAGCCCACGAAGACGTTTCCGCCCCGGTAGCAGAGCTCGCCGTCGTCGGCGAGCTTGACCTCGCCTCCAGGGATTGCCGGTCCGACCGTCCCGGCGACCGGATGCTCATTGGAATAGGTCATGGGCCCGGTGGCCTCGCTCATGCCGTACATCTCGGCGAGGGGCAATCCGATAGTGCGGAACCAGGTGATGAGCTCGGGGGGTAGCGGCGCAGCAGAACTGACCGCAGTCTCCAACCTGTCCAGACCGAGGAGTTCACGCACCGTCGAGAACGCCACGGCGTCGAGGAACTCGTATGTTGCGATGTCTTCCTCGGTCGCGGTGCCGTCGGTCATCCGTTCACGAATCGGAGCGCCGGCCTCGATCGCCTCGGCGAACTTCTGGGCACGTTCGGCGTCGCCGGACAGCGCTGCCATGACACCGGCGTGAATCTTCTCCCACACCCGCGGGACACCGAACATCAGGTGGGGCCTGACCTCGGCGAGATACGCGGTCAGAAGCGATGTCTCCGGGCAACAACTCACTTCGTAACCGAAGCTGATGAGCGAGTAGTGGCTCGTCATCCGCTCGGCGATGTGTGCCATCGGAAGGTACGAAACCACCCGCTTACCGGGGGCACCTTCGCGGGTCCAGCCGAAGGCGCTGAGCAGGCTCTCGGCGGTCCAGACCAGATTGTGGTGCGAGAGCATTACGCCCTTCGGGTTTCCGGTAGTGCCCGAGGTGTAGATGATCGTTGCGATGTCCTCGGGTGAGGCCGCGTCAACCGAGGCTGCCAAGTCGATCGGATCGGTGGAGGTCAGAACGTCGGGACCGAGCACACCGTTCGAGACTGCGGCTTCAGGGTGCAGCACGACGATCGTCGAGAGTTCCGGTAGCGAGTCGCGGATCGGCGTGAACTTGGCGAGGAAGGAGTCGTCCTCGATGATCGCAACCTTGGCGGCGCAGTGGGTCGCCAGATATTGAACCTGCTCGGGAGCCGAGGAGTTGTAGATCGAGACCGGTGTCGCTCCCAGAAAGACGACTGCTATGTCGAGCCAGTGGAAATCCGGAATGTTGCGCATCATCAGCAACACCCGGTCGCCATGACCTACACCCAGGCTCTTTAGCCCAGCGGCGGCCTTAGCCACGTTCCCGGCCACCTCGGCGAAAGTGAAATCGGTCCAGGTGTCATCGTCGTTCTTCCACCTGAGAGCGACCTTTTCGGCGTTCACCGAACTCGTCTGGAGGAACTCCGTCAGTACGGTGCGCCCGTTGGCGAGCTTCTCGAAGTCCTCGTTCGTAGGCATTGTCGAATGACCCCAGTCCTTGTGGGACCGCCTGGCGCGGTTCCTCGTCAGTTCCGTGGACTGTACCGCGCCGTCCCTGCCTTTGTTGACGAGGACCTCCGAATCGAGAGACTCTTGACTGACCGGTCAAGAGTGATCGGCTTCGGAAATTCCACCCGATTCTCGGACCCGATGCGAGCACCTCCGGGTATTCGTCGAGGGGAACCGGGCCCGGAAATTCCAGAGATCACCAGAAGGGGAGTTCCAATGCCAGAGGCAGTCATCGTCGATGTGGTCAGGACAGCTGCGGGGAAGCGCAACGGAGCGCTATCGGGTTGGCACCCGGTGGATCTCGCTGCCGAGACGCTCAAGGCGCTGGTCGAACGCAACAACCTTGATCCGGCGATGGTCGATGACGTCATCATGGGTTGTGTCAGCCAGGCCGGGGCACAGGCCCTGAACATCGGTCGCAGCGCTCTGCTCGCGGCCGGTTGGCCCGAGACCGTTCCCGCGACGACCATCGACCGTCAGTGCGGATCGTCCCAGCAGGCATACCACTTCGCTGCGCAAGGAGTAATGGCTGGCGCGTACGACATCGTCGTCGCCGCTGGCGTCGAGAGCATGAGCGTGGTTCCGATGGGCGGATCCATCGGTCGTGACATCGGCTTCCCCTTCGGCGCTGCCGCTGATCGCTACAAGGACGTCGAGCAGATGCCGGGCCACAAGGGATTGGTTGGCCAGGGAATCTCGGCGGAGATCATCGCCAACAAGTGGGGCATCTCGCGTGAGGAGCTCGACGGGCTTGGCCTTCGCTCCCAGGAACTCGCGCAGCAAGCCGCCGAGGAGGGCAGGTTCGACAACGAGATCATTCCTGTCGAATCCCGCATTCGCGACAAGGAAACCGGCGAGATCAAGAACCTCGGCACCATGCATACCCGCGATGAGGGCATCCGCCCGGGCACCACGGCCGAGGGTCTGGCAAAGCTCAAGCCAGCATTCATGGCTGACGGCAAGGTGACGGCTGGCAATAGCTCGCAGATTGCCGACGGAGCATCGGCGGCGTTGATCATGAGCGCCGAGAAGGCCAAGGAACTGGGTCTTACCCCCCGGGCTCGTTTCGTTGGTTTCGCAGCTGTCGGCGTCGACCCGGTGAGCATGCTCACCGGTCCGATCCCCTCCACTCGGAAGGTCCTGGAACGGACCGGGATGAAGATCGAAGACATGGACCACATCGAGATCAACGAAGCCTTTGCCTCGGTGGTCCTCGCGTGGGAGAAGGAGTTCAGCCCGGATATGTCCAAGGTGAACCCCAACGGTGGCGCAATTGCCCTGGGACATCCGCTGGGTTGTTCGGGGACCAAGCTGCTCGCCACGATGATCAATGAACTCGAGCGCACCGGTGGCCGCTACGGCCTTCAGACGATGTGCGAGGGCGGCGGCATGGCCAACGCCACGATCATCGAACGGATCGGCTGAGTCGGAGATCGGCTGAGTCGGGGCACGTGTCGATCGGCCTTCGATCAGCCTGTCGATTCGGGCCTGTCGATCGGCCCTGCCCGGTGAATTACAACCCGTTGGGGCCTCCGGTACGCTCGTGCCGGAGGCCCCAACGCGTATGACAGAGATGAACGAAGTCGAAGTCGACGGTCAGCCCACCGCCCGAAACAGGATGCCGGCCGGTCTGAGGGTGGGGTTGTGGCTCGTCGGCATCATCGCTGTTGCGCTTGTGCTCATCGTCGGATTGTCGCTGCCTGGGACGACAGTTTTCCCAGCTGTGATTCTCGGTGCGCTGATCTTGCGGGTGGGATATTTCGTGTTGCAACAGTTGGCGACGCCTCCACCACCGCCGCCCGATCCAGGCATGCTGCGCAAAGTGAAGCTGACGTACCGGTGCTCGCTGTGCGGCACCGAGGTTCGGATGACGGCTGCGACCGACGAGGACCCCGAACCGCCTCGTCATTGCATGGAGGACATGGAGCTGGTCGCTCCGACGATGGAGTAGTGCCGACCCGCCTCAGCGGTACTGGGTGGCGACCATGATGCCGCCGAGCATTGCCACCAGACCGGTCACTAGGTACCAGCCATTGCCGTCCTCTGCGCCGGGAAGCACCCCCATGTAGTTGAGGATGATGAGGAGCAGCCCGACGATCCACAGCCCGAACATCAACACCGGGATCCACTGCGGGCTTGGACCGGCCTTGGTTGATGACGTTCCCTTGGCGGTGTAGCGGGCAGATTGCTCGGCCTGGGTCGCCTTGGGCGGCGTCACACGACCAGTGCTGGTCGTGGTCGATCCCTCTTCGGTCCTGCGCTTCCCCGCTTTCGCCATGGCCAGAGGATAGACGGAACGCGTTCGGCTCACAGCCGCCCCACGTTCTACGCTGCCGATGTGGGCCCCAGAATCCTCGTAATCGACAACTTTGATTCGTTCGTCTACAACCTCGTGCAGTACATCGGCGAACTTGGCGCCGAACCCGAGGTGCACCGTGATGGATCAATCACGTTGGATGACGTCGAGCAGATCAATCCGGACGGAATCTTGATCAGCCCGGGACCGGGCCATCCCTCCGAAGTGATCACTTCCAACGATCTCATCCGGACTTGGGGTCCGAGGCGTCCGATCCTGGGCGTGTGCCTCGGTCTGCAGTGCATGGGTGAGGTGTTCGGGGGAAACGTCGTGCGAGCTCCCGAAGTGGTCCACGGAAAGAGTTCGTTCATTACCCACGACGGTCGCGGGGTCTTCGCCGGGCTGGACAATCCACTCGAAGTAACCCGCTACCACTCGCTCATCGTCGACCGGCCGACTCTGCCCGAGGTACTCGAGGTCACTGCGGAGACCTCGGACGGGCTCATCATGGGTCTGCGCCATAGGGAGTTCCCCATCGAGGGAGTTCAGTTCCACCCCGAGTCGGTGCTCACCCAGCGGGGCCATGACCTGATCTCGAACTTCCTGCGTTCCTGTGCCGCAGACGAGTCGGCGGCAAAGGAATCAGCCCCTTAAGAGTCAGGCACAGCGGAGTCAGCCGCAGCGGAGTCAGCCCCAGAGTGATCGGCCGCAGCGGAATCTGCCCAGGCGATTCGATCGCCGGCAATGCTCCGTGGATGACTGTCCGGG
>JBARXY010000046.1:0-43391 GCA_049647585.1 Microthrixaceae bacterium | reverse complement strand
GCTTGGGCCGGCGCTGGGGCCGGGGCGGCAGGGCTGGTCGACCAGTCGTTGACCGGCGCAGCGGGGGCAGCAGCCGGAGCAGCGGCACCTCCGCCTGAACGGGCATCGATCAGATGGAGGACATCTTCGCGGGTGATTCGTCCGCCAACACCGGTCCCGTTGATCTCGGAAGGGTCGAGCTGATGTTCTTCGACCAGTCGGCGAACCAGGGGCGACAACAGTCGACCCTCGGCGATCGGCTCGGAACTGACCGCCGCTGTGGGGGCGGGCTCAGGAGACGCCGGAGCAGCCGACTGCTGCGCTGGGGCGGGAGCTGGTTCGGCAGCGGCGACTGGCTGGGGGGCAGGTTGCGGAGCTGCAGGTGCAGGCTCTGGTGCAGCGGCGGGCTGAGGTGCAGGTTCAGGCGCCGCGGCGGCGGGTGCAGGCGCCTCGGCAGGGGCCGGAGCAGGCTCGGGCGCAGCGGCAGGAGCTGCCGGCTCGGCAGGGGCTTCTGGCGCAGCCGCCCCATCGCCAAGCACCGCCAGCACGGTACCGACGTCGACCGTGTCACCCTCGGCCACACGAATTTCGCTGAGCGTGCCGGAGTGCGGAGACGGCACCTCGGTGTCGACCTTGTCGGTCGACACTTCGAACAGCGGTTCGTCCTCGGTGACCGCATCCCCCACTTGTTTGAACCAGCGGGTGATCGTGCCCTCGGTAACGGATTCACCGAGCTGTGGCATCACGATGTCAGCCATTTCAGAGGTCCCTTCGATTGCATTGACACTTCGTCGTGCCGTCCGATCGGACACATCGTTGTGCCTGACCATCATCAACTCTACTTGTCTTGAACTTGTCTCCGTCGCGCCCTCGGTCTGACACTGCGGCCGGTGTCGACCACCTATCAGGTACCCGTCCGGGCGCCTGGACGATTACCCGTGCAGCGACCTTCCGGTAAGCGACAGAACGGACTCGCCGAACAACTCCGTCAGCGACGGATGTGGCTGAATGAATTCTGCGACCTCGTCAACCGTCGCCTCCCAGTTGACCGCCAGATAACCACCCGAAAGTTGTTCGGTCACCCATGGCCCGACCATGTGGACACCCAGGATCTTGCCGCCGGTTCCGTCTTCCTTGCGTTCAGCAATGATCTTCACCAGACCGTCGGTTTCACCGATTATCTGCGCACGACTGTTGCCGGCGAAGCGGTGCTTGGAGACGACCACCTCGAATCCCGCTTCCTTGGCGCTGGCTTCGGAGTGGCCAGCGAAGGCAACTTCGGGCTGGCAGTAGATCGCCCAGGGCACCCTCGAGTAGTCGATCGACGCGGGTGACTCGCCAAGGATGTCCTTGATGATCATGATCGCCTCGGCAAATGCCACATGGGCCAGTTGCGGTGAGTTGATTGCGTCGCCGACCGCCCAGACGAGGGGCTCCTCGGTCCGGCACAGACGGTCGACCTCGATGTGGCCCCGATCCGAGATCTTCACCGCGGTGCCGTCGGCCAGAAGGTCCTTGGTGAACGGGACCCGACCGACCGAGACGACCACGAGGTCGGTATCGATCGGCGCATCGCCACCCTCGATCTGCACCGAAGTTCCAACACCGGAGTTCGGCTTGTGACCAGAGACCGCAGCACCGGTGCGGACCTCGATCCCCTTCTTCTTGAACGACTGCAGCACGACCCTGGTGACATCCTCGTCACAGCCGGGAAGGATCTTCGGCATGGCCTCGAGAACGGTGACCTTGGCTCCGAGGTCGGCGAGCGTCGATGCGAATTCGCAGCCAATGGCTCCGCCTCCGATGACCACCGCGCTACGCGGGACCTGGGCGATGTTGAAGAACTCATCCGAGGTGACGACGGTCGTGCCGTCCGGTTCGAATCCCGGTATTACCCGCGGCGCCGAGCCTGAGGCGAGGATCACTGCATCGCCGGTTATCTCGGCGTTGTCTCCGTCGACACCTGCGATCTTGACGACCCGATTGGGGCCGAGAGTTCCGAAGCCGTTGAACATCGTGACCTTGCGGTTCTTGAGCAGTCCGGTCACGCCATTTGCCAGCCGGTCGACCACCGTCTGCTTGCGGGCCAGGGTGACGTCCCAGTCGAGAGACTTGGGTTCGACCACGACACCGAAGTCTCCGGCGTGCTTGACGGTGCGGACGATCGCCGCAGTCTCGAGTAGTTCCTTGGCGGGTATGCACCCACGGTGGAGACAGGTCCCGCCGATCTTGTCGTACTCCACGAGGGCTATGTTCATGCCTGCTGACGCTCCGTAGAGCGCCGCCGCATAGCCGCCGGGACCACCTCCGATCACAACAACATCAAAATGATTCGGGTTCGGCGCGCCTTGTTCACTCACAGAGACGACTCTATCCATCCCCTATGAGTCCCGCGAGCGGTCGCGGGCCTTTGCCCCGGGCCGGCCAAGAGTCACGCTGTTGGGATCAGGACAACTGGGAGGCCTGAACCGCGAATGCCACCAGGATCGCGATTCCACAGATCAGGGCGAGAATTATCAGGAATCTGGTGCTCACCGGCGAGAGGCTAATCGGTGACGGCGGGTATCCTCTGGCGGCAACAGCGCCGCCGGCTTCCCTAGCTGAACGGCACGACTGCTGAACGGCACTACTGGCTGAACGGCACTACTGGCTGAACGGCACTATGGAGGAACAAATGCGCGACGCGCTGGGAGAAGTCCAATCGGTCCTGGTCCTCGGCGGCGGATCCGACATTGGTCGATCCGTCTGCCTGCGGCTCATCGAGGGCAGATGTAGGACTGTGATCCTGGCGGGTCGCCCCGAGGACGGCATGGAGTCTGTCGCTGAGGACCTGCGTGCAGCCGGCGCAACGACTGTCGAGCTCGTGACTTGGGACGCCACCGACATCGCCAGTCACCCGAAAGTGATCGGCGAGATCTTCGACCGCTTCGGTGACATCGACCTGGTCTATGCGCCTGCCGGGCTGCTCGGCAGTCAGGAGGCCTTCGAGGCCGACCCCTCGTTCGCCGCGAAGGTCGTCGAGATCAACTTCGGTGGGCTGGTCTCGGCCTGCCTGGTCGTCAGCGAGAAGCTGAAGGCGCAGGGTCACGGCGTCCTCATCCTGATGTCCTCCGTGGCCGGGCTTCGGGCTCGCAAGGACAATTTCGTCTACGGCTCGACCAAGGCCGGGCTCGATGTCTTCGCCCAGGGCCTTGGCGACAGTCTGGTGGGAAGCGGTGTCAAGGTCATGGTGGTCCGACCGGGCTTCGTCCACACGAAGATGACCGAGGGAATGACCGCCGCCCCGTTCTCGACCACGCCCGAGAAGGTTGCAGAGTTGATTGCTGACGGCCTGGCAAATGGTCAGGAAGTCATCTGGGCGCCACCGGTTCTGAAGTACCCGTTCTTCGTGTTCCGCCTGCTCCCCCGCGCCATCTGGCGCAAGGTCGCCGATAGAGGCTGACGACCAGAACAAGGTTTCACCGGCAGTACTCTGCGGGTCGTCCAAACGCTGGGCACAGAACAGGGGTAGGCAATGAGTGGGTCCGAACAAAAGGTTTCTGTGAGCCGGGTGATCAAGGCCGACGCCCAGAAGATCTTCGACGTGATCGCCGATCCGACATTGCATCACGTGATCGACGGATCCGGAACGGTCCGACACGCCAGCGGCAAGAGCCGCAAGCTTTCCTTGGGCGACAAGTTCTCGACCAACATGCGTCTCTACGTTCCGTACCGGATGTCCAACAAGGTCGTCGAGTACACAGAAGGTCGGGTGATCGCCTGGTCACACGTCGGCGGGTGGCGTTGGCGATATGAGTTGGAGTCGATCAGCGAGGGCGAGGACGCCGGCTCAACCCGGGTCACCGAAAGTTTCGACTGGTCAACGGCCAAGGCCGGTCTCTACGTGACCGCACTCGGCTGGCCCAAGCGGAACCTCGCGGGGATGAAGAAGACACTCGCCCGTCTGGACGCCTTCGTCAGCAACACGAACTCGGCTCTCTGAGCAGCCATGGCCACCGACGCCCAGCGCAAGGTCGCGGCCTTCGACTTCGACGGGACCCTCACCTACCGCGACACGCTTGTCCCGTTCATGGGCAGCGCCGCGGGCTGGACACGTCTCGGGACCGCGTCATTGCGTGTCGGACTTGATTCCCTGCGTCGCAAGGTCGACGGCGCAAACCGAGACGCGGTCAAGGCCGAGATGCTCCGACGACTCTTCACCGGCACCGAAGCAACTGAGATCCGTCGTCGCGGAGGCGACTACGCCAAGCAGATTCTTGGTTCTTCCAAAAAGATCAACCCGGCTGTTCTGGCTCGCCTACGGGAGCACATCGAGGCCGGTCACGACGTCGTATTCGTATCGGCTTCGCTTGTCTACTATCTGACTCCGATCGCCGAAGAACTCGGGATCCATCATGTAATTGCGGTCGAGTTGAGTTCCGCCGAGGGGTACCTGACGGGCAGCCTCTCCCATCCAAATGTCCGCGCCGAACAGAAGGCGATCCGACTCCGGGAATGGCTGGGCGAGCCAGCAGAAGGTCCGTTGACGTCGACCGAGCTCTGGGCCTACGGCAACTCCTCGGGTGACCATGAGCTGCTCGCCATGGCGGATCACGCCTATTGGCTGGGCAAGAGTGCCAAGATCCCGCAGGGATCGGTTCTGTTCGACCCCGATCAGCGTCTCACCTGAGGGCACGGGATTCGAACCGCTCGAATCCGAGCGACCGTATGCTGGGTACGGACCTGATGCCGAGCTGCGGCTCACCAACGAACACCTGGATGAACGGGGAGCAACTGTGACTGAATTCGAGTCCGATCGGCCTGAGGGGTACGACGAGAAGAGGCACAAGTATCCCTACATACGACCCGAAGACCTGAAGCCCTCGGAGCGCCTGGCGATCGACGCCGACGCTGTCGAGGATTTCATCGAGCACTTCGAGCACCACTCCGACCACGTCAAGACACATCCGCGCCACCATGAAGCTGCGGATGACAGTGACCCTGGTGCTTCGGAGCCGGAATCCGAGACGGCCTGAACGGTCGTTGGAGCAAAACGACGGGAGGACACCTGACAGATTCAGGTGCCCTCCCGGTCAACAAGTTTCCAGTTGTTCGGTAGCCAGTTGCCTGGCTCAAATCACTTCGGCTGCATCCTGGTGCCGGTGTCGATACGGATCGACTCGCCGTTGATGTAGCTGTTGCGCAGCAACTCGATTGCGAGTGACGCGTACTCGGACGGATGCCCCATGCGCTTGGGGAACAGCGTGGTCTTGGTCAGGCCTTCCTTCATCTCGGTCGCTCCGCCGTAGATGGGCGTGTCGAAGAAACCGGGGATGATGGTGTTGCAGCGAATACCGGCTGCGGCAAGGTCACGGGCGAGGACGATCGTCATTCCCATGACTCCTGCCTTTGATGACGCATAGGCGACCTGACCGATCTGGCCCTCGAGCGCTGCGACGGATGCCGTATTGACGATTGCGCCCTTGGCACCGTCTTCATCGGGCTCGTTGAGCGACATTGCAGTGGCGGCGAGGCGGGTCACGTTGAAGGTGCCAACCAGGTTGATGTCGATGACCTTGCGGTAGAGCTCCAGGTCATGGGCCGATGAGTACTGCCCGTCACGTCCGATCGTCCGCGTGGCCCAACCGATGCCGGCGGAGTTGATCGCGGCCTTGAGCGGCCCCAGTTCCTTGGCGGCCTCGACGGCTGCAATCACCTCGTCGGTGTTGGTTACGTCGGCTGCTGCAAATACGCCGCCGACCTCCTTTGCGAGCGCCTCGCCCTTTTCGGCCTGACGATCCAGGTCGAGGACGACTACGCGAGCACCTTGGTCGGCGAGGGCTCGCACGGCGGCCTCTCCCAGACCTGAAGCGCCACCAGTGACAATTGCAGATGCACCATTGAGTTCCAGCATGGCGCCGACTCTATTGACCAGACGGTCAAGGAGGCCAAATGAGGATGCCAGTGAGGATGCCGGTGAGGGCCATCCCGCCGTCGTTCACAATCTCTACAGGTGGGGGCGATGGCCACCGATAACTCTCAGAATGAACGTTTGGCATCCAAATCCGGCACAACTTGGCGGTGTCGCGACGCGCCTGACGCTCAGATCATCTCCGAGGGAGGAACTGTGAAGGCACAGGATTCGGACAGACCGAGCGGAGGCGATGACGGGTTTCCCGGCGGTCGACCCAAACTTCCGAGAATCTCGCGCCCCCACACGCTCGACCGTGACGAGGAGTTCGTCGAACGTGCGCTCCATCGCGAACCTGCCGCCAGCGAGCGCGCCGGGAACCCCGATGTGGACTCGTTCTCCAGCACCGGGTTCGGTCAGTACTACTCGACCCAGTCCCTGTTCTCGGCAACGCCGGACCCCGCGACATCGACCGGATCGAACGGCGGGCCCTACGCCGTGCTGGGGCTCACCCGACACGCTTCATGGGAGCAGATCCGCAGCGCCCACCGATCGCTGGTTTCACTGCTACACCCAGATCGTTATGTCAACGCGGATGAAGAAGTGAAGGCCAACGCCGAACGACGGGTCAGGGACGTCAACGAGGCTTTCTCGGAGATTCGCCGGCAGCGTGCCAGCACGTCCGCGTAGCCTGCGAAGCCCTATAACTCACGTCGCGTATGGACATGGACCTTGCCATCACGTCTTGAGCCGTGGCCTCAGTCGAATTCCTCGAGGCGCAGATCCCAGACCTCGTCGCCGAGAACACGAACGAACTTCGCCAGCTGATCATTTCCACCGCCGCCGCGGTCTGAGCCGGTGCCCGAGCCGGAACTGTCGGTGACTACCAGCGCTCCAATGCTCACCGAGCGAAGCCAGCCATCTCTACGCCCGAGCGCCGCAGTCTTGCCTGCGGCATCGGTCGGCCGTTTTGACTCGAGCGTGACCACGCTTCTCGCATCCGCCGCCAACGACTCGAACTCGGCTCGATCCGCCGACGAGAACCCGGCTACAGGGTCGGGGTAAGGAAGCACGGCAACGTACGGCACACCGGCATCGAGCGCTGCCAACGCTGCGATCTGCTCCGCTCCGGGGCGGAGTCCGGTAAGTACGACAAGATCGGAGTTCATCTGGGCGCGGGCACCCAGAATCTCGGACAGTTTCTTGCGGAGCTTCTTTCCGCGGGGCGTGTCGGACAGCTTCGCCGATCGCACACCGACCACTGCGAACGGCGACCCACTTGGGATTCTTCCGTCACGAACCGCAGGACCGGCGGGGCCCTCCGAAGGTCCGCCGAGTGACTTGTCCTTGCCGAATCCCGGCGAGTCGGGGGCTCCGAGATCGTCACTGGTCGGCGGCTGATTTCCGGAGGCACCCTGGCGTTGTTCGATGGCCGCTACCGCGAGCCGGTCGACTATGTCGTTCATCTGGTCACCGCTATGACCCTTGACCCAATCGAACGTCGCGCCACGTTCACGAACGAGTTCTATGAACGGCTCCCAAAGATCCCGGTTGGCAACGGGAGCGCCCTTGGAGTTCTTCCACTTCCGCTTCTGCCAGCCCCGCCACCACTCGTCCCGAAAGCAGTTGACGACGTAGGTGGAGTCGCTGACGATGTGGACTGGGCCATCGTTGGACAACACCGCCTGGTACGCAGCGGTGATTTCCATCCGCTGGTTCGTGGCCTCCGGTTCGAACCCCGAAGCCCAGCCGCCTTGGACCACCGCCCAGGCCCAACCGCCGGGTCCCGGGTTTCCCTTGCAAGCGCCGTCGGTGTAGATGACCGTCGCGTCCGGCGCTGGTTTCATCGGATCTGATCTGGCCACGACGGGACGCTAGCTGACCTGGGTGGAGGCAGATCCGCTCTCAGCCTGGCTTGGGCAGGCTGTCGAAGTCGATCGAGTCTCCGGCCGCGCTGGCTGCAGTACTGGCGGCCAGGCGGTTCTCCTCGAGGATCTCGCGGTGGACCTCCTCGCGATGCACGGTGACTTCACGAGGGGCCTTGATGCCAAGGCGGACCTGATCGCCGCTCGTCTCTAGGACCGTTACGACGATATTCCCGCCGATGACGATCGACTGATTGCTTCGACGACTCAGGATCAGCACCGGCGCTCCGTTCGGTATTCAGCCCGGAATGATCGGCGTCCGGGTGCTCAGGTCCGGGTCGGCCAGAACTACCTGTCGGGCCAACCGCGTACGCACATTCAACACGATGGGACCGAGCAGGTTGGCCGTCACCCCAGAATCAGTGACCGTGACAAGGCTCAGCAGCTGTGCATCGTTGGGGTCCGAAAGCCCGATCGCGATGCATTCCTCATCGGGAATGTTCGGTGAGAACTCGGGAAAGAACGCCGTCGGAACTACTGCCAGGAACGCGAGCTTCGGGTCATCGACAGCCTGCAGCCAGGTGTAGACGCCTTGGTCCTCGGCACTGACCATCGCGTATTTGTGACGGTCCGGGAACCCGAGGATTCCATCGGGGAAATCGATGACCGACCCTTCGTCGACATCAATCTCACCCAGGCGATCAGAGTCGATCAGCATGGTGTTCATCGTAGATTCTCCACTCCATTTGAAACCGTCAGGGCCTGTTCGAGCAGGATCTGCTCAAGGCGGGATGAGGGGGCCGATGCGGCCGCCAGGTATGAGGACCAGACCTCGGGGGTGGCATCCGCACCAGCAATGGTCGACACCGGCACGTCTAGGTCCAAGAAACCGACCGCTGTGGCCGGGTCGGTATCGCCGACCAGGTCGATGGCTGTGATCGGGGCCAGCGAACGGAGTCGCGCCACCACATCTTCGACACGACGCCATCCGGGCACGGCCAAGTGGGTCTGGTCAGGGGTCAGCGAGTCAAGCGCAGCGCACGCCCATTCCATTCCACTGGGTCCGGCGTTGAGCACCACAGCGACGATGTGTAGACGTTTGTCGTCGCTCCAACGAGCGCGTCGCCGGGCGCCATCGTCGATCGTGGTCACGCACATCCACGACGGGTGGCCGACGATCGGCTCGGGCGACATGACTACGACCTCACCAGGGTCGACTCCCTCGCGCCCTGCCAATCTGCGAGCTGCAGATACGCATTCGTCTGCGTCACCCACCACAGCGACGATTCCGCAGGTCGGTGTCTCCACGACCGGGTGCATGAGGTCATCGATCCGGGCCACGAGGGCGTCATGGCTGAGGCTTCCGGCCTCAAGGGTGAGAAATGCAGCGCCAGAACGGAACTGCGGCTCAGTTCTTGGAGCGGACCGGGCCGGGTGAACCGGCGCCGGCGCCGCCAGGGGCTCAGGCTGGGACTCGGGCTGGAACTCGGACTCAGGCTGGGGCTGGGACTCGGGCTCAGGCTCGGGCTGGGACTCGGACCGAGACTCAGAGGCCATGGCCTGATCCAGCGCAGATTCGATACTTTCAACCTCGGTGAGAGCCTTGGCGAGCGCCTGAGCGAACGACATCCCCTCGCCTTGAGGAGCCGGGACAGCAGGCGCCGGGACAGCAAGCGCTTGGACAGCAGGAGCCGGAACAGCGGGCTGGGTCGGGTCGGGAAGGCTCACCTTCGGTAGGGCGGCCTCGACGACGAAGGCCTCGCGCCCGAAGAAGCCTCGTACGCCACCGATGATCTGACGTTCGGTCCGGAGGATCTTGGCATTCGCCCCCAGGCGTTCCTCGACGGATTCGAGGACCGTCTCGAGCCGATACCCGCCGACCGAAATTCGATCCTGGAGTATCTCGACCCAGACCTCCTTGCCCTTGGCGGAGTCCTGTTGACGCTCGGCGATCAGGCCCAGCAGGCGCGCCTGGAGTCCTCCCGTTCGCTTGGTCTGGTCGGGGGCTACTTCTTCAAGGTTCGAGCGAGACACGGATGGCTCCCATATCTGTGACGGTGAAAGGTGGTACCAGTTCGTCGAACGACAGAACCGAGACGTGCGGAATCACCCGCTGGCTGAAGCGCCGGAGCGCCGGTCGCAGCGGCGGTGAGCAGACCAGAACCGGATGCTCGTCGGCCTGTTCGACCGAACGCACCGAATCGATGAGTCCGGTGGTCAACGCCTGTGCCAGATCTGGGTCCATCGAGACCGTCGTGCCCTGTTCTGTCCGGGTCAGCGACTGCAGGAGCGTCTGCTCCAACAAGGGGTCAAGACTCAGCACGGACAGCGATCCGTTCGATGCCCTGTCCGCGCAGATTGCCGCTGCGAGCGCACCCCTGGTGGCCTCGGCAAGGGATTCGGTGTCACGTGCGATCCGTGCTTGGGCGGAGATGACTTCGAGTATCCGCACGATGTCTCGGATGGGAACCAGATCTGCGAGCAGGCTCTGGAGCACTGCATGAACCTCACCCGGGCCGATCTGCGCGGCGCCCAGATCCTCGATGACGGCTGGGTCGCTCTCACGAACCAGATCGATCAGGTGCTTGACGTCCTGTCGTGACAGCAGGTCGGGCGCATGGTTGCGACAGATCTCCGCGAGGTGGACGCTGATCACCGACGACCGGTCGACGACCGTTCCGTCCTCGACCTCTGCCTGCCGACGCAGTTCCATCGGAAGCCACTTCGAGGGCAGACCGAAGACTGCTTCGCGGATCTCCTCGCCCGGATAACGGTCCAGGTCGTCGGAGATGAAAAGGAAGTGGCCAGCCGGAGCGACGCCACGTCCGACCTCGACTCCATGGAGGCGAATCACATATGTCCCAAGCGGCAGATCCATATTGTCCCGGGTACGTACCGGTGGAAGGACGAAGCCGAGTTCGAGGGCGAGCTTCCGACGAAGTCCGCGGACTCGGTCGAGCAGGTCACCTCCAACACCGGTGTCGACCAGGTCGACCAGATCGACCGCGAGTTCAAGGCTGATTGGGTCGACTCGCATCGATCGGACCAACTCGGCCGGGTCATCGGGCGAGGGCGCCGGTTCCGCAGGTGGCGGAGCGTCGGCTACGGCCTGCAACTCAGCCGCATTGTTGGCCAGTCGGCGGGCTCCCAGAACCATGGCGCCACCGACGCACAGGAACGGCAGTTTCGGCATGCCCGGCACGATCGCCATGATCAGCATTGAGAAACCGGCGGTCTGCATGGCCTTGTGCTGTTTGCTGAACTGGCCCATCACGCTTGTGCCCAGGTCATTGTTTCCTGAAGCACGGGTCACGATCAGACCTGAACTGATCGACACGAGAAGGGCTGGGATCTGGGTGACCAGCCCGTCACCGACCGTCAACACGGCGAAGCTGTTGACGGCCTCGCCGGGGCTCATTCCCAACTGCATCACTCCGATGACGAACCCGCCGATGAGGTTGATCGTGGTGATGATCACACCCGCGATCGCGTCGCCCTTGACGAACTTTCCGGCACCATCCATCGCACCGTAGAAGTCGGCTTCGGCAGAGGTCTCGGCCCGCCGCCTGCGAGCTTCGTCGTCGTCGATGACACCGGCGTTCAGGTCTGCGTCGATCGCCATCTGCTTTCCGGGCATGGCATCCAAGGTGAATCGGGCAGCCACTTCGGCAACGCGGTTGGAGCCGTTGGTCACCACCACGAACTGGATGACCACGAGGATGAAGAACACCACCAGGCCGACGACGAGTGACCCCTGGATGACGAAGTGGCCGAACGCTTCGATGACCGCGCCCGCGGACCCCTGACCCAGGATGAGCCTGGTGGACGAGACGTTGAGTCCGAGGCGGAACAACGTGGCTATCAACAACAAGCTCGGGAATGCGGACAGGTCGAGAGCCCGGCTGGCCCCGATCGCGGCGAGCAGGATCAGTACGGCGAAGGCAATGTTCAACGTCAATAGAACGTCGAGCACCGGCGCCGGCATGGGGATGACCATCAGCGCCACGACGAAGACGATCGCCGCCGGGAAGATGGAAGATCCGAGCCGTTTAGATGTCATGTCCCATTCGCGGAAACTCGGCATCCGTGCTCGAGGCACCTCGTTGCATCGTGCGTGAGGTCTCAGTTCTGGTCGGATTGCTCCGATCGGTGATCAATCGGCAGTCCGACGTGCCAGATGAGGGCTTTTCGAAGATCATGAGGTGCCTGCCGAGACCGTGTGGCGGGTTGGACGCCTGCGGGCACGCTTCGGATTACGGCGCCTGGTTCGGGTCAGTGAGGTCTCGGGGTCCTCCCCCGCCGGGGTCCATGTGTCGGGAAGCGGCAGAGCCATTGCGTCCCCGGCGGTCCTGGCCGTGCTGGCGCGGCGCTCGACTCGGCGCACGAACGCCAGCACCGTCGCGACCGCCTGGAACAACCCTGCGGGAATCTCGTCATCGACCCGGCAGGAGCGATAGAGGACCCGAGCCAGTGGCGGCGATTCGACCATCGGAACCTTGGCCGCCGCGCCGTGCTCACGGATCTTTGCCGCCATGGAGTCCGCTCCCCGGGCGACCACTCTTGGAGCGCCCTTCGTCGGGTCATAGGCAAGTGCCACGGCGAAATGTGTCGGGTTGGTGATGATCACGTCGGCTGTATTGATCGAGGCGAGCATGCGATTACGTCCCATCGCCATCTGATTGGAGCGAAGCTTGGCCTTCAGATGGGGGTCTCCCTCGGACTCACGCGCTTCACGCTTGATTTCTTCCTTCGTCATCCGGCTGTCGCGTTTGAGGCTGTAACGCTGCCAGGCGAAGTCGGCGCCACCGATGAGGCAACCGACCGCTGCGACCATCTGGACCAGACCCATGATGGACGCGAAGAGTTCAGAAAGCGCCGGACCTAGCCCCCAGGTCGAACCCATCATCGAATGGATGATTCTGATGACGCTCGGTATCGCCACCGCGAGTATCACGCCCATGGTCAGTATCTGCTTGCCGGTCTCCCACAGGGACTTGACCGAGAAGATCCGCTTGATGCCCTTCGAGGGACTGACCCGTTCGAACTTGGGTTTGAGGGGCCCAGTGGTGAATATGAAACCGACCTGTGCGAGGTTGCCGACCAGACCGAGTAGCGCCGCGCCGAGCAGCAACGGTGCAATGGCCATGAAGGACTGCTTGAACAGCGTCGTCGACACCTGAAGAAGAGTTTCCGGTTCCGGCGACGCCGCCACATCGGAGATGCTGCGGACCCCCTCGCCCAGCAGGTCCCCGATGTTCGATGCCACCATCGGCAACAGATAGGTCGCTGCCAGCAGCGACACCCACGACACCAAGGTCGCGCTCTTGGCCACCTGACCCTTCTTGCGCATCTCCTTCTTGCGCTTGGGGGTGGGGGCCTCTGTCTTCTGACTCTTGTCCTCACCCACTATGGCGGACCGCCTGGTTGTGCATGACTCAGCCCGCCACGGCGGCCATGCCGCGCATCGACATGTCCACGATCATCTCGACCGCCCGCGGCAGCATCGCCAGCGCCAGACCACCGAAGCCCAACAGAATCAGGCTCTTGGTTCCGAAGCCCAGGACGAGCATGTTCATCTGCGGTGCGGCCTTTGCCAGCAGTCCGAGTAGCAATTCGGCCATGAACAGCGCCGCCAGAAGCGGCAGCCCTATCTGCAGCGCCGCGACAAAGAAGTTCCCCATTCCTTCGGTCAGTACTTGGCCGATCCGGTCGACCCGGAACCCGGACATCGGCGCAGCGTCGAAGCTACGGAGCAGTCCTCCGATGAAGAGCAGGTATCCCCCGCTGGTGAAGAGCAACAGCGTTGCCAGCATCTGGTAGATCCGCGCCATCGGCGAAAGACCGGTCTGGGCGAAGGGGTCGAAAACCGCTGCGCTCGACAGCGCCGAACTGAAGTCGATCAGCTGCCCCGCCGCCTGCACAGCCGAGAACAACAACATGACGATGAACCCCAGGGCGACACCCATCGCTGCCTGGTAGACGACACCGGCGATCAGCATGGCTGTGTCGACCTCACCGACGGTAAGCGCCAGACGCGGCGTCACCAACAGGGCGAGCACCGCTGATAGTCCGACCTTGATCCGAACCGGAACGCCGCCGCCCGAGAACGGTGGCGCAATGAGGAGGAACGCGATGATTCTCGTCGCGGCCATCACGAAGCTCGTTGCCTGCGCCGGGTCGACGATCAGGTCCATGTCAGCCCAACAGCTGAGGCAGACGGGCGAAAAGGTCCGCGGTGAACGACACCACCGACTGGAGCATCCAGGCCCCTCCCACCAGGATCACCACTGCGACCCCGAAACACTTGGGGACGAACGTCAGGGTCTGTTCCTGGAGCTGGGTAACGGACTGGACCAGACCGACGGCAAGGCCGATCCCCAGGGTCACCATCAGTATCGGACCACCAAGCTTCAGCGCCAGGATCATGGCGTCCAGGCCGATTTGGATCACCTCTGTATCCGTCATCAGCCAGTCCGATAATTCGATACGAGCGCCTGTACCGTCAGCGCCCAGCCATCAACCATGACGAACACGAGCAACTTGAGCGGCAGCGAGATGAATACCGGCGGGAGCATCATCATTCCCAGCGACATGAGCACCGCCGAGACGACCAGGTCGAGGATCACGAAGGGAACGAACAAGACGATTCCGATGATGAACGCAGAACGCAGCTCTGACAGAACGAACGCCGGGATCACCGCAATCAGCGAGGTCTTCTCGGCGCTTTCGGGCTTCTCGCCGCCCTGCATCGAGACCATCATCCCCAAGTCCGAACTGCGGGTGTTTGCGAGCATGAACGACTTGATGGGCCCCTCAGCCTCTTTGAGGGCCTGGGACTGGGTGATGTCACCGTTGAGGTAGGGCTGCAGCGCAGTGTCGTTCACCTGGGTGAGCACGGGCGCCATGACGAAGAAGGTCAGGAACATCGCCAAGCCGACCAGGACCTGGTTCGGCGGGATCGACTGCACACCGAGGGCGTTGCGGGTCAGTGACAGGACCACGACCATGCGGGTGAAGCTCGTCATCATGATGAGCAACGACGGTGCAACGGCCAGAACCGTCAGTCCGAGAATTATCGTCACAGTGCGACTGGGAACTTCTTTTCCGGTGCCCTGACCGAGATCGATGTTCACCTCGAGCTTGCCGGAATCGTCGCCCTTGTCGTCCTTCTTGGCCGGTCCGGGCTCGCCGTCCAGAAGACCGTCGAGCGGGTTGGCGCCAGTGGTGTCGGCACCGGGGGTTTCAGCTCCGGGTGTACCCGCTACCGGGGCGATCGGCTCAGGGGCGGCCGGAGGTGGATCCAGGGTCGCCGACGAAGAGCTGTTGCCCGTACCGGAGGGGTCGGTCTGGGCAGACACGGCGCTCGAACCACCCCACAAAAGCAAGGTTGTGATGCCGATGACGACCCAGATGATCTTGTGTCGATTTGAAAGTTGAAGTCTCACTCGAATTGGGCGCTCAGGAGCGACGTACGGTCAGTTCCCTCAGAGCTTCAACGAAGCTCATCCCTGTCGAGTCGGTGGCCACAGCTTTTGTGCTCACCGGGGTCCCGGTCCTTCGGGCCCCCACAATCTTGATCTCTGCTGGCTTGCTCCCTGTCGGCTTGATCCCTGCTGGTTCGGTTTCGGCCGGCTTGATCTCTGCCGGCTTGATCTCTGCCGGCTGTTCGTGGGGTGTCGCCGTTCCCGCTGGGGCGTACCACCCGGCTCCGAGGCCGTCCGAGTCGCTGAGTACGGTGACGTTCTGTTCGGTTACTCCCAGGAGCACCGAGGTGTCTCCCACCCGTGCAACAACCAGCGATGCGTGCTTGTTGAGCGACTTCCGATCCAGGATCTGGAGCCGTCCGGTCGACTTTCCGCCCAGTCCCCCGGCGAGGAGTCCGCGCCTGCGTAGGACCCAGGTGATACCGCCGACCAGCGCGAGTACCAGGCCCAGGGATAGCCCGAGGCGCAGCATCAGCATGAAGGTGGACGGTTGGTCAGCCATGACGGTTCGGGGCTCTGACGATCAGGACTCGACCGGACCGACTATCTCGGTCAGTCGGACGCCGTATTCCTCGTCCACCACGACAACTTCGCCACGGGCGATGAGCGTGTTGTTGACCAGAAGGTCGACCGGACTGCCGGCGGCTCTGTCGAGTTCGATGATCGAGCCGGGGCCGAGCGTCAACAACTCCGAGACGTTCATCCTCGTCCGACCCAGTTCGGCGGTTACCAGCATCTCGACATCAGCCAGACGTGACAGAGCGGCGCCCAATGGCTTCTCGACCGACCGCAGAGGCTCCAGTTCTTCGAACTCGGGCTCGTAGGCACCGACCGGTGTGGTTTCGACCGACGAGGCGTCGGCCGGAGCGGACGTCGAGGCAGGACTCGATGAAGGCTGGCTTCGTTCGAAACCGGCGAGAGCCAGCGATCCGACGTGACGACCATCGAGGAACAGCCCCACGGCCACGATGACCAGGCCCTGTCCGAGCAGAAGATGATCGACCTGCCGGGAGTTCTCGATCGGCAGCGCCGAGTCCAATGTCGCCTTGTTGAGTCGTGCCCACCGTTCCATCGGGTCGGCCACGATCGCCAACCAGGCACTCCGGGCCTCGGTGCTGTCGGGCGAATCCACAGGCTCGACATCGGTGTCCGACTGTGACGCGAGCTTTTCGACGTGGGCCGATTCGAGCATCCGCTGAACCTCGTCATCGACCATCATCACGATGCGACTGACCGGACCGCCCTTGAGAGACGTGATGACGCCGTGGACACCGGACCCAGGTGTCATGTCGCTCGTGTCGAGCTGGACGTCGGCTGGTCCGATTTCAAGCTGACCATCCGTGAGCTCACCGTTGAGCGCCTCACCAACCGCCGCGGCGAGCGTCGACGCCTCGGCGAGCAGACTCTCGGTCGTCGTGGGCCCCGTCGTGGTGGCGGGAGTGGTCCGCTCCTCGTCGGTTGCGTCGCCGGAGGTTTCGGTCCGGGTGTCAAGCTGGTTCATCGGTTCTCCGGTGTTGATCGATTGATTGGCGCGACCACTTGGGCAGCGACCTTTTTGCCCTTGCGCGCGGGCCTGATGGTGAAGAGCGCAACATTGTCGACATTCGCGGTAAGCAGTTCGTCACTGGGATGGTTGAGGGTGAGGATGTCGCCCACCTCCAAGCTGAGAATCTCGCGGCTCCGCAGGGATACCGGCTGGAAGGCCACCGAGAAGTCGACCGGAACGTCATGCAGACGCCCCGCCAGTCGCTCGCGGATATCGCTCAGATCACCCTTGCCCACGGTCAGTGGACCGCTATGGCCGACCATGTCGCCGAGCAGCGGCTGGATGGTCGTGTACGGGTAGCACAGCGACGCAGACGTCTTGACGACCCCGCCGATGCTCAGCTTGAAGTTGACGAGCACGACCATCTCCGAGGGAGACGCGAGGCGCGCGAACTGCGGGTTCGACTCGGTACCGACGATCCGCGGATTCAATTCGACAACGGGCTCGAAAGCTGAGCGGAGCTCCGGCAGAGACCGCTCGGTGATCGTTCTGACCAGGCTCGCTTCGATGTCGGTCAGCGCACGGTGCGGATGGGGACCGTCTCCACTGCCGCCGAGAAGCATCTCGACGATCGCCATCGCCCCGTCGATCGACAGGTGGAACAGCCCGACTCCGGGGAGTGGGTCGAGGGAGAGGATTGACAGGTGGGTCGGAACCGAAATTCCACGGACGAACTCCCCGTAGGAGATCTCCTCCATGGATTCGACCGTGAACGAGCAAACCGAGCGCAGACTCGACGACAACAGGGTCGACAACTGTCCTGCATACGTCTCGTGGATCATCTGGAGGTTGCGCAGATGATCGCGATTGAGCTTGTTCGGTCGACGAAAATCGAACTTTCGGGCCCGCGGCGGCGTCTTTCGTGACGGGTTGATCTCTTTTCCGGCTAACAGGTTCGCTTTGGGCGGCACACCCATAACTTCGGACGCGCCGGGCCAGTTGTGAGCATTCGCTGAAAATTGTCCGGAAACGAGCCTCAGGTCACCCGCCGGCGACCTCACCAGCGGTCGTCGGAACTGCTGGCGAAGCCGCCGAGGAAAGTACCGCTATGTCGACCCGGCGGTTCCTTGCCCGACCCTCGACGGTTTCGTTGGGTTCCAACGGGCGCTGCTCGGCGTAGCCACCGGCCACGAGCTTGGTCTTGTCCAGGCCGTGGGAGTCGACCAGATAGCGCAGCACCGTTCCAGCCCGGGCCGTCGAGAGCTCCCAGTTGGACGGGAACTTCGCGTTGGAAATCGGGATGTTGTCGGTGTGACCCTCGATCGATATCCGGTTGGGCAACTCGTTGAGCGCTCCTGCCAGAACATCGAGCGCCACCCGACCGTCGGCCCGCAGGTCGGCCGACCCAGGTCCGAAGAGCACGTCGTCGCTGACGATGCTCACGATGAGCCCTCGGTCCTCCCTGCGGAAGCTGATTGCGGCGCTGACTCCTGCGGCTGCTGCACGCTCACGAATGATCGACTCCGCCTGGGTCAGTTGTTGGCTCTCGCCCTTCGCAGCAGCAAGTGCTGCTGCTTCCCTGTCGAGGGCTTGGCCGGCCTTTTCAAGTTGACCCTTCGTGAGCTTCTCTTCGGGCGACTTCTCCTCGGGCAGCTTCTCGTCGGTAGGAGCAGACCCCGCTCCGTCGCCCGGACCCATTCCGGGACCGCCCTTCTGGACGATTCCCACCTCGGACCGGAAGCTCTCGCTGAACTCCTTCATCTTCGCGAGATCCTCGTTGCCGATGGCCCAGAGCACCAGAAACAGCCCCATCAGCAGGGTGAGCATGTCCGCGTACGGGATCACCCACGCCTCGTGATTGACGTGCTCCTCGTGGTCGTCATCGGCGTGGGAGCGACGTTTACGCACTCTTCTTCTCCGTCACGCCGGCCGATTTGACCGTCGAGGACTCGCCCCGCCGGCTCGGAGGAAGGTGGCTGCGCATCAGATCGTCGAGCATCCGGGGGTTGAATCCCGACTGGACCGCCAGGACGCCTTCGACGAGTAGCCGCTTCTGGGCGACCTCCTCACCCGAGAGGCGCACAAGTCGATTCGACCAGGGCAGGAAGATTCCGTTGGCGAGGAAGACACCCCAGAACGTCGCGATGAACGCTGCCGCGATTCCGTGGCCCAGTTCAGCCGGGTTGTCGAGCTTGCCGAGGGTGACGATCAGACCGACCACGGCACCGATGATCCCGAACGTCGGAGCGTAGATACCCATCGACGAGATCAGCTTGGCGCCCTGGCGGTGTCGGGCCTGCATGCCTCTGATCTCGGTGTCCATGATTTCCTCGACGGTCTCCGGGTCGGCCCCGTCCACGGCCATCTGTAGACCCCGACGAAGGAACGGCTCCTCGATTGCCGCGACCTCGTCCTCGAGGGCCAACAGTCCCTCACGACGCGCCCGCTCACCGAGCGAAACGATCTGCGTTATCAACACGTCGGGGTCCGGCTGACGCTGGCGGCCGACGAACTTCTTGAACAGCCGCGGGAAGGCGCGGACGTCCTCCATGGTCGATCCCATGAACGCCGCACCGAAGGTAGGTAGGAACACGATCAGAAACGCGGCCGGGATGGTGAAGAAGGCGACCGGTGATAGCCCCTTGAGCAACGCGCCGACAAAGACGCCGACGACGATGAGGATGACACCGAGAATTGTTACTGGATCCATCTCAGCGGCCCTCGCCCTGGTGGTCGGCAGTTCCGGTCGACTCGACGACGAGTCGTAGGGCCCCGCGTTCACCGGGCCCGTAGCGATCGGAGTCGTCCTGGGCGGACTCGGCGGCGGTCACAGCCATTTCTGCATTGGCCAGAACCCTGCCCCGGAAGTCGATGATTGCATCGACAACTGCCGCTGGAGACTCCGAGACCACGAACCGGGTGCCGTCGATCAACCACACGACGGTGTCGCCGGTGGTCTCGACCCGCTCTATCAGGTCGGCGTTGATACCGAACCTGGTTCCATTCAGTCGCGTCAATAGGATCACGACGGCGCCTCCGTGCATATCGTCTCAACCAGCGTCGTGCCGGTCCTGTGTAAATCGGTTCTGGAGAGCCCACGGTGAGGATCCGGTCTGGGCCGTTCGGACCATTTCCCGGACCTTCACCGTGGCTCAGTTGTATTGACCTATCTGGTGTATTGACCCATCTGGATCAACGCTTCAGGTTGACGACTTCCTGGAGGAGTTCGTCCGAGGTCGTCACGACCCTGGAGTTGGCCTGGAATCCGCGCTGGGCGACGATCAGGTTCGTGAACTCGCTCGCCAGGTCCACGTTGGACATCTCGAGGGTTCCCGAGGAGAGCAGCCCACGGCCGCCTTCACCGGCAACGCCGACCTGTGCGAGCCCCGAGTTGATCGAGTCCCGGTATGTCGATCCGCCGGCCTTCTCGAGGCCTTCGGGGTTGGTGAAGGTGGCAAGTGCGACCTGTCCGACCACACGATTGCGGCCGTTTGAGTAGGAACCGACGATGGTTCCGTCCTGACCCACGGTGAAGCTCTGGAGCAACCCGGCCGCGGCGCCGTCCTGGCCCGCAATTGCGACCGACGAGAGTGAACCGAACTGGGTCAGTCGATTGGGTTCGCCGACCGAACCGAGATTGACGGTGATGTCTGCGCCGGCACCGAAACCGGGGATCGATCCACCGGCGATGGTGAGGGCGTATCCCGAGGTCAGTTCTCCGGTTGCGTTGAACGTCATGGATCCACCCGCCATCGCGGTGCCCGCCGCCGGAGGTGCCGGATTCAGGACTCCGGCGCTGTCGACGTGGCGGTAGACGGCATCCCAGCTGTCAGCGGCGGTCTTGGTGAACTCGAATCGAATGGTGGCAGGGTTGCCCTGGGCGTCGTACACCTCTACCGAGTTGGCGATCATCGCTCCGATTTCGGCATCGGAGGGCAGGTTTCCACCCATGGTGACCGACGTGGTCTGGATCGGTTCGAGAACATCGCCGATCGGGATCACAATATTGCCGATAGCCCCGCTCGAGTTGACCGCACCCGAGGAATCAGCGGTCCAACCCTGCATGAGAGCACCTTCCTGGGTGACAAGTCGGCCCAGGGCGTCGGGGCTGAATGACCCGGCCCTCGTGTAGAGCTGATTTCCACCCTGATTGACCACGAAGAAGCCGTCACCCTGGATGGCGAAGTCGGTGGCGCGACCGGTCAGCTGGAGCGAGCCCTGTGAGAAGTTGGTGGTGATACCGGCAACCTTCGAGCCGAGTCCGATCTGGGCAGGGTTGGTGCCACCGGTTGTCGATGTCGCCCGCCCGGAACCGCGGAGGGTCTGGCTGAGGACATCCTGGAACACCGTCGTCGAGGACTTGTACCCAGCGGTGTTGACATTGGCGATGTTGTTGCCGACGACGTCCATCATCGTCTGGTGGTTACGAAGGCCTGATACTGCCGAGAACATTGATCTAATCATGACTGCTCCTCAAAATTCGCTGTACGGGTTGCTGTTCGGATTGGGGTTCTTGCTGGTGCTGGTGTTCGGGTTGGTGTTCGGGTTGGGTGTTCGGCTCGGTTCGGTGCTGCCACTCAGCTGATCCCTGTGATTGCATCGAGTGACACCTGGTTGTCGCCGACGGTGACGTTGACACCATCGATGGACGAGACGGCTGCGGTGACCTTGCCGCTCGCCACGGATCCGTCCGCTGCGAACCACGTGACGGTGTGTCCGAGCAAGCCGCTGGCTGCAGAGAGTCCAAGCGCCCTGTTGGTCGACTCACCCTGTTGGGTCAAGAGGTCGAGCTTCTCCACGGTCGTGAACTGTGCCGTCTGGGCCATGAACTCTGCCGGGTCCGCGGGTGAGAGCGGATCCTGGTACTTGAGCTGGGCGACGAGCAGTTTGAGGAAGGCGTCCTTGTCCAGTTCGTCATTGCGACGGGCAGGCTCGGGAGCCGCGACTGTCGTGCCGCCGGAGCCCGAGGTCGGGTCGATCGGATTGGTCATGTGGGTCGTGACTCCTCTGTTGATTTCTGTGCCGGTGATTTCTGTGCCGGTGATTTCTGGGTCGGTGGCTTCTGGGTCCGGTGCATGCTCAGAGGTCGATCGCGACACGTTGTTGCGATCCGGCGAGCTGCGCGCTTCGTCGAACTGTGATCGGAGGTTGGATGACCGATCCGGATGGGCCGGATGGGCCATTTCGGGGGCTCGTATCGAGTCCGTCACCCGGTCCACTTCGATGGTCCTGTCCCCCGCCCGATGAGTCCTGGCGAAGCTGTAGGTCGCCGATGTCCACTCCTGCCCGCTCCAGGTCGTGGCGTAGGTCGGCCATGGCTGCGGCCAGACGCTGACCTCCGGCCGGACGATCCGGGGTGAGAACCAGATGGGTGACTCCGTCGATTTGTCGGACATCGACCCGCACACCTCCGAGTTCAGCCGGATGGAGCTCCAGGGAGAGCGACTGGACCCTCTCGCCGTTCCTGAGTCGCGTTGCGATGCCCTCGCCCAGCCTCGACATGTCGAATCCGCCATTCTGGGACGGGGTCAGGATTACAGACGCCGCGTTGCTGGTGGCTGCGGGAGCCGACTGATTCGGAGCTGGCTGATTCGAAACACTCGACATCGCCGCGTGGGCGGCCGTCGCCACATCGGCTGTAGATGAAGCCTTAACAGCCGCCTTGCCCGGGACCGCGTCCGTACCATCAGCGGCGGCGACGGCCGCACCTGATGGGGATTTGACCAGCTGATCTTTGGACCCGCCCGATCCGGACGGTCTGACGGAACCAGCGACCTCAGCGCCATCAGTCCCAGAGCCGTCGACCTCAGAGCCGTTGACCTCAGAGCCGTCGGGGGAACCAGCATCAGCGACGCCACTTGCGGCTCCGCCTTCCTCACCAGCACTGTCGCCCTGGAAGACAGCGGTCGGAGCCGCGTCTGATCCCGAGTCATTGCCGCCCGAAATGGTCGACGCAGCGACCGTCTCGGCAGCGCCGCTTCCATTCCCGGCCTGATCGGCCTGCGCCGTATCGCTAGCTGCAGAAGCCTGTGCGTCGGGCGAATCTTCAGCTCCTGCACCGGTCGCTGAAGTGACATTTCCGTCGCTGGCAACCCCGGCCGTCTGACCCTCGGTTGCGGAACCATCAAGTGCCGCTTCGACCGACTCGGCTCCCGCAGACCCATCGGATCCAATGACTTCGGTCTCATCGAGAGCTTCGGCGGAAGCTTCCGAGCTCGACTCCATCTGCTCCACCACTGTCTCGCCCAGCGCAAGCCCGGCTGTTGATGACTCGTCGTGTCCCTCGGAAGGGCGGACCTCACCGTTCGGCGTGGAAGTTGCGCCCTGTTGGGCAGCGGAGTTTGCGGCGACAGCGTGGTTCTCATCGCTCTGCTTGCGCATCCTGTCGCGTTCGGTCTTGTCGCGTTCGGTCCTGTCACGCTCGGCATCGCTGCGGCGGGCCTGTGCCGCGTCGGCACCACTGGTGTCGGAACCTCGATTCTTCATCTCACGCTGCAACGCGCCGCTGAACGAGTCGTCTGAATCTCGTCTGGGCTGTGCCGCCGGCTCAGATCTCTGTGAAGGCTGAACTGTGTTGATGGCCATCACGATGTTCCCCCGATGCTCGTCATGATCTTGCGGACATACGCCTGGGTCTCCGGGTACGGAGGCACCCCTCCGTATTTGCGAACGGCCCCGGGTCCGGCGTTGTAGGAAGCCAGCGCGAGTTCGACCGATCCGAAGGCGTTGAGCTGTTGGCTCAGATAGCGGGCTGCACCGTCGATCGCCTGCTTCGGGTCGAGCGGATCGATGCCGAAGCTGCGTGCAGTGGACGGCATGAACTGCATCAGACCGAGCGCTCCGCTCCGGCTGACCGCGTTCGGATTGCCGCCCGACTCGGCCTGTGCAACAGCGGCCAGGAGCTTGGGCGAGACACCCCATTTGGTTCCGGCCTGGTTGAACAGCTCCGAGTATCGAGCAACACCGGTTCCGACGCTTGTCCCAAGTCCGGGTGAACTGGCGAGTGGAATACCGCCGATCGAATTGCCGGTATAGCCAGCATCCGCGGGAGCCGACGGGACGACTCGACGGATGGCGGTCGGCGTGCGGTAGATCGGTGAGATCTTCACGACGTCGCCGGTCTTTGGCGCGTGGATGAACTTGTTGTCGCCGACGTAGATCCCGATGTGGTCGACGGGGTGGCCGAACGCGATCAGGTCACCCGGCCTGGCGTCTTCGATCGACGGCACGGCCTCACCCGCGAGCGCCTGTTGGCGGCTCACCCGGGGAAGGTCGATCCCGAAGCGTGCAAAGACGTTCTGCACAAAGCCCGAGCAGTCGAGTCCCGTGCTGGGATTGCTGCCTCCCCATACATAGGGAATGCCCAGGTACTCGCTGGCGACGTCGATGATCTCCTGGGGTGCGGGGGAACCTGCCGTGGTCGACCCGGCAGCGTCAACGCCGGCGGTGGCCGCTTGGAGAATGCTCGAGAAGTCTGCCTGACCTGTTCCGTCGATAGACCCGAGGATCGATGCGGCATCTAGCGAACCGGCTGCCCGCACCGGCGGTGCCGTCTGGGCAACTGTGGCGGCCATCTCGTCGAAGCGAGCTCGGATGGATGCCATGCGCGCGACGGCGTTGAAGGCCGGAGCTGAAGTGACACTCATGAGATGCCCCGACCCTGGGTGAGTCGCACCGAACGTGCAGTTGCCAGTTCGTCGAGTTCCTTCTGCTCGGCCCGGTTCTGCTCAAGACGCCATTCCTCGCGGCTGCGTTCGTCGAGCCTTTCGAGAACCTTCAACTCGGCCGCGGCCTCCTCCCAGTTGCCCTGGTGACCGAGTGCGATGTCGAGGGCGTGGGCTTCTGCGCTCTGCGCGGCGCGTAACGCTGCGGCCATGCGGTCACGACGATCTCGTGCAGCGTGCCAGTCATCGGTGCTCGCCTCAGAACTGCGGGGTTCCCTCACACGATCGAGCAGGCTGCGACGGCGGGCCGTTTCACTCACGGCCTGATCTGCGGCGATTCGCGCTCTGGCGAGACGGGCCCTGGCGTTCTCCTCCTGGAGCCGACGGACACGCATTGCGGGTTCGAGACGGAACCGATAGCCCTTCATCGCAGCACCTCGGACAGTCGTGACCAGACTGCGCCCGGGAGTTCGGTCTCAGACATGCCCTGTTGTAGAAATGCCTCGATACCCGGCCGCAACAGGAGCGCTCTGTCGACCAGCGGGTCTGCTCCGGCGACATAGGCGCCCAGGTCGACCAGGTCCTTGGCGTCGCGGTATGCCGCCATCAGCCGGCGCAGATCCCGCGCAAGCGCCTGTTGTTCCGGTGTGGTGACTGCAGACGAAACCCGGGAGATGCTGTTGAGCACGTCGATCGACGGGAAGTGTCCTGACGTTGCGAGTGCCCTCGACAGCGAGATGTGTCCGTCGAGAATCGAACGGGCAGTGTCACCGATTGGGTCGTTGAGGTCGTCACCCTCGACAAGAACGGTGTAGATACCCGTGATCGAACCGCGTTCGCTGGTCCCCGCACGTTCGAGAAGCTTCGGCATGAGCCCGAAGACCGACGGCGGGTAGCCGCGGGTGGCGGGAGGCTCGCCGACCGACAGGCCGATCTCGCGTTGGGCCATGGACACCCGGGTGAGGCTGTCCATCAGAAGATTGACGTGCGCGCCTTCGTCGCGGAACGACTCGGCGATTCGGGTCGCCATGAAAGCCGCGCTACGCCTGACCGTGGCAGGTGCATCGGATGTGGCGACAACCAGAACCGTGCGTGACAGCCCCTCGGGACCAAGGTCCACGTCGATGAACTCGCGTACCTCTCGACCTCGCTCACCGACGAGCGCAAGAACAGAGATGTCTGCGTCGGTACCGCGCACGATCATCGACAACAGGCTCGACTTGCCGACACCGGACCCGGCGAGGATCCCGACCCTCTGGCCGCGTCCGATCGGAGTGGTTGCGTCCAGAGCCCTGACACCCAGGTGCACGGGTTGGCGCACGAGCGGCCTGTGGAGTGGATGCGGAGTGTCGTTGTGGAGGCTGACCCGGTCCAGGTCGTCGATGGAAGGTCCACCGTCGATGGGGCGTCCGAGTCCATCGAGCACTCTGCCCCGAAGCTGCTCACCGATCGGGGTGGTGAGCGGACCGCCGGTGGCCAGAACACGGTCACCGATGCGAAGACCCTGCATTTCTGACAGTGCCATCACCACTGGTCCGCGTTCCCCCAGAGCGACGACCTCGGCCGCCATGTCGGGGGCGCCTGCGCCACTGCGAATGGTCAGAACCTCACCGATAGCCGCCTCGACACCTTCGGTCTCGACGGTCAGCCCGACAACTTTGGAAACACGTCCGGTGACCTCGGGGCGCGCCGAAACGTGCACCGCGTTGCGGAGCCGGGGGTCGAGGGTCGCGTTCAGCACGACAGCACTGACCTGACCCGCGCGAGTGCAGCGGCAACCGATGCGTCCAGCCTCATGGCACCAAGTTCCATCTTGCAGCTACCGGAAGCGACCTCGTCGTCGGCGACGATTTCGACTGAACGTCCAGCCAGGCCGACGGTATCGACATCACCGAGACCTTCGACGTCCTTGGGATTGAGGTGGATCCTCAAGCGGTCCGATCCGCTCGTCGCCGAATCGGGCAGCAGTTGGACCGCCCGTGCAATGGCATCGGCGCCCGGATTGGCCGAGGTCCGAAGCTCGTTGTCCAGCACCGCCTCAGCCACTCCGAGTCCGAGCGAGGTTGCCTCACTGGCCACGTCCGCGACCATCGCATCGAGGGCCTCAAGGACCTTGTCGATCTGGAGTGAGATTGCCGAGATCGTCTGTTCGGCCAATGCGCGGCCTTCGTTGCGGGCCTCGACGCTGCCCTGGCGACGGCCTTGGACAAGCCCTTCGGCGTATCCTTCGCTGCGACCCAGCGCCAGGCCGTCGCGGTAGGCAACAGCCCACGCGATCGCCGCTGCCCCGGATCGACGCTCCTCCTCGGCCCGATCGGCCTCATCCGCTTCGGATGGACAACCGCAGTCAAGGTCCTCGACGTCCTGAGCTGCCAGGCTCTCTAGCGTGTCGACGTCGGGAAGCTCGATATCGGCAAACGGCCTGGACCCGTTCCGGTGTACCCGGCTCTTGAGCGGAACCAGAGGCTCGATCCATCCGGGTGCGAACGCCTCGGCGAGGCCCGCGCCCAGGTCGGCGTCCAGATCGATCCACGAGGCCGTGGAGACTCTGGAACTCATTCGACGAATTCCTCGTGCATGCGGACCAGAACGATGTCTCCTGCGTCCTCCATCTCACGGATCGTTGCGACGATCTCACCTTGGGCCGTCTCGACCGCGCTGAGGCGCACCGCGCCGAGCACCTCGATGTCGTCAGCGAGGGTCTCGGATGCACGGGTCGAAAGGTTGCTGAGAACCTTGTCGCGTACCTCGTCGCGAACGCCCTTGAGCGCCATCGCCAGGTCCTTGGTGTCGACGCGTCGGAGGATCTGCTGCACGGCCAGATCCTCAAGAGTCAGGATGTCCTCGAAGACGAACATGCGGGACCGCACTTCGGCCGCGAGTGACGAGTCATGGGTATCTAGTCCCTCGAAGATGAGGCGCTCGGTCGAGCGGTCCGATCGGTTGAGCAGCGCAACCAGCGACTGCACACCGCCGGCCTGGGACAGCTCCCCCTGCTGCGCAAGCGAGGACAGCCGCTTCTCGAGTGCCGATTCGACGACCTCGATGATCTCGGGAGAGGTGCGGTCCATGGTCGCAACCCTGACGGCGACGTCACGTTGGGTGTCCTCGCCGAGCCCTGCAAGGACGGTTGCTGCAGCTTCGGGGACCATATGGGCGAGAATCAGGGCGATCGTCTGGGGGTGCTCATTACGTATGTACGAGAGAACCATTCGCGGTTCGACACGGCGCACGAACTCGAAGGGCGCACTGATGAAGTTGATCGACAGGCGCTCGAAAATCTCCTTCATCTTCGTAGTGCCGAGGGCCGCTTCGAGAAGGTCCTTGGCAACGTCCATTCCGCCCGTCGCGATCTGCGTACGTGCCTTGGCGGTCATGTCGAACTCTTGAAGGACAGACTCGACGACTTCGGCGGACACCGACTGCAACTGGGCGACCTCGCCCATGATCTCGGTGATCTCGGCCTCGGTCAGTTCACCCAGGACCTTGGCGGCACGTTCCTTGCCGACCGTCATCAACAACACGGCCGACTTCTGCAGGCCGTTCATGTTCTTGGCCGTCAACGAGGCACGACGTGCCCCGGCAGTCGCCAACGTCATCGGGAGACTCCTCGTCTATCTGCGAGCCAGCCGCGTAGCAACGCAGCGACCTCTTCGGGCTGGTTCTCGATGAGCCCGGAAATCGAAGCTTCGCGGCTCATCCGCTCCAATTCCTCCGGGTCGATCAGGTCGAGAGCATTCGAAACCTCGACCAGTTCGCCGAACTCGATTTCGCCGTCGATCGGTTCGCCGGCGGTCAGGTCCAACATGTCGTTTTCCTCAGCTCTGGCCAACATGGCGGCTGTGGCGGGACCCAACTCGTCATCCAGGTCGTCTTCACCGCTTTGTAGGGCTGACTGAGAGTCGGAGACGAGTTCCATCAATTGTTCGTCCATCCGCTTCCGCAGCATTCTGCGGTAGGCGATCGCTCCCGAGATGACCAGCAGGACAAGGCCGATCAGAAGCGCAGAGTTGCGAACGTTCGAGCTGCCACCGGCGGCGGCCTTCGCGGCTTCGGCCGCATCGAGCTGGGCCTTGGTGTCGTCGAGAGCCGACTCGTCGAAGGGAAGTCGGGTGACGGTCAGGACATCACCACGGTCGGCACGAATGTTGGCACCCGCAGCAAGGCTGCGAGCCAGCTGATCCGCCTGAGCGGCGTTGACCTTGCTCTGGTCGACCAGAACCGCGACCGAGAGTTGCTTGACCGAGCCGGGAGTCTTGGTCGTCGACTCGACAGCACGGTTGACCGCGAAGCGGACATCGCCCTCGGCGAGGGTGTAGTCGGAGTCCGCGCTACCCGTCGCCACCGCAGGAGTCTCGGGTCCGAGAATCCCGGAATCCTGGGGGCTCACCCCGGTGAAGGACTCGTCCCGCTTCGATTCTTCAAGAACAAGGTCCTTGCCGTCCGCTCTGACACCGGGGGACTCGAAAGTTTCCTTGGACACGTTGGTCTGGTCGAAGTCGAGTTCGGCGTTGACGCTCACCTTGGCACCGCCCTTGCCGACGACGCTGACGAGCAGGTCATCGAGCGACTTGCGCATCGCCGCCTCGAACTCGGCTGTCTGGCGTTGACGGGTTCCACTGCCACCTCCGGCGGCGTTGACTCCCTGACCCGGAGCGGAAAGAACATTGCCTTCGGAATCGGCGACGGTGACGTCGTCAGGAGACATGCCCTCGATTCCCGATGCGACCAGGTTCACCACTGCCCGCACCTGGTCTTCGCTCAGTCCCGAACCACTGGTCTTGATCAGGACGCTCGCGGAGGGTTTCTGGTCCTGTAGCGCAAAGACCTGATCCTCCGGGATGGCCAGGTGTACGACGGCGGTCCGGACCGAGTCGAGGGCTTCGATGGTCTTGCCCAGTTCGCCCTCCATCGCCCGCTGGTAACCGACCCGCTGTCCGAACTCGGAGGTGGTAAGGCCCTGACCGTCGAGTACTCCGTAGCCGACCTTTCCGGCGCTCGGCAGAGCGGTGTCGGACAGCTTCAGGCGGGTGTCGTAGACCTGTTCGGCTGGAACCATGATGGTCGACCCGCCGTTGGAGAGCTTGTGGGGAACACCCTGCTCGTCAAGCGCAGTGATTATGGCTCCGCCGTCGCTTGAGGACACGTCTGTGTAAAGCGCTCCCCACTCGGTGCGACCCGTCACCCGGGTGACGATGAACAGCACCGCGACAATGCCGAGGACGGACACTCCGGCGACGATCTTCTGGCGGCGGGAGTAGCCGGCCAGCAGATTCTCGAGGCGCTCCCTGGGGGTTCCGGAGCCGCCGAAGTTGGCGCCACCGAATCCCGAACCCGCCGGGAAGGAATCGGCATCGATCGGTTCGCTCACAGCTGCATCCTCATGACGTCATTGAACGCCTCAACCGCCTTGTTTCGCACCGCAACGGTCAGCTGCGTGGCAAGTTGTGTTTCAGTCGTCGCGACCATCAGGTCCTCGATCCGGTCGAGGTCTCCGGTGGCAGCTGCTCGGGCCAGTCCGTCGGTCGCCTTCTGTGAGGCGTCCAGGTTGTCGAGTGCACCCGTCAGGGCCGATGCGAAGTTGTCGCCGCTGGCAGCGTCGCCGACCATTGGCGAGCGGGCTGCTCCAACCGGAGGGGTGATCGAGGAAATTGCTGGAATGGCAGGCATTGTCACTTCCCGATTTCAAGGGCTCGGAGGTACGAGTCGCGGGCCCGCTCAAAGACGGTCACGTTCGCCTGGTAGGCACGCTGGGCGATTATCAGATTGGTCATCTGGGTCGACATGTCGATGTCTGGCATGCGGACCATGCCTTCGGCGTCCGCATAGGGATGGTCGGGGTTGTAGACCAGACGGCCCTCGGCGGAACCGAACGCCGCACCCTTGACGAAGGCTCCATCGCCGATCTGTTCAGCCCCACCGGTCGAAGCTCCGACTCCGGGGCCACCGCCAGAAGCCTGGGCTATGACGAACCGCTCCTGGAAGGCACCCTCATCGCTCGGGTTGACCGTGCTGATGTTGGCGATGTTGTCCGAAACCGCGTCGATCCATGTCTGGTAGACGCGCATTCCTGAAGCTGGCGCGCCAAGTGACGAGAATGGGCCACTCATGACGTTCCTCAGTTTCCGATCGCAGTACGCAGGACGCTGTACTTGCTGTTGAGTGCCTGGACGACGAGCTGCTGACGTAGCGCAGTCTCGGTCAGGCCGGTGAGTTCATCCGCGACGTTGACGTTGTTGCCGTTCAACCGGGTTGCTGCTGTCGAGGCCTTGGCCTCGATCTCGGCGCCCATCGGGTTGTTGTGGGCGATGGCCGAGCGCAGGGAATCCTCGAAGGAAACCTTCTGGGCGGTAAAGCCGGGGGTTTCGACATTCGCGATGTTGTTCTCGGCGGCCTTGCGCCGGGCGTCGAGTCCCTGAAGGGAGGATTGGAGAGTACGAAGGGTCAGATCCGAAATCACGGGCAGGTCCAAAAGTTGAGTTCCGCCTGTCCCTGGCAGTTGACCGCGAGCGCTCCGTGCTCAGTCAGGTGATCGTCACCTGAGCCCGGTAGATGAGAGTTCGTTCCAAAAACCTGCGAATCGCGGCTGCGGGAATCGCGGCTGCGGGAATCGCGGCTGCGGGAAATCAGAGCGAGTGGTTGAACGCGCTGCTGAACGTCCGCTGCCCCAACGGCTGGGTTGCCCGGCGTGAGGCAGAAAGTTGGGCCAGCTCGTCACCGGTGGAGGCCATTTCGGCTTCCACCCCCGAGATACGCGACAGACACAGGTCCATCAGCGCGCTCAATCGCGGTGCCAGTTCGGCCTGCACATCGACCGGCACATCGACCGGCGGCGCCGAGAACTGGGTCCCTTCAAGTATCGAGAGCTCCAGTTCATCGAGCAGTGCGTCCCAATCGACGCTCATCCTGCGACGTCCAGGGGACGCCGCGCTCCGGCAGTAACCGGGACCGGATCTGCCGAAGGTGCCAGAGTCGACTGCCAGGCCTTGGTCCAGGCTTCATGCAGGGGACCGAGCGCCGTGCGGGCATCGTCGAGCGCAACGAGGTCCTGGGCGACGTTTGCCCGGACAAGTCGGGCCTGGACGAACATGTACACCGTCGCCAGCTCCTTGGCTGCGTCCCAGACCGTCGGGTCCAGCGCACGCTCAAGTTCGGCAATTATGTCCTGGGCGTGGAGCAGGGCCTCGTTGGAGGCGTGACGGTCGCCCGATCGAATCGCCGCTTCGGCGTCGTCGATGTCGCGCATCACCCGGTCGTAGAGCATCACCAGCAACCTCTGCTGGGTCACGACAGCGCTCTCGGCGTGGAACTGGGAAATTGGTGAGCGAAGAGCCATTGTCCTACAGCCGCCTAATCAGCTTGCTAGTCCGGAGAGTTGGCCGGACAGCCAACTGCTCTGTTGATTCAAATTGCCGAGTGAAACCTCAAGGGTCGACCAGTAGGCGCGCAGTCGGGTTTCACGTAGGGCCAGGCGCACGTCATATGCGCTGATCGATTTGGCGAGGTCGTCGACTCGGGCCTTCCGGCTGGTCTCGGCCCCGGTCAGATAGCCGTCAGCCTGGTCGAGAGCTCCCGCGACGGCAGATGTGACGCGCTGGGCGGCACCCGCGCTGAACGTCACCGATCCGATAACGCCGGTAGCTGTTCCGCCGGCCTTGACGACCATGCCACCGAGGGTTGGATCACCGAGCGAGACAGAGAGCATCTGACCGATGCCCACCGCTGCGACTCCGCCGATCGTGCCGGCGACATCGACACCCTGCTGGCTCTCCCAGGTGGTTCCGTCCCAGGCGACATCGAGCTTCGAACCGGATCCATAGTCGATGGACGTGATCGAGAGTCCGCCGGCCTCTTCGGCGACCTCGAGTCGCAGCCCGGAGGAGTTCAGCTCGCCCCGCAGGCCGGCGGCCGCATCGGCCAGAGAGGTACCGGCAGTAATGGTCCAGTTGACGTTGGTGGAACCGACCTTTACCGACACGGTCGTGTCGGCGCTCAGGGGCCAAGTTCCTGACAGGCCGATCGACTTGGCCTGCTGCGCCGCCTGGGTGATCTCGACGTCGTAGGTTCCCTCGACGGTGCGAACACCGCTCGAGACGAATTCGACCGAACCGGTCGAGACACTCGACTGCGAGAACAGCCTGGTCACCGCATCCGGGTCCTTCTGGAACTCCGCCGTGAAAGCCTCCGCGTCGAAGGTGAAGCGGCCATCACGGCCGAGTTGCACCCCCGCCAACCCAACGGATCCGAGTGACGATGCGCCCACCGCATCGGAAACTGCTCGTGTGAGTTCCTGGGCGGCCCGGCGAACCGTGGAATCTCCGTTGAGAACGCCGGCGACCTTCGTCGCCGCGTTGTAGGAGGTCTTGGAGGCAATCTCAGAAAGAACTGTATTTGCAGAGTCAACTAGTGCCTTCACCTTTGCGGTGAGGCCCTCGACGTCGGACTCGACATTGATGGTCACCGGCGTGGTCGAAACCGCAAGGGCCGTCACCGATACGCCCGGCATGATGTCGCTGAAGCTGTTGGACGACGACACGACGTTGTAGGCACCGGCCCCGTCACCGATTGTCAGCTGGGCGTCACGTCCGAGAGCAGCGACAACGGTTCCGCCGGCGTCGTCGATACCGTCAAGGGTGAAAGTCGAGGATGCACCGGTGTTCTTGGCGCTGACCTGGAGTCGGAACCCGGCACCGGTGTTGACCGCGTTGGCGCGCAGTCCGCTGCCCGATCCGCCGATGGCATCGATGACCTCACGAAGGGTTCCGGTACCGACGTCGATCGACACGGGTCCGCTACCCGTGTCGACGGAGATCGTCCCAGACGTGGCGATGACGGTGTCCATCGATGCAATGACATCGCCGCTGCGAAGACTGTGAGCGGTGGCGAGCTGATCGACCGTGAAGCTGAGGGACGCAGGGACGGCACCGCTGGTGGTGGCGACCGTCGCAACCTTCGCGTCGGAGGACGTCCCCTTGACCAAGTTCCACTTGGCCAGCGTGGACAGTTCCGCCGCTGCGGTCGAGACCGCTGTCAGCTTGGCCTTGATCGAGGCGATCGCATCCAGCCCGGCCTTGACCTTGGACTGACGCGCAACGAGCGCGTCCTGGGGGGCGCGCTCCACAGCCATCATGCTGTTGATGATCGATGTGGTGTCGAGACCACTGGAAAGTCCATCGATGGGCATTGCTACGCCTCTTCAGTGCAGATGTGAGACCGGACGGAACGGGTCGGGAAAGACGAATGGGTGGACCCGGCGCCACGCTGCGTCCGGGTCCACCCAGTTCAGGATCAGCCGAGCAGACGGAGAACCGACTGCGGCAGTCCGTTGGCCTGACCGAGCATCGCCGTACCGGCCTGGAGCAGCACCTGGTGACGGGTGAAGGACACCATCTCCTGAGCCATGTCGGTGTCACGGATCCGTGATTCCGAGGCAGCCAGGTTCTCGACCGAGACCTGCAGGTTGGAGATCGTCGACTCGAAGCGGTTCTGGGTTGCACCCAAGGAACCACGAGTCGTCGAGACCGTCTTGATCGCGGTGTCGATCGCGGTGATGGCCGCGCTGGCGTCAACAGAGAGGTCAAGGGCGTTGATTCCCAAGGCTGTTGCGTCCATGTCTGCAATGGTCACGTCCAGCTCGTCACCGGCGTCGGATCCGACCTGGAAGACACCTGCGTAGGTTCCGTCCAGAAGCTTCTGGGCGCCGAACTTGGTGGTGTCCGAGATGCGGGTGACTTCCTCGCTGAGCTGTGTGAACTCAGTCTGGGCTGCTGTACGTGCGTCAGCGTCGTTCGAACCCGTGTTGGCCGCCTGGACGGCGAGGTCACGCATGCGGTTGAGCATGGAGTGGACCTCGTTGAGCGCACCTTCAGCGGTCTGAGCCACCGAGATGCCGTCCTGTGCGTTGCGGGTTGCCTGACGCAGACCCGAAACCTGCGCACGAAGGCCCTGGCTGATGACCAGGCCGGCAGCGTCGTCTGCTGCACGGTTGATCCTGAAGCCGGATGAGAGCTTTTCAAGGCTCTTACCCATCTGGGTGTTCGTGGTGGACAGGTTCCTGTATGCGTTGAATGCTGCGATGTTCTGATTGATGCGCATTTTGTCCTTCTCTTCCGTGATGTGGGACTAGCTCGCCGACCGGTCGGCCGACGGCGCACTTGGTCATCGGTACGACCCCGCAGCCGATGAGGACTCATCGAGAAAGCTGCGCGATATGAGTCGAATGACCCAAGCCGGATCCCGGACGAATGCGCCGAGGCCTTATCTGGACGATTCGGGTGCCGATGGCAGAACCATGGCACGCGACTCCGACTTCGACCCTGCTCCTGAGCGGGGAACCTACCGACGAAACTCTCGTCGCGATTCCTTTGCAGCGCACATGATCGCCTCGAATGGCGACGGGTACGTGAACAGGACACCGGCGATCCTCCCCCAGCACCAACTCGTCGAGCTCGTGCTCAGCGAACTGAGCCACGTCCTGTGGCAGCAGCGTGACTTGGTGACGCAGCTGATCTATCGCCTCGAGGTCCAACGACTCCTGCTGACCAACAGCCGGTCCGAATGGGTCGAATACGCAACTTCCGATGTAGACGACGCCCTCGATGACGTCCGTCGCCAGGAGGAGTTCCGTACGGAGTTGCTCGGTGATCTGTCACCGCTGCTCGGCACCCGCCCAGATGCGAGTCTGCGCGAGTTGATAGGAGCTGTGTCGACCCCCTGGGACACCATCTTCTCTGAGCACCACGCGGCGTTCCTCAAGCTCTCGGCCGACGCCGAGGAGGCATCCCGGGTCAATTCGGATCTGATCCAGAGGGGCCTCAGCGACCTGGGCGACCTGCTCACATCGTTCGGACATGAGGGCGAGTCCGCCTACAGCGCCAGGTCAGGACGGACCAGCAGGTTCGCAACATCCTCATCGGAGGCAGTGCTCGTGGATAGGGACGCCTGATGTCCAGCTTCGGATCACTCAATACAGCTCTGAGCGGGCTCCTGAGCCAGCGACGTGTTCTCGACACGATCGGCCACAACATCGCCAACAGCGCGACCGAGGGCTTCAGTCGCCGTAGGGTCGAACTCTCACCGGCCGGTCAGTGGGCCGTGCCATCGATGTACTCCCGCTCGACGGTGTCGGGCAACGGCGTGAAGGTCACCGGAGTCAGCCGAATCCGAGATGAGTTGCTCGAGAACCGCGCAATGCGCGAGCACGGCTCCGCGCAGCGCCTCCAGACCGAATCGACAATGTTGTTGCGGATCGAACAAATGCTTCCGGAACCATCCGATGTCGGCATGTCGGTCCAGTTCGGTGACTTCTACGCGGCCTGGGATGACGTCGCCAACAACCCGGGGAACTCCGCCGGCCGTATCGCCCTGCTCCAGCAGGGCCGGACCATCGCATCGACGTTCAACCGCGTTTCGTCGGACCTGACGAATCTGCGCAACAAGTCGGTCAAGGAAGTCGACCAGCTCGTCAGCCAGGTCAACGCCAACGCGGCCCAGATCGCCGAACTCAACCATTCGATCGCCCAGGCGACCGCCTCAGGTCTTGATCCTCATGACCTCGCAGACCGTCGCGACCTTCTCGTCAAGGACCTGGCCGACCTGATTGGGGTCAGCGTCACCCAAGGCGAACTAGGCACCGTCGACATCACCCTGGGTGGCAGCTCACTGGTCAAGGGAAGTCGCTCCGAACAGCTCAAGGTGGCAGAGTCCGGACCCCTTGGCGGAGAGTTCGCGGGTGTGCCGATGAACACCGTCGAGGTCGAGTGGGCTATCGATGGCTATCCAGCCACGGTCACCGGAGGCCGGGTGGCAGGACTCCTGCAGACTGCGAATGTCCATGTGCCGAGAACCATCTCGGACCTCGACAGTGTCGCTGCGACGCTCGTAACTACGGTGAACGCGTTGCATCAGGGTGGTCAGGGGCTCGACACCGTGGCAGATGTCAACCTCAACTACTGGGATCCGGCAGGTGTGACCGCAGCGTCCATCAAGCTGTCGAGCGATGTTGACGGCAACCCGTCGCGGGTGGCCGCCGGTATCGCAGGGTCAGGGGCTCTCGACGCCACGATCGCCCAGCAGATCGCTGCGATGCACCAGACGAGCGGATCGGCCGACAGCTTCTATGCAGACATGATCGGCCGACTCGCGATCGAAACCCAGACGATGGAACAGCGTTCCTACCTCCAGACAGAGGTCACCAACCAGGCCGACGACGCCCGGATCTCGGTGTCCGGAGTGAATCTCGACGAGGAACTGACCGCGATGATCACCGCCCAGCGCTCCTACGAGGCCGCATCGCGGATGCTCACCACAATTGACCAGGCACTTGACACACTCATCAATCGCACAGGGTTGGTAGGACGATGAACCGCGTAACGACAACGACTTCGAACCGCCTCATGCTGTCGGACCTGAACAACGCCAACCTGGCGATGATCCGGGCCCAACAGAAGATGAGCTCACAGAAGCAGATCTCCAAGGCTTCCGACGATCCAGCCCGCTCGCTCACCGCGCTCGGCCACCGTGGAACCCTGCAGCGGTCCTCACAGTTCCAGCGCAACGCCACAGACGCCCGCAGCTGGATGGTCGCAGGCGACACGGCGCTGACCTCGAGTGTGGAAGAGATCACCCACGTCAGGACCCTGGTCATCCAGGCCCGTTCGGGAGCCTCGGACCCGAACGCCCGCGAGGCCCTTGCAGCCGAGGTCAAGACGGTCCGTGAAAGCCTCCTGGCGCTCGGCAACACGAAACATCTGAACCGGCCGATCTTTGCCGGCACCTCGGACTCGAGTGCAGCATTCGATGCGGCCGGGAACTATTTGGGTGACGACAACTCGGTCACGCGACCAATCGCGCCGGAAGTCTCCGTCGAGGTGAATCGGACCGGCACAAACGTCTTCGGCACGTTCGACGGCGTGGACCCGATGAACGGCAACCTCTTCCAGATGCTGGACGCCATCTCGGCCGCAATTCTGAGCGGAGATCAGGCCGGAATGTCGAACGGTATCAACGCGCTCGACTCCGCGATGGACCGCATCGAGTCGGCCCAGGTCGAACTCGGAGCCAGGGCACGCCAGGTCGACGACGTGATGGCCCGTACCGAGTTTTCGGACATCGACACGCAACGGGCGTTGTCCGAGGTGGAGGACGTCGACATCGCGCAGGCAATGATCGACGCGAGCGCCAAGAACTTCTCGTACCAGGCCGCCTTGTCGACCGCAGCGAAGGTCATGCAGATGTCCCTGCTGGACTTCATGCGTTGACGCTTCGGGTTCGGGACGTGGGCGGGTCGTGGGCCCAAAGAATCATTCCCACGGTCCATTGGACCCAAATTCCTGAACCACAGTTAAGAATCCGAAATTTGTTGCCGACAGGTCATTGAACACAGGGGCAACAAACCTGAGCCGGACTTCTCACCTGGCCAAGGGTTGCCCCACTAGCGACAGGGGCAACATGGAAAAGCGGAGAGCAAAGCTCGCAGAGGAGCACCTACCGCTCGTCGAGCAGGTGGTTCTGCGAATCTCCGGAGGCTTCCCCCGATTTGTCGATCGGAGCGAGCTTGCTGCCGCTGGCACTCTCGGGCTCGTCGAAGCAGCTTGTCGCTACGACTTCGACCGGGGCATACCGTTTGCCGGATACGCCACCCAACGAATTCGGGGAGCTGTCCTGGATGTGGCCCGCTCCGCCGACTGGACCCCGAGGTCGGTTCGACGCACCGCTCGCGACGCCGAAGCCGCCACGCAGGAACTGGCTCTTGAACTGCGTCAGATGCCCGATGACGATCAGGTCGCAGATCGTCTGGAAATCAGTCCTGCCGAGTTAAGGCGGATGCGCGAAGCCGTGAATCTGGGTGTCACGCGGGCACTCGACGCCCGTCAGAACCTGGATCGTCGTGACGACGAGTCCCAGTTGGTCGACCGCAACTCCCCCGAGCCCCACGAGCTGCTGGAGTCGGCAGAGATGCAGGGTTACCTGCGCGCCGCACTCGCGTCGCTACCGGAGCGCCTACGGATCGTGGTTGTCGGCATCTACCTGGAGAACCGGTCCTTCGAGAGCCTCGCTGAACTCCTCGGAGTCACAACTTCGAGGGTGTCCCAGCTCCGGTCGGATGCAATCGAAATGATCCGCCACGGGATCGACTCACAGTTCGAGCCGACCTCCACGACCAGGCCCAAGGGTCGGGTCGAGATTCGTCAGGCCCGTTACGCGGCCGACATCGCACGTCACTCCGACCTGCGTGCTCGACTCACCAGCGCCACCACACCGACAGCCAGTCCCCCGGCTGTTGCACAACTGACCAGCGCGGGCTGACCAGGCAGGCTGCTGGAGCAATTGACCGGCCCGGCGGCTCGGGCGGCCCGGCGACAGCGGGGTGGGGTCGTAGGGTAGAGGTGTACTCCCACTCGCCCCGGAGGCCCGAATGATCATCGACGGATTCGCCCATCAGCTCCCCGACATCGACCCGGCGGAGACAGCGGAATGGCTCGATTCGCTCGGCTCGGTCGTTGACAACCGGGGTCGGACCCGTGCCCGATATCTGATGGCCAGACTGGTCGAGCGCTCACGTGAACTCGCCGTGGGCACGCCGGCCAGCGTCTCGACCCCGTACGTCAACACGATCCCGAGCGAGGACGAGCCGTGGTTCCCGGGGGACTACGAGCTTGAACGTCACATCCGTGCCTATATCCGTTGGAACGCTGCGGTGATGGTCGTCCGGGCCAACAAGCGTGCCGATGGAATCGGCGGTCACCTGTCGACCTTCGCCAGCAGCGCAGCCCTCTACGACGTCGGCATGAACCACTTCTTCCGGGGCAAGGAAGGCGGCGATCCGGGCGACCACGTCTACATCCAGGGCCACGCCGCTCCCGGGCTGTACGCACGCGCATACCTGGAGCGACGTCTCGACGAGGCCGACCTGGACCGTTTCCGTCGAGAGGTGGACTTCCCCGTTGCACGTCCCCCGTCGGATGGACGTGGGTTGTCCTCGTATCCCCACCCTCACCTCATGGGTGATTTCTGGGAATACCCGACGGTGTCGATGGGACTCGGCCCAATCCTGTCGATCTACCAGGCGAGGTTCAACAAGTATCTGCAGAACCGACGTATCGATGACGCAATGACCAGCCGGGTCTGGGGCTTCCTGGGCGATGGCGAAGTCGACGAGCCAGAGACGCTTGGGGCCATCTCGCTGGCAGCACGGGAACAGCTCGACAATCTGACCTGGGTCGTCAACTGCAACTTGCAGCGGCTCGACGGTCCAGTCCGAGGTAATGGAAAGATCATCCAGGAACTCGAGGCGATCTTCCGTGGTAACGGATGGAACGTCATCAAGGTGATCTGGGGCGCCGGCTGGGACGAACTGCTCGCACGGGACATCGACGGCGTGCTGCTCAACAAGATGAACACGACTCTGGATGGGGAGTTCCAGCGCTACGCCATCGAGGACGGCAGTTACATCCGCGAGAACTTCTTCGGACCCGATCCCCGTCTGCGGGCAATGGTCGAGCACCTCTCCGATGCCGATCTGCAGATGCTCCCCCGCGGCGGACACGACTACCGAAAGCTCTACGCCGCATACAAGGCCGCGGTCGAGACCAAGGGTGTTCCGACGGTGATCCTCGCCAAGACCATCAAGGGCTGGGCCCTCGGTAGCGGCTTCGAGGGACGCAATTCGACCCACCAGATCAAGAAGATGACCGCAGCCCAGTTGATGGAGTTGCGCGATCGGCTGCACCTGCAGGAGGCCCTGCCGGACTCGGCTTTCGACGGCGACCTTCCTCCCTATGTCCGCCCGCCCGAGGACTCTGCGGTCGCCGAGTATCTGCGACTGCGCCGCACGCATCTCGACGGACCACTGCCTTCCCGCCAGGTCAGAGTTCGCCGTCCGCTGTCAGTACCGGCAGATGAGGTCTTCACCGAGTTCCTCGCAGGCTCTGGCAAGCAGGCGGCGTCCACCACCACCTCGTTCACCCGTCTGCTGAGGAATCTGTGTCGCGACCCGAACGTGGGCGAGCGGGTCATTCCGATCATCCCGGATGAGGCCAGAACCTTCGGCATGGACGCGCTCTTCCCCGAATTCGGGATCTACTCGGCGCTCGGCCAGAACTATGAGCCTGTCGATCATGACCTGCTGCTGTCGTACCGGGAATCGATCGACGGACAGATCCTTGAGGAGGGAATCACCGAGGCCGGCGGAATGGCTGACTGGACCGCCGCCGCGACCAGCTACGTCCACCGCGGCGTGCCGCTGATTCCCTTCTTCACCTTCTATTCGATGTTCGGCTTCCAGCGGGTCGGCGACCTCATCTGGGCAGCTGGTGATGCTGGAGCCCGGGGATTCCTGATGGCCGCGACAGCCGGTCGGACGACGCTTTCGGGCGAAGGACTGCAGCACTGCGACGGGCACAGCCATGTGCTGGCCTCGACCGTGCCGTCGTGTCATTCCTATGACCCGGCCTTCGCCTACGAGACCGCGATGATCGTCAAGTACGGCATCAACGAGATGTTCCCCGGAGGAGACCCGACCAAGGGCAAGGACGTCTTCTACTACCTGACCCTCTACAACGAGAACTATCCGATGCCGCCGGCACCCGAGGGGGTCGCCGAGCAGGTTGTGCGGGGCCTCTACCGGTTTGCCGAGGCACCCAAGGTGGACGGGCCAAGAGCCACGATCCTGTTCTCCGGGACCGCCCACACCGAGGCAGCGAAGGCGGTATCCCTGCTCGCCGAGCACTACCAGGTTGGGGCCGAGTTGTGGTCGGCCACGAGCTACCAGCAACTGCGCACCGAGGCTCTGCGGGTGGAGCGACACAATCGCCTGCATCCCGGAACCGAGCGGCAGGTGCCGTGGGTGACCCAGCAGCTCAACGAGTCCGAGGGCCCAATCACTGCCGTTACCGACTTCATGTGCGCCGTACCCGACCAGATCGTCCGTTGGGTGCCCCGCAGGTGGTCCTCCCTGGGCACCGATGGGTTCGGCCTTTCCGACACCAGGGAATCGCTACGGGCATACTTCGAGACCGATGCCCGCAGCATCGTTCTCACGGTGCTGCGGGGTCTGGTCGACGAAGGCGAACTCAAGGCCGAAGTGCTCGACGATGCGATCGACCGGTTCGAAATTCCAACCGAGGAACCGGCTCCCTATTAGAGGTTGGGCCTGAACGACTCCAAGAGCCGTTGATGTGCGGCATCGAGGGCCAGCGCATCGCTGTCCGCTCCACTGGTACTGAGGATGAACGCCTCCTTGGGCGTCATCACGACCCGTACTCGGGTCGTCACGTCGTCATTGACGAAAACACCGTCGACCGCCTGCCCGATGGGAAGCACCACCGGACGTGAAATCGTCATTTTCCCGGGCACCCGAGCCGCCGCGTACCGTCCGAGGAGTTGTTGTATTCCGTCGGGCGAGTTGAAAGTCGCGAGCGACTCGGGGCTCACACCGAAGTCGGACCATGCAACTTGCATCTTGGCACCGTGAACCGTTGTCACCGTCTTGCCGACGATTCCGCCCTGGGTGGGATCGTCCGGGTCCAGCTGTTCGAAGAGGGATTTGCTGCCTCCCGGCAGGTCGACTTCGAACACCGTCGAGAGATCGTCGAGGTGCTGCCAGTCCTGGGGAAATGCCTCCGGCCGATTGATCGTCAGGTTCCAAGCGGCAAACTTCGGGGCGAGTGGGCCATAGCCTCCGGCCGAGGCGAGCGCGCCAACGAGAGCACAGATGAGCACGCCAATGATGACCCCCTTGACCGTTACCGTGCGACGAGCCGGGCGGTAACGAAGGTCGAGCATCTCTTCTGGAGCCGCGACCTTGACGGACCTGTCGAGAACAGCGGTTGCGCCACCGGCCGATCCGATCTGGATGGGAGGCAGTTCGGTGGCCTTCTGTTTGACGCAGGTCTCACAGCGTTCCTGATCGTCGTCAATCAGGAATAGACAACCCGGGCAACTCTTCATCCCACGGGGCCCATCAGATAACCGAGATGCTGATGGTGGCGACCAGTACGGCGAGGATCAGAAAGAGAGCGATCTCAGATGCGGAGACCGAGTTCCGCGTTGGCGCAGCAGCTACTCGATTCTGCGTGTGGTCCATGACTCTCCTACCTGTGTTCCTTCGTCAGATGATCGACAGGTCACTGAGCCCGCTTGAGATTGATGGTCCCGATGACCCAGCCGAATAGGCCATCGGACCACTGCCACCCATCTGCACTATCCGGCTGGTACCGATCTGAGACCCCGGGACACGCAAGACACACGCGCGCTGATTTCGGGCGCGTGAATGTGACGGCGTGTCCCGGGTTGTGGTGGGTTCCGGGGGTTGCCGTCTCATTCGTGTTGTGCGTGGGCCCAGTACCCGGCAGCCGTCCAGCCGGAGGGTCCGAGGTTCCGGGGTCTGGAGCTCGGGGCTAGTCGTGTCCGCAGCAGGGCGGGTCTGCGCCGGGCGGGTGATTGTCTGGCGGGTCTGTGCCGGGCGGGCTGGTGCCATTGCCATCTTGGCCGGTCTGTCCGGTCCGGCTGCTGGGCCAGGTGCCGTTGCCATCGACGCTGGTTCCCTTGCCCCCGCCAGTCCGACCTGTCTGGCCTGTCTGGCCGGTCTGGCCTGCCGGTGTGCTGGTTGAGGCGGGTTGGGTGTGGTGGCGTTGGCCGTGGAGGTGTCGGCCGTTGGGGGTGCTCCAGTGGGTCCAGCCGTGTTTGTCGAGGGTGACGTTCCAGCCGGTCATGTGGGCTACGCCGTGGTGGCGTCTACAGAGGCTGATGAGTTGGTCGATATCGGTTGTTCCGCCGTTTCGCCACCAGGTGACGTGATGGGCTTCGGTCCAGGCGTGGGGCATGTCGCATCCTGGGAACACACATCCGCCATCTCGGCTGGCGAGAGCGCGGCGTTGCTCGGGGGTGGCGTAACGGATCTGTCGTCCCCGCTCAAGTTGCCACTTCGTGTGTTCCCAACTCGCCGGCAGAGCCGCCTCGAACTCGTCGAGCAGGCGGGCATACTGGTCACCGGTGACTCCGAACCCGCCTGTCGGCTGGGGT
>JBARXY010000045.1:0-42109 GCA_049647585.1 Microthrixaceae bacterium | reverse complement strand
TGGCGTTCGGGAGTCGACTCCCGAACCGACGACCTGCGTGCATTGCAGGAAGAGGCGACCACCGGTGCGGTCAATGCGGTGAGCGACCTGGCGGCATCGAGTCGCAGGCTCCTCCTGCTGGCCGCTGCAGCGGCCATCTTGACTGTGTTCATCACGGTCATGCTTCTGCGTAGAGCAATTGGATCCATCGCCAAGCCACTTGCTGCTCTCGCGGTCCAGGCCGAGGAGGTCGCTCGTGTTCGTCTGCCTGAGGCTGTCAAGGCGCAACAGGACGACCCGGATTCACGTAGGGAGCTACCTGCGCTCCATGCCGAGGGCGCGGCCGAAGTGCATGAAGTTGCTTCTGCATTCAACGACGTCCAGAACACGGCTCTGCGTCTGGCGAGCGAGCAGGCGGCGCTGAGGGTCAATCAGGCGGAGGCTCTCACCAACCTTGGTAGACGAAATCAGACCCTGCTCGTTCGACAGCTCGACTTCATCTCATCGCTCGAGACTGAAGAGACCGACCCGGAGTTCCTGGAGCACCTGTTCAAGCTCGACCACCTGGCGAGCCGCATGCGCCGCAACGCCGAGTCGTTGCTGATTCTTGCCGGATCTGAAACACCTCGTCGCCGCCGCAAGCCTGCCGAGGTCTCAGAAGTGATCCGTGCCGCAATGAGTGAGGTCGAAGACTTCGAACGAGTGCGAATCGGCCATCTGCGTGACTCGACCCTGGTCGGGCCGGTGGTCATCGACCTCATCCATCTTCTGGCAGAGCTGGTCGAGAACGCGTTGGGCTTCTCGCCCCCGAACACCACGGTCGAGATAGACGGCGGTCCGCTCGGACAGGGTGGATACCAGTTCGCGGTCATCGACCATGGCGTCGGAATGTCTGATGTTGAACTGATGGCGGCCAATCACCGTCTTGCCGGCCTCGATGAGTTCGACGGAATGCCCACCCGGTATCTGGGTCAGTACGTGGTCGCCAAGCTTGCAGCGAAAATCGGCGTCATTGTTCGCCTGCAGCCCACGACAGGCGGTCGTGGAGTAAGTGCGATCATCACGCTTCCGGCAGCCGCGATGTTCGGTGCACCCGATCGTGGGGCTGCGGCCCGTCCCCGTCCCGGGACCCGCGCTGCCCGTGAACAGGGCCCCGTGCCCTTCGCTCCGGGAACGGCTGTCCCACACGTCGACGGTGGGGTTCCAGAAATACACCAGGTCCCGGACCTGCGTGACGCACACCTCAGTGATGCTCCCAACCAGTTCCAGGTGGAAGATCCGGCCGTAGATACCCCGACGGCTGACCCGCAGATCGCAGAGGCGCCGGCCACCGACGTAGATCCTGCCGACGCACCGACTGCCGACGCACCGGCGCAGCCGTCCTCCGCACATGCTGCCGACCTTCAGCCCGAGCGTTGGGACCGCGTGGTCGAAAGCGTGCTCGACAGCGTGTTGGACCTATCGGATCTTGAAGCGATCTCGCTGGCTGCAACTCCTTCCATCGGGTCATCTCCGGCCGAGCCGACGACCTCGGTAGCTGACGCCACGCTCCAGTCGGAGTCGCCCGCCCGACCCGAGAATGAGCTCGGTCTCTACGCGACTTCCGACGCGACTTCCAACGTGCCTTCCGACGGGCCGTCTGACGATCCTTCTGGCGGGCCGTCTGACGAGCCGTCTGGCTTGGTAGTCAGCTCGGATGAGGTCGCAGAAATGTTCGGCGGTGAGATCTCCGATGAGCCGGCACGGTGGTGGATTGCGCCAACCCTCACCCCGGATCCGGCGCCACCGACTCGTGCGACCGCCAGTGCGTCCGCCGATGCGTCGGCCGAGCAGAATCGGACAACCCCGCCAGTGTTCAGGGCTGGCACCGATACCCCGGTCCAGGACTGGCGCATCGAGCCTGCGATTGACGCGACTCCGGCATCCACGACGCCGACGTCGATGCCTTCGGGTGAGGCCCCGCCTGTCGAGCCTGTTCCGACCAAGCCGCCGCCAGCCGAGCGCCCTCCCTCACCGCCATCTGCCGAGCAACCACCGGTCTCGGCGGGCACAGCGGGCCCGTCAAACACGGGCGAGGCGACCGGCGTGCCAGCCGCACCGGTTCCATCGGCTGTCGACCCTTCCCCGGCGCCTGTTCCATCAACCGCCGGCGATTTCGGGGCTGCTGTTCCATCCGCCGTCGGAGGGACGGGTTCAGGGCTGCTTCGAAAGCGGGTTCCCGGTGCGTCCCTGGCAGCCAGAACGCCCGACGCGATCGCGGCGCCAGCAAAGTCGGTTGAGCGATCAGCTGATGAGGTCCGCGCACGGCTCGCATCGTTCCAAGCCGGTCGCAGCCGCGGCCGAACAATTCCCGACGCCGGTGAAGTACCGGCCGCAGTGCTCGATAGTGATGTCCCGAAAGCCTCGCCGCTCGGTGAGCTCGACGACTCGGGGATGTCCCAGGACTGGAGGTCCAGCAAGTGATGACCGATACCAACGAACAGGTCCAACAGATTCCATGGCTGCTGTCGCGGTTCGTGGAGCAGACCCCCGGCGTCAGTGACGCAGTGTGTGTCAGCTCCGACGGACTGCTGATGGCGATGTCGACCGACCTCGATCGGGGTAGGGCCGATCAGTTCGCGGCGATCGCGGCTGGTCTCACCAGCCTGTCGCTCGGTGCGTCCCGCTGCTTCGGATATGGAGCCGTCGACCAGATCATGGTCGAGATGACAACGGGCTTCCTGTTCGTGGCATCGATCTCGGACGGCAGTTGCCTGGGGATCCTCACCGACAAGAACGCTGATGTGGGTCTGGTCGGATACGAGATGACGATGCTCGTGGACCGCTTCGGCACGGTGCTCACACCACAGGTGCGGGTTGGCCTGCGTAACGCTCTGTCCGCCGGCTGAGCGGAGAACATCGATGGAACCCTGGAACCCGACATCGAAGGGTGATGGTTCGTACCCACCCGAGTCGATCTCGGGCTCCGGGGCCAACCAGCCCACCAATGCTGATCCGATCGCCGGGCCTTCCAGCGGGGCGCGGTTTCCGGCCGCCTCCGAGCCAAATGACGACCACGAGGATGAGAGCCTCGTCAGGCCGTTCGTGATCACCGGCGGACGAGCAAAGCATGCCCGGGTGCAACTTCGGGTTGAGTCGCTCGTCGTGGTTACCGATGTCGAACCTCCCAGCACTCTGAAGTTCGAACACGCCCGCATAGTCGAGTTGTGCCAGACACCTATCTCGGTCGCCGAGATCGGTGCACGAATAAGCGTTCCGCTCGGTGTCGCCCAGATCCTCGTTGGGGATCTAGCCGACGCCGGGCTCGTCCGAGTCCACGAGGCGACGTCGATCGCGACGCCAGCCCTGCTCCTGAGGATGATCGATGCAGTACGAGCACTCTGAACACCCCGCGGGCGCGTCGTCAGATGGAGCCGCACCCCCGGTCCCATCGGATGGTCCCCAGCCGGTCAAGTTCCTCATTGCCGGCGGCTTCGGTGTCGGCAAGACAACCTTCGTGGGGACGATCTCAGAGATCGAGCCCCTGACGACCGAGGCGACCATGACCGCGTACTCGGAGGGCATCGATGATCTGTCGAAGGTCGGCCGGAAGACATCGACGACGGTGGCGATGGACTTTGGTCGGATAACCATCGACTCGGACATCATCCTGTACCTGTTCGGAACCCCGGGTCAGGAACGCTTCTGGTTCATGTGGGACGACCTCGTCGAGGGCGCGCTCGGGGCCGTCGTACTTCTGGACACCAGGAGAATCGAAGACTGCTTCGCAGCTGTCGACTACTTCGAGAGTCGCGGGATTCCGTTCGTGGCTGTCGTCAACCAATTCCCAGATGCCGGGTCGCATTCCCTCGAAGACGTTCGTGAAGCTCTGGCCTTGTCAGAGACGATTCCTCTGGTGCGTGCGGATGCCCGTTCCCGCGAATCGGTCAAGATGGTGTTGATCGCGCTGCTCGACCACCTCATCCAGCGGGCGATGGCCAGCGTCGATCAGCCAGCCTCGGTCTGACGGCAACTGGTCCCCTACACATCGGAGCGGGCCCACCAGCCAAACGGTCTCAGTCCGAAGAGACCTGGACCGCCCCAACTGGCGCAATTGCCCCAACTGGTCAAGAAGCTGCTTGGAGTCAGTCGGAACTTGTCGAGGCAGAACTTGTCGAACTGGTGCTGGACCCCGAGGAGCCGGAGTTCGATGATCCCGAGTTGCTCGAACCCGTAGAGGCCGAGCCCGAGGAACCGGAGCTGGAACTATCCGAGCCGGAGGAGTCCGAACTGGTGGAACTCGACTCCGAGGTGCTCTTTGATGAGCTCTTGGATGATGACGAGCCCGAGGAACGACTGTCGTTCTTGTAGAAACCGCTGCCCTTGAACGAGATCCCCACAGGCTGGAACACCTTCCTCAACTCCGCCTGATCACAGTTGGGGCAGACGGTGAGCGAGTCTTCCGAGATCGACTGTTGGATATCGAACTGGTGGCCGCAGTTCTTACATCTGTATTCATACAGTGGCATCGTCGTGACTCCGTCTTGCTCTCGGTTCTGCCCGAGAGCATTGGCACTCTCGACCGCAGAGTGCCAATGCTACAACCAGATTGCGTCCCGACGCCTTTCCCGGGCCCCTTCTCTCTGGTGTCAAATTAAGGGGGCTCCTGTAGGATGTGTGGCACATGGGTTGTCGCAATTGCTGCGTGACGGAGAATGGGGATCAAGATGAGTCGGGTCCGTAAGGCAGTGATACCGGCCGCAGGACTTGGCACGCGGTTCCTGCCGGCTACCAAGGCACAACCCAAGGAAATGCTGCCTGTCGTCGATCGACCGGCGATCCAGTACGTAGTCGAGGAGGCCGTACGCGCCGGTCTCGATGACATCCTCATAATCACTGGTCGCAACAAGCGCTCTCTCGAAGATCATTTCGACCGCAACTTCGAACTCGAGTTCCACCTTCGTTCGAAGGGCAAGTTCGACGACTACGACGAGGTCGTGGAACTGGCCGAGTTCGCCGACATCCACTTCGTCCGTCAGGGCGAACCTCTGGGACTCGGTCACGCAGTCTCGGTCGCCCGCAAGCACGTCGGCGACGAGCCCTTCGTCGTGATGCTGGGCGACGACATCATGGACGAGCGGTCGATGGTGCTCGACAACATGATCAAGTCCTTCGACGAGTCCGGCACCTCGGTCATCGCTCTCATGGAGGTCGCTCCGGAGGCGATTTCATCCTATGGGTGTGTCGAAGTCGCGTCGCGGGACGGGGCGCTCTGTGAGATCGCGGGAATCGTCGAGAAGCCGAAGCCCGAAGACGCGCCTTCCAACCTGGCGGTGATGGGGCGGTACCTGTTGACATCCGAGATCTTCGACAGGCTCGACGAAACCACCCCTGGAGTGGGTGGCGAGATTCAACTCACCGACGCTATCGCCGGACTCCTGCGCACCGGGTCGGTCAACGGCTACATCTTCACGGAGGGCCGCTTCGACATCGGCAACAAGTTGGACTATCTGCGAGCGACGGTGGAGCTGGCGCTTCGCCGCGAGGACCTGGGTGCCGACTTCCGGAAGCTCCTCGCCGATATCGCCCGCCGCGAAGGACTCGTCTAGACCGGTTTCTCGGACCGGCGAGTGCCCTGAGCCTCTCAACCGGAAAATTCGCCAGGAGCCCGTCATCGTCTGATCAGAGGGTGCCTGGTTCTAAGCTGCGGGAATGTCTGACAGAGGATTGACCCATCTGGACCCATTGGGGCGTGCCCGGATGGTCGATGTGACGCCGAAGGACCCGACCCACCGGCGCGCCATCGCCAGAGGGCGAGTGTTCATGAGTACCGAGACGACCTCCCTCGTGGCTCGCGGGGCGATCAACAAGGGCGATGTTCTCAGCGTCGCCCGCGTTGCTGGGATCCAGGCGGCCAAGCGGGCTTCTGATCTGATTCCCCTCTGTCATCCGGTTTTGGTGGGCGCAATGCTCATCAATTTCCGTATCGAGGACACATTCATCGAGGTCGAGTCCCAAGTCGAGACCGTCGACCGGACCGGAGTCGAGATGGAGGCGTTGACCGCAGCGTCGGTCGCGTGCTTGACCATCTACGACATGTGCAAGTCCGTCGACCGTGCGATGGTCATGGGTGATATTGCCCTGTGGGAAAAGACCGGCGGTCGCTCCGGGACATTCCGTCGTCGCACCGGTGACGACTCTGAGGACGTGCTTGATCGCTAGCCGCTGACGGGTGCTTACTGGTGCGATTGACGAGCCCGCTGAATTACAGCGATGTATTTCGTCAACAACTTGTAACACTCGAAGCGCGACCGTAAGGTTACCGACGGATTTGTAGCATCCGCGCCTCTCTCAGAATGATCGGTCAAACTGGTCTGGAGACAAGTGCGGTCCTAGCCAGTTTGAGAAAAAGGACGTGACCTTTCGATGAACCCTTCGACGCTGATCTTTTTGGGCCTGGCCGTCGTCTGGGTAATTGTCCTGCTCCCGGAGGCCATGCGGAAGCTGTCGGCTACTCGTAGTTCCGACTCCATTCGTACGTTCAATCATCAGCTCTCGGCTCTTCGCCGTCAGGGCGAGCAGGGAATGGCCGGCGGCAACGCCCGGTCCAACGTGATCAGCATGAACGGGGCCCGTGGCAACCGGGCGTCGTCTGCGTCGTCGGCTCCTCAGAGTGCTGCAGTTCAGGTTCCGGCATCGGTGCGTAAGCGTCGCCAGGAAGTCATGACGACGCTCGCTTCGGCGGCAGTCCTAACCCTCCTCTGCACCATCGCATTCGGCTCTGTCTTCCTCGTACTCCACGTCATCGCCGACGTGTTGTTGGTCGCATACATCGCCTTGGTGGTACAGGCCAACAAGGCTCCGGCCCCGTCCTTCACAAACTCCTTGTCGTCCGGGTATTCGCCGGCGAACGACTACGGGCTCCGTACCGCGACGGTTCGCCAGGTCAACCCCGCGCCACGGCGCGTCGCCAACTGACGGCAGCCTTCAAGAGCCTTGAACTTCGCCCGCTTCGGGTCTCGATGGTCGCTCTGTGACCTGACTGGCCGCTCGGGCTAAAGTGACCGAGCCGGCAGCGCCGGTGACCCGCGGGGGTGTAGCTCAGTTGGCTAGAGCGCTTCGGTCGCATCGAAGAGGTCGTGAGTTCGATTCTCATCACCTCCACCCGCGTGGATGTTGCAAAACATCCGAGTTGCCCCGACTCACGGAGTCGGGGCAACTGACGTTTTGGACTGGGAATCGGGAGAATTGGGAAGGGACCTGACGACCTGATTCAGGCTGATGAGGCCCGCCCGTGGTGTCTGTGGCGTAGGCGGACCCGTCGGAAATCGATCAGCTAGCCTCGGTCTGAAGTCGCTTTGAAGGAGTTCAAACTTGTCCTCGGAGAATCTGCACGAGTCGCCAGACGTACTCCCGCCGGAGGTCATCGATCGCCACCGGGCAATCGTCTCCCTTATGGAGGAGTTCGAGGCGATCGACTGGTACGACCAGCGGGCCGCGGCGGCTACCGACCCTGAACTCGTGAAGATTCTCGAGCACAACCGGGACGAGGAGAAGGAGCACGCCGCAATGGTGCTCGAATGGATCAGACGCAACGACCCGGTACTCGACCGGGAGCTCCGCACCTACCTGTTCAGCGAGGGATCTATCGTCGACGTCGAAGAGCAGGCAGCGGGCGTCTCGGACGCTGGCGCGAAGGAAGACGGAGAGGCCAAAGGAGGCCTTTCACTCGGCAATCTCCACGGCAGCGAGAACACCTGAGCAAGTGAGAAGACCTGAACACCAGTATCGCTGAGCGACCGGTAGACACGATGGTCCGAAGCAGGACCATGCCGGAACCGAATCGACAGAACACATCTGAGACCAGATTGATTGAGAGGCACACGATGAACCATCTGCTGCGCAACCTTGCGCCTATTTCGGATGACAGCTGGAGCGCCATCGAAGAGGAAGCCAGCACCGCTCTCAAGGAGCTGCTCGCCGCCCGTCGGATCGTGGATTGCCCCGAAGCACGAGGATGGGAATTCTCGTCGATCACCACGGGACGGATCGAAACCCTCGAGTCGCCCGAGCCGAATCAGGTCGAAGCCCGTATTCGTTCCGTGCAGCCACTCGTCGAGTTCCGGACACCGTTCTCGCTGACCCGTTCCGAACTCGATGCCGTCGACCGCGGAGCTTGCGACGCAGACCTGGATCCGGTCAGGCACGCAGCGCGACGCGCTGCCAACGTAGAGGACCACGCCGTGTTCCACGGCTATGCCCCCGGGGGGATCATCGGCATCACCGAAGCCTCGCCCCACGATCCGATCATCATCGGTTCCGACTATGACGCCTACCCGTCATTCGTTGCGCGGGCAACGGCGCGCTTGAAGCTCTCTGGCGTCGGTGGCCCATACGCCATTGCTCTGGGTCCCCGCTGTTTCACCGGGGTTATGGAGCAGTCCGAGATGGGTGGCTACCCGGTGCTCGAGCATCTGCGCCTGATCCTGGGTGGACCGGTCGTGTTCGCCCCGGGAGTCAACGGTGCTGTCGTAGTCAGCCAGCGCGGCGGGGACTTCGAGCTCATCCTCGGTGAGGATTTCTCCGTCGGATACAGCAGCCACGATGCCGATTCGGTGAACCTGTTCATAGAAGAGAGCTTCACGGTCAGGACGTGCTCGCCGGAGGCGGCCGTCTACCTCAGCTACGACGACTGACCACCAACTCTGACTGATTGCCAACTCTGTTGCCCGGAAGCACTGTTGCCCGGACCGCCTGAACGGCGGCCCGGGCTCAGACTCCTACACCCGAACGGTTGATTGCGGTCTCGTCCGTGCCGAGATAGGACGAAATCACCGCCGGATGTTCAAGAACGTCAGCTGGGATACCTGAGGCAATGACCGTGCCGAGCTCCAAGGCGACAAGCCGGTCACAGAGCCCGGAAAGCAGCGGCATGTCGTGTTCGATGACCAGCATCGCGGCCCCCGTGTGCTCCGAGATCTGTCGCAATAGCGGGCCCAGAGCCTCGGTTTCCTTCTGGGCCACACCTGCTGACGGTTCGTCCAACAGCATCACCACCGGGTCCTCCGCGAGTAGGCACGCCAGTTCCACTATCCGACGGGTTCCGGTCGAAAGCGCCGATGTAGGGCTGTGCGCGTAGCCGGTCAGACCGAGTAGGCCGATCAGTTCGGTCGCCTTCTTCTCCACCAGGGATTCGGACAGATAGGACGCCGGTTGGCGTGTCGCATCGGCAATGAGTGAGCGACACTCGACAGCTTGTTCACAGGCAACTGAGATGGTTTCGAGGACGGTGAGTGACGGGAACAGCCGGGCATCCTGGAACGATCGGCCGAGTCGACCCCGCGAACGTTCGAATGGCTCCCATCTGGTCACATCCACACCTCTGAAGTCGACCTTTCCATCGTCGATCGTGTGGAAGCCCGAGATGCAGTCCATCAATGTGGTCTTTCCGGCGCCGTTCTGGCCGATCAGCCCGACGATCTCGCCCGGCATCACCTCCAGGTCGACTCCGCTGAGAGCGTTCAGCCCACCGAAGCGTTTGGTGACACCTCGACAACTCAGCACCGGCTCAACTCTCCGGGAATCGCCGGTACCATTCGATTCACCGGTGGCTACCGAAGTGTGGAGGGCATCGGTCGATGGAGCGCCGTTGCGAGTCAGCGAACTCAGATCGATCATCCGCATCGCCCGGGCGGACTCCTCGGTGGCGCTGTCGGTGCCATCGATGCCGTCGACCCGACTTGTGCCGCCCGCAATTTCCACGGTTCCCGTCCCCGTGGTCCCATCGGAACCCGTGGCGTCGATAGCTGCGTCGGCGCCGGCGATGAACACCGAGCGGAGAATGTCGGGCCGATCGAGCAGGTCAGCTGTCGGTCCCTCGAATCGGGTGCGACCCTTCTCCAGGAAAACCGCCCGCTCAGCCAGGGTAAGAGCGACGTTGACCGACTGCTCGACGACGATGACTGTTATGCCTCGGCCGTTCAACTCCCGAACGACGTCGCACAGTGCCGCCACGACTATGGGCGCAAGACCGAGCGAAAGCTCGTCGATCAGCAGCACGTCGGGGCGGAGCATGAGAGTCATTGCAAGAGCGAGTTGCTGCTGCTCACCCCCGGAAAGGTCGCCGGCAAGCTGGTGGCTGCGTTCGGCGAGGATCGGGAAGATGCGGTGGACCTCGTTGATGTCGGACCTGATCCGTTCCGCGTCGGAGCTGAATGTCCAGGTCGAGAGTTTCAGATGATCCTCGACACTCAAGGTCGGGAAGATGGCCCGACCTCCTGGCATGAGGGCTATTCCCGCCCTCACAATCCTCTCGGGACCCATCCTCGAGATGTCCATGCCGTTGAGGATGACCCGCCCTTCGTGGGGAACCAGTCCGCAGATCGCCTTCAGAATCGTTGACTTTCCGGCTCCATTGGTTCCGAGGAGTGCGACCATCTCGCCGTCCGCAATCTGCAGATCCAGATCGAACAGCACCTGCAGTCGACCGTAAGAAACGTTCACTCCACTCGCCAGAAGCGCCGGACCGGGAGCCTCGGTGGCTCCAACAACCCCAACGGTCTCGACTGCGGCCGAGCCAGGTCCGTCATGGGATTCAGGCGTTGGCGAGTGGTCGATCTCGGGAACCACACTCAGTGAAGTCGTGGCCAACAGAGTACGGCCGTGGGAATCCAGTCCGTTGCGCCTCGCGAGCGGCGCGACCAGACGGTCCCTCACCATTGCGACCAGACCAGCGAGGCCGGAGGGGATCAGCCACAGCACCAACAGCACCCCGGCCCCAGCCCCGACGAGGCGGATGGTCTGGTCCAGGTCCTGCATGCCCCGCATTCCGGCGGCGCCGCTGATCGCACCACCGATGGAGCCGAGACCTCCGATCGTGGCCATCGAGAAGATCTCGACGGACTGCACCGGCTGGTACGAGCCGACCCGTGCTCCGTGGAGCAGGAGTACGTGCACGCCACCGGCAAGTCCGGCGAGGGCGCCGGAGAATACGAAACCCGAAAGCGTCGCGGAGCGGGTCGAAACCGAGGCCGCTTCGGAAGCCTTCGAATTGTCACGGGAGGCGATCAGCAGTCGTCCCGAGCGGGAACGCCGAACACCCCTAGCAAGTGTGATTGCCAACGCAAGAATGCAGAGGCAGAACCACAGCATGTATCGCTCGTTCTCAAGGTCGATACGGCCCCAGACCACAGGACGGTCGACACTCTGGGGGATGAGGGACGGGAAGACGTTGGGATTGAGGACATAGCCGTCGAGAACAACCGCGAACGCGAGGGTGATTATCGCGAGGAACGGCCCCCGGATCCGCAGGGCAGGGACCCCGAGCACCAATGCCGCAGCCGCTCCCGCGGCAGCCGCCACAGCCAGGGTGACGAACAGGTCGACGTTCCAGCGAGAGACGAGATTGCCTGCGACGATTGCCCCGACCCCGACGATCGCGAACTGCCCCAGGCTGATCTGTCCGGCCCAACCCGTAAGTATGACCAGGCTGACGGCGACGACCGCCCAGATGGTCATGATCGACAGGGTGTTGGCGGTCCCGGGACCGACCTGGATCGGGATAATCACACAAGCAGCCAGCAGCCCGAGAAGTGCGAGAGCCTTGACCACACGCACGGTGCGCAACGCCGCGATGGCCGGTGCGAGTGGCCGGATGAACTCGGCGTCACGCCAGCCTCCATCGGAATCATGTGCACGAGAACGACCTCGCTGCAGCAGCAGTGATCCGACGATCACCACCAAGAGAACCACGTCCACAAGCTCGGGACTGGTCGTGTTCCAACGGACGACCTGATCGACAACACCCAGGATGACCGCGGCCGCGAACGCCCTGGGCATGGACTCCATCCGTGCGACGACAGCAGCGGCGAGCGCTGCCAACATCACCGCCGGCCCTGCGATCGCCGAGGGGGTGGCGCCGAGGAATGGCGCTCTGAGTACGAAGGTGAGTGCGGCGAGCGCGCCTGCGAGTGCCCACACGAGGGTCGTCAGGTTCTTGACCGGTATCCCGAGGAGTCTTGCTCGGTCGGTGTTCTCTGCAGCGGCACGAATGGCCGTCCCGGCGAGCGAGCCACGTAGGAACCACGCCAGTGCAGCGACGACGACGGGAACAACAGCGGCTACCAACATGTGGTCTCCGGTGATGACCACCGGACCGAGGTCGAACTGAGTCGACGTGAGCGGAGTCTGGAATGATCCAAGGATCGGTGATTCGACCTTGAAGATCCGGTCCGGCAGGAACAGTTCCAGGCCGCCGACCACCTGGGCCAGGCCTAGGGTTGCGACGGTCAGAACCAGGCGAGGAGCGTTGGCGAATCGTCGAATGACCAGAACCTCGACCACGGCTCCGAGCGCAAGCCCTCCGATGAGAGCCGAGACGATCGCAACTGGATATGGCCACCCCCACGTGAGGTAGAGGTGGATCGAACTGAGACCCGCGGCTCCGCCCAGGGCGCCAGCGGCGAAGTTGACGACACGGTTTGCACGCCACACCAGGATCACCCCGACCGCCGCCAGGCCTGTCGCTGACCCGAGGACCGCTCCGATCGTCACTATCCCGACCGGTGCGCCATTGGGTAGAACCACGGCGGCAACCGCCCAAAGAACGGCCAGGACTCCGACGACGAGACCAACTCGGGCTGGCGTAGAAAGCTCCTCGAAGGCCTCGCCCATACGCAGGTATGTGGACCGGGCTGTGGGTCCATTCGACGTGGGCGGCTCGTGGCGCCCCTCGCCAAGATCCATGGGAAGTTCGCTGTGATCGATGGTCACGGCGACACCCGCGGTGGAGTGCCGGGCCACTTCCCTATAGGGAAGCGGGCAGATCCGTTGGGGTTCTGATAGGTGCCCGGGTCACGCGTCTGGGGCGAAACCGCCGAGCGGTTCCAGAAAACCTCGCGAGCGTCGTCAGAGGTTGAATAGTCGCCCGGTTTGAAACCCCAGGTACCCGATGGTCCGGTCCTGGTCGGATAGCGGAACATTCCGGCCTCGAAGCTCGCCGGGTTCAGATTGGGTCCGGCCATCTGGATGCCGATCGCAAGCAACTCAAGCTGGTTGTAGATCAGCTCCACACCGATCGAGGGCTCGTCCTTGCGTACGGACTTGTAGGCGCGGTAGCCGAGTCCTTGGCCCTCGGGCTGAGGAGCTCCGGAGAAGGAGACGCCGAAGGACCTTGCCCACTGACCCTGCTCCAAGATCGAACCGATCAGATCGTTGTCGATCAGAGCAACGCCTGTGATCACCCATTCCGGGTTGTAGTTCTGTTCCTTGGCCTTGGCCGTCAGGAACGTGAGGAAGAGAGGGTCGCAGCCGCAGATGACCGTGGTGATCTTGGCGTTCTTGAGCTTTGCCAACTTCTCGCCGGCCTGGATCGACATTTGGTTGATGTCGAGGCGGTACTTCTCGTTGAGCTCAGCCTTCAGCCCGGCACGCTCGATGATCTTCAACCCGGAGTTGACGCACTCCTGGTACCACGAGTTCTCGGGTGCGATGATCGCCGCCCGCCGTGGCTGTCCCTTGAGGCCGGGTCCTGCGAAGTCGGCGTTTCGCTTTCCGAGTTTCGTCACATAGTAGGAAGCGACACTCTCAACGGTCGTCGAGCAGTCGGTGAACTGGCTCCAGCTGTAGGGGCGACGCTGGGCCAACCATTCACGTGAAACATACGGTGCGCCGACGTTGATGATCTGGCGGCGCGACAGTGCATCCGCGTAGACAGGAGATACTGCGGAAACGTCAGCAAAGGCCTTGATTTCCTGTTGGACCTTCAGAGCGTCGGATTCTGCAGCTTCCTGACCGCCTCCGGTCATCTCCTTCAGTACGTCGCCCTTGCCGTTGTAGTTGACGAGTTCGATCTTGCGTCCATACATCTGGAAGGTGTTGTTGAAATAGTCGACGAGCCCGTTGAGCGTGTTGGCGATCAACTGTGGTGGCTCGTTCGGAATCTTTGCGTTGGCAACTTTCGACAAGGCGTCGAGCATGCCGTTGGAGAATCCCTGGATCCGTACCGAGACCTTGATGGTGTCCGCGGTCACTCCCAGGCCGGTGGCTCCACCGTTTCCACCAGTGAACGCAATGCAGGGCGGCGAGTACGGGTCATGGGGTACTTGGAGCGGGCGGTCCGCACAACCGCCAACCTTGGCCGGTCCACTACCAGCCGATCCGGCGCTACCCGCCGAGCCACCCTTGGAACCGGTGACGGTCCTACCGTCGGTGGTTCGCCCTGCGGTACCGGCAGATCCCGAACTCCCCGAGGTTGCAGAGCTTCCGGCGACCTGCGCTCCAGGGACATCGGAGGCGTCCGCGGTAGCGAGGTCCCCGGCATCCTCGGCCAGGCTCTGGCTGTCGAGAGTCCCGACCCCGGAGTTGCCACCAACCCCGGTGTTGACCTCGGCCGTCTGGCTCGGCACCAGAATCGCAATAGCCAGAAACAGGGCACTGAAGCCGATCAGGGGACCGTAACCCCGGAAGAGGCGGTCTCTGTTCGCTTGACTCATGGGATCCTCCGGGTCGAGCGGCGTGCCTTGAAGTGTTCGCCGAATGCCAGTCCGAGAGCGCATGCCAGACCGATGAGTCCAACTGCGACAGCAGCAGTGCCCGCCTTTGACTCATCAATCGTTGTGTTGGCAGGTATCGCGGCTGCGAGTTCACGGTCCGAACCCTGGGTCTTTCCCTTGACCTCGGGCGGGGGAGTGTCCACAGGGATATCGGAAGGATCACCCAACGCTGTGTCCAGAGTCGTGTCGCTGTAGCCAAGGTCCCCATCGGTTCCAGGTATGTACTCGCCCGGGACGTACTCGTCGAAGGTTGTAGCCGGAACTGCTTCGACCGGCGGGACCATCGGGGTTGCCGGAGCGATCGATGCACTGGGGACCGGGGCGATGGGTGGCGCGGAAAAATCGGTGTCGTCGGTCCATGCTTCGGTGCCCCCGGCCATCATCTCCATCGATCCCGATCCCGAGAGGACTCCCAGAACGACATCCATCAGCAGCAGGGATGTCTCGTTCTTGCAGTCCGCGTCGAGTTGCGACTTGTTGTAGGACTCCCGCATTGGCTGGATGTTCTGGAGGAACGGGGCGATCATCTCGGCGCCGAAGGGTGGATCGACCAGCTTGAATGACATCGGGGTGACCTGGACCCGATTGTCGGTTACAACGACCTGGGGCAACTCGAGCTTCGCTCCAAGTGGCCTGAGCAGGTCTTCGAGTCCCTTCTTGAACTCGCCGAGGTCACGCAGCGCATCGTCGGCACTGCGTTCGAATCCGAGGACCGATGCGCTCTTGAAAGTGAAACTGCCGGTGGTGCTGACCTGCCTGCCAGAGCGTGCGACTGCCTCCCAACGAGGCTCCCGGAAGATGAAGAGACCCCCCATCACCCGCAGTTCCTTGGCGGTTACCACCGAGCGGGCCTCGCGGACGTTGTCCTTGAGGGTCGAGGATGCCTGTGAATGCCCGCCTTCGAGTGACACGAAGATCATGTCGGCCTTCTCGGAATCGGTGAAGGCGGTCGATGACGGGGCTCTTGTCGCCGTTGCGACTTGTGTGCCGACCAACGGCCCCGCGGGATCCTTCCCGTAGCCGGGCAGGTACGCCTTTGCCGGCTTGGGGGTGGCCGAATCGGGGTCGGTGGAACTCGCTAGGGTCAGTGGGGGAAACGTCGCAGGATTTAGTATCGGGTCCGACCCGTCGCACTGCTGGACGCCGAACAGCGTCGGGAAGATCCCAAGATCGAGAGCTCTGGATTCGGACGTGCCGGTCTTGTCCCGGTAGCCGGCCATGACCAGCCCATAGGACATGCCGATATTGGCATTGCCCTGCACGATGTTGAACCGGAATGTGGTTGCCGAAGCCTGCGCCTCGCCGTTGAGGAAATTGGACGGGTCGTAGGGAGCTATAGCGCTGGTAGGTGTGGCTTCCTGGGCGCCAGCAATGGGGCTTCCGGCCAGAGAGCCCGAGAAGATCAGTGCAAGGCTGACCCCGGTGGTCACCGCATGCAGCTTCCTGTAGCGAGGCCGACGATCGCTGACAACGGCATTTGCGCGACCCAAGATCACAGGCACACCCCCTCAATTCGCCTACCGCAAGACCCCGGCGAATTCCCCCCGCCGGACCTGGTGAACAGCTAGAGGTGTGACACTAGTTACTCCCCTGCGCAACGGCTAGGAGTCCCAGAAGATTTTGTCGCAGGCGTCGGAGGGCGTCCCAGCGCCGAAGACTTCAGTTCAGCCAACTGAGTTGAGCAATGGCCCCGAGAACCAGATTGCGCACATCGCTCCGAGAGCGAGTGCCGGACCGAATGCGAATCGGCTGTCGCTGCGACGGATGATCGATCCGATCCCCATGGCGACCCCGAGTAGTGATCCGAACAGGAGTCCGTAGATGGGCAGTAGGGGATGCAGCCACGCCAGGAACATTCCCAGGAGTAACGCCAGGCGAACGTCACCGAAGCCGAGCTTTCCCGGTGCGGCAATGAAGAGGACAAAGAATAAAAGGAAGGACAGCACCGCCCCGACCACAGCGTGGATGATCGCTCGGGGTGCTCCGATCCCCAGAGACACTCCGGCGATGAGCGCAATTCCCACCGCCGCTCCGACCCACGGCATCCAGAACGGGATTAGCCAGATGCGCAGGTCGATCAGGGAGATGGCGGCCAACACGACGACGAGCCACAGATAGGGAAGCACCACCCAGGCGTTGACGGTGTTCGGCAGTGTCAGCGCGGTTATGAGCATCGCCAGGGGCACCCCGAGCTGAAGCAGTGGCACCGTCCATGGAAGGCGACGGCCGCAGTCGGGACAGCCTCGGAACCAGCTCAGCACTGGGATCACGTCGAGAATGTCGAAGCTGTGGTGACAGTTCGGGCAGCGGGCTTCCCGATAGGCGGCTCGGATATGGACGAGGGCGACACCGTCGGAGCCGACTTCGGAGGCAACGTCGCGTGGAGTCTTGGGGCGCAGCTCCTTGTAGCTGTGCAAAGGGACCGTCATGGCCCAAGCCGCGCCGATTCCGGTCAGCACCGCCAGCAGAGAAACAACGACATCGCTCACGATGACTCCATCGGCCCGGACGGCCGATTACTGAATTAGGTAGTCGGTAAATCGCCAATGCTGGCGGCAAGGTTGCGGACGGCAAGGTCGCGGGCGGCGGATCGGTCGATCTTCTGGGCCGGGGTAAGCGGAACCGCATCGATGATGAGGATGGCTTCTGGCAGCTTGTGTGAGGCGAGTGTCTCCGATGCCCGTGTCCGCAATTGCTCGAGCGACGGCGGCCGTTCTGGGTCGGCCGGAACTACCAGCGCCAGCCCGCGGTCACCCATGACTTCATCGGGCCACGGGACCACCACTGCATCATCGATCCGCTCGTCCGCCAGAAGGACGGCTTCGACCTCGGATGGAAACACGTTGTAGCCACCCCGGATGTACATCTCGCTCCGCCGGCCTGCGAGGACCACTCGACCGTGGTCATCGACGGAGGCCAGGTCGCCGGTGCGCAGCCAACGGTCAGCGGTCAACGCGGTGAGAGTGGCTTCCGGATCGTTCCAGTACCCGTCCATGACAGCCGGTGATCGCAATTGGAGTTCTCCGGTGGTTCCGTCGGGAAGTGGATTGTCGAACTCGTCGGTTACGCGGGCTTCGACCATCGGACGAGGACGACCGATGGTTCCCCACTCGGATTCATCATCGCTCAGTGCGTCGGTACCGAGTCCGACCCCTCCAGACTCGGTCGAGGAGTAACGAATCGAGTAGCCCGCTCCGAGACGTTCCCGAATCGATCTGACCAGCGTTACCGGCGACGCGGCTCCGCCCGCAATGACGGTCGTGACGCAGCTCAGGTCCAGCTGGTCGATCAATTGCGATCGCAACATGAGGGCCAGTTGGGGGGCCACGGCACCGATCGTCGGCATTCGTTCGGTCGCGACCAGTTGCAGGGCCTCGTCCGCGCGCCATCGTTCCATGACATGCAGGGTTGATCCGCGGCGCAGATACCACGGAAACTTCATCGACATTCCGACGTGGGCGAACTGTGTGGACGCAAGCATCGGAGCACCTCCGCCCCAGGTCGCCTCGACATCAGGACCCAGGTCCATCAACTGGACCGCGCGCAGTTGACGTTCACGGTACAGGGCTGCCTTGGCCCGTCCGGTGGTTCCCGAGGTGAAGCAGATGACCGCTGGGCGGTTGTCGTCGGGGGGAGGCAACTCGGGCAGTGCTGATTTCTGATCTTGGATCAGTCCTTCCCCACGTGACCCCCTCTCCACAACAGCAAGATCGGATCTGAGAGAGAGTCCGTCGACGAGTGCCGGATCGACAAGGGTGAGGCGGGGAGCGACCAGTGATTGCAGTTCGCCGCGCTCGCTGGAGGTCAGAACCGGACTGATGCCGGCGAAGATCGCTCCAAGGTGGGAAACCGCGGATGCAGCGACGAGCCAGTCACCCCCGGATGGCAGAACCAGCGCCACCACGTCACCTTCGCGGACACCCCTCGAACGCAAATCGGCAGCGAGTTTTGCCGAGTTCCGTCGCAGGGCTTCGTAGGTCAGTTCCCCCTCCGGGGAGACCACAACGGGACGGTCACCGAACCGCTCTGCGGCGTCGAATACGGTCTGGGCCAGCACGGTCGAATCGTAGTGCCAGAATTCTCTACTCTCTGACTATACGATCAACGCACTTTGTGATTACACTGCTTAAATCATCGCTTATAGGGATGACTAACAAGGTCGTCGGCTCCGGTCGCTCACCTTGTCCGAACGTCTTAAAGGGAGTTCCGTGTCAGACGAACAGGCAAGACCAGTCAAACGAGGTGAGAGTCCATACGCAGGCATGCTCGTCGTTCTTGCCGGCGGCGTAGCCATGGCTCTCATCGTTCTATCCATCGGCCTGATTGGTCGCGACGGAAAGGGCGGTTCCGCCAGCGCACCGGCCGTCGATTCCGCTCCGGTTGCGGTATCGCTGAGCGAGTTCAAGATCGCCGGCGACCTGAAGGTCGCTCCGGGGGGTTCGCTGGAGGTGACCAACGACGGCTCGCAGACCCACGATCTGACCATCGACGGCGGTGGCGCCACTCCGGCAATCAATGCCGGTGACTCAGCCACCCTGCCGGTCGACCTGGAGGCCGGCGACTACACCGTCTACTGCGCCATTGCCGGTCACCGTGAGGCAGGTATGGAGGCGACCCTGACCGTCGCCGAAGGAGCCGGCGCCAGCGCTGGGGGTTCGACGAGCCACGACGCTGCAGGTGGGTCGCATTCGAGCGACGAAATGACCGCGGATGACTACGCCGCGATGGACCAGGCGATGCTCGCCTCCTTCGAGCCGTTCGTCGAGGTCGTCACATCGGGCAAGGCCAACACGAAGGGCCTGGGTGGTCAGACCCTCGAGCCAACCATCGCCGCTGATGGCGCCAAGGAATGGACGCTGACCGCCGAGATCACAGATTGGGAGGTCGAACCCGGCAAGATCGTGAAGGCCTGGAGTTATAACGGTGTCGTCCCCGGCCCGACGTTGCGTGGCGAGGTTGGAGATCACATCCGGGTGAAGATCATCAACAAGTTGCCGATGGCAACCGACGTGCACATGCACGGAATGATCCTTCCCAACGAGATGGACGGCGTCGCGCCGCTGACCCAGGAACTCATTCCAGCGGGCGGCGAGTTCACTTATGAATACGACGTGACCGATCCGGCCATCGCGATGTACCACCCTCACCACCACGGCCAGATGACTGTCGTCAACGGAATGTGGGGCTCGATGATCTTCTCGCCCAAGGGTGGCGGAGGGACGAGTGAGTACACAATCCCCCGTGGGACCACGGTCAGCGGCGTCAACATTCCGGCCGACCTGAAGGTCGCCCAGGAGCACAACATGGTGCTCAATGACGCCGGAGTCATCGGGCTGAGCTTGAACGGCAAGTCCTTCCCCGCAACCGAACCGTACTCGCTCAAGACGGGTGAGTGGATGCTCGTGAACTACTACAACGAGGGCCTTCAGTATCACCCGATGCACCTTCACCAGTTCCCGCAACTGGTCGTGGCAAGGGACGGAATACCGCTCGATTCGCCTTACTTCGCCGACACGATCAGCGTCGGTCCGGGTGAGCGCTACACAGTGTTGTTCCAAGCCACCAAGCCCGGAATCTGGGTCTGGCACTGCCACATCCTGAACCACGCCGAGTCCGATACGGGCATGTTCGGAATGGTCACCGCACTGGCTGTCGCCGACTGATCCCGAGCCGGGACCGACGGGGCGCTCGATACCCCGAAATTCGGCCCGGAGAGTCAAGAACGGACATTGAGAAATTCGACGCACCCCGTCAGTACCGAACAGGTACGGCGGGGTGCGTCGCGTACTGTCGAAGCTATGGAACTCAGTCCGGAATCGGTTCTCCTGACACGTCGGAAGGCCATCGTCACCGGCGCTGCCCGGGGGATCGGTCGTTCGACAGCGCTGGCCCTGGCACGCTTCGGAGCTCAGGTGGCGGTGTGTGACCGGCTGGAGGACGAACTCGACGAGACGGTGACGATGCTGAAGTCCCTCGGCTGCGATGCACCCGTTGCGGTACTCGATGTACGCGACAGCGACGCGGTTGCCGGGTGGGTCGCCTCGATCGAGGAGGAGTGGGGTGCTCTGCACATTCTGGTCAACAATGCGGGTGGGGGATTCGTCTCGGATGTCGTCGACGTTTCGGCAAAGGGGCAGGCGGCGCTGATTGCCGAGAACTTCACCCAGGTGGTCGACACGACCAGGGTGTGCGTCCCGATGCTGATTGCGGGAGCGGCGAACGACCCGATGGACAGCACCGTCGAAGATGTCCGTGGAAGCGAGTGCGTCGGTCGGACCCTCGGCGGTTCCTCGATCGTCAACATCACCTCGGTGGAAGCGCACCGCGCCGGACCGGGGTTCGGAATCTATTCCGCGATGAAGGCCGCCGTTGCCAATATCACCCGGACCCTTGCGCTGGAGTTGTCCCAGCACCGGATCCGGGTGAATGCCATCGCACCCGACATGATCCCTACCCCGGGGGACGCTTCTCTTACCTTGGAATCTGGTGCGATGAGCGACACCGCGTGGGATCCGACACCTTGGCCGGAGGAGGGTCATCCCGATGACGTGGCCTCGGCGGTCGTGTGGCTGGCTGGTCCGACGAGCCGGTTCGTCACGGGCACGACGATCCATGTCGACGGAGGAACCTTTGCGTCTTCGGGGTGGAAGCGCCGTGATGGCGACGGAGTCTGGATTCTCTGACCGCACGGATTGGTCGGATCCTCCCTCGTCTTGCGGGGAGGCGGGCTTCAGGTGATTGGCTTCAGGTGTTTGGCTCGTCGGGCCGCCACTGCGCGTACGATCTGACGACCCGTCAGATTCAGGGCGGTCAACAGACTGGACAGGAGTTCATCAATGGGTGACGCACACACTCAGCAGGCACCGCTGGCGGGGCTGCGGGTCATCGAGGTTTCGATGCTCGGGCCGGCTGCGCTGGGAGTTCATCTGGCAGACCTGGGTGCTGACGTGATCAAGGTCGAACCGCCCAAAGGTGACTACATCCGAGAGATGACCTGGCCGATCGTCGAGGGATCTTCGTTGATGCACTGGCACGTCAACCGGGGTAAGCGTTCCATCACGCTCGACCTGCGCACCGAAGAGGCACAGGAGGTCTTCCGCGACCTGGTCCGCGACGCCGACGCGGTAGTCGAAGCGATGCGGCCCGGAGCGCTCGCCAAGCGGGGCCTGGGCTTCGAGGACCTGGTCAAGATCAACCCGAAGATCGTCTTCTGCACGATCTCCGGCTACGGCATGACCGGTCCCTACGCGAGCCTGCCGAGTCACGGAATCGCGTACGACACGTGGGCGGGTCTTGTGAAGCCCGAGTACGACGAGCACGGCTTTCCGTGCATTCCGGAACACCCGTCGGTTGGTATCCACGCAGGTCCGTTGTTCGGAGCATTCGGTCTGCTCGCAGGTGTCCTGCGCGCTCGGGAAACCGGTCAGGGAAGTTTCCTCGAGATCGCCCAGTCGGATGCCGCTGCAGGCATGGACTGGTACCGGGCCGAGACATGGAAGGCCTATGAACGTCCAGAGTCCGAGGTCACGGGCAACAAGTCGGACAACTACGAGCGCCGTGCCCCCGGAACCGCCGGTATGCGTGAAGGCGTCCGCTACCAGATCTACGAATCCGCTGACACCCACGTTCTCTTCATGGCCTCCGAGCAGGAGTTCTGGCGCAACTTCTGTGAGGGAGTGGGGCGCATGGATCTCTTCGAACGCTGGCCCGGATCCAAGTTCGCCGATCACGCAAAGGGGAACCTCGAACTCCGTAAGGAACTCGCAGCTATCTTCAAGACCAAGACGACCGGTGAGTGGGTGCTCTGGTCCGGTGAGCACAACACGACCATCGCCCCGGTGAACACTCCCGAAACGCTGGCCGAGGACCCACAGTTCAAGGACCGGCTCGGGTTCCTGCCCTACGAGACTCACGGCGCCGATATGGAGCCCTATCCGGTCAAGTTCGTCGGTGAGACGCCGGTCGATCCGTCACCCGCACCGACGGTCGGGGAACACACGGACGAAATCCTGTCGCAGGTGCTCGGCTATGACTCCGATCGGATCCAGTCTCTGCGCACCTCCAACGCCTTCGGCGAAGGACGGTGAACAATGGCAGTTGAAGAGGGAGCTCGTTGCGACCTGGTCTACGCCACCATCCCGGCGCTGGTTCGTTCGGCCGCAGAGAGGTACGGAGATCATGAAGTTCTCGTTGATCACGCAACGAGTCCCGAAACGAGGCTCACTTACGCCGGGCTGAGGGAACGGGTGGACCTGCTCGCGGCGGCACTGATCGACGTCGGCATCGACAGAGGTGACCGTGTTGCCATCTGGGCGCCCAACTGCTGGGAATGGGTCGTGGCGCTCTTGGGCCTGCAGTCGGCAGGCGCTGTTCTGGTCCCATTGAACACCCGTTACAAGGGGATCGAGGCTGCCGACATCCTGCGTCGCAGCGGCTCGCGTCTGCTGTTCACCGTCGAGGGATTTCTGGGCAACGACTACGTCTCGATGCTGGCTGATCCTTCCGTTGGTGAGCTGCCCGACCTGGAACGGATCGTGTTGCTCAACGATGCCGGAACCAGACCCGACGGGATCTTGACGATCGAGGAACTAGTCGCTTCATCGTCGACACCACTGAGCGCAGTCGACGAAAGGGTCGCTTCGCTCACGGGAGCGGACCTGTCGGACCTGTTGTTCACCTCGGGCACAACTGGAAGTCCCAAGGGCGTCATGGTGAGCCACTCCCAGACCCTGCGCGCCTTCGGCGACTGGGGCGACATCGTCGGACTCCAATCGACGGACCGGTACCTGGTCATCAATCCGTTCTTCCACGCCTTCGGCTACAAGGCCGGGATCATCTCATCCCTGATCGCAGGTGCAACCCTTGTTCCGGTCGCAACCTTTGATCTGCCAACGATCGTTGATCTGATCGAGTCCGAACAGATCAGCGTCATCCCGGGGGCTCCGACGATCTACCAGAGCCTGCTCAACCATCCGGGCTTTGACCCGTCCAGGGCGACGTCGCTGAGACTCGCCGTCACCGGCGCCGCAGTGGTCCCGGTCGAACTGGTCCACCAGATGCGCGACACCCTCGGGTTCGACACGGTTCTCACTGCCTACGGGATGACCGAGGCATGCGGAATTGCCACCACCTGTCGGCGTGAGGACTCCGCCGAGACGATCGCCGGGACATCGGGGCGGGCCTATCCGGGCGTCGAAGTGCGTGTCATCGGCGAGGACGGCAGAACGCTTACTGCCGGTGACGCCGGCGAAGTCGTCGTGCGCGGCTACAACGTCATGAGCGGCTACTTCGACGATCCGAAGAAGACAGCCGAAACGATCGATGAGGATGGCTGGCTCCACACCGGTGACGTCGGCATTATGGATGAAGCTGGCTACCTGCGGATCACCGACCGCATCAAGGACATGTTCATAGTCGGCGGATTCAACGCCTATCCGGCCGAGATCGAACGGCTTCTGCTGGTCCACCCCGACATAGCCCAGGCAGCGGTCGTAGGAGTTCCGAATGAGCGGATGGGCGAGGTCGGGTACGCATTCGTCGTGGCCACCCAGGGGACCGTGCCCGACCCGGCCGAGATCATTACCTGGGCGCGAGCCAACATGGCCAACTACAAGGTTCCGGGAACCGTCGAGGTCGTGACCGAGTTGCCGCTGAACGCCAGCGGCAAGGTGCTCAAGTTCGAACTCCGTGACCGTGCGGTCGCGTCAGTCCGTGGCTAATTCCAGCCTGAGCCAAGACATCCATTGAAGGGACCTACACAATGAAGTTCTGCCACGGTTTGATCGGCGCTCGACCCGAGCACTGGTGTCGACTGGCGAAGCTGTGTGAAGAGGTCGGATACGACTCGGTAGCGGTGTCCGACCACATGCTCTTCCCCAAGACCCTCAACTCGAAGTATCCCTACACCCCTGACGGTAAGCCGATGTTCGACCCAAACGAGGACTGGCCCGACGCCTGGGTTGCGATCGGCGCGATGTCAGCGGTCACGACCAAACTTCGGTTCGTCACCAATGTCTACGTGCTTCCCGCTCGCAACCCTTTCGTCGCGGCAAAGGCCATAGGAACGGCCGCCTACATGTCGAACAACCGCGTTTCGGTCGGCATCGGTGCCGGTTGGATGCGCGAGGAGTTCGAGCTGCTCGAACAGTCCTTCGCCAAGCGGGGCGCCCGCATGGAGGAAATGGTCGTGGTCATGCGGAAGCTGTGGGCGGGTGGCATGGTCGAACACCACGGCGACTTCTACGACTTCGACCCGGTCGAGATGCGCCCGGCGGTTACCGAACCGGTGCCCATCTACGTCGGAGGGCATTCCGATCTGGCGTTCAGACGCGCAGCGGAGCTCGGCGACGGTTGGCTGGGAATGCACTACTCGGTTGAAGAACTCCTTGCGCACTGTACGACTCTCGCCAGAGCCAGAGAGGACGCAGGAACGGCCGACAAGCCCTTCGAGGTCATAGCGTCGCCACTGGTCGCACCCAAGACCGACGTCCTTGAAGAGCTCGAAGCCGCCGGCGTCACGACGATCCTCACGTCATCGTGGTTCTCGACCGGGCTGACAGCGCCAGAAATCGGACGTGCCGAGGAGATGGTCGCCGCCTACGCGGAGCGCTTCATCCGGTGAACCCGGATGTGACGCCAAGCCGTGGGGAGTCGCCTTCCCACGAACTTGAGGTCACCAACGCGGGGCGAGCCCGCGACGAAGCTGCGTTTCTGGCGATTCTCCACGACATTCGCCACAGTCGTGGAAAGGCCGTCCCCAACTCCCGGCCGGTTCCGGCATGGGCGCACCGTGTCGCCTGGCTGCTCGACAGCAGCATCAAGGTTCCGGGCACCAGTGCCCGTGTGGGAATCGACGGCTTCATCACGTTGATCCCGGGAGTCGGCGATGCGGTCGGCGTCTCGATCTCGTTGTTGGTGGTCCTGACCGGCGTCGGCGCCGGTGTGAGCTTTCCCACGATTCTGCGAATGCTGCTGAACGTCGGCATCGAGGGGCTCGTCGGTCTGATCCCGTTCGGCGGGGCCTTGTTCGACATGGTGTTCAAGGCGAACATCCGCAACGTCGTGCTGATGGAGCGGGATCTAGCTGATCGTCGGGCTACACGGCGATCGAGCATTGCGATTCTGGCCCTGACCGCGTTCGTGGTGGTCGTCGGCTTCGTCATGATCATCCTGTTGGGGGTCGCAGCCGTCCTGCTGACTATCTGGCTGATCTCGAAGGCCTTCGGATGAAGCTCGGGGCATATTTGTGTTTTCCAAACTGCATCCGATCTGCGGTTAGCTTCACGTCATGACCGGGAACGAAGAAGTCGATCTGCGCGCCGCTGACGGCCGTGTACCCGGACGCCGGGGACTGGCAACGCGCCAACGACTCTTGGAACACACCCGACGACTGATCGAGACGACTGCCTACCGTGACCTGAAGGTGGTCGACATCGCCCGGGAATCGGGCACCTCTCCGGCGACGTTCTACCAGTACTTCTCCGATGCCGAGACCGCAGTCCTGGCCCTGGCCGAGGACTTGGTCACCGAGGGTGGCACCGACCTCATCGCTCCACTCGACGGTGCCATCTGGCACGGCGAACATTCGATGGCCGGCTGCCAAGCGGTGGCTGACGCGTTCCTCGAGTTCTGGGCAGAGAACTCGGCGCTCATGGCGGTGATCGACCTTGCAGCCCTCGAAGGTGACAAGCGGTTCAGGGAGTGCCGGAATCGTCTGCTCGGCGCGTTCACCAGGGCTGCGGCCGAGGTGATCGAGCAACAACGAAAGGCCGGCTTCGCGGTCGAAGATCTGGACCCCGACGCGACAGCGGTGGTGCTGGTTTCGATGTTGGCCCACGTCGCCGGGCACCAACGGGGCATCATCGAATCAGGCGTAGACCGCGACGGCCTGCGTCACTCGATGGCACGTCTGATCTATTCGGGCGTCATCGGTCGCACTCCACTCGACTGATCGCGTCGCACGGCGGTCACCCCTCCCACGTCGGGCGCCTCCCACTCGGCCCCACGTAGCCCTCCCACGTCGGCCCTCCCACGACGCCCCCACGGTTCTGTTCTGCGAAATGGCTGCTGTAGCGACCACCTCGCAGAACAGAATCAGCAAGATCCAGTCAGCGGGGGCTCTAGGCTGTTCTCGCCGACGACCGGGGGGTCCAACCGGCGGGGGCGCCGACCGTGTCGGCCTGAGGTCAAGGAGTGTCGAATGCACGACCTGGTGATCCGCAATGGAAGAGTGATCGACGGATCCGGTAAGCCCGGCCGACGCGCCGATGTGGCAATCGACGGCGACCGCATCGTCGCCGTCGGGGAAGTCACAGAACCGGGGCGCCGTGAGATCGACGCCGACGGAAAGGCGGTCACTCCGGGATGGGTCGATGTGCACACCCACTACGACGGCCAGGCCACCTGGGACCCGGAGGTGTCGCCGTCGGGTTGGCACGGAGTTACGACGGTGGTGATGGGCAACTGCGGTGTGGGCTTCGCTCCGGTTCGTCAGGGTGAGCGGGACTTCCTCATCCAGTTGATGGAGGGTGTGGAGGACATCCCGGGCGCGGCCCTCGAGGAGGGGATGACCTGGAACTGGGAGTCGTTCCCCGAATACCTCGACGAACTCGAACGCATGCCCCGGGTGATGGACGTCGCCGCGCTGCTACCGCACGGCGCGTTGCGAACCTACGTGTTGGGTTCGGAGCGGCCCAATGACGAGGCGAACGAGGGTGAGATCGCCGAGATGGCTCGCATCGCCCACGAAGCGGCACTCGCCGGTGCGATGGGCGTGTCGACCACACGGACTTTGTTGCACCGCGCGAAGGACGGTGAACTCGCCGCCGGGACGACCGCCGCGGCGAGAGAACTCATCGAGATCGGCTCGGCGCTCGGGGATACCGGACACAGGGTGTTCTCGATCGCCTCGGACATGATGGACCCGGCGGCTGAGTTCGACTGGATGACCGAGATTTCGCAACGAGCGGGAATTCCAGTCACCTTCCAGGTCCTGGCGGTGGACTTCGCTCCCCACTGGTGGCGTGACTGGATCAACCGGGCACTCAACGCCAACCGCGAGGGGGCCTGGCTGGTCCCGCAGGTGGCAGGCAAGCCCGCTTCGGTACTGGTCGGATTCGAATCCAACTTCCATCCGTTCGTCCGCAATTCGGAGTATCTCAAGTACGAGTCGCTGCCGATGGACGAGCGGATCAAGGTCCTCCGCGACCCGGAGGTCCGTGACGCGATCCTGGCTGCCCGCCCGACCGGAGCGCTGGCCGGCTTCGACGCTCTGATGGCCAGCAGCCTGGACAAACTGTTCCCACTCGGCGACCCGCCGAACTATGAGCCCGACCCGTCGACCAGCATCGCCGCCGTCGCAGAACGCGAGGGCAGAGATCCGCTCGAGGTCACCTACGACATGATGTTGCAGCGCGACGGCCGCGAACTGCTCTATCTGCCGCTGCTCGGATATGTCGACGGCAGCCTCAACGACATCGGTGAGATGCTCAAGCACCCCGGCACGGTTCTGGGACTCGGTGACGGAGGCGCCCACTGCGGAGTGCTCTGTGACGCGAGCCTGCCTACCTTCATGCTGACCCACTGGGCACGTGATCGTTCCCGTGGCGAGACGCTGCCTGTCGAGATGATCGTCAATCACCAGACTCGACGCACCGCCATGCTCTACGGATTTGCCGACAGGGGACTGCTCGCTCCCGGGTACCTAGCGGACGTCAACGTGATCGACCTCGATGAGTTGACCCTGCTTCCACCCGAGATGGCCTATGACCTACCTGCCGGGGGCAAGCGTCTGATCCAGCGTGCAACGGGCTATGTCGCGACTATCAAGTCCGGAGTCGTGGTGCGCGAGCACGACGAGGGGACCGGTGAGCTACCCGGTCGGGTGCTGCGAGGAGCACAGGCCGACCCCGCCGCGGATCGTCGGGCCGAGCCCATGCTCGCCTGAGCTACTGGGGTCCGTACGGCTCGTCGCCGGCGATGCTGATCCGATCCATCACCCGTCGCTGCGGCGCATAATCACTGGCTGCATAGTGTTGGGTCGAGCGATTGTCCCAGAACGCCACTGATCCAGCGTCCCACCGGAATCGGCACTGGAACTCGGGCCGGGTGAACTGCCGATACAGGAGCTTCAGCAGGTCTTCACTCTCGGTGTTGTCGAGCCCCTTGATGTACTGGGTGAAGTACGGGTTGACGAACAACGTCCGCCGACCGGTCTCGGGATGGACCCGCACGACGGGGTGCTCGACCTGCGGGAACTGCTCGGTGAGCCCCGCCATGTCCTCCGATGGCATCGCCATGCCGAATGTCGACTGCCAATCGTGGACAGCCGTCAGACCATCAATACGCCCGCGGATCTGTTCGGGCAGAGCGTCATAGGCGGCACCGGCGTCGGCCCAGAGCGTGTCGCCACCGATCTCGGGCACCTCGACCGCTCGGAGCACAGCTCCGAACGACGGTCGGGGGTGCCACGTCAGGTCCGCATGCCACTCGTTCTCGACACCAGAGCTCTGGGCGTCCTTGGCTAGGCGGACCACCGCCTCGTCATCCTGGTCAGGGTGGACGTAGTTGTAGAACGGATGACGCTCAAGATCTCCCCAACGTTCGGCGAAGCGACGTTGCTGATCCCGGTCGATGTCCTGATCGCGGAAGAACAGGACCTTCCACTCGAGCAAGGCCTGCCGAATTTCGGCGTGGGCCGCCGGGTCGAACTCATCACCCAGACCGACGCCTGTGACCTCGGCACCGATCGTGGGAGACAGCGGGCTCAGTCGAAGAACCTTGTAGGGACGGAGCTCGAAGTCCTGGGGGACTCGAGCAGTCACCATCGGCCCGATCGTCAGATGGTCGTTCAGCGTGAACATCAAATGCCCCCTGTCTATTTCAGACTCTCTGGCTGACGCGTCAGCCAAATCCGGTAGTCCCCCAGAGAGATCATGTCATGCGAACGGCTGTGCTCCGTCGGCAGGACAGATCTGGGTGGCGTCGTCGCCGCGGGAGTTGACGGTCGACGACGGGTCGACCAGGAACGTGCGGAGCGCCGATCTGGCGCAGGGGCTGGTCAACATGGCGTCGTGTCCGCCGCGGGGAACTTCGAGGTAGCGACCCTTCAGATCCGAAGCGGTCCTGCGGGCGTCATCTACAGGCGTGATCGGATCGAGTTCGCCCGAAACGACCAGCGTCGGAGGCGGATCGGCTTCACCCGCCCGCTCAAGCGGATCGGTTCGCCGGTGCAAGGTATCTGCGACCGGCCAGAATTCGCAGAAGCTGTCGGTGCTGCTCAAGACCAGGTCTCGGGCCCGCCCCGGATCCGAACGGGCCACCCGGCGGTTCTCCTTCTCAGCCCCGCTGATGTCGCCTCGGTCGGTACTGGCTCCGCCGGAAGCGCCACTCGGGCGGTCTGCCCTGCTGCTGTCGCCACCGCCGGTGCCGCTCGAAGAGCGAGCTGCCAGGTCGGCGCAGTTGATGCTGATCTGCGCCCCGAACGCTCCACCGCCCGCGACCAGCGGGGCGATCTGGGGGCCGATCACCGACCAGACCTGGGGGTCCCCGGATGCGATCCGGCTGATGGTCATCGGCAGTAGCGGAATGGTCGAGCTGTCGTAGAGGGCGCCGAACACGCCCGCATGGAGTTCGTCTCCGGTGACCTTGATCTGGGTGGCCGGGCCCACCGTCACGGGTAGGTCGTCCAGAGTCTTGGCGGCCGACTCGAGTTCGGCTCGAAGGCTTGGAAACCGGGAGCTGCAATCAGTGTCGCCGGAACAACTCTTGAACAGTCGCGACAGGGCCGGGTCCAACATTTTCCGCTCGTCCTCGGGTCCGCCGCTGCCGGGTGCGACAACTCCGCCGAGTGCCAGTGATGCGACTCGCTGCGGGTACGACGACTCGTAGGCCATGGCCAAACGGGTCCCATAGGACACACCAATCAGCGACAATTTCTCGGCTCCGAGGGACTTCCGCAGGTCCTCAAGGTCGAGCACCGAGTTGTAGGTGTCGTACTGAGCCAGGTCGACTCCTGAGTCACGGAGTCTCGTATTGCAGGCCTTGATGGATTCGCCGATCGTCTGGCGGGCCGCTTTCCAAGCAGGGTGTCGGGCGAGTGTCGTGGCGAGTGCTTCGGAATGCTCCGGACAGTCGAGTCGGGGATTGGCGTGGCCTCCGCCGCGCTGGTCATAGGCGATGAAGTCGCGGGGAACGCCGTCCATCAATTGCTCCCATGCGACCCAGCCGTCAACCGCTCCGTCTCCCGGTCCGCCGTGGAGATAGACGACCGGTGGTTGCCCGGTGGCAGCGGTGAGAGCGGCGGCTGCGGTTCCGGTAGTTCCGGTAGTAGCGCCCGCGGCGGGAAGCCCGGCCTTTGTACCCGGAGCGCGCACCCGGATCACCGGCAGCTCGACCTGTCGACCGGTCGGTTCCGAACGGTTCTCGGGGAGTGTCAGCCGGTAGCAGTCGATCCTGGTGGTATCGGTGGTCGGGTCCGAGCAAGTGGATGCGACCAGTTCGGGTTCGTACCCCGCGTCGCCGGATCCATCTGAGTCGGTGCCCTCGGCTCCATCCCGAGTCCCAGGGTCCGATGCGGCCGTGGCCGCGGACGAGGACGAGCGACCCGAGCGACCAGAGGAGTCATCGGAGGAGGTGCAACCCGCCGCGAGAATGGCGGCGGCGAGAATCCCGATGAGCATCGCCGTCAACCCCGCGGCACGAGGCCGGGCGGATCCTCGATGGAGCGATGACATGGTCGACATAGTCGCACCATTCGGCGGTTCGGCCAGCTCAGACGGCTCAGCCAAACGCTTCGGCCAGGTCGGTCGGTTCGGCCAGACGGTTCAGCCAGACGCTTCAGCCAGGTCGGTCGGTTCAGCCAAACGCTTCAGCCGGACGGTTGAACGGAGCTCCGGATGGGTGTTGGGCGCCGACATTTCCTAGGATCTGACGGGTCGTCAGATTTCGAGTTCGGAGACGTGGCATGGATTTCGAGTTTTCACCTGAGCAGCAGGCTTTCAGGGATGAAGTAATTGCGTTCTGCGATGAACACGACGACATCGATATCTTCGACGTCACCCGCGAGAACATGGCTCAGATCGTCGACACCCCCAAGCGTCGGGCTTTCATGAAGGAGCTCGGCCACAAGGGTTGGCTGGGGATGACCTGGCCCAAGGAGTACAACGGCCAGGAGGGCGAGGGGGTCTACGAGTACATCCTCAACGAGGAACTCGCCGGCCGTGGCGGACCTCAGATCGGCAAGGGCGTCGGCATTATCGGCAAGACCGTGATCGCCCACGGCTCGGACTTCCTCAAAGAGAAGTTCCTGCCGATGATCCTAGAGAACGACGTCGAGTTCGCTGTGGGCTACTCCGAGCCCAACGCCGGTTCCGACGCAGCTTCGATGCGGCTCAAGGGCGTCAAGCACACCAACTCCGACGGCGTCGAGGGTTGGCTGCTGAACGGTCAGAAGACCTGGACCACCTCGGCCCACTTCGCCGAGTGGTACTGGTGCGGCGTGCGCACCGACCCCGACAACAAGCACATGGGCATCTCGCTCATGCTCATCCCGATGGACGATCCGGGTATCACCATCAACGGCATCTGGACGATGGGCGATGAGCGCACCAACGAGGTGTGGCTCGACAACGTGTTTGTGCCCGACGAGTACGTGGTCGGCGAGGTCAACCACGGTTTCCGCTACATCTCCCAGGCTCTCGACCTTGAGCGCTTCACTATGTTCACCTACGCCCCGATCAAGCAGCGCCTAGATCTGCTGACCGAGTACGTGAAGACAACCGAGCGCGACGGCGAACCACTCCGCAACGATCCGGTGGTGCGGGCCCGAATGGCCAAGCTTCATACCGACGCCGAGGTGGCTCGGGTCATGGGACTCAAGTTCGTCGCCGAGGCCGTCAAGGTCGAACACGCCTCTCGTGCCGGCAAGCCCTTCCAGCCACCGACCGTCATCGCCTCGGAGTACAAGCTGTTTGCGACGGAGCTTTCCCGCCGCCTGGCGGATGCGTCGATGGACATCGGCGGCCCCGGATCGCAGATGCGTGTCCGCACCGAGGACGCCCCGATGGCGGGACGGTCCGAGTCGACCTACCGCTACACAGTCATCGACACCATCGGCGGTGGCGCCTCCGAGATCCAGAAGAACATCATCGCCCGCCGCGGTCTGGGCCTCCCCAAGAACTTCTGATCCTGCCGCCATGCCCGACACCCCCGCGCTCGACGGCATCCGCGTTCTTGACCTGGCCTCGGTCGGGCCCGGCGCGCGTGCGTCGCGGACCCTTGCAGACTACGGAGCGTCGGTCGTCAAGGTTGGCGCCGTGCCACGCACCGGGGGAGTGCAGATCGTTCCGCCGTACTACGCGTACTCGGGCAACCGAGGCATGCAGCGCGCATTGTTCGACCTCAAGTCTGATCCGGGACGCGCAGCTTTCATGGCGTTGGCCAAGGATGCGGACGTGATCATCGAGTCGTTCAGACCTGGTGTGGTCGACCGTCTCGGAATCGGCTTCGAGGCCGTCCGTGGTATCAACCCGGGCGTCGTCTACTGCTCTACGAGCGGGTTCGGTCAGAGCGGACCACGCAACGCCTGGGCGGGACACGACATCAACTATCTGGGCGTCTCGGGATTTCTCGACTGCACGGGTCGACGCGAGGACGGCCGTCCGGCGCTGCCCGGAGCGACGGTTGCCGACATCGCGGCCGGAGGTATGCAGGCGGCAATGTCGGTCATGGCGGCACTGTTGCGCCGTGAACGAACTGGCGAGGGTGAGCACCTGGATGTCTCCATCGCAGACGGCTCATTCGCGTTGATGTCGCTGTATGTGGATGAGTATCTGGCGACCGGAGTCGAACCGGGCCCCGGTCACTACATCCTCACCGGCCGCTACGCCTGCTACGACGTCTACACCTGTGCCGACGGAAAGTACGTCGCCGTCGGTGCGATCGAGCCGGCGTTCTGGCGCAACCTCGTCGGCCTCTTGGGTCTTGAGCAGTACTCGGACAACCAACTCGACGATGATCTCCAGGACGAGATCCGGGCTGCGATGTCCGTGGTGTTCGCAACCCGTCCCCGTGACGAGTGGGTGGCCGAGCTTGGACCGGCCAACACCTGTGTCACTGAGGTGAACAGCGTCGCCGAGGCAATCAATGATGACCAGTACGTCGCCCGTGGAACTGTCGCCGACGCGGTGCACGTCACCGAAGGTCCGTTCCGTCAGGCCGCACCAATCTGGGCGGGAACCGCCGCGCCCGCGGGCGCGTACGAAATTCGCGAGGGGACTATCACCGACACCGCCGAGCTCTTGGTCGCAGCAGGCCTAGGTGCCGAGAAGGTCGACGAACTCATCAGTACAGGAGTGATCGCATGAGCACTGACTCAAGCGCAGGTTCAAGCACCGACTCAAGCAGCGACCCCGCCGTCGCAGACGACGTCCCCGAATCGGTCGCAGCGATGGTCGGCAAGCCGATGTATGAACAGACCGCCACATTCCCAGTCGAGCGCAGCTACGGCTACAACACGCTGGCGGCAACGCAGAACGCCAACCCGCTGTTCTGGGATGACGATGTCGCCGCAGTGCTCACCGGTGGTATCACGCTGCCGCCGACGACGCTGTCACTGTGGATGCGTCCCCACTACTGGGAACCTGGAGCGGTCGGCGAGCAGGTAGCGCTCAAGGTCCACTTCGATCTGAAAGAGACTTTCGGCCTGCCCGAAGCGGTGATGACCGACAACACGATCATTTTCCACGAGCCGGTACGCCCCGGCGACGTCATCTCCAACCGTCAGGTTCTCAAATCGGTGTCGGGTCCGAAGACCACGAAGCTGGGTAGCGGACGTTTCTGGGTCATCGACGTCGAGTTCCACAACCAGATCGGCCAGCTGGTCGGGGTCGAGTCCTACACCGGTTTCGGCTACAACCGCCCGGGTGTCGCCGACGAGGCGGCTGTGACTGCGACTGCGGCGGGCGCCCGCTCGGAGACAGCGGAAGGAGAGGCCCGATGAACATCGAGGTTTCAAATACGGCAACCAACCAAATGCTGTTCGGTTCGGTGTCGGTGGGCGACAAGTTGCCCGAGCTGTCCGTGGACGTCACGCCGACGACGGTCGTGCTGGGCGCGCTGGCGAGTCGCGACTGGCGACCGATGCACCACGACTACAAGTTCGCGACCGAACGCAACGGAGTAGCCGACATCTTCCTGAACACGCCGAACCAGGCCGCATGGTTCGAACGGTTCATCACCGACTGGACCGGCCCCAAGGGTCGCCTCGGTCGGATGAAGTTCCGCATGAAGACCTCGGTCTTCCCGGGTGACCTTATGGTCCTGACCGGCACGGTCACAGCGGTTGAAACCGATGATGCCGGCTGCGGCTGGGCAACCATTGCGGTTGCAATGAATGTCGGTGACACGGTCGCCTCGACCTGCGACGTGCGGGTCGCTGTGCCGGTCGACGACAACGACAACCCCTGGATACGTAGCGGCGAGCGGTGGACCCCGTGACGGTCCCGTCCCTCCCGAACGTGCGAGTCGAGTCCCGCGCTGTCGAGTCCCGCGCTGTCGAGTCCCGCGCTGCCGAGTCGACGGACTCGGATTTCCAATCCCCAATCCTGCGAATCTCAATCCTGCGAAACAGACAAGAACTGAGCCAACAATGCTGAACCTCGATTTCACCGAAGAACAGGACATGCTTCGCGACATGGTGCGCGGGCTGCTGAGCCAGTACGCCTCCAACGAGGCCGTGCGCGCGGCCGAGGACGACCCGACGGGTTACTCGACCGAGCTGTGGACCCAGCTGGGCGAGCTCGACCTGCTGGGCCTGCTGCTGCCAGCACAGTACGGCGGGTCCGAGATGTCGATGCTCGAAGGCGTCATCCTCTATGAGGAATTGGGTCGTGCTCTGGCCCCGACCCCCCACCTTGTCAGCTGTGTTCTGTCGGCGGGCGCAATCGTCCGTGCCGGCTCCGAGGAGCAGAAGAACGAGTGGCTTCCCCGCATCGCAAAAGGTGAGTCGATCTTCACTCCAGCGTGGCTGGAGCCCGATAACGGTTTCGGTCCGCGGGGCGTGCAGGTGCGTGCCCATGCCGACGACGACGGGTTTGTCATCAGCGGCGTGAAGCAGCACGTCTACTTCGGTTCGTCAGCCGAGCGCCTCGTCGTGCTCGCCCGCACCGGTGATGGAGAACGCGACATCGACCTGTTCCTCGTCGACCCGAAGGCCGACGGTGTGAACCTGAGCCAGCGGATGTCGATCAGCTCCGACACGCAGTACCGGGTCGACTTCGACGGCGTCCGTGTGACGGCTGCTGACCGACTCGGCGACGCCGGTTCGGGCTGGGTGACATGGGAGTCCGTCATGGACGAAGCCATGATCCTGGCATCCGCGCTCGCCAACGGTGGGGCCGAATATGCGCTCGACATCACCGTTCAGTACTCGAAGGACCGGGAGCAGTTCGACAAGCCACTCGGTGCTTTCCAGGCGCTGTCGCACTACATGGCGGACTCAAAGACCGCACTCGATGGGGCGAAGATCATCTCCTACGAGGCGGCCTGGGCCCACTCGAAGGGCGAGTCGCTGGCTCGCCTGGCTCCGATGGCCAAGTCGTTCGCGTGCCAGTCATATCGAGACACAACAGCGATGGCCCAACAGATCTTCGGCGGCGTCGGCTTCACACTGGAATACGAGATCCAGCTGTACTTCCGTCGTGCCAAGCAGCTGCAGATTTCGTGGAACGACACCCGTCGATGTGAGGAACTGGTGGCTGCAGCGATCCTCGACGACTGAAGGTCCTTGTCCGAACCGGGAACTTGAACAGCGCATCGCGCTCGTGTCGCGGGTTGACGAGTTCTGCCACGTTCGCTCCCGCTGATCGTTGGACGGACGAGGAATTCCCGCTCTTGGTTGGCAGACTGGCTCTGATGTTCAAACGACGCGGCCGATGTCGGGGATGCGGTTCACAGCTCGCCACGCTGGAGGAACCGGAGCGCCGCGGCGTGGTGAATGAGCTCGTTCTGTCTGTGAAACCGCATTTCGAGCTCATATGTCCAAAGTGCGGTGCGCGGAGCCCGCTCGATTCGGAATACGGGCTGAGGTGTCAGGAGTGGCTGCTGGATGACCGGCAGCTCGTGCCTCTCACGGGATCTGGACGAGATGTGTGTCGATGCCCTCAAGGCACACTGCCCTCAGTCACTCGAATCGAAACTCGAGAGCGAACCGTCGAGCACAAGGTTGCCGGCGAGCGCCGAAGTAGCCGCGTCACATTCCAATATCCGGTTTCGACCTGCACGGTATGTGCGAAACCACTTGCGTTTCCCGAGGACTTCGAGAGGTGCTGGATGGTCTTACTCGAGCCGTGCTCGCTGCACGTTGAATCGCCCTAAATCGACTCCCCGTGCTAGCTCGCTCCAGCAGTTAGGACAGTCTGAAGCGCTCGGCTCAACCTACGAGACCGCCCTGTACCCTCGGGGCACGGAATTGGTGGGCTGGCACCGCTCTTGTTAGCAGGGGAGGATTGCGTTGAAGCTCAGATCGGTGGCGATCTTGGTTGCAACGGCGTCGCTCGGCCCGCTCCTGGTCGGTTGTGCGACCGATATGGGCGACCTTGGCTTCGCGGTGACTGAGCGAGACGGAGTGCAGGAACTGGTCATCGCGCTTTGCGGATCAGAACCTCCCCAACACATGGTGATCGCAAGAGGACCGACGGGCGGAATGACTGATCCTGAGGAGATTTCCAAGTATGTCGGACCGTCGGATGAGAACATCCTGTTCGAGCTCCGTAAGGAGGAGTGTGATTCAGATGAGATGACCTTCAACCTCGGCGGGTTCTCGGATGCTCCCGCGTCCATGCAGACGTTCATGGTGTACTCCGGTTCCAATAACGGGTTCGGCTCGTCTGCCGGCTGGATGACCCTGCCTGACGGGCCCTGGCCGACGCATCCTCTGGCCCTGACGAGTCCGTTCAAATTCGTGCGGGAAGTGCGCCTCGATACCGATCGCGGCAACCTCTGCGAACAAAGGTGAGTTCGTCGGATCCATCCCTGAACTCTGGGTGACTCTGGCCCTGAGGTATCACCGTCCCTGAGTGACCAGAGGGTCCTTGGAGTCTCGGCTCTCCGGCACCAAATGAGAGTGCTGTCGTGATGACAGCGTGGAATGGCCTGATCTTCCTTGGCCTTGCGACTCCGGGCCCGGAGGTTGACAAGGCCAGACATCAGTGCGAGCAAGGGAAGAAACTGCAACAGCACCGCGCCTGTGCGATCCCGCGTGCAAGAACTCTAGAGACATAGATTCTTGTGTGAGGAAGGGGTACCTATGGCAACCTACGAAGCGAGGCTGCAGCACAAGACGATGTGTCCACGGGTCATGATGCTTGGCTTCGCGACTGTGTTGTTGGTCATGTCTTGTGGTGACGGATCTGAAGCGAACCGAGCTGCTGACGCTGTGCCGGTGGACCGCGACGCCTTCATTGAGTATTGGGGCAACGCAATGCTGCGCGGCGACATGTCCACGATTGTCGATCTCGTAGAGCCGAGTGGCAGAGATCAGGCACTCGTCGATGCGGCCGCGCTGGCCGAGAAGCCCCGTGGGGTACACGTGACCGACTTCGGTTTCAAAGTCGTTCGCGAAAATGCCAATTCGGTCGAAGTCGTCTACTCGGGTGAGGTCTGCGAACAGAAGCTCTCGAAGAGTTTTGGCCCTACGACCGTTGCTGGCGAGGCCGGCACAGGAAGTAGCTCTTCGGAGAGCGACGGTGTCATCGGGTACGGCGAAACAGAGTGTTTGAGTGTCAAGGAAAGGACAGGTTCGATGTCGCCATTTCACTTCGTGAAAATCGACGGCCATTGGTACTGGGATCCGCCGGACAACTGAGTCGGGTGATCCGTTCCTCGGTCACGGTCCTGGGAGTTCGCCGGGGTAGGTGACGTCGACCTCGGCGATCGACTTCGAGAAGTCCGACGAGTTGTTCGTAATGAACCGGTCGGCTCCAGCTGCAACGGCTGTGGCAAGGTGCACGGAGTCAGCGGCCCGCAGCTTGTACGTCGACCCGAGCGCTGCGGCGAGTTCGGCGAGGGCTTCATCGACAGGTCGGAGATCGAGGCGCCCAAGTAGTGCTGCAATCGCCTCGATCTCAGAGTCGGCACCATAACGCATCGGTTTGGAAAGTAGCTCCGGGATTAAGAGCACAGATCCGAGCCCGGCAGCTGCGCCGGTGGTAGCTGTCGCCTCGACGGGAAAGAGCGCGCGGACGCGTCGTCCAAGCGCGTTATCGGGAGCGGCCGCATAGATCAGGACATCGGCATCGAAGGCGTCCACGTCGATCGGTTAGCGCGCTGATCGGCTGGCTGCTACTTCGGCAACGAGCTCGTCCGCCCGCTCGGTGGTCAGCACTGGCACTTCAGATAGGCGGGTGTTTCGACCGCGATCGAGAAGTTCTCGAACCCGTTCGGCCTCGGCGAGCGCTCGGTCTGCACGGCGAACCCGGATCGCATCTGGACGGACAATGACGGCTACCTCCCGCCCGTGGCGAGTGATGGTCACCTCCTCGCCGGCCAATACACGGTTGAGAATCTCCGGCAATGCGGCTCTTGCCTCACTGATAGACACGGTCGACATTGGGGTAGTGTACATCCTTGTACAAGTCTGTACAACTTACGCCCAGCGCGCCTGGCTGACGAGGTCGGGGCCAAGGTTGCTGCGGCTGTCACCTATCGGGTCAACGTGGATAACACGATGGGCGAAACAGATCCGTTCGACAAGCTATTCATTGCGGACCGCTTCTGGGAGCCCCCGGCTGCGTTTGATGTTGATCGAAAGTTCGGGTCTCAGGTCCCTCAGGAGGTGAGAAGTGAAATCGAGGCGTCTCTGGACCAGATCGAGATTGCCTGGGTAGCGGACAGCGACTCGGCAGTTGACTGGGATAAACCCACCGGAGACTCCCACAGGGCAGCTGTGTTGGTGATGACCGCGCCCACCTTCTCTGATGGCCGATCCGAGGTGACCACCGATCTGACATGCGGCAACATATGTGCGATCTCCAGCACATATGTTGCCGCATGGTCGCGACGGCAGCTGGTCGGTTGAGGGGACTGTTGGCCCAGTGACCATCTCGTAGAGATCGCGCTTCTGCGTGCAGCGGTTGGTCACTTGGCCGTCCTTACATCCCGACCTTCCGGATGTCGCCCGCGGTCACCCCTCGTTTTCCAAGTGCGCGAGCACCTGGCGGAGCTGGTCTACGAAGGCGGGTAGCTGGGCCTTGGCAGTCGTATGGAGGATTTCGATATCTATTGACCAGTAACCGTGTATCACCCGGTTTCGTAGCTTCGACGGCTGCGTCCAAGGGATCTCGGGGAAGCCAACTTTGACTTCCTCGCTGAGCTGGCTCGCTGCTTCACCCATGACCGAGAAGTTCCACAGCAGCGCGTCGCGGCGTTGACGGTCCTGTTCGAGAGCTTCAACGTTGATGCCCCGGACTAGCAGTTGTGCCTGTTCAGCTGCGTCGATCATCTCGCCAATCAGCAGAAGTTCACGCCGCATAGAGCACGCGAGCTTCCTTTAGGACCGACTCGCGAAGTTGCTCGTGAAGGCCCTTGCGCGAGACAAGGTCGACAGGGCGACCAAATACTGCCGCAAGCTCATCGGCCAGGTCTTCGATTTCCCAGCCGAGGCGGGTGTCCGGTGCCAAGTCATAGACGATGTCTATGTCGCTGTCGGGTCTGGCGCTACCACGGCTCACGGATCCAAAGACCTCAAGGCGTACCACGCCGTACTCGATGCAGACTTGCGCAAGGCGCTGCAGGTCCACAGACGAGTCGTGGGTGAACATGAGGCCAAGTCTACGACAGTCACGGAGGTTGTTGTGAGGACAGCGACCGCAGACCACACGGTCGCTTCGGTGAACCATGGTCCGCGATGCTTCCTTGCAGAAGAGCGGCGCGTTCGCCTTGATCACTACGGGTTTCCGCAGGACATCTCTCACGAGCGGCAATACTCTGGGGGATTCTGGAAGGGGTGAAGGCATTGCCGGTCGTATTGGAAAAACACGCGTCCTTCCGGAGTATTGCCACCGAGCCCGACGAGATTGTGGCCAGCGCAGGGGAGCATTGAGCCGTGGCTGCTGCAGAGAGGGACTGGACCGGTAACGGGTGGAGCGTTGCAATCGCCGATGACGCCGCGGCGGTTACCGCAGGGTCCGAGACTGTCACGATTGGACGTGGAGATCAGGGGGAGCGAATGTGGCGCGGTTACGGCTCAGGCTCAGCCACCGATGCCCGCCAGTTCTGCGATCTCTACCGCACTCGACGACCGCAGCGTTCGCAGCGCGTCGGTTCGGGAGGTGTCCGTCGTTGCGATTAGCGCCGCCGCCCAATCCTTGCCGAAGGAGGCCAGGAGGTCCTGTGTCGGAAGATTCTGGGCGACCTGCTTCGAGATCTGTGCCAGCTTCTCCTGAAGCTCAACCATGGCTGGCGACGCGGCGATCGAGGCCGAGATCGCCTCCAGAGCGGGAGCCATTGACTCTTCCAGTGACCGAGCGATCGATTGATTCATCGCGGCGAGAGCTTGTTGAGTGGCCGGCCCGGTGAGCGTGTTCGACAGGTCGGAGGTGTTGAAGCGCGCCAGGCTGTTGGCAGCGATGAGCGAGCTCAGCCTCTTCGACGTCCCGATCGCTGCCGCGAGCGACGCCACGTCGAGTCCGGCGAGGGTGGCTAGGTGGTTGAGTAGAGCGGCTCCATCGTTCTTGTGGTGGCCGTTGCGGGTGGCAAGCGGACCCAGCAGATCTGCCAGGCGGTCGGTGTCGAGGTCGCGAACACGGGCAGCGTCGCGAAGTACGTCGGCGACGAGGCTGAGATCAGTTCGGGCTTCGGTCAGGTCGGCGATGGTCCGCTCGATCGTGGTCACCGGCAGGCCCCGGGCGATCGTCACGTCGTCGGGATGGAGCTGCCGCTGGCGGTAGCTGATCTCGGAGCGCTGGGTCTGACGGCGCACAGGCGAGCTGAGCTCGTGCCGATCGGCAGGTAGGTCGCCGACGCCGTGTAGCGACGCCGCCGACTCGCCCATCACCACGATCCCGCTGACGAGATCGCGAAGGCGTGCTTCGGAGGTGCGCGAGGGATCAGCAGCCAGCCACGCGGCGCGCAGTTCCTCGAACTCGTCAGCGGGGGCGCCAGCATCGCGGTACACCCCGTGGGCCAGCCGTTCCAGATGTCCGGCCTTGGCCAGACGAGAGAGGTCTAGCCGCTCGACCCCGTGTGTGGCGGCCTGAGCTGTCGTCACCATCCCCCATTGGGATGCTGACAGCTCAGCGAGCACACGGAGCGCCTTAGATGACTTCATCCTGAAATTGTATCGCTCTAGATGATACTTTTCAAGGAGTGGCACGCTGAGATCAGCGACGGCTTCAGCGGCATCGTCAGGCGGATCGTCACAGCAGGCGTTGCGGTAGCTGGCCCAGGTCGGTGAGCGTCAGATCCGTGTGCGCACCTAAGAGCGCGCGCCAATAGGTGGGGTGTGGTGACCATCCACCGGTCGTTGGGTTTGCCCGATTTTGATATCGGGTGCGACCAAACAAACAACGACCAGTGGAGGTCACCCCATCATGCTCGCGTTG
>JBARXY010000044.1:0-165191 GCA_049647585.1 Microthrixaceae bacterium | reverse complement strand
CAGCAATGGAGAAACGAATCGTGTCAGCAGATTCAAGTGCAACCGGTCCCAGGACACTTGCCGAGAAGGTATGGGACCGCCACGTGGTCCGCTCCGAGGAAGGCGAGCCGGACCTCCTCTACATCGATCTACACCTGATCCACGAGGTGACCTCACCCCAGGCCTTCGACGGACTCCGCATGGCTGGCCGAACGGTTCGCCGACCCGACCTGACCGTCGCCACCGAGGACCACAACGTCCCCACCGAGAACATCTACCAGCCCATCAGCGATCCCATCTCGCGCAAGCAGGTCGACACGCTCCGCTCGAACGCCGACTCCTTCGGAATCACGGAGTTCCCGATGGGCTCACCCAATCAGGGGATCGTCCACATCATCGGCCCCGAGCAGGGGTTCACCCAGCCCGGGATGACGATCGTCTGCGGCGATTCGCACACCTCAACCCACGGCGCCTTCGGTGCGCTGGCATTCGGCATCGGCACCTCCGAGGTCGAGCACGTTCTGGCCACCCAGACACTCCCCCAGGCCCGACCCAAGACCCTGGCGGTCAACGTTGACGGCGAGTTGAAGCCGGGAGTCACCTCCAAGGACGTGATCCTCGCGATTCTCGGAGTGCTGGGCACCTCCGGCGGCATCGGCTACATCGCCGAGTACCGTGGCTCAGCCATCAGATCCCTCTCGATGGAGGGTCGCATGACCGTCTGCAACATGTCGATCGAGGCTGGGGCCAAGGCCGGGCTGATCGCACCGGATGAGGTGACCTTCGAATACCTCAAGGGTCGTAAGCACGCTCCGGCAGGTGAGGACTGGGACAAGGCAGTGGCGGACTGGAAAACGCTCGCGACTGATGAGGGAGCGACCTTCGATCACGAGATATTCCTCGATGCCTCGACGATCGAGCCGTTCGTGACCTGGGGAACCAATCCCGGCCAGGTCATGTCGCTCGCCGGCGACATCCCCGACCCGTCCGACTTCGAGGACCCCACACTCAAGTCGGCCGCCGAGCGGGCGCTCGACTACATGGGTCTCGACGCCGGAACCGCCTTCAAGTCGATCCCGGTGGACACCGTCTTCATCGGGTCCTGCACCAACGGTCGCATTGAGGACCTTCGGGCCGTCGCAGACGTCGTCAATGGCCGCCAGGTCGCCGAGGGCGTCAGGACTCTCATCGTCCCCGGCTCCCACGTCGTCAAGGCCCAGGCCGAGAAGGAAGGTCTGGACAAGATCTTCATCGAAGCTGGATTCGACTGGCGCGAGCCGGGATGTTCGATGTGTCTGGCGATGAACCCGGACAAGCTGACCGAGGGTGAGCGTTGTGCGTCGACCTCGAACCGCAACTTCGAAGGTCGACAGGGTCGAGGTGGACGCACCCACTTGGTCTCGCCCGCTGTTGCGGCCGCAACGGCGATCGCCGGCCACTTCGCAGCGCCTGCAGACCTCTGATCTGTCACCCATAGCAGGCACCGTCGCAGCGACCGCCAGCGCAGCAGCCGCACGGCATTCGCACACGTCAACGCACACAACGTCAACCGCAGATGATTGAGCACCGAACGAGTCAGGGAGAACCGATGGAAGCAGTACGCATAATCGACGGGACAGCAGTTCCGCTCGACCGCTCCGATGTCGACACCGACCAGATCATTCCCAGTGACTGGCTCAAGCAGGTCGAACGCACGGGCTTCGACAAGGGCCTGTTCTCGGAATGGCGTGACGACAGGGACTTCGTGCTCAACCGCGAGGAGTACCAGGGTGCAACGATCCTGGTCGCCGGACCCAACTTCGGGACAGGATCCAGCCGTGAGCATGCCGTCTGGGCGATTCAGCAGTACGGGTTCGACGCAGTTATCTCACCCCGCTTCGGTGACATCTTCCGTAACAACTCGACCAAGAACGGACTCGTTCCGGTTCAGGTGAGTGAAGAGGTGGGCCGCAAGCTGCTCGACGCCATCGAGGCCGACCCGACCCTGCAGATCGTGGTCGACGTCGAACGCCGGGTGATCGAGGTGCCGGCTCTGGGCATGGTCGAGCCGTTCCCCCTCGATGACTCGGTCCGTCACCGTTTCCTCGAAGGCCTCGATGACATAAGCCTGACGCTCGCGCATGCGGACGAGATCACCACCTACGAGGCGACCCGCCCCTCGTGGATGCCGTCGACCGTCTGAGGCGAACCAGCGTCAGGGCGGGATCATGAGGATGCCGGTGGAGGACTTGGAGTAAAGCTGATTTCTTCTGAGCAATAGGTGTCACGCGGAGGCGAGGAAAGTCTGCGCGCGCCGGCGGACCAGCTTTGCGACGTTGCTGTCAGTATCGATGACACCGCCGTCGATAGCAGCGACAACGGCTTCGATTGCTGCTGTAGCGGCGGCGACAGCACGGTCGGGGTCGTGGTGCCAGGAGCGTGCTTCTCGGGCGATGGCGGTGGCGTCAACAGCGGTTAGGGTGACAGTCCCGCCGATGCTCATCGCGGCGTCTGTGACGAGTGACGGCCACAGTGCGGTGGGCACCTGGTCATATAGGGGCGCGAGGGTCACGTGCATATCGTCAGTGTGGATGACGGCGAGATTCTTGCCGTGGGCATCGGCGTTGCCGATGACGGCAGTGAACGCTGCAACGCCGGCTAGCCGGTCCAGCTCTCTTAGCGGATCGCCGGACCAGCGGTCGAGGAGCTCGGCAACGTCTCTGAATGCCGGTCCTCCTCCTCCCTGGCGCACCTCGTACTTGCGTGCCGCCGGGCGCCCAGTTGCCTGACACATGTCTTCCTGGTGGAGGCGTGTCACGGTCCCGTCGGAGTGACGGACACGGTCGAAACGTTCGATGATGAGACAGTCGATGCCGCCCGTGGTGACGAGTTGCGCGTCGATGGTGCTGAGCTCCGCTGCGCGGGCGAGGGCAAGCCCTACCGCTTCGGCTGCGACGAGTCCGGGATATCGGTGGTGGTCGAGCTTGAGGATGTGGGTCGAGGGGGTGGCGCCGGTGGGGCGTGCCCACCCTCCGTTGTCGCGGGCGACGAGCAGCATCTTGTCCTGGACACCGGCGAGTGACAGCTCGGAGTCGTCGTGGATGCCGAGGGGGCGTTCTGGCAACGCTGCAACTTCCTCGGCTAGCGCGTCGTCGTCGAGATCGATGACCCCACCGTGGTGTGGCGGCAGTTCGCCTTTGCCTGCGATGACGAGCGCGCCTGCGATCTCGCGGCCGTAGCGGGCGAGGAGCCCGAAGGTGTCCGAAGCGGCGACGTCGGCTCGTGCGGCCAACTCGGCGCGGTGCGGGCTCTCCGGAAGTAGTCCATCGAGGAATGATGTGGCATCAACTGCACCGGTGCGCAGGGGCAGTGAGCAGGAAAGGACGGGCGAGCCGAGCGGCCACCGGTCGAATGCAGCGGTCAGGTAGGTGGCGCGTAGTTCTCCGCGCCGCTCGGTGATCTCCGCAACACGCTCGCCGGCGTAGAAGACGCTCAAGAATCTCGGACGGTCATTCATCACGAATAGCGGGAAACTCGACGACGACTCGAGCACCGAGGCGACGAAAGATCCGAAGCTCGTGCTCGAGGAGACTGACGGAACGCCCGGACTCAATCTTGGACAGGTAGTTGGGGTCGATCCCGGCGCGGACACCGGCGTCATGTTGGTTGAGACCTAGTTGCCTCCGCAGCTCGGCGAGGGCGGCGCCCATGTCGGCACCTTTCCGGATCTCGTAGTTAGCCATTTTTGAGCCCCCTCTAGACAATATTGTCCGACTCTATCAGGCGCGCTCCACTAGGACAATATTGTCTGATCGTCGCTACATCGTCTAAAGGATAATATTGTCCAGTGAATTGGCTCCGGGGTTCTCGTCACTCGCGCCGCCATTCCCGTGTCAATCTGGCACGGCCAAATTGACCTACTAGCCAAGAAAGCTCAACTACGGGCTCTCGTCTTCGTACGACCCGGCGCCCAGTCCTCACGAAACTCGACCACGTCGGTCGACGGCCGGAACGTCACGCTGATCCTCGCTCCTCCGCTCTTCGATCGCGGCACGGAGTGCTCCCAGTTGTGCTGGCAGGCGCCACCCATCACCAGCAGGTCTCCGCCCCCGGGAGTGAACGCGATGCTGGCTCCCCCACCCTTGGGTCGCATCAGGAACTTCCTCGCCGAGCCGAGTGAAACGATCGCTACGGGCGGATCCTTGTGTGCCCGACCGATCCTGTCTGCATGCCAGGCGACCGAGTCGTTTCCGTCCCGATACCAGTTCAGCCACAGGTTGCTCATCCTCACCCCGTAGCGTTGGGCCAGGACCTTCGCCATTCGACGGATCACCGCAGGCGACCGTGGATCCGACAGGCGCATCCCGGCCGACAGGCGAGGCTCGTCCACCATCTCGCCGAACATCGGTCGACGGCCGTGGTGCCACAGGTCGGCGCTAGACAGCCGGTCGTAGAGCTCCATCTGTCCGCTCAACCATCCGTGGGCGAGATCGACCCATGAGTCGTCATCGAGGTAGGTGCGCTGGGTGGGCACGTCGGCACAGATCTCCAACTCACCGGCCCCGAAGAGGGATGGCTGCATTCCGATCACCCCATCAGCCTAGACCGAACGTTCGTTCTAATCCATCGTTGTGCAACCAGAATCGGCCGTCGTGCGTCATTGTGGTTATGACTGCATCGGCGAAGCCTCCATCGACTCCCCTTACGGCCAACGATTCCGGCGAGCGACGAGCGGCTTCAGGCGAGCGACGCAGGCCTAGATTCCGGCTGCGGGCATTGGCGGAACTGTCGCTCATCTCTTTATCCCTCTTGGCCGTTGTCGCGTCTTGCACCTCCGACGGGGACTGGCTGGGTGCGTCAAACCGATCGGGCGGAAGCCGTCTGAGTTCGATTCCCCGGCCCGGGGACATCGAATTGGTCTCGGCTGACAACTGCGAAGAACTGGCGGACCGGGTCCGACCGACAATCTCCGCCCGGGCCGACGCCCTATCCGAAATGGAGCGGCGAGGTGATGTCTTCACGGTCGAGGAATCTGCTGGTTCGATACGGAGCGAGACCGCGGACAGCAGTTCGAACGCCGCCGGACCATCCTCGGATCGTTCGTCCACTGAGGCCACCGGAAACGCCACCGCCGGTTCAGCCGACGGCGGCGCCGGCGATAATGACGCCGGCAAGTCCTCGGACCGTGTGGTGGGCACAAACGTCCAGGAGGCAGGCGTTGACGAAGCGGACTTCGTGAAGGCCGACGCCGAGAGGATCGTCACCATCACCAACGGCGTACTGCGGACCATCGCGTTGGATGGAACTCCTCAGATCGACGGCACTCTCACGCTGCCGGACACCCAGAGCGTCGCCGAGATGTACCTGCTCGGCGACGAGGCGCTGGTACTCGACAGCCTGTACACGGCGACGTTCGACAACACCTCCGATAGAAGCGGAGTGTCGGGCATCAGCGCGGACGCGGCCGTCTCGATGAGCCCCGGAGGCGGGACGACAACCCGGCTGACCAGGGTCGACCTGAGCGATCTGGCTTCGCCCAAGGTGATCGAGTCGGTCGTCGTCGAAGGGTCGCTGAGCGCCAGCCGGGCCATCGGTTCCACAGTCAGGATCGTTGTCCGCGGTGACGCGCTGGCGGGCGATCAGATGTCCGGTGCCTCAACACCGGGGGATCTGAGAGGTATTGCCGAGAACCTCGACGGGGAAGCGCTGCTTCCGAGGTTCAGTGACGAGGAGGGCAAGGTTCGCCCACTTGGCGGCTGCGGCGACGTGATGGTCCAGACGAAACCCACCACCGGTGACTCGCTACCCGTGAACGTCACGGTCCTGAGCGTCAGCGGCTCTCTGACCGAACTCCACCCTGTCACGGTTCAGGGCTCGGCCGATACGGTCTACGCGTCGACGGACGCTCTAGTGGTCGCCGGCTCCGGGTGGAGCCAGGCCGGATCTTTCACCACACTGCACCGCTTCGATCTTTCATCCGGCCACAAGGTTCGTCCGACAGGATCCGGTTTGGTTGCGGGGACGCTTCTCAATCAGTTCGCACTCTCTGAGCGCTCAGGTGCCCTACGGGTCGTCACCACTGTCGACACCGCGGTCCAAGAGGTCCCCAACATGGACATCTCTTCAGTCCCAACCTCGGCATCACTGGCGATCCTCGACGCCGCAAGCCCCAATCTCGCCGAGTTGAGCCGGGTGGACGGGCTAGGTCCCGGCGAGACGGTCCGCTCGGTCCGCTTCATGGACTCGCTAGCCTACGTCGTGACGTTCCGCCAGACAGACCCTCTGTACGCGATCGACCTGAGCGACCCCAGGGCTCCACGCAATCTCGGGGAGTTGAAGATCACAGGCTTCTCCCAGTACATGCATCCGGTCGGCGATGGGCTTCTCGTCGGAGTCGGTCGCGAGGTGGATCCCGCTACGGGCATCGACACGGGTTTGAAGATCTCGCTGTTCGACGTTTCGGATCCGACGGCAATGACCGAGGTGGACCGGATGGTGCTTCCCAATGCCTACTCGCCGGTGAGCGACGACCACAGGGCGTTCACCTGGGATTCGGTCAACAACCATGCGATCGTTCCCGTCGAGAGTGCCTGTCCCGCGGCGCCTCCGGTCGAACCCCTTCCCACCGAACCGTTGCCCACCGAACCGTTGCCCAAACCGGCTCCGACCGACCCGACCACGATCGAGCCGTCTCCAGGCAGAGTCGCGCCCACCGAGCCGGGACGATCCGTGCAGCCCGAACAACCAAGCTGCACTCAATCCTCCGCTGCGCTGGTCATCAGCGTCGGCGACAACAAGCTGTCCAAGGTCGCCGAACTGAGCCATCAGACGGACGGATCATGGGCCGGCATTCCGACCCGGTCACTTATTGTCGGTCAGGACCTCTGGACCGTCTCAGCCCTCGGAGTCGGCAGCACCGATGCCGCACGTCCAGGGAACATCGAACTCGTCAGGTACTGATGGCTTCAGCTGACTGCGGCTACCGACACAACCCCGTCGACCGCCCGCAGCGCCTCGACCACGTCCGCCGAAACCGCCGCATCGGTTGCCATGACCATGAGCGCCTTGGCGCCTTCAGGAGAGGCTCCGACCGCCATGTCATCGATGTTGACCCCCGCGTCGCCTACCAGGCTGGCGATCCGTCCGATCATCCCCGGCTGGTCACGATTGCGAACCACGAGCAGGTGCTGTGCCGGAGGTACGTCGATGGTGTGGTCGTCGATCATCACCAAGCTCTGCTTGGCCTTTAGCCCGACCAAGGTGCCTGAGATGTTGTGCTCGCCGTTGCGGATCGTGATCAGGTTGACGTAGTCCCGAGATGTTGTGGTCGAGGTCGGGCGGATTTCCAGGCCCTGTTCCTCGGCCATCTGCGGAGCGTTCACATACGACACCGGTTCGCCGCTGACCACGCTGAAGAAGCCCTTCAGCACCGACAAGGTCAGGATCCGTGTGTCGTATGCGCCGATCTCACCCTGGTATTCGATCTCGATCTGGTCCGAGCACTGTCCGCACAACCCGGCGAAGACCCGGCCGATCTGCTCTGCCAGGGCCAGGTACGGCCTGACGGTTTCGGCCGCTTCGGCAGCTTCGACGTTGACGGCATAGGGAACGAAGTCTCCGGCGAGCGCAAGCTCGACCATGTCGGCAATGGTGTCGCCTGCCTTGTCCTGTGCCTCTGCGGTGGAGGCCCCCAGGTGCGGTGTCACGACGACGCTGTCGAGCTCGAACAGCGGCGAATCGGTACACGGTTCGGTGGCGAACACGTCAATGCCGGCACCTGCCACTTGACCGTCGCGGATTGCGTCGGCCAGGGCCTGCTCGTCGATGATTCCACCCCGAGCCACGTTGATGATGCGCAGCGACGGCTTCGCCTTCTTCAACAATTCGGCGTTGATCAGACCCATCGTCTCGGGCGTCTTCGCCAGGTGCAGGGTGACGAAGTCGGCGCGACCGATCAGGTCCTCGAGACTCAACAGCTCGACGCTCAGCTGCCGGGCCCGATCCTCGGTCACGAAGGGGTCATACGCCACCAGCTTCATTCCGAAGGCCAGCGCCCGCTGGGCGACCAGCTTCCCGATCCGGCCGAGTCCGATGATTCCCAGCGTCTTGTCTGCCAGTTCCACGCCCGTCCACTTGGAGCGCTCCCAGCGACCTTCACGCAGGGCCGCGCTTGCCTGGGGGACGTTGCGGGCCTGAGCCAGCAGCAAGGCCATGGTGTGCTCGGCGGCCGACAGGGTGTTGGACTGCGGAGCGTTCACAACCATCACACCGTGCTTGGTGGCGGCTGCCACGTCCACGTTGTCCAGACCGATCCCGGCCCGACCCACAGCAATCAGGTCGGTGCCCGCAGCAAGAACATCAGCAGTCACCTGCGTCGCAGATCGAATTATCAGTGCGTGTGCCCCGACAATCGCCTCGACGAGGGCCTCGGGCGACAATCCCTCCTGGACATCCACCTCGTGTCCGGCATCGCGGAGGCGCTGAAGGCCTCCATCGGCAATCTTTTCAGTGACCAGAACTCGCATTGCTCCATCCTGCCCGAGCAGACGGCCTACCGGCCAGCTTGGGGCCCCTCACTCCAGCCGTCCACCGCTCGACCGGGGCCCCGTCAGGTGGATTCGCCTCGGTCCAATTCGATTTGAGGTAGGTCGCCGGCGGGGACGAACCCGACGACCTCTCCGTAGAAGGCCAGCTCGGTCTCGAGGGCCCGGACGACGGTCTGGCGATGCAGAAATCCGTGACCTTCACCCTCGAAGAGGATGTAGGCGTGTGGAACGCCCTTCTCCGCCATGGCATCGACGAGAACCTCGGCCTGTGACGGTGGCACGATCTTGTCCTCGGTCCCCTGCAGCAGAAGAACCGGCTCGGAGAGCTGGTCGGCGTGGAACAGTGGTGAGCGGCTCCGATAGGCCTCAGCCTCTGCCGGGTATTTCCCCACCAGTCCGTCCAGATATCGGGATTCGAACTTGTGGGTGTCGCTTGCGAGCGCGGCCAGGTCGGTGACCCCGTAGAGGCTGCATGCGGCCGCGAACGTTGCTCCGTAACCCCACTCGTGCTGAAAGCAGAGTGCTGCCAGAGCGGTGAAACCACCGGCGGAACCACCCCTGATGACACATCGATTTCCGTCGACCAGACCTTCGGCGGCCAGATGTCGTGCCACCGAGATGCAGTCCTCGACGTCAGCTATTCCCCACTGCCCGCGAAGCAGGTCACGGTATGGTCGGCCGTACCCGGTGGAGCCGCGGTAATTGACGTCCGCGACTGCGAAGCCGCGGGTGGTCCAGTATTGAACGCTGGTCGAGAACTCCGGGCGTGCGGCGGCGGTCGGCCCTCCGTGGATCCTGACCAGAAGCGGTGGCGAATCGCCATCAGGGCCCTCGAAGTCGCCGCTCTGTGGCGGATAGAACAGGGCGTGACAGGTCACGCCGCCTTCCGAGCGGACATCGATCGCCGTTGGTCGAGAGATCCAGTCGGCTTGTAGAGGCGACGTTGTCGAGCGTAGGTCGACCGCCATTCCCGTCTTCAGGTCCACGTGGAACACCGACGTCGGCTGATCGGAGGATCCGCCGACGACGGCCACGTCGGTCCCGGAAACGACGAGGGATTCGACGTAGCTGAACGAACCTCCGGGTAGAGGCTTCCGGGATCGGTCGTCAGCATCGAGGATCCAGACCGAATCAAGTCCGTCAACGCTCGCTGCGAACACAACGGTGTTGTCGTCGACGAAGCCGTAGCGCGACCCGCCTGCGATCCATCGGGGTTCACCCACTTCTTCCTCGGCCGGCAGAAGCGGCTCCGAGGAGTCGCCCGAGCCTTCGGCGGGAAGACCGACGACGTCCGCGCGGTACAGGTGCCAGTAGTCGTTCGAGTCGTCACACCACCAGAGTCGACCTCCGGGAGAGAACTCCGGCAGACATGCCGAAACCGATCGGTCCAGGCCTCGGGCGTGCCCACCGTCGCGTCCTCCGACGATCCGGCGTGCCGAGTCGACCTTCGGCACCCCCGACTCGATCGAGAAGTTGGCGGCCCAGAGCTCAGCGGAATCCCAGGGCATGTCCGGATGGTCCCACCGGAGCCAGGCAAGAGTTTCCCCGTCTGGTGACAACTTCGGTGATCCGACGAAATCACCGGACCCGACCGAACCGGGCTCGACGAGGGTGGTCAACGTTCCGGTCTCGGAGTCCACTGCGACGATCGCGTTGACCGCCTCCGCAAACATGTTGCCCTCGGCATCGCAGTGAAATTCGGCTTCGACTACCGACCAGCGGCCGTCACCGGTGCAGACACCGGCTGCGTAGCGCCAGGCTCTGGTCAAAGGAGGACTTGGTGTTACTGCCCTGGATTGGGCCCAGTTTCCCTTGACCATGATCTGCTGGGTCTCAGACGCCACCCACCAGGCCCGCCCCATGTCGATCGGGTCGCCGTGGATCCAGAACGAGCCACCGCCGTACTCGTTCACGCGGCTTCTCGCCGAGATCATCATTCCCGCGCCGAACTCGCGAGGGCTGTCGGTGGTTGCTCCGGCACGACCCTTGGGGCTGAACATGATTGCGGTGCGGCCGCCATCCTGGGACACCGTTTCGGACCAGAAGATGTGCTTGCCGTCGGCAATGAAAACCGGACCTATCCGGATTCCCGCGACGGCGGCAGCGCTGGCACTCAGGGGCGAATCCCACTCTCCGTAGGGAGCTTTGTTTTTCACAGTGCCTTCAGAGATCGCCTGCTACCAGACGTGCGATCCGGGTGATCCCCTCGATCATCTCCTCGTCACCGAGAGCGAAGGAGAACCGGCCGTAACCGGGGGACCCGAACGCTTCACCCGGGACGAAGGCGACCTTGGCCTCTTCAAGGATCAGGTCGGCCAATTCGACGGTTGTCGAGGCGGTGCGTCCAGCCAGTTCCACTCCGAGCAGCCCGGTCAGGTTGGGATAGGCGTAGAACGCACCCTGAGGTTCGAGACAGGTCACGCCCGGAATTGCGCTCAGAAGACGGTGGATCTCGATCCTGCGGCGATCGAACACCTCTCGCATGGCGTCGACTGCCTTCAGATCTCCCTCGACCGCCGCCAGAGCCGCCCGCTGTGCCACGTTGCAGACGTTGGACGTCAGGTGGGACTGGAGGTTGCTGGCCGCCTTGATGATGTCCAATGGAGCGATCATCCAACCGACCCGCCAGCCGGTCATTGCGTAGGTCTTGGCGACGCCGTTGAGAATCACGCACTGGTCGGCGAGTTCGGGCACCAGTTCGAGAATGCTGTGGTTCTCGGCTCCCGCATAGACCAGATGTTCATAGATCTCGTCGGTGATGACGATGATTCCGTGCTCAAGGGCCCAACGGCCGATGGCCTCGATCTCATCGGCTGGATAGACGGCGCCCGTGGGGTTGGACGGCGACACGAAAAGAAGGATCTTGGTTCGCTCGGTTCGGGCGGCCTCAAGCTGTTCGACCGTGACCCGGAACCCGGTCGACTCGTCGGTCGGAATCACTACCGACACCCCGCCCGCCAGGGCGATGGGCTCCGGATATGTGGTCCAGTACGGGGCCGGCAACAGGACTTCGTCGCCCTCGTCGACCAGAACGGTGAAGGCCGTATAGACGGCGTGTTTGCCCCCGTTGGTGATGAGCACCTGCTCAGGGGTCACCTCGACGCCAGAGTCACGCAGCGTCTTTGCCGCGACAGCCGCGCGCAACTCGGGCAGGCCAGGACCGGCCGTGTATCGATGGTTCTTGGGGTCGTGACACGCAGCCGCCGCCGCTTCGACGATGTAGTCAGGAGTAGGAAAGTCCGGTTCACCGGCGCCGAACCCGATGACCGGCTCGCCTGCTGCCTTGAGAGCCTTGGCCTTGGCGTCCACCGCCAAGGTGGCCGACGGGGCAATTGCAGCCACCCGGGCCGAAATGCGCGACCTGGAACTGGACGGGGCAGGTGCTGGAGAACCACTTGAACTCATATGCCGAAGTTACCGGCCACGGCGCGTCCTCCCCTAACGCATTCCCATCGTTGAGCGACCTGCCACACACGTCACAGCCAAAGTTTTCGCTCAGTCCTCCCCGGCCCGCGAGACTTGGGCCGTGAGCACTCCTGACATTTCGATCCCTGACGACATTCTTCCCATCGACGGCCGTTTCGGTTGCGGACCTTCCCGCATCCGCCCCGATGCCATCGAGATGCTCAGCGGCTCGGCTTCACACTTTCTGGGGACCAGTCATCGTCAGGCTCCGGTCAGGTTCAAGGTCAGCGAGCTTCGGAACGGACTCGCCGAGCTGTTTGCGCTGCCCGACGGTTATGAGATCCTCCTGGGCAACGGCGGAACGACTGCTTTCTGGGATGCCGCCACCTTTGGCCTGATTCAGGATCGCAGTCAGCACCTGCACTTCGGTGAGTTCTCATCGAAGTTCGGCAAGGCTGCAGCTGCGGCCCCGCATCTGGGAGAACCCCAGATAATTTCCGCAGACCCCGGTGACCATCCTCTGTCTGTCGCCGCCGAGGGGATCGACGCGTATTGCCTCACCCACAACGAGACCTCGACCGGCGTCGCAATGCCTCTGAACCGCCCCGAGGGCGCCGACGACGATGCGCTCGTACTGGTCGACGCAACTTCGGCGGCCGGCGGGTTGCGTTTCGACCCGAATCAGGTGGATGTCTACTACTTCGCTCCCCAGAAGTGTCTGGCCTCCGATGGCGGACTCTGGTTGGCGGCCTGTTCGCCTAGGGCAATTGAACGCATCGAGAGGATCGCAGCCAGTGACCGCTGGGTTCCGGCGTTCTTCGACCTGGGAATTGCACTGGACAACTCGCGCAAGGATCAGACCTACAACACACCTTCACTCGCCACGCTGTTCTTGGCCGCCGAACAGGTCGGCTGGATAAACGACAACGGTGGCCTCGCCTTCTCGGCAGGACGTTGTGACGAGTCAGCGGCAGCAATCTATGGATGGGCGGATGCCCATTCCCTGGCGACACCCTTCGTGACCGACGAAGCGAAGAGGTCACACGTCGTCGCGACGATCGATTTCGACGACTCGGTCGACGCCGCCGTCGTTGCCGCTGTTCTGCGCCAGAACGGCTTGGTCGATGTCGAGCCTTACCGCAAGCTCGGGCGCAACCAGCTCCGGGTTGCGCTGTTCCCGGCGATCGATCCCTCCGATGTCGTAGCGCTGACGAACTGCGTCGACGACGTCCTCGCTGAGCTGAGCTAGAACGCAAAGATCCGACTGTGGAATTCCCACAGTCGGATCTTTGAACAGGCGGACCTTTGAACAGTCGGACCTTTGAACCGGGGTTCGGGTTCAGACGTTCAGCCCTTGGCTGCGGCGAAACCCTTGTCCAGGTCGGCGATGATGTCCTCGATGTTCTCGAGTCCGACCGAAAGTCGGATCAGTCCGGGCTCGACCCCGGTTGATACCTGCTCTTCATCGGTGAGCTGCTGATGCGTTGTCGACGCCGGATGGATGACCAGGCTGCGGACATCGCCGATGTGTGCGATGTGGCTGTGTAGTTCGAGTCCTTCGACGAACTTCTTTCCGGCTTCGCGCCCACCCGAAATGATGAAGGCCGGCACTGACCCGGCACCCTTGGGTAGGTACTTCTTGGCCAGAGCGTTGTACGGGCTCGATTCGAGACCGGCGTACTGGACCCGCTCGACCTGCGGGTGACTCTCGAGGTAGGCCGCGACCTTCTTGGCATTCTCGATGTGGCGATCCATGCGCAGCGACAGGGTCTCGATGCCGAGGATTGCCAGGAAGCAGTTGAACGGCGAGATTGCCGGACCCAGGTCACGCAGCATCTGGACACGAGCCTTGATGATGTAGGAACCAGCTCCCAGTGCGGGCCAGTAGGCCAGGCCGTGGTAGCTCTCGTCGGGCTCGGTGAACTGGGGGAACTTGTCGTTCGCTGAGAAGTCGAAACTTCCTCCGTCAACGATTGCGCCGCCAATGATCGTGTTGTGGCCGCTCAGGAATTTGGTCACCGAGTGCACGACAATGTCGGCGCCGAGGGCGAGCGGGTTCATCAGATACGGGGTAGCGATCGTGTTGTCGACGATGAGAGGAACACCGTTCTCGTGCGCCACCGCAGCGACGGCCTCGATATCGAGAACGTCGTTTCGCGGGTTGCCGATGCTCTCGCCGAAGAACGCCTTGGTGTTCGGTCGAACAGCAGCGGCCCAAGCCTCGGGATCGTTCGGGTTCTCGACGAAGGTGAACTCGATTCCCATCTTCGGGAAGGTGTGGTTGAAGAGGTTGTAGGAGCCGCCGTAGAGAGAGGACGAAGCGACGATGTGGTCACCCGAAGAGGCGAGGTTCAGTATCGCGAGCGTCTCGGCTGCAAGGCCCGAGCCGACCATGAGCGCACCGGGAAGACCGACGGCGGTGTCGGGAGCACCCTCGAGGCTCGCAATTCGGGCTTCGAGCACCCCTTGGGTCGGATTCATGATCCGCGTGTAGATGTTGCCGATCTCGCTCAGAGCGAAGAGGTTCGCGGCGTGATCGGTATCACGGAACTGGAACCCGGTCGTCTGATAGATGGGTGTCGCGCGCGACCCGGTTGTCGGATCTGGCTGCGCGCCTGCGTGGATCTGGCGGGTGTCGAAACCCCAGTTGTCGCTCATTAGGACCTCTCTGTGTGTTTGCTGAGCGGATCGTACACCCATTCCCGACCAAGTCAGTCAGGTATCACCTGGTGCACACCCTTGACGTCAATCTTCAGAACTCGTACCCGGGACCGGTCCTGATGATCCACCGGCGACCCCGCGGTCAGTTGTTCGGCCAACCGGCTGGCGTCCTGCTCGGAACCAAGCAGCGCAGCGACCGTGGGCCCCGATCCCGACAGCCAGGCCGCGAGCACCTGCTCGCTGTCCAGACAGGCACGGAGTACTGCTGCCGCGTCTGGCCGTGCTGCCAGCCGGGCCGGCTGGTGCAGTTCATCCAGGCACGCCTGGCGCAAGAGGTCGAGCCGACCCGAGGCAATTGCTGCCACCCACAGAGAGGCACGGCCAATCGATGAGATGGCAATGGGCAGCGGTACACCTTCCTCAAGGTGCGATCGGGACGAGTCTGTGGAAGTGCCCTCCGCCGGGGACCAGGTCACCAAGCGAAGACGTTCGACAAGTCCTTCGGGCCCGCGGACCCGGACAGCTGCACCACCGGCCGCGACGGTCAGACCTCCGAATGTCGAAGCGGCGGCGTTGTCCGGATGTCCCTCCAGACCGGCCGCAATCCGGAACGCGCCGTCGAGCTCGGATCCGGACCCGAGCAGAGCCAGATAGGCACCGGCCACCCGCGCGGCGCCCGAGAACCCAAGTCCTCTGCCGGGAGGGATCGGGCTTCGCCACCACAGTTCGCGCTCCGGAGCGCCGCCTGCGGCCACATACGCCCGGCACGCGGGGTGGCCCTGCTCGGCGAGCAGGAATCCCGGTGGAACGTCCACGGGCGCGGAACGGGACGCGCCGCCAGACGCGCCGCCAGACGCGAGACCGGACGCGCCGCCAGACGCGGGACCGGACGCGCCACCAGACGCGGTCTGGCCCTCGATCAGTTCGAACGGAAGATCGAGGGCCAGACCCAGAGTGTCGAATCCAGGGCCGAGGTTGGCCGAGGATGCCGGAGCGGTTACGTGCACCGTCTCAGGCTAGGTGGAGAGCGAAGTGGGACCGGGCCATGCTCCGGTCCGGCTTCAGTCGCCGCCGGAGATGTCCTCGACCTTGGCCTTGCCGGCCGAGATCCACGGCATCATTCCGCGCAACTCGGCGCCGACCTTCTCGACCTGGTGCTCCTTGCCAGCTTCACGCAGCTTGTTGAAGTTGGGGCCACCGGCCGCGATCTCATCGACGAACTCGGTAGCGAACTGACCCGACTGGATCTCGCCGAGGATCTTCTTCATCTCGGCCTTGACCGCCGAGTTGATGATCCTCGGGCCGCGGGTCAGATCGCCGTACTCCGCGGTGGTCGAAATCGAGTAGCGCATTCCAGCAATGCCCTGTTCGTACATGAGGTCCACAATCAGCTTGAGCTCGTGGAGGCATTCGAAGTAGGCGGACTCCGGCTGGTAGCCGGCTTCGGTCAGTGTCTCGAATCCGGCCTGGACCAGAGCGGTCAAGCCACCGCACAGGACAACCTGCTCACCGAAGAGATCAGTCTCGGTCTCTTCCTCGAAGGTGGTCTCGAGCACACCTGCCCGACTTCCGCCGATGGCGTCGGCGTAGGAAAGCGCCAGAGCCTTGGCTCCCCCGGTTGCGTCCTGGGACACAGCGATGAGCGCCGGCACGCCGCCGCCCTCGGTGTAGGTGCGACGCACCAGGTGACCTGGACCCTTCGGAGCGACCATGGCGACATCGACACCCTCGGGGGCCTGGACGTAACCGAAGCGCACGTTGAAGCCGTGAGCGAAGAACAGTGCATCGCCGTCGTTCAGGTTCGGAGCGACGTCGGATGCGTAGACAGGCCCGATGTCAGTGTCGGGAAGCAACATCATGATCAGGTCTGCTTCAGCGGATGCAGTTGCGATGTCAACGACCCGCAGTCCTGCTTCCTCGGCCTTGGCGCGTGACGAGCTTCCCTCGCGAAGTCCGACACGAACATCGACTCCGGATTCCTTGAGGTTCAGCGCGTGGGCGTGCCCCTGGGATCCGTACCCGAGGATCGCGACCTTGCGGCCCGCGATGATCGAGGAATCGGCATCCTTCTCGTAATAGACGTTCGCCATGGAGTCTCTGGTCCTTGCTTCTGGGTGTTGGTTGATCTTGTCAGGATTGCTGTGCTGGATGAAGTTTGTACGGTCTTGGGTCGGTAGGTGAAACGCGTGGGTCGGCTCAGCCCGCGGAGCGAAGCCCCGGCGACGCCGAGCGCTCAAGTTTTGGGAGCGCCACACGACCCGTGCGTTGCAGATCGATGATCCCATATCCCCTGAGCATGCCCTCGAGGTCATCGAGTCGTTCCGGATGTTCGTCGAGCGAGATGGTCATTTCGTCGTGTCCGACGTCGATCACCCTGGCCTCGAACACGCCGGCGAGTTCGATGATCTGACCTCGTATCTCGGCCGGCGCCTTGACCGTCACCAGCATGAGTTCACGCTCGATCGAGTCGCGCGGGTCGAGCTCGGAGATCTTGATGACGTTGATCAGCTTGTTCAGCTGCTTGACGACCTGCTCGAGCGGAGCTGTCTCGACATCGACCACCACTGTGATCCGCGAGAAACGTGGATCATCGGTGGGGGCAACGGCCAAGGAGAAAATGTTGTAACCACGCCTGGCGAAGAGCCCCGAGACCCTAGCCAACACACCCGATCGGTTCTCGACCAGAACGGACAGGACGTGGTACTTCGGTGGCTTGGAGCCTGCTCGTCTCAGGTTCATCGACTGCAGAGTCATCAGTTGCCACCTTCTTGGTCGGGTCCGACCACGATGTCGTCATTGGTTCGTCCCGAAGGCACCATCGGGAAGACCTTCTCCGAGGAGTCGGTTCTGAACTCGAGAACGACCGGGCGATCGTTGATCGAATTGGCCTTGTCGATAGCGGGACCGACTTCTTCAGGTGTTTCAACCCGAAGGGCGATGCAACCCATGGCCTCGGCCCACTTGACGTAGTCGGGCAGGTCCGGGGAGAGATAGACCTCGGAGTAGCGCTCTTCGTAGAACATTTCCTGCCACTGCCGGACCATGCCCAGATAGGCGTTGTTGAGAATCGCGATCTTCACCGGAATCCGCTCGGTTGCAGCGGTAACCAGTTCCTGAGCGGTCATCTGGAAACAACCATCACCGTCGACCGCCCAGACCGTGCGGTCAGGCTTGCCGGCCTTGGCACCGATGGCCGCAGGAACCGAGAAGCCCATGGTTCCCAGACCGCCTGAGTTGACCCAGGTATAAGGGTGATTGAACTTCCAGTACTGACTTGCCCACATCTGGTGCTGACCCACGCCGGACACGACGATGGTGTCCTCGGGCGAACGTTCGCGGAGTTGCTCCAGGACGAACTGGGGCTTGAGAAGACCACCCGGTTCGGACTGTTCGTAGCTGAGGGGGAACTGCTCCTGCCAACCCGAAACCGTGCTGCGCCATTCGCTTCGGTCCGCCTGGGCGGACGATCCGCCGAGAGCCTCGATCGAACGGATCATCTCTTCTATGACCAACCTGCAGTCGCCGACGATCGGGACGTCGGGCTGACGGACCTTGCCGAGTTCGGCGGGATCGATGTCGACGTGGATGACCTTGGCCTCCGGAGCGAAGCCGTCGAGCTTGCCGGTGACCCGGTCGTCGAAACGACTACCGAGCGCAATGAGCAGGTCGGAGCGCTGCATGGCCGTCACGGCCGTGTAGTTGCCGTGCATACCGGGCATGCCCAGGCAGAGTTCGTGGTCATCGGGGAACGCTCCCCTGGCCATCAGGGTCGTGACGACGGGAATCCCAGTCATCTCGGCCAGTTCCTTGAGAGCCTCGGCGGCTCGGGCCTTGAGGATGCCACCACCTGCGTAGATGACCGGTCGCTTCGCTGCCGTTATGAGTTCGGCAGCTTCCTTGACCTTGCGGGGATGACCCTTGATGGTCGGCTTGTAGCCGGGGAGACTCGACGCGACTTCGGCGTCGCTCGGCCAGTACCACTCGAGCGCCGAGGCAGGGTTGTTGGGATCGACGATGTCCTTGGGAATGTCGACCAGCACCGGGCCGGGTCGACCGGTCGTGGCGATGTGGAACGCCTGGCGGATCGCCATGGGGATGTCTTCGGCACGGGTGACGAGTTCGTTGTGTTTTGTGATCCCACGGGTGATGCCGACGATGTCAACCTCTTGGAAGGCATCGGTTCCGATGGACGGGAACGGGACCTGACCGGTGATGACCACCATCGGGACTGAGTCCATATAGGCATCCGCGAGCGGAGTGACGATGTTTGTGGCACCGGGCCCCGAAGTGACCATCGCGACACCGGGTCGACCCGTTACATGGGCAAATCCCTCGGCCATGTGGCCGGCGCCCTGTTCGTGTCGAACCAGGACATGTCGAATCGGACTATCGAGGATCGGGTCATAGACGGGAAGAATCGCTCCGCCGGGCAACCCGAAGATCACCTCTACTCCCTCGAGTTCGAGCGCCTGAATTAGTGCTTGTCCACCGTTCATCTTCATATGTTTTCCTGGTGTTGCCCGTTAGATGCTGGAGAGTTGGCTGCTGGAGAGTTAGATGCTGGAGAGTTCGCTGCTGGAGAGTTCGCTCCGGATGATGAGCGAAGGACGCGTTGGTCTCGGAACATTCCGGGAACACTCTGGCCGATTTCGAAGGCGTGGCTAAAACCAGAACGACCTCCCGTCGGGGAGGTCGCAGGGCACACGCGGTCTGATCGCCGGTCGTGTGCCTCAGAGGGGTACGAGAAGAAGCGTCGTTGCGTTCATCGACAACAGTCTGCCCCGAACATGCAGCGTCTGCCAACCTCCGACATTCTGTCCAGGTCCTCCCAGAGGGGTACGGTCGTCGGAGATGACCGATTGGGTTCCAGTTCTGGTTGCCATACTTATCCTGGCGGCGGTGGCTATTCGCGAAGTCGTGCGCTGGCGTGGTCGGCGATGGCGAAAGTCCGGGCCCCGCGGAACCGGCTGATTCCATCAGCGGTCAGCGCGCCGGGGTGATGTGCTGAACCAATTCCGATTCACGCCCGGTGAGGCGCCATTGGGCGACCCTGGTACCGGCCCAGAGCATGACGACGCCGGTCAACGGGGCACCCAGCGCGACGAGGGTCGTCACCAACGCCGAATGGCCACTCGCCACTAGCACCCCAAGGCCCACCGGTGCCGATGCCACCGCCAGGACAAACATCCCCAGCGCCAGGGTCATCCCCGCCAGGCAGCCCTGTCCGGTATCGCCAGAGGCGAGCGGATTGGGGCTCTCCGGCATGGCGACCGGCGCGATCGCCGCAGTCCCGACCGAGACGCCGGCCGCGGCCAGGACCGAACCGATGCCCAACAACAGCGCGGCCGGAAGCCATTCCCAACCACCCGAGATTGCGGCCAGTCCAGACGGAATAACCAACGCGGGGACGATCATCACAACGATGCTCGACAACGCCTTGGCCCGGACGAGGATTCTGGCGTCGGCTCCTGCCTGGATTTCCATCCACAATGCTGGCCCGTCCACCCCGAAGCTGTTGTTTCCGTCGAAGAGCACGGCGAAGTGGAGAACGCCACCGAGCATCACCAGTCGACCGTCGGTAATGCCGCCGCTGAACACCGGTCCGATCAGGAACACACCGGCACCCACCACCAGGGCTGTGATCGTGTTGACGGCCTGACGCGGGGTTCTGAGTTTGGTTCTCAGAGTTCGCACGGCGATTGCTCCGACGGGTCCGGCCGGCATGAAACCGAGCGAGGTGCGGAGTCCCACCCGAGCGGTCCTCATCCGACGACCGTCGCTGCCCGGCCGAGGCGATGACAGCACCAGCCGGTGGGTGCTGGCAACGCTCGCCCACACCAGCAGCGGAAGCCAGGAGAACCCGAGCACCAGGTGCACCAGCGCCTCGAACGGTCGCCCGGTCGTTGAGATCGCAACTCCAAGTTGGCCCGGCGGGGTCCACTTGGCGACTCCCGAGAGGCTGACCAGACGAGCGTGGTCCCAGCTGTCCGGGTCGTTCGCGATGACCTGTGTGGCAACCCAGGCGAGCAGTGCCGCAAGAGTTGCTCCGGCTTGGGCCAACTGGCGGAACCGGCCCGTCGCCCAGGCCCCGAGAGCGTTCGCGAAGGTGCGAGACAACAGCAGCATCGTCAGCAACCAGCCGACAATCGCCACCAGCAGAATCACCACATCAACCGGTTCGCCCGTACGCCAGCCCAGAAACACCCCGACACCGGCCAGAAGAGCGAGGACACCTGGCGGCCCGACCATCGCCGTCGCGAGCATCCCGATTCCCAACTCGGCAGGGGTCAGAGGCTCGGTGGCCAGGTGACGCGCGTCGATCGTCGCCTCGACCCCGGTCGCTGCGGACAACAGTCCGACTCCGATCGACGCGACCGGGAGCAGTAGCACGATGATCAGTCCTGCGTCTGCGGCCTGTTGCCTGTTCCCGAGGAGCGACAGGACCACGACTGCCGATATGCCGAATACGATCGACAGCAGGGTTGAGATCGCAACTTGTATCCGCTGCTGGGTGCTTCCTTTGAGTGCCCCCACCAGTAGCGCGACCTTCAATGCCAGGAGTGCCCTGACCGCATGGGGGATCCCGACCCTACCCACCGATCCCTGCTGCACCTGAGCCACTTCCAACGGGCTCCTTCTATCGGGCAACTTCACCGGGCGTCGTCGAGCCAGGCCAGATCGGCGTCGGACACCGGCGAGGCCCCGATCATCGAGATGAACGCGTCCTCGAGTCGGCCTCCGCCCCTGAGCGCCTCGATCGGCCCGACGGCCAGAAGGGCACCTTTGGCCATCACGGCCACGTAGTCACACATTCGATCGACCAGGTCCATCGTGTGCGAGGAGAAAATGACGGTGCCTCCTCCGCCGCGATAGCGGTCGAGCATCCTCCGCACGGCGACTGCCGAAACAGGATCAACGCCCTCAAAGGGTTCGTCGAGCAGAAGAACCGCCGGACGGTGGAGAAGCGCTGACGCTATTGCCGTTTTCTTGCGCATCCCGTGGCTGTATCCGCCGATCTGCTCGTCGGCAGAGCCGAGCAGATCCATCACTCCGAGAAGCTCTTCGGTCCGTCCCGCCACCAGTTGGGCATCCATACCTCGGATGTCGCCCATGTGGCGGAGTAACTCGCGTGCGCTGAGGCGGTCGAAGAGGTTCAAGGGGTCAGGGACCACTCCGAGCAGCCGTTTGACCGAAACGGGATCGCTCCACGAGTCGTGACCTGCCACCCAGACCTGGCCGGCGTCTGGTCGCAGCAGGCCAGCGATCATCCGCAGGGAAGTCGTCTTACCCGACCCGTTGGGTCCGACCAGCCCGCAGAAACTGCCCGTCGGAATATCCAGGTCAAGCGAACCGACCGCGACCTGGTTGCCGAACCGCTTGTGCAGCGAACGCGCGACTACCGCCGGCCAGCCCGGGACAGGCGCCACTGCTCCGGGTCCGACCGACCTGGTCACGAGTACCGGCTCATGGCGCGGTGATAGCGCCCTTCTCGGCACCCTGGGCGAGTGCCGCGTACTTTGCCAGGACTCCAGTGGTGTAGCGGGGCGCCGGTGGCTCCCAGCCGACCCGCCGTGCGGCGAGGGTTTCCTCGTCGACGAGCAGGTCGATGGTGTGCGCCCTGACGTCGATGCTGATGATGTCGCCTTCTTCGACGAACGCTATCGGGCCACCCTCGGTTGCTTCGGGGGCCACATGGCCGATGCAGAAGCCGTGCGTCCCACCCGAGAAACGGCCGTCGGTTATCAGCGCGGCGTCGCCACCCCGTCCGGCACCCTTCATCGCACCGGTGATGGCGAGCATCTCCCGCATACCAGGGCCGCCCTTGGGGCCCTCGTAGCGGATGACGACGACGTCACCCGAGTTGATCTGGCCGCCCATGACAGCATCCATCGCCGACTGCTCACCGTCGAACACGCGGGCAGGTCCCTCGAAGGTGTCGAAGTCGATCCCTGCGACCTTAACCACGGAGCCGTTGGGAGCGAGCGATCCGCTCAGCACCGCCAGACCGCCGATGTCGTGGATCGGACTGGACAAGGCGTGGATGACTTCTCCGTCCGGGGCCGGAGGATCGATCAGAGCCATGTTCTCAGCCACTGTCTTGCCGGTAACCGTGATCTCGTCGCCGTTTATCAGGCCCGCTTCGAGAAGCATGGCCATGACCACCGGGACGCCTCCGATTCGGTCGACGTCGAGCATGTGGTACTTGCCGTGGGGCTTGGTGTCCGCCAGGTGGGGAACGCGAGCAGCCACCTTGTTGAAGTCCTCCAGGTGTAGCTCCACGCCAGCTTCGTGGGCGATGGCCAAGAGGTGCAGAACTGCGTTGGTCGAACCACCAAGTGCCATGGTCACCGCGATGGCATTCTCGAAAGCTCCCTTGGTGAGAATGTCACGAGGCTTGATGTCCATCCGGCACAGGTTCAGAACGGCCACACCCGATGCGTAGGCGTAGTCCATCCGTCGACGGTCGACCGCCGGGGCCGACGCGGACCCGGGTAGCGACAGACCCAGGGCCTCACCGATCGAAGCCATCGTGTTGGCGGTGAACATCCCCGCACACGCGCCCACGGTCGGACAGGCATTCCGCTCGATGTGGTCGAGTTCCTCGGCGTCGATCGCGCCGGTCGAATAGGCCCCGACCGCTTCGAACACCGAGGTTATGTCCAGCACTGCGCCGTTGTAATTGCCGGGAAGTTTAGATCCTCCGTAGAGGAACACCGCCGGCAGGTTCAGGCGGGCCGAAGCCATCATCATGCCTGGCAGCGATTTGTCGCAGCCGGCGAAGGTGACCATCGCATCGAAGCGTTCCGCGTGCATGACGGTTTCGACCGAGTCCGCGATCACCTCGCGCGAGACCAGCGAGGCGCGCATTCCCTCGTGACCCATCGAAATTCCGTCCGACACGGCGATCGTGTTGAACTCGATCGGGTATCCGCCGGCGTCGCGGACGCCTTCCTTGGAGCGTTTGGCCAGGTCGCCCAGCGGCATGTTGCACGGGGTCACCTCGTTCCACGACGAGACCACGCCGATCTGGGGCTTGTCCCAGTCGTTGTCCGTCATTCCGGTCGCTCGAAGCATCGCCCTGGCGGCTGAACGGTTCGGAAAGTCTGTGACCTCGTGGGAGCGGGTCTTTAGGTCGCGGTTTTCGCTCATGGCAACCAAAGGTATGCCATTAGGAGCCGGGCAGTTTCACGCGGACACATGCGACTTTGGGCACCGCCACGTGGACCTTCGATTCCTCCACCACCGCAACGATGCAGCGTTCTGTGAATCCGGACCACCACCCCTCGGGCTGAATACGAATCGTGGCGCTGTCCGCGACCGCCTTTATGTTGACGAATCCTTCCTGATTGCGGATCTGCTCGGCAAGGGAACCAGCCGTCTTCACCCCGGCATTGAATGCCAGGAACTCCCTGGGAGTAGAGCCGTCGAGAATTTTGTGGATCTCAGCGGCTCGCTCCCTGGTAGCCGAGTCAGCGGCGCTCTCGGCAACCAACTTGGTCACCCCTAGCGCGACGAGAATCACGAGCGCTGCCGCAACGGCCAAGACCATCACCCGATGTTCACCCAGGAACTGCCACCGTGACGGCTTCCGATCGGGTTCCAGCGAGCGACCAGACAGCACGGGCGAAACCAGTGTCGGTTTCTTGGGTGCACTCCGCCTTGCCAACGCTCAGGGCCAGGACTTCGAGGCGAACTCCTCACGGAGCTTGTACTTGAGGACCTTGCGCAGCGTCTCGTTGCGCGGCAGCGAGTCGACGACTTCGAGCTGTTCGGGAGTCTTGAACCTTGTCAGCCCCTGCTCCCCCAGGAACTCGACCATCTGGTCGAAGGTGATTGCCGGCCCGTCGGTCGGTGCTTCGACGATGGCGCAGACACGCTCCCCACGTTCACGGTCCGGAAGGCCGACAACTGCTACGTCCCCCACTCCTGGATGGGCATAGAGGAGGTCCTCAATTTCCTTGGCCGAGATGTTCTCGCCCTTGCGGATGATGATGTCCTTGAGCCTGCCGGTCAGTACGACGTGGCCATCGGCTCGTACGTGACCGACATCTCCGGTGCGGAAGTATCCGTCCTCGTCGAAGGCCTCGGCGGTCAGATCCTTGTTCGTGTATCCCTTGGCGACCATTGGTCCCTTGACCCGAACCTCGCCGTCCTCGCCCGGTTCGGCCACGGTTCCGGCCTCGGTGACGATACGAACCTCGGCACCGGTGACCGGCTTTCCGACGGTATTGGCAAGCTGTTCATCGCTGTCTGTCGGTGATCCCTGGGTGATCATCGGAATCTCCGTCATGCCATAGCCATGACAGGTCTTGACACCCAGTTCGTCGAGGACCTCGCGGTAGATCTCGGGAGGCATCGGCGCTCCACCACCGGACAGCGCCCGCAGCGTCGGGATAACGGGCTCGCCCGGCTGCTTGCGCTGCTCAGCAATGAACATCTGGTAGAACGCCGTGCTTCCCCCAGCCATGGTCACGCCGTTGCGGGCGTAGGTTGCAACCGCAGAGGCGGGTGCGAACGCCTCGATCAACACTGCAGGCATTCCCGCGATCAACATCATCAGCAAGTAGTCCGGGCCTGCGATGTGCGCATACGGGAACGCCATTGAGCCGACGTCGGCGGGTGTCATCTCGAGCGCATCAGCGAGCCCCTGTCCGCCGGCAATCAGTGTGCCGTCTGTGTGCAGGACGCCCTTGGGGTCCGATGTGGTCCCCGAGGTCGAGTAGATCCATCGAACCGGTTCATCGCCGTCGGAGAACACCGGAGCAGGCGGCAATGTGGCTGGATCGCCTTCGGGGAGCGAATCGATGTTCAGAACCGTCGGTGACGGATCCATCTTGGAAGCCAGGCCCTTGGCCATAGCCTCGAAGTCAAACCCGTTCCAGACGCCGGGGACCACACAGAACTCGGCCGAGGTGTGCTGCATCACGAAGCCCAGTTCCTTCTCACGGTAGAGATGCAGGACCGGGCTCTGGATGGCGTCCAATCGCGCCAGGGCCGCTGACGCAACTATCGATGCGATGTTGGTCGGCAACTGCCAGGTCACTCGCGTCTCGGAGCCAATGCCCAGACCGGCGAGTCCCGCTGCCACCCGCTCCGCCGTCGAGCGGAATTCACCGAAGGTCATCGTCGTCCCGTCCTCGGCGATGAGCATCGTCTCGTCCTGGGATTCGGCTGCGCGATTTTCGATTATCTGCCAGATCGTTGCCACGCACAGGAAGTTACCTGAAGCACCCCGAACCGGCTGTCACTTCCGAACTGGCTATCGCTCCCGAACTGGCTGTCGCTCCCGAACCGACTGTCGCTCCCGAACCGGCCTCACTCCCAAACTGGCTGTCGCTCAAGTAGCTGTGGGTATCCGAGCGACCGCCAGTTGGCGGACGGGAACTGCTGTGGTCAGGAACCCAGCCCAGGGATTCCGGAAAGGATGCTGGCGGCGGGTCCGCAGTTCTTCGGGAGCCATGCACCCAGGATCTGGGTCGCGGCCCTGGATTCCGGCTCGGCGAGGATCGCGTCGGTCCTGGCTTCACGGTCGGTCGCGCCAGGATCGATGGCAGCAACCCTTTTCCAGGCTGAGCGAATCGTGTCCATCGCGGGCTTTATCTCGTCAGGCGCGATATCGACCAGATGGGTGAACAGGGAGTCGACAGCGACCAACAATTGCGAGACTCCCGAGGGGCTGGTCACCAGGCTGGTCGCGTCGAAATCCCCGGACAAGAACGGCTTGAGCGCATTGCCGGTCAAGACTTCGCAGATATCTCTCTCGGAAAGCAGGTCGTTGAGCTCACCGATCAGTGCCATGGCGTCGGGACTCAGACCGCGCCCGTCGTACTTGGTCGTCGGCGGTGCGGTCGGGGGTACCCCTGGGATGGTCGACTCCGACGCGTCGCGAGCGATCTCTCTGGTCGGCGACGTGTCGCTGCAGGACGCGCCGAAGATCCCGAGCGTCACCGCCAGCAAGATGGCGAAGGCCATCCGACCGCGCGGAACCATCCGGCCGAGCGGAACCGCCCGGTCGCGCGGGACGGACAACCTGCGTTGGACGGACCGGTTGCGCTGGACCCCCGGTTGCCGCATCCTCGACACTCAGCCTCTGCGGGAATTCAGTGCTGCGGTGACGACCTTGCCATCGGCCTGACCCTTCGTGGCCTTCATCACCTTGCCCACGAAGAAGCCGGTGATTTTTGCGTCACCCTCACGGAACCTCTCCCACTCACTGGGATTCTCAGCGACGATCTGGTCGAGCAGCGAGTCCAGTTCCGAGGTGTCCATAGCCTTGAACCCATGAGTATCGGCAATGGAGACAGGGTCGTTCCCGGTCTCGATCATTTCGGCAAGAACGGTCTTGGTCTGGGTTGCGCTGAGCTCTCCGGCGACATCGAGTTCGATCAGCTTCGCCAGATTGGCGGGGTTGAGCTCGAGCGCCCTCGGATCGGACAGGTTGTGCTCCGCGTGGGTCACTGTTCTGGATGCATCGGCACCGAGATCGATAACTGCGATGCACAGGTCGTCCAGACCGCGCTCGACGATCAAAGCTGCCTGTGGCAGCTCCGCGCCGGACCGTTCGATCAAGAGCTGACGTCGGGCGGCTGGAAGCACTGGCAGCTCTGATCGGACCCGGTCGATCCATTCCTGGGACGGATCCAGTTCGACCAGATCGGGTTCCGGGAAGTACCGGTAGTCGTCGGCCTCTTCCTTGGAGCGAAGCTTGAGGGTGCGCCCCTCGGACTCGTTCCAATGGCGGGTCTGCTGTTCGACCCTCTCTCCTGCGGTGATCAGGTCGACCTGTCGTGCTGATTCATATTCGATTGCCCGCCCCAGGCTGCGTAGCGAATTGATGTTCTTGATCTCGCAACGGGTTCCAAGCTCGGGGTCACCGTGGCGTCGCACCGAGACGTTGCAATCGACCCGCAGCGAGCCCTCCTCCATCTTGCCGTCCGAAGCACCGACCGCCACCAGGATCGCCCTGAGTTCCGAGACGTACGCCCGGGCGTCCTCTGCAGATCGGAGGTCGGGCTTCCCCACAATTTCCAGCAGCGGAACGCCGGCGCGGTTGTAGTCGACCAGTGAGTAGGTGGCGTCGTGGATCCGTCCTCCCCCACCAACGTGGGTGGACTTTCCGGTGTCCTCCTCCAGGTGGGCCCGTTCGATTCCGGCGACCTTTCCGGTGGGCAACTCCATCCAGCCTTCGCCGTTTATCGGCAGGTCGAACTGGGAGATCTGGTAGTTCTTCGGCTGGTCCGGATAGAAGTAGTTCTTCCGGGAGAACACCGACCTCTGGACCGTGCAGTTCAGGGCCAACCCCACGCGAATGGCCAGCTCGACGGCGTGTTCGTTCAGAACCGGCAACGAACCCGGCAACCCCAGCGTCAACGGGTCGATGTGGGTATTGGGGGATCCGCCGAACTCGTTGGCTGCGGACGAGAACAGCTTGGTGTTGGTCGCCAGTTCGGTGTGGACCTCGAGCCCGATGACAACTTCCCAGACTTTCGGGTCGACGCCCGTGGTGGACACCTCGGGGGTACTCATGAGTTGCTCCCATCGTTTGCTGCCGACTCGATCACGGCTGCTGTCCGGAACATTGCGACCTCGCCCAGCGCCGGAGCCATCACCTGAACACCCACCGGCATGCCGTCGTCGCCCGTACCGAAGGGGACCGACATGGCCGGGTGGCCGGCAAGGTTCGTCGCGATCGTGCAGACGTCGCTCAGGTACATCGACATGGGATCGCCGGTGCGGTCACCCAGTGGGAATGCCGTCGTAGGCGAGGTTGGCGACAACAGGACGTCGAAGTCCTCGTATACACGTTCGAAGTCCTGTCGGATCAAGGTGCGTACCTTCAGCGCCGTGCCGTAGAAGGCGTCGTAGTAACCAGCCGACAACGCATAGGTGCCCAGCATGATTCGCCTCTTCACCTCGTCGCCGAAGCCGGCGGTTCGGGTCAGTTCCATCATCTCGCCGGTCGTCGGAGCGTCGACCCGGAGGCCGTAGCGGACGCCGTCGTATCGGGACAGGTTGGACGAAGCCTCGGCCGGAGCCACGAGGTAGTAAGCGGACAGCCCATATGTGACTGCCGGTACTGAGACCTCTTCGACCACAGCTCCAGCTGCGCTCAATGCCTCTGCCGCAGCCCGGACGCGTGTCTCGACGTCGGCAGATATCCCTTCGCCGAACATCTCTCGCACCAGTCCCACACGCAATCCCTGGACCCCGTCCGCGAGATGGTCCGACACAGACGGGAAACCGTCCGGAAGTGAAGTCGAGTCGCCGGGGTCGTGACCACCGATGACCTCGCAGACCAGTGCGGCGTCGGCGACATTCATGGCGAAAGGTCCGACCTGGTCGAGCGAGGAACCGAACGCAACGAGTCCCAGCCGTGAAACTGTCCCGTAGGTCGGCTTCACTCCGACAACTCCACATAGTGCGGCCGGCTGACGGATCGACCCGCCCGTGTCTGAGCCAAGGGAGATGGAGGCAAACCCGGCGGCCACCGCGGCTGCGGAACCACCAGAGGACCCGCCGGGCACCTTCGTGACGTCGTGCGGATTCCGGGTTGGACCGAACGCCGAGTTCTCGGTTGATGAACCCATGGCGAACTCATCCATGTTGGTCTTGCCGACGACCACGGCGCCTGCTTCGGCGAGCTTCTTCACCACCGTCGCGTCATAGGGCGGAACCCAGTTCTCGAGAATCCGCGAGGAGCACGTCGTGGGGATGCCACGGGTGCACAGGTTGTCCTTCACCGCTACAGGGACCCCCGCAAGACGCCCGACGGGGCGCCCCGCCGCGACCGCTTCGTCTATCGACCTGGCGGTTTCGCTGGCCAAGTCCGCAGTAACGAGGTTGAAGGCGTGGATCTCGGTCTCGCGGGAGTCGACCCTGGCGAGAAATTCGTCCAGCACTTCTGTGGCAGGACTTTCACCGGATGCGACAGCAGCTGCGATTGCATTTGCGCTGCGGATGGATTCGCTGGTCATTCTGCCTCTCCCAATACCGGGGGTACTCGGAACTGTCCGTTCTCATCCACGGGCGCCACCGCCAGGACCTCCGAGCGATCAAGGGGTGTGCCGACCACGTCTGAGCGGAACACGTTCGACAATGGAATCGGCTGCGCCATCGGCTCGACCCCGTCGAGATCGAGCGACTGAAGGTCCGCAGCATGGTCCAGGACGTCGCTCAGTTGATCGGTGAAGCGAGCCAGTTCCTCGGAGGTCAGTCTGAGGCGTGCGAGTTTGGCGACCTTCGCTACGTCATTTGTGGTGATGCGTTCTGTCATGGACCCACGAGACTACCGGCAGTGGTGGGCGTCGATTCCACGACTTGGCCCGGTATCGTTGGCGACTTGTCAACGCCACGCGATCCAGAACCGGACCAACCTCCGACGGCGCCGAAGAGGCTCCGTGGACGCATTCTCGCCGCCGTCTGTGTACTGGTAGCCGTGTGGGCCGTCACAGCCGGGTACCTCGTGGTCTCGGGGACCAGATCAGCCAACAGGGCGGCCGACTCAATTGAGTCGTTCTCCGAAGTCAGCGGCGGGGACCTGATGAACCTGACGCATCTGGTCGAAGGCGATATCGACCTGCGCGACCTACGAGCGGCCGAGAAATCCGTCGGCTCCGCCCATGCCCGGTTCCGCTCTCCGATCCTCGGGCTGTTGAAGCCGATCCCAGTCATCGGTCGTCAGATCCGCTCCGCCCGAGCACTCACAGGTTCCTCGCTGACGGTCACCAGGGCGACACTCGATGCCTTCAGCAATGCGCATGAACTGGTGGAATCCCAGGACAACTCGACATCGACCGGAGATGAACGGATTCAGGATCGCCTCACCGCTGCAGCGGATCTGGAAGCTCTCTTGTCACAACTGCAGATACGGATAGACGACATCGACCTGGGACCTGCCGACGGCCTGTTCAGCCCACTGGCCAAAGCGCGGAACCGCTTCTCCGAGCAGTACGACGAAGCCAGGACGACACTCGATGACGCACTCGCAGGTGTGAAGGGAACCCGAGCGTTCCTCGGTGGGCCGGAGCAGTACCTGGTCCTTGCCGCCAACAACGGCGAGATGCGCGCCGGCTCGGGAATGTTCCTCCAGATTGGTGTGATGGCCACCTCCGAAGGGCGATTCCAGCTTGGCGAATTCACTCCGGCCGGAGACATGTTCCTTGCCCATCCCGGCGCACGCCTGGATCCAACGCTGGAGGCTCTCTGGGGCCCGCTCACACCGACCCAGGAATGGCGCAATCTCAATTTGACCCCCCGATTCGACGAGTCGGCGCGTATGGCCAGCGAGATGTGGAAGTCGTCGGGCCGCGGCAAGGTCGACGGCGCGATGGCCATCGACGTTGTGGGACTGAGGAAACTGCTTCGGGTTTCAGGGCCGGTCTCGGTGACCGACGACTCCGGTCAACAGTCGGTGATTTCGGCGGACAATGTCCTTCAGGTACTTCTGGTCGAGCAGTACAAGGCTCTTACCTCGTCCGGACAGGACGAACGACGAGCCCACCTTGGTGATGTCGCCGCGGCCATATTCGAGTCGTTCAACAGCGGCAACGTCCCGTTGGCCGACATGATCGAGGCCTTCACGGCCGTCGGGCGCGGACGCCACCTGATGATGTGGTCCTCGGATCCAGTTCAACAGGCCGGATGGGTTTCCCTTGGATTGTCCGGGACTCTCGCCGAGAACGATGTGATGCTTTCAGTCATCAACCGAGGTGGAAACAAGCTGGACCAGTTCCTTGAAATCTCCTCGGAACTCTCATCGAAGACCGCTGATTCGACGAGACATCTTGAAGCCAAGGTGACTTTGACCAACACGTCACCGGCCGGACTACCTAGATATGTGGAAGGCCCGGTTGCAGGACTGGGACTAGCTGCTGGTGACTATCTCGGATACCTGAGCCTTACTGTCCCTGGCGGTGCTGGAGACCCGACAGCCACAGGTGCGGAGATAGTGGGAACGGCCATTGATGGGCCAACGAAGATCATCGTCATCCGAGTTCTCATCCCCAGAGGCGAGACCAAGAAGATCGAGCTGGGCTTTGACCTGCCAACTGCGTGGAAGTCGATCAACGTGATTCCCTCGGCACGGTTTCCTTCTGTTGCCTGGAGTGCGGGTTCGAGGAAATGGGATGACAACCGAGCGAGGGAACTGACCCTCGACAAGTTGGGATGAAGACCCAATAGCTTGCCTGCTCCACACCACATGGAGCCCACATCCGGGCGGGTGCATTTACCCAACCCGATCTGATTCCTACGACTATTAATCCTCAAGTGAGGGTGTTACGTTGCTTCTATGCGTACGACACTTCGTTCATCAGTAGCAGCAATCGCCCTCGCTTTCCTCGCCGTGTTGGCCTTCTCTTCGGTCGCCGGTGCCCAGGAAAACAACGGGGCTTACGTCGGCGGCGAGGTCCAGTCGAAGACTCAGCTGAAGTCCTCCCCGCCCGTACAGCCCGAGGTTGAGGCGAATTCACTCGCCTTTACCGGAAGCGACTCGACAACGATCGCCCTGGTCGGTGTGGTCGCAGTTCTCGCCGGTGGATCGCTCCTGGTGGTCCGTCGCCGCAGCAACCTCCACTGAGCGACTGACGCAAACCGACTGAGCGGTACCTGTTCCTCCGGCCGTCGCCGGGGAACATCTAGAACGAAGTCGTCAAGACATGCCCGGCCGTCCATCGGTCGGGCATGTTCTATTTTCTGGGTCCATTCCTTCGAGCCGGGTACGGCTCGGCCCTTGGATCCGGCTCAGGTTCTGTTCAGCGCAACGGGTGTCTCAGCTCCGGTAGGGCCCTGGATCCGGCTCAGCTCCTGATTTGGGGTCCTGATTTGGGATCAGGTCCTGTCAACCGCAATCCGACGGGACTCGGCCTGTGTCAGCAACTGCCCGGGACGGGTCGGGGTGAGCAGGATCGCTGAGACCGACACAGCCTCGGCCGCTTCCTTTCGCGGCGCTGCGGGCACGAGTGAGAGCGCCTCTGTGAATTCGACCGAAACGACCAAGCCCGTCGAGCCTCCGGTCAGGTCCAGAGCATCAAGGTCCACAGGAGCGGGACCAAGTCGGTGAATCGCATCCCGTCTGAGCAAGGTCGGTTCAGCCATCGTCAGGTGGTCGACAACCGTCAGGCCGGCGGGCACCAGAACCAACCAGCGGGTCGCCAATCGATACAAGGTCCTGAAGCCCCACCAGGAACCGATCGCTCCGAAAGCCAGAACGATCGCGCCGAAAATCCAGTTGCCCGCCGCCAGTAGAGCAACTCCCGCTACTGGCAGGCCCACGACCACCAACCAGACCAGCTGCAAGGGTCCAAGTAGCAGCGCGGACGGTGGACGTAAGGACAACCTGCGCTCATCGCCATAGGACGCGCCATTGACGAAGTCGCCCCCGACATCACCGCCGAGTGTCAGTCCGGCTGCCACCAGGGCGCATGCCAGTCCGATCAAGCCGAGTAGGGATGGCTCCCTCACGATGAGGCTCACCAACCCGAGCGCGGCGGCCAGAGGAACCATGACCCGCAGGTACGTCAGGGTGACTGGTTGAAGGATCAGCGAAGCGAGTAGGACCGAACTCCAGCCCGCCCAGAGGGCAATGTTCCAGATCAACACCGCCTCGGTTGAACGACCCTCGAGGATCCGGGCGAACAGATCGCCCAGCGTCAGAGGAAGACTTAGCCAAAGAACTCGTACTGCCCAGGTGAAAGGGGATGCGCTCACAGCTACAGACTTGCGCGTCTTGAGCACCGACCGCTAACAACAGGGCCATGGGGAGGCTCGTAGAACTGCCATTCGGGTTGGCCACCTCCGTCGGTGACCTACCGTTCACGTCGCCCGATGCGGCGGTTGAACTCGCGCTGTCGACCCAGCCGACCTTCCCGACCGTTCCCAGCTCTGCGACCAGCCGACACTCCTTACTGGCACAGGCCTGTTCTGCAGTGGTCGGACTTCGGGTGATATCACACGGAGCCGTCGAGCTCCCGGCCGAGTTCGATTTCCGCTCGGTACCGATCAACGTCAACCTGGCCGCAGAGGCCTATGAGCCGTTCGAGATCTTCTTGCGACGGATCACGGGACACAAGGCTGACACGGCCGAGGAATTTGTGGGGACAAGGATCGGAGTGCTCGGACCGATTAGCTTCGCCCTCGCGCTGCGGGCGGCCGGAATGCCAACCAGTGACGCCCTAAGCCTTTCACAACGGGTCATTCCGGAACTCGCAACAAAGATGTTGGCCCGCTACCGCTCGGTAATCGGCAGCGAATCTGTCGTGGTGGTCATGGCCGAACCGGGTCTGGTCGGTGCCATGCACCCGACCTTCCCGTTGTCACCATCTGAAATCACCGACGCTCTCATCCCGACCGTCGATGCGCTCGACAGCTGCGCCCACCACGGCGACCTTCTCATTGGCATTCATGTGGCGGGCCGGACCGACTGGCCGTCAATCATACGGTCCGGGGTCTCGTTGATCTCCGCTCCCGCCGACGACAGCATGTTGTCGGCGGCTCCGGTTCTGAATGCCTTCCTCGATGCCGGTGGAAGCATCGTCTGGGGTGCAGTCCCGGTCGACCAACCACTCGGCGACGGGGAAGAACTGTTCTGGCGCCGGCTCGGGGGAATCTGGTGCTCGCTCGTCGGCGAGGGCATGGACCCATTCCAATTGCGCGCCAGCAGCCTGGTCGGCCCCTCCGACGGCTTGGGAAATTTCGGTGACACACAGGTCGTCAGGGCCCTCGGCCTGGTCGATTCGCTCTCGGTGAGGGTCCGCCGCCAGGCCATCGGCGCTCGTCTGTCTCTCGGCGCCTGAAGTTGCCACGGACATATCGATGGGCGGCTCGACGTCAGTCCTGTGGCCGGTGACCGGGATCCCCCAAGCTCCTAGATCCGCCCTCCGCGTCGACCCCGAGTGTCACTGCTGATGACTAGCGTTGCTTGCAATGAGGCCAACAGATGATTCGACAACGGCGGCGACGGCGGCCCCGGGGGCTACGTCTATAACCGATGGGCCCGACGCCGAACTGGACCCGGCTGGTCGCGCGGACTGGCTCCGTGGCCAGATTGCGACCCACAACGCCGCTTACTACGACAATGACTCGCCCCTGATTCCAGACGCCGACTACGACGATCTTGTCAGAGATCTGCGGGCGATCGAGGCCTCGCACCCGGACCTGATCACCGCCGACAGCCCGACGCGGGTGGTTGGCGGAGCGCCATCCGCACAGTTCTCACCGGTAACGCATTCACGACCGATGATGAGCTTGGACAACGCCATGGATCTGGGCGAGTTGAAGGCTTGGGGTGAGCGCACAGCCAAACGCCTGACCGAATTTGGTGTCGAAGAATCGGTCCGATATGTCTGCGAACTGAAGATCGACGGTCTGGCAGTGTCGCTCCGCTATGTAAACGGACTACTCGTCCAGGCGGCGACCAGGGGCAACGGCAAGGTGGGTGAGGACGTTACCGCCAACGTGTTGGGAATCGAGGCTGTCCCCAAGAAGCTGGCGTCCGGAGCCCCCGAGGTACTCGAGGCCAGAGGCGAGATCTACATGCCCCTGGCGGCCTTCGAGCAACTCAAGGAACGCACCACCGCAGAGAACGAGCAACTCATAGCCAAGGGTAAGAAGCCCAAGGTTCTGCCGGTCAATCCACGCAACGCGGGAGCCGGATCGCTACGCCAGAAGGACGCCTCCGTCACCGCCTCAAGGGGACTTGCGTGGTGGTGCTATCAACTCGGAGCGATCGAGGGAGCTTCGGAGCCCCCGAGCCACTCCTCCGCGCTCGAGTGGTTGGCAGGGTTGGGCATTCCGGTGAACCCAAAGACCCAGGTGTTCGATGATCTGGAGTCTGTCTACAAGTTCTGTCAGCACTGGATCCAGGCACGCCACGACCTTCCCTACGAGATCGACGGTGTCGTGGTGAAGATCGACGACCTGGCCACCCAGCAGGCGATGGGTGCCACTGCAAAGGCACCTCGCTGGGCCATCGCCTTCAAGCTGCCACCCGAAGAGCGCTCTACCCACCTGCTCGACATTCAGGTCTCAATCGGTAGAACGGGCAAGGCGACTCCCTTTGCAGTCCTGGAGCCGGTTTTCGTCGGAGGTTCGACAGTTGGACTGTCGACGCTCCACAACGAGGACCAGGTTCGGATCAAGGACGTCCGTCCCGGCGACGTCGTTGTCGTCCGCAAGGCAGGCGACGTGATTCCCGAGGTGGTCGGACCCGTCCTGGAACTCAGGCCCGATGGTCTGGCGCCGTGGGTCTTTCCGAGGAACTGTCCATCTTGCGGTCAACCACTGAGTCGCCGTGACGGCGAAGCTCAACATCTATGCCTAAACCCCTCGTGTCGTCAGCGACGAATAGCCGAACTGTCCCATTTCGTTTCCCGCGGCGCCATGGATATTGACGGACTGGGCGAGCAGCAGATCGCGCTGTTCATGGAGCTCGGCCTGATCGACAATTTTGCCGACATCTACTCGCTGGACCGGGAGAAGCTCCTTGAGTTGCCCAAGCATGGTCAACAGTCCGTCGACAATCTGCTCGCTTCGATCGAGGCGTCCAAACAGCGACCCTTGGCCAACCTGCTATTCGGGCTGAATATCCTCCACCTCGGATCCTCCGGGGCCGAAGTGCTGGCGGGTTGGTTCGGAAGTCTCGACGCAATTGTCGATGCAAGCGTCGAGCAGCTCGGGGCGGTGGACGGAATTGGTCCGGTGATCGCCAGCTCGGTCCACAGGCATTTCTCGGATCCGGACAATTTGGCGCTGGTTGAGCGCCTTCGCTCGGCCGGGGTAAACATGACCGGACCGGAGCGGTCCGAGCAGGAGCAGACCCTGGCGGGCAAGGCCGTAGTTGTGAGCGGAACCCTCGATGGTTTCTCCCGCAGCGGGGCAACCGACGCCATCAAGGAGCGTGGCGGCAAGTCACCAGGAAGTGTCTCCAAGAAGACCCTCGCGCTGGTCATGGGATCCGAGCCGGGGGCCTCCAAGGTCACCAAGGCGCAGGAACTTGGAGTACCGATAGTCGATGAAGCCGGATTCAGGCACCTCTTGGAAACGGGCGAGCTTCCACCGACCTGACCTCAGAGCTTGGCGCCGGGTCGACTTTCAGGTTGCGTCGAAGCACCACGAGACCGGGCTCGCAGTCGATTCGGTCTGCAACGATTCCCAAACCATGGCGACGACGCAGTTCCGACCTTCATGGAGCGACTCAATGGTCTTCCCCTTACCGGGTTGGATGAGTACCTGACCTGTTCCGAGGTCCTTGATCAGCCCGTCCTGGGCGGTACGGATCTCGGTTCCATTGACGATTAGGTATGCGTCATACCCGCTGGCCACATCGATGCCGACCTGGGACTGCCTGAGGACCTCGTCTCCTGACGCAGGGATAAGCCGGTCCACCGAATCCGGCAGACCCTCCGACGCCGCATCCAGACCGGTGGTTGCCGCCTTGCCTGTGAAGAAGATTCCAGCGACCGCACCGATTAGCGCCAGGATGATCACGGCACGACGGATCATGTCCCTGCGGGTCAATGGGGGAAGCTTCAGTTTCGGCTGGTCATCCTCAGGTAGCTGTTCTGAGGCTGACTCCGGACCTTGGACGGGGTCCGATGTCAGGTCCGAATTCGGATCCGATGTGGCGTTGGGGGTTTGGTCTGTGCTCTCAACCATCAGCACATGGTCTACCCCCTCCCCGGCCGAGAGGGTAGGCAGCGGTACCATTGCCACGTGATGTCACCCCGACTCTCCGAGGAGACCGGGCGCGTGCTCGGCGACAGATACCAACTGATGGCGCCGGTGGGCGTCGGGACTTCGTCGCGGGTCTACCTGGCCGTGGACACCCAGCTGCGCCGACGTGTCGCAGTCAAGCTGTTACACGAATCGCTCGCCGAGGATCCCGCGTTTCTGAAGCGGTTCCGGGCCGAGGCCCGCGCTGCCGGAGCGCTGAGCCATCAGAACATCGTCTCGGTTTTCGACTGGGGGGAAGACGAATCCGACGGTGTTGTCATCCCTTACCTTGTGACGGAATACCTCGGAGGGGGAAGTCTCCGCGACATCCTCAACGGCGGAGTTCCGCTCACCCCGTCGCAGACCCTGATGGTAGGTCTGGAGGCTGCTCGAGCCCTTGCGCACGCACATCAGCGGGGTCTGGTGCACCGTGATGTGAAACCCGGAAACCTGTTGTTCGGCGAATCGGGTCGGCTACGTCTAGCGGATTTTGGCCTGGCACGAGCGCTGGCCGAGGCCTCGTGGACAGAACCGAGCGGTGCCGTGGTCGGCACGGCGCGCTACATCTCCCCAGAACAGGCGCTCGGCCGCCGGGTGAACGGACGCTCGGATGTGTACTCGCTCACCTTGGTACTGGTTGAGTGTCTGACCGGACAGGTCCCCTTCGCCACCGACACCACCGCTGGAACCCTGGCTCTCCGCACCCAGGGGGACCTGGTTCTCGACTCATCGCTCGGCGCACTGCGTTCGGTTCTCGAACACGCCGGTCGCCTCGATCCAGAGGATCGCCCAGACGCTGCGGTGTTCGAACTCTCTTTGATGGCGGCCGCCGAGGACATGCCTCGACCCGAGCCACTCCCGATAGTCCCGACGCTTGGCAATGGCGAGGAGACCAGCGAACTCTTCATCGCCCGAGAGGTCGAAATTCTGGGCAGCGGGTCGCTGAATGCGGATGCGGATGCGGATGCCGACGCAAATGCCGATGCCCATGCCGGGCGTGCAGATCCCCCCACCGTCCTCCCCCACCCGGACCCGGTCGTTGTCCCCCAGTCCGCATCGACCAAGTCCGCATCGACTCCCGCCGCATCGACCCAGTCCGCATCGACTCCCGCCGCATCCGCTTCACCAGCGTCGCCAGCACCACCGGCGAGCGATGCTCAGCCCAAGTTCGCCGAGGCGGTCGGTGCTGACACCGAAAGCCAGATGCTCGCGGCATCACGGCCACAGTCCCTCGGTCCTGTCGAGCCGCTCGTAGGTGCGGCGGACGGTAAGCCGAATCGGCCCAAACGTCGTCGCACCGCGCCACGCTGGCTTGCCAGACTGTCGATGCTGATTGTCGTGCTCGCTCTTGTCGCCGGCGGCTTCGCGGCTTGGTGGTTTCTTGTCCGGGTGCCGGTCAACGACGTCCCAGGTTTTGTCGGGAGGACCGTGGCCGAGGCGACATCGTCAGCCAAGGCTCTCGGCTTCAAGGTCGACTCCTCGATACAGGATCGCCAGGACGGAACGAAGCCCGGGCAGGTACTCGAACAGAAGCCGGCAGAGGGAACTCGCTTGGCCGAGGGCGAGAAGGTAACTCTCACCGTTTCGCTTGGGCCCACACTCACAACTCTTCCGCCGCTGGCCAACACAAAACGCGACGAAGCGGTTGCCGCTCTCACGGGGGCCGGTCTGAGCCTAGGCACTGAAAGCAGCGCCTACGACGAGAAGGTGCCCGGAGGCGCCGTGATCAGCGCCGGACCAACGCCGGGCCAGGAACCCCTCAGCGCCCAGAGCCAACTGCCCAAGGGTTCAACGGTCGACCTGGTCATATCGAAGGGTCCTGCACCACGGGTCGTTCCCGACGGACTGGTCGGAGCCACCGCGGAAAAGGCCCGCGCAGCTCTTGAGGCGATCCAGTTGAAGGCGGTGATCACCAAGGCCTACGACGACAAGGTTCCGGTCGGCGTGATCATTTCGTCCTCGGTGAAGACCGGGACATCACTGGAACGCGGGGCTGAAGTTCCGTTGGTCGTATCGCAGGGGCCCGCACCGATCGAGGTTCCAGATGTCCGCTGGGTTAGCGGATTGGTAGCGTCGGAACGTCTCGAAAAGGCCGGGTTCACGGTCGACGGGATCGAAGGCCCTCCGTCTGGAATGGTCCTGCAGACCGACCCGACTCCGGGCGAACAGCGCCAGAGGGGCACCGCGGTCAGAATCTTCACCAAGAAGTAAACGGGTTGGTGCTGACCTGAGTTGACCGAGGCTCCACCACCCTCCACCACTCACCGCACCGAGTATCCACCACTCACCGCGTGGCGCCCTCTACCTTTTCACCAACACGGGATCGTCGAACCCGTAGGGGTGGTCAGCTGGACGTGGTGTTCCCCAGCCGCCGCGATGAGGCGGCCACCCCTACCGGTTCGACGATCCCCGCTGATTACTCCGTTATTTCCTGGATGGCCGCTGCAACGTCAGCTGCTGCGGGGTCGGCCACCGAGGTCTGCATGGCCATGAGTTTCATCATGTCGCCGTCGACCTTGATCTTGCCCGCCATGAACGCCTGCATTCCTGCCTGCGGGTTGCCGTCGACGAGAATTGCTTTGGCCGTGTCGTAGTCCAGAGTCACGGTGAGTTCCGGATTTTCGAGGTGGCCAAGATCCATCTTGACGGTGCCGTCGGAAGTGTCCATGTGGGCATTCACGGTTCCTTCGCCAAATGGAACGTCGGTGATGATCTGATTCATCCGGAGTTGATGGGCAGGTGTTGAGCCCTCGGCGGCGGCTCCGTCCCGAATCTTCTTCGCGGCCTCTACCCATTCCTCTGACAGGAACTTGTACTTCGGCATGGACTTCCCCTCTCGACAGCTGAGCTACCTGCTCATCAGTGAAGCGGCGCCGACACTACCTTGGTGAACGGAGATCGGAAACGGTTACTACTTGGCGGTATCGTGACCGCAACAAAAGGGAGTCAGATGTCTCAGATCATGCCGGGCGCAGAACCGATGTCCGTCGAGGGTGGTCCAGTCGGAGTTCTGGTCCTCCACGGATTCACCGGAAACCCCCAGTCGATGAGACCGTTGGCCGAGGGACTTGCAGCGGCTGGGTATTCCGTCGAGATGCCACTGCTCTCTGGGCACGGAACGGTGATCGAAGACATGCTCGACACCCGGTGGTCCGACTGGTCCAACGACGCCGAGGCGGCCCTGGGACGTTTGGCAGCACGCACCGAAAAGGTGGTCGTCGCCGGACTTTCGATGGGCGGGTCACTCACCATCTGGCTGGCAACACGACATCCGGAACTATCGGGCATCATCTGTGTCAATCCGGCCACCCAGGCTGCGGTCGAAGTCCGCGAGTTCATCGGCGCCATGATCGACTCGGGTGAAACCATCATGGATGGCATCGGATCGGACGTGGCAGACCCGGACTCTCCGGAGTCTGCATACAGCGGCACTCCACTCCGGCCTCTTCTTTCGATGTTCGAGGCAGCGGACGAGATCGCACCGGACCTCTCCAAGATCAAATGTCCGATTCTGCTCTTCACCAGCCCACAGGATCACGTTGTTCCTCCGACCGATTCAGATTTCCTGGCCGCCAACGTCAGTGTCCCCGTCGAGCGAGTCAGCTGCGAACGCAGCTACCACGTGGCAACCCTCGACTACGACAAGGAGATGATCATCGAGCGATCGCTCAAGTTCATCTCCGAAGTCGCCGGCGACTGATCGGGACTGACCACTTGGTGCTGGGGCCGCGAGTCGCTCGGACGGGCGACTCGCTGGTGCCTGGGGGTTCGTCAGCGGGCGAGCCCGCCGCCGACCACCACCTCGTCGACTCCGTCACGGGTCGCGAGTGTCTGATAGAGAACGACACTCTGGCCGCGGGCGACCCGACGCTGGGGTTGGTCCCAGATGACCACCGCCGAGCCGTCCTCGTCGACGCTCAGTTCGGCCTCCACCGCCCGACCGTGGGCCGATGACTGGGCACGGACGCGTCCCCGGACTGATCCGTCGGCCCAGACCATTTCGTCAAGCACGACCCGGTCGCGCAGGAGTCGTTCCGGCGGCCCGACGGTGACCGTCGAGTTGGGAACGTCGACATCGGTCACGAACCGCCTGCCCGCTCCGCCCGCAAGGTTCAAACCACGGCGTTGACCGACGGTAACGAGTTCGACTGCATCGACCACACCAAGGTCAGCTCCCGATTCGTCGACGATCTTCCCGGGGTGGAGTTCGGTGCGGGCTGAAAGGAAGGCCGCCCGACCGTTCGTCTTGGTGATGAAACAGACGTCCTGACTATCGGGCTTGGCAGCAGTTCTCAGTCCCAGGTCGGCCGCCAGTTGACGGACGACGTCCTTGGTCATCTCACCGATCGGGAAGATGACCGTCTCCAATTCGGCCGCTGTCAGCGGATAGAGGACATAGGACTGGTCCTTGGCGGAATCGGCTCCACGACCTATCCGCCTGGTGCCGTCCGCCAGCTCTACGACCCGGGCGTGGTGGCCGGTGGCAACAGCGTCGAATCCGAGCAGCTCGGCGCGCTTCAACAGGATGTCGAACTTCAGGTGGCGGTTGCATTCGACACATGGATTTGGGGTCCGTCCCTCGGCGTGGTCGCTCACATACGGGGTCACGACGTGCTCTTCGAACTCTTCGCCGAAGTTGAAAACATGGTGGTCCACGCCAAGCTGGGAAGCGGAGCGACGTGCGTCCTCGACGTCCGATACCGAGCAGCACCCGGTGTCGGACTCGCCGCCCCAGAGCTTCATGGTGACACCGACGACCTCGTGTCCCGCGTCCTGGAGAAGCGATGTGGCAACCGATGAGTCGACGCCACCCGAGAGTGCGGCAAGTACCTTCACGAGCCGAACGCCCTTACCCGCTCGACCGCCGAGGGAAGGACGGCGAGAACCAGATCGACGTCCGCCTCGGTCGTGTCGACCCCGAGGCTCAGCCTGATGGCACCCCGTGCCAGTTCATCAGAGATCCCTATGGCGGCGAGCACATGGGAACTCTCCCTTGCCCCCGATGCGCAGGAAGAACCGGCAGAGGCCATCACGCCACCCATCTCCAACAGCAACAACAGCGATTCGGAATCGGCCCCCTCGATACAGATATGGCAGGAGCCGGGAATCAGGTCCGCACCGTCAACGGTGTGCGCAAGACCCGTGACCCGTTCCGCCAGCCCCTGAAGCAGTCGGTCCCTGAGCCGTGCGACCCGAGCGGTGGTTGCGTCCCTCTCCGCCTCGATCAGGGCAAGGGCCGCAGCGAAACCAACGATGCTGGCAACGCTCGGGGTGCCGGAGCGTCGCTCCCGTTCCTGACCTCCGCCGAGGATCATCGCCCGGACGGGAGCGCTCTTGCGGGCGACCAGTGCGCCCATCCCCTTGGGGCCTCCCAGCTTGTGGGCCGATAGCGAGATCAGGTCAGCGTCGCCTGCGTACTTCTTCAGGTCCAGCCATGCTGCCGCCTGCACGGCATCGGTATGTACAGGGATCTTCCGGTCACGGGTGTGGTGCTCGGCCACCAGAGCAGCGATAGCCGCCAGGTCGTTGATAGTGCCGATCTCGTTGTTCACCAGCATCACCGAGACGACCGAAGTCTCTTCGCCCAATTCCCCGAGCGTGCGATCAAGTTCAGCCATGTTCACCCGGCCGTGTCGGTCAACCCCGACAACCCGACCACCGAGTGCTTTGACCACGTCGAGCACGGCGTGGTGTTCGACGGCGCTGCACACCGGGATCCCACTGCGAGGCGGCAAACCGCCTGTGATCGCATGGTTGTCGGCCTCAGTGCCGCCCGAGGTGAAGATCACGTCGCCGGGCGAACAGCCGACGATCTCTGCGATCTGCTCCCGGGCCTCGTCCATTGCACGAACGGCGTCTCTCGCTACCAGGTGAGACCCGGAGGGATTGCCATAACGACCATCGTTGAACGGAGCCATGGCTTCGATGACCTCGGGTCGGACCCGCGTAGTTGCTGCGTGATCGAAGTCAGCTGTCCCCGCGCCAGCACTAGGAACCGTGCCGGCAGCTGTACCCGTGCCCTCAGTCGCTGAACTCATTTGAAGCGGATTGTACCGGAGGGCTCCGTGGGGCAACAGGCAGCGAGTGGCCAAGCCAGCCGTGGTCATGGCCACCGCTCTCGACTACCTTGAGGAAGCAAAGATCCGCTTGTTAGCGAAGTCCTGGGGGAAGACGTGAAGCTGAAGGTCCTTGCCGTCGTCGCATTAATGCTGTCACCCGTGGCTGCCGCCTGTCAGACACCGCCAACCGGGCCGACCTACAACGTGGCGCCACCTGCCTGTCCCTACGTCAGTCCCACAATTCAGTTCCACGGGGACTCGGTCGGGGCGGAACTCCCCAAATATATGAATCTGCCGGGATACGGCGTGTTCAACGCGTCCCAGGGCGGATCAGCTCTGACCATCGATTCGTACGTACCTCTGATCGGTGAGCGGGTCCAGCAGTGGATCGAAGAGTGTGGCCATCCACAGATGGTGATTGTTCAGGGCGGAGTCAACGACATGGCCAGCGGAGTCTCGGCCACCGAGATCATGGCGGCCGACCGGGCGATAGACGAATACCTAGCGGGTCTGGGTATCCCCGCGGTGTTCGTGACGATGCATCCGTTTGCCAACAACCTCGTCGGCGGTCAGCCCGACGGTTATCAGTGGATGCAGCCTGTTCGCCTGGCCTACAACGAGCTGCTCCTCGCCCCGAACAACGGCCTCGTGGGCACTGTCGTCGACTGTGTGGATGTCCTGGAGGATCCGGCTGACCCCGGCTGGCTTCGACCCGAGTTCTACAAGTACGAGGGCTTCAGTTTCAGCCCGAGCGAAGGCCTGGTTCCCCACGCCGACGGAACCCACATGTCCCAGGACGGCTACTCGACCTATGCGGACTGCCTGGCCGACAGCATCAGCCACCTGCTCTAGTTCAGCTGCGGGGCATGTCGCGGAAGGGCATCGACTTGTCGAGTCGTGGCTCGCCGGGAAGGCCCAACACCCGCTCACCGATGATGTTGCGCTGTATCTGGTCGGTACCGCCGCCCAACCTCGGCGCCCACTGGCCCATGAAAAGGTCCTGGAAAGTCCCGCCGAAGGGTGCGTCGTCGGAAGTCAGCATGCCTGCCGCACCCTCCAGCGCGATCACAAGGTCACCTCCGGTCTCGTAGAGCGCGGAAACTGCGAGCTTCATGACCGAACTTTCGGGTCCGACGGCCTGGCCGTGCTCGGCAGCCGTACGAACGCGGTAGCCGAGAAATCGCAGAATCTCGAAGCGTGTGAAGAGCCGTGCCAACTCCTGACGCGCGACCCTGTCGTTCTCGGCCCCGAACGCCTTGGCCAACGACAGGACCTGGTCGAAGTTGTACATCCCGCCCCCACCGATAGAGGAACGTTCGTGGGCGAGCATCGTCACAGCGACTCCCCAGCCCGAGCCCACCGGACCGATCGTGTTGGAAACGGGGACCCGAACTTCGTCGAGAAAGACCTCGTTGAAGTGGATCGCCCCGTCGATCTGTCGGAGTGGCCGGACAACGACTCCGGGCGAGGACATGTCGACGATGATCGCCGTGATTCCACGATGCTTCGGAACGTCTGGATCGGTACGTGCGAGAAGTAACCCGTAATCCGAATAGTGCGCCGCCGTGGTCCACACCTTCTGGCCGGTGATCACCCATTCCTCTCCGTCCAGCACAGCCCGCGTCGCCAACCCCGCCAGGTCCGAACCGGCACCCGGTTCGCTGAACAGCTGGCACCAGATGTGATCTGCGCTCAGAATCGGCGATAGGTAGGTGTCGTGTTGATCCGCGGTGCCCCACTCGATGATCGTGGGCCCAACCATCCCTACACCTACCGAGAAGAGATTCCCCGAAACGTTGTAGTGATGCTCCTCCGCCGCAAACACACCGGCGAGTAGCGGCGAGAGCGCTCGTCCCCCGTGACGCTCCGGCCAATGCGGGGCGGCCCAGCCACCAGCCGCCTTGACCCGCTGCCAGGCTCTGCCCTCTTCGAGCAGGGCCATGTCTTCATCCTCGGTGTGGGCCCGGTGGGTGCGCATGCCCGCCAACTCGTTCGGATCGAGACGGGTTGCGTGCTCGTCCAGGAACTTTCGTGCCTGCTCGCGTAACGCACGTTCCTCGGGGGTGTCGTCGAAGTCCATCTGTGGCGAAGTGTGGCCGGGAGCGCCTCGGCTGCGCAATTGCCCAGCGCATCCCAACGACCGCGGCCAACCGCAATGAGGAGATCGCGACTATGGCAACGGCCTCATCGCAGCTACCGCAATGGCGTCATCGGACATTGGCCCATCGATCGGCCAGGGGTGCAAGACCAAGCGCAGCATCTGCCAGTAGTCCACCCTGTCTGGCCTGATATGCCGAGGCGACACAGATGAGCCACAGCTCGGGGTCGATGGCGCCCGGTAGGACGTGTTGGATCTGCTCCAATGTGCGTCGCGCAAGCTGGTCGGCGATCTCGTGACGGGTGGCTGGCGACAGTTCCCTGACGCGTAGGAGGAATTCCCGGATCAGGGTGAAATCGGCATCATCGAGTCGTCCCACGTCGAGAGTCGAGATGTAGTACTCGTAGCCCACCGGCGGATGGAACGCTATCGGGGTCAGCCGCTTCGCTGCACCCCGCGTCCGAATGACAACGGTGCCTGCAGCCATATCGCCCGGGCGTTGCGAACTGATTGAGAACTGGGCCGTGAACAGCGCCACGAAACCAAGAGAGGCGAAGATGTCCACCAGACCGACGAGCCCACGCACCAGTGCCTGGCGTGGAACCATCGGCGAGCCGTCGAGTCCGACAACGCGGAGTCCGAACATCGACTTTCCGAAGCTCTGCCCCTTCCAGAGGATCTCGGTACCGATCGGCAGGACCAACAGAAACAGGAACACCATCAACATGACGAAGAGAACTTCACTTCCGCCGAGGATCAGCGGTATCCACAGAAGCCTGCCCAGGGTCCCAAGCACGAACGCGAAAATCGCCAGGTCGAGCATCCGTGCGAACGCCCTCGTGGCGACACCGGCGGTCGGCAGTTCCAGAATTACTGCCTCTGGGGTGATCACGCGTGCGCCCATGGGGCAATACGGTACGTGGCGGTGGACATCGACCGGTACCTTCAGAGAAATGACCCGACCTGGCGTCGACTCGAGGAGTTGACCAAGGACGGACCGCGGGGTGCCCGACGGTTCAGCGACGCCGAGGTGACCGAGCTGATCGCCCTCTACCAACGCGTGTCAGCCCAACTTTCACACGCAAGGACGCAGTACGGCGATCCGGCTCTCAACGCGCGGCTGTCCCAGTTGTTGGGAGCGGCACGCAACATCATCTATCAGCAACGCCGAGGTGGCGTTCGTTCTGTAGGCCTGTTCTTCTCCGAGACGTTTCCCGCCGCAGTATGGGGTTCTAGACGATTCATTGCTGCAGCAATGATCTGTCTGCTGCTTCCTGCGATCGGCATGGGAATCTGGCTCGCCAACAATCCGGTGGCCCTAGACGCCTCAATCCCACCCGAGGCCCAGGAGCTGTATGCCAGCCACGAGTTCAGGGACTACTACAGCTCCGAAGCAGCACGAAGCTTCTCGGGGATGGTGATGATCAACAACATCCAGGTGGCGTTCCTGGCGTTCGCACTCGGAGTGGTGGTGCTCGTCGGCCCGGCCTACATACTTGCCACCAACGGTATGAACATCGGGGTAATGGCTGCGGTGATGCACCAAGCCGGTGAGAGTTCCCAGTTCTGGGGGCTGATACTCCCCCATGGGCTTCTTGAGATTGCATCGATCCTTATTGCCGGTGCGGCGGGGTTACGTCTTTCCTGGGCGGTCGTCGCACCCGGAGAACAGACTCGAGCCAGGGCCTTCGCGGATGAGGCGATGCGTTCGGTCGTGATCGTCATGGGTCTGGCGGTCTGTTTCATCGTCGCCGGCCTGATCGAAGGGTTCGTCACCCCGTCGTCGCTGCCCACGTCAATGCGCATAGCCATAGGTGTCGGAGTCTTCGTATTCTTCGTGGTGTATATCGTGACGTTCGGTTCCAACGCAGAACGAAAGGGTCTGACCGGCCTGTTCGGCGAGGAGCGGCGGGACCTACGGAGCCCCGGGCCCGAGTAGTTCCGGACCCGAGAGGGCGCCGGACCTAGAGGCGCCCAGTTGCCTTGACGAGCAGATAGGCGTCTGCGAGTTCGGTTGCCAGCTTGCCCGGAGCCACATCGATCACGGTTGCCCCCATCCCGCGGAGCTTGGCCACGCCGAGGCGCCGGGCCTCGAGGGATTCGAGCGCCGCGACTTTGCGGAACTCAGCCTTGGAGGGATCCTCCGTCGGGTCCGCGACAGCAGTCCCGTTGGCCCACGATTCCACCATGGGGTCACGCACGCCGGCGATTACAACCAGATGGGTCTTGGTGAGCAGGGGCAACGCAGGAAGCAGCGAGTCCTCGACGACCTGTTCGACCAGGTCCGTCAGAAGTACCAGCATCGTGCGCCGTCTGAAGCGTGCCGCTACCTGGGAGAACGCACCTATGTAGTCCGACTCGGAAAGTTCGGGCTCAAGGGCGAACAGAGCCTGGGTGACCATGCCGGGCTGATTTTTCTTGCGTGCCGGCGGTACCACCGAACGGACCCGTCGGTCGAAAGCGACCAGACCGGCGCGATCCCCCAGTCGCGTCGCGACGGTGGTCAGCATCATCGCCGCGTCCATGGCGTGCTCGACCCGTGGGACGCCGTCGACGAGCCCAGCCATGACCCGGCCGTTGTCCAACATGATCAGGACCGATTGGTTGCGCTCAGCCCTGTAGGTCCGGACAATTGGACGTCCGATCCGTGCGGATGCGGTCCAGTCGATCCTGCGGAACTCGTCATCGGGGCCGTAGTCACGCAACTGCTCGAACTCGGTCCCGCCGCCGAGGCCGGGCGCAGAACGCATACCGATCTCGAGGATCCTGGCCCGTTTGATCTTCAGCTCCGCCTCGGCCTTGGAACGGAACAGCGGGTGCACCTGCAGCGACGTGACCAGACCGACATTGCGCTGACGTACCCCCAGTCCCAGACGGCCACGGATCCGGACCGCGAGGGTCTGGATCTCGAATCGGCCTCGACGGGACGGACGGATGGTCGTCTTCACCGACGCTGTGCCGCCCGGCGGAACCACCACCGAGAATCGACGCACCGCCGGGTGAAGCGACGGCAGCAGTTCATCGGCCATCTCCAGGTGCAGCGTGCGACGCGCGGACGATCTGACTTCCCATTCGACCGACGCCTCGGAACCGACCATCACCACCGGTGGGTGACGGCGGGTGAAGGTCAGCTGAGAAGGACCGGTGCCCAGAAACGCGTCAGCCAGTCCAACCAGAACCAACGCAGCGGTCAGCCCCACGACGATCCAGATGACCGGTGCGTCGTTGTCCGGCACGAAGACAAGACCGACTGCCACGAGGGCAGCCAGCAACGCGAGCCGACGGGTGGGAAATAGGCTCACCGCAGACCCGGGGTCATCTCGGGGCGGGAACGGTGCTGAGGATCACATCGAGCAGAGAATCGGCGCTCACGCCTTCGAGCTCGAGTTCGGGTCGAATGATCAGCCTGTGGCGAAGAGTCGGCTTCGCCACGGCCTTGATCTCATCCGGCGTGACGTACTCTCGCCCGGACAGCCAGGCCCATGCCTTGGACGCGTGCAGCAGTGCCGCCGCACCACGGGGGCTGACCCCCAGCTCGACGGAGGGTGAATCCCTGGTGGCGCGGCACAGGGCCACTATGTAGTTGATCACCGTCGGCTCGACCCTGACGAGTTCGACCTGCGCTCTGGCAGCCGCCAGATCGGCGGCATTCGCCACGGGCACAACTCCGGCTGATGCGGGATCGTGGGGATCGAGGCCCTGGTTGTGGTGGGCCAGGATCTGATACTCCTGCTCGGCACTCGGGTAGCCGACGATCAGTTTGAACATGAACCTGTCGAGCTGTGCCTCTGGAAGCGGGTAGGTGCCTTCCTGTTCAACAGGATTCTGGGTTGCGATCACGACAAACGGGTCGGGCAACGGTCGGGCATGGCCTTCCGCCGTCACCTGACGTTCCTCCATTGCTTCGAGGAGCGCCGATTGGGTCTTGGGCGGAGTGCGGTTGATCTCATCCGCCAGGAAGAGATTGGTGAAGATCGGCCCATGACGGAACTTGAATCGTTCCGCTCCACCGTCGGCGTTGAGGACCAGTTGGCCGGTCACATCCGAGGGCATCAGATCCGGAGTGAACTGAACCCGTTTGAAATCCAGGTCGAGCGCCTCGGCCATCGTCTTGACCAGCATCGTCTTTGCCACACCCGGGACGCCCTCGAGGAGTACATGGCCTCGGACGAGTAGCGCAGCGACCAACCCCGACAGCGTCCCATCCTGTCCGACCACCACCTTGTTGATCTCGTCACGGAGGGCGATGATCGCCTCCCGGGGGTGTCGTTCAGCGTTCATGGACATCCTTGGTCTCCCAGCGTATGGATTCGAGGGTCTCGGACAACTTGACTAGCGATTCATGGCTGCCGACGTAGCTGTCCGCAAGCGCAGCGCTGATCTGTTCAGATGGCAGGCCGGACTGTCGGGCAACCTGATCGACTAGTGCTTCGAAGGGAGCTGTGGGCGGCACTCCGAGCGACATGCCCAGGGTTCGGCGCATATTGGCACGCAAGGCGCGTGCCGCTCGGTCCACGTCACCGCGACGGTGTCGCAGGCTGCCGACCGCTGCAACGAGCTCAGATCCGGCGATCTCTACGGGCAACGGCTCGATCATCGGCGCCCCCAGACGCCTCGATCGCCACCACACAAAGATTGCGAACGCACCCAATAGCTGCACCAGTGCCAGCTTCACGCCGAACGGCAATAGTTCGACGGGATTCTGGGTTCCGTCGGGGCCAATCCCCGAGCTGCGAACCGCCCGTACCACGGTGACCGTCGCCGTCGTGGAGCCCACCTCTCTGAGCAGCACATCTCTGTGCAGCAGCCGGATTGCTGTCGCGGCGTTGTCCGGGACCCCACCACCCAGTTCCTTTGCCGGCTGGAGCCGGGCATTCACCCAGAGGTACGGCGAGCCCATGACTATGACCTCGCCCGTTCCGCCCTGACTGTCGCTGCTTGGCTCGCCAACGTCCGTGGCACGGAACCATGCCGCCTCGGGGGTTCCGTAACAGGAACGTTGTCGGATCACCTCCCGGTCCGGATCGACGAACGACAGGGAGTCGGGGGAAAGTGCACCGTTGCCGAAAGCGATGTCGATGACGCCAAGATCCGCGAGCTCATCGATGTCACAGATTCCGGCGCGAGCAGGGTCAATCGGCGAATCTGCCAATTCACGACGGCTTGGTCCAGAAAGGCTTGAGGGCGCCCCGATCTCGGGGAATTGGGCGTCCTCGCTGCGAGTGGGATCAGATCCGTAGACGACCCTGGCACCGCGTTCCGCTGCGAGGAGGAATTCTGCCAGTTCGGCGTCGGAGGCCAGTTCCGGTGCTGGAACGACCAGAACAGCACCGGCACCCAGGCTGCGGATCGACCTGTCGTCCGGCCGAACCTGTCGTGGTTCGACACCCCGCCTCTCCAACAGGATGCGGACCGCTGCGAATCCATCAGCGGCAGTGGAGTCGAGGTCGAACGGTCGACGGTCGGGTGTCTTGTCGTTGATGACGATCATCACCACCGCTGCGATGATCAGAAATGCGATCCCGATCCGTATGCCACCAATCCCACCAGCTCGCGAGGATCCGGCTGATGCCCCGGCTCCACTCGATCCGGTGGAGCCTGCGGCTACTCCGGAGCTCATCGAGTCGTCTCCAGAATCTTGGCTGCGAGCATCCGGAACTGTCGATTTTCGTCCGGGCCGGTCTCCTCGGCCGCGTACCAGGGCAGTTCGAACAGGGTCGATGCGGCATCGAAGCTGCCCGCAGCCGCTGGGGCGCTCCTCTCGATCTCCACACGGAGTTCCCGAGTCGTGCGACCAACAACGTCGGGTAGCTCGCCCCGATCAATCAGCTCTCTGACCAGCAGCCGGTAGCGGGCACGCATCGCTTGTTTCCACTCCCCCGCAGCTTCGAACCTTTCTGCATCGGTGTTCCATTCACGAGCACTTCGACCGTGTTCCACAGCGGTGATCGGTGCCTCGCTCTTCTTGGCGACCTTGGGGGTTCGGCGTTTGAAGTAGCGGACCGCGACGAAGACCAGGGCTGCAGCCGCAATGGCGAGAATCACCCAGGCCACGACTGTTCCGATACCGCCGCCGAAAGCGCCCGCCTCGCCTCCCTGCACGCTGGTACCGGAACTGCCACCAAACTGTCGATCCAACCAGTCGAGGAACCTCTCCAAATATCCCTTCTCATAAGAGAACTCGCTGCCCTCGAGAATCTGCCTGGTTTCGTCACGTATCTGACCCGGCGAGTCAGTCTCCCCGGGTAGCTGCGCCTGCGGATCGGGCTTCGGCTCCTGCGCACCGGTGGCACCTGCCGGGTCGACGTTGAGAATTGGAGCGGCTACAACCGCCAGCACGAGCCCTAGAAACACCGTCAGCAGAATCGGCCGGGTGCTCCGACCTCGCCGGCTCCGACCCCGCAGGCTTCGACCTCGCCGGCTCTGGCCCAGCAAGCTATGGGCCGACATCGACAGCTCCGACGTTGCGAGCGCCGACGGCGTTACCCATTCGCAGCTGCAGGTCGAGCCCTTCGGACCTAGTCCTCATCGACAGGTACGAGGTGGTTGCGAGACAGGCTGTGAGTAACGGTGCGATCAACAACAGCAACGCCGAAAGCTGCCCCACCAGCAATTGCAGACCCTCGGGCATACCCAGGTAGGTCAGCAGCAGGGCCGGCCCTGCGTACGTGATCGTTCGCACCAACACCGTCACGACGATTATCCCGACGAACATCATCAGCGATTGACCGCCATTGGCCCGCGACAGCGAAATGCTACGCCCGACCGACGACAACGGCCCTCGCTGTTCTGCACCCGCGATGACGGAAGCCACGAAGGTCCAGCTCCCGAACAGCACAGCCCCCAACATCGCCAGGAAGGTACCGAACACCATGAGTGCGGCCACTGCCACCACGATGACAACCGCCATCCAACAGCGCTTCAGGGTAAATGCCAGAACTGTTCGATAACTCGGCGTCTCCCCGCGGATCATTGCCATTGCAAGGAATCCACAGGAAACTCCCAACATGGATAGCGCCACGCGTTGGAGCCCGAACGGCAGGAACATCCAACCCGACCACTCACCCACTCCGGCAACCCCGAACACGACGGCGGCCGAATTGGCCCTTTCGGCCTGGGTTGCCACAGTCAGGCGGAGAGTCAGATCAAGGATCTGGATCGGCAGGTAGAACGTCGCCACCAGGCCCACGAGCAGGCCGACCCGTGACCTGAGAAGCTGAAACCCCAGGTCCAGGGCTTCGTTCACGGTCGTTGGGCGCAGTGGAAGCAGGGGGTTGTCCAGCGCCTGGATTCGGAGGCGTCCGGAATCGTCGGATCGACTCCGCTGGTCTCCTCTCGCCGTCGCGTAACCCGCTCCCATACGTTCCACAGATGGCGAAGCTACCGGCTCCGAGTTGGCAAACTGCGCCTCATGGAAAAACCACGCGCTGAAGACGGCTTCGATTCCGGCACTTACGGCCGCAGTTTCGCCGACGTCTACGACCTCTGGTATCCGGCAGACGACAATACGCAGTCGGCGGTCGATCGCATCTCGGCCATTGCAGGCCAAGGTGGGCGCATACTCGAACTGGGGGTGGGTACCGGGAGGCTCGCGCTTCCGCTCGCCGAACGGGGCCACGAGGTAGTCGGAATGGACACCTCACCGGAGATGCTCGCGCACTTGGCAGAGAAATCCCGCGCCGCTGGGGTCACCCCGCCTGTCGGCGTGAACGGAGATGTGGGCGACCCGACCGAGTGGCCCGACGGCGAGTTCGACGCGGTGGTTGCAGCGTTCAACCTGATCTTCAACCTTGCGGACGAGGAGGCTCAGGCCAGGGCATTCGTGGCTGCACGACAGCATCTGAAACTTGGCGGGTCCCTGATCGTCGAGGCCTTCATACCGGCGCCACGGGACGGATCGGCCGGCCCAGAACGAAATCTCGAACTCCGGAGCGTGACCGCTGACGGCGTCACCCTGATCGCCACGGAGATGGATCCGGCAACCGGGATGGTCTGGGGTCAGCACATCGAGATGCGCGATGCTCAGCCTCTGAGGTTGCGGCCCTGGCACATCCGGGTGGCTTCCCCGGCCGAGATCGACACGTGGGCACTGGATGCTGATCTGGAACTGGCCGAACGCCACGCCGACTGGGCGAAGACCGGCTATTCCGAACTGGGCACCAGTCATGTGAGTGTCTATCGACCCACTCCATTGTCGTCGCCGAACCGACCCTGACCTGGGGCGCTGTCGACCGGGCTGGACAGCGATGCACCCGGAGTCACCGATCGTGGCTAGAAGCCCGTCGGGATTGTCCGCAGCTTGGCGCATTGGGTGGCGATTGCGACCAGATTCCGGTCCTGGTCATACAACTCGGCTGTTCCCGATGCATAACCACCTGCGGCGATCTGGGAACGGGTGTGTTGGAGAATCCAGTCACCCCGCATCTCTCCGACTATCTGCAGACCCAACTGCAGGCTGATTACCAGGAACGGAGCAACATCGCCGCCGGCGCCTGCGTGTACAGCAGTTCCGAGAATGTCACCGGGTAGGGCGATCGTCGCAGGCTCCCAGGTCCCGTCAGCACGGACGGGGGATTTCTTGAAGCGGAACCATGAAAGCGCCTCTGGGTCGGACTTTGGTCCACCTGCAAGCCACGCCCGCTCGTCGGCAAAACGGAACTCGGTCTGTTGGTGGTAGGGAATTCCCGCGAACGGCGAGTCGCCCTCGATCGGAGCCGAAAGTCGGCATTCGAGGGGGTCGGGAACCGCAGGAGCGACCGCACCTACAAAATTGAACTCGCTTTCGCCGACCTCACCGAAAACACACAGGACCATCAAGTCGCTCTGCGGTTTAGACCGTGGGTCGGGATCAGTCGGATCCAGCGCCCACAATCTGACAAGCACCTGGGCACCGGTGCGGCCCTGCCTGACTATTTCGGCGTCGGCCGCGACGTGTCCGACGGGGATCGCCTTGCAGAACGTCGCATCGGAGCAGATCAGACTCAGCTCCGGACGTGCCAAGGCGGCTTCGGCCACTCGCAGCGCGACTGCCATGGTCGCCCCACCGAAGGCGTACATGATGCGCCAAGCCTCGGGAATGAACGCCGAATAGCGATGTTCGATTCCATCGACCGGCGAGGGAACGGTGTCTCGGAGGATGTTGCCGGGCTCGACGGCCCTTTGGGGGCTCATCCTGGTATTCCGAAGTGGGCGTTTATTGCTGATCGAACAAAATAATCGGCCGCTACGACGCTCAGAATCGCAAGACCAACAGTGAGGGCAATCACTGCAGCGTTTCTCTGGGGAGCATCTTTCTGTGACCAGCTGAGCGGTTGGATCAATGCGCCTGCACCAGCTCCGGCGAGAAGTCCTCCAATGTGTCCACCGATCGATATTCCCGGGATTGCGAAGGTCAACAGGAGGTTGAGCAACACCAGGCCGCCAATTCCCGAGTTCCACGGATTGTGACGGGCTCGCAGTTGAAGGACTATGAGTCCGCCCATCAGCCCGAACACCGCTCCCGATGCCCCCAGCGTCGGTGACACGGGAGACATGACCATGACTCCGAGTGAGCCTCCCATCAGCGAGGCCGCGTAGAGCAGTGAGAACCGGAATTTTCCGAGCACCGGCTCCATCTCTTGGGCAAGGAACCACAGGAGCAACATGTTGGAGCCGATATGGATCACGCTCGAGTGCATGAACCCGCCGGTTACCAGTCGCCACCACTCGCCCTGCACGACGAAGGGTCCGAACAGTACGAACCTCTCGTAAATCGACCCACTGGGGCTGGTGGCACTTCCACCTGTAACGGCCGTAACCAGGAACATCACCGCGTTCAGGGCGATGATTACCTTGCCCGCAACCACTTCACCGTGACCTCGGAACAGCTGGGCACGGCTTATGACCTGCTGCGGATTGGCACCGACACAACTCGGGCACTGGAACCCCACGGCCGCCTGGGTCATGCAGCCTGTACAGATTGGCCGTGAGCAGCGCTGGCAAGTGACTGCAGCAAAGCGGTCGGGGTGCCGGTAACACGCCTCGGATACTTCGGTCACCTGTTCACCGTCACCTGTTCACCGTGACCTGTTCAAGGCCAAGAATCACCATCACCTGTTCAGCCCCTCGCATGTCGTCACCGGGATCTCGCAATTTCACCGGATCCGACTCACGAATCGGCCGGAGCGGAACGAGGTAGTTCCACCTCGCCGTCGAGAAGCCTTTCAACGGCGCGGATGGGAAGCTCCGCCAGGTCGGGGCGGTGGGCAAGCTCGTATGCGACCTCGTAGACGGCCTTGTCGAGCTCGAAGACGCTCAGAAGTGCGTCGCGGCTCGATCGTCGCTGCGGCAGAAGCCTGTGTGCTTGGTCGACCTCGGCGTAGCCGGCGAGGAACGTGTTGACGTTGCGGACTGTCCACGCATCGGCGAGAACCCGGTACTCGGAGTCCTCGCCGCCGATCTCTCGCAGCGTCATGGCAGCCACGTACTGGAACGAACGGGTCATTCCGGCCACGTCCCGCAGGGGGGACGAGGCGTGTCGGCGCTCTTCGACGGGACGTGCAGGCTCACCTTCGAAGTCGAGAACTATCCAACTGCGCTGGAGTCGTAGGACCTGTGCCAGATGAAGGTCCCCATGGATCCGGATGGCTGAACCAAGGTCTTCGGCGGTGCGCATACGGTCATAGACGGCCTCGATCCTGGCGGTGTCGAGTCGTCCATCGGCTACACGGTGCAATTGGGCCGACATGTCCCGTGCCCAGTCATCCCCGCGGGCGGGTTCGGATCCGAATGCCTCGGCGAGCGCCACGTGAAGTTGGGCGATGTTGACCCCCAACAGGTGTGCATCCTTCGCGAAATCCAGCTTGCATTCGCGCGGTGGACGCTTGCGGTTGAGCATCTCTCTCAATGAGGCGCTCGCCAGTTCGAAACCCTCTCCCCTGGTGCGTTCATAACGGCGCACCACAGCCAGGTCGGTTCTGTTCCGACGCCACACAGCCACCGGGACGGGCACTCCGCCGAAGCCGACCCGACCCAGGGCTTCGGTGACCTCCACATCGGGGTTGGCCCCCGGTTGAACCCGACGGAACACCTTCATGATGTAGTGCTCATCCAGCACCACTGACGTGTTGGACTGCTCGCCGCCCTGAAGCCTTGCGACGTTGGGGTGAAGGTCGGGAGCGACCATGTTGGCGAAAGTCAGGGCGAGCGTCTCGTCGGCCAGAGCGTCGAAAAGGAACGCGTCCCCACGGGGTGTCTCCAGGCGGCCGAGTTGCGCCGATTCGGGGAGATGGTCCGGGGAGTCCGGCACCGCTCCGAGTGGAACCTGGTACCAGGTCGGCTCTGCGCGTCCGCGGGACCCGCGAACCTCGACGAGCAGCCACAGCAGCGTCGGCCAACCGTCCTGGAGCGTGTCGATGCGACGGATCTGCAGCACCGGATCGTCTACAGCGGCGTACCAGCGCTGGCCTGCCAGGAACGGCGGCAACAGCGCTTCGAGCTCTCGGGAAAAGGTCTGGGGGTCGATGGCGGTGGTTATCCTGTCGGGTCGGTCAACTCGAACCAAAGGTACGAGTATGGCGGCAGTGTCACGAAGTAGGGAAGCTCCCCAATTGCCGGGAACTGCACACGGCCGAGAAGTTCTACAGGAACTCTGCCAGACAGGTGCGACAGGAACAGTTCAGCCGGTTGCGCAGCACTCGAGAAGTTGTTGATGCACAGAACCGGATTGGCAACACCTGACCCGTCGGCCGGAGTGCGCAGATATGCAAACACCGACGGGGTCGAGACCTCGAGCAGCTCGAACCCACCGAGGCCGAACAGCGGGTGCTGGCGGCGGACGTGGAGCATGCGACGAAGCCAGTTGAGGAACGACCCGCCGTCACGTCGATCGGACTCGACATTGACCGCGGCGAATCCGTAGACGGGGTCCATCAGGGGTGGCAGGTACAACTGGGCGAAGTCGGCGGTCGAGAACCCGCCGTTGCGGTCCGGGTTCCACTGCATCGGTGTCCGGACGGCGTCACGGTCGCCCAGGTAGATGTTGTCGCCCATGCCGATCTCGTCGCCGTAGTAGAGGATCGGCGTGCCTGGCAGGCTGAGCAGCATCGCGTGGAGTAGTTCTGCCTGACGCCGGTCGTTCTCGACCAGGGGGAACAGCCGCCGGCTGATGCCGAGGTTGCGGCGCATCCTCGGATCCTTCGCGTATTCGTCCCACATGTAGTCACGCTCTTCGTCGGTGACCATCTCGAGTGTCAGTTCATCGTGGTTTCGAAGGAAAATCCCCCACTGACAGCCTTCCGGAATCTCTGGCATCCGCTGCAGGATCTCGGTGACAGGTGTGCGTTCCTCGCGTCGCAGCGACATGAACATGCGGGGCATCAGCGGAAAGTGGAAGCACATGTGACACTCGTCGCCGTCACCGAAGTACTCCACGACGTCCTCTGGCCACTGGTTCGCCTCGGCGAGAAGAACCTTTCCCGGATAACGGCCGTCGACCTCAGAACGAATTCGACGCAGGTACTCATGGGTCTCGGGCAGGTTCTCGCCGTTGGTCCCATCCGCTTCGAACAGGTACGGAACGGCATCCAGGCGAAACCCGTCGAGGCCCAGTCCGAGCCAGTGCAGGATGACCTCGATCATCGCGTCCTGAACCTCGGGGTTGCGATAGTTCAGGTCGGGCTGGTGGTGGAAGAACCGGTGCCAGTAGTACTGCTGGCGCTGCTGGTCATAGGTCCAGTTGGACGGCTCGGTGTCGACGAAGATGACCCGGGCCTCGCTCCAGCGTTGATCGTCGTCGCCCCAGACGTACCAGTCGGCTTTGGGGTTGGTGCTGTCCTGACGGGATTCTATGAACCAGGGGTGCTGGTCCGAGGTGTGGTTGACGACCATGTCGGCGACTACCCGGATTCCCCGTCGGTGTGCCTCTTCGATCAGGTTCGCGGCGTCATCGACGGTTCCGAAATCGGGATGAACCGTCAGGAAGTCGGAGATGTCGTAGCCACCGTCACGCAGTGGAGACTGGTAGAAGGGCAAGAGCCACAGGCAGTCGATGCCCAGCCATTCCAGGTAGTCGAGCTTGCTCGTAATGCCGCGCAGGTCGCCATTGCCATCGTTGGTGGCGTCGAAGAAGCCTCGAACGTGGACCTCGTAGAAAATCGCCGAGCGATACCACTGTGGGTCTGCGCTGAGGACGCTGCCGGTGGACTGGGGTTGATTCACCCCCGCAGGCTATCGGCGTCGGTGGTGATCTTGAACAAGTGCCCGACCCGTTCATTCGGGTCGAGACGGACGTAGTTGCCCATGGCGCTCCAGATCCATGATTCGTCGGTCAATGCGTCTATGACGGTGAAACTATCCACGCCTTCGAGAAGCAACGCGGATCTGTCCAGGCTCACCGTTGCCTCGCGCATTTCGTCGGGTCTCAGGTTCACGACGACCAGAACCCGGTCCGTCGTACCGTTCGCCAGCGTCCGGGCATAGCTATAGGCGATCACGTCATCGTTGTCGGCGTAATGGAAGTGGAGTGAACCGATCCTCCATGTGGCGGGGTGCGTCCGGCGGAACTGGTTCAGCGTCGCAATGAATGGCAGCAACGATTCAGGGTCGTCATGATTGCGGCTGTAGGTCTCGTACTTCTCGGAGTAGTGGTATTCGTCCTTGCCGGGAAACGGATCGTTCTCGCCCAGTTCGTAACCCGAATACATCCCCCAGCTCGGAGCGAGGGTCGCTGCCAGAAGCGCCCGCTGGGCAAAGACACGCTTGGACCCATCCCTCAACGCACCGACCAGGATGTCAGGCGTGTTCGGCCACAGGTTCGGGCGGAACCACCCTGCTGCATAGCCTCTGGAGAGCTCCTCGCCGTAGTCGGTCAGCTCGCCCTTCGTATGCCGCCAGGTGAAGTAGGTGTAGGACTGGCTGAAACCGACCTCGGCCAGGCTGTGCATCATCGGCGGGTCGGTGAACGCCTCGGAGAGAAACACGATCTCGGGGTGTTCGGCGTGAACCGCGGCGATCAACCATTGCCAGAACGACAGAGGCTTGGTGTGGGGATTGTCGACCCGAAACACCGAAATGCCCTTGGAGATCCAGAACTCCAGGATCTCCCGGCATGCCTCCCACAGGGCAATCCTGTCGCTGCTCGACTGTGGCCAGAAATTGATCGGATAGATGTCCTGATACTTCTTCGGCGGATTCTCGGCGTAACGAATCGAGCCGTCGACCCTATGAGTGAACCACTCGGGATGCTCTTCGACCCAGGGGTGATCGGGGCTGCACTGCAGTGCGTAGTCCAACGCCACTTCCAGACCCAGTTCCCTTGAGCGCTCAACGAAACGGGTGAAATCGTCGATGTCCCCCAGAGCAGGGTCCACCGCGGTGTGTCCCCCGTCGTGTGACCCGATGGCCCAAGGGCTTCCCACGTCGTCAGGTTCGGACTCGGTAGCGTTGTTGCGACCCTTGCGGTGCGTTTCACCGATCGGATGGATCGGAGGCAGGTAGACGACATCGAACCCTGCCCCTGCTATCGCCTCGAGCCGGTCATAGGCGTTCGCCCCCGACCGGAAGCCGCCCTCGGAGCGCGGGAAGAACTCGTACCACGATCCCCTAACAGCCAGTTCCCGATCGACCCTCAGCGGGAATCGGGACGAATTGGTCGTCTCGGACTCGACGCTGGCGGATGAGGTCAGCGTTGCAAGGCCCTCGTCAAGGGACACTTCGACCCGATTCTTCTCGGAGCAGGTCTCACTGCGCAGAAGAGCGATCGCCTCCTTCACATCCGGGCGAGATTCCTTTGGTATCGACCTGAGCAGCCTCGAGAGGATCTGGGCGCCCTCGGCAAATTCGACTCCGAGGTCTTCGCCGGCATCTCGGCGGAGCAGCAGGTCTCTCCGCCATGTCGCAAAGCTGTCGGGCCAGGCCTGAACCTCGAACTCGTAGTCCCCGGGGGCGTCGATCGAAACAATTCCGCTCGCCCGTCCCCAGGCGTCGACCTCCATCGGCTCCCGAATCCAGTGATGATGACGAGGGTCACCCCCCGCGCGGCTCCGCCATCGGATCCGGGCTCCCAGCACTCCGTGACCGTCGGCGACCAGGACAGCACTGATAGGGGTGGGGTCACCGACGACGGTCTTCGGTGCCAAGCCACAGGGCGTCACCGGGGTCACTTCCCTGATGAGAATTCGATATGGACTTCGTCGGAGCTTGTGGGCGCGGTCGGTTCCCATCACGTGTCCCTACCCACAGAGATCCGGAATTCGCCCGACATGAACGGCAGATCGTCGGTCGAGATCCAAATTCCGGACAGCGATGCGATCCTCACACCCAGCAGCGAGGCCGAACCGGTGATGGTGAAGGTCCGGTTGATTCCCTTTTCCGGATCGACGATGGTCATCGTTCCGGCACCGAAACGGCTGCCTTCGTCCACCTGCAGCTTGAGCTTCAGTTTCTGGTCACCTTCGACCAGCGTTATGTCGACCAGTCCGGCGCCGCCGTCGAAGTCCTCCAGCTTGGCCTCGGTCTCGGAATCGACCGGGAACGATCCCGAATACTCGATCGGACCTCGCAACGCGAGGCGAACGTTGACGTCGGTCAGGAGTGGACGGGTCACGGTTGCAACGGTCGTCGCTTCGATCCCCGGGATCAGCAGACCTCGATCAGGGTCGAAGAAACTGATCTTTCCGTTGCACTTCACCGGACCACCGGAGATCCGGCAGTCCGAGAAGGCCAGGAAATGTCCATCCTGGGTCCAACTGACCCGCCCGAACTCGAACGTCGGGGTGCCTGGCCTGGCCGGGGGTGAGATGTTCTTCGGCTTGCCACCCTTTGACGAAATGAGCATCAGTTTCGAACAGGCGGGACCCGCTGAGTAGACGATCCTTGTGCCGTCCGGCGACACGACGGGCGCACAGATCTGATCGTCGGTCGTCAGCACCGTTCTGAGGAACGTGACCGTCGAGACCCGGACCAGTTCCTGGCGCGTACCCACTGGTCCGACGGCGACGATGAAGCTTCCGTCCGGCGAGAAAGCGGGATCATCGGCCGAGAATTCGGTCGGTGAAATCTCGTCGGTGTTCGAAGACCCCGTGGCCAGCGTGTACGGGTTGTTGGTCCCCGGTATGTCGGATTCGAGGAGCAGGAAATCGTCCATCGATGACGTGGTCAACCCGACGACGGATCGGGTGGAGGGATCACCGATCCGCTGGATGCTCTTGCCGTCACGGTCGACGATCTTTGCCACGTCGCCCAGGTAGCCGGTCGGCAGCGGGACCCTGAAGGAACGGAGACTGGAAAGTGGCGGCTTGACCGCCGGGCGCTCGGCCACCATTGCTTCGGTTCCGACGGCCCGATACACAATTGCCGAGGAAGTCGAGTTCCAGGACAGTGAGGGTCTCTCGCCTATGCGGATCTTCGACGCGTCGGCCGCCAGCACCTTCTGGGTACCGCCCTCGACCGGCACCGTTACCAGGGCTCCGTCGGATCGGACGAAGGCAATCAGGTCACCGGTGGGCGCGATGGCAAGCGAACCGAGTCCCGACGGCCCGATAGCCGCGCCGTTGGCAACCTCGACCGGGTTGCTCGCACCGACACCGCTCAGGACCCGGCCGTCGGCGGTCAGATAGGCGACCCGGTCCGTGGGGACGACTCCGGGCTTGTCCGGATCGACCGTGGTCGATGACGATTTCTCCGAACCAGCTTCCCCGTCGTCGGAGGGGCCGGCGGGCGTGTCAGCCGCATCGGGAGCTTCAGCGCTGGACGAGGTTCGCTGCGCCGCATCGCGGGCGGCATCGTCGGCCGTCCGGCTGTCCGAGCCGCGGATCACCAGGCTCAATAGCGCCACCACGGCGAAGATCGCCACGATCCCGCCTGCATACCAGGCGACTTCGGCCGCGCGTCTGGGAGATTTGAAACCTGGTCCTGACATTTCCCGTTCAGGCTACCGGTGACCGGGATCAGATCTTCGCCACAGCTACCCTCCATTGCAATGAAGGCACTTCGCAGCTTCACCGTCCGCCCCCAACTGCCTGAATCGCTTGGGGCCCTCGATCCGCTCGCTCGAGACCTACGTTGGTCGTGGGACCGCGCGACCCGAGATCTGTTCGCATCGATAGACCACACGATCTGGGAGTCTGGCGGTCACGATCCCCTACGCCTGTTGGCCGAAGTTCCCTCGGAGCGGTTGTCCGAACTAGCTGAGGACGCGTCTTTTCTGGAACAACTCGCCTCGATTTCTGTCGGGCTCGAGGCCTATAGGACCCTGCCCCGCTGGTTCCAGCGTCATATCGAGTCACGGGCCGAATCCCTGGGTTCAGCCGATCCGGACCCGATCGGCGACGGCCGGATCGCCTATTTCTCGCCTGAATTCGGTATTTCCGAAGCTCTGCCGCAGTATTCAGGTGGTCTTGGGGTGCTCGCCGGAGACCATCTCAAGGCGGCGTCGGACCTGGGCGTTCCGCTCGTCGGGATCGGTCTGTTCTACCGCCACGGCTATTTCCGCCAGTCGCTGAGTGTCGATGGATGGCAACAGGAACGCTTCCCCGATCTGGACCCCCACGCCATGGCTCTTGAGCTCTGCGAGGGGGTCAGGGTCTCGTTGGAGATGGCCGGCCAGACACTCGTGGCCCAGATCTGGAAGGCAACGGTCGGACGCACTCCCCTTTATCTGCTCGATGCCGACATTCCGGAGAATCCGCCCGAACTACAGGTGATCACCGACCGTCTCTATGGCGGCGATGTGGAGCACCGGCTCCGCCAGGAGATTCTTCTCGGCATCGGCGGGGTACGAGCGCTTGAGGCGCTCGAGATTCCGGTGAGGGTGTTCCACACCAATGAGGGTCACGCAGGCTTTCTCGGTCTGGAGCGGATAAAGAACCTGATGGAGCGCGATGGACTCTCCTTCGACGAGGCCTTCGAGTCCGTGCGCACCGGTGCGGTATTCACCACCCACACACCGGTTCCGGCTGGAATCGATCAATTTCCCCGCGAGATGATCGAGCGCTATTTCGGAGGCTGGGCCAACCGCTGCGGGATCAGCGTGGACCAACTCATGGACCTGGGCCACCGTCCCGGCGAAGCGGTGGACAACCCCTTCAACATGGCTGTCATGGGAATGCATCTGGCTGAGTTGCGCAACGGCGTCTCGGCACTCCATGGCGAGGTCAGCCGAGAAATGTTCGCCGGCCTTTGGCCCGGCGTTCCCGTCGACGAGGTACCTGTCACTTCGATCACCAACGGGGTCCACGGGGGCACCTGGGTGTCCGGCGAGTTCGACGAGCTACTCACCGCCCAGGTCGGAGCCGAATGGCATCTGCGGGGAGCCGACGACTGGGAATCCGTTCTGAGTCTCGACGACAAGACCCTGTGGTCAGCACGCTCGGCTTCCAAGGTCAGACTCGTCGACCATGTGCGAGGACGCCTGTGCGAGCACGGTCTCGCAAAGGGGCAGTCGAGCTCCGAACTCGAGTGGGTCGACAGCGCTCTCGACCCGAACGCGCTGACCATCTGTTTTGCCAGGAGGATGGCCACCTACAAGAGAGCAGCCATGCTGCTCAGCCAGCCCGAACGCCTCAAGACGCTGCTGCTTAACGAGGAACGGCCGGTCCAGTTTGTCTTTGCTGGCAAGTCCCATCCGGCAGATGACCAGGGCAAGGAGTTGATACGCCAGATCGCAGGCTTCGCCGACGACAACGACATCCGGCATCGGTTCATGTTCGTCGAGGACTACGACATTGCGTTGGCGAGGGCACTGGTCCAAGGTGCCGACATCTGGCTCAACACCCCCGTACGGCCGATGGAAGCATCCGGAACCAGCGGAATGAAGGCCGTCCTCAACGGCGCCATGCACTGTTCGGTACTCGACGGTTGGTGGGCCGAATGCTTCACCTCGGCCGCGGACGGCCACGAACCAAATGGCTGGGCGATTTCGTCCGCCGAGTCCGTCGAGGACGAAGGGCGTCGACTCGAAATCGAGGCCAACAGCCTCTTCGATCTGATCGAGGATCAGGTCATCCCGCTCTACTACGAGGATCTCCATGACGGGGTGCCGCGCGGCTGGGCACGGCGCGTCAAGGAGAGTTTGAGGACTCTCGGCCCCTTCGTCGGAGCTCACCGAATGGTCGAGGATTACGTCGACGATCTGTACCTGCCCGCAGCGGCCCGGAGTCTGGAGATGTCCCGAGGCAACTTCAGCGGCGCTCGGACGCTGGCAAGCTTCCGGCGCCACCTCGATGAGAACTGGCACAACGTACACATCGACTCCGTCGACGCGAACGAGGACGCGGGCGATCTGGGATCCAGCAGAGATGTCTCGGCCACCGTCTATCTGGGTGGGCTGGGGCCCGACGACGTCGAGGTGCAACTGGTCGTCGGGCACGTGGGTCAGTCAGGCGAACTCGAAGCCACCCGGACCACCCGCATGTCACCCACGGATCAGCTCGATGACTCCCATATTCGCTACAGCGCCGGTGCAGAACTCCGTACGGCGGGAAGGATGGGAGTCACCGTCAGGGTCGTCCCACACCATGACCTGATGCGCAACCCGGTGGAGTTCGGTCTGGTCGCCTGGGCTGACTGAAAGTCCGGTCGACTGTTCAGCTGCTGACCACTGAGGTGCAGCCAGATGAAGGTGCAGCCAGTTGAAGGTGCCGATCCGGATTAGCTGAAGTCGGCCTTGCCGGGTCCGTTGGCGAGGAACGACTCGACGCCGACCGTGGCATCGGTTGTGGTGAAGGACTCGACGAACAGTTTCTGTTCGAGTGCGAGCCCCTTCTCCAAGGTGGTTTCAAGGCCCCCGTCGATTGCCGACTTGGCAAGTGCCAGTGCGGCTCTGGGGCCTGCGCCGAGTTCGGTCGCCCATGCCACTGCGACATCGAGGGCGTCCTCATCCTCACCGGCGAGACGATCCACCAAGCCAATGGCGCGTGCTTCTTCGGCGTCGATCATTCGACCTGTGAATACCAGGTCCTTGGCCCTTGCCGGGCCTACCAGCCGCGCCAGCCGTTGGGTTCCTCCACCGCCGGGAATGATGCCCAACAGGATTTCGGGCTGACCGAACTTGGCGCGCTGACCAGCAACTCTGAAGTCACACGCCATCGCGAGTTCGCAGCCGCCACCGAGGGCCACCCCTGAGATTGCCGCAATCGTCGGACAGGGGATCTCCGCAACCGAGTTGAGTGCGGAAAGGAACGCCGAGCCGATTTCAGTGATACGGCCCGGATCGGCAATTGCAAACGGAGCGTCGCCGCCCCGTTCGGTGAACTGTGTGATGTCGGCACCCGCCGCGAAGGCGCGGGAGTTTCCGGTCAACACAACCGCTCTTGCCCCACTCGATGAGACCTTCTGTGCAGCTGCCTGTATCTGAGCCAACAACTCGACGCTCAGCGGATTCACCTTGCCGTTGTCCAGGGTGATCACTGCCACCCCGTTGTCGGACAGGTCGACCTTAAGAAGTGGCTCGGAAGAGTTCTGGGATGGGGTCTCGTCAGCGGTTGCCATCCGACCGACGATACCGCCACCGCCGCCTGCGACTGTCCCGGGAGGCCAGGAACTCGACCAGATCCATCGCACTGGGCCGCAATCCCGGCGCCTTGTCCATGGCTGCTTCAAGCATCCCGAGCAACGGGTCGACGCCGCCGCCAGGGTAGCCACTATCGCCAAAATCGCCGTCACCGGCGTTGCCCGCAGCGGTGCCATCGACGCGGTCACCGTCACCGTGGGTATCTCTCCGAGGACGCTCCCCCGCGACCGCACCCAGGCGCGGGGCGCCAGCAAGGACGTGCCACAGCGTCGCTGCAAGCGAATAGACGTCGGATCGTGGTCCTGGCATGGCTCCACGCAGGCGCTCGGGGGCGGCGTAGGCAGGAGTGAACCCGCTGATTCCGTAGGCCCCAAGCTCTCGCGGGTCCGGCGTATCCGACCCGCCGGACCTGACCGGATTCCTCGCAGCTCCGCTGGGTCGAGGTGCGCCCAGAGTCGCCATACCGAAATCGCTGAGCCACGGTCGACCAGATTCGTCGTAGAGAACGTTCCCCGGAGAGATATCGCCATGGAAGACCCCGACATTGTGGGCGGCCGCAAGCGCCGAAGCCAAAGGCGTCAGCAGATCCGAAACCATGCTCCTGGCGTCGGCCGAAAAGGGTTCGGGTGCAGCGACTTCAAGTTTGAAGCCGAGCGAACCGCCAGCGAGATATTTGGTGACCAACCACGGTGTGCCGTCCGGTGCCAGTCCAAGTTCGCGGATCGCGACGATTCCCGGGATGTCGGAAAGCCTCGCCAGTGAGCGGACCTCGCGCTCGAATCGTTCGCCCGCAAGTTCTGTCGCGTCACCATCGAGGAACTTGACCGCGACATCGATTCCTTCTCGGGTATCCCGGGCAAGCCAGACCTCACCGAAGGTCCCCTTGCCGACCCGTTCGATCAGCCTCACCCGGGTCGGCAAGCCGCTCGATCGAATCGGCCGCATTCCAGCTTCACTCACGCCGAAACTTCTCCTGGCCCTTCCAATAGGCCCAGCGCTGACTCGACCGACTCCCCCGCCGCAGCGTCCGGACCCGCCGCCCGACGCCTTCCGAGCGCTCTGGCCAACTCGCTTCCAATCAGTACGACCAGGAACAACACCACCGCGCTCAGCGCCATGGACGCACCGGCTGCAACCCGGGCATGCCAAGAGACGACCAGCCCGATCACCACCGAAATCTCGGCGAACAGCACTGCTGTCACTAGTACCAACGGCACCCGCCGGGCCACCTGCACCGAGGCCGCTGCCGGAGCAGTGATCAGCGCGAACACCAACAGGGTGCCGACGGTCTTGAAGCTTGCGATGACCGTCGCGGTCACGAGCATCAACATGACGGCGTGGGTGGCACCGGGGCGGAGTCCGAACATCTTGGCGGAACCCGCATTGAAACACAGGGCAACAAAGGCTCTGTACCCCACGATCACAACAACGGTCACACCGGCGGCAACACCACCGGCGACGATCAGATCACCGGTGGTGACGCTCGTTATTCCGCCGAACAGAACTCCGGTGAGATCCCCCGAAAAGGTTGCCGATCGACTGATTATCAGCACACCGAGCGCCAGCATTCCGACGAAGAGCAGACCTATGGCTGTGTCCTCACCGAGCTTCGTTCGCCGTTCAACCAGCGTTATCCCGGCGACCATGACGAGGGCGCTGGCGATTGCACCGAACGCAGGATTGATACCGATGATCGTGGCCAGGGCGAGGCCCGGAACTACACCATGGGCCATTGCATCGCCGATGAAAGTCATCCCTCGCAGGACCACCCAGGTTCCTACGAGTCCACATGCCACCCCGGCCAGTAGGCCAGCCATCAGCGCTCTTTGCATCGTCAACGATTGCGAGAAGGGGTCGGTGAACCACGCGATCGGACTTGCTGCCAAAAGGGTCAACACGGTTGGGAAACTACCGGCTCAACGACTTGGCGATGCGAGTCGCGTTGACGGACATCATTTTCCGGTAGGTGTCCGCGTCGCCGCCCTCGGGACCCAGCGACTCCACGAACAACTTCTGCACCGCTATGTCCCGGTGGGCGCGCTCGGCCAGACTTTTCGCCAAGCGGCTCGACCCGACCACGTCGACGAATATGGTCGTCACTCCAGCTCGGTCCACCGTTGCGGCGAGTTCATCGAGGGTCCTCGGATCGGACTCACCCAGCGAGCTCGTCGATGGAATCAATGCGCCAATGATCTTGAAATCGAAGCGGTCCGCGAAGTAGCCGAGGTTCTCGTGATTCGTCACGAGATTCCGCTGCGAATCGGGAATGACTGCCATCTGTGCGTCCATCGAAGTAGCCAGCGCGTGAAGTTGGGCCACGTAGTCATCGGCGCACCCGGCCAGCTCGGCTGGATCCAGCCCGAGTCTGTCGACTTCCTCGAGATGTCGAGCGATGACGGGAACGGCCAACGCTACCCGTTCGGGATCCATCCAGACATGGGGATCCTTGTCGATCGGCTTCATATCGGAGGCGAGTTCCACGACATCGACCCCCTGCTGCTTGGCAGAGCTGAGAGTGTCGCTCACATCACCCTCGAGTCCGAGGCCGTTGCCGAAAACCAGATCTGCGGCCAGGAGCCGGTCAGCGTCCTGCACCGATGGTTCGAACTCGTGGGCATCGACACCGGCTGGAATGAGCGCAGGCACCGTCACCTTCCGACAGGTGACGGCCGAAACCACATCGGCCCAGATCGCTGTTGTCGCAATGACCTTCCCGGACATGTCGGCGGAGCTAGTGGCTCCTTGGCCCTTGGTATCTCCAGTGCCAGAGCCACATCCCGCCAAGGCAATGGCGGCGGCAAGGGTGAGGATCGCGATCGCTGAGGGCCTACGGGACATCACTCAGAAACATATATTGAGTATGATTCTCATTTCCAGTTCAGCCGCGAAATTTGGCTACTCTTCGGTCATGTCCGACGACGCTTCGAGCCTGGACGAGATCCATGCCACCGCCGCCACACGGCTGAGAGCCGACGGACTCCGCTACACGGCGTCACGGCGGTCGGTCGTCGAGATACTCGCCTCATCGAGTGGACCGCTGACGATCCCCGAGATTCTGACGTTCGATGAAGAGCTCGCCCAGAGCAGCGCCTATCGAAACCTGAACGAGCTGATCACCTGCGGAGTGGTTCATCGGGTCATCTCTGGTGAGGACCACAGCCACTTCGAACTGTCTGAGGACCTGACCTCGCACCATCACCACCTGATCTGCACCAGTTGCGGACGGGTTGACGACGTCACCCTGGACGACTCACTCGAAGCGTCCCTTACCTCCGCGCTCGAAAAACTTGCGCTGTCATCGAGCTTCTCAGCCGTCGACCACCGCCTCGACGTACTGGGCCTCTGCGTCGACTGCAGGTAGATCGGCTGCAGGTAGATCGAAACGCGGTCGAGTTGGCGGAAGGGGCTCAGTCCTCGAAGGGTGGTTGCACAACTGCGGTGACGCCGGGGACACGGTCCTTCATGATCCGCTCGATCCCGAACTTCATCGTGACCGTCGACGCCGGGCAGCTCACACATGCACCCGTCAACCGAACTGTCACCACTCCGCTGGACTCATCGACATCGAGCAACTCGACGTCTCCCCCGTCGGCCTGGATGGCGGGTCGAACCAGCTCGATGACTTCTTCAACCTCGGCCAGCAAGTGATGAACTCCAAGCGTCAGCCGGTCGGCCGGACCATTAGATGATGCAGCCTGCCGTCACCGGTGACAACCTGAGCCGGTACGGTTGAGGACGGATGTACGCGCTATTTCCAACCATCGGGAACATTACGGCCGCCACGATCGTCCTGGCCCACCAAGGCGGTTGGGACGAGTTGTTGATGGTCGCTGTTCCCGTGGCTGTCTTTGCAGGTTTGTTGTACGTCGCCAACAACCGGGCGTCGAAGCTTGGCGATGGGACTTCTGACGACCAGGTGCTCGAGTCCGGCTCTGAAGGATCTGAGTTCCGTGGAGGCGGCGGCGACGGTCGCCGCGACGGTGGAGGCGGCGGTCGTCGAGACGGGGGCACGGACGGTACCGGTGCGGCCCCGGTCAAGCGCCCGCTGCATGACCCCCCGCCCCGGAACCCCCGCGGCGGACCAATCTGACCTGAACCGGAACCCAACAACGTTCGACCTGGGAGAGTGGGTTGCCAGTTCCTGGCCTACCCGGCGTCCACCTCGACCACATCGGCTCCGATGGCTCGCATGCGCTCCGAAAAACTCTCATAACCGCGGTCCACGTGATGCGCATCGGCGACGATCGTCTCACTGTCGGCGCCGAGCCCGGCGATCACCATCGCTGCTCCGGCCCTGATGTCGAGGGCCCTCACCGGAGCACCCGACAGCTGCTCGCGACCGTCGATCACCAGGTGGTGACCTTCGATACGGACCTGGGCGCCCATTCTCGCCAATTCGCCGACGTATCGGAATCGACCGGCAAAAACGTTCTCGGTGGCGTAGCTCGTACCCGATGCGTAGCACTGCAGGGCGACGAGCAGTGGCAGATAGTCGGTAGCCAGGCCCGGATATGGCAGCGTCGCAACATCAATGGGCTTGGGTTGCCCCGAGGCCATTGCCCAGAGCCCGCCCTCCTCGGGCGATATCCGGAGTCCCATCATGCCCAGCTTCTCGATCAAAAGGTCGACGTGGTCCGCCCGGGCGCCACGCAACCTGATCTCGCCTCCGGCGACTCCGAGTGCACACAGGAAGGTCGCCACCTCGATGCGGTCCGGAATCACCTCGTGTTCGACCGCCCGCAGCTCTCCCACGCCGTCGATGGTCACCACGGAGCCGCCGGATCCGACGATCTGCGCGCCCATTCGGTTGAGGAATGCCGCCAGGTCGGCAATCTCTGGTTCTCTGGCCGCGTTGTGGATCACCGTTCGCCCCTCGGCGAGTACGGCAGCCATCAGCAGGTTCTCGGTGGCTCCGACACTCGGATAGTCGAGGACGAACTCGGTGCCGACGAGTCGACCGGCAGTCCCCTCGACGATTCCGTGGGTCAGGGTGAACTCCGCGCCGAGTGCTTCGAGCCCCTGCAGGTGCATATCGATCGGCCGTGAGCCGAAATCGTCGCCGCCCGGCATGGCCACTCGTGCCTTGCCCATCACGGCTAGTAGCGGGCCGAGCACCGCGCTCGATGCCCGCATGCGCTCCACGAGTTCATAAGGTGCCTCGGGGATCACTTCTGGGCCCCGGATTATTTCCAAGGCAAGGTCTTCGCGCCTGCGTGTCTTCATGCCCATGGCCTCGAGCAGTTCGCACATGTGCTCGACATCGGAGATCTGGGGGACGTTTCGAAGGACGTAGCGTCCCTCGGCCAGCACGCAGGCCGCCATCAGCTTCAGGGCTGAGTTCTTAGCTCCGCTGATCCGCACCTCACCCGAGAGCGGCCCGGACGGTTGGACCAACAGTCGTGACACGGTCCAAGTATTACCCAGCACCTGCCGAGCCACCGACCCTCACCTCATTAGGCGACCCCTCATTGGGACCGGACTGCAGGGCTAGTATCAGCGACCGTGCGCCGGGTCGCCCGAGGATCCGGGAAACGATGACGACCATCCACTCCCAATGGGTGTGTGACGTCACAGAGTTGCAGCTCCGCACCCGGGCCCGCGATGACGTACTGGTTCTCGAGGCACCAAGCCAGTCCGTGGAACCCGATTTGGACGCTCCCGCAGGCGCGGACCCGAACCCTCCCGCAGGCGCGGACCCGAACGCTCCCGCAGGCGCGGACCCGAACGCTCCCGCAGGAGCGGGCGGCGGCGTAGCTAGTTTCGAACTGGCCGCCGGACCATTCCGTACCTACCGACGGACGATCAGCTGGGAGCCCACCACATCGGAGGAGCAGAAGCTCCGTCCGGACCGTCAGCGACATCAACAGTTTCGAGTCGAACAGAACATCGACTTCACCCTGGCCATTCCGTACTGGGCCTGGTTGTTCTGGCTACCGGTCAGGCGGACCCTCGGGGAAGGCCCGCCGCAGGGACGGAGGCTCTGGTGGTCGACCCCGGATCGCCTGACGTCGCGGCAGTCCAGTCTGGTTGCCGCAGTGTCCTTGCTGAACATGGTCAGCGGGGTCCTCTACGGGCTGATCACGCAGGTTCTCACCTTCGCTGCAGGCGACATGGGTGACGGGTCACGCAGCGAACAGACCTCGCTACTAGCCGCGGTGCGGATCGGGGTGATCGTGACGATGCTGGCGATGGTCCTCGCCGATCGGATCGGTAGACGCAAGGTTGCAATCGGAGCGTTCACAGCATCGGCGTTGCTCACCCTGGCAGCGGCTCTGTCGCCGAATCTGTGGTCATTGGGCGCCCTGCAATTTCTCTCCCGAAACCTGGCGATTGCTGGTCTGCTATGCGCCGACACGATCGCCGTCGAGGAGATGCCGCCCGGCTCCCGGGCCATGGTTTCGAGCCTCGGCACTCTGGCCTACGGACTCGGCGCCGGTCTGGTCGTCATGACACTCCCCCTGGCGGACCTGGGTCCCTCGGGCTGGCGGCTCACGTTCCTGATAGCCGGGGCCTCACTGCCCATCATCTGGCACGTCCGACGCCATCTTCCCGAAAGCCGGCGCTACACACTCCTCGAATCACGCCGCAGCAGCGAGCTGGGGGCGGAGAAGATTCAGAAGATTCGCCCCTCGAGACTGATACTCCTCGGAGCGATCTTCCTTCTGCTGAACGTCTTCCTTGCGCCGGCTTCCCAGCTACAGAACGACTATCTGCGAACCGAGGTCGGCTTCAGCGGGGTGATGATCAGCGTCTTCGTGCTTCTCACCTCGACCCCCGGTGGCATAGGTGTCCTGCTGGGAGGTCGTATCGCAGATGTTTTCGGACGACGCTGGGCCATCGTTCCGGGTCTGACGGCTGTGGCCGTGTTCTCGACCTGGTTCTATGCGTCGACGAACTGGACGATGTGGATCGCGTCGCTGGCAGCGTCGGTCATCGGTGGTATGGCCGCACCGGCCTTGGGCGTGATAGCCCCCGAACTGTTCCCGACCGCGCGTCGAGGCACCGTTCGCGGAGTTATCACGGGGCTCGCGGTCGCAGGATCAGTGGTCGGCCTCGTCATCTCTGGTTGGCTCATCGACAGCCGCGGCTACAGCGTGGCGTTCCTGGCGCTCGGGGTGTCGGCGCTCGCCGCGGCAATGCTCGCCTTCGCGCTGCCTGAAACCCGCGGCCGTGAGCTCGAAGAAATCAACCGCTGAGCAAGATCCTTCGCGCCTCGCTCAACTCGGCGATTCGGGCCGCGGCGCCGTTGTCCTCTGCCCCGTGGTCAGGATGGGCGAGCCGTAGCTGGACCCTGAATGCCCGCTGAATATCGTTGCGGGTCGGCCCGGCAACGCTCGCATCGTCCATAGCCAACGTGGACATCGCCCACCCGACCGGATCGCCAACCGACGAGGCCACCATGTGTCCTGTGCGACCCGCTAGATGTCGGATCAGATCGGCATCGCTGCCATCCACCCAGCTGAGCCCCTTGCGGAGTGTCGCCATGATCGTCGGTACACACTCCCTGGGCAGCGTCGAGGTGGCGTAGGCGGCGCACAGAACGTGCTGGGCCGGCGTTCCCTTCTCGGAGTCGAACCTGAATGTAAGCTTCTCGCCGTCACCGATCAACTTGTATGAGCAGCGTTGAAGACCAATGTGGTCGGTCTGGAACCGATGTCGAAGTCGTGGCTGGGAGATGCGGGCTCCCCGCTCCAGATCATCGAGCAGATGGTTCAGGTCCTCGCGCATTTCGTCATCGATCATGGGAGCGAAGGTGGCTCCGATCGCACCTATCAGGACGCCTCCGAAACCAGGGGCCGGATCGCACGGCAGGTTCATCGATCCCATGGCGATTCTTCTGGTTGGTGCGATTGGGCGAGAGAGGTACGCCTGAATCTCAGCCAGAATCATGTGCGAACGCTACCGCCCGGTCGGACCTTGAGTCATGCCGGGCGATAAGGCTGCAGAGCACCGGGGGGAATACGCCCGAATCGCCCGGACTGGTAGTCATCCATGGCCTGTTGGACCTCGGCCTTGGTGTTCATGACGAACGGTCCGTAGGTCGCAATGGGCTCGTTTATCGGTTGTCCACCCAGAAGTATGAGCTCGAGTGGTTCCGAACCGTCAGCAGCCATCTCAAGATGCGACCCGAAGTCGAATACCGCGAGCTGGCCGCCCGTGATCGCAACATCATCGGATCCGACGGTTCCCGAGCCCGATAGCGCGTAGGCGAGAGCGTTGTATGCGGGGTTCCACGGAAGTTCGGCTCTTGAACCGGGCATGATCGTCGCGTGCAGGTAGACGATCGGGGTCTTGGTGGACCCGGGTCCGGTGAAGCCGGCAACTTCCCCGGCGATGAGGCGGAACAGCGAACCGGCGTCGGGTGAGGTGAACAGAACCGTGTCGCCGCCCTCCAGGTTCTGATAGGCGGGCGAGATCATCTTCTCGGCAGATGGCAGGTTGACCCACAGCTGTACGCCGTGGAAGAGACCGCCACTGATGACGAGCTGCTCGGGCGGGGTTTCGATGTGGAGGATCCCGGACCCCGCTGTCATCCACTGGGTGTCACCGTCCGAGATGAGTCCACCGCCTCCGTGGGAGTCCTGATGCTGGAACTGCCCGTCGAGCATGTAGGTCACGGTCTCGAACCCGCGGTGGGGGTGCCATGACGTGCCCTTGGGCTCACCCGGCGAGTAGTCGATCGAACCCATCTGGTCCATGTGTACGAACGGGTCGAGCAGCGATGGGTGAACGCCGGCGAATGCTCGTCTGACCGGGAATCCCTCACCCTCGAACCCCGCGGGAGCCGTCGTCAGGGACTGGACCTTGCGGCCGCGGCTCTCGGCCGACGGCTTCGTGAATCTGGGAAGGGTCAATGTGTCAGCGGTAATTGCAGCCATGCCGATCTAACCCGGTTCAGGACCTTTTGCTTCCGGGACGGCCCATGCGCGATGGGTCATCAACGCGTGACTCGGCAAGGTTTCCAGAGATCATTTGACCTCGTCGCGGACGAACGAGATCCACCGCCTGTTTCCTTCGCTTTCCTCAAGTTCGGGGTCCAGGTGCCAGCCTGCCGGATGGTGCCAGTCGGCCAGGCTTTCGGGGGTCGTCGACGGCTCTTCCAACAAGAGACGCACGAGCGCTCCCTTGAAGAACTTGTTCCAGTGCGAGACAGCGACAAGCGAACCGTCGGGTCGGCGTTCGAGGAACCTCACCGACACCTGCTCGACCTCTACAGGCCCCATCCACGCAGCGTCATGCTCATTCGGCAGCAGGTTCCACACTTGCCTACCGGGAACCGCTGCTCCCAGAGCGGCAGACAACCCGGGCCGCCAGAACGTGGACAAGCGACCGACTGCCGGGACGCTCGCTCCCATCTTGAGCTTGTAGTTCGGAATGAGGTCCGATGGCGCTACCAGACCGAACAGGCCGCTGAAGATGACTACGACGGGGTCGAGTCTGCGCTTCGCCTGGGGCGACAGCGAGCCCGCGTCGAGTGCGTCGTAGAGAACACCCGAGTAGCGCTGCAACGCCGGCATGGTCGGGGCCTCTGCCAGGTTCAGGTTCGCTGTTGTCGCGGCTTCCAACGCATCGCCCTTGACCCCGAGGAGCTTCATGCGTTCCGCCTTCCCCTTGCGCATCGAACGCTTCAGCACATGAATCACTTGGGTGCGCTGGGGGTCGAGGTCAAACTTCATCGTGTCGGGTCCCCATGCAGGTCCAGTGCCTGAGGGCGACTTCCCCTCCGAGGGCGGCAGCAGGATGAGTGGCAGCTTCTTGGGCATCGCGGCCATCTTCCAACCCATCCCTTAGTACTGTCCACATCACGGCGACGCCGGCCTGACCGAACAGGGGCCTGACCGAACAGGTTCCAGTCCGACCAGGGCGCGACCGAATCGGGGCCTGACCGAACACAGGCCCGTCGCCGAACAGCAGCCCGTCGTTCTGACAAACCCAGGGGGAACCGCAGATGAGCGTCACAGACACCACCAATGGACCGACCGACGGCCACAGCGGAGATGGAACCGACGGTGCGGCAGACGTCGGCATTGCAAGTCTCATGGAGGCCTGGGCGGAGTTGACCGAGCCTGGCGGAGCATTCGAGGTCCAGGAGACCGAGGTCAGGGGAATCCCGATGCGTCTGTTCAAGTCGGCCCTTCCGAACATGCGCAGCCTGTGGGAGATGGCGGCGCTACATGGCGACAAGACCTATGTGGTGTTCGAGGACGAGCACTACAGCTACAGCGAGGTCGACGCCCAGGTCCGGTCACTCGCGAAGTATCTGGATTCCCTGGGTATCGGCCGGGGCGACCGGGTCGCTATTGCCATGCGCAACTACCCGGAATGGGTCATCGGCTACTGGGCGGTCGTCTCGATCGGCGCCGCAGTTGTCGGTCTTAACGCCTGGTGGACGACTCCTGAAATGGAATACGGGCTGGCCGACTCACGACCCAAGGTTCTGATCGCCGACGATGAGCGCCTGGCCACCGTCGGGCCCGCACTCACCCAACTACGGGCGGTCGAGCCGCTCCATGTCATTGCGGTGCGCACCGAGCGTGAGCTTCCCGACGACGCCGTGCACTGGTACGACGTCGTCGACCCGGCCAATGCTCCGGACAGTCTCCCCGAGGTGCAGATCGACCCCGACGATGACGCCACGATCTTCTACACCTCCGGCACCACCGGGGCACCCAAGGGCGCGCAGATAACCCATCGCGGTTCGGTTCACAACGTGTTCAATCTGGTGTTCTGGACAATGGTTCAGTCCATCGCAGACGCCAAGGTCACCGCCGCGACGGGTGTCAACCCCAACGCCGACACACGCGAGCCACCGGAACAACTCGTATTCATGGCTCCCACTCCCCTGTTCCACGTCACGGCGTGCAACTGTCTGCTCCATCCCTGCACGATCGCCGGAGGCAAGATCGTTCTCACCTACAAGTGGGATCCCGCCCGGGCGCTGGAGTTGATCGAGCGTGAGAAGGTCACGAACTTCTCGGGAGTTCCGACGATGGGCCGTGAGCTTCTCGCCCATCCCGATTGGGCGAAGCGCGACACATCGTCCATCCGTTCGATGGCAGGTGGAGGAGCGCCGATGCAACCGGACCTGGTCGAGAAGATCGACAAGACACTCGGTGGCAGTGCACCGTCGGTCGGCTACGGGCTCACCGAAACCACCGGCGTCGTCACCGTCAACAGCGCCCGCTACTTCCTCGCCAAGCCGTCCTCGTGCGGGCCGGTGGTTCCGACGCTCGATTCGAAACTGGTCGACGAGATCGGACGAGACCTGGAGCCTGGACCCGATGTCGTCGGTCAACTGTGTGTCCGTGGCCCGGTGGTCATCAAGGGCTATCTGAACCGACCTGATGAGACCGAGCGGTCGATCCCCGACGGCTGGTTCAACACCGGTGACGTAGCACGGATCGACGACGATGGCTTCGTGTTCATCGTCGACCGCGCCAAGGACATGGTCCTACGGGGCGGCGAGAACGTCTACTGCTCCGAGGTCGAGGCGGCGATCTACGCCCACGATGCGGTGCTCGAGGCCGCGGTGTTCGGAATTCCCGAGGAACGTCTGGGCGAGGAGGTGGCGGCTGTGGTCGTGTTGAAGGATTCCGCCACGGTCGACGCCGCCGAATTGCAGGCGTTCGTCAGCGAGCGTCTCGCGAAGTTCAAGATCCCGACACGGATCTGGCTAAGGAGTGAGCCACTGCCACGCAACGCGAACGGCAAGTTCCTGAAGCGTGAGCTGCGCGATGAGATGCTCGAGGGGTAATCCGTTCATAGGCCTGTGTTGACCGGGTTGCGGAATCGTCAGAGTCCGATCCGAGCCCGGTTCTTGGCCTTGACGTGCTTGGCGACGGACTTCCTCAGTTCGGCGGGCCAGAGCGACACCACTGTTGAGAGCTGGTCCCACAGGTCGTGACGTTCCGCTGCGTCGACCGCCGACGCAACCAGCTTTTTGTCCTTGAATCCCGCGACGTCGGACCAGGCCTGCGCGGGCACATCGGAAGCCTGGGATGCGAAGGCCAGGAGGCTCGACCACTGGTCCAGTTCAACCGCGGCTCGCAGCGCTGCGTCAATCAACTGCGGTCGAGGCACCACGAGGTTTGCAATTCGTTTCCTGGTTGGTGCGTCTAGTCGGTCGACCAGATCGAAAGCATCGCCCCAACGGCCGTCGCGATCGCCCCGCTCCACGATGCCGAGCAAGCCGGTGTTGTCAATCAGGCCGATCAGGTGAGTAGTCCTCTCCACCGGCTCGATGAAAGGTGCGACATCGAGCAGTCCAGCGCTGCCGAGTGACCTGATGACCTTGTTCAATGTCGAGTCGGAGACGATGCTCGAGAAATGTCCCAGAGCCACCACGTCGGCACGCTCCACCAGCACTGCTGCGGCCGCGTCAACTTGTTCGAGCGGCAGCTGCGAGATGATCGACTCGATCTGGTTCGGGTGAACGTGGCCGGCAACGTCGGCAAGAAACGACGTCGGAAGTCGTTTGGATATCGACACTGCCAACGCGGGATCGACGGAGCCGGCGATGCGACCACAGAGGACTGGCCCCAGTGCCTTCTCGGCAATCTTCGCGGTGATTGCGGGCGGCAGAATTTTGGCAGCCGCTTGTAGAGATCCGAGATTCGAGCCCGATGTGTCGAAGAGCACGTCGACCATCTGGTTGTGGAGGGTTCTCAGGGAGGCTGCATCGATGCCCTCGAGGAATCCCAGGTCGGCGTCATCCGCATTGAGGACATGTGCGATGCGGATGATCTGTGCCCTGCTGTCAGTGGTCATCGAATCAACCGCTTCACTGCTGGGCGCAGAGGCAGCGGAACATAACCGAGCAGGTCTCGTTGAGCTCGCTTAATTGTGGCCTGTTGCTGATCGAGAGCGGCCTCGACCATCTGACACAGGCGTGCAGCGTCAGCCTCGGAAATGGCTTGTATATCGGTAGGCAACTCCGCTTGGAGCACTCTCGACAGCTGTTCGTGCGCAAAGTCGGGCATGGTTCTCCGTAGTCCCGTTGGGGGTCCCGCACCTGCGCTCGGGTGGACGGCTCCATCGGCGGGTGCGAGCGGGGGTCATTCTGACATCCTCAGCGGCTCGAACCATTCATCATCACCACTTCTGCGTCTGTCGCCCCGTCTGAGTCGGCGCCTCGTTCTCGCCTCGCCTCGCCTCGACGACCGTCATGAGGCCTGCAATGAGTCGATCAGTTTGACCAGGTCGGCCATGTCATCGAAGACGATCGTCGAGGGGCCCTCGAGCCAGGACGACGGAGTGAGCCCTCCGCAGTAGCCGAGTGAGCGCATCCCCGCGGCGCGGGCAGCTTGGACTCCCGACCGACTGTCCTCGATTACCACGCAGCTGCGGGGAGGAACGCTGTACCGGGCGGCGGCGTGTAGAAAGAGGTCGGGCGCAGGCTTGCCGTTGGCGACCTCGGTCGTGCTGTGGATACGTCCCTCGAATCGCTCGAACAAGCCAGTGAGGCCCAAGGTCATGCGCAACTTCTCGTGGGTGCCGCTCGACGCCACGCAGGTAGGAATCCTCAACTCGTCGAGCGCTTCGACAACTCCCTCCACCGCCACCAATTCGGCGACAAATGCCTCCCGCAGACTGCTGCTATACATCTCGTCCCACTCTGGGACCGCACGCCCGAGGTTCGACTCGATCTGCTCGTGCATGTAGGCGTCGCTACGGCCGACGAATCGCTCGAGTATGTCGGCCTCGGTCAGATCCCAACCGAGGGAGGTCACAAGTTCCGCCTCCACCCGGACCGCCAGGCGTTCACTGTCCACCAGCACTCCGTCGCAGTCGAAAATGACGAGGTCGATGGGTTCGCCAGTCCCTGTCGGCTGGTTTGTCGTGGCGTCATGCCAACTTGTCGGACGGGCTGGGCGATTCGACATGACTTGACGCTAGCCAGATCGATTCCCGCTGATGGCGATCAGTCGAGATCGCTTCAGGTGAGTCGCAACTTCGTTGGACATGGCAATGTTGCTCGCATGACCGTCTACGGGATCGACCATGTGCAATTGGCAATGCCCCAAGATCGCGAATCCGAAGCCACCGACTTCTACGAAGGACTCCTCGGTCTGTCACGCATTCCCAAACCTCCGCGCCTGGCTGCACGCGGCGGATGTTGGTTCTCGAACGGAGAGGTACAACTCCACTTGGGCATCGAAGCAGATTTCCGGCCCGCCCGAAAGGCGCACCCTGCGCTGCTCGTCGACGACCTCGCTGCTCTAGTTGCTCGGCTGTCTGAAGCCGGAGTCGAGATCAGACGGGATGAGCCACTCGACGGCTACGACCGCGTCTATGTGGACGATCCCTTTGGCAACCGAATTGAGCTGATGGAGCCTCGGCCTCGCTGAAGTCCGATCTCATCCATAGGCTGGACCACGATGAGATCGGACGTCGGCCCAGGACGAAGTCGTCACGGCTTTGGGGACTCGTCAGGCTGTGGTTGTTGCCGGCTCCCGAAACGGGCGGACAGACATGGTGTCGTGGTCAAGCATGTCCGTGAGCATCGAGTCGAGCTCGACAGCGATCTCCTCGGCGTACCAGACCATCCCGCATGATGGGCATACCGTGGCTGGGATGTCGGTCACGACTGCTACGCGACCGTTCAACACGGCCGACTTGTGGCGGAGCTCCTCACTGAGATCGCCGTTGTGGCAGTTTTGGCAGCGCATCAGGATCTCCTTCTGAAGTCGGCCGTCCACTCAGACGGGTAGGGCTCGTAAACCGTTGCGATCCGTTCCTGCTCACGCTGATCGTCAAAGACGACAACCGTATGCAACGGGCGCTTTCACTGTACCAACAGGACTAATTCCTTCACCGACGTGTCGCTCTCCTGCGCCACAGCAATTACCTCGGCCAGGCCTCTTGGGTCGTCAAGCATTGATACGAACTCCGCTAGAGCAATGTCGATGCTACGAAGCTTGTCAAACGTGTGGTCGCTGTAGCGACGGGCATAGCGCTGATGATACGTGCGCGACACCGGGACGTAATGGTCGTCCTCCTCCAACGGTCACCTCCTGGGAAGCATCGACTACGTCGAGTTCCATCGACCGGGACTGCTCCGATAGGACCCAAAGCGCGGTGAGCTCTCACCACCGCCGCTAGCCCAGGGCCCCGGAATTTCGGATTCCGATGCCGCTATTGAAGTGGGATGGCGCCCTCGGCAGGATTCGAACCTGCGACCGTCGGATTAGAAGTCCGGTGCTCTATCCAGCTGAGCTACGAGGGCATGGATGACAACCTAACTCGGTTGTCTGAAAGCACAGGGGCCGGACCTTCCGAGGAAAGTCCGGCCCCTATGACTCGTGCGCCCCCTGGGACTTGAACCCAGAACCTGCGGATTAAGAGAAGGGGGAACAATGTCGTGTTGAGTCGAAAACGCTATCACGGAGCGGTTCTTGGCCTCGAAACGGTCCGTCAATGTCGGTCTGGTCGGGGTGTGTCGGGGCAGTTTGTGGGATGAAACGTGGGATGCGGATTACTCGTTGTCCATCTCCGCCAGCCATTCCTGGTAAACCTCGACGGGGTCCTTGCCTAGGTCGAGTGCGTCCATCACATACCGGAGGTCGGGGAACTCCATAGCGTCGTCATCGTGCTCCACTACGAATCGGTGGAGCCGCCAGTAGGCCTTGAGCTCGGCGTCAGTGGCGTCCAGCCCGTCCATGTCCATGAGCATGGCCTCGGTCCACTCCGTCGACGTAAGCGGCGGGGAGACCAATCGGTTGCATCGCTCACGCAGCGATCGTTCGGTTAGCCGGTATCCGATCCAAAATTCTTCGTCCTCATTTCCCATGCCTGGGATATTAGGACTAAGGCCGGTCAAGGCTGGCGACGTAGGAGCCACCCGTAGGGCTGGCCTTGAGGGGCCTGGTCAGCTTTCTGTTCACACTTGATTCTGAGTCCGGGCTTGTCCGGGCTCTTGACTGAGGTTGTCGAGTCCCCGAGGTCGTGGGTCGCAGTCAGTGAGACCGGATAGGATCCGTTCATGGCTCGGAAGACTCGTCCAGCGAAGACATGGGCGGAGGTAGGCGTGGCGAATGCGGGATTTCGCGACACCTTGCGGGCACTGGAATTCGCCATGGAGTGGGGCATGGTCGCCGCCGTGCTTGGCCGGGAACCGGAATCGATCGACGAGTTCGCCGAGGAACTCGATGTCAGTCGTGCGACGGCATTTCGGAACCAACAAGCGTTTCGTCGGGCGTATCCGATGTTGGAAGGTCCAAGCGACCTGAATACTCGGGCGAACATGGTTCCGGTTTACGAGGACTTCGTGGCCTCGGCGACGAATGCCTTAAAGGCGAGAGCCTCGGTGATCGGCAAGGTGTTCACGCTTGGGGCGGTTACAGCGAACATCTGATTCTGCGAGTCGCTGAAGCACATGCGACTTCGAAACCTACGAAGCGGGCGGAGCGGAGCGACGGAGTCGCCCGCCCGCCCGATCGTGGTTTTGAGCCGCAGTTCTGAGTGCCCTCACAGTCGCAGAGTCTCAGACTGTGCGACTCTCAAGCCTTGAGACTCTAGAGTCTCAGAACATGAGACTGATCGACAAGCCGAGCCGACCGAAGGCCGGCGCTTCACTTGATCACAGGACATCTTTCGTTGAGCCACAGGCAGTGCGGGTCGGCGAGTACTCGGTGGCTGTGTACCCCGATGCGGCTGAGGCGGTGATTTGCCATGTCCCCCCACGTTTGGAACCTTCGAATCTGGTCGATGAGGGTCCGACCCGTCAGGATCTGCCTGACTTTGGCGAGGTCGACGCCGACGAACTCGAGCAGGAGAATTGGGAGCGGTCGACTCGTCGGGCGTTCTCGGAGTCGAGGCGGTATTTCGTTGCGAACCGTCTCCGGTTCATGTGGGTGCTCACGTTCACTGGTGCTGGTCTGCACGGTCCTGATGGGCGCGAGGAGTGCATGCTTCTGGTTGCTGCGTTTGTGCGCCGGTTTCGTGCCCAGTTCGGAGTCATGCCCTATTGGGCGTCTCCCGAGTTGCACCCGGGCGGGCACGGGTGGCATGTCAACTTCTTTGTTCCCAAGCGACTCTCTCACCGGGTCATGCAAGCGATCTGGTCGGATCGGTCCAGCAGCGTCGAGGGGGTGTCCACCGGGATGGTCCATGTCAGTGACAAGACCAAGGACCCGAGGGTTGTAAAGCTCGGGCTGTCCTTTGTTGAGGCGCTACGCATGGGGGCGTTGTACGGCTGTAAGTACGCCTCGAAGGACTGGAGTCGAGAGCAGATCTTGCCGGGTGAGCATCGGTTTATTGCTGGCCAGGGCTTCAAGCCCCGGAAGATCCAAGTTCGGGCGTTTACGGAGTCGGGCGGAATTGCTGAGGCTGTGGCGATCTACGGTCAACCTCCGCACTGGTGTTGGAGGTCCTATGAGGTCGAGGACTGGGATGCTCCCGACGTGGTCTGTTTGCGCTGGGCGCATCCATCGACTCGGGGCAATTGTGATGAGTGAATCTGTGGGTCTCGATCCAACTCAGTGCGCCACTGTGAGTCTTGCCCAGGCAGCCAAGATCCTCGGGGTTCACCGATCGACTGCCTGGGAGCTTTGGAAGCGGGGAGACTTCCCGCTCCCCGTCCTTCAGATCGGCTCACGACTCCGGGTGCCTAAGGCTCATCTTGAGCGACTGCTCGCAAACGGCTCTTGATCACAACACTCAGAGTTACGCAGGCCAGCACGAACCGTGAGGCTGGCGGCTGGTTGTCACAGCCTGTTGCCATGATGCGAGGGGATGACAGCAGGATGAGGATCGGAGGTATTTCGAGCAAGTCTGTGTAGATTCGGCCCGTGCACCTTACGGGAGAGGAAATCCAGGAACTAGGCAGGAAGTCCGCACGACGAGCTTCTGTGTGGCTGCAAAACACAACTCGCGTATCTGCGATCTGGGTCAACCCGGAAAGTGCAAACAGGCTCAAATTCACTTGGCCTGGGACGGGGCAGGGTTTCTCATTCGATATTGGTGGACTATTGCGTGGCGAGCCATTCCATAACGACGAGTTCTTCGTCGAGGTCAAAGGATACGAGAAGAACGAGGGCAAACAGGTCAAGGCTTACAAGCAGTACCTTGCTCAGTGCTACATAGCGTTTCAGAAGGAACCCGCCCGCTGCAACCACTTTATGTACATCACCTGGACACCGTTCCGGATGCCTGCACCGAATGGCAGGCAGAGGTCATGGGCATGGTTGCAGTCCGAAGACTGCATCAAATCAGCGCTTGTTGATCAGCGAGACCGAGTATTCAAAGAGGGAATCAGCGAAACTGATGCTAAAGAGCTGATAGATCAATCTTTGGTCACAGAAATAGCAGAACGTCTTTGGGTCTTGGTTCTGACAAAGAAGCAAGAGGAACTTGTAATTACGCCGAAGCATCGCCAAATGGTCTACGGCGACTGGAGCGTCGACTCATGATTACTGGAGAGGACACGAGGAGGGCAATCGTCAGTGGACTGGAGCTGGACTCAGCGTCCAAGGGCATTAATGTCATTAAGCAGGCTGTCACCCATGCCTTGGTCGACTCGGACTCAACTGTCACGATTCGGTGGACGGACTACTTCAACCACGCCTTCGCTCCCGACATGGTGTTGTCCTGGCCGGATGGAAGCATCAAGGAACGGCTTGCCTATCTACGATTGACCGACAGGCCCGACGAGCTCGCTGAGGACCTGTCGGCGGTGTCAGAGCACCACCCCATAATCTTTGGGCTGAGCGGGACTGACGGCAATGAGGCACGCAGCGAGAGCTTGCCCATACTCGACTCAGCGGCAACGGAAGCTCGGGGTCTGTTTCTCGATCCGTGGAGCGTGGCCCCATTGACTGACTCATCCCGCCCATCCCATGGGCTATTAGGCGGGGCGCTCCTAAGAGGCGGTCGACGTGCTCTAGACGAGCGGCGGTCCCTCAGCCTCGTCGCAGGGGTCAATGACGGTCTTGGGGCAGCACTACAAGGTGAAGCTACGTCCACCAGCCGGGCAGTCAACCTGCTCGATGAGTATCTCGGAGAGCTCCAGGCAGGTCCGATCATTCGATTCCTTCAGGCCCTCTGGATGGGCAGTGGCCAGAGCGCTAGTGACTTCCCCGGCGGCCATATCGACGAGTTCGGATCCCTGGCTGACGAGTCGCTGCGATTCCTACTTTCATGGGATGTGGAGATCGAGGACGCCAACTTCTGGCGGCGTTCAGCGGTGCAAGTCACTGTGGCTCAACTCGCACGCCTACGGACTGCGGCGGCTACGCCCAATATGCAGCATCTGCTTCGTGTGATGCTCAACGAACTTCTGGCCCGAACTGTGGCCGTGCAGCGTGGTCAGGCCAGTTTCTCAACCACCCAAGGACTCTTGTGGTCAGTTCGAAGCGGAATGCTCTGTCTGTCGGGCAGCGACTTTGATGCGTTCTTCGGAGAGAAGTCAGACGACCTTGCTTCGATGAAGAGGCGGGTCGATGGCGAGGCAACTGGCATCTCTGTTGATGAGCTGCGCCGTCGGGCAGGCAGTGTCGCGCTTTCTGAGATCGTTCTACGCACTGGGAATGAGACTGTGACATGGCGATCTGAGTCAGACAGCGATCTCAAGGCTAGCGACCGACTCGCCGCAATGATTGCCAGTCTGGGTTATGGGACGACTGCCGCTAGTGCGGTAGCTGTCGGATCACGGCCGCTGGAGTGCGATCTTGTGAAGAGAACGGCTACCACTGGGAATCGCTCGATGGTGCCCCTTGGGGAATTCATGAGAGCCGCCCTGCCGATCATTTGGGGCTTGGCCGAGGTGGATCAAGTTCTTGTATCGCAGCTGCTCAGAGAGGCTCCCGAAAGCGGGGGCCAGCAGGACCTGTTTGGGCCAGATCTAAATTAGTCTGAGGATTCGCCCTAGGGCGTCAGCGGCAATCTTGTCACTGGCTTCCACAAAGTGGGCGTAGACACCGAGAGTAGTTGCGGCGTTGGCATGGCCTAATCGGCCTGAGACTGTTCGGACGGGGACTCCTGCTGCCAGGAGTGATGTGGCGGCGAAGTGGCGTAGGTCGTGCAGGCGGGTGTTGTCGAGCCCGACCTTCTGGCGGAGTCGCTGGAAGGTCTTGGTGGCATGGTCCGGTGTGAACGGGACCGCTCCGGCCGGATCCAGCGTGAACACGTAACTGTCACCGGTCACGGTGCATCCGGCCTCGGCGGCTAGCCGTTCGGCCTGGGCTCGGTGCTCGGTGAGGACGACGAGGGTTTGCTCGTCGAGTGCTATGCGTCGGATGCTGTGGGTCTTGGTGTCCTTCTCGACCAGTCCGCCTTGCACCTCGACCATGGCCCGACTAATCGTTAGCGTGGCGTTGTCGAAGTCGATGCGTTCCCACTTCAGGGCGCACAGCTCGCCTCTCCTGGCCCCTGTGGTCACGGCGAGGTGCAGGAACCGCCCGAACTCGGGATAGACCTCGTGGGCGAGCTGGAGCAGCTCTATGACCTTCTCGACGTCGGGGGGCTTGATCGTCGGCTTCGTGACACGTGGGGGTGTCGTGTTCGCTGCGGGGTTGGTAGTAATCCATCCCCATCTGACGGCTTGGCTCATCGCTCGTCGGATCACCGAGTGAACCTGCCGCACGGTGGCGGGTGCGAGCCCTTTGGTGGCGATGAGTCCCTGGTAGAGGTCGTCCAAGTCGCTGGTTCGGACCTTGTGGGCTGACTGAGTGCCGATAGCGGGGAGAATGTGACTCCTGAGGAGCTGGCTATACCGGCGCAGTGTCGTGGGAGAAAGGTCGGCTCCGCTCAGATTGAGCCATCGCTCGGCGACATCGGCGAACGTTGCATCGCTGCCCACCTGGTTGCCCTGGTCAAGGTCTGCCACCAGTGCGTTGAGCTTCTTCTGCGCTTCTCGCTTGGTGCCACGGACGGTGCGGGAGACCTGACGACGGCGCCCGCTGACGGGATCTCGGCCCGCCTCGGCTCGAACTTCCCACACTCCTGGTTTTAGTTCCCTCAGTCCCCCACGCATGGCTTCGACCATACACACGATCAGGGACAATGTGGGATGAGCGTGGGATGCCGAAAACTGCAACGGGGCCCCGATTGCTCGGAACCCCGTATTTGCAGTGCTTCTGTTGTGCGCCCCCTGGGACTTGAACCCAGAACCTGCGGATTAAGAGTCCGATGCTCTGCCAATTGAGCTAGAGGCGCATGTTGTGCCGACACGAGTTGGCCGCATGGTTTTGTAGTTGCCCGACGGCCTCGGGCACAAGTGCCGTCCGCCGCCGGGCCTTGGGGTGACCGAGGGGATTCGAACCCCCGACATCCAGGACCACAACCTGGCGCTCTAACCTGGCTGAGCTACGGCCACCATGACAAGACCCGAGAGCATATACGCGGTCGCTCTCGACTTCTAAGCCGTTACGGGGTCGACGACCCAGAGCCGGTTAATTAGCGGTCCTCCCGGCCGGTTTCATGCCGCCCTCCGCAGCGCACGCGCAGCGAACGGGTTCCGGGTGAGCTGCTGTGGGACCAGGGGGAGAGCCGTTCTGGACATCCTGCGAGCGCCGCGGACCGCGGCGAGTTGCACTGGGCTCAACGCTCCCAGATGCAGTTGGCACCGGAGGGGTGACGGAAGCAGCTCGAGGGTTATCCAGTCGAGCGGGACGAAAGCCGTGTCCGGAATCCAGCGGATTCCCGGTTGCAACAAGGACCTGGCAACTTCGCGGGATGTGTCGGAAGGCCTCAGCTCCTCGACGCGTTCGGCCATGTAGGCCCGGAAGGCCGCAAGGTTCTCCGGAATATATTTCTCGCCTATCCCAAATGCGCTGGCGACCGCTCGGGACTCGTCGATGAACCGCTCCCGGTCACGCTCTCGCAGGTGGCCCACATAGCGCTCATCAACCAGCATCACCGTGTCGAAAAGCGTCGCAAGCACCCAGTACATGAGTCTCGGATCAAGAGCTGAGTACGGGTCTCCGTCGACCGTGCGTCCTCGTACATTGGCATGCACCCGATCCAGATCAGCCAAAACCTTGGCCCGCTTTTCGGGCGACGCGAACCCGATGACCATCATGGCGTCCATGGTTCGCTCGAGCCGTCCGAGAGGATCGGTGCGATAACTGCTGTGATCGGCCACACCCGCCGCCACCTTGGGGTCGGCGATCTGCATGATCGCGGCCCTCTGTCCACCGATCAGAACCATCCAGCGACTGTTCAGCTTCCATGTCAGGGTCGTTGCGTCGTAAAGAGATCCGTGCTCGGGACCGTTCATCTGTCTACCCCTCCATCGACTGCGAGTGACCGGACATCACGCCGGTTATGTGTCCACAGTCACACGTCTTCAGGATAGTTGTACTCCTATCAGACCCGTCGGACCACCGGTTCCCTATCCATGCAGCGACGGAGTGGATCAGGGCTTCTCGACGAATGAGACCTCGAACATCGTTGGCCACCACTTTCCGGTGATCAGGAATCGTTTCGTACCCGGCAGATGGGCGATTCCGTTGAGGACGTCGACCTTTATGCGTTCGGCCTCGGCATCCTGAGCAACCTCGTCGCGAAGTGCGCCCGCATCGACGACACCGGTAACGGTCCAGCACCTGGGGTCGATCCGGAGGATCTCGGTGCTCTGGTAACGATTGGCCCACACCCAGGTTCCATCGAACTCGAGCTCATTGAGCTGATCGGAAGGACCACCCAGACGTTCGACCGCATGGGTTGCAACCGTCGAGAAGTCGACGGGGTCCCTCACCGTCAGACGATCGGACCCGTCGCTCATCAACAGGCTCCCATCGTCGAGCGTGGTGAGCCCCCACCCCTCGCCCTGATAGGCGAACTCGCCGGACGGTTTTCCCCCTTTGCGGACCTGACCGATAGGCCAGCGATATGCGACGCCCTTCTTCCACGTCAGTTGCACAAGTTCGCCGTCCTCTCCGACCGCCAGCCCTTCACCGAAGACGTCCGCCGGAAGATCCACCCGAGAGGTGACGCTGCCGGTTTTTGAGTCGATAGCTCTCAGCTGCGATTCGCCGTAGCGGCCGGAACTCTCATAGAGGACTCCGTCCTCGATGAGGAGGCCCTGCACGTATGAGGTCGGATCGTGAGGGAACCGTCGTTCGACCACGGGCACCAGGTCCGTGGGCGTTGAGGCCTGGCATCCGTCAGCGGCGACGTCACCCCCGCCCGCGCGGCTCGTCGCCCGTTCTCCCGGCCGGTTCCCATCACCGCCACCAGCACCTGTCGAGCCGTCCGAGTTCCCGCAACTTACGATCATGCTCATTGCAAGCACAAGCACTACGGCAACGCCTGACTTGGAACCAGATCGTCTTCGACGGGCTCCCCGACCACCCGGAAACGAAATGGGGCCGAGCAGCAGCGAACGCTGACTCACTTGGACCGGCTCAATACGGTCACCGCTTCGATGTGGTGGGTCTGGGGGAACATGTCGATGATCTCGACGCCCATCGCGTGATATCCCCCGGCCACCAGAAGCCCGACATCGCGGGCAAGCGAGGCCGGATCACAACTCACAAGCGCCACCCGTTCGGCGCCGGTTGCGACGACAGCGGCGGCTGCCTCTTTGCCGAGCCCTGAGCGGGCAGGGTCGACAACGACGGCGTCGAAAGGCGATGGCCGCCAACGCTCAACCGCCAGACCGATCACCTCGGTTCCAAGCTCTTTGAGATTCACCCGGGCGTCCGCTGCCGAGGAGCGGGACCGCTCGACAAGTACTCCGTCACGGGCGCCCAGCGCTCCGGTGAAGAGCCCGACCCCTCCATATAGATCGACGAGTCTTCCTCCGCCGTCGAGGATCGGGGCCAGGGCACGTCCGACCGCATCGACAAGCGCTTCGGCGCCATCGACGCGCGTCTGGAAGAAGGAGTTGGCAGAGATTCTGAAGCGGCGACCTGCGACGATCTCGTGATAGCTGGCCTCGCCGCAGTTGGCCAGGACATCAGAACCGACAACAGTGACGCCCTCGGGGACCACGGCGTCGGCAGCGCTGGGTGACACGACGACAAGTCGCTCACCGGTGTTCGCACCCGCCCGGATCGTCACCTCGTCAGCAGAGGGGAACCGCCCACTCTCCACGATCTCGGCCACCAAGGGGTGGGCAACCAGACACGTGTCGACGACATGGATCTGGTTGCTGTGGCGGCGCCTGAAACCGAGTTGCCCGCCGACTGCCGCTTCTCCAACTCCGCAGCGCAAGGTGGTCCGGTAGCCCCATCCGGGAAGCTGTCTGCCCACCCGGATCGGAACCCCCTCAACTCGACCGATGCGCCGGAGTGCGTCTGAAACCATCGCGACCTTCAGAGACTGCTGGGTGGATAACGAGGCGTGCTGAAGGTCGCATCCACCGCAACCAAGGGCAACCTCGGGGCACCTCTCTACGATCCTCTCGGGCGACGCCAACAAGACCTCGGTGACCCTGGCCCGCAGCAGTCGCGCCTTGGACTCAGTCACTTCGACCTTCACCGTGTCGCCGGGAAGTGCGCCATCGATAAGCACCACCCGACCGTCGGACTCGTGGGCAAGTCCCAGCCCTCCGGGGACCATGCGGTCGACGTGGAACTGCAGACTCGTCGGCTGTCCGTGCGGCTTCGACTTCATGGCTGCCAAGGTACGCGTGGATTGGACTCAACGTCCGGGCAATCGGGCAGATAGGGTCGCAGCATTCACCATGCCCGTTTGGCGCTAGCACCATCACTAGCGACCATCGTCCACTCCAATTCCTGCCCATCGAATCAGAAGGTGACCCGATGAGTTCCCGGCCAGTCCAGATTGCTCCGTCGGTATTGCCGGCAGATTTCTCCCGACTCGGAGAAGAGTGCGTCAACCTCGAGAAAGCGGGGGTGGACCGGATCCAGTGGGATGTCATGGACGGCGTCTTCGTCCCGAACCTGACCTTCGGCCCCGACGTGATCAAGGCCTGCAGACCTCTGGTAGACGTTCCTTTCGAGGCGCACCTCATGGTCGTCAATCCCGACGAACTGGTCCACAAGTACGTCGAAGCGGGCTGCGAAATCATCATCGTGCACGCCGAGGCCTGCGTTCATCTGCACCGTACTCTGGGCAACATCCGTGACCTTGGCGCGAGTCCGGCAGTGGCTCTCAATCCCGCCACACCGGCATCGGCGATCCGTCACGTCATGGACCTGGTCGACCTGGTGCTGGTCATGACCGTCAATCCCGGCTTCGGAGGTCAGGCCTACATCGACACGATGGAGGGCAAGATCGCCGAGGTCGCCGCAATGATCGACCTGACCGCCCGCGACATCGACCTTGAGGTCGACGGTGGCATAGGCCCCGCAACGGTTGCTGGTGCAGCCGCTGCAGGTGCCGACGTCCTGGTGGCTGGAAGCGCCCTGTTCCGAGATCCGCTGGGGTTGGAGCACGCCGTAACCGAGATCCGCACTCTCGCCGAGGCCGCCAGGGCATGAGGGCCAGGCCTTCCACGATCACCCGTATCGTGGCGCCACTCATCCTCGTTGCCGCTTCGATCACATCGTGCGGCGACGGAACACCGGCCTTCTGTAGCGATCTCGCCAGTTCACGGAACCTGAACGGGGTCGTCACAGCGCTCAAGGCCGATGACCTTTCCAAGGCGACGAGCGAAGCCAACCGCCTCAAGGACCTTGCCTCGAAAGCTCCGAGCGAGATCCGGGCCGACCTGAAGGCGCTTGCCAATGGGGTCGTCGACATCATCGACCTGGTCAAGCGTGACCTAGATGCGAACTCGGTTTCCGAGGACAAGGACACCGGGGACAGTGGGTCAGGGCCGGTTTCCGACCAGCCGGCAACTGAATCCGACGCCCAGGACCCCGCCAAGGGGCCCGGTAAGGCTTCAGACGCCCAAGTAGCCGCCAACGCCGGGGGTCAACCGGACGATGAAGACACTCAGAGCGATATCGACGTCACCGACCCTGGGACGACCGAGCCGACAGACGTCGAGCAACGCCGCAACGAACTCAACACGCGACTCGGGGAACTCGACGAACGTAGCGAAAACGTAAGCAATTGGGCACTTCAGGAGTGCGGGATCAAGCTCTGATCCAGAAATTTGCTCACTAAGTACCACTACCGGCCGATATGTGTGGTAGTCATATATCCGTCATGCAACCGTAATATTCGAGTTTCGTGACATTTCCTTCAAGACATAGGAATATGTGTCACACCTCCGCTGGGGTGCGGGCACCGATGCAGCAAAGCCAACCAGTCCAAGAGACTTGAGACGATTCGCAGGGGATCTACATGTCAACACGCACACGTCGGTGGTCCGTTCTGGCCGCTCTAGTTCTTTCACTCGCTCTGATTGGTACTGCATGTACCAAGAACGGTGAAGCCTGGAACGCTGCGGTGTTGATCAACACAGAACGTTCAAACCGCCACATCCCTCCGTTGAGTCTCGATGACCGCCTGGTCAACAAGGCACAAGCATGGGCAGAGACCTTGGCCAGTCGCGGATCGGTCTCGCACTCCAACCTGCGCGATGGTGTGGGCAGCGGCTGGTCCCGCTTGGGCGAGAACGTCGGCTGGTCCTATTCGGTGGCCCAGTCCCACAAGTTGTTCATGGCTTCTCCGGCCCATAGGGCGGCGATCCTGAACCGTGCGTACACCAAGTACGGCACCGGCGTCGCAATCGCGGGCAACAAGTACTACGTGGTCCACGTCTTCGGCGCCTGATCCTCAGATCAAATCACGACTCCAGGGCTCTCTGGCACTCAGGTGCCGGAGAGCCCTTTGATTTTTGGGGAATTCCGTCGGATTCCACACTTTCTTGCGAGAAGAAACGTTGCGCGATCGTCATAGAGTTGCGTAATCGTCATACATTCCGGATTGTTGGGGAACATGCACAGCCGGGCAGCAAAGCTCGATTCGAATCACCCAGGGGGGCATGAAGATGAGCGACATCGGCAACCAGAGTGGCCGTACACCCGGAGGTCAGAATGACCGGGTGGGAGGTGTCCCAGCAGGTCCAGGCCTGAAATCCGCTCGGCCACGTCGACGCCACGTCGCCATGGTCGTGCTGGTCTCCGCCCTGGCGCTGGTCGGAGCGGCGTGTGCGCCGGCCTCCCCACCGGCCGACGGAGGAATCGGGGCCGACTTCGGTCCGCTAACCATTCCACTACCGCCGATCGAGGTGCGTGCTCCAGCCACGAACATCCCTCTGGGCATCTGCAACATCGCCTACCGCCCACCAGGGGTGAACATCAATAACGCGACGGTGACCATCCCCGGCATCCGGATCGATCCCGCCAGGTCGGTAATCACGGTCCCGAACGTCGTAGTGAACATCCCACAGCTGAGGATTCCCCTGTCCACCGTGACGCTGAGTTGTGGGTTTCTCGTGATACCGACTCAGGTCGACCTGATTGTGCCGTCCACGGTCCTGGTGAGAGCAGCGACTCTCGACCTGAACGCCCGGACGATCACCTTGACGGATCCGTCGTTCACCATCAACGGAGCCGGTCTCGGAATACCCGGACTCGGTGACCTGATAATTCCCCTGCCACCGATCGTGAACATCCCGCTGCCCACCTCTGCGATCGCCTTCTAGAGCGACCTCAGAGGTCTGGTCGTCCAGACCGGTGTTCGACCCAGATGCCATTCGGCCAGATAGGTATTGGGTCTCATCGGTATCCGGAGGAGCGCTCTGTGGCTCCGAGTTCCGTGGCTCCGAGTCGACGCCCTTCCGGTTATTCGGCACCTGTTAGATCGCCGAAGCCGGAAGGGCGTCAAGTCAGTCGGACTCGACCGAGTTGTTGATCTGCCGACGGCTCTGGATCACGTCGTCGATGATGCCGTACTCCTTCGCCTGCTCTGCGGTGAACCAGCGATCGCGGTCGGAATCGATGTTGATCTGCTGTGGCGTCTGACCCGTGTGTTCCGCAATGCGTTCTGCCAACAGGTTCTTGATGTACTTGAGCTGCTCGGCCTGAATTGCGATGTCGGTCGCCTGACCCTGCATCCCGGCCAGAGGCTGGTGCATCATGATCCTTGCGTGGGGAAGGGCAAAGCGCTTCCCGGGTGCACCGGCGCACAACAGGAACTGCCCCATCGACGCTCCGAGACCCATGCAGATGGTTCCAACGTCGGGAGCCACGAACTGCATCGTGTCGTATAGGGCCATTCCGGCGGTGACCGAACCGCCGGGTGAGTTGATGTAGAGCCAGATGTCCTTCTCGTTGTCCTCAGCCTCAAGGTAGAGGAGCTGGGCCGTGAGGAAGTTGGCAACCTGATCGTTGACCTCGGAACCAAGGAAGATGATCCGGTTCTTCAGGAGGCGTGCATAGATATCGGAGTTCGGCTCCATACCGGCCCCGGTCTGCTGCGCCATCGGCGGGCTCAGGGGCTGATCGGCGAGGAACGGTGGCATCACTGGAATTACGGGCTCTTGCATAACGGCTGAGGATAACGCGGACGGCGGGCTTCACCGCGCCGCCCGGCGGTCCGACCTGTCGGGCAAGCGCCGACCGTCCCACAATCGGGTGACTCCGTGAGGCACTACGATGTCCGGACCGTGCGGACGTGGCGGAATTGGCAGACGCGCTGGGTTTAGGTCCCAGTGTCCGAAAGGACGTGGGGGTTCAAGTCCCCCCGTCCGCACCAAATTTTTGAGTGACGTATTCGGCATTGACTCGACCTGGGTACCGGCAGAGAGTGACTTTGAGGGGCCAGAATTTCCCCGATCGCCCCTCTGAAAGGGGATGGCGATGTACCTCTTCACCCGTACAGCCCACCTCAAGACAGGCAACCCGACAGCAGGCATGACCTTTGCAACCGAGGTCAGCCACAAGGTTCGGGAGCTCACCAACCATCCGATCCAGGTCTGGACATCCATGTACTCCCTAGGTCTTGGAACCATCGTCTGGGCGTCCTGGTTCGAGAGCCTCGCTGACCTCGAGCGAGTATCGGACAAGCTCGCAACGGATGGCCCCTACCTGCAGATGCTGTCGACCTCGGCGGAGCTTTTCGAAGGGAGTATCGACGACGCCTTGATGGAGCCGATGGTTGGAGCCCCGGACACAACCCGATCACTCCAATACGTCTCGATAGTCACGGCTGTGCCCGCCGCAGGCAATCTCCTCAATGCGGTAGCCCAGGGAATCGAGATCGCTGAACAAGCCGAGGTGGCCACAGGCCTTCCGACGCTATTCATGCGATCCATGACCGGCCCCTACGGAGGTGTTTCGTGGATTACCGGGTTCGAGTCCATCGACGAACTCGAGTCCTCCGAGAAGGCGCTCATGTCGAACGACCGCTGGACCGATCTGGTGGATTCGGCATCGGCGTGTTTCCAGGATGATCCTGCGGGCACCCGTCAGATGATCTTTCGCCGGGCCGGCTGAACTTCCGGGCCTGGCCGGGAGAGCCGGAGCAGGAGAGTTCAGAGCAGAAGAGTTCAGGGAAACCAGCCAATGCGGCGATAGCGTCACAGGCGTGGGTCCAACCGCAGTGCTCCTTCTCTCCTGTCCAGACCAACCCGGCATAGTCGCAACCGTCGCCGACTTTGTCTGGCGCAACGGCGGGAACATCGTCCACGCCGAACAGCACACCGACACCACCGCGGGCATGTTCTTCCAGCGCGTCGAGTTCGAACTCGACGGGTTCGTCTTTACCCGAGACCGCTTGGCCTTTGCCTTCCAGCCGATCGCCGACCGTTTCGAGATGAACGTCCAGATCAAGTTCTCCGACGATCGTCCGAGGCTCGCGGTCCTCGCGTCGAAGGCGCCCCATTGTCTGACGGATCTGCTCGCTCGGTGGAAGGCTGGCGAGCTGGCCGCCGAGCTTGTTCTGGTCGCATCCAACCACCCAGATCATCGTGAACTGTGTGGCTTCTACGGAGTTCCGTTCCACGAGCTGCCGGTGGGTGACGACCCGGCAGCCCAGGACCTGGCCATGCGGGAGTTGCTCCAGGCCGAGAACATCGAGTTGGTGGTGCTGGCGCGATACATGCGCGTCCTCTCCCCCGCCTTCGTCGATATGTGGCCCAACCGGATCATCAACATCCATCACTCGTTCCTGCCTGCGTTCATCGGTGCCAGCCCGTACCGACAGGCGCATGAACGAGGCGTGAAGATCATCGGCGCCACCGCTCATTTCGTCACCCAGGACCTGGACGAAGGGCCGATCATCAACCAGGACGTCGCGCACATCAGCCACAGGGATGGCGTCGAGGAGTTGACTCGCAAGGGCGGAGACCTCGAGGTCGTCGTTCTGGCCAGAGCGCTGCGGGCATACCTAGACCATCGGGTACTTCCCTGGGGTAACCGGACCGTCGTCTTCGAGTAGCACCGGCAGTCGAGTGCCCAGTTCGAGTGCCCAGTTCGCGTGCCCAGTTCGAGTTGACGTGGCTGAGCGGCCAGAATCGGCGGATGCCCGAAGGTCACATCATCCACCGGTTGGCCAAGGAGTTGGGAGAGACACTCGGAGGACGCCCGGTACAAGCGTCCTCCCCACAGGGACGATTCGCCGACGGAGCTTCACGGATCGACGGCGAAACACTGGTCAGGGCCGAGGCGTGGGGCAAGTACCTGTTCTGCGACTTCGGGATCGGCGAGTTCCTCCATATCCATCTGGGGTTGATCGGCAAGCTTCAGCGCCGATTTGCGCCCATTCCCGAGCCGGTCGGCATCGTACGGCTACGTCTCGTCGGCGAGGATGACGCCTGGGACCTGTCAGGGCCCTCCCGTTGCGAGTTGCTCAGCCCCGGTGAGAAGAAGCGGATCGTCTCGGGCATCGGTGCCGACCCGCTGCGACGGGGCCAGGACGTGACGGCGGCGCGTGCAAAGTTCGCTGCGTCGAGCCGACCGGTCGGTGCGGTCATCCTGGATCAGTCGGTGATAGCCGGCATCGGAAACGTGTACCGGGCCGAGGTGTTGTTCCTGTGTGGAATCCATCCCGCCCGTCCCGCCAAATCTCTGAGCGACGACGAGTTCGACGAACTGTGGAACCGGACCGTTGAACTGATGCGGATCGGGAAGCGACTCGGCCGGATCGTGACCACCGACCCCAAGGAGATCGGCGTCAGCAGAGCCAGGATGGGCGACGAAGACAGGCTCTACGCCTACCACCAGGAGTTCTGCCGACGTTGCGGGTCACCGATCGATGTGGCCGTTATCGGGGGACGACCGATCTGGTACTGCCCGAAGGATCAGCCACTCGATTTTTGATCTACCGGCGCAGCCAACACCGCTTCCCTAACCCTCCGGTGAGGCGCGGAGCTTCTCGATGAGGGAATGCAGCGCACGGGACCGGTGGGAAATCTCGTTCTTCTCGTCCTCGGACATCTCTGCGAATGTGCGACCAAAGCCTTCTGTCGGAAGAAACACCGGGTCGTACCCGAAGCCGCGGTGACCGCGTGGCTCCATGGCAATGGTCCCCTCGACCGATCCTTCGGCCACGACTTCTGTGCCGTCCGGATGACGAAGCACCAGGACACAGACGAACCGGGCGGTGCGGCGCTCGGGTTCGGTCGCCCCGTGTGCCGCCAGGTCCTCGAGAAGCTTCGCGACATTCTCGGAGTCACTGGCGCCCTCGCCCGCATACCGGGCTGAGTGCACCCCCGGCGCTCCGCCTAGACCGTCGACCACAAGTCCTGAGTCGTCGGCGAGTGCCGAGTCTCCCGTGGCGTCCACCAAGGCCTCGGCCTTGAGTCGAGCGTTGCCCAAGAACGTCGGCGCGTCCTCGATCACCTCGGGGACTTCCGGCGGCCGCGGTAGCGGCTCCCAACTGGGCAGGTGCTCGGCCAACAGCGCGGCGAACTCGACGGCCTTGTGGGGGTTGTTGGAGGCCAGCACGACCCGACGCTGCTGATCGGGCATGGCTCAGCGTCCGATCACTCGTGGCGGTGGCGGAACCGAGACGTACTCGCGCTGGAGTTCGTGGATCTGGCGGATCCCGCCCTCGGCCAACTGCACCAGGGTGTCGAGTTCCTCGCGGCTGAACGGAGCACCTTCGGCGGTACCCTGCACCTCCACGAACAGTCCACGACCCGTCATGACGACGTTCATATCGGTGTCCGCCTTGGAGTCCTCGGAGTATGGAAGGTCGAGGCAAGGTTCGCCGTTGACGACTCCGACCGAGATGGCCGCCAGTTCGTCGAGCAGCGGGACCGACTTGATCAGATCAGCCTGGACCATGCGGGTCAGACAGTCGTGCAGGGCCAGATAGGCGCCAGAGATGGACGCCGTTCGGGTGCCACCGTCAGCCTGGAGGACGTCGCAGTCGATCAGGATCTGACGCTCGCCGAGCGCCTCCATATCGGTGACCGACCTCAGCGCCCTACCGATGAGTCGCTGGATCTCCTGGGTCCGCCCCTTGGGACCCTTCGTTTCGCGACGGACCCTCTCTGGTGATGACCCGGGAAGCATCGAGTACTCGGCGGTGACCCAACCCTTGCCGCTGTTACGCATCCAGCGCGGCACTCCCTCGTCCAGCATCGCCGTGCAAAGGACCTGGGTGTTACCGAAGGTCACCAATACCGACCCACCGGCGAACGCCGTGAAGTCGCGCTGGAAGCTGTGTGGTCGGAGTTCGTTCTCGGCGCGGCCGTCTGCTCTCAAGGGATTCCTTTGGTCTGTGATTCGCAGCCCATGTGGGCTGCGGTGTGCTGGCCCAACACTAGGCCCCAGCAGCGGGACCTCTCAGCGAAGCGACACCACAGCCGAGCGGAAGTCAGCTGAACGATTCTTCCAACTCCCCTGCCTGGCCGGTGTGGGGGCAGCTGGTGAGAAAAGTACGATCCCATCAGGCCTTCCCGGGTCAGATTTGCTGTCGGCTTCGGTTCGCGACGCGGAGCGCGGAGGTCGAGGAGTCGATTCGAGCCACGCCGATGCGATCGCAACCGCTTCGGTGACCGACTCTGCCGCGCCGATCGACGCGATACCGGCGTGTTCGGCCAACTCGTTCCCATTGTCGGGCAATGTCACGGCCGCAAGCATCGTCGGGTCCCACAGGGACGCCTCGTCGAGCAACGGGGCGACGCTGACCCCACGGTCGCTGCCTCCCAGAATCACCACCGTCGGGAGACCCGTCGAACGGGCCCAACGCAGTCCCGCTCCTGCGGCCGACGGATTGGATGCCAGTGTGTCGTCGATAAAGGACACGCCCTGCCAACGTTCGTCACCAGTCGGGCATGGGTCTAGACGCCCGGGCATCGTTGCGGCCGCCCCTGCGAGGATCTGCTCCTCGGTCATCGACGCCACGCCTGAACGCGCGTCGGCACCTGCGATTTCGCTGGCATCTCCACCTCCGCCTGCACTCGGACCTGCGTCCACGTCGGCACCTGCGACTGCGCTTGCACCTGCATCTGCGGTGACGCCGAGTTGTCGAAGGACCTCTGCGGCAAGGGCGGCGTTCTGGACCCGCTGGAATGGCAGCCCGTCCGGATTGGGCGGGCTCTTGACGACGACGGGCCGCTGCGATTCAACCGCCGCGATCGCGCCGGGCTCATCGGCCGAGACGATGACGATCGGAGCCGTCCCCGATTCGTTGGAGACAACCCGCAGCTTGTCGGCGACGTAGCGCTCCACTCCCCCGTGCCAGCTGAGGTGGTCCTCGCTCAACGATGTGAGCACCGCAATGTCGGGGACGTGGTGCAGATCCGATGCCTGGTAGCTCGACACCTCGATGACCACGATCGGCGCTTCGCTGTCCCAACCGTCGGCGAACACAGGGATCCCAAGGTTGCCAGCTATGCCCGCCCGAACCCCGGCGTCAGCCAGAAAGTGTCCGACCAGATCTGTGGTGGTCGACTTGCCCTTGGTTCCCGTGACCGCGACTACCCGCTGGTCAGGCCGGAGGGTCGCCATGAACAGGTCGACGGGCGTGGTCATCGGAACTCCACGGCCACGGGCGGCATTGAGCGGTTCGAGGTAGCGGGGGAACCCCGGGGAACGCAGGAAGACCTCGGCGAGTTCCGATGCTGTCTCCAGATCGATCAACTGCAGGGCCACTCCATCGACGGTCACAACCCCGCCTTCGGCCGCTGTCGCGACCTCACTCCCCGAATCGACCAGGAGCCACTCTGCAGGGGAAACCTCGGCCAGTTTGGGAATGGCGGCCCTGACATCGATCCCAAGCCCGAGCACCACGATCCGACGTCCGCGCAGATCCTCTGGATGCATCAGCCGGAACCCTCGCCAAGCCCTCGGACCATCGCCCTGTATCGGATCGGCAGGTCGTCCACGGAGTCGATCTTCAGGTAGTCCTCGGGTTCGGCGCCGACCTCGGCGAGCACTTCGAAGGCCTCCGCTGCCAGCTTGGAGGGGACCAGTTGCTTCTGCCACTCAGGTCGCTGCGACAACAGCGCCACCGCGGCCGCAGTTTCGCGGCGCTCGCCTACACAGTCGAAGGGCTTCTCTGCCGACCAGAGTTCTCTGACCGGTTCGAGATGGGCTTCCTCGTCCAAGAGGTTCCGCCCGAAGTGCTCCTCTATCTGGTCCGGGCTCAACGACGGGGCGAGCATCAGCGCGGTGAAGAGGCATTTGGCGCAATCGCCGCAGGGTCGTTGGGTACGGCTGGAGTCGTTCTCGGACCAGATGGTGAACACGCGGTTGCACGACACGATGTCGGCGGCCAGTCCTCGTGCGCCGACCGCGGCTCCGATGGCCAACTCGGTCATAGGCCGCAGCAGCGACAGGTAGCTGACCCCGGTGGCACTGAATGCATCCCGCAGAAGTTCTTCGGCTCTGGCCGACTTGGAGTATTGGTGGTTGACCTCGACTCCGTCGACCACGAGTGAGGGCTCAGACGCTGAACGCTCCAGGCCCATGAGGACCTCGTCGAAGCCTTGCGACACGGCGAGAGTCACCGCTATCGCCGAGTTGATCGCGGTGACCGGCACGTGACCGTTCAGCGCTCCGGCGGCGACCAGATCCCGTAGCTTGGGGTCGAGGTTGCGCTGGACCCTCAGTAGAGGTCGGCCCAGGTGCTTTGCGAGATGCTCCTGGGCACCCTTCGGGCTGACCGCCATGAGTGTCCCCGTCGGGACGAGGTCCGCAACGAGTGCTGAATCCTTGCCCCCACCGATCGGAATGAGCACCCGCGGTTCGGGAGAGTTCGCGCCCTCGGGCGCGGACGGGTCGGACGAGGACGGTTCAGGCTGTGAGGACCGGTCGAGCTCCGTTTGGTCGCCACCTTCCCCGTCCGCAGGCTGGACAGCGTCGATCGGACGCTCCCGAAGGTCGACTGCGATGGGAACGCCGAGGCCGTTCCGATAAGCGAACTCGCGCAGACCTTCGTCGTACATCGCGAGCACCAAGGCTCGCTCCGCCTCATTCAGGTGCGGAGTCTGGATCGTTGTAGGGGCAACGGACTTGTAGTACGAAACGCCGGCGAGCAGATGGAGGATCCGTAGAGCCGCCCGCAGCTTGGGCGTGTCCTGCAGTTCGTGGTCGAACTCGATGGTTTCGACGAACTGGAACGATGGCTTTGGCGTCTCGTCAGGCTCTGTATCGAGGTCGACAAAGCTGTAGTGCAGGTCGACCGCTGATCCGTTCAACTCGAAGCGGTCAATCACAAAAGTCTGACCCCATGGAAGATTCAGCTCAGCCACGGACCCAACCCACATTTCCGTCGACGCCAACGACCTTTGCAACGTCCAGTGATTCGCCCCATGGCGTGAGGACCGCGATGCCTTCAGCGGCCAACAGCCGGGCAAGGGGTATCGATGACTCCACAACCGTCCCCGACGCAACCACTTGGCGCCGCCAACCCGACTCGATCGCGCCGTCGCTGAGCGGTGGTGTGAACGCGGCATGGCCCTCGCGGATCACGACCGTCGACCGGTCGGCGCACGCTACGTTGCCGTAGCTGTTCAGCCAGAGCGTCGCGTCTGTTCCGGTCCGGTCGGCCAGGTCCAGCTCCAAGTCATCGAGGAGCAGCACGTTTGCCGAAGGACTGTGATGGTTACGTGACAGCGGACTGACCCCAAGACTGAGTTCGGATCCCGAAGTTTCAGACGCCGCTCCCGGCTCGAAGCCGTCGATGTTCAAGAACCAGTTCTCCCCGGGAGGGGCAGCCTTGTGACTGGCCGGTGATGGAAGTAACGATGCGACCAGCACGTCCTCGGAGTGTCCTGCGACCGCAGCTGTCAGCTCGGCAAGCATCTGGACCCGATCGAAACCGAGATAACCGAGCACCGCGGCCCCTCGTCCCAGCACATCCACCTGGACTTCCAGTTGTTCGACCCCTCGGAGGTAGACAGCGGGTGACATGCCCAACAGCCTGCCCAGCTCGACCTTGATTCGATCGGGCAATTCTCCTTCGTCAAAGAGCTGACCATCCGCCCAAACCAGTGAGGTTGTAGGTGACGCCATGGCAGTGACTCATCTCGGAGGAAGTCGCTCGGAGGCCCGACAATGTCAGAGCCCGGGTTGAAAGAACCTTGGAATTCTACCCGTGGGAGCCGCACGCAATCGGCGCTCAGAAATAGATGACTTTTTCGGCGTTCGCCGTTGCCTCATCCAGATCGAGGGTCCATGCGCCGGTCGACAGATACTTCCAGCCGTAGTCGCAGACGACGAAGACGATGACCCCGGACTCGATCTTCTTGGCCACCTTGACCGCCCCCGCAAGGGCAGCACCGGCTGAGATTCCCGAGAAAATTCCGACATCGGCCAGCGCCCGGGTGTACTCAAGGGACTCCCGGGGCCGGACGATCGACTTTCCGTCGAGCAGTTCGTAGCCGCCCCACTTCTCGAACACCGGTGGCACATAACCATCATCGAGAGAACGGAGCCCCTCGACCTGCTCACCCGAGGGCGGCTCGACAGCCAGGACTTTGATGTCCGGATTCTGTTCTTTCAGATACGTTCCGACACCCATGAGGGTCCCCGAGGTTCCGAGACCTGCCACGAAATGGGTGATGTCGGGAACGTCTCGGAAAATCTCCGGACCGGTCGTCTGGTAGTGCGCCCGGGGGTTGGCCTCGTTTGCGTACTGGTAGAGGAACACCCAGTCGGGGTTCGCGTCGGCCAGTTCGATCGCCATGCGAACCGCACCGTTGGAGCCCTGCTCCCCCGGCGAGTCAATGATCTCCGCTCCGTAGACCTCGAGAAGCTGTCGACGTTCGATCGAGACGTTGCCCGGCAGGACGATCTTGATCTTGTAGCCCTTGATACGGCTCAGCATCGCCATCGCGATTCCCGTGTTGCCCGATGACGGCTCGATGATGGTCGAGCCCGGCTTGAGCAGCCCGTCGTTCTCGGCTTCGGTGATCATGGCCAACGCGATGCGGTCCTTCACCGATCCGGCGGGGTTCTGACCCTCCATCTTGCCCAATATCCGCACATGTGGATTCGGGCTGATCTGGCTGACATCCACCACCGGGGTGTTGCCGATCATTTCAAGGACTGAGGAGTAAACGGTCATACCTGACCAAGATGGTAGAGATTCCAGAGCCGTCTGACCATATCGGCCGATCAGATTGGCTCTCAGTCGACCAGGACCACCTGCTCCTCGGTGATCGTCTCATCGACGATGCGATAGGACCGCAGGGACGGCAGATCGTCACGCAGCGACACGATCACGTAGTGCCAACCGGGATCCGGGGCCTGGGCCACGTCGGTGGGTGACGGGTAAGCATCTGTGTGGGTGTGGGAATGCATGACTCCGAGCAGTTCCCAACCGTTGTCCTCGGCGTCTCGGTCGGCCCGTAGAAAATCCTTGCCACCGATCGTGTACAGCTTGGAACTCGCTGCTTCGTTTACAGCCGGGTAGAACCGCCGGACGACGGCCGGGTCGTCGCCAGACTCGGGCTCGCCGGCGAAGAGTCCGCAGGCCTCGAGGGGCATTCCGACGAGCGCGTGGGCTGTCATTTCGGTCCAGGTCTCGGTCGGAAGTCTGAGCACGCCCGAACGGTAGTACCCTTCAACGTTCTGTGAAGCAGACCGGAGTTCAGGTGATCGCCACCAACCGGCAGGCTAGGCACCGCTACTTCCTGACCGATACCTACGAGGCAGGCATCGTGTTGACGGGCAGCGAGGTCAAGTCGCTGCGGGAGGCGAAGGCGCAACTCACCGAGGCGTGGGCTTCCATCGACGCGGGCGAGGCCTGGCTCCACGGCCTCCACATCGCGCCCTACTCACACTCGCAGGCCTACAGCGGTCATCGGGCGGTTCGGGATCGCAAGCTGCTGCTGCACCGTAACCAGATCGATCGCATCGGGATGAAACTCCAGCTCGAACGACTGACGCTGGTTCCGACCAAGCTCTACCTCTCCGACGGCAAGATCAAGGTCGAGCTCGCCATCGGCAAGGGCAAGAACGTGGTGGACAAGCGTCAGGACATCAAGCGGCGCGACTCCGAACGTGACGCAGCCCGAGACATCGCGAGCGCCCGACGACGCGAAGATTGATCACCAGAGATCGATCACCAGAAGATTGATCAGCACTTCTCAGCTGCAGCACATCTCGAGCTGCAGAAAATTGCACACAAGCCAAGTTGCGCGACCGGAGTCGCGCGGTAAGCCGGAGGTTTCTGATGTCTGTTAGTTCACGCGTGGCCAAGGGGCTCTTGGGACTGCCATTCATCTGGCTGGGATACGAGGCGGCGTCAGAACCCGGTGGGCGGGTAGCGCTTGCCGAGCGGACAGGGATTCCGTTTCCGGAAGCAGCGGTGCGTGCAAACGGCATCGCAATGGTTGCCGGAGGCACAGCCCTGGCTGTCGGCGTATTCCCCCGAGCCGCAGCACTGGGACTGGCGGCCTCGCTTGCGCCGACAACGATCACGGGACACGCCTTCTGGAAGGACGAAGATCCCGCCGCCAGAAATGGGAACCGAATCCAGGTGCTCAAAAACCTCGGGCTGATCGGTGGACTCCTGTTCGTGGCCGCCACCGACTGAGCACCATCGGTAGGGTTGGCCTTGGTACTAGACGATTCACTGGACGATTCAGGGGACACGAATGGCGCAGGTAGTTCGCGGTGTAATCGCACGGTCCAAGGGTGATCCGGTCGAGTTGACCGACATCGTCATCCCCGACCCCGGACCGGGTGAAGTCGTGGTCGACATCGAGACCTGCGGGGTGTGTCACACCGACCTGCACTACCGCGAGGGTGGGATCAACGACGAGTTTCCGTTCCTGTTGGGCCACGAGGCGGCGGGACGGATCGAATCCGTCGGCGACGGTGTCACCGAAGTGGCCATCGGCGACTTCGTCATCCTCAACTGGCGTGCGGTCTGTGGCGAATGTCGGGCCTGTCGCAGAGGCAAACCCCAGTACTGCTTTGCGACCCACAACGCGACCCAGAAGATGACGCTCACCGACGGCACCGAACTGTCACCGGCGCTTGGCATCGGAGCGTTTGCTGACAAGACCTTGGTTGCCGCCGGTCAGGCCACGAAGGTCAATCCCTCGGCCGCACCCGAGGCGGTCGGTCTGCTGGGATGCGGCGTCATGGCCGGGATCGGCGCGTCGATGCACACCGGTGGGGTACAACCGGGTGACTCGGTCGCGGTGTTCGGCTGCGGTGGTGTCGGCGACGCTGCAATAGTCGGAGCCTTGCTGGCCGGAGCCACCACCGTGATCGCGGTGGACCTGGACTCCCGGAAACTTGAGGTCGCCAAGCAGTTCGGCGCCACCCACCTGGTGGATGCATCCAAGGTCGACCCGGTCGAGGCGGTTCGTGAAGCGACCGGCGGCTTCGGGGCCGACGTGGTGGTCGAGGCCGTGGGTAACCCCAAGGTGCTCGAGCAGGCGTTCTACTCCAGGGACCTGGCGGGAACGGTTGTGCAGGTCGGAGTCCCGACACCCGACATGGCCATGCCCGACATTCCCATGATCGAGTTCTTCGGTCGCGGTGGGGCGCTCAAACCGAGTTGGTACGGCGACTGCCTCCCGAGCCGTGACTTTCCAATGCTGGTCGAGCTTTACCTGCAGGGACGACTCGACCTGGACAGGTTCGTATCCGAAAAGATCCCCCTCGACGGCGTCGAGGCGGCCTTCGCCAAGATGCAACAGGGAGAGGTTCTGCGAAGCGTGGTGGTTCTGTGATGAATATCGAACTGGTGCAGACCGACGGCATTTTCGCTCTCGATGGCGGCGAGTGGGAAGTGACCAACAACATCTGGATAGTCGGAAACGACCGTGATGTGATCGTCATCGACGCAGCCCATGACGCCAAGGCCATTGCTGACGCAGTCAACGGCCGGACGGTCCTTGCGATCGCACTCACCCATGGCCACAACGACCACATCAACGCGGCGGTCGAACTTCAGGAGCTGGTCGACGGGCCGATCATGTTGCATCCCGACGACCAGATGCTCTGGCACACGGTGTATCCGCAGAACGAACCCGACCGTGAACTGGTCGACGGCGAGATCCTCGAAGTCGCTGGTACCGAACTTGTGGTCATGCACACCCCGGGGCACTCCCCCGGATGCATCTGCTTCCACGACGAGACGGGTCACCTCTTCAGCGGCGACACACTGTTCTGCGGAGGTCCCGGGGCCACGGGTCGCAGCTATTCAAACTTCGACACGATCATCCGGTCGATTCGCGAGCGCCTGCTGGCGCTTCCACCACAAACCGTCGTCCACACCGGCCACGGCGAATCAACGACGATCGGAGCCGAAGCTCCCGACCTGGAGGATTGGCTGCGCCGCGGCCACTGAGCGTCGTCTATTCCGGTGCTCAGGCCGAGCCGGTTATGCGGTCGGGGACTTCGTCGCGAGAAAGCTGCTCAGTTCGGCCATCGGCGACGTCTTCCTGGCCGGAGCGCACTGCTTCCATGAGAGTCTGATTGCTCAGAATCTCGAGCGTCTCCTCAAGGGACTCCAAATCTTCGATACTGAGCAGCACCGCGGCGGGTCTTCCGTGCTTGGTGACGATCACTCGACCGTGCTCTCGCTCGAGTTGGTCGACTACTTCGGAAAATCGATTCTTGACGTCAGCCAAGGAGAGATGCTCGCCGGTTGCCATAGCTATAACTATGGCCAGATTTTACGCGGCGTCAACGGCGAGAGCTCGACCGAACCGAGACCTAGTCGAACTTCGACATGTCGATCTTCTTCATGTGCATCATCGCTTCGAAATTGCGCTTGATCCGCTCGGGATCGTCGCTGGCCATGATTTCCCACATGTTCTGGGGGACGATCTGCCACGACACTCCGAAGCGGTCCTTCAACCAGCCGCACTGCTCGGCTTCGGGGACCGCAGAGAGCTGTGACCAGTAGCGGTCGATCTCTTCCTGGGTGTCGCAGTTGACCAGGAGCGAGACACCTTCGTTGAAATCGAAGCCGTGCGGGACCGGTGAGTCGATCGCCGAGAACCAGATGTCGGCGAGTTGGAAGTCGGCGAAGCCCACTGCTCCCGCCTTGACCATCTGCATGTCATCGGGATACCTGGACACGGCGCCGATGCGCGAGTCGTCGAAAATCGAGGTGTAGAACTCGATCGCCTCCTCCGCCCTGTTGACGTTGTCGTTCGCGAACATCAATTGGGGATTGATGAAGGGTCGGTGGTCCGCAGTCTCATCGGTGAGCATCAACTGCCAAGACACTCCGTAGCGGTCTTCGATCCAGCTGTAGTGCTTGCTGAACGGATACTCGCCCAGCTCCATCAGCACCTTCCCGCCCTCGGACAGGGCAGCGAAGTGACGGTTCAACTCGCCCACCGCGTCATCGTTCTTCGATGGATTGAAGTTGACCAAGAACGAGATCATCGGGTTGAGCGTGAACACCGGGCCGGCGTTGATTGCCAGGAATGTAAATCCGGCGATCTCGAATTCGACCGTCATCGGTGATCCTGCCGGCTGGCCGTGGTTCTCCTGGCCTGCATCCGGATAGCTGCTGACCCCGACCACCCGCGCGTCATCGAAGACCTCCGCGTAGAACGCTGCGGCATCCTCGGCTCCCTTGTCGAACCAGATGTGAGGAACGATTTTCTGCATCTTGGGACCCCCTTTTGAGCTGACGCGATCCTACGACCGGCTGGCCCGTCAGATCCTGCGCAGGCACCAGGTCCCGCGGACGCGTCAGGTCCCGCGGACGCGTCAGGCTCTGCGGAGGCACCAGGTCCCGCGCACGCGTCAGGCCCCGCGGGAGTGCCGGGGTCCCGCGGGCGCGTCAGGCCTTGCGGAGGCGGGCGATAGCTCCGTCGATATCGCGCTGGAGCATCTCGCGGCGTACGAAATGCCCACCCGGCAACTGATGGAACTCGTGGTCGATCCCGGCATTGTTCAACAGCCCGCTGAACTCTCGTTGACCGGCCTGCACCTCGGTCTCGTTGAAGTCGAAGTCGATGAGCTCACTCGCAGTGCCACATACCAACATGACCCGCTTGTTCCGGAAGCTCGGGACGCGCTCGACCGGGTTGTCCGCACTCACTCGGGCCTCGTCCCATAGCGGGGCGCCATAAATCGTCCCACCGGCAAGCTCGACAGCGGCAGAGCTCAGATTGGCCCAGTGCACAACCGCTCCAAGGTCGCGACGCAGGCTCGCCGGGCCCGAGTGGCTGCCCACTGATGCGAAGTGGCCGTAGTACTTGGCGGCGTACTTGAGTGCTCCGAACCCGCCCATCGAGAACCCCGAGACTGCGCGACCCTCGGCCTCGGCGTAGGTGCGGAAGTTGGCGTCGATCCACGGGATCAGCTGCTGGATGTGGAACGTCTCCCAGTTACGGGGACCGGCGAAGGACGTGACCGGGTTGCTGTACCAACCGGCGGTGCCTCCATCGGGCATCACGATGATGATGCGCCGTCCGGCGGTGAGTCCACGGATATCGTGATCCAGGTCGAACGTGCGGAAATCCTGAACGCCGCCGTGAAGCAGATACATGACCGGGTAGCGCCTCGACGGGTTCTGGTCATAGTCATCCGGGAGTAGGACGTTAACCGCCGGTTGGGTCGAAATCGCGTTGGTCGCGAACCGGTAGTAGTGCATTCGTCCGCCGAATACCCCGTGGTCGACGACCTGCAGGGCGGACCCGCCACCACTGCCTCCCCCGCCAGGCGCAGGAGCGCATCCGGCCACCGCGCCAGCAAGCAGACCTAGCGCGCCGACTCCCCCGACGCCTCGGAGGAATCTGCGCCGATCCAGCCCGCCTACAGGTACAACTTCGTCTTCGGACTGCACTCGACATCCCCCGTTTGTTGCAATCGGGACAGCACCGCCCCGGGTCGATGTGCCGTATGGTACGAACGGAAATGGGCCCGGAACAGATCCGGAGAGGCCAAAGTTCGGGGCAATGGGGGCCAAGGGGAAAGGCGGTTGGCATGCGAATGAACGAACTCGTGGCACCGACTATCCCTGCGAGGTACGCGACTCTCGTGCTCGACGCAGTTTCGTCCCTCGGGGTCAGTAGTGATGGCCTGTTGGAGACCGCCCGCATCCATCCCGACCGCGTCGATGATCCGGACGGACGACTTTCGCTGGCCGACCTTGGTCGGCTGCTGGAACAGGCCATATCGCTGACCGGGGAACCTGCCCTCGGCTATGAGATCGGTCTCGGTAGCAGTGTCACCTCACACGGACTCGTGGGCTTCGGGATGATGAGTTCTTCATCGCTGCGAGAGGCGATCCTGCTGGGCATCGAGTTCCTGCAACTGCGGGTGCCAGTCCTGAGCGCCAAACTGAGGGTGGAAGGCGATTCGGCAGCTGTCTCGGTCGTAGAGACTGTCCCGCTGGGCAATTTGAGGGAAGTTCTCCTCGACATGTTCCTGGTCAAGCTGGTCCGCATCGGGTCCTCTCTGACAGGCGGCTTCGTCGACTTCGACGACGTGGAACTGTGGTTCGACTACGCCGAACCCGACTACCACCTGCGCCTGAGTGATCGGCTTCCGCGGATGCGCTTCGACATGGGTAGCAACGAGGCCCGCTTCGACGCATCAGTCCTCGATGTACGTCCAGACAGCGCCGACCCTCTCAACGCCCGGCTGATCGAGCAGCAGTGCCGACGAGACCTGGACCAACTCGGACTGGTCGGCCTCAGCAGTGATGTCGCAGGCCAGGTTCGGGCGATGATGGACGGCGCCGAGAGCGGCTATCCGACCCTCGGAGACGTGGCAGAGCGACTCCACACCTCGCCTCGCACCCTCAAGCGACGTTTGCACGAGCGCGGTACGAGTTTCCATCAACTTCTCGATGACGCCCGAAGGGCACGCTCCATCCGACTGCTCTCCTCGACGACATTGTCCGTCGAGCAGATCGCCCGTCAGCTGGGCTACGCCGATGCCAGCGGCTTCCGCCGGGCCTTCCAGGGTTGGACCGACACCAACCCGAGCGACTTCCGCGAGCGCAGTCGCACTGCTGGCTGACCGCGCCCGCAGCAGCACGGGAGCCCATCCTCGCGTCGGTGCAAGTGTCCGCGACAACCATCGGGATGACACATGCTGAACAGCGCACTGAAGAACGGTCGCTTTGTAATGCGCGTCAGCTTACAATGCACCCATGCGTGCCACTTCCGTCGCAAAGGTTTCTCACCGCGGTCAGACGAGCCTTCCGGCCGAACTCCGCCACCGCTGGGGTATCGACGATGGTGGTGAAGTCGGCTTTATCGATCTGGGTGATGCAGCCTTGATCGTGCCAGGCGGGATCGACAGCGCACGGATCGAACTCCACGATGTACTGCGGGACCGATACGACGACGCGGTAGCCAGTCTTGAAGACCCGGACCTAGCTGACCAGTAGTGGTGAGCAACTCGAAGTCGATCATTCTCGATGATCGACTTCTGATCGAGCACCTCCTCGTCGGAATCGAGGTCGAGGGTGAACTCAACACCACTTCCTACTGGTACTACCGGGCCTGTCGAGCAGCGGTCGTCGGCGCTGGAGGCCATCTCTCGGGTCCGTTCCAGAACCTTGGCGAAGCCCATCAGAACGCTGCGATCCATAGCCTGCTTGCGCTTCCCGACTCGGTTGGAATTGCCCACCCGAGATCGACCGTCCCTCTGATGGCAAGGGTTGCGGAACGACATCCTCGGCTCAATCTTCTGAACCTGGAGGCAACAGCCGCGGGGCTCTGCCTCAACGCGACCCTGATGCTTTCAGAGGAATCGGCGAGTGGAATCTTGCCCGGTGTCCTAGATGCTGAGGGCTTGGCGTGGCGCACTCACAAGCGCGCCTGAGTTGAGCTGCCACCGCGACTTTCGTCGCTGAAGACTCCTACGCAACCGCCCGGCAACAGAGCTGAAACACGGTGTGGATACCGTGCCTCCATGGTCGATCCACTAACGGGCTTCACCATCGCGATCACTGGGGATCGCCGCTGGGAGGAACAGGCAGAAATGCTCGGTCGACGCGGCGCGACCGTGATGCACGGACCGGTGCTGCAAACGTCTCTGCTCAACGACATCAACGCGACTGTGTCATCCACCAAGGAAGTGACCGCGGCCGGTGTGGACTTCGTTGTCCTCACAACCGGCATCGGTACCCGATCGTGGTTCGGGGCGGCTGAGAGCTCGGGTCTCGACCTTGCGCTCCGCGAGAGCTGTGCCGGGGCGGTGGTGCTCGCAAGGGGCCTGAAGGCCCGCTCCGCCGGGACCTACTGCGGCCTCAAGGTCGACTGGCACGCCGTCGGTGAAACCGGCGACGAGGTCATCCAGCACCTTCAGGACCTGGGCGTCATGGGCAAGCGGATAGCCGTTCAACGCGACGGCGGTGACCCTCGTTTGGCCGAGCAACTCAGGTCGCTCGGCGCACGGGTCATCGACGTCCCCGTATATCGCTGCGGGGTCCCAGCGGATCCAGGCCCCGCGCTCCGCCTGATCGATGCTGTCGTGGGTGACCGCGTCGACGCTGTCACGTTCACCTGTCGCTACGCCGTCGGTTCAGCCTTCGCTCTCGCACCGGACCCTGCCGCGCTGACGGCTGCTCTGGGTCGACGTGCCCGCGCAGTTGCGGTCGGTCCGCTCACTGCCTCGGCGCTACGCGAAAGGGGTGTCCTCCAGGTGATCGAGCCTCAGCGAACACGGCTGGGGTCGATGGTTCAGTCTCTGATAGGCGAACTCACCGCATCGACTCTGAATCTGCATCACGAGCACCGCTCCGCCCTGCTGCAGGGCAGCGCATTGATCCACGACGACGGATCGACGTCAACCTTGACTACCGGTGAACGGCGCCTCCTTGTGACTCTGCTGGATCAATCACCATCCGTCGTGGCCAAAGCCGACTTGGCGCCAGAAGGCTCCGACCCGCACGCAGCGGAAGCGGCCATCGGCCGCCTCCGCTCCAAACTTGGCCCAATCGGACCGGGTATCCGTGCCGTGCCCCGACGTGGCTACACCTCGTCGCTCCGGGTCGAGCCCGCCGGTCAAACCATCGCCGGCTCATGAGCTTCGACCTCAACTATTTCGTCGGTAAATGCGATGTCGGCGTCGACTGCTGCCGCACCGCGACCGCTTGCCAACCAGGCATAGCCGACGCCGATCACGATTCCGCCGCCGACGATGTTGCCCGGCACGGTCCAGACAAGGTTGCGGGCCATTGCGGCCCACGTGGCTGAGCCTTCCAAAATGCCCAGTCCGAAGATCGTCGCGTTGGCTATGGAGTGTTCGAATCCGGACCCGACGAAGGCGAGAAGTGCAAACCACAGCACGGCGATTTTGGCGCCGTCCGACGTGGCCCGGGCGGCCATCCACATCGCCAAGCAGACAAGCGCGTTACACAGCACCGCACGCCAGAAAAGTTGGGGACCAGTCGCTGCACCTTTGGCAGCGACGATCGTCTCGATCATTTTGGCGCCAGGCCCGCTGAGTGTCCCGCCGGCGTGGACGACGGCCGCGAACACGAGCGAGCCTGCGATGTTGCCGAACAGCGACAGGCCCCAGACCCGGCCGACATCACGGGGTCCGACAGCCCGAGCCCACCAGCCCTGCAACATCACCATCGCGTTACCGGTAAACAGATCGGCGCCGGCAAAAACGACCAGAACGAGTGCGATTCCGAAGACTGATCCCTGGACCAATTTGGCAAAGCCCGACCCTGTCGCGACGAGTGGCGCACTCACCGAGACGAGCAGGACGACGGCAATGCCGACGAAGGCCCCGGCCAGGGCGGACGAAAGCAGGTAGCGAAACAAACGTCGTGAGGCAACAGCCTTGGCTAGAGCCGACGCCGAGTTGTCATCGAGCGCTTGGGGAATGGAGATGGGCATGGGACTTCCTTGGTCTGATTGTGTTGGATGGTTTGGGGACAGGACTGGTTGACGGCTGCGGTCGGTTCGTCAGCCGATGGCTACGGGAGTGGAAGATGCGGACTCGTCCTGTTCGGGTCCGGAAGCCCAGCGGTCCTCGAGTACAGCTCGGATCTGGTTGGAGAACGACTCGATGCCAAGGCGGCGCACCGTCGCACTCAACGACTCGCCGTGGTGACGAAGTGCCTCCCAGGTTCCGATGACCGCATCGACGGCCAACCCGATATCTCCTGCGGCCACACGCCCGACGACCTCGCCGACTACATGCTGGGCCAGGTCAGCGCCCAGGTAGACCTGATAGCCATCGGACGTGACGCCGTTGACCCGGACCTTGGAACCGGCGAGTCCAATGTCGCTGATCTGGTGCTGGGCACACGAGTTCGGACAACCCGAGATGTAGACCTTCAGCGCAGAGTTGCGTCGCAACGAAGGGCGCTCGGCCAACAGCTTGCCCAAGGTTGGGGAATCGGTGATCCCCAGAGCACACACCGATGCTCCGGTACACGCCCGAATCTGTGCCGTCGACCCTTCGCCCAGGAGGAACAGTCCCCTAGTGCCGATGGCGCTGCGGATGGCCGACACTCCAACCAGGCTCACGTTGCGGAACGAAATGTTCTGGTCACGGGTCAGGGTGAGGTGGCCGTCGGCGAAGCGGTCTGCCAAATCACAGAACAGGTCGAATTCCGAGCTGTTGGTGTCGCCGAGCGGCAGATCTATTACGACCGTTGCCAGTCCAGCGGTTCGCTGTGGGCGCACGCCGAGGCTCCATCCTCCTGGAGGTGTCTCGGCCAGGATCACCGCAGCCTCGTCGTCGTCAAGGACGTCTACCTTTGGGATCGGCGGCTGGGGCCGGAGCATCGACGCAGCAAATGCGGTTTGGAATGCACCGCGGAACTCGTCGACACCGAGCCGTTCGATCAGGAACTTCATCCGGCCCTTTGCCGGCGTATCCAGATCACCGTGGCCGACGAAGACGTCCACCAGCGCTTCGACCGCAGCAGGCAGTTCATCCCTAGCAACGAACGGTGCCAGTAGAACGGCCAAACTGGGCGACTTTCCCAGACTGCCGCCCGCCCACATTTCGTAGCCTGCCTCACCGTCGCGGACGATCGACACCAGACCCACGTCGTTCACCAGGGCATCGTCTCGGCACCGGGGAGACCCACCGAGAGAAAAGTTGAGGCGGCTCGGCAACACGACATTCAGCGCTGCGGAGCGGGCGACGAGCGTGTCCGATATCAGACGGGCGTCAGGGAAGCTGTCGAACGGCTCGTCAATGCCGACACCGGCGTCCTCGGAACACATGACGTTGCGCACGGTGTGCCCGCATGCCGACCGGGTCGACAATCCGCTTCGAGCCAGATCGTCTAGTACGTCTGGAACTTGCCGATCCGCTACCCAGTGGAGTTCGCATCCCTGCCGGGTCGTGAGGTGGAGCCAGTTCTCGCCGTATCGGTTGGCGATGCGCGCGAGTCCCCTGGCCTGCACTGTCGGCAGAACCCCACCGGGAACGCGGATCCGCACCATGAAGACGTGGGGCTGTAGCTGGGTACACGCCCCATATGTCTTGAGAGCGAAGCGATCCTCTGGAGTCAGCCAGTCGTCGCCCTCGTCACGGAGCCGATCGAGGTCCACTGTGAGGCCCGAGCGCTTGGCGGCAGGAATATCGATGGAAGCCATGCGGTGAACCTACGAACACCGGATTTCAGGTCGGTTATCGACCGATGTTGGCTCCATGACTTTTTGCTCACACCGGGATTGAGGCCGGCGTGAGGCTGCCCGCTAGTGGGCAGTGGCGTTGTATCGCACGCTTCCAGTCAGCGCAGCGGCGTTGCCCTCGCAGTGCTGCTCGAAGTTGGCGGAGAATCTCGCCACGCTGTTGTCCGGGTTATAGACCGCCTCGAGCACGGTGAACGTTCCGGTAAGGGTGTTGCAGCCCCGTGACGAACCATCAACGTTAAGACCTGGTCGGGTTGGCGAGTTGAACGGGAATCTGGTCGCTCCCGTATAGGTGCCAGGCGTCAGAACTTCGTCGGGTGTGTTGAATTGCACAGACCACCTGTCTGGCCCACCATCAAAGTTGACCTGGACGTTGCTCGTGTCGTCATAAGTTCTGGAGACACGGAACGTTCCGTCAGTTGGGAACCACATTCGGGTGAGGCCCTGACCGACGAAGTCACCCTTGTCGCTTTCGAGGCGGATATAGGTACCGCTGTCGCAGGCATCTCCGACATTGTTGCTATCGAAATCTATCTGGTCCGCATTGGCAATCTCGGGGCAGTTGTCAAGATGGTCGAACACTCCGTCGGTGTCAGCGTCGAAGGCCTCAGGATAGGCATCGCTCGCGTGCCAGTTGATAGTTCCCCGCAACGCAGCAGCCGCTCCTCCACAATGCTGTTCGAAATCCGCAGCAAATCTGGTCAAATTGCCGTTGCGGTCAGTCGACACTTGCAGGATGTCGAATCTGCCCGTGACGGTGTTGCAGGCCCGACCTGACCCGGTCACCGAAAGGCCTGGTCGGGTTGGTGACTCGAAGGGGTATCTGGCTGCCTGTTCGAACGGACCCGGCATGAGCCGCTCGCCGATCGGAGCAGTGAAGTTGAGAGTCCAATTGGCCGATGATCCGCCGTCGAAGCGTGCAGCGATCTTCGACCCTCCGCCTGACACACTGAAGACACCGTCGTCGGGTGTCCAGGTAGTGGTACGACCCCCTCCGATGTAGTCACCTGGATCACTGATGAACCGAAGTGCTGTCGGCCCCAACGGCGGCAGAGGCACAGTCGTCGTGGTTGTGGAGGTGGAAGTCGTGGACGTGGTTGAGGTCGTCGAGGTGGTTCCCCCGCTACCGTCAGTTCCCCCTGGCGGTGGCGTACAAGCCACTGCGATGAGCGTTACCAACCCGACAAGGGCTGCCACGATTACGCGCGTCGACGACGCGCTCGGTCCGGCACTATCGGTCATTTTTCGCCCTCCTCGGCGGGACGAAACCCCCCTCGCTCCGACCCGGCCCGACCGTATATTGGAAGATGTTCTGCTGCAACCAATAGCTGGGCGCGGCAGCAATTTCAGCCACTCGATCGAGGGAGATCCGCCAGACTGACCTGATGGATGAGCCCAAGCAGCCTGACCGAGTGACTCGAGAGGACCTGATCCAGGTCGAGTACGAGCTCAATACGCTTCTACTCAACGAGCGCCGTCGTCAGCTCCGCAATGACTTCGATCATCGGGTGGAGCAGCACCTTGGGACCAAGAACTCGGCGTGGGTCAACGTCGCTGAGGAATACCAGTCACCCCTGTGCGAATCCATCGCGCTTGTAGTCGGCGCGCATATGCAGAAACACGCGTCTGAACTGGCGGGTGCGAATTTGGCCGAGCCCGCCGGTTGGAAGCGGGTGCCGATTGGAGAACGGCTGGAGCGTGCTGCCCATTACGTCACAGGCTTCTTCGCCTCGGGGACCCTTCTGGAGGTTCCCGCTGTCATTTCGACGTGGATGCACCAACAACATCGCCATGTCCGGATCAGTGTCCGGTCTGAGCATGAGGAGTCAGCACACGAGTATCTGAGGGACCTCGAGGAATCTGCACGTGGCGACGCCAACCCTTGGAGATTCCAGCTGCTCGAGGCCAAGGGCGTCGCAGGAGGTATCTCCTTCGAGTCACGCCCGATCTCTGACCTCGACCCTGGGCCATTGTGGTTCTCCGAGGAGGTCAACGACCTGATCGCCCGCAACGTGGTCGATGCAGTCAGTCAGCTTCAGGCGCTTCGAGGCGCCGAGCTTGGTTCAAACAGAGGGATCCTCATCGCCGGTCCCACTGGCGTCGGCAAGACCGCGTTGTGTCGTCGAGCGGCGCTTGAGCTCAACGGTCGAGCGACCGTTGTGCTCGTCAGCGCTCAAGTTGGACAGTGGCTGATCACCGAGCTCTACAAGGAACTCCAGTACCTCGCACCCGCGGTGGTGTTCCTCGAAGATCTCGATCTACTGGTGGGAGATCGGGAGGAACGGTCCGCCAGAGCAGGCCTCATCACTTCCTCACAGTCCTAGATGGGCTCATGACCCGACACCATGAGGTGATAACCGTTGCCACCTCAAATGACTCGGACGCGATCGACACAGCTGCGATGAGGGCCGGGCGCTTTGATGTCACTCTGCAGATCGGACCGCCGGACGAAACAGCCCGGCGCGAAATTCTCCGCCACTTTCTCGAAAAGATCGCCATAGCTGGACCAATCGACTACGACCGCATCGCGCGTTCCACCGATGGGGCGACCGGAGCTGACCTTCGCGAGGTCATCCGCCGGTCGTTCTTGGCAACAGATGGATCAGGAATCACCACTGAGTCTTTGGTAGAGACGGTCGAGAACCTCAATTTCGCCAGCGTGTCGGACGAATCGGCTCTTTCTCCGCACTCTTCCGATGTCGGTCGCTACCTCTGAATCGAACCAGAGATGTCGGCGCCCCGCCTCGACGTAAGCCACCAGTTCCGTCGGCGGGTTCTGGAAGTCGCTGGAACCCCGGAGGTCCTGCAGGCAGTATCCGAACACGCATTCGTCCAAGGCGCTGATCTGCTCGGCGATGCGCTCAAGATGCTCGGCTCGATCTGACAGCTTTCGGGCCACGTCCTGTTGGCGCTCAGCCTTGGCGGCGACCCGCCCGGCCATCCGCTCGGCGCGAGAGCGGTCAGAACCGTGGTGTCGGGGCGGAGAAAGATTTCTTTCAATGGCTCTCCGGCAGTGGTGGCCGACGGCCTAGGCAAGAAACTCGCAGGTCTTGGGCGATCTAAGACTTGGATCTGAGTGTTCCCAGGGCTCGCACTTGACCATTGGAAGCCGGGCGGGCATCTGGGGGGATTGTGGCCGTATGATGGCCGGACACAGGAGGTGCCCCTTATGGCAACACGGCTACGCAGCGAGCGACTTGAAGTTCGCACTACCAAGAACGAAAGAGCACTTATCGACCGGGCGGTCGCCCAGGAGGGGGGCGGTCTTACGGAGTTCGTTGTCGCAAATCTCACCGTCGCGGCAAAGCGGGTGCTGGCTGATCGCACCGAGTTTGAACTCGACTCCGAGGCGATGGCGTCCTGGGAGGAAGTCAACAAGAGGCGATCCCGTGACCTTGCCGGGCTGCGCCTACTCATGGAGCGTCCGTCACCGTTCATCGACGAGTGAGTAACCGCTACACCTCGCCGGCACTGCTCAGACCGGGTCACATTCTCGACGGTTTCGAATGCCGGTCGGCGGAACAAACAGAGTGGATTCATCGCTACGCGCGTCAGTCAATGAATTCTGGTCTGACGCGCGTGCTCGTCGTTACCCGGCCCGGGTCAGAAGTAGTCGTGGCGTATTACGCCTGGTGCATGGCCAGTGTCGCTTCGTCCGAGGTGCCTCCGCGTATGAGCAAAGGTGCTGGACGCTATCCACAGCCTGTCGCTCTCCTCGCTCGGCTCGCGGTCGACTTGAACCATGGGAATCAGGGCTTGGGGGCGGGGATGCTTCGAGACGTGATTCTCAGGACGCACTCATTCAGCGAACAGATCGGTTGCCGGGGATTGCTGGTCCACGCCGAAGATTCCTCAGCAAGAGAGTTCTACCTGCATCTTATTCCCGAGTTCATGCCATCACCGACGGATGAGATGCATCTGTACCTTTTGATGAAGGACATTCGCCGGTCGCTTCGCTGAGCCGCTGAAACGCTGCGACCAGGGGCCACCACTGCGTCCGTCAGGCCTCAGGTGTTCAAATCGTTTGCTGAGGCATCCACTGCCTGAATCACGCGCTTACCGATGGTCCGCAGTTGCTTCGCCTGGGTCGGACTGAGCGGATCGAGGACCAGCCGGCGCACCTCGGCCACATGGCCGGGAGCTGCCTCGACAACCTTGTCACGCCCCTCGGAGGTCAGGGTTGCGAGCGTGCATCGACCATCGTCCGGGTCGGTCGACCGTGTGACCCAGCCGCGCTTCTCCAGTCTGGCGACGACCTGGGAGAGTCGGGGCAACGAGCCCTCGGTTCGCTCCGCCAGCAACGTCATCCGCATGGTTCCATCGGCCGCCTCCGAAAGGCCAGCCAAGACCTGATACTCGAAATGCGTGATGCCCGCGTCGCGTTGTAGCTGTCGATCCAGCTGGGCAGGTAGTCGTATGAGCATGCTCACCAACGACAGCCACGTCTCCTGTTCTTCTTCTGACAGCCAACGGGGCGAGGATGTGGACATGCCGCAAGTTTACTTCATGCATGAACTCAATCAGTTGCATGTTTAAGTAAAACTGCTACAATTGCTTAACGCTTGAACAAACTGGAGCTGACGATGCCGACCATTCCCGATGAATACCTGGACCTCACCGAACGACCTGTAGCGACGATCGCAACCATCGGCAGCGATGGGCGACCTCAACTGAGCGCCGTCTGGTTCCTCTTCGAGGACGGAAAGCTCCGGGTGTCACTCAACCGGGCCCGGCAGAAGACCAAGAATCTGCTCGCCAATCCCGCGGCAACCCTGTTCATCCTCGATGAGGGCGACTACCGCTACCTCGAGGTCCGTGGCGACGTCACCATCGAGGCCGACGACGACTACCAGTTCGCTGATCGTGTCGGAGCCAAGTACAACGCCGATCTGCGACAGATGGACGGTCCCGGCGAGTCACGCGTCGTCGTGACCTTTGAACCGGTCAGGGTCAACGCGGTCAACATGTCCGGAGGATGAAATGTCTGACACAAGCACACGCCTACCCACATACTTCGTCTCGCACGGCGGTGGCCCCTGGCCCTGGATCAAGGACATGATGGGCGCCGACTGGACGGCGCTCGAAGAGTCCCTCCAGTCCATCCCGCGCGAGCTCGGAATCACACCGAAGGCGATCCTGGTCGTTTCGGGACACTGGGAGACACAGGACTTCACCGTCCAGACCAACCCCAATCCGCCGATGCTCTATGACTATGGGGGTTTCCCGGAGTTCACCTACCACATCCAGTATCCGGCGCCCGGCTCACCCGAGGTCGCGGCTCGGGTCGTCGAGCTCCTCGATGGTGCCGGGATCGCAATCAAACAGGACGCGAACCGAGGTTTCGACCACGGCGTCTTCGCCCCGATGTACGTCTCCTACCCCGAGGCCGACGTGCCGATCCTGCAACTCTCGATCAGGCGGGACTATGACCCCGAGGCCCACCTGGCCGTGGGACGTGCTCTGGCCCCGCTGCGCGACGAGGGCGTGGTGATTCTTGGCAGCGGATTCACGTTCCACAACCTGGCCATGTTCGGACCTGCCGCCGAGGAGCCGTCTCGCGCCTTCGAGGGTTGGCTCACCGAAGCTGTTGTTGACTCATCTTCCGATGAGCGCTCGAAGCGACTCAAGAAATGGGTATCCGCGCCGGGAGCGCGAATCAGCCATCCTGCCGCGGATCACCTGATCCCACTTATGGTCGCTGTCGGCGCTGCCGGTAACGACGCCGGCGAGCGGATCTACTACGAGAAGGACTTCATGGGTTCGATCACCTCGGCCAGTTACCGCTTCGGTCCCGTCCCGACGAACTAGGACCGCCGAGTTAGTTGGGACCGCGGAGTGAGTTAGGACCGAGGGTGCGTTAGGACCGAGGAGTGCGGACCCACTCCTCGGTTCCAAGCTCCGCGCGCAGCTTCGCAACGCTGACTTGGTGACACCAGTCGCCAAAGCCTTGTCCGTCACCCCGCTGCTCGGAGTAGCGCTCGAAGACCGGCACCAGCACGTCGACCAGACTGCCGCCCGGGACGTTCTCGCAGAAGATCTCATTGAGGCGGACACCGACCTGCTCGCCCCCAAGGTGCACGTCGTAGCGGTTCTTTCCCCGCCCCACGAAGGCCACCTCGGTTGTATACGGGCGAGAGCAGCCGTTGGGGCATCCCGTCATGCGGACGTGCACCTCGAGGTCGCCCAGTCCCCGTTGGTCGAGCGCCTCATGGAGACGGTCGAGCACGGTCGGTATGAATCGCTCGGACTCGGCCAACGCCAGGCCACACGTCGGAAGTGACGGGCATGCGAAGGAGTTCAGCGCGACAGGAACCCACTGCTCGGCGGGGCGAACACCGTGCTCGGCCAGCAGTTCGTTGACAAGAGCCCGATCGGAATCGCTGATGTCACACAGCAGGACGTCTTCCCTGGCGGTGAAACGGACCGACGCTCCGAAGCGCTCGACGACGGCACGCAATCCAGTTCGAACGTGATTGTCGTCGACGTCCGCGATGCGTCCGTTCATGACCTTCACCCCTAGGAACCAGCCGCCGCCTTCCTGGGGGTGCCAACCCAGATGGTCATCTGCATGGTCGAGCACGACCGGATCGGCCTCGCGCAGCTGGGCGACGCCGAGGTTCTGGGCGATGATCTCACGCACCCGCTCGTCACCCAGGTCATCGATGACGTACTTGAGGCGGGCATGTTCACGGTTGTTCCGGTCGCCGTAGTCACGGTGCAACTTGATGACTGCCTCTGCCGTGGCGAACAGTTCCTCGGGCGGGACGGTCGTCAACGGTGTGGCAAGTCGCGGGTAGGTCTCGGGCTTGTTGTGGGTCTTGCCCTGTCCTCCGCCGATGAACAGCGTGAATGCGGTAATCGTTTCGCCCTCAACGACAGGAATCACCGCGAGGTCGTTGATGAGTACGTCAGTGCAGTTGTCGCCAGGTGCACTGAACCCGATCTTGAACTTCCGGGGCAGGTAGACCTGTCCGTAGAGGGGCTCAACCTCGTCCGATCCGCTGCTACCGGCGTCCTCGTCGGTGCCCCGCCTTGCTGGGTCCTCTGAATTCGACTCGATCGTCTTGGCACCTGCGGACACCGCGTGTTCGCCGTCGACCCAGATGTCGTAATAGGCGCGTGACTTCGGTTTGAAATGGGCCGAGATCCGGGTCGCCCAATCACGCAGTTCGGTCCGAACCGGATCGGGCAGCGGCGCCGGGCAGGCAGTGGTGTTGCGCACCACGTCCCCACAGGCGGCAAGTGTGGTCACGAGGGCGCCGTTGAGCAGATTGATCAGCTCATACAGATCGGTCTTGTAGACCCGGTGGAACTGGATGTCCTGGCGGGTGGTGACCCGCAACGTACCGTTGCCGACGGTATCGGCGAGCTTGTCCATCACCAGGTACTGCTCGGCGCTCAACACGCCACCCGGTATTCCCGTGCGGACCATGTGGAAGGAATCCGGTTTCAGACCGTCCTTGCGACGCTGGGTCCGGGTGTCACGGTCGTCCTGGGTGTATGTGCCGTGGAACTTGAGCGCCAACCCGGTGTCAGTACTGAACGGCAGCGCGCTGTCGCTCAATTCCTCTGCGATCGTCGCCCGCAGATGGTTGCTGCGGGCCTTCGCCTGCTCAACTTTGGATCCGGGGACCACGTCCCCTGGATCTGGCGCCATGCCACTCCTCGAAATTGTCGGCTCAGGGAAGCTACCGAGCTAAACCTGACCAAACAAGTCGGGAATTGCGGAAATCGCGACGCGCTGCGACCTCAGACCCGTCGATTCGTGGCGACGGAGCGGGGAGAAGGTGCCTACGGCAGCGAGAAATCGCGGTTGGGTTCCGCTGGCGGAAGGCTCATCTTTCCGGTCGGTCGCCAGCCGGAAGCAGCCATATCTTCAAGGACGTGGGTCATGTTCAGAAGGTCCTCTTCGTAGCTGAACTTGCCGTTACCCGCGTATACGAGCGTCGAGCAACCCGACTGTTCGTAGATCCGCCCGTCGGTTCCGGGGAACTGCTGACGCCACTTGATGACGACTTTGTCCTCCGCGATCGCGTAGAAGTCAGTGGGGAAGGTCCAGTCGTCCAGGCCCTCCATTGCGGGCCCAAAGACGCTGCTCAGCATCTCCTCGAGTCCCTCGGCGCGACCCCAGGCCGGATCGACGAATACCGCGTCGTCGGTGAAGAACTCAGCGAGGCGATCCCAGCCACCGTTACCGGCGCATATGTCATCCCGCATCGCTATGTAGCGGCGGACGGTCTCGTCGATCTCATCACGATCGAAGGGCATATTTGGACCTCACGGTTTGGAAGGGATGTCTCCCGAAGCGTAGAGGTTTGCCCGCGGCTCGGGACCGGAACGTGCACCGACGAATGCCGTAGCCTCGGACACATGATCTCTGCCGTTGTCCTGATCGAGGCCGAACCTTCCGCCATTACGAACCTTGCCCAGCAACTCGTCGAGATAGATCACGTTTCCGAGGTCTACTCGGTCACCGGCGAGTTCGACCTGGTGGTCATGGTGCGGGTTCGTGAACACGAGGAGCTCGCCGAAGTGGTGACGGGAAACATCGCCCGCCTGGAGGGCATCCGCAGCACTCATTCAATGGTTGCGTTCCAATCGTTCCGCAACTCCGACTTCGCATGGGACTTCGATTGATATGAAACACAGCAAGCTGGGAAGCCTCGAAGTCGGACGCATCGGTCTGGGTTGCATGGGGATGTCGATGTCCTACACGGGTGCCGGCACCGATGACGGCGAGTCGATCCGGACGATCCACCGGGCCCTCGACCTGGGTGTCACGATGATCGACACCGCCGAGGTCTACGGCCCCTACACGAACGAGGAACTGGTCGGTCGGGCGATCAAGGACCGACGCGACGAGGTCGTGCTGGCGACAAAGTTCGGGCTGATATCCCACCGCGACGAACCTGGGCGCCGCCAATCCGATCACAAGGGTCCGCTGAATCTTGACAGCAGCCCGGAGAACATCCGCGTGGCCGTCGAAGGGTCGCTGAAACGGCTGGGAACCGATCACATCGACCTGCTCTACCAACACCGTGTCGACCCGAACACGCCCATCGAAGAGACCGTCGGCGAGCTCGCCGAGTTGGTCGCTGCCGGCAAGGTTCGCCACATCGGTCTGTCCGAGGCCGGGGCTGACACGATCCGCCGTGCGCACGCGGTGCACCCGATCACGGCTGTGCAGTCCGAGTATTCGCTGTGGACCCGCGACCCGGAGGAGCGAGTGCTTGCGGTTCTCCGGGAACTGGGCATCGGGTTGGTGGCTTATTCGCCGCTGGGCCGAGGCTTTCTGACCGGCAAGATCCGCTCGACCGAGAAGTTCGACGAGACCGATTCGCGGTCTACGAATCCTCGATTCGCGCAGGAGAACTTCGACCACAACCTCCGGCTCCTCGATGAGGTCGAAGCCGTCGCACGAGACGCGGGTGTCACTCCTGCCCAAGTCGCGATTGCGTGGCTCCTTGCCCAGGGCGATGACATCACGCCCATCCCAGGCACAAAACACGTGACCCGACTCGAGGAGAACATCGCGGCGGACGGTGTCCAATTGACCCGGGAGCACATCGATGCCCTAACCGGCCTCACTCCCCCACAGGGTGATCGCTACCGTGAGTCTCAGATGCGGACAATCGACCGTTAGAGCGCGCGCCATTAGGTGAGTCGTCGGCTCCATCGGCTGGAACTCGCCACTGGTATGGGATTGGTCACCAGTCGACCAGTCCCGTACTAGTTCTCGACTGGCCCGGCATCACACTCGGAGCTCCACCGTGACCCAGCCCCTGGACCCGACCACCACCGGCAGTGTCCAGATGCGGGTCTGCGGATCCCAGTGCCCTCCCAGCTCAGCCGGGTGACCATCGGCCGGAAGCACCGTGGCAGTGACAGGGGAAGCTGCCCAACCTGTCAACGTGACGGTTTCACCGGCTCCTTTCACCGTGACTCTGACGACGTCGTCCCTGCCGAGCCTGCCCTCGGAGGCGAGGGTTTCGACCACGATTCGGGCGTCTCCCGCCGGAACGAACTTCGACACGTCACCGATGACCGCCAGGCGGCTCGCCGCAAGAACCGGGGCCACAACGAAGTAGGTCCAGCCCTCCTTGGGCAGCGTCACCGGTAACCGTGTCTGGGGGTTGCCATGAGTAACGGTTCCGGCCCGCCAGTCCCAGACGACTACTTCTCCGACCGGTGCGCTGTCGCCCAAGTCGGTCAAGTCGCCCAAGTCGGCCAGGGCAATCTCGCCCGACACCTCGGCGTCACCCGGGTTTGCGTGCATACCCAGCGCGTAGACCCAGCGGCCAGCGGGGTGATCGGAGTAGCACTCGGCTACAAGCAACTCGGGGGCAAAGGCCGGCGCTCCGAGCATCGAGGCGTCGACCGCCGCGACCGGGACATCCGGCTTGATCAGCAGACCGTCGGCCCGACACGTCTGCATAGCCAGAGCCGGGTCCATCCGACCCACCCGGTCCCCGAGTCCGACGGGCCCGGTGGACAGCGAAGACAGCAGCGCTTCGACCGGTCCGTTGTCGCCAGCGACTTCCGGGTCGGCGCGGAACACGTCCTTGAACGGCATCAGACCAAGGCTGCGGGCCAGTGCGTTGGTGGTACAGAACCATGCCCACAACTGACCGGCGGTTGCGATGTAACCATGGTCGCCGCAGGTGCGGACCGATGTGACCTGGGTGAGAGTCGTCGTCTGGGCGAAATCGGCGGGAGTGCCCATGCACCACTGCAGCGTGATGCCACGATCACGGGCAGCTCTGTCGATGCCCTCCTGCCATGCCCGTGCACGACCGGGTCGTTCACGCAGGCCGCGAACTCCGAAGAAGACCTCGACGAGCCAGTCATGCTCGAAGGTCTCGACTCCCCAGGCCAGACACTGGTCGAGCCACCGTTCATAGATCTCGGGTGTCGACGGCGCCGCGTAATCCCCGTCGACGTAGACGGGGTACTCGGCTGTGATGGTGGCATCGGCTGACAGGTGACGGATATGGGCGACCAGTGGCGGGCCTCCGAGGCGGTCACGGAGGTCTGAGATCCCGTCGGGCAACACGTCCTTGCGTTCCTCCCAAGCGGTGAGCGCCGACGGCGGAACAACCCACTCGTCGGTGTCGAATGGACGCAGATCCTCGTGGGGATAGAACCACGAGTCGAGTTGCACCGCGCCGATCGGCACATCCTTGCTACACAAATCATCGACCGCCGCTACGATCGAGCCAGCGACGTCGTGACCGGGCTCGGTCCGATACCAATAGGCGGCACCGTTGTCGGTCCAGTACGAGGGTCGACTGGCGAGGGCGTCGGCCCAACGTCCGGGGCGCACGGTGCCCGCCCGTTCCAGGAGCAGGGTTCCCCAAATGTCGAGACACTCGCGAGGTCCGCTGCCAGATATCACCGCTAGGTCAGTGGTGAACCCACTGGTCACTGAATCAATGTCTCCGTTCCAACCGCAACGAACCGTGCCGCCGTTGAGGCCGACGACCTGGTCATGGAAGTTGTCGAGGGGAGCTAGCAGCAGCGCTGTTCCATCTTCTGCACCAAGGATCAGAGGCCATCCGGTCGGCGGTCGATGCGGCAGGAGGAAGAAGCCGTCCAGGTCTACTCCGGCCGTGCTTGGCAGGCCGAACTCGCACTGCTGGAAAGCAAGTGCACGAAGACCTTCTGGTGCCCCGCCGCTGCGCCGGTCGGCAGGTTTGAACACGGGCCACCCGGCCGAGGGTCGGTCATAGGAGCCGGTGCTCAGTTCGTCCAGGTCGCGGGTCGCCTCGGTGCGGAACACGACCATCGACCGGTCCTTATACGCCCGTATCGAGCAACGGACATCGTCGTCGGCCACCACCAACGCTGTGTAGTCCCCCATATCGTCGGACTCACTCAGCAACTGGCCGATCTTGTCGTCGACTCCGACCGAGGCCACTCCGGTCGGTCTGGCTGGACCGAACCAATCGGTCGACGTTCCTCGACCGATCCGTGTCGTACCATCCTCATCGACTTCGACGACTAGGTCTTCGGATGCTCGCAGTTGCATAGCGGCAGTCTGGCCGAATCGGCGACCGACCGCCTGCCCCTCGCAGTCGTCGGAGGCTTCGACGCTACCGTTGTCCTCGATGATCGCTCAGCGGAGGAGATCGTCGCGGAGGAGATCGATGGTCACGAGTTCGCAGCGGGACGAAGCGAGGCAACACTCAGCCGCTGAAGGTCGGGTGGCGGCTGATATTCGTCGTCCGCTGCAGCTACATCCCGATCGGCTGTTTCCCGCCGAGCCGGAGGTCCGGTCGATCGCTAAGGAGCTCTTCGCGCAGGTTGAGCATCTACCTATCGTGAGCCCCCACGGTCACTGCGACCCGCGCTGGTGGGCCGATGACGAACCATTCAGCGACCCGGCCAGCCTGCTGGTGACCGGCGACCACTACCTACTCCGGATGCTCTACAGCCAGGGCGTGCCGCTCGAGTCCTTGGGTGTGAACCCCCGTACCCCTGAGCGCGAGACCGCCGGTCGGGGCACGCTGAATCGTCAAGCGGAGGTTCCCGATGCCCGCGAGATCTGGCGGACCTTCGCGTCCAATTACCACCTGTTCAGAGGCACACCCGCTCGGCTGTGGCTCGACCACGCGCTCCACGAAGTCCTGGGAGTCAACGTGGTTCCCTCCGCCGTGACCGCCGATGAGACCTACGAGCACATCGCCGCCCGGCTGACCCAGGACCACTGCCGGCCCCGAGCACTCTTCGATCGTTTCAATATCGAGTTCCTTGCCACGACCGAGTCGCCGCTCGACGACCTTGGCCACCACCGGGCGATTAGAACCTCGGGTTGGGATGGACAGGTGGTGACCGCGTTCCGTCCGGATCCGGTCATCGATCCGGAGCGGCCTGACTTCCTCGCGAACCTGGTCGAACTCGCGGAGCTGACCGGCTGTGACACGAGTACATGGACGGGGTATCTCGACGCGCTCGTTGCGAGACGAAGCTTCTTCATCGCACACGGTGCGACCTCGACCGACCACGGCCACCCGAACGCCACAACCGCCGACCTCTCCCCCAGTGACGCAACTGCGCTGTTCGCCAAGGTCCGCCGTGTCGACCCGGATCCGTCAGATGCCGACTTGTTCCGTGGACAGATGCTCACCGAGATGGTGCGGATGAGCCTGGATGACGGGCTGGTCGTGCAGTTGCATCCGGGCAGCCGACGTAATCACAACCCGCGGCTCTTCGACCGCTTCGGGCCCGACGTCGGTGCCGACATTCCGAGCCGTACCGACTACGTGACAGCCCTCAAGCCGCTACTGGACCGGTTCGGGAACGACCCGGGACTCACCGTCGTGCTCTTCACTCTTGATGAGTCCACCTACAGCCGCGAACTGGCACCACTCGCGGGGCACTATCCGTTGCTCAAACTGGGCGCTCCGTGGTGGTTCCACGACAGCGTCGAGGGGATACGTCGCTTCCGTGAACGTACGACCGAATCCGCCGGATTCGCCAACACCGTCGGCTTCACCGACGACACCCGCGCACTACTTTCAATACCCGCTCGCCATGACTTGGCACGGCGGGTGGACTGCGGGTTTCTCGCCCGACTGGTCGCGGAGCACCGCCTCGAATTGGACGAGGCAGCGGACGTCGCGGTCGACCTCGCCTACCGCCTGGCCCGTAACGTCTATCGGGTCGACGACTCCCACTTCGCTGCTGATGTCCCCACGACGACGTCGACGGACGAGGCACCTGACGGTGGCTTCGTCCGATGAGGGCCAATGTCTCCCGCCTGTCGAATCGGACCCTGAAAGGGGTGAGCGGCGTACGGCTGCCCGCCTATGACCGTCGAGCCGCAGCGCCCGGCGTGGTGCACCTGGGTCTCGGCGCTTTCGCACGCGGCCACATCGCCGCCTATTGCGACGATCTTCTCGCCCTCGGCGAACCCGCAGCCATAACCGGTGTGTCGCTCCGCTCGGGTTCGAGTACCCGTCCCCTGGCGGACCAGGACGGTCTGTACACGCTCATCGAGACGGACGGGACGAGCGAGCAGCTACGTGTAATCGGCTCGGTGACCGCGCTCGCCAATGGAGCGTCGGCGGCGGTCGATGCCATCTCTGCTTCAACCACCACCGCAGTGACCCTGACCATCACAGAGAAGGGCTATCACCAACGGTCGGGCAGCGGGCGCGCCCATGGCGGTATCAACCGTCGCGACCCCGCTGTCGCTCACGACCTGGCCCATCCCGACAAGCCGACTACCGCCCCCGGTGTGCTGGTGGCAGCACTGCGCCGGCGTCGCGACAGCGGCCTGGGCGGTATCGCAGTGATCTCCTGCGACAATTTGACGTCCAACGGGGAGGTGACTGCCGCGGCGGTCGGTCACCTGGCTGCTGAATTCGATGCGGATCTTGCAGCCTGGATCTCTGAGCACGTGAACTTCCCGTCGACGGTCGTCGACCGCATCGTGCCCGCCACAACCGACGCCGATCGTCTGCTGGTCGCGGACCGGCTGCACCGCCGTGACGACGCGCCGGTTCGTGCCGAGACCCAATACTCCTGGGTCATCGAGAACGTTTCCGGTCTACCCAGTTGGGATCTGGTCGGCGCCAACCTCGTGGACGACGTCGCACCATGGGAACAACGCAAGCTCCGCACGGTCAACGCTCCGCATTCGACACTCGCCTATCTGGGTGGCCTCGCCGGACACGTCACTATCAACGAGGCGGCGAGCGACCCGTCGCTGTCGAGCTTCGTCCAGGCTCTGCTCGTCCTGGAGGTGTTTCCGACCCTCACCGCCCTCGACACCCTCGCCACGCTCACGATCGGCGCGAGCGCGGGCGGCCCCGGCGCGGGCGGCCCCGGCGCGGGCGATTCAGCCGAAGGAGCTTCCGAGATTGCCCGCAACACATTGGGTCGGTTCCTCAACCCACTCGGTCACCGCTGCGAACAGGTCGCCGCCGACGGCAGTCAGAAGCTGCCACAGCGTGTCGTCGAGGTGATCGAAGCCCGACGCGCCCACGACGAGACCGTCGACCTCTCGGCGCTCGTCGTCGCAGCCTGGATTTCGTGGGTCCTACGGTGCAGACGGGGCAAGGCACGGCTCGTGGATCCGTTGGCGCCCGAGTTGCTGGCAATCGCCAGTGCCGCTGGCTCCGATGCCGCGTCGATCACTGAAGCGTTCCTGGGTGTCGACGCGGTGTTCACCCCAGCGGTCGCCGCCGATCCGGTGGTGCGTGCCGCTATCGCCCGGGGCCTCTCACTCATTCATGAACTCGGCCCCGCGGGCGCGGCCCAAGCACTCACGAGGCCTCGGTGAAAATGTCCACCAGGGCCTCAGGCACACCGACTGACTCACCGTGCGGCATCGCGGTTGCAGCAATCGCCGACAACGGTGAGGTGCTTAGTGACGAGCAGGTGCGCAACGCCTTGGCCACCGGACTCGGAGGCCGCTTCGCTGGTGAGTCAGTCCTGGTCTGCATCCCGGACCACACTCGCACCGCACCGCTGCCGATGCTCATCGCTGCCGTCGCTGAGCTGCTCGTCGACGCGTCGGCAGTCGACGTGATCGTGGCGCTGGGAACCCATCCACCGCTCTCGGAATCCCGGCTGCGAGACCTGATCGGCATCGGCGATCGACCGCTGAATAGTCTTCATCGCAATCTTCGCCTGCTCAATCATGCATGGCAGGATCCGGACCAGCTCGCCACCATCGGCGTTCTCACAAGCGACGAGGTGCGGGCGATCGCCGGAGATCTCTGGCATCCGAGCTTGGCCGGCGACCTGCCGCTGCGACTGAATCGGGCTGCTCTCGACCACGACCATGTACTCATCCTGGGTCCCACTTTCCCCCACGAAGTGGTCGGGTTCTCGGGCGGCGCCAAATACCTGTTCCCTGGCATCTCGGGTCCGGAGATGATCGACGTCTCGCACTGGCTCGGAGCGCTGTGCGGGATCGTCGACACGATCGGCGTGGTCAACACCCCTCCCCGGGCGATGATCCACGCTGCGGCCCGTCATCTGGAAACGCCGGTCACTCTGGTGGCGCTGACGGTCGTCGACAAAGTGAAGCTCGCGGCGGTGGTGATCGGGGAAGTCGAGCCCGCATGGCGGCTCGCGGCCGAGCTGTCGGCCGAACGGCACGTCACCTACCTGGACCGGCCGGTGAGCCGGGTGTTGTCTATCGCACCGCCGATGTACGACGAGCTGTGGACCGCCGCGAAAGCCATGTACAAGCTTGAGCCGGTGCTCGCACCTGGAGCGGAGCTGACCATTTGGGCACCCCATCTGGATGAGGTGAGCAAGGTGCACGGAGCTGACCTCGACCGGGTCGGCTACCACGTGTTGCCGTACTTCCTTGATCAGTGGGACCGCTTTGCCGACGTGCCGAGAGCGGTACTCGCGCACTCCACCCACCTACGTGGTGCCGGCACGTTCGTAGATGGCGTCGAACACCCCGCAGCGACAGTGAACCTGGCAAGTCGCATTCCGGCGGAAACGTGCCGTCGGCTGGGTCTTGGTTACGCCGACCCGGACTCGATCGACCCGACGAGCTGGTCAGACGAGCAGGAGGAAGATGGTGTGCTGATAGTTCCCCAGGCCGGCGAAATGCTCTACCGGCTGAGACCACGAATGACACCTGAGGTTCAGCCCGATCATCGAAGTTTTCCGGCGCAAGGCTCAAGACCATGACTTCAACACCAAATCCATCTCCGCCCATTGGCGCTGTCATCATGGGGGTCTCCGGAAGCGGCAAGACCGTGGTAGGCCGAACGGTGGCACAACGGCTGGGGTGGACGTTCGTGGACGCAGACAACTTCCACCCTGAGTCCAACGTCGCGAAGATGGGTGATGGTGTCCCTCTGACCGATGCCGACAGGCAGCCGTGGCTCGAAACGCTTAACAAGCTCCTCCGAAGCAAACAGAGCGAGGGTGTTGCGGTCGTGCTGGCGTGCTCGGCGCTGAAGCGCTCCTACCGACTGACTCTTGCGGAGGGTGTGCCAGGACTGCGCTTCGTCCACCTTGACGTACCCCAGCCGGTGATCTTCGAGCGTCTCCAACAGCGCCAAGGTCATTTCGCGTCGTCGGCGCTGGTACCCAGCCAGTTCGCCGACCTGGAGGTGCCAGATGGCGACGAGGCAACAATCATCGACGCCGACCGCCCAAAGGCGAAGGTCATCGAGGATGTTGTAGCTGCCCTACAGAAGTGACGCCCCTACAGAAGTGACGCGCTCAGGACACTGAGCCCAGAACTGACTGCGCTACAGGATTGGTTCAGGTCTCTGCTGGCGCGGCGATTCGTGCGGTGAGATCTGCCTTGAAGACGGTCGCCTGCAGTTGCGCCGCATCCATCGGTTTGGCAAAGAAGAAGCCCTGCGCCAGGTCGCAGCCGATCGAACTGACGAGCTTCGCCTGCTCCTCTGTCTCGACGCCTTCGATCAGGGTCAGTAGGCCAAGGTCGTGACCAAGCCTGTTGATCGTCTGCAACAACGAGAGGTCACGAACTTCGGTTGTCGCGTTTTCTACGAAACTCCGGTCGATCTTGAGGATGTCGAATGGCAGCGCCTGCAGATAGCTCAGCGAGGAATAGCCGGTACCGAAGTCGTCTAGCGCCAGCCGGATGCCCATCTCACGAAGGGCCCGTAGCCGTTCTTCGGCAACCTCGATGTCATCGATGAGCATGGACTCCGTCACCTCGAGGATGAGCCTTTCGGGATTCAGCCCGGTGGATCGCAGGGTGGAGGCAACGTCGCTAAGCAACTCGGAGTCCTGGAACTGCTGAGCAGAGACATTTACGGCGACCGACATCGGCTCACCGTTGACCTCGGGCCACGTGGTCGCCTCGCGACAGGCCTCTCGGAGGATCCACCTTCCAATTTCGACGATAATTCCCGATTCCTCGGCGATGTCGATGAATTCCGCTGGTTGCACCAGACCCGTACCCGGGCGGTTCCAGCGCACCAACGCTTCGGCGCCGACCCACGTTCGCGCCTTGAGGTCGAGTTCGGGCTGATAGTGAAGTACGAACTCCTCCCGCTCGATCGCCCGCTTCAACCGGGCTCTGGAGTCAAGCCTCTCGAGTAGACGTGACCTCATTTCAGGCTCGAAGGCGGCGACGCTCCTGGTAGCGCTGGCCTTCGCCTCGTACATCGCCATGTCAGCGTCACCAATGACCTGATCGTCGGACAGATTCCGGTCTGCCTCGGCGACACCTGCACTCGCGCCAACCGATATGACGCTGCCGTTCAGCACGAACGGCTGGGAAATCAATTCGACCAGCTTCTCGGCGTGTTCGACTGCCTGATCAAGATGGCACTCGTACAGAACGGCGAATTCGTCCCCTCCGAGGCGAGCGATGTTGCTCTTTTCGGGTACCGCCGCTGCAAGTCGCTCGGCGATGAGTCTCAAAAGGCCGTCGCCCTGCTGATGTCCCTCGGTGTCATTGACATTCTTGAAGCCATCGAGGTCCATGAATATGACCGAGACCGACCCTCCACCGGACTTCGCCTGACGAATCTGCTGACGAAATGCCGCCCTGTTCGGCAGGCCCGTCAGATCGTCGTGGAACGCCCGGTGGTGAAGATCGTTCTCCAGAGCTTTGCGGTTTCGGACGTCCCTGACATGGACGATTATTCCGCCGATGTCCGGATCATCGAGCAGGTTCTGCGCAGTTGCCTCGATTTCGATCCAGGTTCCATCAGCGTGGCGCAGGCGGAGTTCATGGGCGTCGGTGACGCTCTCCTCCTTGTAGCTGCCAGCGACCAGACCTTTGATCGTCTCAGCGGTGAGGCCGTCGATGGCGTTCGTCAAAAAGTCGTCCAAAGGCATCTGCTCAAGCTCATGGGGTTCATAGCCGAAGCGAGCCTTCACTGCCGGACTCACGTACCAGATCAGGTTGTCGAGACCGAAGATGAACGTGACGTCCACAGCGTTCCGGGTCATGGCTGAAAATCGCCGCTTGGCAGCCCGGGCCACCTCCAGACGTGATCGTTCGAGGCCGACCCGCAGCGTTCCGAGAATCTCGCCGATCGCGACCGACACGAAGGTGACGATCGCAGCAGATGACAAAAGTCGGTCCGCATGCGGATTGACGGCCAGTGGACCCCAGAACACCAGACCGAACACCGGGGTGAGCGCCAATGTTGTGAATCGCGGATGGCAGAGCCCGATCCAGGCGCCAATCACCACGAAGTAGAGCCCCGAGATATAGGGCAGCGGATCCCAATAGTTGCCCACGGCCACCGCCACGAACGCTGCCGGCACCAACACGAGCGTCGATCGTGGACCCATCCGGTCCCAGGGGACAAAGAAGGACAGTACGGCTACCACTACCAACGCAGCCGACAGCCAGAGTCCGATTGCGACATACGTCCCGCCGTGGGGACTGGTCGCGGCGGTGACTCCATTGCTGATCGCCCCGAATAGAAGCGCCGCTCCGGCAATGCGCCCTGCTGTGGATGGGGAGATCACCTCGGAGTCTGAGGCGAGGTGCTTGGTCCTCATGCACCATTCATCGGTGCATGGCGCGACGTTCCTTAAAACGTAACTCGGTAGCGCTTCACCCCGGGGATCGACCACGACCTATCGCTTGTTTGGGCGGGTCGCTAGGCGGGATGTCGCTGGGCGGCATGTCGCTGGGCGGCATGCCGCTAGCCGGCATGTCGCTGGGCGCGCAGCACCACGTCGTCCACATGATGCGAGGCTGACGCCGCTCCGGAGGGACGTTCTCGCTTGTCGTGGACTTGAATCTCCCAATCCTCTGAGCCCACGAGAGCGGCAACAAAGTCCTCGACCCGGAGGTAGGCATCGGGGTCGAAAGCTCTGCTGTTCTCATGGGTGTCGATTGCAGCCCGCATCGGCTCAAGGTCGTGACTCACAACCAGCAGCGTGCCGCCCGGAGCGACTGCGTTGAGCAGGTTGTGCATGGCTCGACCATCGGGTGTGCGGGGAATCGACGCATATTGCGCTGAGACCAGGTCGAACGTTTCGCCGTGGTACGGGTCGGGAGCGTTGGCGTCGGCACTAAGGCACTGGACCGTCAGGTTTCGCTCCTTCGCAGCGGACGCGATGCGCTCCAGCGCCACTTCCGAGATGTCACTCGCTGTCACGTCCCACCCCTGTCCAGCCAGCCAAATGGCGTCGCCGCCCTCACCTGCGCCGACGTCGAGTGCCCGACCTGCGCGCAGATCCGAGACCTGGTTGACGAGCGTGCCGTTCGGATTGCCGCTCCACATCTGATCCCCGCTGTAGCGGTGGTCCCAGTCGACCTGATTGGCGGACTGGCGAGATGACGCCTCGAGGTCCTCCTCGGCAAGGCTGAAACTGATCATTCCGCCGACCCGGCTGCCGTGCGCGGCTGCCTGCAGGACCTGATGGCTCGGGTCAGTCAGGTTGCCCGCAGCGAACAGACCGGGGACCGCCGTGGCCCCGGTCATATCGGTCTCGACGAAGTCGCCGACCCCGATCGGATGTGACGTCGCCTTTAACCCGAGGCTTGCGAAGGGCTGGACCTGGGCGACGAATCTAGTTGTGACCACAACTGCATCAGCATCGAGGGTCGAACCGTCGATCAGTTCAATTCCACTCAGGTGACCATCTGCGCCGGTGATGACTCGGCGAACCCTCTCATCGATGACACGAACCCCGCCCGCCCGCAGCGCGTTGACCTCAGCGTCGTCGACGGCAACGTCACTGTGGAGTACCAGCGTGAACTGTTCGCTCAGATGGCGGAAGAGTCGTGCAGGATGAAGCCCCATGGGATGGGTGATGATCTGAACGATCCGCTGGTCGCGAACTTCGTAGCCGTGACAGAACGGGCAGACGAGGACGTCGGTTCCCCAGTGCTGTGCGAGGCCTTCGATATCGGGCAGTTCGTCGACCAGCCCTGTGGCGGCAAGAACTCGCCGGGCTATCAAGGTGGTTCCACCGGCGAGCTGGACAGCGAAGCCGGCATTGTCGGGTAACGGGGTCACGTCGATCGCGCGGCCAGGTACCACCTCGCCGCCGTAGCTGCGCACCTCTTCGCGACCGATTGCTGCGAACTCCGACGGAGGGAGTCCTTCATGGCCCAGATAGCTGTGCATGTGTGAAGCGGGTGCGTTGCGGGGTTCACCTGAGTCGACGACGATCACTGAACGTCGCTGCCGACCGAGTTGAAGTGCGGCGGCGAGTCCGGCGGCGGACCCCCCGATGACTGCCACATCACAGTGACGCTGAGTTGTGGGTGAAGCGTGAGATCCGTGTTCGTGCATGCATCCGATGATACGTTTGTCATTCACTTACCGGAAGAGCTCTTGCTATATTCGCAAGACTGACCGGACGGCTTAGCCAAGGGAAGACCATGCGATGACCGAACTCAACGAAATCGAACTGGTTGTCCGCACCCGCATCCGTAGCCTTCGCAACACCCTGGGCCTGTCGCTCGACGAACTCGGCGAACGGGCCGGTCTGAGCGCGTCCACGATCAGTCGGATCGAGACCGGCAAGCGGACGATCAGCCTCGACATACTGCCGACCCTTGCCAGGGCCCTGCAGGTCGATCTTGATTCGCTGCTGGACATGCAGAGCGATGGTGACGTGGTGATTCGGCCCGTGCCGAACACCGAGGGCCGTTCCACGACCTGGGCACTGAGTCAGCCGACCGGTAAGACGATCGCGATAAAGATGCGCGTCGAGCGCTCAACTCGTAGACCCCAGCAGAAGGTCCATCCCGGCCACGACTGGTTCTTCGTCCTAGAGGGCCGGGTGTGCCTGTTCCTCGGAGACCGCGAGATCATTGTCGAAGCGGGCGAGGCGGCCGAGTTCACCACCATGACCCCTCATGCCTTCACCGCGGTCGATGGGCCCGCCGAGTTGATCATGATCTTTGACCGCGACGGGCAACGCGCACATGTACATCAAGGCGACGAGTCGTAGTCGCTACCTGCGTACCCCGGTCGCTGCCAAACAGATCCAGGTCGGCGCCCCCGGACGAACGGAGCGCCGACCCGGCACTGGCCTGCCTCTGACCCTGGCCCCTACTTCTTGGCGCGGCGCCTGGGAGCGCCGTCGACACCCTTGTAGTTGAGGATCTGGGTCAAGGTGTGATCGATCGTGACCAGGTCACGCTGGTCCTCCATGACCACATCGATGTCCTTATAGGCGCGCGGGTCCTCGTCGAGCAGTGCGCGCGCGGATCGGTCATCCCACGACTTGCCGGCCATCGCTGCCTTCAGTCCAGCCTCGTCGAGTTCTCGACGGGCCTTGGCCCGACTCATCCGACGACCGGCGCCGTGGCTGCTCGACATGTATGAGGCTTCGGAGCCGAGTCCGGACACGATGTAGGAGCGCGTTCCCATCGATCCCGGAATCACTCCGCGGTCCCCGACCCGGGCGCGGACCGCGCCCTTGCGGGTCACCCACAGGTTGCGGCCCATGTGGTGCTCGCGATCGGTGAAGTTGTGGTGACAGTTGATGCGGGAGATCTCATGGCCGTCGAAACGCCTGAAGAGCTCGGCGAGCGTCAGGTCCATCATGCGCTCGCGGTTGGCCATCGCATACTTCTGAGACCAGAGCATGTCGGCGATGTACGCGTCGAACTCGGGGGTTCCCTCGACGAAGTAGGCCAGGTCGGGATCCTCGAGGTCGATGAAGTACTTCTTCATCAGATCCTTGGCGTCAGAGATGTGTGCCGTGGCCAGCAGGTTGCCAATGCCGCGGCTGCCCGAGTGAAGAACGACCCAGACGACGTCGCGCTCATCGAGGCACACCTCGACGAAGTGGTTACCCGATCCGAGCGAGCCGTACTGAGTGCGTGCCTTGTTCTCGAGACGGTCATCGAGTTCGGTGCCAGCCGGGCGACCGATCACGCCGAAAATGTCGACGACCGCTTCGCGATGCCCCTGGCCGACTCCGGCGGGGACCGCCTCGCGAATGCCGCGATGCAGATCGTTCAGGTTGTCGGACAGGCTCGCCGAGGTCAGCGAAGTCTCGACGGCGATCATTCCGCAGCCAAGGTCCACTCCCACTGCTGCGGGGATGATCGCTCCGTCGGTGGCGACGACCGAGCCGATGGTCGCTCCGAGGCCGACATGGGCATCGGGCATGAGCGCAACATGTCCCGCCACGAACGGAAGCGCGGCGGTCCGCTCGGCCTGCTCGAGTGCACGAGGATCGAGATCGGATGCCCAATTGAGGACGTTTCCGTGGAGGGTGGGCGACATGACTGCATTCCTGTTCTGCTGTGCACGGATTCTGCTGTGCGCGGCGGGGCGATTGCTGCCCCGCCGGTCCCCATCGTGGCCGATCCGTCAGGTTTGGTCTCCCGAGTTTCCGGAGGCTCGAGTCTTCGTGCTCCAGGACATACATAATGAGTTGTATGACTACACCGGTTCCGACACGGTTCTGACGAGTCGGAATACCGGGACCTCGCGCCTGGCCCGCATTTGATAGGCGTCGATCCGAGGCCACTCTGTCGCTAGGCGGGCCCAGACTTCAAGCCTTTCGTCGCCACGGAGTTCCTCGACGCGGACTTCGTACCGGTCACGTCGAATGGTCACGTAGGCCGCTGCACTGGTCCGCAGATTCGCAACCCAATCCGGAGTTCGAGCCTGCCCACTGGCTCCTCCGACGATGAGGAGCGAGCCATCCTGGTCCCGATGAAACGCCAGCGGCGTCGTCCGTTCAAGGCCCGAACGTCGGCCCGTCGTATGCAGAAGCAACACGGGAGTTCTGAACACCACCGAAATAGCGCTGGCGCCCAGCGATCGAATCTGAGCCGTCTCCATCCGGTGCAGCACTCGACGCAGAACCCGGAAGCGCTCGACGAACCGTCGCTCGGAGCTCATCTGTATGGCCCCAGTCTGGTCAAATGCCTGCGCGTCACGATTGAGATCGCTGCTTGTCAGAGCCGCTTGCCGAATACGCGTGTGATTCCATCGAAGCAGAGTTCCTCCAGCCCAAGATGGCGATAGAACGCGACTGCGGAAGAGTTCTCATCGGAGACTCCCAGATGCACTCCAGGGGAGCCCGCAACGTTCAGACCGGCGAACATGGACTCCATCAGGCGACGGCCCCAGCCGAGTCCCTGCACCTCGGGCAACAGGTCGATGTGTAGTTCGGATGGATACTCGCTCCTCAGATCATGACGTGGCACCGGACGATCGTGTATCAGCGCTATGAGGAGGTCGTCCACTCCGTCGCCGTCGACGGTTCTGGGGTGGAATTGACGCATTTGTGGCCACCATTCGATTTCGCAACGCTCCTCGAAGGCCACTGCGTCGAGCGTCCCCAGGACGTATCCGAGCGGTGGACCAGACCCCTCGGCGAGTACGTGGCAATGCTCAGGTTCGAGGACCGCGTACGGTGCAGCGAAGAGGTCTCCGAACAGATTCGGCTCCTCGAGCAAGCCTGTGGCGTCGGAGCCTGCCGCTGCGGTTCGCAGACAGATCAGATACAGCTCATCAAGATCTTCTGCCCGAAACCGGCGGATTTGCACCTCCCAACAGTAGGGGCGTGGCCGTCGAGAATCGGAACGGAACTCCCCGTCCCATTCCTGAGACCCACTGCTCAGAACTCTCAGGCGGAACTTGTCGAACTCCACTACAATTGACTCTGCACAACGGGGCTGACTGGTTTCGACGTTGGGACCTGGAAGTCGAGTTTGCGACCCGAGTTGCCACAGACTCGTTAAACGGGGGCACCAAATGAACCGCCAAAAATGAGCAGTTCGCTCTCGCAGCCTGATCTAACAATCAGTCTGTAAGAGGAAAACAGTGACCAGCAATGGCGCACGGGGCCAGATCACCGCAGCCCGGCAACAGAAGCGGTGGTGGACCGTAGGGAAAGACCACTGACGGCGAGAAAGACCGCTGACATCGAGGAAAGACTCGGGGGTGGCTCCTAGAGCCAACCGACCCGCCGGAGCGGTAGCCCTCAAGGCCGCAATGCGGGAATGGTCGTATCAGGTTCGGTAACCACCTGGCGGACGGGGGTTCGATTCCCCCCAGCTCCAAGAATGTTCAAGCCACGCACTTGAGCATTGTTGGAGCTGTCCCCAGTCCTCCGCCGATATCCGCAAGTCCCTTGCTGTTAAAGGGATCTGAGGCTTGGTCGTACGTGGACGTCCGCCGACGTTTATGGCTGTTACTCCCCCACTACTCCCCCGGTTACTGCGCCAGCGAGCAGTGTCGACTCGGGAAGGAACAACGATGCCACGCAAACCTCGAGGGAAGCGCTCTCAGTCTTCCGCGAGTGTGAAGGCCACTTCGACGCGAGTACTGACGCATCTCGGGCTAGGGGCTAGGGGCTGCGAGTGGAGCGCACCGATCCGCGTTGGCTTTGCAAGGCTTTCCGTCAAGGTGCCGCTTCCCTACCGTGACGGGCATCCAGCCGGACGCCATCGGTCCTTGAGCCCGTTTCCGAGTGGGGCAGATCGAGAAGGGCCGCCACCTTCAAAATGGCCCTCAGGTACGGTTTCAGAATGGAGAAGATCGTCTACCTGCTCGAGCTGAAATCGGAGATCGACAAGGGCGATTTCAATCATCAGCTCCAGACTGACACCCCGGAACAGATCAGACGCGCCGGTGGCACAGGGGTCCAGGTCAACTCCGTCGATGGCGCCGTGGCAGCCGCTTCGGGCTTGCGGTACACAACTGGCACACATCCACCCGACGCCACGGTATCGGTCTGGCTGCCATCAGCAGTCGATGAATTCCGAGACGGGATCGACACGATCATCCAAGACCTCAATGCACACGCCTCTGCCTGCGTGGTCACCGAGTCGCAACCTCTCCTCAACCAGATCGAACCCGATCCGAAGGGTCGAACTCCCGGATTCGCCCAACTCGCGTTCCTACACAGGCCCGAGCGGCTCGGCGTCGAAGAGTGGCTCGACACCTGGCTGAATCACCACACGCGCATAGCCATCGACACACAGGCGACGTTCGGCTACACACAGAACATCGTCACGCGTTGGCTCTTCAGGGATCAGACCGTCGGGGGATCCGACGGAGTTCCGCGGTACGACGCGATCGTCGAGGAGCTGTTTCCCGAGGCAGCCATGGTCGACCAGCACGCATTCTACGGCTCAGCCGGAGACGAGGCGCGGCTCGACCAGAACCGGTCGGCAATGATGGCCAGCGTCGGACGGTTCATCGACCTGGATCGGATCGATGTGATTGCCACCAGCCAGTATCGATATTGACCCGGTGATCCGCGCGCCGTACCGCGTGTTCGAGATCCCTTCAGAGCAGCCGAGTGCGATATCTGTCGATGTCCGTCGAGCCAAAGTCACCGCGTGTTGAGCCTCAGTGCGAGCGAGGTCGGCATCGTCGGCAGTCCGACCACTGATCGCGTAGGCGCATGCGAGACCGTGATGCTCACCCGAGCTGATCTCTTGGGCGGTCCGCACCGCGGTCCCTGCCGAATCGGAGGCGGATGCCGTCGCCCCGGCGTAGAGTTCGACCTACGCGGTCCTCACCCTTGCTGCGGGAATCGTCCTCCTCAACCGTCGGGACGCCAACTGATTGTCGCTGTCGCTCCCCTATCGTGACGGGCACAATCACCATCCAGGGCTGAACCAGGGGTCAAGCCTGTACGGTCCATCAGCGAGATATGTCCATGCGGCAGTAGGCGAACCGGGGGTGAAAGTGGCGAAGCTGATCTACGCGTCGAACATGTCGCTCGATGGCTACACCGAGGATCAGCATGGCGGCCTCGACTGGGCTCCACCGGACGATGAGGTGTTCTCGTTCATCACCGACCTCATGGAGTCTGCCGGAACGTACCTGTACGGGCGGCGCATGTATGAGGCGATGGCAGTCTGGGAAACCGACCCGACGCTGGCCGCCCGGTCGGAACTCACTGAGCGGTACGCGAGGGTGTGGCAGGCAGCGGACAAGATCGTCTACTCCTCCACTCTCTCCTCACCGACAACCGCAAACACAGCCCTCGAACGTAGCTTCGATCCCGCAGCGATACTCGACCTGAAAGCAACCTCCGGCCGAGATCTGCTTGTGGGAGGACCGAACCTGGCAGCCCAGGGTCTCGCTGCGGGACTCGTCGACGAACTCCAACTGTTCGTGTGGCCAGTCATCCTCGGTGGCCTCAAGCCAGCGCTGCCGACAGGCCTACACATCGACTTGGAGCTTGTCGAGGAGGACCGGTTCGGCAATGGCGTAGCGCTCCTCCGCTATCGCCCAATCTGGCGATAACCAGCCCCCGTCAACGAGACACGCTCCGGCCGCAGTTCACCCGCTCCAGCGAAGCTCAAACGCATACACTTCCGGCCCATGCGCTTTGACCTCCCTTCAGATCAGATCCCTACTGCGTGGTTCAACGCCCTACCCAGACTCCCCGAGCCCCTGCAGCCACCGCTGCACCCGGCAACCCGCGAACCGGTCGGGCCCGATGACCTGGCACCGCTGTTCCCGATGGCACTCATCGAACAGGAGATGAGCGCCGAGCCCTGGATCGACATCCCTGGAGACGTGATTGACATCCTCCGTCTGTGGCGCCCCACTCCGCTGGTACGAGCGGTGCGCCTCGAACAGGAGTTGGGCACCCCCGCTCGGATCTACTTCAAGGACGAGTCGGTGAGCCCGGCAGGGTCACACAAGCCGAACACTGCGGTTCCGCAGGCGTTCTACAACAAGGTCGAAGGCATCAACCGGATCGCCACCGAGACCGGGGCCGGCCAGTGGGGGTCGTCCATGGCATTCGCGGCCGCCCAGTTCGGCATCGAATGCAAGGTCTACATGGTCCGCACGTCCTTCGAAGCCAAGCCATATCGACGGATCCTGATGGAAACCTGGGGCGCTGAGTGCGTGCCGTCGCCGGTCGACGACCCGACCAGTCCCGGATCACTCGGCATGGCGATCAGCGATGCCGTCGCCGATGCTGCGGGTCGCTCGGACAGTCACTACGCGCTCGGGTCGGTGCTCAATCACGTCATGTTGCACCAGACGGTGATCGGACTCGAAGCACGTGATCAGCTGGCGCTGGCAGGCGAGGATCTGCCCGACGTGATCATCTCGTCACACGGCGGCGGTTCGAACCTCGCCGGAATAGCGTTCCCGTTCATGGAGGACGATTCGGTCCGCCTGGTCGCGGTCGAACCCACGTCGTGTCCGACGCTGACCGCTGGACGGTACGAGTACGACTTCGGCGACACTGCCGGGCTCACGCCGATGATGCCCATGTACACCCTCGGCGCCGAGTTCATGCCCCCGTCGATCCACGCCGGCGGCCTTCGCTACCACGGCTCCAGTCCGATCATCTCGGCGTTGGTCAAGTCGGGGCGCATGGAAGCCACTGCGACACCGCAGTCAAAGGTCTTCGAGGCTGCCGTCATGTTCGCTCGGACCGAGGGCAAGATCGCAGCTCCCGAAACGGCCCACGCGATCCGCGGCGCGATAGATGAGGCGCTTGCGGCCAAGGAGACCGGAGAGGAGCGGGTGATCCTGTTCAACTACTCCGGTCACGGGTTCCTCGACCTCGCGGCCTACGACGCGTACAACAACCACGGGCTGATCGACGACTGACCCGCTACCCACGACGACTGACCCGCAACCCAGGCTGTGGGTTTGTGAGCCCGACGCGATGAACGGCTCCGAGCGTACGAAGCGGTTTTGCGTGAAGGCACCCCTAGGAACATCGAGAGCATCATCGACGCTGTCCTACTAGTCGAGGGGTAGAGAGGGACCAGCCCTGTCGCTACACCCCTCCAGCAAACTAGAATCGATCAATATGGACAGTGCCCTGTCAGCGGGTGAAGTCGCGAGGCAGCTCGGCGTCTCGGTGTCGACGGTACGTCGCGCATCAGCCCGACTCGGTCGGTCCGATCAGCTCAGTCCGGGTCGGCACCGTCGTTTCAACCCGGATGACGTCCGCCGTCTCGTAGAAGATCTCGGAATGACACCAGCCCTCAGCGACTTCACGCCTCATGAAGTGCGCGTTCTTGCGGCGTTCGCCCGCCACCCCTTGGGATTCCGCTCGTTAAGGGCGGTCGCCCGCGCAGCTCGGATCTCGCCCAGCACAGCCGGTGCTGCCGTTGAGTCGCTCATTCGACACGGCCTCGTGCAGGCCTTCACTGAAACCGTCGCTGAAGGATCCGCTCGCGATCTCACGGTGTATCGCCTGCTGCCATCTTCGGAATGGTCGAGAATCGCGCCCGTGGTCTCCCAGACGGTTCCGCCGATCAGCGAGCACGAGAGCTCGCTGGCATCGAAGGTGCCAGCGCGGCTCTGGCATCACTTCTGGAACGTCGAACCGTCACGACTCCGCCTTCCCGAAGATGAACAGTTCGTCGCACGGCGACTATTGCTCAGTCAAGACCCGATCGCCTGGGCCTGGGCAGCACAGAACCTCTCAGCCGCGGCGATAGCATCGACGCGCCACACCCGAGGTGTCGACGGCCCCACGAGGGCGATGATCGAGAACCTTTTGAGCACACCGACGTGACTGCACTTTCGTCACTGGAGCATGTCCTTCCTCGGGCGACTCTCAACGCATGGGCGCCAATCGCTGCCGTTGCACCGCCTGACGGGATCCTGATGGGTGGCACCGCCCTGACGGTTCACCTCCAACATCGGGTCAGCCGAGATCTTGACGTGTTCACCACTGAACCGTTCGATCCGGACGAGCTCGAGGGTCGCCTTAAGAAGCGTGGAAAATTTGCTGTCACCCTGAAGGGCGAAGGCGCTCTCGACGGCGTCTACGAGGACGCGAAGGTTCAGTTCCTCTGGGCGAGAGGCCAACGGGTGCTCGCCAAACCCACTCGGGTTGGGAAAATGAACATCGGCTCTCTTGAGGACATCTTTGCAACCAAGGTCAAAGTCGTGGGCGACAGAGCTGAACTCCGGGACTTCTTCGATCTGAGGGCGATCGAACAGCTGGCTCAGCGCATGGTCGAGGAAGGTCTGCAGCTATACATGGCTCGCTTCGGCGTCCAATTGAATCACCCGTCCATCCAACACATCATCAAAGGCCTCGGATACTTCGACGACTTGAATGACGACCCGTACCTGGAGGACCAACACGGACCGAACCTCAAAGAAGTGGTCAGCCGGTACTGGCGAAAGCGTCAGCGTGAGATCATCGCCAACTTCGACCCGTACGCCAATTAAGTGCCTGAGCTAGGCGGCAAACGGGTCTATCGAGACGGCACCCGTGATCGAACCGATCAGTTCCGGTCGGTGTCGGGGTTGACACCTTGGCCTGTCGATCCGTCGGAGGCGCCACCCGGGTTGGGGACGGGGGTCGTGCCACCCGGAGGATTCAGCTTCTCGGCGTCACGCCCCGGATCGGCTCCGTTCATCCCGGAGTCGGTCGATGGTGTCGGTTCCTGACCGGACGAGGGCGGCGCCTGAGTTCCAGCAGGGGCTTCGGTGGTGTTTGGCAAGGAGCTGACGACCGGATCGTCGGTGTCGTCGCTACCACACGATGCGAATGCGAGGATGCAGGCGAGAGCCACTAGCAGGGCGAGCAACCTGTTTCGTCGCATCGACACCTGCGGAATCTCTGACTCTGCAACCATCGACAAGCCTTTCAAGATTGTTCGACCGCCGAGCGCTCGACCATCGAATGTTCGATCTGGCGACCACGGATCACTACCCCATCGATGAGCCGCCTAGAACGCAGTCGCCAACGCACGAGACCAACGCGCTAGACCGACGCGCTCGGCCGTGGCGGCCATCCCCCTCTCGCTTCTAGCGGCCGCGAGATCAGGAGCGCCACGATAATCAGATTGTCGAGTGACCCGGGCTCGTTGTGATGTTTGCCGGGGGCGATTTGGGGTACCCAGAACCATGGCTGTACGCGCGGGTCGTCCAGATACCGATATGAGTCATCACTACGAGTCCGGGGAGGTCCCGCTCGATGAGACGCTCTGCGATGTGCTGAGCGAGGTGGCGACTGCAGTCGATCTGACCGGGCTCCGGGCTCTGATCATGGGAGGCATTGGCTCGGCAGCTTTGGCCCGGCCCCGACTTACCGACGACATCGATCTCTTCGTGCATGTCGACGACGCCGACGAACTCCTCACCTACTTGGGGGACAACGGTTTCGATGTCGAGCGCACCGACGCCCGGTGGCTCTATAAGGCCTTTCGACATGGCGTTCTGACTGATTTGATCTTTCGTTCGGTGGGTGACATCTACCTCGATGATGAGGTGCTTCGACACGCAACCACCGGCACGTACAAGGGCGTACCCATCCGAACCGTTTCTCCCGAGGACCTGCTGGTCATCAAGTCGCTCGCTGCGAGCGAGCACCGTGCCCACCATTGGCATGACGCATTGGGGATCGTCGCCCGAAGCGACCTGGATTGGACCTATCTGACCGAACGCGCCCGACGATTCGGTCCACGGCGTGTCATGAGTCTGCTGCTGTACGCGGAGTCGACGGACCTCGCCGTTCCGTCGCCGGTGATCGAATCGTTGTTCCGCTCGGTCCACCCAACGCAACTTGAGATGTCATGAGCGCCACAGAGCCAACCGCCTACCTGATCGAACGTATCCGTGCTGCGGTCGCCACGAGCGAGGCGTCCCAACTCGGGGTACAGGTCGACGGTGATGACGACCACATTGTGCTGCGCGGGCCCGTCGATGGCGCTCAGAGCCGAGATGAAGTCGTCGACGTTGCCCGTTCGCTCTGCGGGGGTCGGCGAGTCATAGACGAACTCGACTGCGATGGTGACGGGCAAGTCGGCGCACCGGAGCAACTGTGAGCAAGATCCGGATCGCAGCGGTCGGAGACATCCATGTCGGTCTGAATGACGACCTGCCGGACTTCGGCGACGTCGCCGATCTGGCCGACATGTTGTTGTTGGCGGGCGACCTGACCCGCCGCGGCACACGGGAAGAGGCGGAGCGCCTGGCAGAACTGCTGGCGTCCATCAGCATCCCGGTGATCGCCGTGCTCGGCAACCATGACCACCACAGCGACGCTGCAGCAGAGGTTTCCCAGATAGTCGAGTCCGCGGGCGCGCTGGTGCTCGAGCAGTCGGCTACGAGCGTGACTGTCGACGACACCATCATCGGAATCGTCGGCGCGAAGGGGTTCGGTGGAGGCATGTCCGGAGTCGCAGCCACCGCGTTCGGTGAACCGGAAATGAAGGCCTTCGCGCTTCACGGTGCCCCCATAGCAAGTGCGGTTCAGTCGTGTCTTGCATCCTTGGACACCGACCTACGAATACTCCTGCTGCACTACTCGCCCGTCCGTGACACCCTCGAAGGGGAACCGCCCGAGATTCATGCATTCCTAGGGGACTATCGACTGGCCGAGGTGGCCGACCACGCCGGTTGCGACCTGATTCTCCACGGGCACGCCCATCGAGGGCGCGAGCGTGGGCGCACCCCCGGTGGGATTCCAGTACGCAATGTCGCTCGACCGGTCATCCGGGCGCCGTTCCGCGTGTTCGAGATCGGCGTCGATGCCCTCCATGACCGCACACCTGAATTCGCGTCTGCCAAGACGGGTACGAGGTCGTCATGAGTGACATCGAGCGACCGATCAACACCAAGGATCGAGCGGAACGCGAATCGAACGACTAGCCCTCTACCACTCCGTCCTCAATTGCAACGGTTCGGTCGGCATACTTTTCGATGCGGGAGTCGTGGGTCACGATGATCGCAGCTGTGCCTCGCTCCTTCATCTCGTCGTGGATCAGCTCCACGACCTGGGCCCCGATCTTCGAGTCGAGCGCCGAGGTCGGCTCATCGAACATAACCAGACTCGGGTTGTTCATGAGCGACCGCCCTATTGCGACCCGCTGCCGTTGACCGCCCGAGAGCTGACCGGGAACATTGCCGGCCCTGTCCGAAAGTCCGAGTTCCCCGAGAAGTTGATCCGCTCGTTTCTGAGCGGCCTTGCGGTCACCGGACCGCCCGGCGAGTTCGTCAACCACCAGCAGGTTTTCACGCGCCGTCAGGAACGGAACCAGATTGACGGATTGGAAGACGAAGCCCACCTCGCTGCGTCGAAAAGCGGTCAGTTCCTTGGAGTTGAAGTCGCTGATGTCCCGGCCTCCGACCTTGACCGTCCCCTCGGTCGGGCTCAACAGGGCTCCGGCGATGGAGCAGAGCGTTGTCTTTCCCGATCCCGAGGGACCAACCAGCAGGACGATCTCACCCTCGGCCACGGTCAGATCCGCACGGTCAAGAGCAACGACCTCCTGGTCGCCCATCTTGTATGTCTTTCGGACACCCGTGAGTTCAAGAGCGGGAACCGCCTCGGGGTCAGATTCGGGGGCGGAGTCCGAGTCACTCATGTCTGCTCCTGTCGTGTGCGGGTCAGCATTCAGGCTCCTATGGCCGTGGCTGGATCGATCCTCAGAACCCTGCGTAGCGAGAAGGCGCACCCGATGACTGCGGCGAAGAGCAGTAGCCCGACGCTGAAGAGGATCCGGGTGAGCGTCAATGAGAAGGGCAGGGACCCCGGCGGTATCGCCACAGCCAGGGCTATGGCGAGGGCCGCGGCGATTGTGCACGCAATCAGTGTGACCGCAACCGCTTGAGCGGTCACGCCGGCGAACAGCGTCATGCTTGACGCACCGACTGCCTTGAGCACGCCGTAGAGCGCCGTTCGCTCGATAGTGATCAAAGCGAAGAACAGTGCCACGACCACCAGAGCTATCAATACGGTGACGCCGATGATCTGGTTGATCGTCGAACGCTGGGTTGAGACTCCGGGCAGCGCCTCGATGGCATCCGGAATCGTCAGGACCTCTAGTTGCCCGTCGGTCGCCCTTTCGATGTCGGCGATCTGGGACGAGAGGTCAGCTCGGTCGCTCCCGATGACCAGCGCCTGGACCAGGTCAGGGTCTCCGCTTCCGGGTCGGATCTGCTTCGCTGCTTCGTTCCACGTGTCGAGCGACGCCCACAACGAAACCTGGCCGGCGTAGCGGGAATCGTCGATGAAACCCACGATCTTGATCGGCACCCGGGGTGCTCCCAGAAGAAGAGTGTCGCCCACCTTGATTCCGTCGGCCTTGATGCTCGAGTCGGCGAACGCAGTTCCCTTTGCGGGAGTTTCTTCCAGTCCACGTGGCGGGATTTCGGAGCCGATCAGGATCGTCGAGATGAGGTCCCGACTCTCGGGATCGTCGCTGGGGCGGGCCGCGACCTGTGTGGTGCCCAGCCCACCTACCTCGGTCACGCCAGAAGCTGATTCCACCGCCCTCTTCAGGTCAATCGGGATCTGGCTCCTGGGTAGAGACTCACTTGCCGATTCGGAATAGGCGATCAGCTCTCCCCGCTGGGCCCGATAGGCACCTGTGGAGGAGTCGAGCAGTCCGTCGAGAAGTCCGCCGATGAACATCAGGAGGACTGCGATCAACGTCAGGATGGCGGTCGCCGCTACGAAGCGGCCCGGGCGGCGGCGTAGTTCGGTCAGAGCGAGTCTCATATGTCGACTCCCCCTGTCGCCGCTTTGATCGGATCGATCTTCATGACGCGACGCAACGATGCGAGAGAGCTCACGAGTCCAAGCACGATCAGGATCGTGGCCCAGGTGAGGACCGCGGCAACGTCGAAACTGAGCGATATGCCACCGAGATTCTGCTGAGACAGTGGGAAGAACATCGCTACCCCGATGACTATCCCGACGACCATGACAAGCCCGACCTGCAGCAAAAGCGATCTGGCCAGGAATCCGGGCTGGGCACCCATGGCCCGAAGAAGTGTCAGCGCACCGGCCTTCTGAAGCGTGAGAATCAGGAAGAACAGGCCTGTTACCAGCGGTACGACGAGGGCGTAGAGAAGAAAGATCACCTGGAACGATTGCCGGACCTGTGCGACTCCGGGCGACCTGTCGGCCGCCTCGGCCCTTGTAAGCGCCTCGACGTCACTCACCGAAGACTCGATTGCCGCAGCCGCAGTTGACGCGGTCGTGCCCTCGTTGGGTTGCACTGCGACAGCATTCGTGATGTCTCCGGGCGTCTGGGGATTGTGCGCCTTGGCCACAGCTGACGCAGTGTCGATGTCAGTGAACAGGGTTGCGGTGACGTTCAGCTGGACGTCATCTGCCAGACCGACGACCTTGAGCGATGTAGTCGTGCCCCGCGGCGAAGGTTCTATCCGGACTTGGTCGCCAATTCTGAAATCGCCCGAACTTCCCACGGCCTCGCCGGAGGTCGATGGCATGCGTCCAGACGACAGCGCCGACGGCATGAAGAGTTCGGGGTCACTCGTGCCCACGACAGAGGCGTCGGTGACATCGCTGTCGGAGACCTCCACCGTGTAGGTGCTCTGCTGAACCCGCGCCGTCCGTGCAATCCCATCGACAGCTTCGATCTTTTCAACCTGATCCATCGACAAGAAGCTCGCCTGGAGAGTGCGTTGACCCTCAAGGCTGTAGACGATCACCGGAGCAGTCTGGTTGCGCACCGCGCCGATGAACGCCGTGATGAGCCCGTTCTGGATGGACTGCTGGAAGAGGATCAGGAACACGAGGAGCGCCACGGCACCTGCCAGCAGGACGAAGCGTCCCCACATCCGTCGTATTTCACGAAGCCCTAGGGACACGTGGTCCTCGCATTCAAATCGGGAGTCCGGTTCGATTCATCAAGGCCATCAAGGCCTCGATCAGCCAATGGCACGCCGGGGAAGAGGATCACATGGTCAACGATAGCAAGGAGTCGTCTTTAGTGCTAAATGTTTTTGGAGACTTCCACCCTCTCCGAAGAACTAGTCGTTCATAGAATTTGTGGGGAATGGGTAAATCAAGATGCATGGAACGACGATCAGCGATTTCAGGATTCATATTCGCTCTTGTACTTGTCGCTGCAGGAGCCATTCTCAAATACGCCGTGACAGCCACTGTCAGCGGGGTGAAGCTTGAAACGGTAGGGATGATCTTGATGATCGTCGGTGCCGTTGCAGCCGTCGTCGCGCTGATTCCGATTCTCGTCGGCGGAAAGACGACCACGGAGGCGGTGAGCGAACCCGGACACACGGTGGTCGAACGGCGTCATCAGTAATCGTCATCAGTAGACGTCATCGGTAGATCCGTCGGGTAGCCAGTAAGTCCTCGGCCCGATCCTTAGCCAACTAGGCCATTCGGCCCCTTTGGTTAAGGGTCGGGCCGAGGCGCGTCGATTTGTAGCAGTCGTCCAACCGCCGGAGCTACATGACTTTCAATCGACTGAACCGCCTCTCGATCAGACGAGGGAGGCTGGCTCTGCCGCCATTACTGCCGCCATTACTGCTGCCGTTGGCCCTTGTGGTCTCGCTCTCGCTTGCCGGGTGTGCACCTGCCCCGGGAGTCTCCACCGGAGCGGCACCACTATCAGGACCGGCCAAGACCTCGGACGTCTGCCCGGCGGGTCCGAACGCCGCGCAGTGCGAGCGATCCGTTTCGCTGGCAAGGTCCGACGTGGCGAAGAGAGCAATCGCCTTCGCCTTCGGTCAACTCGGAAAGCCATACAGCACAGCGGATCGCCTAGGTCCCGACAGCTACGACTGTTCGGGCCTGGTCTGGCGTTCCTATGCCGAAGCTGGAATCGATATCGGGGCGAATGTCTCGTCCTCGATCGTCCTTCCGGGCGGACCGCGTGTCGAAATTGCAATGAATCAGGTACGGCCAGGCGACATCGTCTGGTACCCGGGTCACGTCGCGATCGCTCTCGCTGACGGCAACATCATCGAGGCCGCCAAGCCGGGAACGAACGTCCGCGTGGTCAGCTCGAAGTACCGCAACTTCACCAGGGCAATAGCAATCAGCGCATCCTGAACTGGCCCTTGACCCGAGTTGCAACCAGGCGACAGACGAGCGATGCCCGGGCCGACCGGCCCGGGCATCGTCGTGGTCAATTACCGCCCTGTCGACTCAGTTTGAATCCCGTCGGTAGAGCAAGGCGGTTCCGATGGCCAAACTCACCAGCGCGTATCCACCGAAGATCAGCGCGTACTGAGGTCTCGCCAGTTCGTTGACGATGGACACAGGAGGTTGAAACTCCGACCCCGCGTCCAGCAGTCGGTATCCGGCGCTGAAGGGCAGGAAGTGGACGATGCCTTCCGGCAGGGCGGGAGCGAACAAGCTCTCGATCACGAACGACCACATGAGGAGGGCAGAAATCGCGCCGGCGCTGTGTCGGACGATCATGCCCACACCCAGCCCGATCACCGCCGCAAGTGCGATGTAGAGAAGCGCCCACAACGCCCGGGAGGTGATCGCCGACCCGTCACCGAAGCCGGCGCCTCCCAATATTGCTCCGCCGAATCCGGTCACCATGGCGGCTGCCCCGAGCGCCAAGCCGACCATTGTGGCCACAACCATCTTCGCCGTCACAATCACCCAGCGGGCGGGTCTGGCAGTCAGCATGACGGCAAGAGTGCCGTGTTGCGCCTCGGCGGTGAACATGAGGATGCCGGTCACTAGGGCCAAGGTCGCGATGAGTGGTAGTGGGAAGATGAACAGCTCGGAGGCAGACAGCTTGCCTTCCGTATCGGATGCCGCGAGCGCCCAGGCAACAAGTCCGCCGACCAGCGGGGCGATTGCGAATATCACCTTGTTCGCCCTCAAAGAGGCGAGCTTGATCCACTCGCTCCTGAGCGCTCCCGGCACCGCTCTCATATCGTCGCCGACCGAACGGAGGGCTGGACCGTCGAGAACTTCCCGATCAAGATCGGTGCTCCTCGTGGCAGATCTATCAATTGCTGAAGGGGACATGGCTGGACCTGTGGTGATTGAGCTGGTTGTCATTTCGAGTTCCTTCTGTTTCGTGTGCTTATAGGTTTCGTATGGCTCTGAGACTTATGCGGACGCGAATTCAGCCGTCGGACCGGTCATGTCGAGCAGGCTGTCCTCGAGCGACTGGGTCGTCTCGCTGAGCTCGACCAGGCGGATGCCGTTCTCGAACGCGATCCGGGACACCGCGCTCTTCGTCGTGCCTCGAATGACCAAGCGGTCACCCGTGACTTCCACCAAGACGTCCCGGTCTTCGAGTATCCGTGCAAGGTCCGCGGGTTTGGGCGTTTCGGCAACGACGGTCACGGCCTGACGAGCGGTGATCGCATCCACGGTCTCAGCGGCCAGCAACTTGCCGGCGCCAACCACAACCAGGTCGTCGGCAAACAGGCTGAGTTCGCCGATCAGGTGGCTCGAGACGAACACCGTCCCCCCGCGCTCTGCAAAGCCGCTCAGATAGTTGCGGAGCCAGCGGATGCCATCGGGATCCAAGCCGTTGGACGGCTCGTCCAGCAACAGGACCTGGGGATCGCCGAGTAGCGCTCCGGCCAGGGCGAGACGTTGGCGCATGCCGAGGGAGAACCCACCAGCGCGGTGGTTGACTGCGGACTCGAGCCCGACTTCCGCCAGGACCTGCTCAACACGGTCTCGCGGAATGTCGCTCACTGCTGCCATCGCTCGAAGATGGTTCCGGGCCGTCCGCCCTGGGTGCATCGAGCGGGCATCGAGGACAGCTCCGACAATCCGGGCCGGGTGCTTGAGCTCGGCGTAGCGGACTCCGTCGTAGCTGATTTCGCCAGCATCGGGTGGAGTGAGGCCGACCATCATTCGCATGGTGGTCGACTTCCCCGCCCCGTTCGGACCGACGAATCCAGTGACCCGACCGGATGCGACTTGGAAGCTCAGATTGTCGACGGCCATGCGGTCGCCATAGCGCTTTGTGAGCCCTGAAACGTTGATCATGACTTTCCTCCTGATGTGTTGTGTGAGCTGTTTGCTTTGTAAGGGGCTTTGAGATCCGAAGGCGACGTGGTGCCGTCTGCCGGAAGCCGGGTGACCGAGACGAGAGGGATACCGAGATCCCGCAATTTGGCGAGAAGGCCGTGGAGCGCCGCCTGGTCGACGACAGGGCCACTCATGACCGTCGTCCCGTCGGCCTCATTGACGAGTTCAAGGCCCTCGAACCAGGCCTCCCAGCGGGACCCGAGGTGGCCCGCGACGCGAATCTCGTACTGCTGATCAGACGGCCGTCCGGCACTCGGAACCCTGTCTGCGCTTTGAGTGTTGTGGTCGTGTGTGGGCACTCATCGACCGTACGAACGAGGTTGGTGAGTCCGCATCACATCATCTGGTGATTTACTTGGTGATTCGCGCCCGATCGGTCTGGGCCGAGTACTGCTGAGCTGCTTGGCTCATACATCCGGCTCGCGAGGCAAGAGGACCTGTTCTGAAGGATGTGATGTCGGTGGGCCCTCTCTTGGAGACCAAGTTCCATGTTCCGGATCGCTTGGAGAGGCCGGTCGCCAGACCCCGATTGAGTGAGAATCTCGGCACCGAAAATGGGGTCGGCGTCGTCGTCGTTTCGGCGCCCGCCGGTTTCGGGAAGACCACAGCTGTAACCGAATGGATCCAAACGCTTCCGGTGGGAGAACGGTGTGTGGCCTGGTTGTCGCTCGACGAACGCGACAACGACCCGGTGACGTTCTGGACCTATGTGGTTGCAGCATTGAGAGCGGCCCTGGGACCCGATTTCGGGTCTGGCGCCTCAGCTCTCATGCAGTCCTCCCGGGTCACGCTCGATGCAGTGGTCGTCACCCTGCTGAACGAAATGTTGACCGTCGACCGCCAGGTGGTTCTGGTGCTCGACGACTACCACGTCATATCGACACCAGAGATCCACCAGAGCATCGCCCTGCTCCTCGAGCGCCTTTCGTCCGGATCACGCGTGGTGATCGCCAGTCGATCCGATCCACCGTTACCGCTCGGACGTCTCCGGGCGAGTGGCCGCCTGGTCGAAGTCCGCGCCAAGGACCTGCGCTTCACCGTTGATGAGACCGCCGAGTATCTGGCAGGCGCCACCGGGACCACCGGAGACGCATTGTCCAGCGTCGACATCGTTGCGCTGGCGGAACGAACCGAGGGTTGGGTGGCGGCCCTGCAGATGGCAGCCATATCTCTGCGCGGACGCAACGACGTTTCTTCGTTCATCGCCGACTTCGCCGGCGACGATCGATACATCGTGGACTACCTGGCTGAAGAGGTCCTCGATGGCCAGACCGACGACGTCCGCCAATTTTTGTTGCGTACCTCGATCCTGAATCGACTCAGCGGTCCGCTCTGCGACGCAGTGACAGGACAGAGCGGCGGAAGGTCGACTCTTGATCGGCTGGAGCGGGCGAACATGTTTCTCGTTCCGCTCGACGATCGACGCCATTTCTACCGCTACCACCACCTGTTCGCCGATGTGTTGAGGGCCCACCTCAACGATGAGGACCCGCAGGCCATTTCGGAGATGCACCGCCGGGCCAGCGCCTGGTTCGAGTCGAATGGCGGGATGGTAGAGAGCATCCACCATGCCCTTGCCGCCGGAGATCCGGACAAGGCAGCAGACCTGATGGAAGCTGCGATTCCCGAGTGGCAGCGGAGTCGTCAGGAAGCGACGATCCGAAACTGGTTGCAGCGTCTACCAGCGGACGTGATGGACAGGCGGCCGGTACTGATAATGGGTCTGGTGGGTGCACTCGCTTCGATCGGTGAGTTCGCTGACGACACCGATGAGCGGCTCGACAGGGTCGAACAGCTCCTCTCCATGGATGGGTCTGCGGATACCGATACGTCTGCGGATGCCGATTCGGGGCCCGACGCCGATTTCGATTCAGGTACCGGTGCCGGTTCAGGGCCACTGGTTGTCGTCGCCGACGAAGCCCAGTTGCGTGAGCTACCTGCTGCGGTCGAAATGTATCGGGCGGCGCTTGCACTAATGAGGGGCGATTTCGATGCCACGAAGCTCCACGGCAGCCACGCTCTCGACCTTGCACCTGAGGACGAACACCTCGTTCGGGCTGCGGCGCTGGTCGGTCTGGCAGCCTGGGCTCGCGGCGACATCACCGGCGCGAGCGACGGATACACCGAATCGATGGAAGGACTGCTGCGCGCCGGACACACCTCCGATGTGCTTGGCTGCTCGATCACACTTGCGGACCTCCGCCTGGCCCAAGGCCGGCTTCGAGAGGCGAAGCGCATTTTCAGCGACGGTGTTGCCCTCGGCTCTGACCGAGATGGCCCAGCCCTGCGTGGCACCGCGGACATGCACGTCGGACTGAGCGAGATTCTCCGCGAGATGGGCGACCTGGAAGGCGCGCTCGAACAGCTCGAACTTGCTGCAGAACTGGGAGATCACAACGGTCTTCCACAGAATCCTTACAGGTCCCGACTCGCCATGGCTCGCGTTCGCACGGCACAGGGCGATATGGAAAGCGTTGAGGGCCTGCTCGATGAGGCCGAACGGCTTTACGCGACGGACTTCTCACCAAGTCTGCGTCCGATCCCCGCCGTACGCGCCGGGTTGCTTGCGGATCACGGATATTTGGAGGCGCCTCTCGCTTGGGCCAGGGAACGGGGACTCAAAGCAGACGACGACCTCGACTACCTGAGGGAGTTCGAACACGTCAGCCTCGCTAGGGTCATGATCGCCGAATTTCGAGCGACGCTGTCACCGCAGTGCCTGGTCGACGCAATCCGACTGTTGGAGCGTGTCGCGGTCGAAGCAGCTGACGCTGGCCGCAACGGCGACCTCCTCCAGGTTCTGATCCTGCTAGCCGTCGCTGAGGACGCCCGGGGAGATCGCCCGAAAGCTGTGACGCATCTCGAACGAGCCATCTCGATCGCCGAGCCAGAGGGCTACCTACAGACGTTCCTCGATGCAGGGCCAAGGCTCGACCCACTGCTCCGCTTCCTGGTCAAGGCCGGAACATCGTCGGCGCTGGTGCGCCGCGTCCTCGATCTACAGACCGGGCGCCCTGACAGACGCGTCGTTCAGCAGTCACTCATAGACCCCTTGAGCGACCGCGAGCTTGAGGTTCTCCAGCTACTGACCAGCGAGCTGAGCGGACCCGAGATCGCCAGCGAGCTGATGGTCTCTGTCAACACGGTTCGGACGCACACGAAGAACATCTACTCCAAGCTCGGTGTAACCAGCCGCCGTGCCGCGGTTCGCCGCGCCGAAGAATTGCGCCTGCTTTCGGGTCGCCTGGGCGACTGAGGTAGGCCTCGGTCCTTCAACGGCGACGGACAAGCTGGCACAGCAACTACAGAAGGTCGTGGTCCCGTGCGGCCTGGACAGCGGCCTTGCGATCCGTGGCATCAAGCTTTCGAAAGATCGCCCGGCAGTGGGTCTTGATGGTGTTGAGCGAGACATACATATCAGCGGCGATCTCTCGCTGCGACATTGGACCTGGCAGATATCGGAGTACGCAAAGCTCTCGATCCGTCAGCTGTTCGATCAGAGCGGAGTCACGCCGTGGAAGCGGACTCAATTGGTGCCGTGACTCGGCGTGAGCAAGGTGGCGGCCGACGATGCCCGGATCGACGCATCGGTCCACCACCGTCCTCGCTTCCTCGAGGAGAACTCGTCCCGAATCGTCACCGCCGACATCGAGCAGAGTGTCACCCGATAGGCACAGGACGTACCCCAGTGCGAGATCGGTCGATGCCCGTCGGGCCAACGTGACGGCGTGTTGCGCATCGACCCGAGCATCTTCAGCGTTCCGGGAAGTTCGGCCCCGGATGGCATATGCAGAAGCAAGTCCGTGGTACTCGCCCAGACCGAACCCTTGGGCAGTTTCAACTGCCCTGGACGCTGCGGCGTGGGCCGACGCGGTTGTACCGGAGTCCAACTCGACGACGGCGCGGTAGACCAGAGCGAGAAGCCCTGCGGTACGCATTCCGTCATTGGAAGCCTTCGTCACCGCCAGGCTGAGAACCCGCCGAGCATCGTCTGACAGCCCTGCCCATGCATAAGCGGCGCCGACCGCGGTGGCGAGCTCACAAGGTCGTGAAGTCAGCGTTTCCATCGAATCCATGGTCCGCCCTGCAACGAGGGCCGAAGTGAGATCGCCACTCGCGAGCGAGATGTTGATCCGCAGAGGTGCAGCCACCGTATGGTCGAAGCCGATGGGAGCTGCCTCTGTCATCGCGTCGAGCCAATCGGCAGCCCCAGAGGCACGACCTCCGATGAACTCACACCAGCCCATGAGTAGCGCGCACCATGTCACGGTGCGGGCTACGTCGCCGAGTTGCACCAGCAGCCCACGTAATGTGTCGATCTCACCTTCGGCAAGCAGATGCGGTCCGTGGACGAAGAGCAGTCTGGCCGCAGCATGCGGATCACCCGCAGCCAACCAGTGAGTGATAGCCGGTCCGTGCCGACCCTGCGACTCGAACCAGCGGGCGGCACGCTCGTGAAGGGTCGACAACCGAGTAGGGAAATCTCTAGACGCCTCAAGCAGGAGTAGATCACGAAGGAGATGGTGATAGCGGAACCAGGTTCCTGTGTGATCCAAGGCGATAACGAGCTGATTCTCCTTGGCCATTTGGCGCAACCAGCTCGCTCCATCTCCAACGCTTGTGACCCTCGCATCGTCCATACCGGTGGAAGGCTCAGTGCTGGTCACGGCATCGACCAGATCACCTCGGAGCTGTTCAAGAATTGACGTCTCCAGGAGTCGAGTCCGTTCGAGCGGGCCAAGACCAGCCAGGTACTCATCGCGGAGATACTCGACCACCAAGTGGTCGTCGCCGTGGAACGCCTCGACGAAAGCATCTACGTCCGTCGCTCTCTTGAGCGAGATGCCTGCCAGCACCAGTCCCGCCGCCCATCCCTCCGTCCGCCCGCACAAGGTCTCCAACTGGGAAATTTCGAGCAGACCAGCGGTGGGTCCGAGCAGAGCGGCGGCATCCCCCACCTGGAAGCGCAGATCCTCGGCGCGTATCTCGGCCATCTGACCACGAACCCGCAGTCTCCCGAGGCGGAACGGGGGATCGAACCTGGTGGACAGCACAAGGCTTACCTGGCCGGGGCAGAGATCGATGAAACGCTCAACACCTCGCTGAACGCTCGCGTCGGCGATCAGGTGGAAGTCGTCGATGACCACTATCAATCTCTGTTCCACTGCCGCCAGTTCATTCACCAGCGTTGACACGACTACAAGTTCATCCCCTTTCGAACTTGCCACGAGCGCCGTCAACTCGTCAGCGGCAATGGGATACGACTCGGCGATTGCACGTATCAGGTACTTCCAGAAGGAAACGGGGTCGGAGTCACTCTCCTCGGCCTGCAGCCAGGCCACAGCCTCAGCCCGCCCGGCAACCCAGGACGCGAGGAGCGTCGACTTCCCCGAACCGGCCGGAGCACTCGCCAGGACAAGGTGCACCGCGCTGGCCACAGCGTCGTCGAGCAACTCCAGGGCGGCCGAGTGACAAGCCGGGTCGGTGGAAGCGGGGGGCGCACCTTCGTGGTTGCGAAGCCCTCATCCAACACGGGTCTCATCGGCAGACTCTACAAGCATCCGCCGATCTCACCCGGGTGAGATTCGGGATGAGGTGAGGCGGCGGCGTCCACATCGTCAGATGATTTGGTCATGACCGAGCGAACCACCTACGAGATCGTGATCCGAGGTCGGGCCAGCGCCCGCCTACTACGTCCGCTGCTGGATGACTTCACCTTTGACCACAGCGCAGACAACACCACGCGCCTCATCGGCGAGGTCACGGACGCCGCCCATCTACACGGCCTCTACGCCCACCTGGCGTCGGTCCACGCCGAGGTCATCTCCATCGCTCCCGTAACTCTTCCCACATCAGATCAAACAAGGAGTACTGAACAATGATCACCGTCACAGGACTTAGCAAACGATTCGGCGACCGGATTGCGGTCGACGACCTCAGCTTCGAACTGACCGACTCCCGCGTCACAGGATTTGTCGGTCCGAATGGGGCAGGTAAATCGACGACCATGAAGATGATGGTCGGCCTGATCCGCCCCGACCAGGGGGAGGTCCGCTATGACGGTGTCCGCTACACCGACCTCGATCACCCGGCGCGGACGATTGGGGCCGTCCTCGATGCCCAGTCCATGAACCCTGGTCGCACGGCCCGCAACCACCTGCGCGCAATGGCCGCCCTCAGCGGCATTGCGCCACGGCGTGTGGACGAGGTGCTCTCCGAGGTCGGACTCGAAACGGCCGCCGACCAGCGCGCCGGCGGCTTCTCGCTCGGGATGCGCCAGCGCCTCGCCCTGGCCGGCGCCCTTCTGGGCGAACCCACGGCGCTTCTCCTGGACGAGCCGTCAAACGGTCTGGACCCTGATGGGATCCGCTGGCTTCGCAACTACCTGAGTGCCTTTGCCGAACGTGGCGGAACTGTCCTCGTTTCGAGTCACCTCATCAGCGAGCTGGCAATGTTCGCCGATGACCTGGTTGTCCTCGGCCACGGACGGTTGATCGCAGCTGAGTCCTTGGCCGAAATATCGGCGAGAAACGGCACCACGGTGGTCGTTCGCACACCCCAGGCGGAACAGTTCGTTGCCGTGCTGGCCCAACGTGCGCTCACCGTTCGAACCGTTGAAGACCGTTTGCACATCTTCGGCACGACCCTGGCCGACGTATCCCAGTTGGCGTTCGATCACGGCATCCGCCTGTTCGAACTTACCGAGACGTCACAGTCGCTCGAGGACAGCCTGCTCGACATGACCAGGTCCTCTGCCGAGTTCACTTCTGCCTGAACCTGTCCACCCATTCATCGATCAATCCGCCGACTCAAACTTGAAGGACTCAAAATGACAACTACTGCGACACCCGATCTAAGCCTCTCCCCCGCTACCGCCGAGGGAACTTCCAATTACACATCCGCCGCTGTTGGCCGCAGCCGAGGTTGGCGTGACCTTCGGTCGCTCCTCAATGCCCTACGCAGCGAACGAATCAAGCTGGTCACGGTCCGCACAGGACGGGCTCTATTCCTCATGACCATCATCATCAACTTCGCTGCGGCCCTGGCGACCGCCAAGTTGGTCACCGACGAAGTGTTGACGGTGTCAAAGGTGTTCGTCTTTCCCGCCATCTTCACTGCGGTCTTCGTTTCGATTTCCGGGATCCTCATGTTCACTTCCGAGGCCCAACACGGGACCCTCGCCGTCACGATTGCTGCACGGCCCACCCGTTGGGTGATAGCTGGGGCCAAGGCCCTCATGTCGGTCACGGTTGGTGGCGTCTTCGGGCTGGTCGGCATGGCGGCTGCGGCTGGAGGTGCAGCACTTGGGGGTCTGGCACTGGGCAGTGTGTCCGCGATGGCCGCTACCGCCGGATGGGCCTTGCTCTATACAGGTGCCGCGGCCATCTTCGGGCTTGGCGTGGGGATGATCGCCCGTCACAGCGGAGGTGCCATTTCGGGTCTCCTGGTCTGGTGGTTCGTGGCGGAGAACTTGATCCGCAGCTTCGTCGCACCAACGATTGGACGCTTCCTGCCTTTCGACGCCGGCTACCGGACGCTCGGCGTCGGCTCAAACTTCGACACGCCAGAGATTCTCGCCGCTGCGCTTCGCCGCCCCGAGTACGCGCTCATATTCGGCTCATACGCGATCCTCACCCTCGCCTTGGGAGTCGTTCTTCTGAATCGACGCGACGTCAACTGATGATCGTCGGAACTCCCCGATGCCGCTTTCGAGGGTACGGTCAGCTGGTGACTTTGTGGTCGGAGAGATCGACGAATGAGGAGATCTCAGATGCACTCCGACAGTCCGTTCCTTCGGTAGGCGCGGCGCCGACCCGCACGCTGGTACTCGCTGACACCCATATTCGCCCCAGTAGCAGTCGAGATCTTCCTGATGAAGTCTGGGATGCAGCCGAACGTGCAGACGTGATCCTCCACGCAGGCGATGTCCTGACCAGCGACCTACTCGTTCGACTCGCCGAGCTTGCTCCCGTTCATGCCGTTCTGGGAAACAACGACGTGACTCTGTCACCCGATCTGCCCGAGACGCTATCCATGGATTTGGGTGGCGTGAGAGTGGCGATGCTTCATGATTCCGGTACCCGGGTGGGACGTCACGCACGGCTGTACCGCCGATTTCCTGAAGCTCAGGTTGTCGTCTACGGGCACTCGCACTTGCCCGACGACTCTGAGGGTGAAGCAGGTCAACGGATTTTCAACCCGGGTAGCTGTACCGAGAGAAGACGCGCACCCCATCGGACCTACGGGTGGCTTGAACTAGCAGACGGCCACGTCATCGAGCATCGGATAATCCCGGTCCTCTGAGGCGACCGGAATTGCCCGCCTAAGATCCGTATGGCCGACACCAGGTCGGACCACTCGTCAGGTGCCGGTCAGAGCTGCAACCACCGGGGCGAGTGCCAGAGCTGATTCGTTCTGGACCACGTGGTACGAGAAGCCCCAGCGATCGCGACGTTCCCGTAGCCGTTCGGCGATCTGGTCCTCAGTGCCCACCATTGTCATTGGTGAGTCCAACGCCTCGGCCGCGTGTTCAACATCGATCCCAAATCCCGGGGCAATCATCTCGGCCACTGACTGCGCGTCTTCGGTAATTGCCACTACCGGCACCCAGGCATTGATCTCGAGGTCGTCGAAGCGATCACCCGCTCCCTCCCTGACCCACTGAACCTTGCGATCCATTCGATCAGCCATGCCGTCCCGCGCGGCCTCGGCATCGACCTCTCCGGAGTGGATCGATGGGTTGACTCCGACAATGTCTGCCGTTGCGCCAGCAAAGCGCAGCATTCGAGGAGAGCCGCCGGCAATGATCAGCGGCGGCCCGCCAGCGGAAGCCGGCCGTGGCAATCCCGACATCTCGGTGATGGTGTAATGCTCGCCCGTATGTGTCACGGGGGCTTCTCCCCAGAGACCGCGGACGATCTGAGCGCCCTCGATCAATCGATCGACCCGGACCTTCGGCGGGTCCATTGAAATGCCCGACTCCGCGTAGTCACTGGCCATCCACCCGGCTCCCATGCCAACCTCGCAGCGACCCTCGAACAGGACGTCGATGGTGGCCATCTCCTTGGCCAGTACAACCGGATGGCGATAGTCGTTGTCGAATACCAGCGTGCCCACCCTTAGGGTCGTGGTCGCTGCGGCGGCGGCAGTCATCGCCGCGATCGGCGCCAACTGTTCGCCAAAATGGTCGGGCAGAAACAGTGTCGAATAGCCCAACTCCTCAATGCGCTGAGCCGTCTGCGCCCAAGTCAATCCGGCGAGTGGTTGGTGAAGCTGCGCACCGAAGCGGAATTTTCGAGAATGGGCCATAGCTCCGGACTTTACTCAGTGCCGCGCCGACCCGGTGTTGCGTTGTCTCAGTGCTGTGCCGACTCACGCCGCCATTGAAAGTGGTCCGTCCTATTTTGACTTGGAGAAACGCGAGACAGCGAGAGTCCCGAAGACGACCATGATTCCGGCGCACCAGATCAGGCTCAGCACAACCCAGTATCCGGTCGAATGCCCAATGGTGCCGACTCGCTCAGGTCCTCCCAACATCAGGCTCCTAACAGCATTGATGATGACGCTCACAGGCTGGTTGGCGGCAAACGGCTGCAGCCAACCCGGCATGCTTGCGATGGGAACGTTTGCGCTGGAAATGAAGGAAAAGGGAATGACCAGCATCGACATTCCCTGGGCGGCCTGTGCGTTGCCTGAGATCAGCCCGATGAAGATGAACACCCATGTGAAGGCGTATCCGGCGGCGAGCATCAAGACGAACGCGAGCACAACGTTTGTCAGACTGCTGTGGGTTCGGAATCCAACCGCAAATCCGAGTGCTCCGGTGATGAGGAATCCCCACGCGGTGAGTGTGAGATCTGCAAGCGAACGACCGACCACGACCCCCGAGCGGGGAATCGGTAGAGATCGCAGGCGGTCGTACACACCTGAAGCTCCGTCTTCGGCAACTCCGGCCGCAGATCCCATGCCAGTCCAGAGGATGACCGTCACGAGGAATCCAGGCACGAGGAAGTCCACGTAGCTGATCGCTCCCCTGGTGTCGATCGCCCCGCCAAACACGTAGCGGAACATCAAGAGGAAAAGCGCTCCCTGGATGGATCCCATCATAAGCAGCTGAGGTGTCCGGAAGAACTGAAGGACGGTGCGCTTGGATGTAGTGACCGAAGTGGTTAGGAATCCCGCGCCTACGACTGATCCGCCGGGCGGTTCAAGGCCGACCCGTTCGGTAGCTATGGCTGTTGGGGCGGATGCGGTAGTCATTGTCGGACTCCCCTTCTCGGACTGATTGTTCTGGCGCCATGTGTGTCGATGCAACGGCGACTACTGCGCCTGCCGCTACCAGAGGGGCTCGTGTGCACTGTTCTCATGAGGTATGCACCATTTCGCCCCGACTGTCGGGATCGGAGGTCTCTGCAGCGGGCTTGCCGGTAAGCGCCAGGAACACCTCATCGAGGGTCGGGCGCCGGAGCCCAATGTCGTCGAAGAGGATCGATCCTTCGTCGAGCAGGCGAACGACGGATGTCAGTTGATCGCCACCGCCATCCACCGAGGCCGAAACATGCTGAGTATCGGCGTCGGTCCGTACCGGCTCAACAGCGACTGTCTCTAAAATCTCGGCAACCTTGCCTAGGTCAGTGGCGTGGCGGGGACGGACCTCGATGACATCGCGCCCCGCCTTACCCTTGAGTTGGTCCGGCGTGCCAGAGGCAATGACCCGCCCGTGGTCGACAATCACAATGTCGCGCGCGAGTTGATCTGCCTCTTCCAAGTACTGGGTTGTCAGCAGGACGTCGGTTCCGTTGCTCACCAAATTGCGGATGGCGTCCCAAAGGTCCGCACGGCTTCCAGGGTCCAACCCGGTGGTCGGCTCATCGAGGAGCAGCAACCGGGGCCGGCCGACAAGGCTCGCACCAAGGTCGAGGCGCCTTCTCATTCCTCCGGAATAGGTCCTGACGAGGCGGTCTCCGGCATCAGCCAACCCGAGCAGTTCAAGAACCTCGCCACTCGCGCTTCGACAAGTTGCCTTGTCGAGGCCGAAGAGCCGGGCGACCATCTGAATGTTCTCTCTGCCCGTCATGGCCGGTTCAACCGATGCGTACTGACCGGCGAGCCCGATGATGCGACGAATCTGCTTGGGGTGAGCGATTGCGTCGACACCAGCGACCCTCAGAGTCCCCTCATCGGGTTTGAGAAGGGTTGCCAGGGCACTGATGAAAGTGGTCTTGCCAGCCCCGTTCGGACCCAGAAGTGCGGTGACACGTCCGGACTCTGCAACTAGATCGAGGTGATCAAGAGCACGTACTTCGCCATAGGCTTTCGTCAAGCCTTTGGCTTCGATGATCGGCGCCATTTCTGGGCAACTCCCGGGGTCTTGGTAACTGGACCGACTTGAGCACACGTCGGAGGAAGCGGGCAGGTCCTTTACCAACTCGCTCCTCCGCATACTTCTGCCCAGTCAGGTCACTTGCAGAAGAGCCTTGCATCGGAAACTCCAAAATTCGGAGCATTGAAGGATAGACCCAACCTAGCCACGGCCTGTGACATTTTCGCTGTCGCCATATGAAGTCACGGCGGCGCTGACGAAGCGCTTGCCAGCCTGACGACTCCCCCCGTCGGGTCGCACTTCGACCGGAAGGCAGCGCTCGTCGGACGCCTCGACTGGCTAGCCAATGATGGGCATCTGTCAGTCGTTTCGAAAGTTTTGAGTGGTCTTAGCCTAATTGTCACACCCTCCGTTTAGTGTGGAACGTATGTTCGGTCCGGGTGTTGATTTGGATGAAGCGGGGGCGACGGTGCGGTCGTGGTCGTCGCCTGTTGTCGCCGGTGT
>JBARXY010000043.1:0-7019 GCA_049647585.1 Microthrixaceae bacterium | reverse complement strand
AGCGCCACAGCATCACGCTTGAACTCGTCGGTGAACTTGCGCCGGGCCCGCCCCGGCGGGTTCTCCTGCTCCATCACTGACATGACTACCTCCTATACGAGGTGACCGGTCAGCAGGGGGACCCTCAGTGGAGGTCAACAAGCCGCGTTGATCATAGGAGTAGTCGACACCCCCATCGGGCCCTGACTGCCACACCACGTTTCCTGACACATCGAAACGCTGCCCCCGGGAAGCGGTCGCCTTGCCGCCACCCGAACCCGACTCCGACACCACGTTCCCAGCACCGTCGAACACCGAATCGATCCTCACCCCACCCGGAACTTCCAACACGTCCCGACGGCCCTCCACATCATACGAAGACCTGAACGTCCGATCAGACAAACCAGACTGACCAGAGGTAGCCGGTTCAACCGTTGATTCCAACGAACCCCACGAATTATAGGAACGACGGGTCTCGACACCCCGACCATCGACAGACACCGTCGAACGGCCCGCAAGGTCATAACCAAACGTCGAAGTCACAGACAACGATTCGTCAACCGGTTCAACAACCCCGACCAGACGACCAGCCGGGTCATAGTTAAACGTTGTCGCAAACCCGCCCGCAACACCGCGAGGCGTCGCTTCCGACACCACGTTTCCCACCCCGTCGAACACACGCTCAGACCACAACCAGCCGCCCGTAACAATGTCACGCCGACCGTCGCGCACAACCCGACCCGCACCATCAAACACCGTTGCGGACTCCCGGCCGGTCTCATCTGTCGACCCGACCGTCCGGCCCAACCCGTCATGTGAATACCCGACAGACACCGGATCCGGTGTCGCGTTCTGCGCAGCAGACGTAGAGGTCAACAAGTCGCCCAACACATCAAAAGACCAAGACCACACACCACCATCCGGATCGCGACGCTCAACCAGATTCCCTCCATCGTCATACCCAAACGACGTGGACGACACCAACGCCTCACCCCCAGAATCGGTCGCGGCGACATGATCCGAGCGTGACGTCAGGCGATCCAACCCGTCCCAGACCGACACTGTTTGCAACCCGGACGGCGAAACCGACTCCACCGCCCGGCCCGCGTCATCGAACCTGGTTGTCGACACAGCCGGAGTGTCGACATCCGGTCCAGGGTTCTCACGACGCACAACCCGACCCAACGAATCGTAGACAACACGATGCACGCCACCCCCAGGCGACACCGACTCCACCAAACGCCCTGCCAAGTCATATGCGAACGAACTCGTAGCCGTCAAGGCCACCCCGTCAACCGGACGCACATACGAAGGCGACGTCGAAGACGTCCGCCACCCCGCCCTGTTAAACCCGTAACGGGTCACCCCGCCCACAGGGTCACGAACCTCGCTGCGGTCACCAAACACGTCATAGCCGTAGGCCGTCACAGCCGAAGCCACCACACCCGGATCACCCTCCACGCTCACCGGCGGAGACACCGACTCGACCAGACGCCCCGAAACGTCAAACACTTTCGACCACACGTTCTGGTTCGCGTCGGTACGCGAAACTGAATCGCACTGGGAATGTTGGAGGCTCCTGAGCTTTGAAACGAGTATGGAGTTATGCCGAAGGAGATCAAGCCAGGGAAGCCGACGACTCGTCGGTACACCGATGAGGAGAAGGCCCAAGCAGTCCGGCTGGTTCGCCAGTTGAGACGAGAGTTGGGAACCGATCACGGGACGATCCAGCGGGTTGCAGGCCAACTCGGGTACGGGGTCGAGACTGTCCGCAAGTGGGTCAAGCAGGCCGATGTCGATGAGGGTGTCAGGCCTGGCCGTTCGAGTGAGGACGCTGCGAAGATCAAAACGTTGGAGCAGGAGAATCGTGAGCTGAAACGAGCGAACGCGATCCTGAAATCGGCGTCGGCTTTTTTCGCGGCGGAGCTCGACCGCCCATCGAAGTGAGTGTCGATTACATCGACGCACACCGTGACCGCTTCGGAGTCGAGCCCATCTGTGCAGCGTTGCAGATAGCTCCGAGCACCTACTACGCGGCGAAGAAACGCGAGGCCGCCCCGTCGGCGCGGGCAGTGCGTGACACTGTGATGATGCAGGTCTTGATGGTCCTGTGGGTCAGATCAGATCCCCAGCGAACCTGCAGACCCGAGCCGACCAGCCACAACCCGAACCCATCGCCATAGGCGACTATCGGCCAGCCGTCGACAGGGCCATCGGCGCCGTACGGCCCGTCCCCTCCGACTGAACAACCGCGAGCACCACAAGGCAACTCCACCCAAGCCTCCAGAGACCGCGGCGACGATCCCGATGGCAAACCCAGCCCGGCCGACTCGAAGCCACCAGTTGATCCCGCCAGCACGGACGACCCATCTCGTGTCACTGAGCCGGCAGACCCCGATCCAGAAGTGAGCGAACCGGTCAGATCAAAGCCAGTCGAATCGAGCGCCAACGAGGCTGAGACATCGTCCAACTCGAAGAAGGAAACCGGAGAATCCGCCCAAACCTCATCGGAATATGACGGATCCTCGGAGGACCCGCCATCTCCGGGATCATCCAAGACAGCAGCACCGACAGCGTCAATACCGCCCAGAGGAGGTGACGGCAACAGCCCGGCTGCCAGGCCCACAACCAAGAGCGCGACCAACAAACTCCAACGACGAACTACCCCACCGCCCACAGCTCTCCCCCAACATCCGCTCCAACTACTACCAACACTCCCAACGCCAGCCGTCAAGGAAAGGTGGGGTGTGCCTAGGAAGTTGTTGGGACACGGGCTCCAGGTTTTGTTCTGCAATGTGGCTGTTGTGGCGACCACTGTGCAGAACAAAGATCACGGCAACCCCTGCCGGGACCGTTGAGTAGCCGCATTAGGATCCACCGGACCGCCAGCACACGGAGCACCCCTCGATGAATGGCCCAGATCCCGACGCCGTCGCCGGAACGCCCTACCCAAATGTCCCGAGCAGGGCGGACTATCCCGCGATCGAGCGCCGGATCCTCGAGCGCTGGAAGGAACAAGACACCTTCGAGCGGTCGATCGCCCAGCGCCGCGACGCCGGCGCAGACGAGTACGTCTTCAACGACGGTCCCCCGTTCGCCAACGGCCTCCCCCACTACGGACACCTGCTGACCGGCTACATCAAGGACGTGGTTCCGCGCTACCAGACGATGCGAGGCAGCGTTGTTGAGCGACGTTTCGGCTGGGATACCCACGGCCTTCCCGCCGAGATGCAGACCGAGAAGGAACTCGGCGTCGCCGGGCGTGCTGCGATCACCAAGTACGGCATCGACCGCTTCAACGACGCGTGTCGCACCTCGGTGCTGCAGTTCACCAAGGAGTGGGAGGCCCTCGTTGAACGCCAGGCTCGCTGGGTCGACTTCGAAAACGATTACAAGACGATGGACCTGGACTACATGGAGTCCGTCATCTGGGCGTTCTCGAAGTTGTGGGAGAAGGGGCTCGTCTACGAGGCGTACCGGGTCATGCCGTACTCGTGGGGTGCCGAGACGCCGCTGTCCAACTTCGAGATCCGCCTCGACGACGCAACCCGACCCCGCCAGGATCCGGCGCTGACGGTTGCGTTCCGACTCGACGCCGAAGCAACGCGGCAAACCCGTACCGAGCCGATTCCGGATGCCCTCCTCGGTGATTTCGAGGTCGAACTCTGGGCCTGGACGACAACGCCGTGGACTCTCCCTTCCAACCTGGCCCTGGCCGTCGGCCCCGACATCGAATACGTCGTCGTTGAGCCCACCGCAGCGGGTCGCAACGCCCGGGTCGTGATCGGCGCCAACGCGCTCGAGAAGTACGTCAAGGAACTTGGTGAGGACCATCGGGTTCTCGCTCGCCTTCATGGGTCAGATCTGGCTGGGCTGCGCTACACACCGATGTTCGACTACTTCGCCGGACGGGAGAACAGCTTCAGGGTTCTCGTCGACGGCTACGTGACCGACGAGGACGGCACCGGTGTGGTCCACCAGGCGCCCGGCTTCGGTGAGGACGATCAGCGGGTGTGCGAGGCCAATGGCATCGTGTTGGTATGCCCGGTCGACGACTCGGGACGTTTCACTCCAGAGGTTTCCGACTACGTCGGACAGAACGTCTTCGACGCCAACCCGCAGGTCATCACCGACCTGAAGGCCCGTGACGTGGTGATCCGCCACGACACCTACGACCACAACTACCCCCACTGCTGGCGCACCGACACACCGATCATCTACAAGGCCGTCTCCTCCTGGTATGTCGAGGTCACAGCATTCCGGGACCGCCTGGTCGAGTTGAACCAGGACATCAACTGGATCCCCTCCCACGTCAAGGACGGCCAGTTCGGCAAGTGGCTCGAAGGTGCCCGTGACTGGTCGATCTCACGCAACCGCTTCTGGGGTTCACCGATCCCGGTGTGGCGCAGCGACGATCCCAACTACCCGCGCACGGACGTCTATGGATCCCTCGACGAGATCGAACGCGACTTCGGTGTCCGACCCGACAACCTGCACCGCCCCTACATCGACGAACTGACCCGCCCGAACCCCGACGATCCGACCGGCAAATCGACAATGCGCCGGGTCACCGAGGTCTTCGACTGCTGGTTCGAGTCCGGTTCGATGCCCTTCGCCCAGTTGCACTATCCGTTCGAGAATCAGCAGCGATTCGAGGACCACACGCCCGCCGACTTCATCGTCGAATACATCGCCCAGACCCGCGGCTGGTTCTACACACTTCACGTGCTGGCGACGGCCCTGTTCGACCGCCCGGCGTTCTCGAACGTCATCTGTCACGGCGTGGTTCTCGACAGCGAGGGTCGCAAGCTCTCCAAGAAGCTGCGCAACTATCCGGACCCGTCCGACGTCTTCGAGTCCCACGGCTCCGACGCGCTCCGCTGGCACCTGATGTCGTCACCGATCCTGCGCGGCGGTGACCTGCGCATCGCCACCGACGCGTCGGACTTCACCGAGGTCATCCGCCTGGTGATCAACCCGATCTGGAACGCGTATTCCTTCTTCACTCTGTACGCCAACGCGGACGGCTACCGAGCTAAGTACCGCACCGACGCCGAGGGTCTGCTCGATCGCTACATCCTGGCCAAGACCTCGGACCTTATCGAGAGCGTCACCGAGAAGATGGACGCATACGACATCGCCGGTGCCTGCGGAGACGTGCACGGGTTCATCGATGCGCTCAACAACTGGTACATCCGGCGTTCACGCGAGCGTTTCTGGGCACCCGGCGGCGGTTCTGACACGGTGTCGCTGGCCGACAAGGAAGACGCCTACGACACGCTCTTCACCGTGCTCACCAACCTGGCCAAGGTGCTCGCGCCGTTGCTGCCGATGATCTCCGAGGAGATCTATCTGGGCCTTCATGGCGAAGGATCCGACGGCACCGCGTCGCTGCACCTCGAGGATTGGCCCGACACGATCGAACTTCCCCAGGACCCGGATCTCGTCGCCAACATGGACCAGGTCCGCGATGTGTGTTCGGTGACCCTCGGGCTGCGCGAGGACAACCGGCTGCGGGCCAGGCTGCCGCTACAGCGCCTGACCATCGCGTCGCGCGACACCGACGGGCTGTCCGAACTGACGTCTCTGATCCGCGACGAGGTGAACGTCAAGGAGGTCGAGTTCACAAACGACCTTTCGCTCTTCGGGAATTTCGTACTCAAGCCCAACGCCAAGGTCCTGGGACCCCGCCTCGGTAAAGAGGTCCAGACGGTCATCAAGGCCGCCAAGGCCGGTGACTGGGTCCAGGAGTCCGACGGGTCGGTCAGCGTCGCCGGCCACGTGCTCGGCGAAGGCGACTTCGAACTGACAATCGAACCCCGCGAGGGCGCCGTCGCGTCGCCGCTCCACCACAGCGACGCCGTCGTTGAACTCGACATCGAGGTCAGCGATGAACTCGCTGCCGAGGGGATCGCCCGAGACCTGGTGCGAGCCATCCAGCAGGCCCGCAAGGACGACGGACTCGTGGTGACCGACAGGATCGCGCTGGAGCTGTTCGTCCCCGACGAACTCACCTCGGTAGTCGAGGTTCACGAGCAGTGGATCGCGGATCAGGTGCTCGCCACGTCAACCCAGATCGGCGACATCGCTTCTCTGGCAGAGCAGCCATCCGACCCTGCGGCGGATGTTTCGCCGACCACGGGCGCCGGATTGCACAGAAAGTCGATCGAGGGGCACTCAGTAGCAGTGTCCATCTCGGTTGCCTAAACTCTGCCTGAACGAACCGCTCCCTCAGAAGTAGCCCCGTCGCTTCGGTGTCTTTGGTGAATCGGAACGCAGCGCCATGGCTGCGGAGCGATCCAGGACACCACTGACCTCGAGCAGACGGCGACCATCCACGATCGCCACCGAGACGTGGCCGACACCCGGCGGCCCATAGAGCGAGATGGCCGTTCTGGTTGGATGCAGCGACTCCACCAGCGGCTCCGGGAAGCGGTTGGCCACGACAATTATCCGCTTGTCGGTACGTGCAACGACGCAGGCCAAACCTTTGGCCCAGCCCTGGATTACGCCGGTCACGGTCTCACCGGGTACGAGCGACTCCGCCAATGTCGACAGGACGGGAGCTGCGTCGCGCACCGACTGGGGAACCAGACGGGCGAGCGCATCCTCAAGGGCCGGTGGAACATTGACCGGCCTGGAATCGGACGACACCGCTCGGGCGATGCCACCACCGGGGGCGAACAGAACCTGTTCACTTTCGCCCGCCGACGCAGGTCTCGCGCGCCTCGCTCCGCCTCTTCTCGAACTCGTCTTCGAAGGATCCTGGCGGGAAGGTCCAGGGCGGGAAGGCCCAGAGTGGGACGGCTCGGAGTGGGACGGCCGACGGTGTGCTGGCGGCGGGGCCCCTCCGGTCGAACCAGGAGCGCTCTCGGTCGAACGAGTTGGGTCGGCAGGGCCGGTTGTCGTCGCCTTGAGCCACGCCGCCGGCGAAGCGACTTCGGGATCGACACGCTCCGGCTCAACGGGCTCGGGCACTACGGGCTGTGGCGCTACGGGCTCGGGCGCTACGGGCTCGGGCGCGGCGGGCTCGGGCGCGG
>JBARXY010000042.1:0-2257 GCA_049647585.1 Microthrixaceae bacterium | reverse complement strand
AGCGTCGGGGAAGTAAGAGGGCAATGGTCGCGCTAGCAAGGCGCATTGGTGTTGTTCTTCATCGCATGTGGCGGGACGGCACCGAGTTCAATCACGCAACCCCACCAATCGTTGGAGGCATTTAGACGGCATTGCCAAGTTGTTGTGTCGTGAAGCGCCTGCTACAGGATCTCGGATGAAAACGCCATCATCCATGCCGCGCCTGAAGGGGTTTCGCTTTCCCCGTGAGATCATTGCCTACGCCGTCTGGGCATATCACCGCTTCGCCCTGAGCGGGGCTGACGTCGAGGACCTTCTGGCAGAGCGCGGCGTGATCGTCAGCCGCGAGAGCATCAGGCTTTGGGTTAACCGCTTTGGCGCGCAGTTTGCCACCTGCATCCGGCGCGATAGGCCGGGGCCGTCGGACAAGTGGCATCTGGACGAGGTCGTCATCCCGATACGCGGCAGGAAACACTGGCTCTGGCGGGCGGTTGACGCCAATGGCCACACGCTCGACATCCTCGTGCAAACCCGCCGGAACGCCAGAGCCGCGAGGCGCTTTCTGGCAAGGCTCATCGCGCAATTCGGCCAGCCGCGTGTGATGATCACCGACAAGCTGCGCAGCTACTTCAAGCCAATCCGGAACCTGGCTCCCGACGCCGACCACAGGGCACACAAGGGGCTGAACAACCTGGTCGAGGGCTCACACAGACCAACGCGACGGCGAGAGAAGATCATGGGACGCTTCAAGTCCCAACGACAGGCGCAGAGATTCCTCGCCGCCCATGACCAGATCAACACCCTCTTCCGTCCCCGCCGCTATCGTCTCACCGCATCTTCATACCGCCACGCACGGGCTGACGCCTTCAGCCTGTGGAACGACTATGCGCTCGAGATGAACGCATAAGCGCTCACGCTTCGCCCCCCTTTGCGCCCACAATCACCCAACTTGGCAATGCCGGTTCATTGCGTAGAAGGGCGTCGATCCATTCCCGATGGATGTCAGCCGTCCACTTCGCCTTGAAAAGATCTGTGACAGCCAATTGCATCAGCGCGTCCCGCATTGGCGCGGGGTAGAGAACATTTGCGTCGAACAGCACCGTGTACTGGCTCATTTCGAGCCATAGCCCATGTCCTGGTCCTGTGCGTCGGCGGCCAGTTGATCAAGGACGGCTTCGCGCTCGTTGTCGATGGCCGCCTTGTACGACATGACGTCTTCCATGCGGACGCGGCGATGCTTGCCGACCTTCCGATGCGGGATACTGCCATCCTCAAGCAATTTGATCAGGAACGGCCGAGAGACATTCAACACCTCTGCCGCCTGGACTGTCGAGAGTTCGGCGTTCTCGGGAATGATGGTGACGCCGCGACCGGCTGCCATCGCCTCAAGGATCTCCATGAGTAGCGCAACAGCGCCGGCGGGAAGTTCAATCGGTTCCATCTGCTCCGCGTCTGTAACGCGAAGCTTCAAGGGTCCTCGGGCTGCCGCAAAGCGCGACAAGGCCTGTCCCGAGACACGCGCAATCGCAGCGTCCTGCGGGGTCGGTGGAAGATGCCGGTGTGCCAACATGTTCATGGTGGTCTCCTCTCCGTTTTCTGCTGTCTACCACCATATAAGAAATAAGTGCAACAAATGCATTAACTGCAAACGGTTTTCTTCGCATTCTACTGGCGCGCGGGTTATGGAGTACACCACTGCCGTCAACAAGATCGGCGAAGTCTGCCGCATCCTTCAGTTCGTAGTACGCCACATCCGATAGCGTCCTTGCCCGGTCACCTCACGGATCAGACCACGCGCTTCCATCCAGGCGAGGTTGCGCTGGACGGCGGCGCGACTGGCGCCGATCAGAGCTTCGGCCATCGGGGCGGATACAAGGGGCCATTCGGTCAACACGGCGCGCAAGGCGCGAGGAGTCTTTCCCGAAAGTGAGGTCATCTCGGCTTCCGCCCGCACTGACCACGCTTCAATATCGTCAAGGTGCCTCATTGCGGTCAGGCAGGCGGTCTCCATCCCGTCCAGCCAGCGCGCCAGGCGGTCAGCGGGTGGGCCACCGGTGCGCAGCCCCCCCGCCCCGCCCATGGCCAGAGGTGCAAAGACTGCTCCCTTGCCCTCGCTGGCCGCGATCCGCGCGGCCGTAACCGCTGCTTCCATTCGGTCGCCGTGCAGCCCGAGGCCCGCGAGGTTCCAGAGGTGATAACCCGCGCAAGCACGGGTTATCGGGTGCAGCTCGGCGGCTTGCGCCATCAGGTTCAGCCAACCGCCCGCACGATCCGCGAA
>JBARXY010000041.1:0-209388 GCA_049647585.1 Microthrixaceae bacterium | reverse complement strand
ATGGAGGCAGCCACGTGTTTGAACGCTTCACCGACCGGGCCCGCCGAGTCGTTGTGCTGGCTCAGGAGGAGGCTCGTCTCCTCAATCACAACTACATCGGTACGGAACACATTCTTCTCGGTCTGATTCACGAGGGAGAGGGAGTCGCCGCCAAGGCGCTCGAATCGCTCGGCATCTCCCTTGAAGCCGTGCGTCAGCAGGTTGAGGAGATCATCGGCCAAGGAGGGTCATCACCCTCTGGGCACATCCCCTTCACGCCACGAGCCAAGAAGGTGCTCGAGCTCTCGCTGCGCGAGGCCCTGCAACTCGGTCACAACTACATCGGTACTGAGCACATCCTTCTCGGTCTGATCCGCGAGGGTGAGGGTGTCGCAGCCCAGGTGCTTCAGAAGCTGGGCGCCGACCTGTCCAGGGTCCGCCAGCAAGTGATCCAACTGCTTTCGGGTTATCCCGGCACCGGATCCGCACCCCAGGGTGGCGAGAAGGCCGCTGCCAGCACAGGCTCAGGAGGCGATACGCCTTCCGGATCATTGGTTCTGGACCAGTTCGGACGTAACTTCACCCAGCTCGCGCGTGAAAAAAAGCTCGACCCGGTCATTGGCCGCGAGCGCGAGACCGAGCGCATGATGCAGGTTCTCTCCCGCCGGACCAAGAACAACCCGGTTCTGGTCGGCGAGCCCGGCGTCGGCAAGACCGCAATCGTCGAGGGACTTGCGCAAGCCATTGCCTCGGACACCGTTCCCGAGACTCTCCACGGCAAGCAGCTCTACACCCTCGATCTGGGTGCATTGGTCGCAGGTTCTCGTTACCGGGGTGACTTCGAGGAGCGTCTCAAGAAGGTGCTCAAAGAGATCAAGACCCGCGGCGACATCATCTTGTTCATCGACGAGATCCACACCCTCGTAGGTGCAGGAGCAGCCGAAGGAGCCATCGACGCGGCGTCGATCCTCAAGCCGATGCTCGCCCGTGGTGAACTCCAGACCATCGGAGCGACCACGCTCGACGAATACCGCAAGCACCTCGAGAAGGACGCTGCACTAGAGCGTCGATTCCAGAAGGTCGTCGTCGACGAACCTTCCGTTCCTCACACGATCGAGATCCTCAAGGGTCTCCGCGAGCGCTATGAACAGCACCACCGGGTCACCATCACCGACCAGGCGCTCGTCGCTGCAGCCAACATGGCTGACCGCTACATCTCGGACAGATTCCTGCCCGACAAGGCGATCGACCTGATCGACGAGGCTGGATCACGGTTGCGCATCCGTCGGATGCAGACCCCACCTGACTACCGCGAGATCGAGAACGAACTCGCGGACGTCGTGCGACAGAAGAAGGAATCGGTCGAGTCACAGGACTTCGAAGAGGCCGGTCGACTTCGCGATCGTGAGAAGGAACTCCTGGCCAAGAAGGACGCCCGCGACGTCGAGATGAAGGCCGCCGGTGTGGACCTCTTCGACGAGGTCGATGAGGAGGCCATTGCCGAGGTTCTCTCCCTCTGGACAGGAATTCCCGTCTACAAGCTCACCGAGGAAGAGACGGCGAAGCTGTTGCGCATGGAGGACGAACTCCACCACCGCGTCATCGGTCAGCATCAGGCCATCAAGTCGGTGTCCCAGGCGATCCGTCGTACCCGCGCCGGACTCAAGGACCCCAAGCGGCCTTCCGGGTCGTTCATATTCCTGGGTCCATCCGGTGTCGGCAAGACCGAGTTGGCCAAGACGCTCGCCGAGTTCCTGTTCGGCGACGAAACGGCCATGATCAGCCTCGACATGAGCGAGTACATGGAGAAGCACACGGTCAGTCGTCTGGTCGGTTCTCCTCCCGGTTACGTCGGCTACGAAGAAGGCGGCCAACTCACCGAGGCAGTCCGGCGCAAGCCGTTCTCGGTCGTGCTCTTCGATGAGATCGAGAAGGCCCACCCGGATGTCTTCAACACGTTGTTGCAGATCCTCGAAGAGGGTCGACTCACCGACTCCCAAGGTCGATCGGTCGACTTCCGCAACACCGTGCTCATCATGACCTCCAACCTGGGTACAGCCGACCTGCGCAAGGCGAACATCGGGTTCTCCAAGCGTGACGAGGCGATCACCTACGAGCGGATGAAGGAAAAGGTCAACGACGCCCTCAAGGCGCACTTCCGGCCCGAGTTCCTCAACCGTATTGACGATGTGATCGTCTTCCACGAGCTGTCCAAGGCCGAGGTCACAACCATCGTGGACCTGATGCTGAACCGGGTGGGCGAACAGCTCGTCGGGTTGGGTATGGGCCTCGAGGTGTCCGAGCCCGCCAAGCTGCTGTTGGCGGACCGCGGTTACGACCCGACATTGGGTGCCCGTCCACTCCGCCGGGCAATCCAGCGGCTGATCGAGGATCCGGTTTCGGAACGCCTCCTGTACAAGGAGTTCCAGGCCGGCCACACGATCAAGGTCGACGTTGCTCCCGATCCGGAAATCCCCGAAGAGCAGATCTTCACCTTCGAAGCAGTGGAGGGATTTGTTCCGCCACCAATCGAAGAGCTCGCAGTGGCAAGCGTCGAAGCGAGCTGAGCGACTGACCGGTTTGAGTCAGACAATTTATTGAGACGGAACGAGCCGTCGCAGGTGGGCCACTAACGTCGGCCGCCGTGCGACGGCTCGTTCTTGTAGTGCTCGGCTTCATTCTGGTGGTGGTTCCAACCGCGTGCCGGATGCGCGCGGACGTGTTGATTGACGTCGACCCGGACGGAGCCGGAGAAGTGACGGTTTCCGTGGTCCTCGACCGTGACGCCGCCGCCAAGCTCGGAGACCCGAAAGAAGCGGTCAAGGTCGATGACCTCCGAGCAGCGGGCTGGAAGGTCGCAGAGCCTGTGACCGGGCGGGATTCCGGTGATGTCACCCTGAAGGCAGTCAGGAGCTTCGCGTCGCCGGGTGAACTCGAAGCCGTACTGACCGAGATCGGTGGCCACTCGGCGGACACTCCGGGCATCTTCTCGAATGTGAAGCTCGACCTCGGCAACGGATTCGCATCCACCGAATACCGGCTGCGCGCTGACGTCGAGCTGAGCGGATCGCTCGAGCAGTTCTCAGATCCCGCGCTCAAGGAAGCTCTGGGCGGGCTTGCTCTGGGGCGAACGCCCGACCAACTCAAGACCGAACGTGGAACTGGTGATTCAGCAACGCTGAGCGTGACAGTCGGTCTTCCCGGGGGGAAAGTCACCTCGAACGGCACTTCGGTCGGGGATCGGGTCCGATGGAACTTCCCGATCGATTCCGGAAAGCCGACATCGAAAAATCTGACAGCCACCGCAACGGATTCCCAGCCTGGCGTCCTGGTCCTGATTGGGTCGGGAGTTGCTCTGGTGGTCATAGCTCTGGCCCTGGCGGGCGTCGCCCTGAGACGGGCTCGACGCTGACAGGTCGCACCTCACCTGGTCTCCTCCGACAACCGGCTTAGACGCCTGCCGCGTTGGCTGTCACTGGCGGCATCTAGTTTGAATCGCCATGGCCAGAACCCGGACTGTCTTCAGATGTATGGAATGTGGTGCCGGTGCACCGAAGTGGGCGGGGCAGTGCACCACTTGTGGTCAGTGGAACACCATGGCCGAGGAGTTGGATGAGCCAACACCCGCGGCACTTCAGGGCGAACCACCGGTTCCGCCGGTTCCGATCACTGCGGTTCGATCCCACGGCGGGCAACCAGTCACCAGTGGCATCGCCGAGGTCGACCGCGTGCTTGGCGGAGGACTCGTTCCCGGAAGCGTGACCCTTCTGGGCGGGGAGCCGGGAGTCGGAAAATCCACACTCGTGCTCCAGATGATGGGGGCTCGGGCAACGGCTGGGGCGACGGTTCTCTACATCACCGGTGAGGAATCGGCGGATCAGGTGCGGCTTCGTGCCGACCGCCTCGGCGCACTGAACGAGAACCTTTTGTTGGCCGCCGAGACGTCTCTGCCCAACGTCATCCACCACATAACCGAAATCCGACCTCAGATCTGCGTGGTCGACTCCATCCAGACCCTCCACGATCCGGTGTTCAATTCTGCGCCGGGTTCGGTGACCCAGGTGCGCGAGTGTGCTCACCGGCTGGTCCAGGCAGCCAAGACGACCGGTACGGCGGTAATACTGGTCGGACACGTCACCAAGGACGGTCAGCTGGCCGGCCCCAGGGCGCTCGAACACGTCGTCGACACGGTGCTCGGATTCGAAGGCGACAGGCACAATGCCCTGCGTGTTCTGCGGGCACATAAGCACCGTTTCGGGTCGACTGAGGAACTGGGCCTGTTCACCATGGTCAACGATGGCCTTGAGGTCGTGCCAGACCCGTCCGGGCTCTTCATCGGGGACAGACGCCCGGGAGTGCCCGGCTCGATCGTCACACCAGCGCTCGACGGGCACCGACCTCTGCTCGTAGAGGTCCAGACTCTCGTCGTCAGCACAAACCTGCCCCAACCCCGCAGGTCATCCCAGGGCCTTGATGGCGGGCGACTCGCTCTGCTGCTCGCGGTGCTGGATCGACGGGCAGGCGTCAGGATCCAACATCTGGATGTCTATGCCAATGCTGTGGGAGGCGTGAAGGTCGTGGAGCCCGGCGCAGATCTGGCCGTTTGTCTGGCGTTGGCTTCAGCAGTGTCAGGGATCGCTCTTGATGATTCGGTCGTCGCATGCGGCGAAGTCGGCCTGGGTGGAGAGATTCGCCAGGTCGGTCGGCTCGAGCGCCGGCTGGCAGAGGCAGCCCGCCTTGGTTTCAAAGCCGCGGTGGTTCCCCGCTCGGCCCCCGACGTCGATTTAAACATTCGGCTGCTGCGCGTTCCGACACTGGCTGCAGCCATCAGCACGATCGGGCTCGGTAGAACGTGACAGAACCCGCCTGCAAGAGATATGCCCCGAGGCATCTACACTGGCCAAAATCGGCCAGACCGGGTGGTGAGGTGTGAGCGAACGTCAGAACGAGCGTCACAGCAAAGAGCTGCTCAGCGCTCTGGCCGCAGTAGCCCCCGGGCGTCCCCTGCGTGAGGGCCTGGATCGCATTCTCAAAGCCGGAATGGGCGCTTTGATCGTCATCGGCGACGGACCCGAGGTGTTGAACATCTCCTCGGGTGGCTTCCTGGTCAACGCCTCGTTCTCGCCGCAGCGTCTCTCGGAGCTTGCCAAGACCGACGGCGCAATAATTCTCACCACCGACGCGGGCTATATCGCCCGGGCGAACGTTCACATGGTGCCCAACCCGAACGTACCCACCGACGAGACCGGTACTCGGCACCGCACTGCCGAGCGTGTCGCCCGTTCGATCGGGGTCCCTGTCGTTTCGGTATCCGAGGACATGGCGGTGGTGACGGTCTACACGAAGAACGAGCGCTACCAGCTCGAACCGATCCCCTCGATTCTCAGTCGCTGCAACCAGGCGCTCCAAACCCTCGAGCGCTACAAGGCCCGCCTCGATGAGGTGTCGGCCAACCTGACTTCACTTGAGGTCGAGGACATCGTCACGCTGCGCGACGTGGTCACCCTGCTCCAGAGGGGTGAACTCGTGGCACGTATCTCGGAGGAGATCGAGCAGTATCTGACCGAGCTGGGCACTGATGGCCGACTGATCAGGCTGCAACTGCGCGAGCTGATGGCCGGGGTCGAGGACGAGCGCCGCCTGGTCGTACGTGATTACTTCAAGTCCGATATGTCTTGGAACCTTGAACAGGCGATAGAGACGCTGTCGGACCTTGAGGTCGATGACCTTCTGGACGCAGACGAGGTCGTGAACGCGACGCATCTATCGGATGAGACCGACGACCTCGACGCTCCTATCGAACCTCGTGGCTACCGGATGCTTGCAAAGATTCCGAGGCTGCCGGCAGACGTGATCAGCAACCTGGTCGAGAAGTTCGGGACCCTCGAAAAGCTGAGCCGAGCGACCATTTCCGACATGGCCGGGGTCGAGGGCGTGGGGGAGCACTGGGCCGAGACGGTCAAGGACGCTCTCTCGAGAATCGCTGAATCCAGCATTCTCGACCGCTACTCCTGATCCCTTTACCGCCTCTGGCGGGGCGACGCTGCCGCGGTGTCGAGACCGCAGGTTTAACTTCCATGATCGACGAGGTGCAGGACCTGCCCCTCGTCGGCCGCTTAAAGTCGCCGAGATGGAGATACATCTTCCGTCCGGAACCGCCGCCGAGCTTGTCGAGAAGGAAGGCTCACCACGGGCCTTGGTGGTCATACCCGACATCTGGGGTCTGCGACCCCACTTCGCCGACCTGTGTCAGACGCTCGCCGACCGCACTGGATGGACGACCATCTGCTTCGAGCCATTCCCTGGACAGGATCTGCCGGGATCGGAGTCGCCCGACGGGATGGCTCGCCGCTCAGAGGCGCTAGCGGCGCTGAAGGACTCCGATGTCCTCGCCGACGCAGTTTCAGCTGCCGATCTGACCGGAAAGGCCGAGGCCTCGATCATCGGGTTCTGCATGGGAGGCATGTACGCGCTCAAGGCCTCATCGACCGGTCGCTTCACAAGCGTGGTGTCGTTCTACGGAATGGCCCACGTTCCGCCCGCGTGGGCGAGCGCCGATCAGGGCGACCCGATCGAGTTGCTCGCCCGGCGGGGAGAGACCGCCGTCATGCAGATCGCCGGAACCCAGGACACGTTCCTGCCCGAGTCAGATCTGTTGGAACTTGAAGCAGCTGGCGTGACCGTCCGCCGCTACGAAGGCGCGGAACATGGATTTCTCCACGACCCGAGCAGACCCGCTCACCGGGCCGACTATGCCGAAGACGCTTGGGCCAGGGCTCTCACGTTTCTCGCTGGAGCCAACTGACTGTCCCGGCCGCCCGCGCGGCCCGATGACTCGTGACCGATAACCCGCAACTAGCTCTGCCGGGCCGGGTGGCCCCGCCGCGTCAGTCGGCTATTGGGAGCGGATCTCCAGCTCTCGACGCTTGAGGATCCGGTACTCACGGTCGTTCTGTTCGATCCAACCGAGTCGCAGGAAGCTGGCGATTGCCTTGTTGACCCGCTCACGGGAGGCGCCAACGAGGCCGGCCAGTTCCTCCTGGGTGATCGGGATCTCGAACTCGTCGCGGGTGCCGGCAAGCTCGAGCAGGTGCTTTGCGGTACGCCCCGTGACGTCGAGGAAAAACGAGTCGGCGAGCGCCACATCGGTGGAACGGAGTCTCTGGCTCAGGAGCCGCACCACTGACCACAGCAGCTCTGGCTTGTTCTCCCAGATCGACTGCAGAACTTCGTAGGGAATGCGAATTACCGACGAGTTCTCAAGGGAACGTGCCTCTGCCGAGCGGCCCAGGCCGTCGAAGAGCCCCATCTCGCCGAACAGGTCGCCTCGCTCCATGATGGCAACCATGGATTCGCGGCCGTCGAACGACTTGTTGGCGATCGCGACCCGGCCGTTGATGACCACGTAGCAGGCGTCGGCAGAGGCTCCCTCTTCGAACACCACGTCACTGCGGATCAGCTCCACCGTGTCCGCTGCATCGGCCAATTGACGGTGGTCGTCGTCGTCGAAAAGATCGAAGAGTTCGACGCCGAGTAGGAGATCCATATCGTTCACGTCGACATCGTACCGACAATGATCGTGACAGATGTCGCCCGGGGGTCGGACGGCTAGCGTTACGGGATGTCAAAGGCCGACTCGACCCCTGCTCCGCGAGCAGCAGTGGACCGGAAAGAGTCTGGTCGAGGGGTTTGGTGCATCGTCGTCGCAGGCGGTTCGGGCAGTCGATTCGGTGGCCTCAAACAGTTCGAGTACCTGCGCGACATTCGGGTGATCGACAGAGCCGTCAGTACTGCCGCACTGAGCTGCGAGGGGATTGTCGTCGTGCTGCCGGGCGAATACCTGGAGTCCGAATCAGCACGTTTCGAAACGGCAGATTTCCACTTGGCACAGAGCGGCCCGGCCGAGACCCAGGCAGCGCAATCCGAGACTGCGGGTTCGGAACAAACTGCGGGTTCCGAGCAAACACAGGCCGGATCCATCAGGGTGGTTGCCGGTGGGGACTCCAGAGCTGGGTCTGTCCGCGCAGGTCTGGCAGCGGTGCCCGCATCAGCCACCTACGTATTGGTCCACGACGGTGCCCGCCCACTGGCATCCTACGAACTGTTCAATCGTGTCATCGGCGCACTTCGTGGCGGCGCCGATGCCGTGGTTCCGGCCCTCACGGTGGCAGACACCCTGAGGTGGGTCGAGGGGGGAATCGTCGATCGTGACGCTGTGCGGGCTGTTCAGACCCCGCAGGGATTTTCGGCGTCGGTCCTTAGAGAAGCGCATTCGAAGGGTGGCGAGGCTACCGATGACGCCGGACTGGTGGAACAGATCGGGTACACCGTCGTGTTGGTGGAGGGCGAGCGGTTGAACTTCAAGCTGACCGAGCAGCTTGACTTGATCCTGGCCGGGTCGATGATCGACTCGGGTGCCCTCGGCCGTGATCCAGTGAACAGTTGATCTGGGCCCGGTGACCTCGACCCAACTTCTGGTCGTGGTTCTCGCGTCACTTGCGGGGGCAACGGTCAAGAGCGTCACCGGTATGGGGTACCCGGTTGTAGCAGTCCCACTCATAGCGCTGGTCGCCGGAGTCGAGAACGCGGTCGTCATCGTCGCCATTCCGAACGTCGCCGCAAACGCATACCTCTGCTGGGAGACCCGTGACTCCCGGGCCGGATCCCGGGACCTGGGCCGAATCGTCGGCTTCGGATCGGTGGGCGCAGTTGTCGGAACCATCGCGCTGGTGAACCTGCCGGATCGACCGTTGCTGATCATGCTCGCCATAACGATTCTGGTCTTCGTGATCCAGTTTTTCAGAAGGCCGGAACTACGTCTGTCGACCGCGACCACCAAGAGATACTCCGGCCCTGTCGGGTTCGTAGCTGGCTGCATGCAGGGCGCTCTGGGCGTTTCGGGGCCGGTAGTCGCTACGTGGATACACGGATATCGACTGTCGTCTCGCACCTACATCCATTCGGTGACCCTGATCTTTGGGGTCACCGGCCTGGTGCAGTTGGTCATCCTGGTGATGCAGGGAGCGCTCACCTGGGACAGGACGGTTGCAATGGCGGCCGCCGGAGTGACCGTCGCAGCGGTGCTACCCCTGGGAGTAAGGCTCAGGAATCGACTGGCAGGCCGATCGTTCGACCACTTCGTACTCGGCGCAATCATTCTCTCCGCTGTTTCGCTGCTGATCGACGCACTCAGCTGAGAGGGAGGGGCGGCCGGACCAGGTCGCGCGGCCACCCAGTAGTCCCTCGTAGCAGCGCAACGAGGACTTCCCAGCGGCACGGCAAGGTGCGCTCAACCGTGTTGATGCTCTGATATCCGCCGGAGTGGGGGAGAATCAAGACATGAGTCTTCGCATCGGAAACGGCTTCGATGTCCACCGCTTCTCTGACGACGCCGACCGGGTCCTGGTCCTAGGTGGCGTTGTATTCGACGGCGAGCAGGCACTTCACGGTCATTCCGATGCCGACGTCATTGCTCACGCTGTCGCCGAGGCGCTGCTGGGTGCCTCCGGTCTTGGTGACCTTGGCTCCCATTTCCCCGACACTGATGAGCGATGGAAGGGTGCCGACAGCCTCACCCTGCTTGACCACGTCGTCGGCCTCGTCGCCGAACAGGGCTGGGCTCCGGTGAACGTCGACTGCTCGGTGATCGCCGAACGACCGAAGCTTGCTCCCCGACGTGACGAGATGGAGCGGATTCTTAGTGATCGCGTCGGTGCACCTGTGACCGTCAAGGGTCGGCGTGCCGAAGGGATGGGCGCCCTCGGTCGAGTGGAGGGCATTGCCTGCATGGCGTCGGCACTGCTCGAATCAGCAACTGCCAACCCAGCACCGGAACCAGCGGCGTACCCGTCCGAGGCGCAGCGGCCTCGTGACGACCTGTCCGGTGCAGGCGCGTCCGCTGGAGGCGCGTCCGCTGGAGGCGCGTCCGCTGGAGGCGTATCTGGCGTCGGGTCATCTGGCGACAAACTATTTGGGAGAGAATCGCAATGAGCTCAACGCGTGGTGGATCGGGATCGGGTTCGCGAGGCGGTCCCAAGGGAGGTTCGGGCAAGCCACCGGCTCGCCCGAGCGGCTCACGCACCGGCGGCGGACGAGCCGGCGATGCTCGTCCAGGGCAACCGCGCAGTGGTTCGTCCCGCACCGGTGCGTCCAGGACCGGCTCAGCCAAATCCGGCTCAGCCAAATCCGGCTCAGGCCGGTCCGGCCCACCCAGGTCCACTTCATCGAAGGCGGGTCCACCCAGGACGGGCGCCGCGCCACGCTCGGGAGGCCGACCAGGACGGGCTGCCCCCGGACGCGTCGCGCCGGTCAAGGAACGTGGGCTCGGAGGAACTCAGGTCGAGGGGCGACAGGCAGTTCGCGAGCTCCTCCTGGCGGGCGAACGTCGGTGCATGGAGATCTTCCTCTCCAACGAGGTGGACCACGTCGACATAATCGCCGACGTATTGGCATTGGCCGACGAACTGCGGGTGCCCGTGACCCAGGTCAGTCGCACCAAGCTGGACTCGATCAGCCACACCGACGCCCCTCAGGGAATCGTCGCCCGTGCCGCACCGATCAAGGAGACACCCCTCGAAGACCTCTTCGAGGCCCAGGAGTCCCCGTTCCTACTTGCTGTGGACGGTGTGACCGATCCCGGCAACCTCGGCGCCCTGCTCCGAATCGCGGAGTGCGCCGGTGTGACCGGAGTGATCCTGCCGAAGCATCGGGCGGTGCATGTGACTCCAACGGTCACCAAGGCGGCGGCCGGCGCCATCGAGTACCTGCCGATGGCACTCGTCGGGGGTCTGCCCACTGCCATAGAACAGATGAAGGCCGCCAACATCTGGACCGTCGGACTCGACATGGCCGGCGACACGCCAATCCACGAGCTTCGGGTTGCTAGCGCTGCGGTCTGTCTGATTCTGGGCGCCGAGGGAAAGGGTCTGTCGCGCCTTGTGCGTCAGCGTTGTGACTTTGTCGCTTCCATCCCACTGCACGGTCGGCTGGCGTCGCTAAATGTCGCATCGGCCGGTGCCGTGGCCTCCTACGAAGTTGCCCGAATCCGCTCCCTGGGCGAGGCACCGGAGTCGGCCGACTAATTCGGCCGATGTGCCTGGCACCGCTGAGTTGTCCTCGCCTCAGGCCGCTTGGGTCACTGTGTCGGAGCCGGGACGAATGACATCTGTTCCATCTCCCAGAAGGCGCGCAGCGACATGATCTTGCCGAGACCGTTTACCCGGTAGATCACGATTCCCGGGACCACGGCCTGTGAGCCATCGTCGAAAGTGGTGGTGATCGTCACCACGTTGGCGACTTCGTCGGCACCGGCGAAGGACGCGTCGATCCTCATGGCAACCGAGTTGGGGGCGATGACGTTGTCCCAGAACGCCGCAATCGCAGCCGCCCCTCGGTGACCGTCGCCCACCTCATCGAATGCAGAGGGGCCGACCGGATCTTGGACCAGCGCGTCCTCGGCGAACAGCGCCAGCCACGCGGCCCGGTCCTTGTTGGCGACGGCTGCCCGTGATCGCAGCGAGGCGGCGCGAGCCGAGAGGTCTCCTTCGGCTGCAGTGGTCGAGTCGTCAATCATGGTCATCTGGTAGCCCCTGTCGGTCGAACGCCCGCAAAGCCTCGCGCTGATTCGTCATGGTGCCCAAGGTTCCATCGCTCGACAGGTTCTTGTGCCCGCGACAGGCGTGTGCCCGCGACAGGGCGTCGTGCAACTGACTTGGCCGACAGGTCGTCGTTCCTGCTGACAGGCACCGTGCCGATCGACATCGCGCAGCATCATGATCAAAGGCAGTTAGCGTGTGGGCGTGACTCCAAGGTTTGACCAGTGCTGAAACGGCACAGATGTTGAAGCGACGCGGCAGTTCAAAACCGGCTATCAGCTGGGGTCTCCGAATCGTATTGATAGCAGCGCTGGTGGCGGTGTTCTTCCTCCCTCCGCTGAGTGTCCTGAATCGCCAGAAGGACACGGCAAGCATTTCGACCTACGACGCGTCGATGGTGCTCAACCGGGACGGTGATCTAACCACCGATGAGCGACTCGCTGTCCAGATGCCATCGGGAAAGCACGGCATCTTTAGGATCTTCGACACGGCCGACCCCCGCCGACAGAATGTCGACCATCCCGTTGACGTCGAGTCGGTGGACCGTGACGGATCATCAGAGCCCTATGAGGTCGTGCCCAGCGCCTCGGGTACCAAGAGTCTGAAGATCGGCTCGGCATCCCGGACCCTTTCCCCCGGAACCCACGACTACCAGATTGTTTCGAGTACAACGGATGTCTTCGAACCGGGGGAGAAGGATAGCGAGACCCTCTGGTGGTGGGACGTCGTGGGTTCCGGCTGGCAGATGTCGATGGACTCGGTGGACATCTCGGTGCAACTACCGACGGAGCCACTCAGAGTCGCCTGCGTGCAGGCCGAGGACACACCGTGCAACGCTTCAGTGGAAGGCACCTCGCTGCGAATCAGGACCGGGCCGTTGGAGCCGTTCACTCCGGTGACCGTCAAGGTGGCGTTCCCCTCGGACGAGGTTGCGACACCGATCGAACCCAGCTCTCACACGGTGCTGATCGTCGCACTGGCGATTGTCGGAGGAATCCTGGCCGCTGGCGCGGCCTGGCTGCTGGCGTCACGCACCCGTGAGAACGAACCCGGCTTTCCGGTCCTGTACGAGCCACCCGAAGGGGTCTACCCCGCTCTCGGAGTCCGGGTGCTCGACGAGACCGACTCGCCCGATGACCTCCAGTCGACCCTGTTCCACCTGGCGGAAAGGGGTGTCCTGGCCCTCGCCGGTGACGACGACACCTGGTCCGTAAGCGTCGTGGCCGACCCTGCAACCGCAAATCTTCCTGCGGCCGAAATCGCAGTTCTGGGTGCACTCGGCCTTAATTTCGTGGGCGCCTCGTTCCAGGTCTCGGCAACGAAGGGCGCTGGAGAAGCGATCTCCAATGCGAAGAAGGCGCTTCGGTCCCACGTGAGCGTCGACTCGAGGACGTTCCTGGCCCAGTCACCTCCAGGGTGGCTCGTGATGGGCCTCGGCTGGGTGAGCCTGATCCTGACGGTGATACAGATCGGCATCTACTTCGTGAGCGACCTCGGATTCGTCTTCTGGCCGCTGTTGGTCACGACGAGCGCATTCGCACTGGTTGCCCTCGGTTCGATGTTCAACCGGGGGGTGCTGACCAAGCGGACAGAACCAGGTTTGGATGTCTGGTCGAGAATGGGTGGCTTTGCCCGGTTCTTGACCACCGACTCCTCGGAGTCTCGATTCGAGGCGGCCAAGCACATGGATCTGTACCCGCGATACCTGCCGTGGGCATTGGCGCTCGGTTCGGCCGACGCCTGGGCTCAGCGCTACCAGGAACAGGGCGTCACACTTCCGGTGGTGCCATGGCTCATCTGGACGGGAACTGCAAACAGCTTCTCGATGAACAGCATGAACAATTCGTTCAACTCCGCCATCAGCAGCGCATCCGCCGCCTACGCCGCATCGCAGGCAAGCAGTGGGGGAGGCGGGTTCTCCGGTGGCTCCGGTGGTGGAGGAGGCGGTGGCGGATCATGGTGAGCCAACTGCCGGTCCTCACCTCAAGGCCCAAAGCCGACCACAATGTGCAGACCAAATCTGAAAGGCGTCAAGCATGCCGATAGTCATCTTGATCATCGTGATAGTTGTGATCGCCTTGGCGATCGGCTTCTTGGTCGTTACTTCGCTCAACAAGCTTCGAGGCCAACGCGTCTCGGTCGACGAGGCGTTCGCCGGCATCGATGTCCAGCTGACGAGGCGGACGGACCTGATCCCGAACCTGGTCGAGACCGTCAAGGGCTATGCCAGCCACGAGTCGGGGACCCTCGAGGCCGTCACCGCTGCGAGAGCGGCGAGCCAGTCGGCGTCGACTGTCGAGGAGAAGGCCGCAGCTGACGCACAGACCCATCAGGCGCTGGCCAACGTCTTCGCAGTGGCCGAGCAGTATCCGGACCTGAAGGCGTCGGCGAACTTCCAGCAGCTCCAGACCGAACTGGCCAGGACCGAGGACCAACTCGCCTTCGCACGCCAGTACTACAACGACGCCTGCGCGACCCTGAACCGTTCGATGGTCACCATTCCCACATCGTTCTTCGTCGGCATGGCCGGCGTGGAGAAGGGCGTGTTCTACGACGCGCCCGCGGGTAACGAAGCTCCTCCGCAGGTCCAGTTCTAGCCAACGGCTCAGCCGGGGCAGTCGCCCTTTACCGGTACATCTGCGAACCGGGCTGCTAGGAAGTCGACCGACGGCTGGAAGCTCTGGAGCAGACCGAGAACGTGCTCGGCGAAGAAGAGCGTCCGCCAGGTGATATTCGCTCCTTCGGAGCACCACTCATCGCGGAGTTCCGCTGCCTGGGGATAGGCCACCATCTCGTCGAAGAGGGCGTGCTGTTGCATGACAGGTGCGCTCGGTGCCACGGCACCCAAGCGGTTCTCGTTCATCCGTCCGACCCAGGTCGGATCTGTCAGCGGGCTCCTGGAAGGGTCCTTGAGGAACGAACTGATTGGCTTGCCGGCGACGTCGATCAGTTGGCGAATGCCATCCACCGTGACGATGCACATTGACGACGCCCGGTCGAGCATCTCCGTTCCACTGTCGTTCAAGAACGACCGCAGGTCGAGCTCCGGATAGGCAGCGTCGTACCCAGCGGCCGCCAGCAGCGCGAGCCCCACGAACGGGCCGCCGTCGAGCGCATTTGCGACAGCTATCAGATCTGCAGGTACACCACTGGCAGCAGTTCCCTTGACGTTCAGCTCGGGTGCGTAGGTCGCCGCCAACTGGGCGGCCCAACCTGCCGAGGATCCACCCTGGGAGTAGCCCATGATTCCGATCGGGCCGTCCGCCTTGAGGCCGATATCTGGGATCTGCTGGGCGGCCCGGGCGATGTCGAGCACTGCCGTTCCCTGCTCGCGGCTCACCTCATAGGTGTGGAGCCCAGGCGTTCCCAGTCCGACCATGTCGGTGATCGCAACGGCCCAACCGTGTGCAAGCAGTTCCAGGTATTCAGCGGACTCGTAATCCCAACCCGTGCTGATGGTCCACGAGGGAGCGCACTGGTCGCTCAGTCCACGTGTACCGACACCGAATGTGACCATCGGTCGACTTCCTGGTCCGGTCCACTGCGTGGTCGGCGTGAGAACGGTTCCGGAGACAACGTTGGAAATACCCGACGCACTCGTTGAGTTGTAGAGCACCTGGTAGGCATCGACGCCTGCAACCGGAGTGCGGTTGACCGGGTCCTGGGTGAATACAGAGTCCCTGAATCGAATGAGGGTTCCCGGCGCCGCACCGACGTTGATAGGTCCGCCGCCAGGAGAATTGCCACCGCCGGGCTTCTCGGTCGGAGCCTTGTAGAACGGATCGTCGCCCGGTTGGGGTACGCAGGAAGCAAGCGTGGCTCCCAAGACCGCCAGCACTAAGAACGCAGCAAGCTTTCGTGCCAATCCGTTCACAATATTTCTCCCCCTGGGTTCGCCCTACAAGTACACGCCGGACGGCCCAATTCGATGTTCAAATCTCGATCGTGTCAAGGGGCCTGGGGAAGCTTCGAGGAACCGACCAGTTGGGTCCTGTAGAGGCCTCGGTGCGATGAGAACACATAGCTGAACACGCATGCGATAGCGAAGTACGGCAGCGCACCGGATCCGAACAACTCCACACCCATGATCGTGCATGCCAACGGGGTGTTGGCAGCCCCGGCAAACACGGCGACAAACCCGATTGCGGCGAGCAGCGGCACTGGTACGCCCAGCAGGCCGGCGAGTGTTGCCCCAAGCGTCGCACCGATCACGAACAATGGCGTCACCTCTCCGCCGATGAAACCTGCCCCCAGCGCGACTGCGGTGAAGGCGAGCTTGATCAGGAACGCCCAGTTAGGAACCTCGGATCCGGTGAGACTCAAATCGATGAGCCCAAGCGACAGTCCGTTGTACATGCGTGACCCGACGAGCATCGTCATGGCGATCAGGCAGAGTCCGCCGATGAACGGTCTCAACGGCGCCCATCCGACACCCTTCGCGAACACGGCCTTTGCGCGCTCGACCGACATGGTGAACGCGACACTCGCCAACCCGAAGGCAGTACCCGCCAAGGCGATCTTCAGGACCAGCTCGACCGACAGGGAAACATCGCCCAGATCCGGTGTCGCCATGTGGTGGACCCCGAAACCTGACACGACCATGTCTCCGATGACCGACGCCACCAACGCAGGGACGAGTGCGTCGTAGCGCACCCGCCCGACGGCCTGGACCTCAAGTGCGAACACCGCTCCGGCGAGCGGAACGCCGAACACGGATCCGAAACCACCGGCAATGGCCGCTATCAGCATCATCCGGCGGTCAGAGGGCTTGAGCCGCAGCAGCCGCGACGCCAGGTCGGTGAGGCTGCCGCCCATCTGGATGGCTGTTCCCTCACGACCCACCGAGGCTCCGCCCAGGTGGCTGGCCAGCGTTCCGAGGAGGACCATGGGGGCCATTCGTCTTGGCACCCACGCCTGAGGGTCATGGATCTCGCCGATTATCAGATTGTTGCCCTCGACGGAGCGGCCGCCGCCGTAGTGGTATGCGAGTCCCACCAGGAGACCGGCAAGAGGCATGACGAAGAGCAGCCATGAATGGTCGGTGAACTGTGCAGTGACCCACTTCAGCGAGATCAGGAAGATTGCCGACGCCGTTCCAGCCAGAACTCCGGCGATTCCTCCGAGCGCCGTCCATCGAAGCAGGTACGTGATCTGCTTCAGTCGCTCCCGTGCTCCGAATTCAACCCGGTCCCGTGTCACCATCATCTCCCGAGGCGCCGGAAGAGACCGTTACCGATGGTTCCACCTGTGGCGCCAGCTGCGTCAGTTCGGTAGGAGTCATCAGCCACAAGGCGGTTCAAGGCGAACTCCATCGCCGTTCGAAAGCATATCCTCCTCGCCGGAGTGCGAGAGTTGTGGCCGTGGCTACCGTCTTCTACTCCGACCGGACATGGAATTTCGGCAACGGTCCAGACGAACTCTGGGATCGGATCGCAGCGGTCGACGACTACGAGTCGTGGTGGCCATGGCTCCGCCGGTTCGATGCCCGGGGCGGCTTGTCTGAGGGTTCGGAGTGGCACTGCATGGTCGCTCCACCCCTGCCCTATCGGGTCCGCTTCCGGCTCCACCTCGACAGGGTGGTGACCGGGTCAGAGGCTCATGCGCTGGTGAGCGGCGATATCGGGGGCGAGGCCCTGCTGAGCGTCGTCGCCAACGGTGACGGCTCAACCGCAAGGCTGCAGTCCGAGTTGTATCCGGCGAACCCACTTCTCCGTCGAGCCGGAGCAGTCGCCCGCCCGCTGATCGAGTGGGGCCACGACTGGGTCTTGGACGAGGGATGCAAGCAGTTCGTCCGTCGGGCTTTCTGAATGCCTCTCAACTCGCCGAAGGACCTCACGGTGGGCAAGCGTGGGTTCAAGTGTTGGGTGCAACCGAATGAGATAGTTGTGCGTCTTGTTGGGTGTGAACGAACGAGGAGGAACAGACCTCATGTCGCCAGCGGTGCCGGAGGACGACTCACTCGCGGATGACCTCTCCCTGCTTCGCGGCGCGCCCTTCCTTGACGTCTCTGCCGATGTCACCCATGAGCCAGGGGGTACGGACTTCACGGGTTACACCTCGCGGCAGCTTGCAGACACCGATGACCCTTCCCGACAGCTCGAAGAGCTGTTCAAGGAGCGTTTCGACCCGATGGTGCGTCTTGCGACCCTGATGAGTGGGTCCCAGGACGTGGCCCAGGAAATTGTCATGGACGCCTTCTCGAAGTTGGCACCGAAGCTCGACTCGGTGGTTCAACCGGCTGCATATCTTCGGACGAGCGTCGTCAACGGAGTTCGATCGCACCAGCGGCGGCTCAGAACTGTTCGGAAGCAGCCCACACCCAGACCGGTGGTCAGCTGGGACCCAGACGTCGATGAGATGTGGAACCGCCTCGATCTATTGCGTCCCGACGAGAGGGCCTGCGTCGTGTTGCGCTTCTACGGCGACATGTCGATCAGCGATATTGCCACCCAGCTCGACCTGCCCTCCGGGACGGTGAAGTCGCATCTGCACCGCTCGATCGCCAAATTGCGTGACCTGTTGACCGAGGAGATGTCGTGAACGGAGCAGACGTGAGCGGACCGGACCCCTACGACCGCGACGCACGCAATGTCGAATCGACCGACGCTACGGCTGATGCCGCAGACGAAATCACAGATGAAGTCGAGCTCACTCCGGCCGAAGAACAATTGCTCCAATCGTTGATGAAACGCGCCGCTGCGGGCCTGACCGTGGAGACGCCCCAAAGTGCTCAGCGAGCGCTCGATGCACACATGCCACAAGTGGGGGCGGAGCGTCCGATGAGGCCCTCAAGTGGGAGGAGCACGGGCAAGTTGCTCGGAATTGCGGCAGCGCTGGTCGTCATCGTGGCAATTGCCGGAGCCTGGTTGCAGCGAGGCGACACAGATAGTCAGATCGCAGCGACTGCTAGTGACACTGCCGTCGCCAGCGAAAGTCGGGCCGAGTCTTCGGCTGCGGCAGACTCTTCGGGCATCGACGCAGGCAAGAGTCAGGGGGCGTCCGAATCAGCCGGGGCAGAGGCGATGTCGCCAGCTGCGGGAGATGTCCTGACCGATGATTCCGGCACCGAGTTCTCCATAGATCCCGAGGCGCTGGCCGCCGGTGGGATATGGCGACTTCCTGATGGCTCGGCGTCGCTCGAGGTGACCGGAGTACAGGCCTCGCCACACGAGTCAGGCTTCCAGATCGCGGTTGACGACGTGGATGAGCCATCGCGCTGGTTCGCCGTCCTGCCCACGAGGTATTGGATGGATGCCGGTGGTCAGCTCAGTCCGGAGCGAACCCATGAGCTGGGCAACTCAATGCAGGCAACCGTGCTCCGTCCCGATGAGAAGTCGAGCCCGACAGCGTCGACTTGGATAGACCTGCGCCAGAAGGGTGATCCGCTCAACGCGCTGACCTTCGTCTACCGCGGAGTGCCTGATGCGCAGGCATTGGCGGCCGTGAAGGATGTTGCAATGTCAATCACTGACCTGACTGACGCATCGGCCGTGCGAGCGGCGCTGGTCGACCTTCGCGTGCCGGACGGGTTGAACGCCACGTGGGATCCGGGGCGTGTGGGCTATCCATTGGCGGAGGGCGACGCGATAGACGCTCTGGAACTGAAGGTGCGCGACTCGTCGTCGAATACGAAGTTCACAATCAACCTGAACTACACGGGCCTTCCGCCGGCGGTTGCCAGGCTCGAGCAGCTGTTCGGCTTGGAAGCTTCACTGCTGAACGCGGCGGACGGTTCGGCGAGAGTCAAAGCCGACCCGTATCCCGGGTTGCTGAAATTGTCGTCCGAGGGGATGGAACTACTCATGGCGTTCACCCAGGACGGGGTCGCTGTGAACGTCGACCGTGACTCCAACACCAATGAGGTCGCACCGATCGGGGAACAGGTCCGGATCCTCAATGCCCTGCGTCCGATATCGGAAGCCGACTTCCGCGCCCGGATGAAGGATCTGGGAATCGAGATTCGCTAGTCCGAAGGAAGGCCCCAATGCGAGTAGGGCGTGCCCGGTGGTCCTGTCATCAATGCGGCACTGTGTACGCGACTGTGGGGAGGGAGCTTTCGCTCCCTCCCCACAGCATTGGGGGTCAGTTGGTTGCCCTACGGGGGATTCAGCTAGGCATCATCACCGAGTCGATTAGGAAGACGGTTGCGTTGGCCGTGGGCACGTCTGCACAGAGGACATTGGCGCCATTGACGGTGAAGCTGTCACCCGACTTCTCGATGGTCAGGTCACCACCCTCGACGGTCTTGACGGTTCCCGCATCGATGAGATCGGCCGAGGTCATTTCGCCGGACGCGACGTGGAAGGTCAGGAGCTTGGTCAGCTGAGCCTTGTCGGCGAGGACGGCCTTGAGGTCATCAGCGGGAATCTTTGCAAAGGCGTCGTTCACCGGGGCGAAGACCGTGAACGGTCCCGGGCCGTTGAGGGTGTCAACCAGGCCCGCTTCGCCAACCGCTGTCACCAACGTTGAAAGCAGAGGATTCGCCGAGGCCGCGGTCGCTACGGGCTCCGCAGCCATACCCTCGAAGCTTCCGGCACCATCAGCAGGTACCGCCGAACAGGCCGGCCCGGTTGGAGTGGCGGTGCTCATGTCGTCCTTCATCGATGAGTCGTCCTTCATCGTTGAGTCCGACTGCATCGACGAGTCGTCCTTCATTGATGAGTCGGACTTTGCTGCGGTGGTCTCGGAGGTGTCGGCCGAGGCCGAGTCGGAATCGCTCGAACAGGCTGCTCCGGTAAGGGCAAGTGTGAGAGCTACGCCGACAAATGCGACTCGGGGCCTTGTGATTTTCATGTTGGATCTCGCTTCCATTTGGTGATCGTCCGCAGACTTCCTGCAGTGGATGCGACCGCAATATTTGCGTTGACATCATCGTGACGTCCCCGGCGATTGTGGTTGCCTCGGTAGTTGTTCGGAGCAGGTCTCGAATCGGATTGGATCGATTCGAGACCTCCTCAGAAGTGGGTCATTCGATCAGCGCAACTATCGAGTGCCAGCCGCTCGCCCCGTTCGGGAACGGCTTGGCCCGTTCCTGGGTCTGGACCACGCCGCTGCCATCGGTGGCCCGACATTCGATGGAGTACTGGCCAGGGTCCTTGAAGTCGTAGGGCAGTACCCACTGTCGCCAGGTGACGTCGTTGAGTTCCTTGCCGAGGCTGGCCGGGATCCAATCTTGCCCGTCCACGCGGACCTCGACCTTTGAGATGCCGCGGGTCGGTGCGTACGCGATGCCCGCTATGGGATGTTCGCCCGGTGCAAGCTTCTTGAACGAGGCCGGTGTGTCGATACGTGAGAAGGTCTTGATCGGGCCCTCTACGGACCATTCCCGCTCCACCCAGTAGGCGTCGAAGCGGTCGAAGGTGGACAGCTCTATCTCGGTGATCCACTTGGTGGCAGATACGTATCCGTACAGGCCGGGCACGATAAGGCGGGCCGGGAAGCCGTGCTTGACGGGTAGTGGCTCGCCGTTCATTCCGAGCGCAAGCAACGAACCCCGATCCGGATCGACTCCGAACTTCGTTGGAAAGCCCGCCGTGAAGCCGTCGACCGATCTGCCGACGATCTGGTCGGCGGCAGGGTCGACCCCGGCCTCCTCGAGTAGTTCGGAAAGTGGTACTCCGAGCCAGCGCGCGTTGCCCGCGAGTCCGCCTCCGATCTCGTTGGAGACGCAGGCGATGGTTATGTCCGACTCGACCAGGTCGCGACGGAGCAGCTCGTCGTAGGAGAACTCCAGGGTCTTGTCGACCATGCCGTGCACCTTCAGACGCCAGGACTCCGAGGACACTTGGGGAGCCACTAGAGCGGTGTCGATCCGGTAGAAGTTTGAGTTGTCGGTCACAAACGGTGTCAGGCCGGCCACGTCGAGCTTCACATCCGCGGGTAGCTCGCCAAGTGGCCTTCGCGCCCCGGGAAGGATGATGCGGGCCCGTTCAGCTGCGACTTCGAAGCGACCGGACAGCCAACGCCCGGTGCTTCCCGCCAGGACGGCCACGGCGCTGAAGCCGGCGCTCGCCGCCATGAAGGACCGACGATCCAGTCGTCCCGGCATGACCTTTCGGCCTTCGGGGTTGCCAGTGGCCACCGCCGGGCCAACTGATGCACTGCTGCCTGGGGTCTCGGTGTCAAAGGATCGGGAGTCGGCCCACTCGGTGCGGGCTTGCTCAGTATTGACGGCCAACCCAAGCAGATACCAGAGCGCCGCTGCGCCTGCGGCACCGCCGATGAGGCTTGGAAGACCACCCCACCACGGTCCGGATTGGCCGGACGAGGCAGCGATCCCAATGGCTGCGAATATCGCAACACCCGCGACCCCGATCCATCGGCGGCGGGTGCCGAACACGCCAAGCGTCAAGGCGTAGACCACCAATACGGTCGCTATTCCTACGACCAGAGCGGTCTTGTCGTTCGTTCCGAACGTCGAGATCGCGAAGTCCTTGAGCCAGCGAGGGGTGGCGTCGATGAAGCGCGCACCGACGTCGATGATCGGCGAACTCAGCTCGCTGTTCATTGCCCTCACCAGTTCGGCGACCCCGAGGGAGACACCTGTGGCTACCAGGCCCGCAACGGCTCCGCGTACCCAAACGGTGCGTCGGCCGGACAACTTGTTGGCTTGATCTGAATCGGACATGTCGAGGGTGATTCGTTGCCGAGGCAAGATTGGATTGGACCGGATTGCCGTCGTCAGGCCGGTCACCCGTCGCCTGTCGTCAGGCCGGTCACCCGTTGCCTGTCGTAGGGCGGGTCACTCGTTGCTCCGATCCGCCGACCGTCTCACGGAAGATTTCAGGCCTGCTCGCAGGTTCTTCCAATCCAATCCGCTGCCCGTGGCGAACATCAGGTGGATGGACTCTGATCGACAATACGATGGACAGGTGTTCATGCTCCGGGCAGAGGCTCGACGCCGTAAAGGCACCGATCCTGACGAGCTTCTCGCCAGGGCCGCAAGCGGTGATGAGGTTGCTTTCGGCGAGTTCTACGACGTGGCCGTCGGCAGGGTCTTCGGACTCATCAGATCGGTACTCAGGGATCCAGCAAGATCCGAGGAGGTGACCCAGGAAGTGATGCTCGAACTGTGGAGAACAGCGCCTCGCTATTCATCCCAGCGAGGATCCGCAATGTCGTGGGCCCTCACCGTGGCCCACAGGCGGGCTGTCGACTGCGTCCGTTCCGAGGAGGCGTCCCGGTCCCGGGAGCAGAAGGTGTCATCGCGTGAACGCCCAGAGACCTCGCCGGACCCCGCCGTGCTGACCGAGGATGCCTTGGAGCAGGGACGTGTGAGCAAGGCAATGGACCAGCTCACACCCACACAGCGTGAATCGATAGAGCTCGCCTTCTTCAGCGGCTACAGCCACAGCGAGGTGGCTGCAACGTTGGATCTGCCACTCGGAACGGTGAAGACACGAATTCGTGATGGCCTGATCCGACTTCGTGATGGTCTGGAGGTGTCTCGATGAGCGACGATTTCAATCCCGATGAAGACTTCGACACTGCGGGACTCTCGGGCCTTTTCGCTCTGGACGCGCTCGAAGGAGACGACCTTCGCCGCTTCGAGCGGCATCTGGAGGTAAATCCCGAGGCGGGTGAGGAAGTAGCCGGTTTCCATGAGACCGCCGCACGGTTGGCGGCCTTGAGTTCTGACCAGCCCTCCACCGCTCTGAGAGGCGAGGTCCTCAGCAGACTCGGCGACATTCGTCAGGAGCCGGTCCGCCTTGACGTGATCGCATCCAGAGGTCGGTCACGCATCCTTGTTCGGCTCGCATCCGTTGCGGCGGCAGTAGTTCTGGTAGGGCTGATCGGTCTGGGCGGGTACCTGGTCGGTTCAGGAAGCGGGTCCGAACCGGAAGAGGCTGCGAGGCCCACCCAGGACATCGTTGATCTGGTCAATATGCCGGACATGGAGATGCTGCGCTTAGGTGCTGCCGGCGAGCCGACTGCGGTACTTCTGTTCTCGTCATCGGAACGCAAGGCGATGGTCATGGCCGACGACATGGCGTCGCCACCAGAGGGCCACGTCTATGAGTTCTGGCACGTCCGCGGCGATAGCGCCAAGAACGTCGGCATGTTCAGCCCCGACCCCGACGGTGTCGTCCACAAGTCGATCGACGTCGACCTTGCGCCCGGCGATGTCGTGGGAGTGACCATCGAACCGGCGGGGGGATCGGATAAGCCGACGACACCGATGATCATGAGCGCCACCGTCTGACTAACCCGGCAGTGAGCGATCCACCGGCGGTGACTGCTACATGAGTGGACATCGGACTCGCCGTGAATGGGTCGCGGTCTGTAGCCGAAGCGCTGATGGCAGACTCGTGTGGTGCCAGAGGGCGACACCATCCACAAGGCTGCCACCCGCCTGCGACCGGCGCTTGTGGGACAGCAACTGACTCGCTTCACCGCCGACCGGCTGACGGGCACCAGGCCCAGGCTGGGCGAAGCGATCGAGGCGGTCGAGGCAGTTGGGAAGCATCTGCTGATCCGATTCTCCGGCGGATTGACCCTTGAGACGCACATGCGGATGACCGGCTCCTGGCACCTCTATGACCCGGGTGAGCGTTGGAGGAAGCCCGAATACCTGGCCCGTTGTGTCATCGAGGTCCCGGAGCGAGTTGCGGTGTGTTTCGCAGCGCCGGTGATGAGGACGTTTCCGACGACTCGACTCGGTGGCAGCGCCGACCCCATGGGTCATCTCGGTCCGGATCTGGCCGCTCCGCTGGAGGGAACTGCGAAGGAACTCTCGCCGGAGATCATTCGCAGGTGTGTCGACAGGATGGACGAAGTCTCATCTCCGGATAGGGCAATCGGCGATGTTCTGTTGGACCAGCGGGTAGCCAATGGGGTCGGCAACGTCTACCGCTCGGAGGTCTGCTGGGCGTGTCACGTTTCGCCGTTTCGAACTCTCGGTGAGGTGCCGGCCGGGTTGCGAGCTGAGCTGATTGTCACCTCTGCGAAATTGCTCAGGGCGAACCTGACCACACGCCGCCGAACGACGGTTCCGGGCGGCCTTGCCGTTTACGGTCGACGGAGGGCGCAATGTCGACGATGCGGCGGACCGGTCCGTTGGAACAACAAGAGCGAGAACGGACGCGTCGTCTACTGGTGTCCCGGGTGTCAGGACTAGCTCTAAGGGGATCTAGCCGAGTTCGAACAGCAGGTGCTTGCTCAGGTCACCGGTGAGATCGACGAAAATCTCCCGAGTATCGAAGCACCATTCTGTGTCGACGCGTTGGAAGCTGTCGCTGTAGTGGCCAGCGATGATGGCTTGGAGGGGGAGCTCTTCGGTCTGTTGGAAGACCGTGAAGTAGGACCGGGCACTGGCGGATTGGGCTGGCTCGGTGGTGCCTTCGAACTCCACCACCACGTTGGTTGTGACGTGTCGAGTACGAGGAGTGCCGTCCTCGTACAGACGTGTCGAACTCTCATAGAGCTTCAGTACCGACTCTTCTCCCCGAACGAGGAACCCCGGCGCAGCCTGGATACGACCATGTCGGAACAGTCTGGCTACTCCGGCAAAGTTGCCTGCGTCGATCTGATCCGCGTAGGCGTAGATCAGCTTCTCGATAAGTCGAAAGTCATCGGTTGCCGGCATGTCAGGAATCTAGCCAGTCGCATCCGCTGGCCCACCGAAGTGGCGTACCGCCGCCACGACGCTGCCGACTGGCCTGGGTGGTGTGATCAGATTTGTCCTGGATTGCGAACCCGCTGCTCACTGTCACACCGAACCGCAATGATTGTCTCGCAGGGTGACCGAGGCCAGAAACAAATGGCGCCCGGAAGGATGGAGTGATGGAGCAGACCGCGAGTGGTACCTCGAAGCGCGACAGGGCGATGGGAGCGCTGGTCGGCCTGGCAGTGGGTGACGCGGTGGGCACCACGCTCGAGTTCAAACCGCCCGGATCGTTCACACCCATCACCGACATGGTGGGCGGCGGTCCCTTCCACCTGAAACCGGGTCAGTGGACCGACGACACCTCCATGGCAATGTGCCTGGCGGAATCCATCTTGGACCTCCATCAACTGGACCCAGCGGACCAGCTTCGTCGTTATGTCGCATGGCGTAACAACGGCTACTGGTCCTCAACCGGGTCCTGCTTCGACATCGGCGGGACCACCACTGCCGCGCTCAGCCGCTTCGAGCGAACGGGCGAAGTCACCGATCAGGTCGTCGACCAGGAAAGTGCCGCGAACGGCTCGCTCATGCGCCTGGCCGCGGTGCCGATCCGCTGGCACGCCGACCCTTCCGAGGCTGCCGAACGTTCGGGGGAATCGAGCCGGACGACGCACCCCGCCTCGCGGCCCGTCGACTCCTGTCGGGTGTACGGGGCGATGATCGCCGCGCTCATCAACGGCCGACCGGCGGAGGGAGTCTTGGCTGATGACTTCTGGCAGTTCGGGCCTCTCGACCCAAGGGTCGAAGCAGTTACCCGGGGCTCATGGGCAGGGAAGGAACCACCGGCGATCAGGGGCAGTGGGTACGTGGTCGACGCCCTCGAGGCAGCCATATGGTCCGTCGCAGGTGCCGCCGATTTCCGTGATGCGGTGTTGCGTGCCGCCAACCTCGGCGACGATGCCGACACCACCGCCGCCATCGCCGGCCAACTCGCAGGCGCGCGCTGGGGCGAGTCTGGCATTCCGGCTCAATGGCGTCATCGAATCTGCAACCACGAGCGGATAGCCGGCATCGCTAGCAGGCTCTTCGACATAGGAGCCGGGAACGAGGCGTCCGATACTTGGCCTCACGACGCCGTTGTCCACGGGTACTGGCTGACGACCGGGATACTCGCCGGCGAGTATCCCGGTCACCGCGATGAGCAAGAGGCGATCCAGCGGATCAACCTGCTGGTCGACAATGGAATTCGTACATTCGTCGACCTGACCACTGACCAGGACCGGCTGGACCCCTACGAACACCTCGTCCGGCAAGTGGCCCAATATCGAGACCTGGACCTGCGACGAATCCATCATCCAATCCCGGACATGGGCACACTGGAAGTCCATGCATATGACGACATCTTGGACACGATTCGGGATGCACGTCAGCGGGGCGGGGTGTACTTCCACTGCTGGGGCGGCGTCGGCCGGACCGGCACCGTGGCTGGCGTCGTTCTCGTCGACGATGGGTTGAGCGCCGAGGGCGCACTTGCCAGCATTGCCCAGCTTCGGTCAGGTACTAGGAAGAGCCAACGGCCTTCGCCCGAGAACTCACAACAGGCCGACATTATTCGTCGACGGTGGAGGACGGCCTCGCCAGAGAGCAGCTAGACAGACCGGGGAGACGTCCGCATCGGTTGGCGGGGCGTTACCGTCGTGTGATGGATCAACGCATCAGTTTGATAACACTCGGGGTGGCGGACGTTGACGCGTCACTCAGGTTCTATGAGCAGTTGGGCTGGCAAGGTCAGGAGGTCGAGGAGACGGTCTTCTTCCAAGCCGGAGGGCTCGCCGTTGTGCTCTGGGCTCGCGAGAAGCTGGCAGACGACGCAGGGATCAGGGACGACGGCAATGCGACTTTCGGCGGAATCGCACTCGCTCACAACGTCCGCACCCGTGGAGAAGTCGACCGGTTGATCGAAGTAGCCAGGGACGCCGGCGCGGAGATCACGAAGAGTCCGAGCGACACGTTCTACGGGGGATACGCCGCGTATTTCCGAGATCCTGACGGTCACGTCTGGGAGGTGGCCTACAACCCCGGATTCACACTCGCCGAGGATGGGTCACTCACGTTGCCGGATTTCTGAGGGATGGCCTGCTCAGCCGGGACGACTTGGCAGTCTCCAACAGACACAATCGGTTTGGGCTCTAGAGTCACGATCCATGGGGAAGACTTTCGGCGACATGCCCAAGGCATGGTCCTGGGCGCCCTGGTTGAAGCGGATCAGCATAAGCCTGCTCGTCCTGGGGACAGCACTCGCCTTTGCACCCGTGGTCGCGATCGATGGCGTCTGTGTGTTCGTTCCCTGCAGCCCCCTCGCAGGCAGCGTCGCCTTCGCCGAGACCAACGATGGACAGGTCTCCATCGAGACTGGTCCGCTGACTGCCGATGCGCTCCGGCAGCTCCAGATCGTCGAAGGTGAATGGCCGGCCTCGGAAGATCGTGTCGTGCTGTGGGGCATAGAGAGAACTGACGACGTTGATGAGGACTGGGTTGGACCGGTCACGGTTGGGGCCACACCTGCGGGATTCACCGAGACCACAGACTTGAGGCTGCCGCTGCCGGAGAGGTGGTCAGTGTTTGTCTCGAACGGCTGCTACGGGCGAGAGGTCGCTCTACCGAGTTCGAAACTTTCAACCCTCATGGTCACATACGAGGAAGGTGACACGGACTCCCTCGAGGCATTCCACGCACAAGACATGGGCTTCAGCTCATGCGAAGAAGCACGATCTGCAAGGGTGCGGGTGGCGACCTTGATCGGGCTGGGCCTGGGACTAGTCGGTCTGTTGGGCCTGCTGACAGCGCTGTCGATACAACTGATTGCGGGCCGAAGGAGTCAGACGACCTGGTAGTGCAGGTGGACCACCCCACTTTCGAAACCTCGGATGTCGAGCAGCGTCAGGTCCAATCGGAGGCCGTCAGGCAAGGCTGCCTTGCCGCTGCCCACGGTCACCGGAAACACCAAGAGGTGGATCTCGTCAATCAGCCCGGCAGCGAATGCGTGGCGAGCCAATGTCGGGCCGCTGATGCTGAGGTCACCCTTGGTGGTCCGTTTCAGATGGTCGACCTTGTCCGGGTCGAAATCACGTTCGAGAAGGGTGCGTGGGGTCCGCACCTCATCGAGAGTTCGGGAGTAGACGACCTTGTTCCTTTCCCTCCAAGCTTCGGCAAAGTCCAATTCGACCTGGGAGACATCAGGTTCGTCACCGACGGTCTGCCAGACAGCCATCGTCTCGTACATGCGTCGGCCGTAAAGATCGGTACCGATGTTGGCTTCGAGGTCGTTGACATAGGCGTGCACCTCGGCGTCGGGAACTGCCCAGTCGAAGGATCCTCCCGAGTCCTCGGTGTAACCGTCGAGTGAGGTGAGCGCCATGTAAATGAGTTTCGCCATCTCTGCCTTCCGCTTCGCCAAGCGCAATGTAGGGGAGCGGGCGGGTCATCGACAGGACCGGCACCTCAATTCAGAACGCCGTACCCGGTGCCCCCGCTGTAGCGTCAATCCGTGGGTAATCGCTCCGACGATCACTACAGCGTCCCGGAAAATCGAGCCTGGAAATTCCGAGCCTGGAAATTCCGAGTCCGGGAATACCGGCACGGCGATGCCGCCCAGTTAGCCGAGATCTTCTTTCGCGCCGTTCGTGAAATCGCAATCACCGACTACTCGGCAGAGCAGGTGCAGGCGTGGGCACCCGTCCGACCCGATGCCAGCTTCTTCGAGAACTACGCGTCCGACGGGCGGGAGGTGTTCGTCGCCGTTGCCGTTTCGGGGGCCGAGGACGGCTCGGATCGGGTGCTCGGATACACCGATCTGGAGTCTGACGGGCATATCGATCACCTGTACCGGCACCCGGATGGGGCCGGGCTTGGAGTTGCAGCGATGCTGTATCTACGGCTGGAGGAGTCCGCCAGGAGCTCCGGAGTCGAACGACTATTCGTCGAAGCGAGCGAGTTGGCACGACGATTCTTCGAGACGCAGGGCTTCACAGTGGTCCGCCGACGAGACTTCGAAGTGAACGGTGTTGCCCTGCACAACTATGCGATGCAGAAGTTGTTGACGCCGTAGGGAGACACAACCGGTCGGCAACGGACCAGAGCAGTATTGACTAGAAAACGCTGTGATTCAACGAGTCAGCTGACCGGCCGGGAGTCACTCTCGAGTTCTCTGGCAAGCCGCTCAAGCGTTCCGCTGATTGTCTGACGATTGCGGTCCTGTCGGTCGTCGATTCCCGACATCTTCTTGCTGAACTCCATTGCCGACTCAGGTCGCAGGTCCTCGGTCCACTCCGTAACCCGGGACCCTTCGGCCGTGGGCTCGATTCGGTATCCCCACGTCGAGAAGTGGAAGTCGAACATGTAGCACTCGAACACGAACGAACGGCCCGCTTCGGCTTCTGTCACCTTGCCCTGACTGGTCCACTCACGATCGCCGTTGCGGTTATGACCCTCGAAAGTTGCACCGACGACAGGGCCGTCGAAACCCTCGTGCCACTCACAGGCATGGCATTCCTCGGACCATTCACCCATGCGGGTCACGTCGGAAATAGCGGCGTATACCGCCTCGGGCGGAGCGGCGATGTCACGAACCATCTCAAGTCTCTTGGCCATGGGATGGATTCCAGCATATGTAGGCCGTCCTCGACCACCGGACTCGTCGCTCAGTGCGTCAGATCGAACGAGTCGGTGCAAAGGAACGGCCCGACGTCCCACCGACCTGGGATCAGCCCCGGCAGGACATCGGGACGTTCGGTCCGCAAGTTCACGATGAACGTGAGGCTTGGTCGTACCCCTCACACGCGACTTGCCGGGCGGGACTGGATGGCTCTCCAGATCAGCAGGGCAATGATTGCGCCGATGAACGACCCGATGATTCCGGAGAACTGCAACGCTCCGTTGTCGCCGTCGTTGTGAAAAATGAGCCACCCGAGAAAGCCGCCGATCAGTGAGCCGACGAGTCCCAGAACGAGGGTGCCGCCAATTCCCATCGAGTCGTCACCGGGCACCACCGCCCTGGCAAGGAACCCTGCGAGTAGCCCAATGATTATCGCTCCGATGATCCAAAGCATTGTGATCTCCCCTCAGTAGCGCCATGGCTTGGATAGCTGACGACTGATTGGGAACTTACCCAGCGACTACAGGGTCCAAACCGAATAGTGCAATCTACGAAGGCGCGATCTGTGACCGATTGCGGATTGACATCGAACCGGTCCTGCGTCGAGAAATAGGGTGTCCCTCATGGTCGGCACACCTGAGCTCCCAGACGGATGGGCGGTGCTGGTTTCTTCTGCGGTCTGGTTCCTGACCTCGCTACTGGCGGGTTGGGTAGCGGTCCACTGGAGCAGGGAACGGCTCGAACATGCGGGGCCGATCACGAGGATTCGCCGGTGGGAGAAGGGCGGTAGGACCTGGCAGCGGCTGGTGCGGGTACGGCGATGGAAGGGCCGACTGCCCCAGGCAGGGGACTTCTTCGCAAACGGCCAGTCGATGAGAGCGGTTGGTTCGAGCCGCAACGAGAATCTGGAGAACTTTGCACTGTTGACCGTGAGGGCGGAGCGGGTGCATTGGTTGATACTCGCCTCGACGCCACTCCACCTGATCTGGTGCAGGCCTCCCGTGGCACTGGGGATGATCGTCTTCGGTGTTGGCTTCAACGCTCCTTGCATAGTCGTCCAGAGGTACAACAGGGCAGGAATTCAGCGGGTTCTCACCCGCCGCAGGTCACGAAGCTCACTGCACCCGCGGGACTCAAGAGGGTCCGTCGCCGATCCGGACCCTGGGACCGACCCGAACCCTCCGACCGCTCCAGGTGACCCTTCGTAGAAGGACTGTCTGAAGTGCTGACAGGATCACCACCGTGACGAAGAAGACGTTCATGACAGGCCACAGCAGGGCGCCGAGACGGAAGCGTCCCACCTGACGTCCAAGCACGAACCACTGCAGGGTGAAGCCGGCATAGACAACTCCGGCGCTGACGATTCCCTGGTTGTCTGACCCGGGGACCCGCAACAGGAGGAAGGTCGCTTGGAGCATCGCTGCGATCCAGAGCGTGATGCCGAGGGTGCGCAGCCACGGTGAGCGTCGGGCGCCGGATGCCATGTTCTTTGACCAGCCGACGACGATCTCGCCGAAGTTTCGGTACATGCGGAACGAGACCAGGTCTCCACCTCCGACGCAGTGAACCGGAAGCCCGGCGCGGCCATATAGGGCGGCCAACTCGAGGTCCTCGGCGATCGCTCCTCGGGTAGCACCATGTCCGCCCACCAGTTCGTAGTCCTCCTTGGACGAGGCCATGCACGGTCCCGCGGCACCCCATTGGGTGCGGGGAGGGATCAGCGAGCCGATGCCCAGCGCCATCAGGCCCACGATGTTGAATGGCATCGACGCCGCCTCCACAGGCGAGTGGATCTGGTGCCGGGGCTGCACCGAGACAAGTCCCCGGTGTTTGTGCAGCGCATCATCGACAGCCGCCAGCGCGTCGGGTGCCAGACGGACATCGGCATCCAGAAAGATGAGCCGCGATCCGACCGCATGGTTGACGCCTATGACACATGCCCAACTCTTTCCGGTCCAGCCTTCCGGCGGTGGTGTGGCCTGAAGGACCTCCACTCCATCGAATGCCCGTGCCGAGGCGGCGGTCGAGTCGTCGGAATTGTCATCGATGACGAGCACCTGCGCCGGCATCAAAGTCTGTGCCTGCAGACTGGCAAGCAGCAGCGGCAGGCGGTCCTGCTCGTTGCGGGCAGGGATGATGATCGACAGATCCGCCGGAACCCGGGTCGACCGGGCATCCGCCACCTTGCGCAGCGTCGGCAGTCTTAGCAACAGCAGCCAGGCGGCAAACCAGCCCAGGGGGACCAAGAGCGGCATGGTCAGCCCTCAACCTGTTGGAGCGTTTCGGGTCCACCGGCCTGCAGACGTTCGGCGGCCTCGACCAGACTTTCGACCGAAGAGGTCCAGAACTGCCCTCCGAGGCGGCGGCAGTGCTCGCGATCGGTGATGGCCGCACCTCCCAGGAGCACTGGACAACCGACCAGCTCACGTACCTGTTTGACGGACTCGCGAAGTTCGCTCGAACGAGACTGGTCCAGGTCCGAGGTGGCGCAGTAGCTAACGGCAAGCAGCCGATCGGTTGACTTCGCCACCTGCCACATCTGATCCGCCGGCACATCGGCCCCGAGGTCGATCACGCCGAATCCATTGCTCCTCAGAACCTCGCTCGCCATGGCGGTCGGAAGGCCATGGCTGTCTCCCGGTGCCGCCGCGACGACGATGGTGCCCTTGCGCCGCCCGGGTCGTCGGCCGTGGGCCCCTAGTCGACCGATGAGACGCATGGCCACGACACTCGCCTGATGTTCTTCCGCTACTGATGTCTGGCCCTCCTGCCACCTGTCGCCGATCAGTTGCATCGCGTCGGCCAGAAAGCTGACCCACGGCAGGTTCGTGCTAGGTGCGGCTAGAGCGAACTCCTCCAGAATTTGCCATGCGCCGCCCTCGTCGCCCCGCTCGAGTCGGTCACTCAGGGACTTGACCTCGCGCTTCGTGCCGCTTCGCCTCGCTGACCGACCGGTCGCCGAACTGGACTTCTTAGGCGACCGCTTCTTTCGTGCTTCTCTGAAACTGGCCAGCGCGGCTGCGTCCACCGCCCATCGACCGCCGACCTGGCGAGCCTGCAGTTGGCCGGTGCGGACGTAGCGGTAGGCGCTCATGTAGTGCACGCCGAGTTTCTCTGCAGCCTCTTCGAGGGTCATCTCAGCTGGATGCAACTTGTCGGCTCTCTCGCTCACCACGCCTCCGAACGTTCTGCGACGGCAACGATCATAGCCGTTCCTGAGAGTCTTAGTGCTAAATAACTTGCAACGAATTCATTTAGTGCTAAAACGTAGGAGCGGGCCTCGAAGTGAGGCTCGGCGACTCCCCCTAACCGAAGGAAGAACGATGAAAAGATTCACCAAGCTGCTCGTACCGCTGGTCCTGGTGGCCGTGCCCCTGGTCGGCTGCAGTGACAACGGAAACGACGAGGCGGAAGCAACCCCGACGACCATGACGGCCGACGATGGCGCAACCACGACGATGGCCGACGAACCCGAGAGCTCAGACATCGTGGACACCGCCATAGCTGCAGGCGATTTCACAACGTTGGTCAAGGCCGTTCAGGCCGCCGGCCTTGAGGACACACTTCGGGGCGAAGGTCCCTTCACCGTGTTCGCTCCCACCGACGATGCGTTCGCAGCGCTACCCGCCGGCACCCTCGAGAAGCTTCTCGAAGACCCCTCCGGTGACCTCAAGAGCATCCTCACCTACCACGTCGTTCCCGGCAGCGTCATGGCGAAGGACGTCGTTGGAATGAGCGGTCAGGAAGTCGAGACCGTCAACGGCGCGAAGTTCAAGGTGAACGTTGCAGCCGAAGGCGATGTGTCGATCTCCGATGCTGCGGGTAATACGGTCAACGTGGTCAAGACAGATATCGAAACCTCGAATGGTGTCATTCACGTAATCGATGGAGTCCTCCTTCCCGGATGAGCCTCCACTCGTGGATGACACACCGCTTGTCGTCGTCGCAGCACAGCTGCGGCGACGGCTGCGCGTCTGGGCGCCGGTCGGGACTGAGGTCGGGATTCCGGTTCGGTCGCTTCGGCCGCCGACCCGCCGTCGCTGCCGTTGCAGTTCTGCTGGCCATGGCCACGATCGCATGTAGCGAGAAGTCGGCGCAGACCGACAGCTCCTCGCAGACCGACGGCTCCTCGCAGACCGAAAGCTCGGAGCAGACTGGCACCGCAGTGAAGGCTCGCAGCGCGGACGTCGAAGCGACCTCCACGGAGGCACAAAGGTGTCGCGAGGATCTGCTGGCATGTGCCGGGGAAAGCTCACTGGCGGATCTGTTGCCGCTTGGGCCGACTGACGTGAGCGGCAACGACGAGCTGAAGAAGCCGTTGATTGTGGGCATGATGAACCAGGAGAGCTCCCCGGCCGGGTCCTACCTGGTCCTCAGCGGCGCAGCGCGTGGCGCTGTGAAATTCATCAACGCCGAACTGGGAGGCATCGCCGGTAGACCCATAGATCTACGGGTATGTGACAGCGGCTTCTCAGCCGACCAGTCGGTCTCGTGCGCCCAACGACTGGTCGACCAGGGAGCGTCGGTGGTGCTCGGCGGTGTCGACGTGTTCGGATCTGGAATCGACGTGCTCGACCAGAACCGTGTGCCGTTCGTCGGAGGGCTTCCGATTAGCAACGCATCCGCGGTAGCAGCCAACTCTTATCAGTGGAGCGGTGGGGCGTGGGCCGCAACTGTCGCCTTCGCGGCGGACGCCGTAAGCCACGGAGACGAACGCGCGGCGATCGTCTACCCGGATTTCGGACCGATAACCGACGCGGCCCAGTTCGGTCGGGACGTACTGGTCGAAGGAGGTGTCGATGTTGCTCTTGTGCCCTACCAGATCACTGCGAACGATCTGGGTCCGGCCCTGCAATCCGCCGCCTCGAACCGACCGGACTCCGTCGTGGTGCTCGGAGCTGATACGGCCTGCAGATCCGCTCTCAAAGCCGCCTACGACATTGATATTTCGACCCGCAAGTACTACCTCGGGGCATGTGCGGCTCCATCCGTCACCCGACAACTTCCCCGGGCTGCAACCGAAGGGGTTGTCTTCAATGTGGAGGGATCGATCTCAGCGACGGATCCCGACACGGTTCTCTACGGAGCCGTAATGGCTGAGTACGCCCCTGATGTAGATGCCATCGGCGCTGCGACGGTTGCCTTTCGTTCCACCATGAACCTGTATCGGGTCCTTCGATCGATCGACGCCGACGCCGACGCCGAAGTGCCAGGTCCGAAAGAGGTCTCTGCCGCGCTTCGTGCGAGCAAGAACCAACCCAGTTTCATGGGCCACCCTTTCACCTGTGACCGCAAGCAGATGGCCGGATTGCCGGCAATGTGTTCGCCTCAACAAATCCTGGTGAAGATGGTCGGCGGAAAGCTCGAACAGATGGGATCCTGGATCGATGTCGGCAAGATCCATTCTCGCTGACCACGGCGTCGGACCGTCTGTCCGCGGCGTCGGACCGTCTGATCCGATCGTCGGAATCTCTGTCCGCGGCGTCGGAATCTCATCGACCGCCTGATGGAGCGTTTCCTGCTCGCGGTCATCGCCGGGGTTGCCGCCAGCGCCCTAATTGCTCTGCTGGGATCGGCGCTGCTGGTCCGACTCCGCACAGCGAAGGTGGTCGACCTGGGCCTGGCTGCTGTGGGCATGTACCTGGCGTACGCCTACTTCGAGTTGCGTTCGAGCGGTGAATTGGTGCTTCCAGTCGTGGGACTGCCGGCGCGGGTACATCTTGTCGACAGGCCCACGGTGGCCACCGCATTGGCGTTCGTCGCGATCGTCGGGGTGGTACTCGGCGCTGCAATGCAGGTCCTGTTCTACGAGCGTCTACGCGACCTGCCTCCACTGGCGTCGCTGGGTGCCACTCTCGGCATCCTGTTGTACTTCCAGCAGATGGTGCAGTTGCGGTTTCCGGCAAACAGCGCAGGCGTGCAGACCCGCACCGCGGTACTGCCACAGGACCGCCTGAGGCTCGGCCAATTCACCTTGAGCGCCGACCGCCTGGCGCTGCTTGTCATCGCAGTGCTGGTGAGCGTGGCGCTCTATGCGTTGTTCACGCGGACGGGCTTTGGGCGCCTCGCTGACGCGGCGACGTCAAGCAGTCTCGGTGCCATGTGCGTTGGCATAGTTCCCCTGCGCGTCGCGGCCGTCGGCGCATCGCTCGCCACGATGGTCGCCGGCGTGGCCCTGATTCTGGCCGAGCCCGTCGCCGGACTGGGGCCGACCACGCCGCTGTTGGTGATCCCCGCCCTCGCTGCGGTCCTGCTGGGTCGGCTCCGCAGCTTCGGATTGACCACCGCCGCAGCGTTCGGCATCGGGGCGGTGCAGGCCGTGATCCTCGCGATTGCGGTCGGGCCGGCCTTCGCCTGGTTTCCCTCGTGGCTGCCGGTCCCCGGACTTCAGGCCATCGTCCCCACGGTCGTCATCATCGTGGTGTTGAACAGACGTGCTCTCGAACCGGCGTCGCGGGGCACCAATGCATCGGTGTCGCATCCCGTATCGCCGGGGCCCGGAAGTGTGACCTGGGGTGTCGCCGGGATTCTGCTGATCACGGGGTTGGTACTCGTGCTCGGTGGCCCGCTCCAACGACAGGCCCTGACCGTGTCCGCCATCGCTGCGATCCTGTACCTGTCGGTGGTGGTCATCACCGGCTACAGCGGACAGCTCTCGCTCCTTCCCGTCACAACTGCTGGTATCACCGGACTGCTATGCCTACGACTTGTTCGGGACGGAATTCCGTTCCTGGCTGCGGTCGCCGTGTCGCTTGGTTGCGCGGCAGCGCTCGGCTGGGCGGCCGGCCGATCGATGCTCAAACTGCGCGGCATGAACATCGCCCTCGTCACGCTTGCCCTCGCCGCGACGTTGGAATCGTTGGTGCTCAACAGCAATGTCCTGGGGTCGTTGGGTGACCGGGTCGGCGCGCCGGTGCGGATATTCGGGATCGACCTGGGTTTTGCCGGGGCGGGTTCGGCCAACTACCGGCCACGATTCGTGATCCTGGTCGTGGCGATCCTGATAGCGGCCAGCGTGGCGACAGTCCTTCTTCGCAGGGGCTCGCCCGGACTACGGATGCTGGCCGCCAAGTCCAACGAGCGGCGGGCGATCGCGCTGGGCGTGGATGTGGCGGAGGCGAGAATGAGCGCGTTCGTCGTGGGTTCGGTCCTCGCCGGAATCAGCGGCGTCCTCACCGTCTTCTCGATCCAGCGTCCCTCGGCCATGACCTTCATGGTGATCGGCTCGATCGTTGCGGTGGCGTTGACGACCATGGCCGGGGCGGGCCTGGTTTGGGGAGCCGTCCTGGCCGCCGCGGTGACCCCTGGAGGATTGTTGGTGGCGCTGCTCGACGGGTCCGTCGGTGGTTGGGGAGCTGATTTGGGAGCTGGCACGGCGGCCACCTACGTGTCGGCCCTGAGCGGCATCTCCTTGGCGTTGATGGTCGGACTGCTCCCCGACGGTGTCGTCGGCGGCTTGTTCGAACGACTCTGGCGACGTTCCAGCCGACCGGACGTAACAATGTCGGTTCCGGTTCAAGAGGTGCGAACCCTGGACGCAACTGATGGAGCGGAGGCGCTCCTCATCAGGGGGCTCAGCGTCCAGCTTGCCAGTACAGCTGTGCTGGAATCAGTTTCCCTTTCCGTCTCCCGAGGTCAGGTGGTGGGGCTGGTTGGTTTGAACGGTGCAGGAAAAACGACTCTGTTCGATGCCTGCAGTGGGCTGGTGCCGATCACCGAGGGCGACATTCTGGTAGACGGCCGTTCGATCGTAGAGATGCCCTCCCGATTGCGATCGGCTGCGGGTCTTGGGCGGACGTTCCAGGCGGACGAGCTGTTCGGCCAGATGACCGTCAGAGAAAATCTCGCCATCGCGGGTGCCTCCCGAATCCGAATTCGGAAGCAGGACACCATTCGGGCCGATCAACTGAATGCCTGGCAGGCACGGTCGTTGAGCCTTGAGATGGCGGTCGCGACAGCCCCCCGGGTGTTGCTGCTGGACGAACCCGCCAGCGGACTGGATCGCTCCGCGCGCGAGAACCTCGCGGCAAGGGTCCGCGACCTGGCAGGCCGGGGAGTCGCCATTGTCGTCTGTGATCACGACCTCGACTTCGTGGCAAACGTCTCGACCCGAACGGTGCTGTTGGAAGAGGGCACCGTTTCGGATGGTCTCGACTTCGAGCCTGACAGCGAAGAACCTGACAGTGAAGAACCTGACAGCGAAGAAGTTGAAGTAGTTGCCAACGCCGAGGTCGACGCTTGTGATGCCGCTGCGATCGACATCGAGTACTTGGGCACCGAACCGCTCAGACCGGTCCCGGGCCGGCTGATGGCGGTCGCTGGAACGGAGCCGGAACACCAGGCTGCGCTCCGGTCACTCGTCGGGCTGGGCAACCGCCGCCCCAGGCTGGCGCAACTGGCACGCCGGGGGCTTTCCTACGTCCCGGAACACCTCGGCCTGTTCGATTCTTTGAGCGTCCGTGACAACCTGGTCCTGGGAAACGCCAACCGCCCCCTCGACTCAGCCGACAAGGAGTGGCTCAAGAGCAAGTTCCCCGAGATGGTCGGCATGCTCGAGAGTCCCGCCGGGGTTCTCTCCGGTGGTGAACGACAGTTGCTGGCCTTGGCCCGGGCGCTCATCAGCACACCGGAAGTCCTGGTGGTGGAACGGCCCTTCCACGGTCTGAGCGCCTCGGCCATTGCGCGCACCCGGGCTCAGTTCGCCGAGCTTGCCGCAGCCGGTACCTCCGTCGTCCTGGTCGGGATCACCGAGGGGCAAATCGCATGCGTCGATGGTGAAGCCGCCGGGTATGTGGATACCGACGGCGGACGACGCGGGGACAAGACCGTGTCCAGGAGTGCACGTGCCCAGTATTCGAGAGAGTGTTGAGATCGACGCGAGCGTGGAGGTCGTCTGGAACGTGCTGGCCGACGTCTCGGTTCTACCCGATCTGTCCAGTTCGACCGTCGACGTCCAGGTCGACGGGCTGTTGGACCACGTTGGTCAGACCTTCCGCCAGACGGTCAGGTTCGCCCGGAAGGATTGGAGCTCCGAATGGCGGGTGGATGACGTCGAACCGGAACGCATGCTCAGGATCTCCGGCTCGCTTCCCGGGGGCACCCCGTACACCATGACCGAAAGACTGAGAGCACTCGAAAACAACCGGACCAAGTTGAGTATCCAGGGCGACTACGAGCTGCCGTTCGGGATGGTGGGGCGGATGATCGATCGACTCGGCGCCGAGAAGCGGGCACGGACCGAACTGAACGAAGTCCTCAATGGCGTCGCGCGCCTGGCCGAAGAGAACCAGTCCGCATCGGGACCCGCCGGTGTCTGAGACCATCGAGGGCGGCTCCCCGCATTCGACCGCGCAAGCGACCAGGACCGCGCCCGCGGGCGCGCCGGCGCTTGCGCCCGCGGACTCGACGTCTGCGACAACGGTCCTAGTCACCGGAGCCAATTCGGGTATCGGAATGGCGACGGTCAGACTTCTGGGTGAGCGCGACGCGATTGTCATCGGAACGGTCAGAAGCGACGAGTCCGAACAGCAGGTGAGGGCCGCGCTCGGCGACGACGGAGAACTACCGAGCTGGCTCTCGATCGAACGCCTCGATGTGACCGACGTCGAAGCGGGCCGGGCGCTGATGAAGCGGTGTAAACCCGATGTGCTGGTCAACAACGCCGGTTCGACCCTTCTGGGAGCTGTGGCCGAGACCGGATTCGATGACGTGGAGCAGCAGTTCCGCTCAACGGTGTTCGGACCGGTCTTCCTCGCACGCAGCGCTGTCGAGGTCGGTGGATGCAAGCGGGTCATCAACGTCGGATCTGTCGTGGCGGAGGGAGTCATTCCCTTCACCGGCTGGTACGGAGCGTCGAAAGCGGCACTCGAAGTGGTGAGCGACGTTTGGCGCGTCGAGGCCGGAGGCTCCGGCGTCGAGATAGTGACCGTCGAATGCGGAGCGATCGGAACCGACATTTGGGAACGGGCGGGCGAGACGGTCGCAGGCTCGGGTGACCCTGCGACCGCCGGCGCCAGAAAACGGTGGGCCAGTCTGACCAACCTGATCAAAGCTGGTTTCGGTGACCCCGATGACGTCGCCAAGGCGATCGCCGGGGCAGCGCTTGCTGCCAAACCGTCGTCGGTCATCCACGTCGGTTTCGGTGCCCGTTTGATCCCCCTGGTCGGGCACGTGCCACGCCCGGTGAGAGAAGGCCTGACGAAGGTCCTGTTCGGTCTGAACCGGCGGCGGCCCTGACCGTAGGTCAGAGCAGCGATGCCGACCCCACGTGGCCGAAGGCTGCCGCGGTGAGCCGGTCATAACCGGGGCGGACAATTCGGTGGAACACTCGAAGCACGGCCGGAACCGAAGCCAGGAACGCGTCACGCTCGGGTCCCTCGGCGAAACAGTCGACGGTGAAGGGAGCGACGAAGGCCATCCCCGACTTCTTGCCTTTCTTCACGGCGGTCTGTTCGAGATGGAGGTACTCCTCGCCGGTGTAGTGACGCCAGAACAAGGGCAGAATGTCTTGGTCCTCGACCTCGAGATGGGCGTGGAGCAGGGCGTGGAGTTCGTCAGCGAACGTACTGAGTTCGGCACGCGCTGCCTGGAACGGCACCCTGGGGTCGGCCAGGCGGGCGGACATCGCGGGCCAGCCGGCAAGAAGCCTGTCGAGCGTCTGGTGATCTGTGTCGAGTCGGTCGAGGATCGCCTCGACCGCCGGGACCTTCGCCCGGAGGCTGGGGAAGAAGAAGCGATCCTCGACGTGGTGGTGCTCGTCGAGTTGGCTGCTCATCCCCTTGGACCAGCGAGCGAGCGCCTTGCCGCGGATGCGACGGTCGTCCTCGGTGAGTACCGAGACTGCGTCGCGGTAGCGGGTGATCGCATCGCGCTGAGCCTGATGGATGGAGAAATAGAAGGTGAGGTCTGGCTGGGTGAGGTTTGGCTTGTTGTTGGTCATGTCGACAGCATGTGGCGCGCCGATTGGAATCGAATTGGAAACCGATTGGTGTCAATCGACTGCGATGGAGTCGATGAGCCGCTTCGACCGAGCCAGCCAGCGGGGAGCGCCCATCCGCTCGCAGATCGCCACGGCTTGCTGAGCGTGTGATCGAGCCGACGTGGGGTCTCCCAGGGTGGACCAGGCTGCTGCGATCGCAAGACTGGTGGGGCCCAGACAGGGACCTCCTTCTCCGACGAACGCGAACCTGTCCGCGAGAGGCTCGATCGAGGGAAGGTTGCGACGGAGGAATCGTGTATCCCCGACCACAGCAGCAGCGTGGATACCAGCGGTGGTGAGCGCCGGGGCGAGCCAGTCGTCGGGTAGGGGCCCGTCGAAACGTGCGAGCGCCGCGGGGATCGCCTCGATGCGGCCACCCTCGGCCAGCACCCACGCCTCGAGCCAGCCGATCGGCGCGGCGTACGGTGACTCCAACAGCACGGCGAGGTGGCCGAGGGCTGCGTCGGTGTCGCCCGACTCGGCTGCGGCGACGGCGAGAATGCTGGCGGGGCTGGTGTCGGCTGTGTAGCGGCGAACGCGCAACAGAGCGGACCGGAGGGCGCTTGCATGGGCACGTGCGCGTTCCAGATCGTCGTCGGCGAGGGCGAGTCCTGCCTCGGCGAACTGAAGATGCGCCCAAGCCGTCGGTGTACGGACCGGGTGTGCCAAGGCTCGTGCCTTTGCGACCGACTCTCGCGCCAGTTCGCCGTCGCCTACTTCCAGAGCGGAGGAAACTCGGGCGAGGTGTGCCAGCGGTCGAAGACGTCTGGGGAGTTCTCCACCTTCGGCGAGCGCGACGAGGCGATCGCCGATCTGGGCTCGTGCCGCGTGGCCCGACGGGCCCGACACCGACCAGAACCATTGCAGGAGGATCCGAGCGGACAGGACCGCGTCGTCGAGTGGCTCAGCCATTGCCCACGCCTCGGCGAACATCGAGTTGGAACGTTCGTTGTCCAAATAGGTCAGTTCACCGGCGAGCGCCACAGTGAGAAGGGTTCTGTCGCCGCTATCCAAACCCGGACGGGCGAGTGTCCGTTCGATGAGCGCCACCACTTGAGCATCGGAGAGACCCCAGTCGTAGCCAGCCCAGAGGCTCTCCGGGTCGAGGCCGGCGAAGATCTCGGCGACGGCGTGGATGTCGCCCTGCGCTTCGGCGAGCCGTGCAGCCTCGACCAGCGTCTCTCGGCCCGCCGGATTGCCAGAGTCTCGCTGAGCGATCCCCATGCGGACCAGGAGTCGCCTGCGCTGTTCGGACTTGAATCCGTCGACGATCACGGATGCTGCGACGGCACGCTCCAGATGTGCGGCGACATCCGCGTGGGCTTGGACGGCCTGTGCCGCGTCGGCGGCCCGTAGCGAATAGCTCACCGCCTTGGCCGCGGTTCCGGCGATGACGCCTTCAGAAGCGTGATACGCCAAGTCCTCGACCCAGGGTCCGATGTCGGCTGCGCGGAGCTGCTCGATCACCTGCGTGATCCTGGCGTGGTGCGCGGCGCGGCGGGCGGCGTTCAACTCGGCGACGAGCGTGCTCGAAACGAGGGCGTGGGAGAAAGTGAATCGGCCCGCCATGGCGGCCTCGACCTCGACCAACCCTTCATCCAGTGCCGGTTCGAGTCGAGCGAGGACCTCGGCCACGGTGCTGTCGACCACACCGGCGAGCACGTCGAGGTCGAACTGGCAGCCGATCACGGCCGCCACGCTCAATAGAGCTTGGGTGTCGCCGGGCAACCGCGAGGTCCGACGTCGCACGACGTCCTGCACGGCCGACGGTACGACGGTCGAGGGCCGTTCGAATTGTCCGTCGAGGCGGCCCTCTGCGGCGAACAGCCGCAGGAGCTCACGCACGTAGAACGGGTTGCCCCGCGTTGTGGTGGCGACGTAGTCCATCAGATCGGTTGACGGCTCAGTGGCGGATACCGACTCGATCCATTGGCCGATGGCGCCCGAACCGAGTCCCTCGAGGGTCAGCAGGATCGGGTCGCTTGTCCGGCCAAGCTCGATGAGACAATTGCGTACCGCTGGCGCGAGTTCGCTTGAGCGAGTGCGGCGAACGCCCACTGCCAGCACGATGCGCAGCCGAGCGAGCTCAGGTGCGAGAAATCCCAAAAGTGCCAGCGTGGCGTCGTCGGCCCACTGGAGGTCGTCGATCACGACAACCGCAGGCTCGCTCCGGGAGCGGAGGCGGTCGAGTTCGCGCAGGTGGGCGCTGAACAGCTCGCCAGCCGCCTCCGGGGAGAATGTCTGGTCGATTGTTTGCTCGTCGGATAGCGGCGCTGCATCGGCCAGCAGTGCTCTGTCGGACAGCGGCGCTGCATCGGCCAGCAGTGCCGCTGTGGCCGATCGCCACGACCGGTAGGAGGCTCCCGCTGCTGATTCGGGGCACCGATCCCAACCCATCGCGATCCGTCGCACAGCGCACTCGGAACGGAGGGCACCCAGGAGAGTGGACTTGCCGATGCCGGCCTCACCGCTCACGACGAGCACGCCACCGCGCTGGGGAAGACGATCCAGCAGTCCGAACACGGCGTCCCTCTCGGCCTCCCGGCCGAAGCGAAGTTCGCTGACGCTGTCGCTGTTGACATCCAGCCCCGCAGCGTTTTGCTCAGCATCAAGTTCAGCGCCCGGCTGAGGGTTCGGCTCATCGTCCAGCTCTGCGTCCGGCAGGGCCGGGTCCGGTGCGGAGCTTGTCATCGGTGCCACCCAGGCCAAGCGTTCGTCATGGGCGAGGATTGCGCCTTCAAGGTCGCGTAGCTCGTGCCCGGGATCGACACCGACATCCTCCAGTAGACGGCGACGCGCATCATCGATGGCGCGCAGAGCCTCGACGGGACGGCCAGCCCGGTAGAGAGCGAGGGCCAGCTGGGCGCGGAGCCCTTCCCGATATGGCTGACGGGCGATCTCGGAGGCCAACGTCGCCGGAATCTGGGCGTGCTCGCCCAGCTCCAGCCGGACATCGGTCAGCACCTCGACCGCGGCACTTCGTCGCTCCTCATACCTCGAAACGACGTCGACCAGGTCAAGGTCGTTGGCTGTTTCGCCCAGCGGCGGCCCGGCATGCAGCTCGAGTGACTGGTCCAGCAGAGATCGTGCTCCGTTCAGGTCGCCAACCCGTCGCCGCTCCATTGCCTCGTCGATCAACGACTCGAACCGGTGGAGGTCCACGGCGACGGGCGGAACAAGGAGCACGTAGCCACGCTCGCGGAACTCGATCCCCGAGTCTGAGTCCAGGCCCGTCGACGCCAGAGCCTTACGAAGATTCGAAACGTACGCCCGTACCGATGCCTCCGCTCGAGTCGGGGGAGTATCACCCCAGATCCGCTCGACGATGCGATCGAGCGAGACGACTGTGCCCGGCTCGAGCATCAGCAGCGCCAGAACCGCCCGCTGCTTGGGGCCGCCGATGTCGACGGGACCGTCGGGACCGACCGCGGCGACACCGCCGAAGGCAAGCAGCACCGGACGGGCGACTGGGTCCACCGGGTCAGTATTCCACGGCGGCAAGAATCTCGTCCGGGTCGTCTCGCCGGCGTGTCGGCAAGCTCCGACACCCAAGCAGTGTGACCTTCAAGCATCGAGCTGCCTGGCGGTCAGGTGAGCTCCGGCGGGTTGGGGAATCGATGAAAGCCATACGCCATATGTGACGCAGAGTCGGGCTACGGCTGCGATGATGAGGGATCACAGCTCGCAGGAGGTAGGCAGTGAACGCTGAGGTCGAACAACACATGGATGCGGTGAGGGCTTTGTGTCGTCAGTTCGGGGTCAAGCGTCTGGATGTCTTCGGGTCGGCGACGGGATCGGAATTTGATCCGGCCATCAGCGACGTGGACTTTCTTGTCGAATTGGAGCCACCAGACCGGCTCAGCAGATTCGACGCATTCTTCGGTCTAAAGGAGGGTCTGGAGGAGCTGCTGGGGCGACACGTCGATCTGGTGGATCCGGCGGCGCTGGAGAACCCGTACTTCGCCGCCACGGTGCAACAGAGTCGACGGGAGTTGTATGCCGCGTGACCCTCGCGCGTACCTGTGGGATGCGCGCAAAGCCGCAACGCTCGTCGACGAGTTTGTCGCCGGTCGGACGTGGGAGGAGTATGAATCGGACCCGCTGCTCCGATCGGCCGTTGAGAGGCAGTTCGAAATCGTCGGCGAGGCCTTGAATCAACTGCGGCGAGTTGAACCGGAACTTGCAGATCGGGTTCCCGATCTGCCTCGGATCGTCGCGTTCCGAAATCTGCTAATCCATGGCTACGCAAGTATTGACGGTCGCTTGGTGTGGGAAGTTGCTACCGAACGAGCGGCCTCGCTTGCCATCGTCCTAGACAACCTTTTGCATGAGCATCCTTGAGCTGAGGAGATGTTGCTCGCAACGCATCTCAGCTTCCATGGCTGCGCCGGCTGGAAGTCACTACGCACCGATCAGCAACTGGGAGAACTCCAGTGACATATCGACTCTGGCAACGTCTGGCACTCGGATACCTGGCACTGAACTCTCTGATGGTCGGACTCTGGGCTCAGATCGCGCCACGATCGTTCTATGACAACTTCCCTGGCTTCGGCGCCGGTTGGGTCGCAGTCGACGGTCCGTTCAACGAGCACCTGATCAGGGACGTCGGCGGGCTCAACCTGGCACTTGCCGCGGTGCTGATCGCTGCGATGGTCATGCTCACAGCACCACTCGTGACAGCGGCGGCCGTGGCGGCACTCCTCTACGGGGTCCCGCATGTGATCTATCACCTGTTCAACACCGACGGCCTGAGCACCGGTGACGTCATAGCCAGCATCGGCGGGCTCACCATTTCTGTGGCGCTGCCTGTAATGCTTCTGTTCGCCAACCGGATCAGCACCGCCAATGGACCGGGCACCCGATGACCGCTCAGGAATGCGGCTGCCCGACAGGCTGACGACTGAGGAACTCGTCGACTTCGTCGGCGCCGAGCGGCCGTGAGTAGAGATAGCCCTGACCCGACTCGCATCCGGCGCGGATCAGTTCAGTGAGTTGGGCTTCGGTCTCGATACCTTCGGCAAGTGTCTCGAGTCCAAGGGATCGACCCAGCTGGACCAGAGTCCTACACAGCGCCGCCGCGTCGGGGGACCACGCGATGTCATCGACGAAGGACTTGTCGATCTTGATCGTGTCGATGGGAAATTGCTGCAGGTATGTGATCGAGGTGTAGCCGGTGCCGAAATCGTCGATTGAAATGCCGACGCCAATGCCCTTGAGGGCTTCCAGTCGGAACCGTACGACCGTCGTGTCGCTCAGCAATGCTGTCTCGGTCAACTCCAGGACCAACTGGCTCGCAGGGAGGCCCGAATCGGTCAGCGCTTCCTTTACGTCGGCGACGAACGAGTCGTCCTCGATCTGGACCGTGGACATGTTCACGGCGACGCGGATCCTGTGACCGTCTCGGTTCCAGTCCGCTGCTTGGTGGCACGCCTCGCGTAGGACCCAACGTCCGATGGGCACAATGCGCCGGCTTTCCTCGGCGAAGGGGATGAAGTCGTCAGGTGGGACCAGACCGAGTGTCGGATGGTTCCAGCGGACGAGAGCTTCGGCACCGGTCATGGCGCCGGATTGCAGATTGAATGTCGGCTGGTACTGGATCACCAGTTGGTCACGCTCGAGGGCGCTACGCAGATCGTGCTCGATCAGGATGCGTCGGTCCATCGCTGCGCCAATTTCGGTGTCGAAGATGACGTAGGAGCCTTGACCCGCGACTTTCGCCCGGTACATGGCGATGTCGGCGTTGCGCAGTAGGTCGACCGGAGAGCACTTGGTTCCTGTTGCAATGCCGATGCTCGCACTGATCGGCACCGGCGACGCGCCCAGGGTGACCGGTTCGGCCAGGACGTCGACGATCCGCTGAGCGGCAAGTGCTGGTCTTGCGAGTGGGAGTTCGCCCTGCACCAGTACGACGAATCCGTTTTCGCCGAGGCGACCGACCGTATCGGTTTCGCGTAGAGCCGAGGTGATGCGGGTCGCGACGGCATTGATCAGATTTTCACCAGCGACGTGACCCAGCGTGTCGCACACCGATGCGTAACCATCGATCTCGATCGACAACGCGGCGACGACACTCGATGGACGCAGTGCCCGTGCCTGCATCTGGGTGATCCGATCCAGGATGAGGGTGCGGTTGGGTAGACCGGTCAGGTCGTCGTGCAGACTGCTGTAGTCGATCTCGGCTGTGCGGTCCGTCGCCGCTGTCAACGCCCGGCAGCGGGCCTTGACCAACGCTCGCGCCAGCACGAATGTCAGCAGGCTGAGCATGGCGCCGAAGAAGAACACGCCGAGTCCCTGGACGAAAGGCGAGTGGCCGAGGACCGCTGAGGTGGCACCCACGACGACACTCCAGCCCGAATCACCCAGCACCGGCAGGGTGAGTGACGTCTCAATGGAGCTCGCGCCACCTTCGGCTATCAGACGGGTGGAACCGTCCGGACCGACATGACGCACTGTCACCGAAAGGTGGCTGGTGTCGCGGAGCGCGGCATCGATCAGCGTTGCTGCATCGAAAGAACTTGCGACCCATCCGATTGAAGCCGCTCGGCGCGCCGTCTGGGAGTCGGCGGGAGTCGCGTTGTAGATGGGCGCGACGATCACGAATGAGCCATCGACGAACTGGTCAGGAGTGAGGACCTGCACACGGCCGGTGTCGGTTGCTGCAGCGAGCAGTGTCGGGAACTCTGACAGGCGCTGGTCTTCGAGCTCGGCAGCACAGAAGTTCAACCCTGCGGGAATTTCCAGCCCGTTGATGTCGGTCCGACTCCAGATGCCCACCCGCTGGAGACAGTATTCAGCCTTGGCGGAGTCGGGAAAGAGGTTGAACTCCTTCGGTGCCACCAGGCCGGTCACGGGGTCTGCAGCGACCTGGGCGACGAAGGCTGCCAATTCGGCTGCGGGCACCCGTTGGATGTAGCCGAAGTCGACACCATCGCGGAATCGCTCGGCGGTACCGGAGGACTCGTACCACCGCAGGAGCTCTGCGTTGGTGAGATCCGGGTGGGCCGCGAGGTCGCCCCGTAGCGACGCGACGAGCGACTCATCGAGCCGGAGCTCCGATGAGACAACGGCCCGAACAGCCTCTGCGCTGCTGGTGAAAGCCTCGTTTTGTATCTCGGCCGTAGAGGTCGTCCATCGCGTTGCGATGAACGCGGCGACTGTGAGTCCTAGACACAGCACCAGCCACGGAAGCGCGTCGATCCATCGTTCTTGACGCCTGATACTCAACATAGGTGGGCCCTATCCGTTCGCGCCTCGACGGGACCGGGACAGCGCCACGCAGAAGAGCCCTACCAGCAACGTCGAGGTACCCAGAGCGACGATGCGCCAGTCGCTGCCCGTGAAGGCAAGGCTCGTCGTCAGGTCGGGAGTCGGTGGAGTCCTGCTCGGTGGAATATCGCTGGGTGGAATATCGCTGGGTGGAGCATCGCCGGCGTTCGGGGTCGTGCCGGCGCCAGGCACAGTGGCGACGGGGGTGCCGTCAACGTCACCCGGTGTGGTGGTGTCCAGAGGGGCTGGCTTCTTGGTAGGCAAGGTCGCACAGCCGGCGTTCGTGATCGTGTTGTCGATCAATGTGACAGCACCTGTCTGGGCCAATAGCCGGCCCTCGACCTGCGCGGTGGAATTCAGAGAGATCGAATCTGCCGCCAGGATGGTTCCCACGAACGACGAGCCCGAGCCGAGCGTGGCCGAGCTGCCCACCTTCCAGTAGACGTTGCACGCGCTGGTCGGCCCTCCGTTGATCACGACCACCGACGAGGCGGATGCAGTCACCAGAGTCGACGCAGCTTGGAACACGAACACCGCGTCCGGGTCTCCCTGCGCATCAAGAGTCAACGTTCCACTGAGCTCGATCGTCCCGCTGTTGTAAACACCGGGGGTCAGCGTCTTGCCCACCAGATCCACAGGCACCGGAGCCGTCGCGGGCCCCCGGCCAGCGGCATCGTTGAACGCGTCGACAAGGTCCAGCTTTCCCTGCTGGGTAACGGCGTCACCTGCGTGGTTTACTCCCGTTTGCACGACCGTTCCGAAGCCTGTCTGGGATGTGGTCGCAAACGAGCCGACGTCGCCCGTGATCGTGGTCGCGCCCGTATTCGTGATTCCAGCGCCTGCCAAGATGGCGAAACTTGTGGCGGTTCCGAGACCGACGGGCGACTCTGCTGCGCCCGCTGGGGTGACTCCGAGGAGCCCAACCACGCTGACCAGTGCGACCACAAAAGGTATGAGCCGCAACGAGTTTCGCCGTCCTCGGGAAGTGTTGGACCTGACCGCACCTACGAAGGTGATGGACATGATGTGCCTCTTCCGAGTGCGTGGGATGTTGTTGAGCCTCATCGACATGACGCTTGCAGCGTCGTTTGTTCAGACCGAGGCGTTCCATCTCACCGCTAGTCGGAGTATCGGTCGTGTAGGCCCACTACTTGAGCTTTGGTCGACCCTCCGCGGTTGTGGAACGAGATCGTCACCGATTCGAGGGGTTCGGACCGGATGAACTCGGAATTCAAACTGTACGTTGTTGTACATAGAGGTACGATGCCCTGATGACCTCCATCAACGTGAGCGCTGCACCGGCCGAGCTGCCCAAGCTGATCGATGCGGTAATACGCGGTGAGGAGGTAACCCTGACCCGCCACGGAATGCCCGTGGCGGTGCTGGTGCGACCGGATCGGCTCAGGAGTCGGCGAGCAGAGGCCGCCTTGGCCGATGCCGCCGAGATCGGCAGGTTGGTCGCAACCGGGCGCACCCAGCCGTTGTCGAATGGCGGTGGACTAGCGCCTGGCCGTGCCGACGAGCTTGTCGCCGAGATCCGTGCCGACCGGTCCCGGCGCTGAGTTGGTCGCAGCATGGACGCATTCGACGCCGATGTCCTGATCTATGCAGCCGAACCCGGGCATGCGTTGGGCAGCCCGGTTCGTGCTCTGTTCGAATCGTCAGACGCTGCCGATGAGACGTCGGTAGCCGGAGTCGGTTCTGTTCTGTTGTTGCCAGAGCTGCTTTCGAGGCCTCTCCGGAACCAAGCGGGCGGTGAGGTCGGCGCCTTGGCCGCGCTTCTCGGCCGTCTCGACCTGCTACCAGTCGACCTCGCGATAGCGGAGCTGGCAACAGCGCTCGGTGCTCGTCATCGGCTGAGGGCTGTCGACGCCGTGCACCTGGCCACTGCCGTCGCCGCCGGAGCCGACCGGTTCATCACCAACAACTCACACGACTTCTCCGGGGTTGTCACCGAGATCGACATCGTGACCCCCGCAGAGCTCCCATGAGCGTCACGCGGCTACGCCGCCGGTCACAGCAATCGAGCGGGTGTCATCGGGGAACAGCGTCTCCAGAGATTCGGCAGACAAGCCTCATGAGCGAACGCGTCCACGGCGTCCGATGTTGGCGGGAAGCAGACGACGCACCGAGCAGCAACTGGGAGAACTCCAGCGACATATCGACTTTGGCAACGTCTGGCACTGGGTTACCTGGCACTGAACTCGTTGATGGTCGGCCTCTGGGCTCAACTCGCGCCACGTTCTTTCTATGAAAATTTCCCAGGCTTTGGAGCTGTCTGAGTCGCAGTCGACGGCCCGTTCAACGAGCACCTGATCAGAGACGTCGGCGGGCTCAACCTGGCACTGGCCGCAGTCCTGATCGCCGCGCTGATCATGCTCACAGCACCACTCGTGACAGCGGCGGCCGTGGCGGCACTGCTCTACGGGGTCCCGCATGTGATTTACCACTTGTTCAACACCGACGGCCTACGCACCGGTGACGTCATAGCGAGCATCGGCGGGCTCACCCTGTTTGTGGCGCTGTCTGTGATGCTCCTCGTCGCCAATCGGATCAGCACCGCCAACGGAACGGGCACCCGCTGACCATTCAAGAATGACGCCGCCCTAGCGGTTCGCGCTTCTTCTCAGCGGTGACCCTCAGCGCGCTGCCACCAACCGGCATCTGCACAAGGATGTCCTCATGCAGATTGAGGCATGGCTGGGCGACATCACCACCCTCGACGTCGACGCAATCGTGAACGCGGCCAACGAACAGCTGCTGCCCGGCGGTGGAGTGTGCGGTGCGATCCACCGGGCCGCTGGACCGGAGCTTGCCGTCGCGTGCGCGCGAATCGGATCGTGTGCCACCGGCGATGCGGTAGCCACCGACGGCTTCCACCTCGCGGCCAGATGGGTCATCCATGCGGTTGGACCGGTTTGGGGTAGCGACCAAGACGAGGTCGACCTGCTGGCGAGCGCGTACAAGCGCTCGGTCGAGGTGGCGGACGAACTCGGGGCGAAGTCGATGGCGTTCCCTGCCATCTCGACGGGTATCTACGGCTTCCCCGCCGAGCTCGCCGCGCACACCGCAGTGACCACATTGAAATCGCTGCAGCCCACCTCGGTCGAGCGTTGTGAATTGGTTGCTTTCGACGACGCAACGCTCGGTCTGCTCGACGCTGAGCTTGTCTAGCGCCCCCAACGAACTGCCCACATCGTGAGACTCAGCGCTCCAAGCTCCAGCGCATCGGAATGACCGGCGTGTCGTCGCCCGCCATGAAGGCGTCGACACTCAATGCCGGGACTAGGTCGCTAGCCGTGAAGTGGCCCTTCGCCGCGCCGTCGTCGAAGTCGAAGGTGAAGGTGCTCCCGACATCCAGGTCGCCGTCCAGGTGCTGCCCGGCCCAGTTGTTGAGCAGATGGCCCATGTCCTGTGCCGACAGGCAGAAGTCAGCAGCTGGGTCGCAGGCATGTGTGGGCCGGGCCCAAAGGTGCAGCTCGGCGATTCCGAGGTTCGCCAGGCCGACGGTGTAGGCGAAGTCGCCACCCTTGCCGCCTGGGTCGAATACTGCGATCACCTGAATCTTCGTCGTGATCTCGTTGGTCATTTCCCAGCTCCTTGTCGTGCACCGCTGTGGTGCGGAGAAGCAGGGTAGGAAGGCGGTGGGACAGTGAGACCTCGATCGCACGCGTCCGCAATCATTCTGTAAGGCCTCGTCGTCGGGCAGCTGGTGGGACATGATCGTTGAATGCGTAGACAAGTGCGGGTGTTGTCCTGGTTTGCTGCGGGGTGCGCGGTGGTCGCATCGTGGCTGGCGGGACTCGGCATGTGGGGTGCTCCAGAAGTGGGGTTTACCGCCGGTCTACCGATATTCAACTGGATCCTGCTCGTTGTGGTCGGAGTGCCAGCGATGGTCATTGCCGCACTTGCCGAGGGAGGCACCGTGGGCCGGGGCGCGGCGTGGCGGATAGTAGGCATGGTCGTGTAGGTGGCTGCGGTCATCATGTTGATGTGGCCTACCTCGTTCGTGCATTTTGGAGGGTTCTGCATGGATCCGAGTGATGTGTGCGTCGTGCGCTGGCCCAGTCGGATCGCAGGGTTGCTGTTGGCTCTTGGCCTGGTGGCCTGTGGAGGGTCCGGAGCCATGGCAGTTGAGCGTTGGCAACGATCGCGTCAACCGCGTGCCGTCGCATGGGTGTCACCCCAAGAGTGACCTGCTAGAGGGTGTTCACGGGGCATGCTGCCGTCCGCGACAGCGTGCGTGGCTCAGAAACTTCAGCCAGGTCCGGGTGGAGTGGCCCTTGTTGCACTGTTGCTCAGCGCAGCTGATACCCGCCGGATCAGTTGGCCGGAAGGCGGTGCGAGAGCAGTCGTGCAATCCGGTCGACCTCATCGATCGAGAGTGGGCCGTCGTCGAGTACCAACTCGGCGAGCTTGGCGGGCCAACTGATCCACACACCCTTCAGTTGGAACGGCTTGGCGAAGAACATCGGCCATTCTGCTCCGACGAAGCTCAGCGAGGGGTAGACGGGGATTGCTTCGTCCTCGAGCACACTTCGCACAGCGTCGACCTGCCACTGCAGACCCTCAACCGATTTGCTGCGATCACGTCCGCCGACATAGAGCCGGAGGTCGGTTTTAAAGAAGCCGCCGACGTCTCGCTTCTCGACCTTTCCGGTGTACTTCTTGGCGTCGATGATCCACACTCCGCTCGGGGCGACGGCGATGTGGTCGATATTTCCCCTAGTCTTGGGGACCTTACGGTCATGAAGCAACACCGCGTCCTCGGCGAGACGCTTGCTCAGAATGGCGGCAACGCGCTCCTCACCGTGAGCGCCCTTGGCCCAGGCCGTGGTGGTCTGCGGATCGTCCGACAGGAATTTGGCCATCCGGCCGAGGCGGCCGGTGCCCCACTTCTCTTCAATCTTCTGTTCCCGTTTGGCGTGGCGTCGTTCGAATTCCTTCTGTGCCGAGGCCCCGGGGGTGCCGACATCGATCGGTGGAAGCTCGGCCACGCTGCCGACCGGATCGGGCTCGACGGTCGAAGATGGTGGCGGCACGGCCAGGATGGCAATTGGCGGAGCAGCGGTGTTCTCGACGCACGGTAGGCACGTCACGTTCTTCGCCACCTTGTCCCACTGCGCGCGGGTTCCGGCGACGAGCGGTGCAGCGCATGCTGAACAGGCGTCATCTCTTTTGAGAGCCATCACCTTTGTCGCCACGCCCGAATTGCTAGCACGGCTCGCACCTTACTTGCGCTCGAAATTGCATCGACTCGTGCCAGTCCGAACCAGATGGTTGGTCGGCAGCGACCGGCTACTTCCACATCGCGTGGCGCAGCGACCGTCTGGGTCGTCGTCAGGGATGTCGCCGCGTGGAACCGTGATCAAGCATTGTGTCTACCTGGAACTTCTACGAGGGTTCATCCAACCCAGCTCCAAGGAAGAGATCCATCGGCAGTTCGACTTAGTGCCGTTTATCGAGCCGAGGCGCGCCGACTACTCCGTAGCGGCACCTTCGCTGCGAGCCGACCACCGTGCACTCAGCGAACTTTGGCTGCCACGAAGAAGCCCTATCTTTTCGGGGGTTCTGGTGGAGCCCGAGACCAGAATTGAACTGGTGACCTGCTGTTTACAAGTCGTGGCTGATCTGTCCACCGAGGTCCGTCGAGGCCCGCCCTGTCAACGATTCTGCGTCGACGTCTCACGTGATTCAACCGCCAATATCCGTGCTCGTCCAGAGTTTCGTGAGACAAACCGTGAGACGCGAGGGTGGGTCTGCCCTCGGCGCGGTGGCGGCGTTGAATCGACAGGGACCAAGCGGAGCGGGCGAGTCAATCCGGGAGTCGTAGCTCCCACTCGACGTCGACCTGGACAAAGGGGTCGACCTTCACCCCCACGACCTTGACGAGAGCGAAGCCCCCTGACTGCTCGAAGACAGCGATCTGTCCGACACTGGTCGAGGCGAAGTGGGACTCGAAGTCAAACGTTCCGGGATCGTCAACCTCGATGAAGTCTCGTGCCTCGCGAGCGTGGGCGACGCGACCTCCTCGAGCAAGTGCGTACACGCCGGAGCTGCTCATCGAGCCCCAGCTGGTCTTGAACTCAACGGCATCGGGAAGATCCGACGACCGGATCGTGTACACGCCCGCCCGCTGCGTGTAGTCGAACCGCCCGGAGCCAGAGAGGCCAGTTCCGTGCGTGAACTGGCTGATGAACACGGTGTTCAGGTGGCAGATGTCGCCTCTCACCTCCTCCGCGAAATCATGCAGGGCTACGCCGTTGTCGCGGAGCTGAGACCACCCGAGCTTTGTGATCTTGGGATCGGGGTCGTACTGGCCTATCCAGACAGTCGAGACCCCCGCATCGATTAGCCGATTCGCGCACGGAATCTTGGGAGGGTTTCGGTAGGTGCATGGCTCAAGCGTCGTGTAGACGGTTGCACCGCTTAGGTCGACATCGTCGACCTTGGACTTGTCTCCATGGGCCAGCTTGACCAGGGCGCAGAACTCGGCGTGGTCGCCGTCGTCGAACTCCCCCCGGTGGGCTCGAGCCAATTCGTCGCCGTTTCGGTCGACAATGACGACGCCCACCTTTGGGGATTGGGGATCATCGAGGCTCATACAGCGCTCGGCCTCTTCGTAGGCAACCCTCATCCATCGCAGGTCGTCATCTGATGGATCGGTTCGACGGATGCTCACGGTCAGTCCTCGTGGTTGTGGTGCGATTGTCGGGTCAGCTGCGGTGCAGCTGAAGGCGCCAGCCTGTCGCAGCCAGCTCGCCTCGCTCCTAGGGATTCGCCGGGCGGCGCCGCAGCTTTGCCAGCTCACGGCTCAAGGCGCGCTGTGCGCCGTCGAGACGTTCAACAAGCTCCGTCCTCAGACCGATCTCGCCTTCAGGTCCGATTCCACCGTCGTCCTCCTGTTCGATCAAGCTAGATCGACACGCTCGAGCGGCCGAGAACAAGTTGTCGGCTGCCGCTTCGCTGATTCCCAAGATCGCGAGCCTGAATCGTACGCGGGTTTCTATCTGTTGGGCATCCCGCCACTCGACGTCGTTCCATGCAATAGCGGTGATCTGGGCGACTTCGTCGACAATCTCGAGAGTCAGCGTTCTGTTCCACGATTGCCGTGACACCGCCAGCGTCGTGAGACCGCCGATAAGCGCGCCAATGACGCCGGCCGCCGCCGCAATCACCGGATTCCAATCGAAAGAAGCCAACACCGCCGTACACCCCTCTGTCTCCCTGCCACATGGTGCCACGCGCGGAATGGGCGATCGGTCGACCGCTACCGGAACGTCTGACCGCTCGCCGGTCCCCGCTAAGCCGGCCGCAAGTTCGGCCTGAGGATTGGGTCGGTGGCCCGGGCGCCTAGCGACGATCGAGAGCGAGAGACCTGATTGTGCTGCGGGCCGACGCCGATCATCGGTCCCCCCCAGCAGCGAACAATGCGTACTCGACGGCCTCGGGTTCGACGCCGTGCGTAGCGGCAACCTGGGCTGCCCAGTCGCAGTAGCCCTGGTACTGCTCACCGGTAGCGAATCGCTCAGGATCGGGAACCTGGCCGATCCCGAGTCGCTGTGCTGACCGGAAGACTCGCTTGTCGAGGATGAGCGGTTTGGGCGTCGCGAAGTCGTAGCCGGCGAAGTGAACGACCTTCGTGCCGAATGCGATTCCTAGCCGGGAGATCCTCGGACTGCCGTCCGCGAACAGCGCTGAGAATCCGGCAGCCGGCGACCGGCGGGACTGTTCGACGATGTCACCCACTATCGCCGCCGCCCCGGGCGTGCCGAGCATCGCTTTCAGGGCAGGCCTGCCGAAGCGGACGTAGTTCCCGTAGCCCCAGATGGTGGAAGCTGCCAGGACCACGAGCGCGTCGCCGTCGGCAAGGCTCCTGATCCAGCTCCGCCGCATCGTTCCGTTGCCAGCACCGCGGACCTCTGCATCGATCAGGTCGAGCGCCTCCACCGCCGGTATCGCAGGTTCGTCGTCCCACAGCTTCTGCCAGATCTTCCGATTCCATCCGATGGGCTGAGACTCGGTTGGTTCCCGGTTGAAGCGGATGAGGTCGTGGATTGTTTCCGTCACTCGTCGCTCTCGTTTCTCGTGTGTTCCAGCCGCTCTGGGCTCGAGGGTCTCTACCTTTATCGAGGTCGTCTCACCGCCCCGTCGAGGCGACGGTGCAACAGAGAGAGCGTCGTGAGCAGATCGAGTGCGTCCGCTTGGTCGATGGCCCAGTGGATCCGTGGCTCGTGAGCGAGAGGGTTCCGGAACGCACCGAAGATTCCCTTCATGATGTTGGCGAGTCCCCGCTGTTCGTCCTTCTGTGACCCTGTCTCCCAGGGGTTGAACACGAGCACCGGGTTGTCGCCTTCGAACACGTTCTGTACGAGGCGGGCGCCGTCGTCGCCATCGCCGGTCATCGACCTGATGCGATCGGACAGTCCCTTCACGCTCTCGAATACCGCGCCGAAGCAGTCTTCTGCGATCGGCTCTGGTGTGCAGTACCGGAACACTTCGTCGTGTCCGCCTCGTCGGCGCAGCTCGTCTCGCATGTGCTGGGTGAGGTGGGCGATGTCATCCAGCGACGTGGCGGCGCTCTGACTCCGGATCTGCCCGGTCTCGTCCACTCGGATGCCGGCGAACGCGAGAGGCTGGTTCACCGTTCGTCGGAGGTCTGCGAACTCGGACGGTTTCCCGACCCACCGTGCAGGCTTGCAGGACACCGAGACCAGGTTGACCAACCCCTGCCCCGATCGACGGCCCACCTGGGTCTGCTCGAGTCCGGACCGGATCCGCTTCCACTTCGTTCCTTCTCCTGGATCTATCAGACCCGCTGTTCGCATCAGCGGCGTCAGTTCCGTTCCGCTGAACGCTTCGCCGATCGCCTTCGACACGCCATCGATGACTGCGGAGTCGAACTCAGGAATGTGCTTGCCCATCTCTCCTCCTGTTTCAGTGGACGGAGTTCACGAAGGCTCTCAGTCACGACTGAGTCTTCCGGCAGAGCCGACGACCCTCCGAACTACAGCCGCGGGGTCCGCAGAGCCGAGGGGCTGGTCTGCCGGTGGGTCGTTGTCGGCTATGTCTACGAGACGGATGGTCAGCTGCTGGCTGTCGTTCGTCGCTACTGCGAGCGGCAGACCGATCTCAAGAAGGAGCTTGACGTCGTTCTGGTTCTCACCCCGGACGTGTCCGAGTAACTCGCTGCCGTCCCACACGCCGATCAGCGAAGGTGAAGTGGTGGCGACGTACCGCAGATCGAGGTTCGTCCTCGAACCGTTCGACGGCTCGACCACGTGGAACGCGACGCTGACTGCTTCGCGATCCAACACTCGGGCGGCGACACGCGTGTCCCCGCTGCGGCTCGACTGCCGAACGCGGATCCCTCCGCTCCGCCGCTCGAGCCTCAGGCAGGTGCAGGTCCGAGCCACGGTTCGAGACCGGGCGTTTGAGGGAGATACTCGCGGATCAGCGCAAGGTGCACCATGACGCGAGTTCCCCACAGCACCGCTGGTCGATGCTTCCCCTCGCCTTTGCGGTGACCGACGGTGACGGCGGACAGCAGCGGCTTCGGAGATTGAACGAGTAGGACCTGCGAGGGCGTCGACAGCCCAGCGAAGCGCACGATGGCTCCGCCGCTCATCCCTTCCGGCTTCGGGAACGGGCGCCACGACTTCCCGTTGGCTTCCAGTTCCGCATAGCGGACCGCAAGCTGCCAGCTCCGGTCGAAGCCGCGAGCCGCGTAGTCGTCGACGACCTCGCGAGTTGCTCGCCACTCCGGGGAGACCCGAGCCTTGCCGCCCCGGATCTTGGTCGCCCTGGACCGGTAGCCGATCGTCGCGTACATGTCGCGGTGCTGGTCGACCGGGTCTATGTCGAGGTTGTCGAGCGTGACCGCGACCGAGCGCTGGGCCTCGGTCAGCGGCGAGCCGACGTGCAGCACAGCAGCGTCGATCGGATCGTCCTGGTGGGTACCCGAAGAACCCCGCGCCTTTGAGAATCTTGTGCCTCCTACTGCGTCAATGCGGTGGCCCTGCTCTGGCGAGCCGAGGCCGATCCCGTATGTGCCGATGTCATCGAAGACGTGCGAGGCGGTCAACACGAAATGCTCGGTGCCGATGCGCAGCAGCACTCCTGAGCCGATCTGCGCCATTCTGCCGAGGAGGTTCGGAAAGAACACGGGTAGCACCGAGTTCTCGACCGTGCGGTCCGCATGACTGGCGAGGGCGGCAAGCAGATTGAAGTCCTCGGGTCTCTCCGTTTGCATCACGTGGCTGGGACCACGACGATGCCGGCCCGGGTCATGTACTCATCGAACCGTTCCGCAGGTGACTCGAAGCAGTGCACTAGTCGTGCCAGGGCCGCCTGCCATTCCGACACCTCTTCGGCGAACACTTCTGTGTCCATCAACGACCCCGTTGCACTGGGCGCCCCGAGCTTGCGCCCCGCCGGGAGCTTGCCTCGGCCGCCGTCGACATTCAGTACCAGCTCTCGATCCACGAGCATGCCGTTCCATAGGACGTCAGCCCAGGAGCCGGACACGTTGGAGTCGGGGAGCCGTGTCGACCACGGCTCCTGCCACGACTCTCCCGACATGTACTCGAGACCCCATGCGACTCCGAGCGACACGTCCGGCCTGAAAACGCCGCGGAGTGCATGACTGTCAACTTCGATCCCACTCGACCCGTCGCCCGAACTCCACGCCATGGTGCTCGAGGAATGATGGACCGCTGTTCGCTCCCCAGCAGCCGATCACGTGCCAGTCGTCGATGTCGGACTCCATGATGAGCTGCCGTACTCCATCCAGGTTCATCGCTGGCCCTCCCACGGGTCGTTCTTGCGTCGCACCCTACGGCTGACGGGTGCTGGGCCGCGTTCCGGAATCCGCGCCAGTGGCCACACGACGAACGACGAGTGGCCATGACACATCCGCAACAACTCGCGGCATCTGTCGGTGGTGACGGACCTTGACGAGCGTGGCTCCTGCGTCCAGTTTCGAGGATCTTCCTTGTTGAGCAGCTGTGCCCAGCTACACCGAATTCGAACCTCCTCGCCACGTCGGACGGCACAGATCTTGACCACTGAAGGTGAACGGCCATAGCGACGAAGACCCAGCGGCCGGAGGTCATGGGTCGGCGTGATCGGGGGTGTCACGCACTCTTACCGCGTGTCTAGACCGCAGCCCGTTGACGGGTCACCAGGCCATGCCAGCACCACGGTCAGGTCCCGGTATAGACACCGGTTCAGCCTCATTGCGGATGATCCCGGGTCCATCGACCATCAGGGAGTCTGATGTGCCCAGCCCGGATCTGTTAACCGTTGCCGAAGCAGCCGCCATGTTGCGAATCGGCCGTACCACTGCATACGAGCTTGTCCGTCGTGACCACCGCACCGGAGGTGGTGAGGGGCTGGGGGTGGTGCGGATCGGCGGGCAGTTCCGCATTCCGAGGGTCGCGCTCGAGCGGATCGTCGGCGGTCCGATCCCTTTTCCGTCAAACGACGCTGTGAGCGAGGACAACGTCGTTCAGTTGAGTTCAGTGCCCATCCGACTTGCTGCGGACGTCCGTCCCGCGACGTCGGATGCGGTGACTTCGCCGACGTTGCCGTTCACGTCGTGATCGGCCCCACGGTGGCACTGGTCTTCGGCTGGTCAGATGCCATTCAGTGCGACGCACTTGCACCTCGGTGCGAATCAACCATTTCGACCGGCGTCAACGTCGGACTGGCTGGGTGTTGAGTATCGGCAAGCTCGCCGCTGCGGCCGGCGGGTACTACGTCGCAATGGTCGTCGACGGCGCAGAGGCGTACGTATGCCAGGGACCAGCGTCACACCGCCCGATCGGTCGACGCCGTTCGTGGCGACGCCGTTCGGTGTCGCTCACTGGTCGAATGCGTCGGGGATCGTCGGAGACGCACCAGCAAGGTCCGCTTTGCGGACCTTGCCAGTCTGTGCCATGCCCTGACCACGCCGAGCGGGCGCTTGAGAACGGGTCAAGGGGTGGCCCCAGCGCTTGTGCAGTGGACGTGATATCCCGAGACTGACACCGCTCCTCACGGTGGCGAGGCGAGCTGAGAGTGGTGACACGACGGTGTCGATACTCGCCCGCTCGGGTGACGGGTCGTAGCGCTAGATGAGCGATCTGACCCCAGGAATCCCCGACCCAGCCCGAATCGTCGGAGCTAAGCGATGATGCCACGGCGGAGGACGACACTGAACCGAGCCCGGACGATGCGTCGGCACGTCCTACCACCACAGTTCGTCCAAGCGTCGGACTAGGTGGCGAGGGCTGCAACGAGCCGCCTCAGTAGATGCTCGACACCCTGCTGGTGCCGTCATCGTCGGGTGACGCCACACATGGCAAGTCACAGATCGCCGGCGACCTAACCAGACCAGCCTGGCAGGTGCCGATGGATCTGACTTGCTCTGGCTCGGGCAGCCGCTGGATCCGCCCGGCGCCCGAGAACCCCGCGGACGTCCAGCTTCACGCCGGCGTCGCGGAATCTGGTTTCGGTGTCGTAGGTCGGACTCTCGGGCCCACGAACTCCGACTGGAGATCTAGTCCGCTGACACCCACCGGACTACTGAGCCGCAGAAACGTTGGGCTGGTCTGCCGCTTTAGGTACCCTTCACGTCAAACTCAACCCGTTGAGCACACTACCTTTGCGTTGTCGACTGGAGACGATCTATGGCACCGAGAATTCAATCCCTGCCGGAACCGGCGTTGCCGCCCGTACTCGTCAACCAGCGGGCGGTGGCGCGCGCGTGTGAGTCGGTGGAGCAGATCGACATGTCGATGATCTTGGTCAAGCTGACGGACGAGCGAGAGCCTCCATCTCTGCCCCGTGCGGAGGCTGAGCGCGCATGTGGTGAGTACCGGATGTTCCTCGCGCTCCTCCTGGTCTATCCGGACGAGGTCCTCGTTCCGTCAAAACTGGTCGACCTGGTGTGGCATCAGCACATCCTCGATACGTGGGCATACCAGGGCGACTGTGATCGTCTATTCGGCTTCTTCCTGCACCACTTTCCCTACCTGGGGCTGCGGGGGCCGGAGGATGAGAGATACCTCGCCGAACGATTCGAGCGGACAGCTGGACTCGTGCGAGCGCACTTCGCCAGCGAGTACGAAGTGTCTTCCTACTGTGGCGGCGGCGGCGGTGGATGTGGTGGCGGTGGCGGTGGCGGTTGTGGTCGGGTCGACGTCCCGCGCAGCGACAGTCGGTAGTCATGACGACCGGGGGGAGGGCTCAGAACGGCGTCGAGGGTCGCCGGAAGCAATTTATTGTGGGTGAGCTGGCAGAGCATGACGTTCTGACTCAACACACCGGTATTCGGGCGGAGCTCATCGAGCATCTAAACTACGCTCTTTTCAGCGACGTCCACGAAGGACAGGCCCCGAATTACGGCGCGATTCTGACCGAGGGCGATTGGGATCGGTACGACCCGGGCGATGAGATCTTCGGTGGGATAGCGGAGATCGACTGCGGTTCCGAGGTAAACCGTCAGATGGCGGACGGGCTGTCCAGCTTTGTGTGGTCACGACCGTCCAGCACTGGCCGAAGCTCGGTGGAATCGCTGATCTCGTTTAAGAGTGCGCGCTTTGTTGACGAGTTGCTCACTTACCACCTGCGGCTCGATGCGCGGTCGGCATCGCGTCACCCTGGGGGGAGGAAGGTCGCCCAGCCTGAGCACGATTTTATCGTGGTCCAGCACTTCAACGGGTTGACTCGGGTTCTAGCGGATACAGGTGTGCTCTATATCGAGGGCAACCGGTGGCAGATGCGTCCGTATGCTTACAACCTCGCCTTGGCATCCATCGTCGAGAAAACATGGCCTGACTTGCCGAGCGATCAGCTGGAAACCTTGAAGGGTACCGCCGAACGCCTCGCGACCGTAGCTCTGCACGTCCTGAGCGCCGGCGGGATCGGCACCACGCTTGTGTTGCTGCGGGAGGACCTCGACTGTTGCATAAAGGATGAAACATTCGCCATCTTGGATACCCTTGATCTTGGTGAGGACTACGGTATGCGTAGCAAAAGCGGGCTGGATATCAACTTGAAAGACCGTCCATCTATACGACCATTCGAGAATCTTGCGCGTCAGCTCGATGGCGCCTTCGTGGTGAACCCAGATGGAACTGTCCAGTGTGCCCGCGTGTGGCTCAATCTCGGTGCCGTGAATGAAACCCGGCCAATTCGTTCATCGCTCGGCGGAACGCGTCAGCGAAGTGCTGAAAACGCCTCCGGCAGCCTTCCGGGTATCGTCCTGACCGTCTCATCTGACGGTCCAGTACGGGTGTTTGCTCTTGGCGATCTCGCAGCAAGTACGGTTCCCGGGGAGGTCGACGGGGTTCGTAGACAATCCCGGGCAAGCACGGTCAACGCCTGAACTGGCCAGTGCTAGTCAGCGGTCGCCGTCACCACGTGGGAAGCCGTGGCCGATCTGTCCATGAGGTCCGTCGCGTCCGTCCTGTCAGCGGTTCTGCATCGACGTCTCACGCCATTCAACCGCCGACACCCGTGCCCGTCTGGAGATTCGTGAGACAAACCGTGAGACGCGACTGCGTCCGGTGCCGTCGAGGCTTGGTCACCTAGGTCTCTAAAGTCGTTGAGCAACGAACTGGAATCCCGGGTGATCCAAGTACCGTGGTCGTCATGGAAGCGTCGCCACGAATCGTCGTCATCCTTGGCGCTGGAGCATCACACGCGATCGACTCTCGAATGCCTCTCACGGACGAGCTCGGTGGCTTAGCACTCGGCTCCCTGCCCCCAGAGGAGCAGCCGATGTATCGAGATCGCATCGGCTACTTCGAGGCGCTGATGTCCCGGCTCGCTGAAGACCAGCCGGACCTGAGCGAGGCGGAGAATCTGCGGAACAGGAGTCGGTTCCGCCAACTCGCCGATGCAGTCGCTACGGCGATCGCCGGCCGCCAGGCGGAGGTCCTCGCTGAGCCAATGCCGGCGTGGCTGGTCGATCTCTGTTGGGTCTGGCACGAGAACCGAGCAACCATCGTCACCTTCAACTACGACTCACTCGTCGAACGTGCAGCGGCATCGACCGGTCTCCACGACTGGGACGCAAAGACGAACGTGGCCGCGGACGATGTGATCGACCGACTCCCTCCGTTCGCGCCCGGGCCATCCCGCTGGGGACCCGGACCAATGCCAGCAACGATGCGGCTTCTTAAGCTGCATGGCTCGGTCGCGTGGTTTGCCGCGCCCGACGATCCCTCCGGAGCGACTCTTGCTCGACAGACAATCACGGGCTGGTACCCGGACCAGGACGTGGGAGCGGACGAGATCCGACGCGAGTTCCCTGGACGCCAGCCGTTTATCATCCCGCCGACATCGGCGAAGTCGCGGTTTTACAGCAACCCGGTAGTACGCCAGTTGTGGCGCGACGCTGGAGCCGCCCTGGAGAAGGCCGACGAAGTCCACTTGGTCGGGTATTCGATGCCGGCCACAGACCTCGTGACTCGAGGAATGCTCAGACCGGGTTGGCGACGGCGCGATTTGGACGATCGTCAACCCCAACGTCGAACAGTTGTCGACCGTCCTCGCCGATTTCGGGGCGACGCTCTACGCGTCGTACAGCGCCCTGGAGGAGTACTCGAGAGCACAGCGAGACGAGCAGGCCGTACGCGCCCGTCGGAACTTGCTCGACATCGTTGGTTCGACCGACGTTGAGGCCCCGATCCTGGTCGCCTGGGGCGAGACGAACGTCCACGTGGTGACGGAGATCTCGGACGAGGGAACACTCGTTGCGACACCGTCACAAGCCCAAGGTCTGGCGCCGGTGCTGAACAGGTTGCCTCCGCAGGTGGTCTCCGCCGGCGACCTCTCCAGCGCTCTCAGCGGCGCGGCCAACGATGAGCCGGTGCAGATCAGGCTCCCGGAGATCACTGTCCCGATGGTTGCGGCGCGGCTCGTCACCGAGACGGACCTGCCGGTGCCACGCCGAACAGTTGTCCTGCAGCCATCACTGCGCCGACCAGTCAGTCAGTGACGTGATGACTGCGTTGGTCCGCTGGCTTCCCTGCTGGGCAGGTCTTGTCGACGAAGAAGGGGCGGCCTGGAAACTCGGCGCTCCCGGCGACCGCCGATGTCAAGTCGACGGTGCCGTATGGCCCTGCGGGCTCTCGACGGCGCATGTGGTTTGTAGCGGGCAGGTTGTCCTCGACTCGGAGCTGCGTCCGCTCGATTCTCTCGACGACGCGCTGAAGAGAAGCCCACAGAGATGCACCCGGGTGACCGGGACCCTCACCAAGTGCTCGACGGTGTCTAGACCGCTCACCTTCTGGAGCCCGGCACGGCCCATTTGCCCGCGCTTAGGAGGGTATGGAACGAGCGCGAGTCAACAGTCAGGGTGCGGCCGTCGGCGGGTGCGGCTCGTGTTGAGCGTGCACCGGCTGGGGGCCGGGTCGGAGGGCTACTACCTGGACCAGGTCGTGGCCGGTGTGGAGGACTACTACGCCGGCGCTGGCGAAGCCCCGGGGGTGTGGCTGGCGTCGTCGGAGATGCTCGGTCTGGAGGGTCGGGTCGACCCTGAGGACCTGCGAGCGGCGCTGCTCGGTGTCGATCCCAGGTCGGATGTCGAGTTGCATCACGGGTCGGGGCGGTCGGTGCCGGGTTGGGATCTGACGTTCCGTGCGCCGAAGTCCGTCAGCGTTCTGTGGGGCCTCGCTGACCCGGAGATCGCGAACGTGGTAGTGGCGGCGCACGAGGCGGCGATGAAGGTCGGGCTCCGGTACGTGGAGGAGTGGGCTGGGTTCACGCGCACCGGTCGGGGCGGCGTGAATCGTGTGCGGGGTGACGGGTTGATCGCTGCGGGGTTCCGGCATCGCACGTCGCGTGACGGTGACCCGCACCTGCACACCCATGTCCTCGTCCCGAACTCGGTCCGCACGCCGGACGGACGGTGGCGGACCTTGGACGGTCGCGGGTTGCTGGTGCACATGAAGACCGCCGGGTACGTCTACGACGCGCAGCTGCGATACGGGCTGACTGAACGGCTCGGAGTTCAGTGGGGCCCGGTGGTGAACGGACTTGCGGACATCGACGGGATCGATCGCGAGGTGCGCGAGTTGTTCTCGAAACGGCGCAGCGCGATCGAGGACCGGATGGCCGAATGAGGACTCACCTCTGCGAAGGCCGCGGAGGTTTCGGCGCTCGACACCCGCCGGGCGAAGACCGGACGAGCGGAGCACACCGACGATCTCCGTGATCGGTGGCGGGCCGAAGCCGCTGAGATCGGCTGGACCCAGCGTGATCTGCTCGCGGCGTGCCCGGGTGTGGTGACCGGTCACCAAGCATCCGAACCGACCCTGGTGACCGGTCACCGAGCATCTGAACCGACGGTGTTGACCGGTCACGCTGGCGGTCGGGTCGGGTTCACCCCTCGACGCACCCCGGATTCGGTCGCGGTGACCCCTCACCAGCTGCTGGTCGAGAGAGTGTTCGAGTCGATGTCATCGCCGACCGGGCTGACTGCGCAGGCGTCGACGTTCGACCGCCGTCACGCGCTGCAGCACCTCGTCGATCACCTGCCTCCGGGTCCGCCGGCTGGGTGGTTCGAGGAGACGGTCGACTCGTATCTGGACCGGGTCGAAGTCGTCCGGGTCGCCACGGATCCGCTCAAGGGTGAGTGCTACTCGACCGTCGACCTCCTGAAGCTCGAACAGCGGCTCGCCGATCAGGTTGCCACCCGACGGCTGGGCGAGAGTTCTCCGGAGGTGATGCCGTCGATCACGTGGTCGGTGTCCCAGGAACGACCGTCACTCTCAGCGGAGCAGCGGGAGCTGATCAGCGGGTGTGCCGCACGACGGACGCCGTGAGCGTGATCGTTGCGGGACCAGGGACAGGCAAGACGTTCTGTCTCGACTCGGTCAGAGACGCGTTCCAACGCAGCGGGTACACGATGACCGGGTGCGCATTGTCGGCCTCGGCCGCGCATGAGCTCGAGCAGGGCTCCGGGATCAAGTCCACGACGATCGCCCGACTCCGACTCCAGCTCGAACAACGCAAACGCAGACTCGGCCCGTGGAGTGTGTTGGTGATCGACGAGGCCGGCATGGTCGGCACCCGGGCCCTCGCCCCGCTACTCGACCGTGCCGCGAAAGTTGGTGCGAAGGTCGTGCTGGTCGGGGACCCGAAACAGCTCCCGGAGATCGACGCCGGCGGGTTCCTCCGTCACCTCGCACGACACCACACCGTGCACTCGCTCACCGAGAACCGTCGTCAACGCGTCGGCTGGGAACGCGAAACCATCACCGACCTCGCCCACGGACGGGTCGACGCCGCGCTCGGACGCATGACCGCCAACGACGGTGTCGTGGTCGGTCACAACGCCGACCTGGTCCGTCAGCGCATGGCAGACGACTGGTTCACCCACCGAAGTGACGGTGCGTCGGCGGTGATGATGGCGAGCCGCAACTCCGATGTGGATGACCTCAACCGCCGGGCGCACCGGCTCATGGCCGACAACGGTCTCCTTCATGGCGAGGAGCTGCACCAGGACGGGCGCCCGTTCCAGATCGGCGACCACGTGGTGTGCCTGCGCAATGACCGGCGGCTCGGCGTCCGCAACGGCACCGTCGGCAACATCACCCGCATCGACCACCAGGACCGCACCTTCACGATCGACACCGAGGACGGCACACGTCGGCTGCCCGCCGAGTATCTCGACGATGGTCATGTCCGTCACGGGTACGCCGTCACGGTCCACAAGGCGCAGGGCATCACGTGCGATCACGCACTGTTGCTCGGCAGCGATGAGCTGTATCGCGAGTCCGGCTACGTCGGGCTGTCCCGCGGCAGGGAGTCGAACCGGATCTACGCCGTGTCCACCGCTCCTGATCCCGAAGCCCACATACCCGAACACCTCCGCACCGGACGCCAACCACTCGACGTACTCTCCAACGCCCTTGGACAGAGCCGAGCGCAGAAGCTCGGCATCGACCACGACGCCGAACCCGACATTGGCTTGGGGCTGTAGTGCGCCGGCGATCTGTAGCTTGCCCCTGTCATCGATCTGCCGGTCGAGTGTTCACAATCGAGGAGACCCCGCCCGGGTCACCGATTCGCGACGGCGAGAACCATGTGGGCATCAGGAGCGAACGAGTATGACGACGCGTCAGAGAAGGCACAGCTGACCGAAGCCGCTCAGAGGGATATCCACGCCCGGAAGGTTCACGATTCACGCGGTCAGTGCGTTCGGTAGCAGATCAGTGGCGACGTCGATCGGGTCCGAAACTCCTCTATCTTCGAGTTCTCCGACGACTGCGGAAAAGACGAAGTGCGGCTTGGGCGGTAGCGCACTCGATGCTGCGTTCTCAGCCAAACAGTCGAGAAGGTTCGTCGGAGCGGACTCGCCTGCGAGATGGCACCCAACTATGGCCAGTGCGGCGATCTCTTGGTATCGCTGCGTGCTTCGGCCAAGTGTCACCGATCCAACCGCCCCGACCAAGGCCGCTTTGGTGATATTAACCAGCGCTTCGGAAGACTCGGATATGGCGAGCGTCGCGATGTCGACCCAGGCGTCTTTCCACGAGTTCGACCAATGTGTCCACCACGCACGTCGACTGATGGCTGCGTGCACCGGACCCGGAGCCCATGACGTCTTGGCCGCAACCTCGGCGAGGTCAGTTGATGAGAGCGGCAAGTCCACCACGTATTCTTCGAGTAGGCGCCGGTAGACCGCTGAGGGATCGATTGACGTGTCGTCGGGAGCCAGGACGCTGATGAGGTCCAGAGTCCCGAACGTGCTGATGCCTCGGGCTCGGGCCCGTTGGCGCAGTGCAGTGTCGTCGCACCACAGGGAGAGGTTCTCCGCAGCAGCAAGGTCGATCGATGACTCGGAGGGAGCGCTGTTACCGCCGAGATCGACGGCGTCGCAGGAGCCGATCTCGTCCTCGAGCGCTTCCGCGCGCTCCTTGAGCATCGCCTGTTGTCCAGTCGTGAGCGTGACGCGTTCGATGCTCCCGTCAGGCTGGAGGGAGGCGACGAACGATGCGATAGCGAGCCCGCGCATCGCGTCCCGACTTACCACCACGTCTCGCACCGTCCGAAGATGTACGACCAGTTGCGGAAGAGCGGCTCGGAGTCGGCGTCGGTCGTTCTCGTCCATCAGGACTAGGAGGTAGAGCGACGAAAGGTCCACCACGCATCTGCCAGACCGTGTTGCCTGACGGGCGGCGGATTCGCCGGCCTCTCGAAGTCCTGGCTCGAGGTCGCCGCTGATGAGCACGCCGGCGGGACGTTGCAACAGTGTGGCGCCGTAAGGGCGTTCGGCAGCTGTTGCGATATCCGACACACTCATTCGGCCACTACGCACCTCCGCAAGCAGCGTCTCGAACGCAGCGGGATCGAGTCCCTCATGTTCCAATGCGATGCGTAGCGACTCGTCGGTGTCGTCGATTCGACGTAGGCCGGATCCGGGGCCGGTTGCAAGTTCTCTCGACAGCTCGGCTGCGTCCTTGACGATGTGGGGCGGGAATGGCGGCATCGCTGGTGTGAGAACGATTTCCCGGGCGAGTAGCCCCACCATCTGGGATCTCAGCTCTCCTTGGGGCTGGCGGCGGACGATATCGATCAGCAATGCGGCGTCGTCGCGTGTGAACGGGATGCCGATGTGCAGGATGAGCCACAGTCGAACTTCATCCTGGCTTGTCGGCGTGGGTCGGTAGCGGGTCAGAGCGGCCCGAGCGGGGCCGATGTGACCGGCGTTGTAGTGCAGACGGATGAGTGCCCACGCCACGTCTGGTGATGAATCGACTGCCAAGGCGGCCGTGGCGGCGGCCACCGCTTTCGGCAAGTCGTTGTCTGCCTCCTTGACCGACATGTAGTACAAGCAGAGCCGGTTCCGAACGTCCAGGGGGTATGCCTCGCTAGTGCTGACGCGCTCGATCAGCTCTGCGGCACGCGACCCGCCGCCTGCTTTCCGAAGAAGTCGGATCAGCTCGACCGTGATCGCTGGGTCTTGCCATCTCTGGGCCTGTGTCTCAGCTACGTCGATCGCAGAGTCGAGGTCGATGAATTGCTCGGTCAGACTGACGAGCTCATTGGCGGCGGGCGCGCTGGTCTCCGACAGCTTGCGTAGGCGAGCGAGACCCTCGTCGGGTTTGCCCGAGCAGACGAGATGAACGGCATGAAGGGTGTCGTAGTAGTCAGCGGGAAGTACCGACCGAGATCTCATGTTGTCCGCTACGGGACTCCACACTCCGAGGTGCGCCAGCCGCGCCACACACCGGGCTCGCGCAGCATCGTCCGAGACGTCATCGAGGAGCTGGGTCCACAGGCGGACGCGTTCAGCGTGGTCGAGGCCGGCAACTTCCTGTCTCATCACGACGAGTACTTGGAGCTCGGGGCCTTCACTCAGTTGGCTCTCAAAGAACTCGATCGAGTCGGTGTCCTGAAGCATCAGGGCCGCGGCAGCGCCTTTCTCCGCTACTTCGGGTGATGACGATTCAAAGTCTCTGGCCGTTCCGCCTCGAGAAGTCGGCAAGGCAGCTAGGAGCGCGTCGGGGATGTGACCGGAGGTGACGTGGATGTCGACGATCGTCTGGAGCGCTTTGGCGCTCGGACCATCCCAGCGCCTCCGGTCCTCCAGTGCTGCGTGTGCATATCCGAGCGCTTCTCGGCGGTCGCGTGGTGAGCCGCCACCCTCTGCCATTGCCCTGCGCCAGATGGCCTCGGCCAGGAGGAGGTGCATTGTCGTGTCATCGGGTCCTCCGCTGCGTACGGCTCGCTCGAGGTAGGCCACGGCTGCCGGGAGGTCACCTGTGCGGATCGCCATCTGCGCGAGGAAGTTCAGTACCGACGGTTCGGCGTCGAGCTCCTCGTCGGTCGCTGAACTCATCGAGTCGGGGACGTCGAACGGCCGGGCATCGCCGTCCGGCACATCAATCCCTGAAAGCCCGATGTCAGCCAACATCGCCGCTCCGTCTGCGCTGGCCTGCTCGAGGAGCGACTTCGCCTTCGAGCGGTCGATGTAGAGCAGCGACAGCCCAGCGAACGCCAGTGCCCGAGCAGCTCGCGGCCCTCCGCATTCTGCCGAAAGTTCGAATGCGTTCGCCGCCGCCAAGTTGTGTTCGTGCTGGGAGGCGTACGCCGCGACGGCCGCCCAGAGATCGCCAGCGACGGGACTGTTCGACAGCCATGTGGGCTTCGCGGCGATGAGAGCGCTGGCTGACATCTCTGGTGTGGCTCGACCGGTCGCGAGCCGTTCGGCCAGACGGGTCGCACCGAGGTGATCTGTCGCGTCCGCTCGCCGGAGTGCGCGCACGGCATCGGCGGGCAAAACTGCGAGATGCTGCGCCATGGTCTCAAGGAGGACGACACCCCGGCCGGTGAGAGCAAGCAACGGCTCTCGGGCAGAGGAGTCGAACCGGTGGTCTCGGCGCACGTCCACCGTGAACGATTTGTCCGCCTCATGCACAGTCGACGGCGCGATGACCTGCCAGTAGGCGTCGCCGTCGGGGTGAACGAGGACGACCACCACCGCTAGCGAATGGCCGAGCCAGTAAGCGAGGTGCTCGGAGGATGAGCGGAACGTCCATCCGTCAGTCGACGGTCGAGAGAAGTATGACTCGCCGCTCTTGATCTGGATCCCGAGCAGACGGCCTGACACCCGTTCGTCAGTGTCCACCACTTCGGCGTGTGCATCGATTCCGAAGTCAGCCACGTGCTGCTCTCGAAAGATCCAGCCGAACTCCTTCTCGATGGTTCGCTCAACTTGACGAATACCATCTCGCTCGGTGTTATCCGATGCCTTGCGCCGCATCCCCGGAACTGCGCCTGAATCCGTCATTCCGTTTACTCTCCGTCCTGGGTCCGCCAGCAACAATGGAGCGCGCCAATCGCTCAATGTCGATCTCCGGCCCGTGGTTCGCCTCGTCGCCGCTGCGGTCACCCCTCTGAGCTGTTCGTTATCGTTGGGTCTTGCATTCCAGGCGGCATCGAGGTCTGCCGCGGGGACCCTGGAGCGTGATCCTGGGCTGCGGCGGACGTAGATCAACACCTCCGGCTGTCGCCACGCGGCATCTTCCCTACGCGGTCACCTCGCTGACCGGCGGGAAGGGTTCGGTCGACTCGTCGGGCTCGGAAGGCGTCTCGGCGAGCCTAGAGACTGACGTCGTATCGTCTGAGTCGGTCGTCTGCAGATCGGCGGCGTACAACAGTCCTTCGAGCTGTTTTCTGACTTCGGGGAAACGCTGAATATCATCGCCGAGGTCGCGCGTGAGCTTGAGGTCTCGTTCGACGGTTAGCTTCGAGAGTCGGACGCGATCGGCCCATTCGCTCTCATCGAGCAGGCGATCCAGGTCAAGGAGCAGGATCCGAACCTCGTCGCGAGTGGACCGGTCTGGATGCTGTTTCAGGAATCCGTTGACGGCACGTCGAACCGCGTCCTGAGATCCGGTTGCGCTCCGCTCCGCCTCGGCGTCGGCCTGTAGCCTTCGCAAACGTCTGAACAACTCCTTGAAGTTGTTCCGCAGAGTTGCGTCACCCTCAAAGGCGGCGCCGTCCGCCAGCAGATCGATTACGGCGCGTGAGAGACCAAGCTTGTCGATCCGGAGCTCAGAGCCAGAAGCCTCGAACGCCTTCGAAACCGCTTTGAAGTACCCGACGTCCTTCGCAACGAGTGCTTGTATTTCGGCGAGACTCGGAATTGCGTCGTCCGTGCCACAGAGATCAATTGCCAGCGCCGTCGCGGCCTGATGATGCACCGCCAGCGGAACGAGGTCCTCGATCTCTCTCGGCCCGCCCGGCCTGTCGCATGCGACCCCTGGAAGGTCCCGCTCGCTGATCTGGATGAGAAACTCGCTATTGATTAGCGGGGTGGTCTTCTTTTTCTTGCCCCTCCGGATTCCCTCGACGAGGAGCTCAACCGCCAGATCCCCGTCGTCGTCCCCGTCGACGAGGACTACAACCGCGGGTTGGTCGTGGTCTCGGCCGCGGGCCAGATAGGTCATGTAGGGAACGTGCGTAGCTCCTCCTGCGGCGACGAGCGTGATCTTGTTGAGGTCGAGGAAATCAGTCGGTTCTGCTCTGCGGCGACTGGCATCGCTGCAAAGCCCGGCGATGTAGATCTGATCGATCTGGCCCTCCAGAATCAGATTGCAGTTCCCGATGAAGGTCGTCTCGCCAACAAACCCGCCGAATGCCGACCGGAGCGGCTCGAAGTGGTTGTGGGAGACCTTCTTGACTACCCGGGTGCCTTCGTCATCGATGCCCTTGCTGAGAACGCGGACTCGCTCTGGTCGATTGCGGTCGATGAGAAAGGGGGAATGGGTTACGAAGACTACCTGGCGCGGTAGCGAGCGGTCTCGATTGATGAAGTCTTGGAACAGCGCGAGCAGGTCCTGTTGCGCCTGCTGAGACAGGTAGGCGTCCGGCTCGTCCATCGTCAGCAGCGCTGGCGGATTGCCCTCCTGTAGGCGAGTCAGATACTGGACAAGGTAACTGAGAAAGTACTTCAGTCCCTCACTGCGCTCAGCGAACATGTACTCCGCAGCTGTGCGATCTTTGATCGTGAACACAAGATCGAAATCCCGGGTAACGATCTGCAAGTCGAAGTCGATGTCCTGACTCCACCACTTCGGCATGTTGAGCGCCCTTGACAACTGCTCGTTGATTTTGCCCGCAATGGCGGTTGTGAGACCTTCTGATTCAGTCCGAAGCGCGCTGTGAAGTTCGGTAAACATGCTTGGAGCGACTCCGCCGACGGTTACCAAGAGGTGATAGGCGAGATCGAACTGGCTGAGATGTCTATCCGTGGCATCTCGAGGCTTGGCTGGAATCAGCTTTCTGAGGTCCGGCTGGTTTATTGGACTCGCCGATGCGAGCTGGTCGATCTGCTCGTAGTTCTCAAGGAGTGAATCAACGAACTTGAATCGGTCGACTCGGCGCGCCGCAGATGCCTTTGGATTAGTCGCTCGTTCGATGAGGTAACTTAGCGGCACGCTGTCAGGCAGCTCGCGTTTGGTGTCAATGCTGAAGGTCCTGGGCAGAAGAGACGTGAGCGCCGTCAGTGGCTCTCCCGTGATGACGGCCGAGGACTTACTGTCACCGATGTACACGACGAGCTCGTCCGGTGACTCCCGGAACACGTGGACACGGCTCGTCTCCGCAGGCACCTCGAGGCCATCGATCGCACCGAGAGCCGCGATGTCCTCTGGTCCGAGGTCGTCAAGAGTGAGCCCGAATTGGGCGGTACTCAGGTCACCATCGCGCCCGAAGAACATCGAGTATCTGCACGAGTCAGAGGCCCCCGGGTCCTTGGCGCCAAGCGCGTAGCCGATCGCGGCGAGCAGCTGAGACTTGCCAGACTCGTTGGCCCCGACGATGCACGTGATCTCTCGATCCAGAGCTACGGAGATGTAGGGATAGTCGACACCCTTGTACAGGTCCCACGGTCGCATCGGTAGCTCGGGGTCGTGAAGCCGCAGGAAGTCGTAGTTGAACGCTTTGAAGAGGCGGACGTGAAGCGCTTCTACTCGCATGTGTCTCATCCTTTGCTGTGGCCAGCAACGATATCGGTCGACAGGGACAACTGCTCCCGGCTGACCAGTTGGCCGCGCATGTGTCCAGATCGAAGTCTGTCTAGGGACGTCGGTCTCAAGGAGGACCAGGTGGATACCCGGCTTCTGGCGGTGAAGTGAGACTCGCTGGGGAGGACGCGGCTTTCACGTCAGCTCTGACTTGGTCGCTATCGCCAGATCCGGCCCTCGATAACCTGCGCAGACTTCGCGTCTGACTCTTGGATCCAGTGGGCGTAGATGTTGGTCGTGGTGGAGGGGTTTCGGTGGCCGACTCGTCCGGAGACGCTGCGCAGCGGAACGCCAGCGTCCAGCAGCTGTGTGACCTGGAGGTGGCGAAGGCCGTGCAGGTGGATCCAGCTCGGCAGGTCCATCCGATCGCGCAGCCGGCTGAATGCGCGGCTCGCGCTCGACGGATGAAGGGGCTGTAGACCGCCGGGCTCGGGCGCGAGCACATAGGCGTTGTCGCTCAGCTCGGACCCGCACAGTGCGCAGGCCTTCGCGTGACGCTCGCGATGGTCGAGCAACCAGTCGAGCGCGAACGACGACAGGGTCACCGTCCGGTGCTGGTGGGTCTTGGTGTCCTTCTCGTAGACGATGTTCGTCTCGCCGATGGCCGCTTCGATTCGAATAGTTCCCGCTTCCTGGTCGAGGTGTCGCCAACGCAGAGCGCACAGCTCACCCCGACGGGCGCCAGTGTCGGCGGCCAGGACCATCAGCGTGGCGAGCGTCGGGTTCACCTTCGCCGCCTCGTCGATCATCGCCCGAGCCATCGCGATCGGAACCGGCTTCGGGTTCGACGTGTGCTGTCGAGGTGGACGGGCGTCTCGACCGACGTTGACCGCAACCCAGCCCCAACGCTTCGCCTGGTCGAGCACTCGGCACAACAAGATGTGACAGCCGCGCACCGTCGAGCGTGAGTAGCCCTGCTCGACGAGCGCGCCGTAGAAGCGGTCGAGATGCTCGGCGGTCAGGTGCGACAGGCGACGCGATCCGAGTGCCGGCAGGACATGACACTCGGCCGAGGTCCGGTAGCCACGCATCGTCGTCGGCTCGAGACCTTCGAGTTCGGCCTGGCGCAGTCCGGCCTCGACGGCGTGAGCGACCGTGCGTTGTCCGACCGAGACCTGACCCCGTGAGGACTTCGTGATCAGCTCGGCCAACGCGACGTCAGCCTCGCGGGAGGTGCCGTGGAAGGTGATCGACTTCTGTTGACGCTTCCGCGTCAACGGGTCTTCGCCGGCGTCGACGCGCAGCTCCCATGTTCCCGGCCGACGGCCTTTGCGCTTGTTGCCCTTCATCCTGTTGCTCCGTGTTCGCACCGATTCGTGAGACGTCGGTGAGATTCCGTGAGACAGGGTGATGGTCAGGCCTAGACCGGTGTCTGAACCGGACCCTGAACAACCCCGGAACCCCTTGGGACTACAGGGGATCCGAGTGGGTCTGAACAGAGCCCGAGGTCAGAATCGAACTGACGACCTGCTGTTTACAAGACAGCTGCTCTGCCAACTGAGCTACTCGGGCGGGACTTCCGCGGTACAACGCGGAAAGCTCCGCGGATTGTAAGCGAGGTTCACGACGCCCAGAAATTTCAAGGATCATCGGGCTCTCCAGCCTGCCTCGTGCGACTCAAGCTCAGGTACTCCCGTGGAGCCTGCGGTCTGTCGAGAATTTCCAGCGCTGGCAGAGCGTCGATAATTCTTGAGCCGCGCCATGGGACGTGGTGGACCACCAACACCGCAGTGAACGCAGCCACTCCGGAAATCGGTGGCGACAGCACTTGGCAGGCGAGTAGCTACGCCACTCTCGAGACCGAGGCGTCTGTGGCGCTCTCCAGGCTGAGCAGACGGACTTCTTCTGCCGGGAGTTGGAGGGCTGAGCTGAGCTTCGTTTGTCAGGCGATGACGATTGTGTTCAACCCGGCTTCGTTGAGTCGGACAACGTCGTTGACGAAGTGGTGGTCGCCGGAGCCGATGACGACGGTGTGATAGCTGCGCTTGACGAGATCGAGGTCTGTCAGGTCGGCGCTGAGAGTCAGGTGGTAGCTCCACCGTTCAACAGTTGAGATTTATGACCGAACCACTTGTGACGGCTTCATCTGTTCTTCATCCACACCACGACGTCGATTATTCGTAGCACGGAGATTGTGTCGTCCAATCCAGCTGCCGAGCGGAGAGCGATTGCATCGCTCACGAGGCTTGGGTCGGTGCGGAGCACGTCCCGGAGAGCTGTCCACCAGCTTGTACCCCGCGGAAGTGTGAAAGCTTGCTTGAGGACCGTGTCGTAGACGGGGATGAGACGAGGACGTTTACGGGCGAGCAGTTTGCCTGCCGTAACCCAGCCGACCTGCTCAATCTCCATGAGCTCGTCCCATAGAACTCGGGAGCTTGAGCCTTCGGCAATCGCCTTTTCGGCCTCATCGTCCCATAGGTCCAAGCCTGTCGGAATACCCGCGAGAAGTTCGTTGAGCTCACCCGCACGAAAATCCAGTATCTCCAGCGAAGCTCTACCCGGGATATCCACACTGAGCATTGAGACCGCCACGATGTCTTCCGCTGTGAAGTGATTGGCGACCTCAGGCCGATCTCCGCCACCTGCGAATCGCTCGAACGAAGAACCTGTGAACAACTTCGTTCCCGAACCGTGGAAGTAATTATGCAGGTTCGATGCGGCTTCCTCTCCAAGGTAGGCGCGGATCTGAGACGGCTCGATTGCGTCGGTCATTCTGATCTTCCCGCGGCTCCAACCTGGACCGCTCCCGTGAAGACTCTATGCGGAGCCTGCCCAGAATGAACCGCTACGCCGGGCGTCGCGCCAGGCGGTGGTCACCACGCCGCTTCAGAACGACACCGGCGATGATCATCAGAGCCCCGATTGCCGCTGTGAACGGGTCCGCAGGTCCAGTGAATGCCAGCTCCGATGTCGGTGAAGGCCCGGCCCCCGCTGCCGTGGTGGTGGACAGGGCGGCGGTCACCTCCAAGCTGACGGACGAAGTCGCGGGCAAGCCGGCGCTGGATATTCCTACCGCCTCCACATGGTGACTCCCCAGCGGCGTTGCTTCGGGAATTTTCGCAACGAACGTGAAGTGGGTGTCTGGGCCGACCTCGGCTCGACCCAGCGAGATCGGATCGGAGTGCAATGAGAGCTGAACTCCCGACTCTGCCTCGAAGCCAGAACCGGTAACGACGAGGGTCGATCCTGCAGACGCAACGGACTCTGACAGGTGAACCGAGACCGCATCAGCATCTGAAGCCGTCGTGGGCAAGCCAGCAGTGGCTGGAGCGGTCGTGGTGGTGCTGGTCGTCGTGGTCGTTGTCGTCGTGGCAGGCGCAGAAACCTTCAACACCAAGTGGAGCGTCGACTCCTTCTGAATGTTGTAGTCAGAAAGCGTCCGACCATCCTCCAGCTGCTTCCCGGCGAAGACGAGGTTCTGTTGGTCCGGAGGAATGCCTTCCTTGTCCTGGATCTTCGCCTTGACATTGTCGATGGTGTCGCTCGACTCGACCTCAAGGGTGATGGTCTTGCCCGTCAGGGTCTTGACGAAAATCTGCATGTCCCCGTATCGGCAGTTTGACTCCCGCGTAAAGACGTCAATCCTCCGGCGGACGCCACCGCACCGCAAACCCCTCCCTCAAGTTGAGTCCCGACATGCCGATCGGTGAAAGGCGGTAGTCCCACCGTCTGCGCCGAGTTTCGAGTCCTCTGTCACGTTGAGGTGAGCGGTGTCGCACCGAGGGTGACCGTCGGACATCCGTCCGATCAGGTTTTCCCAAGAGGAGAGGTCCTAGTGTCGAAACTGTTTGGAGTCTTGAAGAGAGTGGGTGGCGGCTCTCTCGTAGTCGTCGCGGTTCTGGCATCTTTCGTGGTTTACTCCCCGATCTCTGGAGCCGATCCCGGGTCCCCTGCGTTCTCCCTTGACGTTCACGCTGTGGACGCCGACGATGCGACGACAGCATTGCGCGTTGGTCAGGCTGCGACGATCGTGGTCAGCCCGTCGTGTGAGGGTGTGCCCATCTCGGCCGACTACGAAGTTTCGTTCTGGAACTCTCTTGACTCCATCGTCTACGGCACCGGGAGTCCCTGGGGTCCCGACGCTGCCGTCGCCTGGGACTTCGTGCCCAACCAGCTCACCCCGGGCGCTGGCACAGCCAAAGTCGATGTGCAGATCACGCCGAATTTTGACAGCGCCTGTGGTGTCAGCGGCACCAAGGTGTCGCTCGGCCAGGTCGACATTCCCGTCTATTCGTGGGACGTGAATCAGGACTTGAGCGTTGAGCCTGTCCCGCTTTACGTGGGGCACCCCATCGCCGTTCAGCTCGAAACGACCTTCGCCGAAGGTCCACGCGGGCCTGTCCCGGGGAACGTCACGTTCCATCACCTCGACGATGATTTCGTGTCCTTCGACCTTGCAACCCAGCCTGTGAGTGCCGACGGGATCAATACGTTCAACTTCGTGCCGCCAGTCGCTGGCAACTACCGGTTCTACGGAAGCTTCAGCGGCGGCCAAGTCACAGACGGCCCCTTGCTGCCGGACGGCGGCTCGAATCAGATGATCATCACACGCGCCGATGTCCTTACGGTCGATGCGGGGACTTCCCGTGCCTACGTTTCCGCCGAAACCTATGTGGGGGACACCGTCTCGATAGTCCCTGAAAATCTGAGATGCGGCTATACGCCTTACACGGGTGACGTCGATGTCTCCGACGGCGACGCTGCCTCTGTGGAGGGCGAAGTTGTGGGCGGCATGGGTTGGATTTCTCTCACTGCAGCCAGCGAAGGTGAGTTCACGCCGGTCATTACCTTCAGCGACGGCATATGCGCCGGTATGTCCGTGACATTGGCCCCCTATGAGGTGCTGACGAACGACGTCACCCTTGATCTCAAGGGTCCCTCCGACCCGGTCGCCGAGGGCGACACCTACACGATGGTTGCGACTGTTACCGCCGTTGCAGGCACACGTATCCCACAGGGCGAGGTCACCTTTATCAACGACGTAGGGCGTTTCACCGCAATGTTGGACAGCAACGGTGTCGCCACGTTCGACGCGGTTGCACCGACCTTCCCTGCCAGCGTCGGTGGTAGTGCCGCGGCGGCGTCGTCTGCTGTGGTCGGCTCGGTTCCGTGGGGAGCCGATTTTGCGTCGACAAACGGTTTGACCGGTGTCATATTCGGTCCCCTGCATTCCATCGATGTTGACGTCATCGCTGGAGCCAGGCTGCCTGTCACCCCGATTTTCACGCCGACCGTGACACCGACCGTGGCGCCGAAGTCACCGTCTTCTGCTCCTCCGGCGGTTCCAGCGAATCGTGCCGGAGCCTCGGCGGCGGCATTCCCCGACTTGGTATCCCCTGCTGTTCCCAGCGGGGCTACCGGACGCCGCGGTAACGGGCATTCGTCAAACACCGGTGTGTCACCGAAGCTTGCTCGGACTGGTTCCAGTTCGGGGATGCTCGTCTCGTCCGGTTTCGGACTTGTCGTGGCCGGTGCCGTGCTTCTCGTTCTGCGACGCCGACGCGGTGCCACCGTCGCCTGACGTCTCGACACTCCGGAAGTCTCGACCCTCTGGAAGTCTCGCCAGTCGCCAGTCGCCAGTCTCGGCTGACTTTGAGGTCTCGACAGACTCGAGTGAACGTTTTGTCACGAACCCGACCGAGTTGATCGGACCGACATCAGTGGGACGAGTACCCACAGCCCCACCAGGGAGGCGATGGCGCCGATGGCGATCGACAGGGCGACGGACGCACCAAATACGAACCTCGTTACGCTCCACAGCGCAGAAATGAGCGCGATCGCAAGGAACCCGACGCCTGCCGTCGCCGTTTGGATGCCCAAACGCAGTCGAGACGAGCGGGCTTGTCGATCGCCGACCCGGTGGAATACCACCGGAGCCATCAGGCAGATCACCGAAAGAAGCGCTGCCACCAGCGCCACTCCGAACGCGGACCGCTCTCTCGAATCAAGCTCACCGAATCGTTGCGTGAAGGGAACAGTCAGAAGGAATGCCAAGAGAACCTGTGTCCCAGTGACAATGACCCGAGCTTCCTGCAGCAACATTTGATAGCGGTTGCGAAGCTCGTCCCGGTCACGTTCGTCATCCAACGCTGAACTCGGAAGTTCGGCTCGGTCGTCTTCGCCCGGATCCGGTGATCGCTCCTGCCCGCCTTCGCCCGACACGGACTCAGGTCACCCGCCTGCCGCGCGCAGCCTCAAGGGGGAGGGCGTTGCCTTCCGCGACACGAGGTGGCTCGGAGTACAGAGTCGGGTGGGTGGCCATGCGCACCACTACCCGGCATGGGAGAACCCCAAACTGACCTGCTACCCCGGAAGTCGCGCCAGGCGGCGATCACCTCGCCGCTTCACAACGACGCCAGCGATGATCATCAGAGTCCCGATAGCCGCCGTGAACGGATCCGCAGGTCCCGTGAAGGCCAGTTCGGACCCTGGCGTAGGCCTGGAACCCGTCGTCGTGATCGAGAGAGCAGCGGTCACCTCCAACTCGATGGAGGACGTCGAGGGCATACCGGCGCTGGATGTCCCTACTGCCTCTACATGGTGGATACCCAGAGGCGTGGCTTCGGGAATCTTCGCCACGAAGCTGAATTGCGTGTCCGGACCGACCTCGGCTCGCCCAAGCGATATCGGGTCGGAGTGCAACGAGAGCTGAACATCTGACTTCGCCTTGAAGCCCGAACCGGTGACGATGAAGGTCGATCCCGCAGGCGTAGCGGATCCTGACAGCTGAACTGCGACGTGACCAGCATCCGAAGCCGCGGTTGGCGGAGCGCCCGGGGCTGTAGGAGTGCCAGTGGCTACCGGGGTGGTCGTGGTGGTGCTGGTCGTCGTCGTCGTTGTGGTCGGCTCGGAAGTCTTCAACACCAGATGGAGCGTCGACTCCTTCTGGATGTTGTAGTCAGCAAGCGTGCGGCCGTCCTCCAGCTGCTTGCCAGCGAAGATGAGTCTCTGCTGATCGGGAGGAATGCCTTCCTTGTCCTCGATCTTTTGCTTGACGTTCTCGATGCTGTCGCTGGACTCCACGTCCAAGGTGATGGTCTTGCCCGTGAGGGTCTTGACGAAAATTTGCATGTCCTCGTATCGGCACTTCGACCACCGCGCAAAGCGTTCAATCCTCCAACGGACATCAGGCGCGGTCGGATGAGCCGGTTGACGCCGACGCTGCATGGCGCCGACGGTTGCACCGAACCCCGGAACGATTGAGACTCCTCCAATGAGCGTTGATGTGCGCACTCGGGTCGACGGGTTCGAGCAGCGGATCGAACCGGCCGAGTTCTTCGACTCGTCCTTGCCGGATCTTTTTGAAGCCCAGACCGACTCGCTTGCCGGGGGAGTCCGTTGGATGGACCCCGCGCTGCTGGTCGTTCAGATCGGTGACGACGCTTGGACCCTGTCGACACGCGACGGCCACATCACGGTCCGACGAGGGGACCATGGTGGATCACATCTGCGGTTGACCGCCGAGGCATTGAGCGACCTCGTCGCGGATCTGGTCACGCCGATGGCGTGGTTCATCAGCGGTGCGCTCGACACCGACGCCCGGCTGGAACAGCTGCTCGATTGGTGGGTGCTCATCCGCGCTGCTCTGGACGGCATGACCCCGTATGTCCCCGGCGCCGTCAGCTTGCCGACCTTCACCGCCGATGACGGATCGGCGCTTGACCTATCCCGATCGTTCAGCCGGGACGACAACCCATCCGACATGGCACGGTTCCTCGCCCAGGCGGGATTCGTCCATATCAAGGGGGTGTTCAGCCCCGCTCAGATGGCGACCATTTCGCAGGACATGGACATCGCCGCCCCGACCTACACCCAAGGCGACGGCCGGTCGTGGTGGGCACGCACCGATGATGGCGTCGATCGTCTGGTCCGTATGCAGGGCTTCGACAAGCACTCCGACGCCCTCCGGGACCTGCTCGCCGATGAAAGATTTCTAGCGCTGGCCGACCTGGGCGGAGCGGGCCACGAACTCGGCAGCTTCGGACCGAACCGGATCGAAGCCCTGGTCAAACCGCTCGGTGTGGTCGAGGGGATCTCCGATGTGCCGTGGCACAAGGACTGTGCGAACGGTCGACACAGCTATGACTGTTCCAATCTGACAGTCGGCATTTCGGTTACCGGCGCAGACAAGGACTCGGGGCAGTTGCGGGTCGTCGCTGGTTCGAACCGTGTGCACATCTGGCCCGCCTTCGTTCGCAAGGGGCAGGACCTGCCGATAGTCGATCTCCCCACTGCAACCGGTGACGTGACGATTCACCTGAGCTGCACAACTCATATGGCCCAACCGCCGGTCACCACCGAGCGTCGAGTCCTCTATTCCTCCTTCACGCTCCCACCCGTCGACCGTGCCGCACGCGAAGCGGGAGTGGCCAAGCTCCGCGAAGCAAGGGAGGCGGCCCCGGTGACCGTCTCGCAGCAGTCCACGTCGACCGGTCGGATCTGAGACCCGGATCAGGTCATCCGAGGGTTTCCACCTCAACTCCAATTGACCTGTAGATGTCGAGAGCTCGGCGGTCGTGGGTCACAAGAACAAGGCCGTGCTCTCGGGCCGCGGCGCCCACCAGGGCGTCGTAGACAGCCCCTCCAGCGATCTCACCATTCTTGAGTTCCTTCATCAGGGCCTGGGTAGCTCTGGATGACAGAAACCTTGATTCAGGAAAGTTGGTTTCGAGCAGCTTCGCAATGACCTCCGGCGGTCGACGAGCAGGGGCGGGGAGTCGGGTCAGCACCGAGAATGTCTCGAACGCAGCGTGGCCTGACAGGCCCAGTCGTTTGTTGCGGAGAGCATTGGCGGTGATGTCATGGTGTTCGTGGTCCGCCACCACCAGCGCTACTGCGGCGCTCGTGTCAAGGAGGATGACTGTCGAGCTAGCTCTGGTCGGCATCACGAAGGTCCTGGATCTGCTCGACAGTGACAGGCTCACCCGTCGATGGGATGACGAGCCAATCCCCCAACTCCTCAACCGAGTCGTCAGTCACCGCCTCGATGCGCAGTGCGGCACCGTCGACCGTGATCTCCACTTCCCCGGCCCGAATTCCCAGCCGATCCCTGAGCGACTTGGGAACTACCAATCGCCCAGCCTTGTCAATGGTAGTACGCATGCCATTGAGAATACCATGGCGATGGTACAGCGACGGCTGGGCAACCTGCAGGCCTGTGGCGGAGGCTTGAGCCGCTACGCCTGGGGTAGAGGGCTGTAGAAGACGAGCGGGTTGCCCTTGTTGTCATAGACAACGACTCGCCGCTCGTGCGCATCGTTGTACGGGCCTTTGACGATTCCGCCGCCGCTGGCCTCAATGGCCTCGGCCGCACCGTCGACGTCCTCGGTCTTGATCCCAACGACCACCTTGCCCGGATTCGGATGATCAATGGCAGTGGCAAGGGCCAGCGTCACCGACCCGCCGTCGATTGCTGCGAAATGGGCACCGTCGCGGAACTTGAGCGGCATGCCCAAGGTCTCGGTATAGAACTTGATCGACTCCTCCAGATCGTCGGTTGACAGGACAATCATCCGCACGTCGTAATCCGCCACTTGGGGCCTCCTCGAATCGGAACTGCTTGCGCTACGCAGCTTATGGACCTCCCCCGGTCAGTGAGCCGCGATCCCGCACGTTCTGTTCTGCGAAGTGGTTGCCTGGGCGACCACTTCGCAGAACAAAACGGGGGTGTGTGAACGGGGTGTGAAGACGCGAGCACGAATTGGTAGGCAACTCGTCTCAGCCGATTAGCGCAGGGGCGAGCCGACGGCACTGGTCCAGCTGGAACGCGAGCATGTCGTCCTCGAGTATCTGGACACAGACGTGATCTGCACCTGCGTCGCGATGCTGTTGGACCCGGGAGCGGATCGCGTCCTCATCACCCCAGGCGACGATCGCATCGACAAGTCGGTCGCTACCGCCGTCGAGCAGGTCGGCCTCTTCAAATCCCAGACGTAGCCAGTTGTTGGAATAGTTGGGCAGACCGATGTAGCCGCTCATGTGTGCACGAGCCAGGGAACGGGCCCGGTCAGGATTCGTTTCGAGCACAACGGCCTGTTCGGGAGCGAGGAGGCGTTCCGAGCCGATCGCTTCACGAGCGATCGCGGTGTGCTCGGGTGTGACCAGGTAGGTGTGCGCACCTCCGGCGCGGCTTCGCGATAGCTCCAACATCTTCGGTCCGAGTGCGGCGAGAACCCGTTGATCCGCCGGAACCGACGGGCTCTGCGCGTCGAGGTCGTCGAGGAACTCCCGGGTACGGGCCAGCGGACGGGTGTAGTTGCCAACGCCGGTCGCATCGATGAGGGGAGCGTGGCTGATACCGATGCCAACCAGTAGGCGCGTCCCGAATCGCTCGACGAACTCGTTGTACTTGGTGGCAGTGTCATTGGCGCTGTGCATCCAGAGGTTCAGGATCCCGGTGGCGACCGTCATGGACCTGGTGGCTTCGAGCAGATTCTGCAGCGGTGAGAACACGTCGCCGCCGACGTCGGGTATCCAGACCGCCGAATAGCCCAACTCCTCCATCTCGGCTGCTGCCTCCGAAGCCCCAGTAGGGTCCCCGTACCGCAGTGCTCCGCTCCAGATCCCAGTTCCACCGAGTGTGTAGGTCATGGGACCAGTCTGGCGCCCGATGACGTAGGGCGTTATTCACGTGGACCGGTCCTTCAAACCATCGACGGAAAGTTAGGCTTCGGGAATGAGTAAGAAACGAACTTGGGCGGAACTTTCGACCGGCGCAAAGGTAGCTGTGATCGCTGGCGGACTGGCCGAAGCGGTCGTGACGGGCGCGGCCGTAAGGGACCTGCGCCAAAGGGAACGAGCCTCGTTGCGGGGACCGAAGTGGCTCTGGTTCATGGCCAGTGCGGTCCAGCCATTCGGCCCGCTCGCCTACTTCGCATTCGCACGCCGAAAACAAGTCTGACTAACACCACGGAGGAGTCGAAATGCGCGTTTGTCTAATCGGTGGACATGGCAAGGTCGCTCTGTTGCTGGAGCGGATCCTGGCCGACCAGGGTCATCAGGTCACGGCCCTCATCCGGAACCCGGACCATGCGGGGGACGTCCGAGCGACGGGTGCAGAGCCGGTCACGGCAGACGTCGAGGCACTCAGCGTCGATGAGCTGGCACAGTTACTGACTGGTCATGATGCCGTCGTCTGGTCAGCAGGCGCGGGTGGCGGCGACGCCAAGCGGACCTACGCCGTCGACCGCGATGCCGCGATTCGTTCGATGGAAGCGGCGAGTAAGTCAGGCGTGAAGCGTTACGTCATGGTGTCGTACTTCGGTGCCGGCCCCAACCACGGCGTCCCGGCCGACAACAGCTTCTTCGCCTATGCCGAGGCCAAGGCCGCGGCGGACTCCTATCTGATGGATTCCGATTTGGATTGGACGATCGTCGGTCCGAGCGGTCTGACCTTGGATCCCGGCACGGGCAGGATCGATGTAGACGTCGAGGGTGACTTGGAGTCCGGCCAAGTTGCCCGCGAGGACGTGGCGCGGGTGATCGCGGCCGTGCTCGCCACGCCGTCGACCGTCGGGAAGTTTCTTGCCTTCAACCAGGGTGAGACGCCGATCGACGAAGCCGTGGCAGCCCTGAGGTAGCCCGAAGCCGCTGAATGAGCTCGAGCCGCTGAAGGAGCACGAGCCGCTGAAGCGGTCGGACGTGCTCCGGGCGTGACTCAGACGAGCCCGGTTCGTTGGGCTCTCTGGAGACACACCCACCCCGGGATTGTCGGAAGCCAGAAGGTGAGGAGTCTGAACACGAGCACCACCGCTCCGGCCGTCGCAGCGTCCACACCGCCCGAGATGAGTGCCGCGGTGAGTGCCGCCTCGAGTCCGCCTACTCCGCCGGGAGTCGGCACCGCGGAGCCGATGGTGTTGGCGATCATGAAGAGGGCGCCGATTCTGGCGAAGCTCAGGTCGACACCGAATGCGGATGCGCACGCAGCGAACGCGATGATCATGGCCAGCTTGGCGATTACGGTGCCGCCAAAGAGCAGGGCAAGCTTGGTCGGCTGACGGGCAAGTTCTGCAAGGTTGGTGAGCGCTGGCCCGAGCAACTGTTTGGCCTTCGGGACCACGGCTCGTCGACCCCAGCCGCTCAACGCGATTGCGCCGACGACGACTCCCACCGCCACGATCACTGCCAGGGTCTTGGTGGCCGACGGCATTCCGAAGCGGCTGAGCTCATTGGTGGCTCCTCCCCAGATCAAGAACACGCCGATGAACACGAGTTGGACCACGCCGCTAGCGGCAGACGCTAGTCCAACGGCGGCTGCGCCGACGTTCAGTTCGACACCCTCTCGTTGCAGGTAACGCGCCCGCAGGGCCATTCCGCCAGCGTTGGCCGGCGTGAAGCGATTGAGGAACCCTTGGGCGAACATGATCTGGTTGGTCCGCAGGAACGCCAGGGGGATGTTCACCGATCCCATCAGCGACATCGCCCCGCCGGAGTTGATCACCAGAACCAGGGCTACGAGCAGTGGCAGCACCGCCCAGTTCATCTGACCCAGCGCTTCGAAGATGTTGCGCCAGTCCGACGCCAGGCTGAAGACGTAGAACGCCAGCACGATGCTGCCGACGAGCGAAACGACGCCCTTGAGCGACACCCTGCTCACAGGCGCAAGTTCGAACTCGTCTGTATCGATGGCGTCACTATCTGCGGCCTCTTGACCAATGGCCTGGCTGCTAATGGCTTGCTGTACGCCTTCCCGTATCTCGATGGTCGAAATTCCGGCCGCCTTCAGATCGTCCCTCGTCGCACTTGCGATCACAAGTGGCTGAAGCAACGGCATCGCCCTTCTGAGGGCGGCCTCGCCCAGTCCGTCGCGGGCGCTCTCCACGGCCCGCTCGACCCCGAAGCGGGCTGCCAGCGAACTCAACAGTTCTGCAACGTCTGCCCCGAGTAGGGCATCGTCGGCGTTGGTGGCGCTCCAGCGAAACCCGACGAGCACGGGTTGGCCGTCGACGGCCATGACGCTGTCCAGATTCAGCCACCGGTGGGCAATGCGTCTGGAGTGGAGCATCGCCACCTGCCGCCATAGTTCGCGGAGCAGTTCGTCGGTGATGCCCTCTACCGGTGTCCCTCCGAGCGACTCGCCGTCGATCCAGGTTGTGACCACAACCGCGGCGCCGTCATCGGTGAGAGCCACTGAAACGGGTTTGGTGGCTGTGACCCCGGCGGCGTCAGCGATTGCCAAGACATATTGCTCGTGCTCAGCAGCCCGCCGAGGTGAGGTGACGGGTCGACGTTCGTTAAAACCCTTGACCCGCAACGAGCGCCAGACACGCAGCAGCAGGTCGTAGTCGCGCTGGTCACGACCCAGAAGCACGGCATGGCTCTGGCGAGAAACATGATCCTGGGGAGTGTCTTGGCTCTGGTGAGTGATCTGGTTCTGGTGAGTGTCTTGGTGCTGGAGGGAGTCTCGGAGTCGGACACGGAACGTCGGAGCTGTGCGCTGCTCGCCCATCTGGGCTATCTCGTCGATGGCTAGCCCGACCCGATCGAGGGCATCCGCGACCGTGTCGAGGCCGATCCGGCGGTGGGGAGCTCCTGTCAGAACAAGAGCTGCGGAACCCATCGAGGCGCCAACCGACAGGATCAACAGCAGGTTCACCGGAACCTCGGTCGCTGTCAGCACCCGCAGGAACGCCACCGCTCCGACCGTCGCCCATGCAAAGCGGTGCCATGACCTGGTGGTGAACACAGCCGTTGCGGTCACAACTGCTGCTCCGGCGGCAAGTAGCGATGCCGACGGGAAGGCGCTTCCACTGAGCCATGAATCGACGGAGCGATGTCCGAGCAGGTCTGCAGGAATACTGCCATCGAGCAGTTCGCCGAGGGCGACCATCACAGCTGCTGCCAATCCCGCCGATATCGCCAGAAGTCCGATGAGTCGCCATCGGCGTCGCAGCAGCAGGACGATCGATGCAGCCGCTACGGAAATGACCACTACAAGTTGGACCAATCCGACCACGGCCAAGGTGAACCCCGCCGGGATATTGGCGAGAAGCCGGACCAGGTCCGTGCTCGCCTTGGTGAGTGGTCCGTCGAACAGCCATGCGAACAGGGTGAGCCCAGCGGTCATCAACAGCGAGACCACCAAGCGAGCCAAATCAGCCGGATGGCGTTCCCATTCTGGTGTGGTGGCCACGCTCAAGACCTTAGGTTGGACATCCAGCTGTGCTGGCTGACTGTTCGATACCGCCGACAGGTCCAGCTGTTAGCTGTGACAGGAGGCTCAACAGGAAGGAGCCTATTTTTCTAAGTTTGCTGAATCGCGCTCCGATCAGTCCGGTCATGAGCAAGTCGACTGTCCTCAAGGGCCTCGGTGCCATCGTCAGCACTTTGATGGTTCTGGTTCTTCTACCAATGTCCCCGGCAGCCGCAGCCGCAACCAATGTCACCGCTGGCGCGAGCTATTCCTATACGGAACAGCAGGGCGTGATACCGGTCGGCAGCGGCATCACCGTCACCGACGGCACTTCATACGCAGGCGAATACCTGGACTTCTCGGTCGGTGGATCTGACGCCCATGACATCCTTAGCCTCGACACAGACGGTACCGCCTCGACCGCAGCCGGAGTGGTTTCGATCGTCGGCGCTTCGGTTTACCTGGGCAACGGAACCATTGCCGAGCCTGTCGGTTCCGTCGACTCGACATTTGATGGCCAAGCAGGCCGCAAGCTTCGCGTGAACTTCACAACGGCGTTCGAGAATCCCGGCTTCGAGGATGGAGGCACACTCGGCTGGACCGCTCTTCAGCAGCGAATCGACCTGGGAGCCACCAAGATCGCCGGCTTCACAACCAACGACACTTCGACCTACCCGAGCAATGCCCCGAACAAGGACAACAACAACCCTGTTTCATCGACGTTCACCGTCAGTTCGGTCACCTCCGGACAGCCGACCCAAGGCACCTACGCGCTCCAACTCCTAAGCAACATGACCACCGCAAATGACTGCGACGTGGTGCATGGTCCGGCCGTGTACTCGAGCGAGTTCGAGGCGGCTTCCGGCGACAAGATCTATTTCGACTGGCGAGCGTTCTCGGGCAGCGACGCCTACGCGGTGTTCGGCTACATCATCGACCGCAACGGCAACCAGACCGAGGTACTTGACACCTACGCCACCACCAGCAGCAACACCGCCTGGGCCACCAAGGAGACAGTCATCCCCACCGGCGGTCACTACCGCTTCGTCTTCGTTGCGGGCACCTCGGACGCGACCTGCGGCCGAGCAGCTGGCGCTTCGCTGCTGATCGACAACGTCAAGGTATTCGGATCCAAGGCCACCGACGACGTCGCCCAACAGGTCGCACGCAAGCTGCAGTACGCGAACACCAGCGACAATCCGGCAGCCCAGCGGACCATCACCGTCACCGCCAAGAGCAACGCAAACGGGATGGACAGCGACACACTCACCGTCAACATCACACCTGTCGACGACCCATTCGACGCAAGCAATCCGGCCGATGTGGTCTTCACCAACACCGCCACCGAAGGCGAAACCTTCAGCCCCAAGGGCGGCCAGATCTCGGTTGTCGACCCCGACACCACCTCGTTCGAGTTCGCGCTCGCCGGATCCACCTCCGTCACGGTGAGCATCGGTGGCCAGTCCTATGACCGGGCGGTCACAACCGACTACGGCACCATGTACGTGGACAGCAAGAGCGGTCACTACACATTCGACCCGATCAGCACAGCTATCGATTCGCGGCTCGTGGATGACCTGTCCCAGTTCGACGTCACCGTCACCTCCGGAGAATTCACCGACTCGGTCGTTGTTACGATGCGGGTCGACATTCCCGAGGATGTGCCGGGTTCGATTACGTACATGCAGGCAATGCCGGGCAACGGAACCGTCGAGTTGTCGTGGAACGCCCCGACCTGGATCGGTGGTATCGGTATCAGCGGCTACCGCGTCTATATGAGCGCCAACGGTGGAGCCTCTTGGAACCAGGTTTCACCGGATGACGAATCAGGCGACACGACGATGTTGGTCACCGGTTTGGACAACGGCCACAAGTACCGTTTCATGATCCTTGCATTCAACTCAGCGGGGGAGAGCGGACCTTCTCCGGTAATCGACTCCACCCCTCGTACGATCCCGGACGCTCCCACCGTGACCAAGGCTGTCGAATCCGACAGCGCTTTGACGGTGACGTTCGCGGCACCTGCATCTGACGGCGGGTCGGCGATCACCGCCTACAAGGTCAGTCTCGACGGCGGCGAAACGTGGTCGTCAGCGGGTTCTACCGCAGGTTCGGTCACGCTCGACGGGCTCACCAACGGATCGACCTACAACGTCGTGGTGATGGCAGAAAATGCTGCTGGAACTGGTGCTGCGTCCACGGCAGTTTCGTTGACCCCGCGCACCACGCCAGACGCACCGACCATCGGCGAGATCGTCGGTTCCGACCGCGAACTCCAGGTCAGGATCATTGCACCCGACTTCGACGGCGGCTCACCGATCGTCGGCTACGAACTGTCGTTGGACGGCGGAGAAACGTTCACCCACCAGTTCGGATCCGCCACCGAATGGGCAACGGTTCCGGAACTGGCCAACGGCACCAGCTACCAAGTCGTGATCCGGGCCGAGAACGAGGCCGGTGTTGGTGCCTCAAGTTCGGCCGTATCGGGAACCCCGCGAACGGTCCCCGGTTCACCCGTCGTCACAGGTATTGCCGAGGGCGACGGCAGACTCGATGTCGCCTTCACCGCTCCCGCCAGCGACGGTGGCTCGGCGATTACGGGCTATGAGATCAGCATCGACGGTGGCACGACATGGATCGATGCGGGCGACACGGCCGGCACCTTCACCGTCGATCCGCTCAAGAACGGAACCACCTATCAGGTGATCATCCGGGCCAGTAACGCTGCTGGAGCGGGAGCTGCTTCAGCCCCGACAGCCGCCACACCCCGCACGATCCCAGGCACTCCCAAGGTCAACTCGATCACAGCTGGCGACGGAACGCTCAAGGTCGACTTCGTGGCTCCAATCAGTGATGGCGGTGCGACGATCACCGCCTACGAGGCGTCACTCGACGCCGGTAGGACATGGCAGTCGATAACTGGTCCCACCTCGGCCGTGTTCGATGGCCTGAGCAACGGCAAGACCTATCAGTTGATGGTCCGAGCGCTGAACGAGGCCGGCGCCGGCGTCCCCAGCGCGGTCAGGTCGGCGACCCCGCGTACCGTTGCGACGGCTCCGACCATTACCAGGATCGCAGCCGGTAACCGGAGCTTGAGCGTGTTCGTTGCGGCTCCGTCATCCAACGGTGGTGCTGCGCTCAGGAGCTATGAAGTCTCTCTGGACAACGGTGTCACTTGGCCCAAGTCGTTCGCCACGGACGCTTCCCCGTTGAAGCTCTTCGGTCTGGAGAACGGAACGACGTACCCGATCAGGGTGCGTGCAATCAATGAGGCGGGCGCCGGTCCGGCGTCAACGTCGGTCCCCGGAACTCCCGTGAAGGGACCGATCTCGTCGGGCGCCGGCACTGGCGGAACTGGCACAGGTGGAACTGGCGCTGGCGGAACCAGTGGCGGCACCGGCGGCTCTGGAGCCGGAACCCCAGAGGTCGACGTACCACCGGGCAAGACTGTCGTGACCATCAACGGTGAAAACACGAGTGTCGACTCGACCTCAACCCCTGGCACCAGTGCGGTGCAGCTTTCCGGCGATGGTTGGACCGCAACCATCGGCGGGATCGAGGGTGACGGCACTCCAATGACCATCGACTCGCAGGGTCGCCTCATAGTCCTTCAAGGTGGCTCCGTCCGGGTCACCGGCGCCGGGTTCGCTCCTGGAACGTCGGTTGACGTGTGGTTGTTCTCGACCCCAACCTTCCTAGGTGACGTCGCCGTTGGCGTCGACGGAACCTTCGATCAGATGCTGAAGATGCCCGAGGGGATCGAGATCGGTGAGCACACCGTTCAGATGAACGGCCTCGGCCAGAGCGGCGAGGTGTACTCGGTCTCGACCGGTCTGATCCTCAAAGCAGCGCCCGAGAAGGCGTCACCGGAAAAGTCCGACCCTCGCGCTGCACGGCTCGCTTTCACCGGTGCGGCTTCCCCGTTGCTGGTGCCGTGGGCGCTTGCTGTCCTGGTTGCCGGAGTCGCGCTGGTCGTCACCGGCCGTCGGGAGAAGGACGAACGCGAACTCGACAACGGCCAAAAGATCGGCTGAGCCGAGCGTTCCGACAGGACGCTCATCGCGGCTTCACCGAACCGGAGCGAGCATCGGTGACGCGGCTCAGATGACAGAACCAGTCCGCTGAACCAGACTGTCTCCGACGGTTGCGATCGGGGAGTGGGGAGTGGGGAAGCACATGTCAGTTTCAGCCCTAAGGCGTTCACGGGTTTCAATCCTGTTGGTGGCTGTTGCTGTGGCCGTGGCCGTCGGCTGCGTGCCCCCACCGGACGACGGCGGAACGGAGCCGACGAGTTCTTGCGACAAGATTGTCGAGCACCCGCTGGCATCTGGGACCTCTTGGGCGGCACGCTCGTCGGTCAGTGCGGATGGAAGTCGCATCGCCTTCATTCGAGACGGCCGGATAATCGTGCGTGAGGTCGCGACTTCGGTCGAGCGGGATATCACCGGCGATCTTGCTGTCGGTCTACCAGTCGGCACGCTCCAGATCAGCACCGATGGCGGTCAGGTTGGCGTCACTCTTCCAGGGATCGTCGGCGCCAACCGCGATGGATACCTGATTGACGTCGACACCGCAGAGTCCACCCGTCTGGATTGGTCCGGCTTCGATTGGACCACCGACATGGTTGGCGTCGGCTTCTCGGGAGACCTTTCCGCCTTCGTGTTCGCCCAGGCATCGAGTTCCAAATACTGGGTGGTAGCGGGCGACGGGTCGCCGGCCCGCAGCGTGACCCTCGATGCGACCTGGGACACCAGGCTGAACCGGGACGCGTCGGTGATCGCCTCCGGGCTGAAGGTGAATGTGCGTGGAACGGTCCACACCTACGACGGCCCGGATGCAGCCACCGCAGTGGTCGTCGACCTTGACGCCTCAGGTGACCGGGCGCTGGTCACAAGCTCCGGCAAGGCCTATTTCTGGTACCTGGCAACCGGCTCGGTAGAGGCGCTGCCGATGGCGCCAGGTGAAGCGTTCAGCGGCCCGGGCTGGGCCAGGGCATCGGACGACGGCCGCTTCGTGGTCCGATCCGGAAGCCCCGCTAACGGCGACTGGGGAGTCAGGCGTTTCGATCTGCTCACCGGCGAGGTGACTCCGCTACCCCGGATATTCGACGGGGTGACGGGAATCAGCAACGACGGTCGGGTGATCACCTCTACGAACGCCTCGTACTTCCGCTGCGCCGACTGACTCGGCCGCGCTGGCTCAAGAGAGAGTCAAGATCGGTGCGCACCGCGATGAGAGCCCGAGAGTCCGCGTCAAGTAGGCCACCCGGTGAGGTAGCAGTCAGCCCTCAACGATCACATGGGCTTCCAGTCCTATGAACTCGCCGAACTCAGCGGCCGCGCGTTCGACGCCCTTGCGTTGACGTGCGTTGAGGTCGCCGAACGGAGCAACGGCGATGTCGACACGGGTCTTCTTGACGGTCCGTCTCCAGATTCCGACCACGACGCCGTCATCGACAACTGTCGGCCGGAACATGCCGTTGCTCCCGGGTACGACCAGCTTCGTCTGTTCCTTGGTCATCATCGTCGACCGGTCGCCGTAGCCGAGCATGTATTCGTCGAAGCCCGACAACAACAGGACCGAGCGTGACTTCTCGGGCGGGTCGATCTCCGAACCGTCAAGTCGTTCGGCCACCCTGGTACTTACGAGCATTTCGCCCAACTCGGTGTCAACCGGAGCAAGCCTGTCGCCGGCCGCCTCGATCGCTTGACGAACCATCGCCACGGGTAAGCCGGTCCACCGCACCAGCTCCTTGCGATCGGAAGGACCGTGACTGTCGAAGTATCGACAGGCGAGTTCGGCGAGGGCCTCGTCGAGCGACAGGTCGTTGTGGGTGGGAACCCACTTATCGAGGTTTACGAACGTCTGCTCCTTGCCCTCCTGTGGACCGATGCAGGTCGCGCCATGTTGCGAAGCGAACCACAGCAGGTGGTAGGCGTGGCTTCGGTCCTTCATGAGCCCAGCGTCATCGAGGATGTTCAGACACTCCGTTCGGGTGACGGCTTTCCCGTGGCTGAGTGCGTCGCGGAGGACCTCGACCGCCGCGAAGGCGTCGGCCTCACTGAGGCCCAGAAAGTCACGTCGTCGTTCGACGCCCGTGAACGCCGTGGCCTCGGTCGCTCTGAGCATCCACCGGGCATCAGCGGCCGGAACGAAATGGATCGTTCCCCGCATCGGCCAGGTTCGCAGAATCTGGCGGTCGAGCGTCGCCTTGTGAATGTCCTCGAGGTCAAGGCCGGTGGAGCGCGAGGCGATCGACCAGTGGCCGCTCCAGATCTCCTGGGCCTGTAGCGCTCCCATGTGTTGGACCACCTCGGCTGCGGTGGCGTCGTGGCGGGGCGTCAACCATTGGTTCTGCATCCGCAGGCGTCGAATGTCGCGTGCGTTCAGCGCTCTCATCGCATCGTCAGTTTCATGGCTTGGTCACCTTTGCCGCTTCGTCGTTTCAGATCGCAATACATCGTCGTTTCACATCGCATCGCCGCCTTGACAGTTCTATAGGACTCGCAATGTCGAAACGGCGGTGAGAACCGGCCTCCTATATTCCAGACTCGTAAAGCCCGGGACCGTACGATCGGGTCCCATGACAAGCGACTTCGTTCCACCCGATCCCGACGAGGCCTTGTCCCGGCTGAAAATGCCGCTGGTAGACGCGATGCAGACCCAGCGGGCGGTGAGGCGACTGCATCTGGATCCGGTCGATCACGATGTACTCCTACCGCTATTGCAACTGTCGCTCAAGGCGCCCACCTCGTCCAACACCCAGGATTGGCTGTACATGGTGGTCGAGAGCCCGGAACAGAAGGCTCGGCTCGCCCGGCTGTATCGCGTTCTTTACCGGACCTTCCACCCGATCGAGGAGCGCAAGGCCCGTCGTGACGGCGACGAGCAGGCGCTTCGGAATATGCGACCCGGTGCCTGGCAGGCCGAACACTTCCACGAACTGCCGACTTTCGTCATCCCTTGTTACACCCGCAACCTGAAGCACCGCCCCGTCGGCCGCCCCCAGATCTCGGTGTCCTCGTTCTACGGGTCCGTCTACCCGGCAGTGCAGAACCTGCTGCTGTCCTGTAGGGCAGTTGGGTTGGGCGCGTCGCTACAGACCTTGCCTATCTGGGCGGTACCGGTGGCCCGCCGGATACTTGGTCTGCCTCGCAACATGGTGCCTGTCTGTGTCATTCCGATTGGTTGGGCCCGCGGGCGCTACGGCCCCACGACTCGCCGTCCGATCGGCGAAGTTGTCCACGTCGACCGTTACGGCAACCGACCTTTCCTCGGACCTGGCGGGGGATCCGACGAATCCGGGGAAGCACACCAGGGCGACTCTCCGAACTGAACGAACGGCCTCATCAGGCCCGGCCGGTCAGTCTTGGCCGACCCCGCCCTGGAGCAGGATCGATGTTTGCGCAACGACCGACTCGCCCGTCGGATCGACAAGCTTCTGTCCGGCGATCTGACGCGGGAAGTCGTCGGACTGGTAGCGGAGCGCCGGAGCGGGATCACGGGCTATCTCGGCGATGACCTGTCCGACATGCTCGGCGCTCTCGCCGGTGCTGCCGGTCGACAGCGATGCCATTGTGGCGTTGTAGCTGTCCAGCAACGGACCGTACGGGTCGTCATCAGATGCCTTGGCTGTCTGCCCCCCGGCGTTCTGCAGAAATGCCGTTTGTACCGGACCTGGCTCGAGCACCGATACATGAACGCCGAACTGGCGCATCACCGGAGCCAGGCCTTCCATCAAGCCCTCGACCGCAAACTTGGACGCGTTGTAGGCGTCACTGAACGGCATGGCGACCACGCCGTTCAAGCTCGTCACCGTGATGATCCGGCCCCGTCCGAGCTCGCGCATTCCGGGAAGCACTTCCCGGGTACATCGAGCGACCCCCAGATAGTTCAGGTCCATGACGGCTTCCAGGTCCTGGTCGGACAGCTGCTCCAGCGTTCCACGGTGTCCGGCGCCGGCGTTGTTGACGAGCAGTTCGATCGACTCGTGGCGGGCAATGACATCGGCGATCGCCGCAGTCACGGACCCGGGATCGGTTACATCGAGAGTCCCCAACTCGATACGGTCCGACGAACCTGCGGCGATTTCACGGAGACGCTCCGCCTTGTCTGGATTCCGTGCAGTCGCAACGACCTGCCAACCGTCTGCCGCCAGTGCCTCGACAGCCGCCAGCCCAATGCCGCTGCTTGCGCCCGTCACCACGGCGGTACCTCTTGCGACCTCAACCATGTCATCCCCCTGACCCAACGGGTCGTTCTCATCTCGGTTGGACCCACCCCAAATGCAGGCCGACGCGAACCTATACCTGTGATCCGCCAACGCATCGATATCTGCAGCGAATGCTCGCGGGTCCATCGTCATGTCGAGGCCGCGGAGGCACTCGAACCAACAGGTGTCATGTCTGATCGACGGCGACAGCTGAATCTCCCGGGTCTCAGCATCTCCCGGGTCCCAGCCTCCGGGGTGGAACAATGAGTCCATGGGTGCTCCATGGGCGAGGCGGACCGAAACCGGTTGGACCCTCACGATCCGGGTTCAACCGTCCGGTGGCAGATCCGCTGTCGTCGGCACTGTTGGCGACGCTCTGAAGGTCAGGGTTGCGGCACCGGCGAACGAAGGAAAGGCCAATGCTGAACTCCTTCGCTTCTTGGCCGCGACTCTCGACCTTCGACGTAGCTCGGTGTCCCTTCTGCGAGGGGAGCGCAGCCGCGACAAGGTCGTCGAGGTGACGGGCGAAGCGGACCTCGCCAAGCTGGCGACGGAGTAGCAACGCAATAGTGCTGATCGGCCCGGCTCTGGCTAGCCCGGCCGGGTAGCGTCGCGCTGTGAAAGCTTCCGTGACTCTCCATATGAATGCCGAACCGCTGACCGTTTGGAATCTGGTCAGCGACATCACCCAGATGGGCAGCTACAGCCCTGAGGTTTTCGAGGCGGAGTGGCTCGACGGAGCGACAGGCCCAGAACTTGGTGCGCGCTACCGAGGACACGTCAAGCGCAACGAAATCGGGCCGATCTACTGGACCACCTGCGAGGTGACCGAGTGCGTTCCGGGCGAAGTCTTCGAGTTCGCGGTCATCATCGGCGGCAAGGCGGCCAATACCTGGCGCTACGAGTTCGCGGCGGCTGACGGCGGAACCGATGTCACCGAGTCGTTCCACCTTGCCGACAACATTCTGACCAAGCTGTGGCGCCCCCTCGGTGGATTCCTGCGTGAGAACCGCAATCGCAAGGACATGTTGCGGACACTCGAGCGCATCAAGGATGTCGCTGAAGCAACCTGAATCCTGCGACCTCTCGGCGTGACCGTAGAGGATAATCATGCGCATAGATTCGGAAGTGGGTAAGGTTGGGTATCCAAGCATTTTTAGCGGGGTCCTGATACGGGGCTCCGTGCGGAGCCAGATCTGGAGTGAACCCATGAGAAGCGCTGTAATCGTCGATGCTGTCCGGTCTCCAACAGGGAAGGGCAAGCCCGGCGGCGCGCTCTCGTCTGTTCACTCCGTCGAACTGCTGGGTCAGGTGCTCAAGGGCCTGATGGCCCGCAACGACATTGATCCAGGCGAGGTCGAGGACGTCCTGATCGGCTGTGTCAGCCAGGCCGCCGACCAGGCCGGTACTCCCGGGCGTTGGGCATGGCTTGCGGCAGGTCTACCCGAGCACGTGCCGTCGGTGACGATTGATCGGCGTTGCGGCTCGAGCCAACAGTCCCTGCACTTCGCCGCGCAAGGGATCATCGCCGGCACCTACGACGTCGCCGTCGCCGGCGGTGTCGAGAGCATGAGTCGGATTCCTATGGGAACCGCTCGCATGGGTGTCGATCCGTTCGGACCGTCCGCCCAGGCCCGCTACGGCGGTCTGGTTTCGCAGGGCATCTCGGCAGAGCTCGTAGCCGCAAAGTGGGGGATCGACCGCAACGCCCAGGACGAATGCGCCTATCGGTCGCAACGCCTGGCAGCAGAAGCGTCATCCAGCGGAGCGTACGACCGCGAGATCATTCCGATCATCGACGCCGAGGGCGCGACAGTGACTCTTGACGAGACAATCCGTGCGACGACTTCGATGGAAGGTCTGGCAAAGCTGCGCCCCGCCTTCGAGGACGAGGCGATGGCCAAGCGGTTCCCCCAGATCGAGTGGAGCGTCACCGCCGGCAACTCCTCGCAGCTTGCCGATGGAGCGAGCGCACTGCTGGTGATGGAGGAGAGCCGTGCCTCTGCACTCGGACTCGAACCGTTGGCGCGCGTCGTCGCCATGTCGGTCGTCTCGGATGACCCGATAATGATGCTGAGCGGTCCGATTCCAGCCACAGCGAAGGTCCTCGAGCGTTCGGGAATGAGCATTGGCGACATGGACCACTACGAGGTGAACGAAGCGTTCGCGCCGGTGCCGCTGGCTTGGCTCTCGGAGTTCGACGCAGACCCCGAGCGGCTGAATCCTCGTGGCGGGGCGATTGCGCTGGGTCACCCACTGGGTGGTTCGGGGACCCGACTGATGACCACGATGCTCCATGCGCTTCGTGACAATGGAGGTCGCTACGGCCTGCAGACCATGTGTGAAGCGGGCGGAATGGCCAACGCCACGATTCTCGAAATGCTCTGATCGGCTATCGACTTCCCAAACTATCTATGCGTATGATTAGCCTAGATAGTTTGACTTCATAGTTCTTCGCAGCGGGACTCGCGTGTGACCGGGGGGACCTCGGATCAGCGTGATTGCAGATGTCGTGTCGGCGATGTCCCGCCAAATCCAGAGGGGTAGGTCTACGTGACCGAACAGTCAGTTCTTCGCGCGCCCGGTGCCACACAATTCCCGACGTTGCTCTCACCCTTGGACCGGGGACGCCTCCATCTGAAGAATCGGGTGGTCTTCCCGGGACACCAGACCCTGCTGTCTGCCGGCGGGATCGTCGGTGAGCGGATGCTCGGCTACTACGCCGAACGTGCGATGGGTGGAGTGGGCGCGGTCATCGTCGAGGGCGCCGCAGTGCACCGCACGACGGTGAAGTTCACCGACTACCTCCTTGCCTACGACGAGCGCATCGTCGCGTCGCTGGATCGCCTTGCCGACCGACTCGGAGAGTACGACTGTCGGACGATCCTGCAGTTGGCACACAGCGGTTCGCGCATGTCGACCTTCGACTCGCGGCGGGAATTGTGGGCACCCTCCGCCGTCCGCTCGGCGATCTCGCCCGAAATTCCCCACGCAATGTCGCTCGATCAGATCGAAGAACTGATCGAGGGCTACCGGGCCTCGGCGCGCAACGTGGCCCGTTCACGCATCGACGGGATCGAGATCCACTCGGCGCATGAGTACCTGCTGGGCGAGTTCCTTTCGCCGATCAACAATCTGCGTGAAGACGACTACGGCGGGTCGCTTGAGAATCGCATGCGGCTGCTGATGCAGGTCATTGACGTCGTGCGTGAAGAGGTTGGCGACGAGATGGTGGTGGGTATCCGAATTAACGGGTCTGACCTGATCTCGGGTGGCCTCGAGTCCGACGACTACGTCGAGATCTGCTCCATCATTTCCGGGACCGGACTGATCGACTACATCAGCGTCTCGGCGGGTACTTCGGCGGACAACAACCGGATCGTGCCGTCGATGGACTGGCCCCAGGGATTGAACGTGCCACTTGCTTCCGCGATCCGGCAGCGGGTCGACGTGCCCGTAATCGCAGTAGGCCGGATCAAGCGGCCCGAGCACGCCGAACAGGTCCTCGCGGATGGACACGCCGACGTGGTCGCCGAAGCTCGAGCCCTGATCGCCGACCCGGAATGGGTCAACAAGGCGGCGCGCGCGCCGGCCGAGATTCGCCCGTGCATCGGTTGTAATCAAGGCTGCTTCGGCTTTCTCTACGGCAATCATCCGATCTCATGCACGGTGAATCCGGCTGTCGGTCAGGAGCGCGACTTCGGTATCGGAACACGACGCCACCGGATGCGGAGCAGGGTTCTGGTTGTCGGCGGAGGTCCTGCCGGGCTCGAGGCAGCCGTTGCCGCCGCCGAATCAGGTCACGAGGTGATCCTGTGCGAGCGCACCGACGCCTTGGGTGGCCAGGTGCTCGCAGCATCGTCGATCGATACCCGCAAGGAGCTCCGCGAGATCGTCGACTTCCAGATCGCCGAGATTGCGCGGCTCGGGGTCGAACTACGCATGACCACAGAGGTTGATCACGGGCTCGTCGAATCCGTCGAACCTGACGTCATTGTGATCGCAACCGGCTCGCGGCCTCCGGTCGATCCGATCCCACACGACGGCAGCGTCGCCGTCGCGGCCCCGTACGACGCGATGCTCACTCCGCTGGACGAACTGCCGAATGGTGACGTCGTGGTCATCGACGGTGTCGGCCACTTCCAGGCATATGCCCCTGCCGAACGTCTGGCAGATGCAGGTCGTTCCGTGAGTGTCGTGTCGTCGGGGCTGGCACCGGCGGCAAATCTGGACCAGTCGACCCAGCTGTCGACCCTACGTCGCCTAGGGGCGAAGGGCGTTCGATTCATCAACTCAACCCGAGTGACTGAGATCAAGTCCGGTGCCGTCGAGACGGTCGGCGTGTTCTCCTTGGAGCCGCGACGGATCGAAGCGAGTCTGGTGATCGCTGCTCTGGGCAATGTCGCCAACGACGGGCTCGTGGAGCAGCTGTCGGGGAGCGGACGTGAGATCCACGCGATCGGAGATGCCGTTGCGCCTCGAACGATGCTCCACGGAATCCGTGAGGGGCGCCTTGTGGGTAGCTCGCTCGGTCGGTCGAGTGGACCGGCCGGGGTGCCCGGTGCGGGGTGGGTCGCGTCGCCCGTCTGAGGCGGGCGTCCCGGGCGCAAGCGTCAGGACAGGTCGTTCGTATGGCAATCAATATCTGGAGGCATAAATGAAACGCAAGGTGATCGTCGTCGGTGCGGGCCTCGGTGGGTTCGCTGCGGCAATCGCGGCATCGACTGAAGGTGCCGAGGTCGTACTCCTCGAACGGGGTGAGAAGTTCGGTGGTGCCGCTGCCTACAGCGGTGGACAGGTATGGGTCGGAGCGAATCATGTGGCGGAAGCCCAAGGCTCGCCGGACACGGTGGAGTCAACGCTGCAATACATCTCGGCGTTGGCCGCCAAGGAGCCGAGCGTCTTCGAGCATGAGCGAGCCGAGGAGTGGGTCACGGCTGCTCGCAGTGCCGCCAAGTGGTTCGAGGAGCAAGGGGCCATCGAATGGACAGTCATACCCGACTATCCCGACTACTACTACCCGGACGTCGAGGGTGCCCAGCCATGGGGTCGTTACCTGACGGCTGCACCGTTCGAAGGGGGTCAGCTGGAGGACTGGCGCAGCGATCTTCTCGAGGGACCTCACTTCCCGGTCGGGATGACCTACGCCGAGGTCTTCGCCATGGGTGGTCTGTCGCGTCGCAAGGAGTTCGCAGAAGTGCGCGCCGAACGCCGACGCGCCGACATCATGACCTACGGCCAGGGAGTTCTCGCAGCCTTCGCCAGCGCAGCGAGGCGTCTGGGCGTGGACCTGCGACTATCAACCTCGGTCACAGGCTTGATCGAGCAGGACGGGGCCGTTGTCGGCGTGAAGGCCGATGGACCGACGGGTCCGCAGCAGATTGATGGCGCCGTCATTCTGGCAACCGGCTCTCACGACTGGAGCGAAGACATCACCCACAGCGTGACGGGGCTCAAGCCGGAGGATTCCGGCAGTGTCGCACCTCCCACCTTGCACGGTGATCAATTCGCGTTTGCCGAGGATGTCGGCGCCGCCGTGCGCGCAATTCCGGCTTGGGCCGCACCTGTTCTGCCCGGCTATCGCCTGCCGGCGCCGGAGTTCGAAGGCGACACCCGATTCAGGCCGTGCTACGAGCACTGCGTCCCGCACACCTTCATCGTCAACTCAGCGGGAAGGCGGTTCTGTGATGACTCGTTCCATCCGGCGATCGTCGCAGCAGCGCTGCACAGCGACACCGATCGCGAGAACGTTCCCATGTACCTCATCTGGGACGAGCAGCACCATCAGAAGTACGGCCTGGGCTCGGCTCAGCCGGGAGGTGACTATCCAGATGAACTCGTGTCGTCGGGCCAGACGCTTGAAGAACTCGCAGGGAAACTCGATATCGACGCGGAAGGACTGGTGGACACCACGGCCAGATTCAATGAGTTCGCCGCGACGGGAGACGACCCGGACTTCGGTCGCGGATCCAACGCCTCTGTCCGCCGTTTCCGAGGTGACAACGGGGCTCCGCATCCGAATACCGCGCCGGTCGAAGCAGCACCGTTCTATGGCATGAGGCTCAGGCTGTTGAACACCGGTATCGCAAGTGCGGGGCTGCGAACCACTGATCACGGACGAGTGCTCGACCTTGATGACGAAGTCATCGAAGGCCTCTACGCGGTCGGCGAGTGTGCGGTTCGCAGCACGGGTGGTGGTGGCTACAACAGCGGCTACTCGCTGAGCCGCGCCATGACGTTCGGCTGGCTCGCTGGGCGTGACGTCTCAGGAAACACCGAAGCGTTCGAGAAATAGAGCACGAATGGGACTGGAGGGAGTGCGATCCGCAGTCCTTCCTGCAGTGACACTTGTCATCGCTGCGAATCATGCATATAGTCTGATCATTCGCAGGAATTGCTCTGCGACGGGGGAGCGGGCCAGTCGCAAGACGGATCCGCCATGACAAAAGGGGTACATCATCATGTCGGAGCATTCATGCGCGAACAGCGCCGCTGGGTGGTTAGCGGTCGGAGGGAATGGATGAATCGGAGATTGGCTAAGCCAATTGCGGCGCTCATGGGGGTACTCCTTCTAGGAGTTCTGCTGGCATCGTGTGGAAGTGACTCAGGGGATGCAGGGGCCGACAGCAAGTCTGGCGGCGGCTCGTCGGGCGACGAGAAGGTCATTGGCATCGCCGCCATCACCCTTCAGTCGCCTGCAGTAGGTCTCCAGATCGAAACCGCTGAACGTGCGGCAGAACTGCTGGGCTGGAAGACCGTTGTGACCAACGCGAACGGCGATCCGGCCAAGATGGCAGCAGATGTCTCCGGGCTCGTCAACCAAGGTGTAGACGCAATTCTCGACATCGCAATCTCACCGGCTCAGGCGCAGGAAGGCTTCCGTGCTGCGAAGGAGAAGGGAATTCCGATCATCGCGATCGGAGCCCCGCTCGATGATCCACAGGGGTATTTCGCAGCCACCTACGCGCCGAGCGATGAGGAGATGTCAAAGCTGCTCGCTACGCAGATGATCAAGGATCTCGATGGCAAGGGAAGCGCACTGTCCTTGAACGCCACAGGACTTCCAGCACTTGAGATCAGGCGAGAGGTTCTGCAGAAGGAAACGGCTGACACCGACATCAAGGTCGCAGTCGATCATGAGACCGACTTGGCGAACGCGGTGCAGGATACCCAGACCGCAGTCGCTAACTCGCTGCGGGCAAACCCGGACATCAATCTGATCTGGGCCCTCCAGGACTTTGAGTTCGTCACTTCGATCAAGACCATCGAGAGCCAGAACCTGCAACCCGCCGCAATCTACGGCTACTACCCACCTCCGGAAGCGCTCGAGGCGCTCCGGAACTGGAAGAGCGGCGACGCACACTTGGCCGTCGCTGACTCACCCATCGCATACGTCTCCTGGTATGCGTTCGACGCCCTCGTCAACAAGTGGATCGGCGAAAAGGATGACTGGACCACAGACATGTCGTTCCACCCGCTTCCGACGGCACTCATGACTCCATCAGATGTTCCTGACGGGGACACCTATCCATGGGAGCCATTCGAGCCGATCTTCGTGGAGCGTTGGAAGGACGCCGGCGCAGACCTGAACCAGTAGTCGAGCGTTGGTGGGGGAGGGAAGCGGGTCGTCGCGACCCTCCCCCACTATCGGCAGCTCTCCGATATTTGCCCGGTCCGCCCCGCTCCACAGGAGCGAATTTCGGCCCACCAGACAATAAGAGAAGGTTGAACTATTGATGACTGAAGTCGATGAATCACAGGACCTCGCCGGTCGGACGTTCGTGATCACAGGCGGTGCACGCGGACTTGGAGCGGCAACCGGCCTGCTGGCATCGAAGCGTGGTGCGTCGGTTGTCCTATCGGACGTACTGGACAGTGAGGGCGAGGAAACGGCAGCAGCCATTCGGAAGGATGGAGGCGCCGCGATCTACCTCCACTGCGACATTACGGACGAGAAGAGTGTCGAAGGCCTAATGGCCGACGCGGCCGAAGAGTTCGGCAGCGTCGACGTACTGCACAACAACGCCGGCATACATGAAGCCATGGTCTCACCCGAGACCAGCTTCGAGGACATGAGCATTGAGACCTTCGACCGGGTACTCGCCGTAAATCTTCGCGGGGCGTTCTTGTGTGCCAAGAAGGCTCTGCCCTACCTCAAGAAGAGCGAGGTCGGTCCGTCGATAATCAACGCCGGATCCACCGCCTCGTTCGCGGGCTACCCATTTGGCCTGGCCTACGGAACGTCCAAGGGTGGCATCGCAATGTTCACCAAGAATCTTGCAGTCGCACTCGCACCCTATGGAATCCGATCAAATTGTTACTGTCCCGCCACGGTAGACACGCAGATGGTCAGAACCGTCGGATCGGTGCTGGCCGGGACCGATCCTGAATCAGCCGAGGCACCCGACGCAGCTCATTTGTCAGCACACCTCGTTCGTCGAATCGGAGAGCCGATCGACGTCGCCGAATTGGTCTGTTTCCTGGCCGGACCTCGTTCCAGCTTCGTCAACGGAGTCACCTGGCTCATCGACGGGGGAGTTCTTGCATGGCGCGACAGCGTCGACGCCCTCGGCATGACGTAGTTCCGGGACTCAATCCGACCAGATCTCGAGTACCTCGTTCATACAAAGCGCAGCACACAAGCACCCAAGAACAGGAGTCACTTTGACTGATACAACTGCCACAGCTCCAAACGTGAACTTTTTCGATTCCGAGACGAACCACTGCCCCTATCCGGCATATGACCAACTACGCGAAGAGGCACCGGTCTGGGTGGACCCCAGGACCGGCATGTTCGTGCTGACTCGCTTCGAAGACATCAAGACGGTCCTCGCCGATCCAGAGCTCTATACCAACGAAGTTGGCTCTGCTGCTGGTATGACCGAAAAGGCAATGAAGCCAACCGATCCGGCAGAAATAAAGCGCATGGAGGAAGAGGCTGCGGCAGAGGCAGAGATTCGTCAGCTCTATGTGGATAAGGGATGGGTACCCGGGCGCAACCTCGATGCCCTTGATGGAGATAAGCACACCCAGCTGCGGCGGATGATGTCCCAGGCATTCCGCCCCAGCCGCATCAAGCAGCTTGATCCGTACGTCGAGGAGCTGTCAGGTCAGTTGTTCGACAGCGTCCTCGCTGACGGTAAGTGCGAATGGGTATCTGCCTTCGCCGTACCATTGCCTCTGTACACCATCGGCAAGCAGATGGGTGTCAGTCCTGAAGACATGCCGAAGATCAAGGCTTGGACCGATGCATGGGTGCAGCGCCTGGGTCTCATGCAGACCATGGAAGAGCGCCGCTGGTCGGCGGAGCAAGAGATCGAGGCGCAGCACTTCTTCCAGGCGATCTTCGAACGCCTTCGGAAGCAGCCGGAAGACACCGTTCTCAGTGACCTCGTCAACAAGGAGATCCCCGAATGGGGTCGCACCTTGACCGACGAAGAACTGCACGGCGAGATGATGGCCGACATCTTCGTGGGCGGGTCGGAGACCACTACCAACGCGCTCTCGGCCGGCCTTCTCAGGCTCATCCAGGAGCCCGAACTCTGGGAGCGGCTCAAGTCCGATCCGGACACGTACCTGCCGACCTTCATCGAAGAGGTTGTGCGCACCGAGGGGCCGGTTCAGGGTCTTCTTCGCCAGGCGGGACGCGACACCGAACTGCACGGCGTGCCGATTCCACAGGGTTCCGTTATCAACCTGCGCTTTGCCGCTGCCAACCGGGACCACCGTGCCTTCGAATGCCCTGCCGACATCGACCTCGAAAGAGATGCCGCCAAGGGTCATCTCGCATATGGCTATGGCCAGCACTTCTGTCTGGGTGCTGCGCTTGCACGCCGCGAGCTGTACTGGGGATTCAAGGGTCTGACTGAGCGCGTCGAGTCAGTACGACTCGATCCGGACGCAGGACCTCTGGAATATCAGCCCAGCTACTTCCTCCGCGGTTTGAAGGAACTCCACGTTGAGCTGACCCCTCGCTGAGAGCACTTTGGTCGGCGGTTCGGCTCGGCAACGGGTCCGAGTCGAATCGCCGACCAACCCATTTCGTCACCAGGAGAAATTGATGATCGAGAAAACGGAACTGATGACGGAAACGTCGGAGCAGCATCAAACAAGCGGCGTTGCAGTAGTGCAGGGCTCCGACAGCCAAGGTGGCGGACAAGCGTCACTCAGATTCATAACGCGATATGGCCTGCTCCTGATGCTGGCAATCGTCATAGTAATTTTCGGGCTACTCGAACCTGACTCGTTCTTTACCATCGCCAACGCACGGTCCACGGCGAGTATCGCCGCCCCGCTCATGATTCTGGCTGTAGGTCTGACCGTCCCGTTGGGTATCGGCGAATTCGACCTGTCGATTGGAAACAGCGCCCAACTGGGAGGTGCTGTTCTGGTATGGCTGATCAGTTCGCAGGGCTTGCCCTGGCTCGGCTCCATCGGACTGTTGATTGTCGGTGCCGCCGCCATGGGCCTTCTCATGGGACTCATCGTCGTTAAATCACAGGTCAACGCATTCATCATCACCCTAGGTGCCGGTACGGTTTTCGCCGGCCTCGAATTCGGGGTGATGCGGGGCGCCACGGTCTATTCAGGCATACCCCCGGAGTTCACGAAACTTGCGGTCGGTCGGACGGTAGGGATACCGAACTCGGTGCTCATCGCGGCGGTCTTTGCTGCCATGGTGTGGGTCGGAATGGAGCGAACCGTTGCTGGCCGTCAAATGCGGGCCGCTGGTGGAAATGCGGAAGCTGCGCGACTTGCCGGTGTTCGTGTGGACTGGTTGCGTGCCTGCGGATTTGTTGTGACAGCAGTGGCCGCTGCCGTGGCGGCAACCATCCTCATGGCCCAATCAGCCTCGTACTATCCAAACTCGGCCGTTGCACTCCTACTGCCGACCTATGCAGCCTGCTTCCTCGGTACCACAGCATTCCGGTCAAACGTCTTTGATGTTGCTGGAACTCTGGTGGGAGCGGCGTTCTTGGCTGTGGTGCAGAGCGGTCTGATCATGGTGGGCGTCCAGTCATGGATCGCCCAGATAGTCCAGGGCACCCTTCTGATCGTCGCCGTCGCACTTTCCAAGGCAGCGTCCCGGGGTGTGATCTGATGGCCGAGGTCAGTGTTGCCCAGCGGGTGAAGGAGGTCCTGACATCCGATTCTCCGGTGGATGGATCGATTGCACTTGGGGTGCGCGGTGTTTCGAAGCGCTACGCAAACACCCAGGCTCTGGACGATGTTTCGGTCGACGTACGTCGTGGCGAGTCGGTTGCCCTGATCGGCGCAAACGGTGCGGGAAAGTCGACCTTGGTGCGTATCCTCACCGGAGCCGTCAAGCCAGATTCCGGAGATGTGATCATTGACGGAGAGGTTCAGCGAATCTCCACGCCCAGGGAGGCCCGCAAGCACGGGGTCGGTTTCGTCCAGCAGGAATTGGCAATTGCAGACGACCTCACCGTGGCCGAGAACATTCTCGCAGGCGGATGGCACCACAGGGGCCCGATGGTCGCCACTGCACCGAGCCGTCGTGCGGTAATCGAGACCTGCGAGCGAGTCGGACTCGACGTAGCACCGGAAGCCCTCGCAGGAAAGCTGAGCCCGGCAGCCAAACGACTAGTCATGATTTGCAGATCTCTGGTCGTAAAGCCATCGACGCTCATCCTTGATGAGCCGACCGCCACCCTGGCCGACTTTGAAGCCGACCGCATAGTGGATGTGTTCAACCAACTGCGGGGTCAAGGTTTGAGTCTCGTCTACATCTCTCACCGGATGGAGGAGATCTCGCACGTATGTGACCTGGCGGTGGTTCTGAGGAACGGGCGTGTGGTCATGACCACCGACGCCTCGCCGGAAGCAGTCAGACACGCGGTCGAGGTAGGGATCTCGAGTGGCGAGACATCGAAGTCGGTCTTCGGGGCAGACGTGGGGGTTCCGCCGGTCAAGGCGGTATCAACTTCGCCTATAGCCCTAAAGTGCACAAACCTGGTCAGCCCCGTACTGAGGGGCGTCGACCTGCAGGTGCATGAAGGCGAAATAGTCGGCCTCGCTGGCCTACTCGGCTCTGGACGGACCGAGATCCTCCGGGCGATTGCCGGCGCAGACCGGCTTTCGGGTGGCGATGTAGAGGTGTTCGGAGAGACCGCGTCCTTACGCAGTCCGTCGGACGCGATTCGATACGGCATCGGATTGATACCCGAGGATCGCCGGAACCAGGGTGGGCTGTTGGGACTCTCCATCTCGGAGAACCTCGTCTTGCCGGACATTCCATCCCGAAGAGGCTGGCTCAGGCGTAAGGCCGAGCGAGCCATAGCTATGGACGCGATCGAGAGGTTTCGTATCAAGTGCGACTCCCCTGATGTTGCGCTCAACACACTCTCCGGCGGTAATCAGCAGAAGGTGATCCTGGCCAGATGGATCTTGAAGGAAACCAGAGTGCTGCTGTTGGACGAGCCGACCGCAGGAATCGATGTCGTCGCCAAACGGGAACTGATGGGTCTCGTCAGGTCCGTTACAGGCCAGGGACGTGCCGCCTTGATGGTCAGTTCAGAGCTGGACGAGCTCTGTGAGTACTGCGATCGGATCTATGTAGTTCAGAACGGAGCCATCAGCGCGGAGACCAGCGGCGACATCGCCATTGGCGACCTGGTGCACCTGGTCGGCTCGCGGGCCACCTTGGCCTCGAGTGGAAATTAGCCAGAGCAACACCTCGAAAGTATCGACAACAGAACAAAGGAGCGTTCACGAATGGCAGACAGAGAAGCGATCGACAACATGTTGGCATCCTGGGCATACGGCTATGACGAGCGAGAGCCAGAACGCATGCGAGCGGCGTTCACCGACGACGCCAAGATGACTATGTACATCGGCCTCGGTGACGACGCCGAGGTCATGGGTCCCTATGACGGAATCGATGAGGTGATGGGACTCTTCACCGACCATCACGGTGAGCAGAAAGACCAGCGCCGGCACGTAACAACAAATCTGGTGATCCTCGAGGAGACGGACACGACGGCGAGCATCGCCAGCTACTTGACCCTCCTGGTCACTCAGGAAAACCAGGTGCGACTGCAGGCGACCGGTGTCTATCGCGACAGCGTTGTTCTTCAGGGTGGTGAGTGGCGTATCAGTGAGCGGAACCTGCATCTGGACGTGCACTACTGACATGGCCGATCGCCAGGCGATTTCCAACACACTCTGTACCTGGGCATTCGGATACGACGAGCGCGACCGAGATCTCATGCGTCGGTGCTTCAGCGCAGACGCCACGATGACCCTGAACATCGGGGACAGCGAGACCATGGGTCCGTACGTCGGTCGGGACGAGGTGATGAAGCATTTCACCGACCACCACGAGATCCAGACTGATCAGAGACGACATGTGGTGACGAACGTGCTGATCGACTCCGAGACCGCGACGACGGCCCGGGTGATAAGTCTGCTGTCGCTGTACGTGACCGAGGATGGAGTCGAGCGGGTACAGGCCACTGGTGTCTATCGGGACCGCTTCGTACTACAGGACGGTGAGTGGCTAGTCGCTGAACGCGTACTCCGTCTGGACGCGCACTACTGACTATTTCTGACCTCCAAGGTCGCCAGGACCCGGAGGTCGTGCGAGATCCCACTCGGGCTTCAGCTCGAACGATGGCGGCCTGAAGTGGGGTCTTGCACTCTCGATAATTAAGTATAATGATTAGTAGTAATAGACCGCTATCGTTGTTAGCGGCCCTTCACCGAGGCCAGGGGGAACCAATGAGCGATAATGAGCATTCCGACGATCGGAGCTTCGCCGATCTACTGGACACATCCGGTGTCCTGGATGATCTGATCTTCGTCAGTGTCGATGACCACATCATCGAGCCGCCCCACATGTTCGAAGGGCGTCTGCCAGCGAAGTACCAGGACCTCGCGCCAAAGGTGATCACCCGCGACGACGGCGCCCAGGCCTGGGTCTACGACGGCGACGAGGTGTACTCGATGGGGCTCAATGCCGTCGTCGGTCGCCCCCCGGAGGAATGGGGTCTCGAGCCGGACCGTCTTGAGGACATGCGCAAGGGTTGCTGGGACGTCAACGCTCGGGTCAACGACATGAACGTGGCGGGCGTGCTGGGCTCGATGAGCTTTCCCAGCTACGCGCAGTTCTGTGGTCAGCGGTTCTTCCGGACCAAGGACAAGGGGCTCGGACTGGCCGTGCTGCAGGCGTACAACGACTGGCACGTCGACGAGTGGTGCGGGACCCATCCCGACCGGATGATTCCGCTCGGCATCGTGCCGCTGTGGGACCCCGAGCTGATGGCCGCCGAAGTGCGGCGCTTGGACTCCAAGGGCTGCCACGCGGTCACCTTTTCCGAAGATCCCTACAAGCTGGGTCTGCCACCACTACATGATCGTCACTGGTACCCGTTCTGGGCCGAGTGCGAAAAGCTGGGCACCGTTGTGTGCCTGCACCTGGGTTCATCGTCGAGCCTGCCGGTCACCTCGCCGGGCTCCGTCATCGAGACCTCCCAGACGCTGGCTCCGCTGAGCCTGCTGACCACCGCGACGGAGATCGTTTGGAGTCCGTTCCTGCGTGATTTCCCCGATCTGAAGATCGCCCTTTCCGAGGGCGGAATCGGTTGGATTCCTTACTTCCTCGAACGCGTGGACTATGTGTACCGGCACCACCGTCATTGGACCGGCACGAACTTCGGCGACAAGTTGCCGAGCGACGTCTTCAAGGAACACGTCATTTCGTGCTTCATCGAGGACCGCCCCGGTCTGCGGCTCAAGGACGAGATCGGTGTCGACATGATCTGCTGGGAGATGGACTACCCGCACTCCGACAGCAGCTGGCCGGCAGCGCCCGAGAGCTTCGCTCCGTCGCTCGAGTATCTGACCAGCGAGGAGATCGACAAGATCACCTACCAGAACGCGTTGCGTCTGTTCCGCTGGGATCCCTTCAAGTACCGCCGCAAGGAGGACTCCACGGTCAAGGCTCTGCGAGCTGAGACCAGCGACCTGGATCTCCTCTACAAGTCGGCGGAGCGGCTGCGCAACAAGGGTGTTTCGCATCCCAAGGCCGACGAACTGAACACGCACTTCGTTTCGAAGTGACTTCGTAGAGGCTTGCCGAGGACGTCTTCGACTGATGAAACACCCGAGTAGCAGGGTTGTTCCCTTGCCCTCCAGTAATCTATGATAATGTTTGTAAGGAATTCGAGAGGAGATGTTCGTGGCCATCGATACTGAATCAGCACAGCAACTTGTCGACCTGGTCGGCGAGTTCGCGCGCCGAGAGATCGCTCCCCGGGTGGCCGCGTACGACCTTGCCGAGAAGCTGCCGGATGATCTGCTGGCAAAGATGGCCGAACTCGGATTCTTCGGAGGCACCGTCCCGGTCGAGGACGGCGGCGCAGGGCTGGACTTCGTTACCTTCGCAGCGTTCATCGAAGAGGTCAGCCGGACCTGCAACATCATGGGATGTCTGCTTTCCATGCCCTCGGGCCTGGTGGGAGCGAGCATCGCCGATTTCGGCACACCTGAACAGAAGGACCGCTGGCTTCGGCCCCTCGCGCAGGGGACGATGTTCGGAGCCGCCGGTGTCACCGAGCCGGGATCCGGTAGTGACGTCGCCGGAATGCAGACGACGTACCGACGCGATGGCGATGAGTTCGTCATCACGGGCGCAAAGGCATGGATATCCAATCTGGACATCGCTTCCTTCCTGGTGACCTTCGCTACGTCGGACCGGGGCCTGCGTCACAAGGGAATCTCGGCGTTCATCATCCCGACAGACACTCCGGGGCTCGGACTGTTCCCCTACAAGGAAAAGGTCGGGTTCCGTCCGATCTGTACGGGCGAGGTCATCCTGGACGAGGTCAGAGTCCCCAAGGAGGCACTCCTCGGCGAGGAAGGTAATGGCTTCGCCGTCGCCATGACGGCTGTGGAACGTGGACGGCTCGGAGTCGCCACGCGCTCGGTCGGGGTGGCCCAGGCCTGCCTCGATGAAGCCCGGTCATATGCGAAGGACCGTACGGCGTTCGGTCATCCGATCTCAGAGTTCCAGATCGTGCAGTCGAAGATCACCGACATGGAGGTCGGGGTAGAGACGGCTCGTCTACTCGTTCGCAAGGCAGCCGAAGCGCTCGACCGTGGTGAGCGTGCTCGAAAGCTGACCAGCATGGCGAAGATGTATGCGAGTGACATCGCGTTCCGCAGCGCGGCGGACGCCTTCCAGATTCACGGCGCCTACGGCGTGTCGCCCGAGTACCCGATCGGTCGCTACCTCCGCGACGCCAAGGTGCTGCAGATCGTCGAAGGCAGCAACGACCTGCACCGGGCCATGATCGGCGAGATGTCCGTGGGGCTCCGCAAGGAGTCCTGAGCCGACGCGAAACAGCCACCTTCCGCCGCCACGCGCGGCCCGAACAGCTTGGAACGAGCATGCGAGTAGCAGTAATCGGCGCCGGAACAATGGGTGCGGGTATCGCACAGATCAGCGCAACCGCCGGACACGACGTCAAGGTGTTCGACACCGACGGGGAACGTGTGAGCCAGGCCTTCAAGGCATCCGCGGCCAGCTTGGACAAGTTCGTGGCCAAAGAAAAGGTGAGTCGTAGCGACGCTGATTCGGCCTTGGCACGGATGTCGGCGGCCCCCACGATCGCCGACGCTGTCACGGACGCGGACATCGTGATCGAGGCCGTTCTCGAGCAGTTGCCGGTCAAGCACGCCGTGTTCCTCGAAGTGCTCGAGAGTGCACCGGAGCACGCCATTCTGGGAACCAACACCTCGCAGTTGTCCATCACATCTGTCGGCAGCGCACTCGGCGACGCAGCCGGCCGTCTGGTCGGTACGCATTTCTTCAACCCGCCGGTGCTCATGCGCCTGGTGGAGCTCGTCCGTGGTCTTGAGACCACCGACGCAACCCTCGAGGCCGCAGAGGCATTCGCCCGTGGACTCGGCAAAGAGACCGTGGTGTGTCGCAAGGACAGCCCCGGCTTCCTCACCTCGCGCATTTCGGCGATCGTCCGCCTTGAATGCCTGCGCATGCTCGAGGAAGAGGTTGCGAGCGCAGCCGACATCGACAAGGCGCTCACCTTGGGCCTCAACTTCCCGATGGGCCCGCTCGAACTCGGGGACTTCAACGGCCTCGACACCTACCTTCACGCTCTGCAGGGTCTTGAGACTTCGTTCGGCGACCGGTTCAAGCCGACCACGACGTTGAAGAATCTGGTCGCTGCTGGGCGACTCGGACGCAAGACGGGTCAAGGCATCTACCGCTACGGAGCTGACGGCAAAAAGGTCGTTGATGAGGCAACCAAATGAGTTCTCGCGGGTGGGCCGAAGGGCTGGCTGCAACGAAGGTTGACTTCGACGGAGCCATTGCCTGGGTGACCCTCGCCCGACCCGATGCGGCCAACGCCCGCAACCAGCAGATGCGCGAAGAGCTCAAGGGAATCTGGAATGGTCTGGCTTCATCGGAGGACATCTCAGTTGTCATCCTCGGAGCCGAGGGCGACCGCTTCTTCTGTGCTGGCATGGATCTGAAGGAAGCCGGCGAACCCGAGACCCCGGCCCAGCGGCGTGACCGCCTACGCGCGAGCCGCGACATCGAACAGTTGGCAGCGTTGCCACAGCCGACCATTGCCGCAATCAACGGCTATGCCATGGGCGGCGGACTTGAGATGGCACTCGCCTGCGACATTCGGATAGCGGCCGACACCGCACAGATGGGTCTGACCGAACTCGTGCACGGACTCGTGCCGGGCGGCGGCGGAACTCAACGACTTCCTAGGCTGGTCGGTTCCCCGCGAGCTGCGGAGATGCTCTATCTCGGTCTCAAGGTCACTGCGGCCCAAGCGGAACAGTGGGGCTTGATCAACCGGGCAGTGCCCGGAGATGAGCTACGCGCTGCAACTTCCGAAATGGCCCAGGCAATCGCTTCCCAACCACCACGTGCGCTCCGGTATGCGAAGGAACTGCTGCGGCAGAGCCTCGATGTACCTGTTTCTGTCGGCGCACAGCTCGAACTCGATTCGCTATTGACATTGATGGCGGATCAACAGGCCTGACCGTTTCGGAGTCCCCCACTCCTTCCCACATCGCGGTCAGGAGCTCGGACCCAGTCGCTCACTCCACGGAGTGGATGCGGCAGCGGCACCGGAAGGATCCCAAGTCCTCCGGTGCCGTGGGCCCGAGTCCCACAACGAGCTGCGAACGCGACGCTCACGGTCACCACGGTCACGGTCACGGTCACGGTCGCGGTCACTCGGTTGTTTTGTTCTGCGAGGTGGCTGCTATAGCAGCCACCTCGCAGAACAAAACCCCAAAAAGAGGTAACGGGACGAGCTCTCAAAAGCGGCCGGGCCTCGACCAGTGGCCGCGCTGGCGAAGGAAATCTGGTGTTGAATCCCGCATGTCCGGCGAGCGGCAGAGAATCAGCGAAGATGTCCAGAGTTCAGGTCCGGAGTTCAGGCCCAGAGATTGCGGAAGCGGGACCATCCGCCGCCTTCGGCGCTTGCTCCGCCGTCTGCCACCAACACCTGTCCGGTGATGAACGAGGCGTTGGGCGAAGCAAGAAACGCCACGAGCTCGGCCACGTCCTCGGGCTTGCCGAGCCGCCCAGCGGGTGTGCCTTCGACCATCGCCCGTCGGGCATCACCCGTACCGCCGGCGTCACCCGTACCGCCGGCATTGCCGTCGCGGAAGTAGAGATCGAGTGAGTCGGTGTCGATGGCGCCCGGGACGACGACGTTCGCCGTGATTCCGAGCGGAGCGAGTTCTACCGCCAAGTTGCGCGTCAAGGCTTCGACGGCTGCCTTCGCCGCACCTAGTAGTCCATGTCCGGATTGGGCGAAGCGGGCGTCGAGTCCCCCGATGGCAACGACACGTCCGCCGCCCCACGCGGACCCGGTGCCCACAGGTGGGTCGGCTTCCTGAGATGAGTCGCTGCTGGCTCCGCGCTGCATTTCGGACATGCCCCGAACCAGTTGCAGGTAGCTGGACACCACGGTCGCCATGGTGCGCTCGACGTGGCGGGGTTCGAGAGCCAGCACCGGCGCGAACTTGGTCGCGGCGGCGGAAGTTACGAGCGTGTCCAGGTATCCGAACTCTTCGCGTATCGCAGCCAGTAGGCCGTCGACATCTTCGGTCGACGCCAGGTCGGCTCCGTGAACCAGAGTCCGCGCCCCCCGGGCCTTCAGGCCAGCGGCAACCTGCTCGGCGGACTCGCGATCCCGGCGGTAGTGCACCACGCAGTCGTGGTCCACGGCGAGGCGCTCAAGGATCGCACGGCCGATCCCGCGACTAGAGCCGGTCACGAGTGCGACGCGCGACCGCTCGGTCCTCGCCCGGTCTGCAGACCCGGGCTGGGTCACAGACTCGGGCTGGGTCACAGCCTCGCGCTGCGCCTCGGACTCGGGCCGGGTCACAGGCCGAGCACCCTGGCGATGTTGCCGCCGAGCACCGCAGCGGTCTCATCGTCGTCCAGCCCGAGCGCCCGGATCGCTTCGACCTCGGCCTTCGGCGAAGCCGTCGGCCAGTCAGAAGAGAACACGACGCGTTCCACGCCGTGACGTCGGATCAGATCACGGATCTCGGCGGGGTCGAGGACCGCGAGCGACGGAGGCCACGCAGTGTCCAGCAGGATCGGAAGTCCGATGACGTTCTCCTCGGCGGCCTCGAGCATGTGGTAGCCACCGAAGTGGCAGGCGATGACCTGCAGCTTCGGGAACGAAACTGCGATCTCGCGCAACATCGCCGGGGTGCAGGTGCTGCCGTCGCCCCCTCCACCAGCGCCGACGTGGATGATGGTGGGGAACTCCCCTTCCAGTACTGCGAGCACATCGAAGAGCTTCGGGTCGTCCAGTCGGAAGTTCTGGAAAACGGGATGCAACTTGACGCCCTGCACCCGGTTGGTTCGCAGGTGAACGAGGTTCTCCTCGGGGGCAAGGTCAGGGTGGATCGTTCCGAAGGGAATGAAGTTCTCACGGTCGAGCCCTCCAATGAATCGATTGGCCGACTCCACCTGACCGGCAGTGTTGGCAACCGCCAGGCAGACCGACAGGTCGACGCCTGCGTCCTGCTTGGCACGCAGCAGTCCGGACACCTTGCCGTCACCGACGATGTCCATGTCGGGGATGTTGCCACCGAGGGCCCGCTCCGCGACCTTGTCCGGCCATACATGGTTGTGCGCGTCGATAATCACAGCTTGTTCGCCTCTCCGCCGTCGATCACATAGGTGGCACCGGTTACGAAGTTGGACAGTGGTGACGCCAGGTAGCAGGCCAACGGGCCGATCTCGTCAACGTGGCCCATTCGTCGGGCCGGGATCTTCTTCAGTCGGGCTTCGAGCATGGCTGGGTCGTCGGTCACTGCCGCTTGGGCGTCGGTTTCGAAGGCGCCGGGGGCGATCACGTTCACCTGTACTCCCTTGGGGGCCCACTCGGCGGCCACCGCCTCGTTGAAGCGGAGCATCGCTCCCTTCGACGAAGAATACGCAGCCAGGATGGGCTTGCCGCGAAGTCCCGAGGTCGAGGCCACATTGATGACCTTGCCGTGACCCTGGTCGATGAAGACCTCACCGGCGCGACGTGTCAGTGCTACGGGGCCAAACAGGTTCACTGCAAACACCCGATCCCAGACATCGAGTTCCATGTCCGAGAACTTCGCTGCCGGGGCGATGCCCGCGTTGTTGACCACCACGTCGAGCCGGCCGAACCGTTCGAGTGCGGTGTCCACAAGCCCCACGACCTGGGACCGGTCCGACATGTCGCACTGCACCGGCTCGATTGCTTCGGGATGGGTGGCGGCCAGCTTCTCGAGGTCATCCAGCGACCGCGCTGCCGCGATCACACGCATGCCCTCGTCGGCGAAGGCCGAGGCGATGGAACGACCCAGACCCCGGGAGGCTCCGGTGACGATGGCAACGCGGTCCGTGAGCTGCAGATCCATCACTTGACCTCCTGGCTCAGTCGACGGGAGATCCCCAGACGAAGAACTTCCGATGCCCCTTCATATATCCGCATGGGACGCGCCTGGCGGTAGCAGCGCTCGATGCGGGAATCCCGGATGAGTCCCCAGCGGCCCATGACCTGCACACAACGGTCGACGATCCGGCAACAGGCCTCGGTCGCCGCGAGCTTGGCGAGCGACGAGTGCTCCAGGTGGGCGAGTGGATCGTCCTTGGCGAGCTCGGCCGCCCGGTAGGTCAGCAGCCGGGTCGATTCGAGGTCTGCCCAGCTGTCAGCCAGCAGTGCCGCGACTGGACCCAGCCGATTGAGGGGACGTCCGAACTGCTCACGGGTCCGGGCATGTCGGGTGGCCTCGTTCAGGGCGCTCTGCGCAAGACCGACCGAGGCTGCGGCCACAGAGATCCGGAACATCGCCAGTGTCGAAAGCACCAGATCGAGCCCCTTGCCGGGTTCGCCCAGACGAGCCGAGGAGGGGAGTACGACGTTGTCCAGAGTCACGTCACCGAGGACGTGGGGAGCGATCAACTCGGGAGCCGGGGTTGTGCTCAGGCCGTCGGCATCGCCGGGGATTAGTACGAGCGAGAGCCCCGCTTCCTCCTTGACCAGCGTCGTGTAGAAGCCTGCGGCGCCAGCGTTCGAGATGAAGGATTTGTGTCCGTTGACCACCAGTTCGTCGCCGCGTTCGGTCAGCGTGGTGGTGATGCCCTTCAGGTCGGATCCGGCGACGGGCTCGGTCAGCCCGAGCCCTGCGAGTACCTCGCCGGAGGCCACCCGGGGCAGCCACTCCTTGCGCTGGGCCTCGGTGCCCCCACGCGTGATCGCGTAGCTGCCGATTCCCTGTAGGGCGAAGAGCGAGTCGGCGTGTGAGCACTCGCCCATGAGGGCCTCTCGAACCACCGAGATGGACACCGGGTCGAGTGATAGGGCGTTGCCGCCGTACTCCTCGGGAACCATCAGTGCCATCAGTCCGCTCGATCTCACCAGGTCGACGACACCTGGATGCAACACGTTGGAATTGTCGGCCTCTACCGAAAGCGGGGCCAGTCGTTCCGTTAGTGCGCCGGCCTGGTCGGTCAACGTGCGATAGCGCTCGTCGATATTAAGGAAGGTCATGTGGGTCCCCCGATCGACGCTGCCGTGGTCGGCTGCGTTGTGAAATAATCTGTGATAACAATACACATGAATAGCTGCTGACGGTATTGTTCGTGGTAAATCAAAACTGACGGCGATGGCTTCGGCAAGCTTCGGCGTCGACGGGTCGCATCGTCGACCAGTCACACCAGTGATCAGGGGTCGGGGGACATATGGACAACGAGCACGAGTTGCAGACCGAACTGCTCGCCTCGCCCCGCGGGCGCGTCGTTGCCATGGACTCGGCCTACCACGTCGGCGAGATCAACCGCGGTCGCGATGTAGTGGTCAACGCTTCGTACTGCGGCGTGCTGCCTGCAAGGTTCATCGGTCAACACCGGCCACGGGCAGCTATCGGAGTGGACTGCGGTGTCGGTCCCGCGGGCGCCGCAATTGCCGGGCTGTGGTACCTCGAGGCCCTCAACGTGCCGGCGGTTGTAGCCGACGTAATGACGGTTCGACTCGGTGACGGGGTCGACCTGCACGAGCGGGGGATCATCAGCCACGTCAACCGACCTGCTGTCGACTGCGGTGTCGTGCCTGGTCTGACGGTCAAAGAAGCGGCGGTGCTCCTGTTGGAGAATGACCCAGCCGAGCCTTCGGCCGAACAGGTCTCGAACCGCGAGGTCATGTTCACATCGCCGAGCGGACGCGCAGTCGTCTGCACCGACTCGATCGCCTTCGGGCTCCCCGAGGACCGCGACACCAACGTTCTGGTCACCGCCGGTCACACCGGACGCAGCGCGGTGCCCTATCTGCGGAGCGTGCACCCGTACGGATTCATCTGCTCTGACGGTGGTGGCGGCCGCGAAGGATCCGGAATGGCGGCGCTGGCCGAGGTCGAGAGCGATGGTCTGGCCGGTGCAACCGTTGACGCCTCCCGTGCCGCGATGGGTGACGGCCACAGCAGTTATCACGATGGCGTCATAAGTGCGGCAAACCGGTGGGCGATGCTGGCCGGTGTCGAGGTGGGTATGCGTGCGGCGGATGCCGCGAGATTGCTGGTTGAACGAGACCCGGAGGTCCCATGAGCGAAGAGACGAAACACATCGACCCGTCCGTCGGGGGCAAGGAGCAGGTCGCCGACGAAGCACCTCTGCTCTCCCAACCGGAGGACCATCCCCAAGAGACCGTCGCCACCCACGGCGACTCTCGGATAGTCCTGATGGACTCCGCCCGATACTGCGACGAGCGCAACGAGGGTGACGTGGTGATCGCAGCGTCGTACTGCGGCGTGCTTCCGATCCGGCTCATCGCCCCACACAAGCCGCGTGGCGTGATCGCCCACGACGTCGGCATCGCTGCCGACGGTTCCGGCATCGCAGGGCTCTGGTACATGGAGGCGCTGGGAGTGCCGGCAGCTGCGGTGGCGGCCGAGTCCGCAGAGTTGGGCAACGCCCGAGACGTCTACGAGGCCGGCACCATCTCCCGTGTCAACATCCTGGCCGAGCGCTGCGGTGTCGAACAGGGAATGGCCGTGCGTGAGGCAGCAGAGTTGTTGGCCACCCAGGACCCCGGCAACCGCTCGGCGACGACGAAGGTCAGGCGCGAGACGAAGGCCTCCGACGGCGATGGGCATTCGATTGTCGTGACCGACTCGATCGTCTTCGCCCTTCCCGAAGATTCCGCGAACGTCCTGGTGACTGCCGGACATACCGGCAAGACAGGCGCGGTGTTCATCGAGGCCGTCTCGCCCCGCGGGTTCATCTGCGCCGACGGTGGACCGGCCAAGAACGGTTCCGGCACCTCCGGACTGGCTGCGCTCGACGAATCAGGTTTGCCCGGAGCCTGCTACGACGTCTCGACCGCGGGAATGGGAGACGCCTTCGACGCGTGGGAACGAGGCCTCGTCAGCGCTGCCAACCAGTTGGCCCGCGAGCGCGGTGTTCGCCCAGGACAGACCGTCCGTGAGGCAGCCGCCCTGCTGTTGGCCAATGAGGTGGGCGCGACAGGGGACTCGTCTAACACGGGTGAATGGCCCGTCGGCTCCCCGATTCTGCGTTCCGGCGAGCTTGCAGGCGTTTCGGCGAAGTTCGCCGAGGGTCTTGCCCGCGTTCGTGATGTGACCGACGTGGACGGCGCGCTGTCCGCATCGATGAAGGCGCTGTTCATGGCGTGCGCGGCAGCGGTCAAGGGCCACGACGCGATGTTGCGTCGTGAACTACGTCGGGCTGTGGACGGTGGCGTGACCCTGCCCCAGGTGAAGGGTGCTGCAGTTTCGGTGCTCATCTCACGGGGTGAGGCCGTCTACGAGCGGTTCCGTGATGCAGCGGCTGTGTGTTTCGACCCGGCAGAGCTGCGTGGTGGTGCGCCGACCCGGGGTGAGGGTGCCGTCGAGGACATCACCGTCGATGACGCGTTTGCCTACTTCACCGACTACTTCAGCTTCGTGCCTCCCTATATCGAGCTGATGGCCGATCATGCACCGCGTGCGCTCGAGGGTTACGTGCTGATGCGGCAGTACGCGTTGGCCGAGAATCTGCTCGAGCCGAAGTTCGTCGAAATGCTGCTCTGCACGGTCAACGCAGCGGAATTCTCGTCCCGGTTCGTAAACGTGCACGCAGGCGGCGCACGCCGCGCCGGTGCCAGCGAGTCCGAGATTGTCGAGTCGGTTGTGTGTGCCATTCCTGTCGCCGGCGTCGCCTCCTGGCTACCAGGTTCCGATGGCGTCGCCGAGGGCATGGCCAAGTGATTGCGAAGTCGTTGTGACCATGCTGTCCCAGCCGGCTGGCCTGCTCTCAGGGGCCCGCCTGAGCGACGAGTTCTGGGCGGCGGCCGAGCGTGGCGAGTTGGTGCGTCCGGTCTGCGATAGTTGCGGACGCAGCTTCTTTACGCCGCGCGTCGTCTGCCCGTACTGTCGGTCCGCGGAGTGGCAGTACAGGCCGAGTACCGGTCTCGGAACCGTCCACAGCCACACGACGGTGTACCGCGGCCCGGACCTGACCTGGACGACCCCCTATGTGCTTGCAGTTGTCGACATGGACGAGGGGTGGAACCTCCTTACGACGCTGCTGGTCGACCCTCCATCCGAGGACATCCCCGGAGCGCTGATCGACATGCGGGTGCAGGTGAGCTTCATCCCAGCGCACCCACCGGAGACGCGACAACTGCCCGCCTTCGCGCCAGTTCCGAACAGCGCCGCCCCGCGCACCGTCGACCCCAACGTCGCTCACTCGAACACCGCCGACCCGAACAGTCTTGAGAAGTAGGAGCATCCATCGTGAACCTAGGAATCGCCGTTACCCGCAATGCCCGTGCCCATCCCGGCGACCTCGCAACCTTCGATGCGGACCGCACCCGTACCTGGGCCGAACTCGATGAGCGCACCGACCGCCTCGCCAATGTCCTGATCGAACGATTCAGAATCGAGCCAGGCGACCGGGTCGCGCTTTTGGTGCCAAACCGGCTTGAGGTCATCGAAGTCCTGGTGGCGACCCACAAGGCAGCCGCTGTCTACGTCGGGCTGAATTTCCGTATGGAGCCCGACGACCTGGACGGGGTGTTCGAAAACGCAGAGCCGAAGCTTTTGATCAGCGAACTGGAGTATGCCGCCGAGGCCAGCAGGCTCTCCGAGCAGTGTGGGGTTCCCTGGGTCGCCATCGACGGTGAAGGCCCCGACGGCTACGAGTCGCTGATCTCACAGGGAGCAAACCGGCCGACCGCCGTCGCGCACCTGGCCCGCCCGAGTGACCATGCCTGCATCGTCTACACATCCGGGACAACGGGGCGGCCCAAGGGTGTCCTGTTCGACCACGCGGCGATGCTGCAGCACGCAACCGTGGCGGCAATCGAGTACGAGATCACCCGCTCAACCCGTTACCTCATCCAGATACCTCACAATTCGAGTGTGAACATCACGATGGCACCCTGCCTGGTGATCGGAGCTGCAGTCGGGTTTGCCGACAACCGTGGCTTCGATCCGGACCGGTTCGCCGACGCAATAGCAGCGTCGCAGGTGACCCACACCTTCCTCGTCCCGACCCAGCTCATGAGGGTGCACGCTCAACTGCCTGCGCGTGACCCGCGTCTGGGAACCATTTCGACGTTGGGCTACGGCTCGTCACCGATTGCTCCCGATCGTCTCGGAGAACTGGTCGACCGCTTCGGTCCGGTGTTCCTCCAGCTCTACGGCATGGCCGAGGTCGCCTCGATCGGCACCCTGCTTCGCAAGGAGGACCACGTGCGGGCACTCGGACCCGACCCATGGTTGCTGCGCTCATGTGGCAGGCCGTCCCTGGCAATCGATGTGCGGGTCATCGACGATGACGGCAACGATGTGCCCGAAGGTGGCAAGGGTGAGGTGATCTTCGGAGGACCTCACCTGATGCGTGAATACCATCGCGATCCCGAGCGCACAGCTGAGGCCGTGATCGATGGTTGGATCCACTCGGGAGACATCGCGGTCCGCAACCCCGAGGGGTTCCTCTCGATAGTCGACCGGAAGAAGAATCTGATAATTCGCGGCGGCCAGAACATCGCGCCGACCGATATAGAGAATGTCCTGTACCAGCACGCGGGCGTGCTGGAAGCAGCAGTTGTCGGCGCACCCGACCCCACTTGGGGCGAGCGCATCGTTGCAGTCGTGGCAGCCCAGGACGGGGTGACTCTTGATGGCGCCGAGTTGCAACGCTTCTGCGCCGAGTCGGGGCTCGCCCATTTCAAGCAGCCCGAAGAGGTCCGCCTGACCGACTCCCTGCCCAAGAACTCAGTCGGAAAGATCGACAAGGCAGCAGTACGGAAGCTCTTCTGGGACGGCGAGCGGGCGGTCTGATGGGCGACGGCTCACCTAGCGCGGGCTCCTCCAGCGCTAGATCCTCGAGCGACCAGACATCGAGCGGCGCATCGATCAGCGCGGCAGGTGCTGCGTTGCAGTCGGTTGCCGTCGCGGGCGTCGGCATGACTCCGATTGCCAAGAGACTTGAGTCCACCAGTCTGCACGTCTGTGTCGAGGCAGCGCTCCTGGCGCTCGACGATGCAGGCATTTCGGTCGATCAGGTGGACGGGATCTCGGCACGCTGGCCCGGACCCGGAGGAACGGTGTTCCACCCGGGCTCACCGGACTGGGCGGACCAACTCGGACTATCGGTCCGCTGGGTCGGCGACACCTATCCCCAAGGCGTTCCCGCTGCGCTCGACGCGGCTGGTGCGATCGTCACCGGACAGGCCGATGTAGTCCTGGTCGTGGGCGGCCAGGCAGGCGTACTGGGAGGCGGCAAGGTCGCGTCCTACACGCGTCCCGAAAATGAGTTCACCGAGGTTTGGGGATCGATCACCCAGGCCCAGTTCGCCCTTGTGGCGCAGCGGTATCTGCACACCTACAGACCAGATCGCAAACAGCTGGCTGGTCTGGCGGCAGCTATCCGCAACGCCGGGTCGGTGAATCCCGGGGCGGTCATGGCCGGTCGCGGTCCATACAGCGCCGAAGATGTCCTCGACTCGCCGATGATCGCAAGCCCACTTCACCTACTCGAGGTATGTCTCGCAAGTGAGGGAGCTGCGGCGATGGTATTGACCCGCGCGGATCGTGCGGCTGATGGCCCTCATCCGGTTGTTCGCCTGCTTGGCGGAGGATGCGAGTGGTACGGACAGCAGTACGTCGACCCGCCCCGCTTCGACGAGGTCGGAGGGATACTTGCGGGCGCAGCGAAACGCTCGTTCGCCATGGCAGGCCTGAGCCCGGTCGACCTGGATGTGCTCGAGTTGTACGACGTGAACATCTTCGAGGTCGTCCGCCAACTCGAGGTTCTCGGGTTCTGCGGACCCGGTGAAGGGACGGCGTTCGCCACCGAGGCCGGCATCGGGCCGGACGGCGGTTTGCCGATCAACACCGACGGAGGGCTTCTGTCTTTCGCCCACATCGGTTGGGGTGCTCCGACAATCAAAATCGTCGAGGCCGTGCGTCAATTGCGGGGGAGCGCTCCGTCGGGACAGGTGCCCGGAGCTCGCACCGCGGCGGTGACCGGGGCCGGCGCGGGTGCCCAGTACAACAACCTTCTCCTACTGGGTAGGGATTGAAAAGACAGCCCCAAATGCGAAGCTTGGCAAGCTGACGAATCCATGATAATAGTATTACTAGTTTGATTCAGGGGGTTGAGATGAGCGAAACGTCCACTGATGCGCGCGGCAATCTGCTGCAGGCTCCGGAAGAGCGCCGCACGATGCACGGGCTACTACCGGACCCGGAACCGCAGGAGATCCGGTACACCGTTATCTCGGTGGACGATCACCTCGTCGAGCCACCCGACATGTTCGAAGGTCGGGTGCCACAGAAGTTCGCTGACCTGGCTCCCAAGGTCGTAACGCTCGACGCCGGCGATCAGGCTTGGACCTTCGACGGGACCCTCTACAAGCAGGTGGGACTCAACGCGGTGGCAGGCCGGCCCAAGGAGGACTGGTCGCTCCAATCCACCTCATTCGCTGAGATCCGCAAGGGTTGTTGGGACATCGACGAGCGCATCCGCGATATGGACCTCGCGGGCATCTACGCATCGGCGAACTTTCCTTCCCAGATCAGCGGATTCTGCGGATCGGTGTACGCACGCTGTTCTGACCCCGAACTCGGTCTCGCAGTCACACGTGCGTGGAACGACTGGATGCACGACGACTGGTGGCAGCCCTACCCGGAGCGTTCGATCCCGATGGGGATCACCTGGCTCGCTGATCCCAAGATCGGTGCGGACGAGATTCGCAGGAATGCAGAACGTGGTTTCACTGCGGTCACGCTTCCCGAACAGCCGCACCGGATTGGCATGCCGTCGATCTTCACCGACTTCTGGGATCCGATCCTGCAGGCCTGTGAGGAGACCAACACGGTCGTGTGCCTACATGTCGGGTCGTCGGGACTCGGTGCGATGCCCGCCGAAGCACCGCAACTCGAACTAGCGGCGACTCTCTTCTCCTCGATGTCGTTGTCCACGTGTGCCGAATGGCTGTGGTCGGGAGTTCTCACCCGATTCCCAGGACTCAAGCTGACACTGGCTGAGGGTGGCATCGGCTGGGTTCCGATGCTCCTGGACCGACTCGACTACATCACCGACCACTCCGGTTCGGGTGACGAGGCGTGGCCCGATCCGGAACTCCGTCCGGCCGAAGTCATGCAGCGAAACTTCTGGTACACCATCCTCGACGACCGATCGACCTTGCCGATCATCGACAGGGTTGGCGTGGATCACATCCTCTTCGAGACGGACTATCCACATGCCGACTCGCTGTGGCCCACCGTCCAGGACACAGCGGTGGAGTTGTTCTCAGGCCTCACCACCGAGCAGATCCGGCGCATCACCCATGAGAACGCGGCCGAACTGTTCCGTCACCCGCTCCCAGACGTTCCGCTGCCCTGAGGACTGAGTGATGGGGGACTGGTCAAAGCTGGCGGCGACTGCGGTGTCGGCGTACGACCGCGCCACAGCAACTAGTCGCAGGCACCGACTCGCTCAGCTGCACTCTCTGTCAGATGTACGGGATGCGGCACGACGGGCACTGCCTCCCATGGTGTTCGACTTCGTCGACGGAGGTGCCGAGGATGAGAGCACCGTCCGCGGAAACCGCGACAGCTTCGGTCGTTGGTGGTTCGTTCCGCGCATCCTGACCGACGTCGAACATCGCTCCCAGCAGACCGAGCTTCTGGGGGTAACCCGTAGATCACCCCTCGTCCTGTCTCCCGCCGGTCTGGTCGGCCTCGCCTGGCCACATGGTGAAGCCGCGGCAGCCACTGCCGCGGGCGAGTTCGGGGTGCCATTCGCGGTCTCGTCCATGTCGAGCGTTTCGGTGGAGGACGTACGCGCTGCGTCCGCCGAGGCGCTGTGGATCCAGATCTACCTGTGGCGTGATCGCAATGCGACCGAAGCACTCGTCGAGCGATCTGCGCAACTCGGTTACGAGACGCTGTGCCTGACCGTCGACGTGCCGGTCACCGGTCAGCGCGAGCGCGACCTGCGTAACGGTATGACGATCCCGCCGCGGATCGGAGTTCGGAATTCGCTCGGGGTGATCAGTCGCCCGGGATGGGCACTGCGGGTAGGCGCCGCCGGTGTGACGTTCGCGAACATCGAACAGGATGCTTCCTCACGCGACACCATGCGGTTGGGCGCCTACGTGAACGAACAGCTCAATCCCACGGCAACCTGGGACGACCTGCGGTGGCTCCGCCAGGCCTGGCCCGGCAAGTTGGTGGTCAAGGGCGTCTGCGAGCCAGGTGCCGCCAAACGGCTGGTAGATGAAGGTGTCGACGGAGTCATTGTTTCGAACCACGGCGGTCGACAACTCGACGGTGCCATCCCTGCGATTCGTGCGCTCCCCGGAGTGGTCGCGGCGGTGGGCGACCAGGTCGACGTACTTCTCGACGGTGGCGTTCGGCGCGGCAGCGACGTGATCAAGGCGGTCGCCCTCGGCGCTACGGCGTGCATGTTCGGCAGGCCCTACGTCTTCGGTCTGGCTGCTGGTGGACAGGCTGGCGTTACTCGCGTTCTTGAACTCATGGAATCCGAGATTGATCGGAATCTGGCACTTTTAGGTGTGGACTCACTCGACGAACTGCGCGGCAATTCGGACGAGTTTCTCGTTGAGGCTGATTAAGAGAAGGTCTGTCAAGGGGTGTCCCTTGACACACGTTCTGACTTGGGATTAAATCTCTGATAATCAATCGAATTGATTATCAGGAACCTCGTAGCGACATCTCAGATCGAGATCGACAAATAACAAGGGGGGAACATGAAAAAGTTCACCAAGCTCACGTTGCTGACGCTGACAGTGGTGGTCGCCATGATCGCCAGTGCCTGCGCCAGCGACAATGGCGGAGACGCCGGTGGTAGCGGAGGTGGAGGCGACAAGGCTGCCTCCAGTCCCGGCGTCACCGACGATGAAATCCTGTTCGGAATGGCCACACCTACTTCGGGTAACGCCAGTTCCCTCGGCATCGACGGCCAGAAGGGCCTCGAGGTCTTCATCAAGTGGCTGAACGACAAGGGCGGCACCAACGGCCGCAAGTGGAAGCTCGTCGTCCAGGACGACGGCTTCGACCTGCAGAAGAAGGTCACCGCCGTGCAGTACCTGATCCAGCAGGAAGGCGTCTTCGCAATCCTGGGTGACGTCGGCTCCCAAGCCGTGGCAGCGCTCCCCGTGATCAACAAGGACAAGGTTCCGTACCTGTTCCCCTATGCCCTCGCACAGCAGATGGTCAAGCCGGTCCAGCCCACGGTGTTCATGAGCATTCCTATGGCTGACGCCCAGGAACAGGCTCTGTCGGACTACCTCGGCGGAGAGCTCAGCGGTACACCAAAGATCGGGCTCCTTACGCTGAACAGCGCTGACGGCGGCGACGCCGTCAAGGGATTCAAGGCTGGCAAGGCTGGCGATTGGGTTGTCTCCGAGCAGCAGTATGAGCGGACCGCAACCTCTTGGGAACCGCAGCTCGTGTCGATGAAGGACGCCGGAGTTACCGACATCGTGATCCATGGATCCGACGTCTGGACGGCAAAGATCATGAACGAGTCGCGGAAGCTCGGCATGGATGTCAACTTCTATGGATCCTCCGGCTCAGTCACCCCGCAGACATTCGCCCTCGCCGAGGGTGACGTGGCCGAGGGTGCACACGCAGTGGCGATCTTCGCTCCAGCAACTGCGACCGAGATCCCCGGCGTGAAGGAGTTCATGGACGCCTTTGCGAAGTACGAGCCCGGCTATGAACCCGGCGCCTTCGCCCTCTCAAGCTGGGTCGGTGGACTCATCACCGCTGGTGCACTCGATACCATCGACGGCACACCCACCAGGGAGAAGCTCGTCAAGGCCCTCGAAGGTCTGAAGGACTTCGAGACCGGTGGAATCACCGCTCCCCAGACCTTCTCGACAGATGACCACCAGGGAAGTACCTCGGTCATGATCGTCGAAGGCAAGGCAGGCAAGTGGGTGCCCGTCACCGACTGGCTCTCAGCCGATAGCTGAATCTATTCGGGTGACCGCCGATTCGTCGGCGGTCACCCGATGTCTCACCTGACCAGCAATAGCCGCTCAACCGCGTCGTGAGCCGATTCGGTCAAGCGCCTCACGTTTCAGAGGAATAATTGCAATGCAAACGTTCTTGCAACTCCTGGTGTCAGGGCTCCAGAACGGAGTCGCATACGGCTTGGTCGGCCTTTCGCTCGTACTGATCTACCAGACCTCGCGCGCCCTCAACTTCGCCCAGGGGACGATGGCCGCAATGAGCGGCTATGTCGCCTATGAAGTGATCGTGAGCATGGGTGCCCCCTGGGTCGTTGGTGCCATCGTGGGCACAATCGCAGGAGGAGTACTCGGCCTGGGCATCGAGCGGGTGGCCATCCGGCCTCTCCTCGGCGCACCACTTCTCAGTCTTGTAATTGCGACACTTGCGGTGGACTCGATCTTCGGCAACGTCACCCAGTTGGTCTGGGGATCCGACGTCAAGTCACTGCCTCCGATTGCAGCTGGTGACTACAACGTGGGTGGAGTCATCGTCGGACGCACATATGCGGTGATCGGTGCAGTCACAGTCGTCCTACTGATAGGGCTGGCTTATCTTCTGAAGCGCACGAGGATGGGCCTGGCGATGCGGGCGTTCGCCGACGACCAGTTCGCGGCCGAGCTCCAAGGCATCAAGTTGGCCCAGGTCTCACGGACGGTCTGGTTCATAGCCGCCGCCATCGGCGGCATCACCGGAGTGCTCTTCGGTCCTCTCCTGTTCATCCAACTCGGATACATGAACCCCATCTTCATCAAAGGCTTTACCGCCGCCGTACTCGGAGGATTTGTCTCCAGCGTCGGCGCAGTTGTCGGAGGCCTGGCGCTGGGAGTTCTCGAAGCATTGGCAATTCGCTACACCTCGACGAGCATCGCCCCGATGCTGCCACTCCTGGTGATTCTGGTTGCGATGCTCTCCCGGCCCAGCGGCGTATTCAACAGAAAGATCGCGGTTCGTCATGCCTGAGGCAGTGATAAGTCCCCAGGTGAGCAAGCCTGCACGTTCTTCTGGCCAAGCTCCACGCGTCGCAGACGGGTCGGTCTGGTCGAAGATCCGGCCGGTGCTCTTCCATCCCGTCTTCATCGGAACCATTCTGCTGGGTGCTGTCTTCCTGATCGGCTCGGGTCTGCGCCAGTACGAGCAGCTGATCGTGTCGCTGGTACTGCTCAACGCCGTCATCGGTGTGGGTCTGGTGTTGTTGGTCGGAATCGGTGGACAACTGTCGCTGGGCCATGCGGCCTTCCTCGCCGTCGGCGCGTACACAGCAGCCAACTTGTCGACTCGTTCAGACATTGGCCTACCGCTCGAGCTTCTTGTCGCGGTGGTGCTTGCCGTGTTCGTCGGCATGATCGTCGGGCTGCCATCTCTGAGACTGTCTGGTCTGTTGTTGGCTGTCGGCACATTGGCCCTGGGTGTGGCGGGCCAACAGGTCCTCTACATCTGGACCCCGGTCACCGGCGGCGGCGGTGGCATCACAGTCGGCGAAATCCAGTTCTTCGGCACTCCGATCACCCTGATTGGAGCCAGCGTGGCGGTGCTCGGTATCTCGCTGTTCCTCGTCTACAACCTCCTGCGGGGCCGGACGGGCCGGGCGCTCCACGCGCTTCGTACCTCGGACGCTGCGGCCCGCTCGGTCGGTATCGAGGTCGAGCGCCGTCGGGTGGCGGCCTTCTCGATGAGCGCTGCACTTACCGCTGCCGGCGGAGTTCTCTACGGTCACGCGGTCTCGTACCTGGCTCCCGACAACTTTGGTATCGACCTCTCGATCACCTTGGTGGTCATGGTCATCATCGGCGGCCAGAGGCGTCTACTGGGAGCGATTCTCGGCGCCATGTTCGTGATCGGGCTTCCCGAGCAGTTCCGATCCTTCGCCGATTACGAGGGCATCATGTACGGAGTCATCCTGCTCCTCGTGATCATCTTCGCCCCCGGCGGCGTGGTGGAACTCTTCGACCGGATCTGGGGATTCACCCGGCGAATACTCCCGGGTGGTCCGTCCTTGCGACAGGCCTCCGACGTCTCCGAACCGGCGCAGGTCGCAAGCGACGGGATGGTCGCAGGCGCTATCGATGCAACTCCCCAAGATGTGTCACCCGGTCATACCCAGGAACTTGGCGACGGCCTCGACGTGCGCCCGAGCGGGGATGCCCTCGAGCCGGTGGAGGCCCGGATCGGTGCTGAGGGAGCGTTGCATACCGCCAGCGGCCGTGAGGTTGTTGTATCCGCCGCCGGACGTGAACTCGTCGTGAAGGACCTACGGGTTGACTTTGGTGGTGTCGCCGCAGTCCAGGGAGTCTCGTTCGAGGTGGCAGCGGGCGAAGTCCTAGGTCTCATCGGGCCGAACGGAGCTGGAAAGACGACATTGTTCAACGCTGTCTGCGGTGTAGTGGGATCAACCGGGACCGTGCACTTCGGCGACGAAGACCTGTCCCGACGTTCCGTCAGAAAGCGGGCGATGGCAGGGGTCGGACGAACCTTCCAGAACCTTTCGCTGCACGACGGACTGACGCCGATCGACCACGTCCTCATTGGAAGGCACCGATTCTTCAAGTACGGGCTCACCTCGGAAATGCTGCGTCTGCCCAATGTGGTTCGCTCCGAGCGCGACGGCTACGAAGAGGCGCTCGCGCTGCTCGAACTCCTTGAGCTTTCTGATGTTGCCCACGCAAAGGTCGACGACTTGCCCTACGGCATCCAGAAGCGTGTCGACGTCGCCCGTGCCCTGGCGGCACGCCCTCGGATCCTTCTTCTCGATGAACCGGCGGCCGGACTTCCCCACGACGAGGCTGACGCACTAATCGATCATGTCCTCGGACTGACACGGCCCCACGGCACCAGCGTCATCATCATCGAGCACAACGTCGAACTCGTCCGAAGGGTGAGCGAGCGACTGGTGGTACTCAACGCCGGCGAGATTCTGGCCGTGGGTGCTCCCGATGAGATTCTCAACAACCCTCTCGTAGCGGAGGCGTACCTTGGCATCTGACCTGCTCCAACTTGAGGACGTCGTCCTCGGATACAAGCGGTCCGCTGTGATCCACGGCGTGACCCTCGGACTTGCCGAAGGCACCCGCACCGCGATGCTCGGTGCCAACGGTGCGGGAAAGTCCACCCTCTTGAAGGCGATCTCGGGCTTCGTCCGATGTCGCTCAGGCAAGATCACCTTTGACGGCGAGGACATCTCCAGGCTGCGTCCCTCGCAGATCGTGGACCGGGGAATCGTCCACGTTCCCGAGGGCAGACGCGTCTTCCCGACGATGTCGGTGGAGGAGAACCTGCGGGTGGGTGCTCACCTGCACCGGGCGAAGATGGCTGAACGTACCGAGCAGGTGTTGACGACGTTCCCCAGGCTGAAGGAACGCTTCAAGGTGGCGGCCGGGCTTCTGTCCGGCGGCGAGCAGCAGATGCTCGCGATCGGTCGAGCCATGATGCATGGCCCCAGAGTGCTACTGCTGGACGAACTCTCCCTCGGGTTGGCGCCTATCACAGCCCAGGCGGTCTACGCCTCACTCGACGACGTGTTCGAGGGGCTCACGGTTCTCCTCGTCGAACAGAACGCGAAGCTCGCCCTGAGCCGTTGCGAATACGTGTACGTCATGCGCAACGGCGTGTGTGGTGGCGAGGGACCGAGCAGCGAATTCCAGGACGAAAGTCGACTTCGTGCCGTCTACCTCGGCACCTGAACATACGGAGGTTCCATGTCGGACACCCAACTTCAACGGCAGGTTCTGGCGACCTGTCGAGCCCTTGGCGCTCGCGGTTTCGGAGGCGTGATCGGAGGGCACGTGAGTGCCCGCGTGCCCGGTGAAGATCGCTACTGGACCAACGTCCTGGACAGGGCGTTCGAGGAGATGACTCTCGACGACATCGTGTTGATGGACTTCTCGGGCAACGTCATCGACGGCGGTCGGGGAGTGAGCCCGGGCATCGACTTCCACCAGGGCATCTACCAGCGTCGTCCCGACCTGAACGCAGTCGTCCACACCCACGGCTTCTGGATCACGGCACAGTCGGCGTTCAACCGTCCACCGAAGATGTGGCACAACCTCTGCACGTACTTCTACGGGCGGACTGCCATTGCACCGGACGACTCGCTGGAGTCGATCGCCGCCGCAATCGGTGAAGAGGACGTTGCGATCATCATCCCCTGGCACGGAGCGATCACGGCAGGAGTCGATCTCGCCGAGGCGACAGCGCTTCACGCCACCTTCGAATACACCGCCCGGCTCGACGTGACGCTCGCCGCCGCCGGCGCGGAGCCCATGCCAGAGGAGTCCTGTCTGAAGATGCGCGCCCTGGTCGAGAGCGCCGACTACCTGAACCTCACCTACGACCTGCTTCTGCGCCAGAGCGACTTCGATATGGAGTCGGTGGCCATGGCCGCGGCAGATGCCCGATGAGCGCGCAACCGAGCATCGAGCAGCGGCTCGAACGTGTCGAGGTGCGCGCCGAGCTTGAAGACCTGGTCACGCGCTACAGCATGGCAGTCGATGATCGCGACCTGGATGCGGTGCTCGAACTCTTCACACCGGACGCGAGTTTCGGTCACAAATCCGATCCCGGCATCGTCGGCCATGAGGCGATTCGTAAGCACTACCAGAATCGTCTGGGTGGACTCGTCTACAGCTACCACTACGCGCACAACCAGCTGATCGAATGGAACGGCGGTGATGACGCAACGGGCGAGGTGAACGCCCATGCCGAGATGGCGTTCCCGGACAACTTGGTCATAGCGGCACTCCGGTACCACGACACCTACCGTCGCGTCGATGGGGTGTGGCGCTTCGCCCGTCGGGACCAGTCGTTCTACTACTTCCTGCCAGCGAAGGACCTGGTTGCCGGCGACTATGCAACGGGCCGCAAGCGTTGGCCGGGACCTGCTCTGGAGGCAGAACTCCCTGACTCGCTCGCCACCTACAGCAAGTTCCTCGCCGAGATGGACTCCTCCGGGAGCTCAAATGCCTGACATTTTGGTAGAGACAAGAGCGGATGCGACGTGGGTCCGTCTGAACCGGCCCGATCGCAAGAATGCCTATGACCCGGATATGTGCGCCCAGATAGTGGCGGCGATTCGTGAGGCGTCCGCGAGTTCGGTTGCCGCCATCGTGATCACCGGTACCGAGGATTCCTTCTGTGCCGGAGGATTCCTGGGCAAGCTGGCGGCACCAGATCCGGTCGAGCTGCGCACGATGTTCTTCGGATCACTCGATCTATTCGAGGTGATCCGAAACGCACCTCAGCCGGTAATCGCAGCCGTCAATGGCGTTGCTGCCGGCGGCGGAAACGAACTGGTCGTCGCCTGCGACCTGGCGATCGCCGCAGAGTCCGCGACCTTCGGCCAGACCGGCGTCAAAATCGGAAGCGCTCCAGTCCTCGGTGGGACCAACCTCCTGGCCATTTCGATCGGAGAGAAGCGCGCCAAGGAAGTCGCCTTCCTCTGTCGTCGCTACCCGGCCAGCGAGGCGCTCGAACTCGGTTGGATCAACCAGGTCGTACCCGACGACGAACTGGTCGCCGCGACCGATTCGATGGTGGCTGAGCTCGCCAGGATGAGTCCCCGCTACCTCGAGGTGGCGAAGTTGTCATCGAACGTGTGGTGGAACTCTCTGAGGGACAACTACGTGTCCGGACTCGGGATGTTGGTGCAGGCGATCGGTTCACCCGACATGCTCGAAGGAGCGAGTGCCTTCATGGAGAAGCGTCCCACCAACTTCCCCCGCCGTGGAGCAGCTCGGACGGATGGCCCTGCCGAGGGTGACGGGTGAATACCTACAACGACTACCGCCCCACCTTTGCGGACCGGGCGGAGTGGACCACACCAGCGGTGTTGAAAGCCCGTGCGCGCAGCCATTCGGATCGTGTCTGGCTCGAAGTGCCGAGCACCGGTGAGACCTACACCTTTGCCCAGACCCTCGATATCGCCGAGCGGGTCGGGTCCGGTCTCTTGGCCCGAGGGCATGAGCCCGGTGACCGTCTGGTCATAATGATGGGCAACAGCTCGGACTACTTATTCGCATGGCTAGGCGCGTCCATGGCCGCAATGGCCGAGGTGCCGATCAACACCGCCTACCGAGGGACGTTTTTCGAGCATCAGGTTTCAACCGTCGGACCCACGGCCGCAGTTGTCGGCACCGACCTGGTCGACAGATTCGTGGAATCACGAGAAGCCTGCTCGACGATCACCCACGTCTACGTCGTTCCGTCTTCCGGGAGTGACGTCAGCGCCTCCTCGGCCTGCGACGCAGCGTGCGAGGTGCTGGCGACAGCCGGCTATGCAGCCGAACCGTTCAGTGAGCTGAGGACCGCAGAGATCGGGCCGCTGCCAGAGGTCAGGGCCCAGGACTTGGCGTCGGTCTTCTTCACGTCGGGCACCACCGGGCTGTCCAAGGGCGTCATGATGCCCCATGCCCACATGGTGCTGTTTGCCGATGAGACGGTGTCGCTGACCCGCCTCACCGATGCGGACACCTACCTGTCGATGGGCCCGCTGTTCCACGGCAACAGCCAGTTCCTGGCCGCATATCCAGCGCTCATAGCGGGCGCGCGCTATGTGATGCGCGAACGCTTCAGCGCCAGTCGGTGGTCCGAGTGGGTACGTGACTCGGGCGCCACTGTGACGAACTTCGTCGGAGTCATGATGGACTTTGTCTGGCAGCAACCGCTGACCGATGCCGATTCCGACAATGATTTGCGCTGCATCTTCGCGGCCCCGACCGCCAGCTACGCAGACGAGTTCCGCGAGCGTTTTGGAGTCGAGGCATTTGTCGAGGTGTTCGGACTGACCGAGACCGCCATGCCGATCATGTCGCCCTACGGAGTGGACCGGCCCCCGGGAGCCGCGGGATTGCTCGTCTCGGACTGGTTCGAGATCCGCCTCGTCGACCCCGACACCGACGAGGAGGTGCCGACCGGGCAACTTGGCGAACTGACCGTTCGTCCCAAGGCTCCCTTCACCACCTGCGCCGGATACTTCGGCATGCCGGAGAAGTCCATGGAGGCGTTCCGCAACCTCTGGTTCCACACCGGGGACGGGCTTCGCCAGGACGAGAACGGCTGGTACTACTTCGTCGATCGGCTCAAGGATGCGATCCGTCGCCGAGGCGAGAACATCAGCTCCTATGAGGTGGAACAGGCCATCATCGAGCATCCAGCTATCGTGGAATGCGCCGTGGTGGCGGTACCGGCCGATCAGGAAGCGGGAGAAGACGAAGTAATGGTGTTCGTGGTGACCGATCCTGCCAGTACCGTCGACGGGGAGGAGTTGTGGGCGTTCGCCGACAAACGGCTGCCGTACTTTGCTGTGCCACGGTACGTGTCGTTCGTCGAAGAGCTGCCCAAGACTCCCTCCGAGAAGGTCCGCAAGGCGGCGCTTCGAGAGATCGGTGTGAATGGAGCGCTCGACCGCGTGAAGGTGATCGGCTCCATGCCGGGGAGGAACGGATGAAGCAGAGCGACGAAGCCGATTTTGAACAGCACTTTTCCGAGCCACCGACGCCGCGGACGCGTCCCCTGCGGAGCCGCAAAACGGCGCTTCTCATCGCGCAGCGCATCGTGGATGAGATCACCGCGAAGAACCTGGCGCCGGGTGCGATGCTTCCGGCCGAGAAGGACATGCTCGCCAGCTACTCCGTCGGTCGAGGCACCCTACGGGAGTCGCTTCGGTTCTTGGAGATGAACGGAGTCATCACCATCAAGCCGGGTCCCGGCGGCGGTCCGACGGTTTGCGATCCCGACTTCCGAGACCTTGCAGGATCACTGGGGCTGTTCCTCCAGCTGCACGGGACGCCCTTCCGTTCGATCGTCGAGGTCCGCCAGACGATGGAGCCCGCCATAGCGGCGCTTGCGGCAACGAAGGTTAAGCCGGCGCACCTGGCCCGCCTCCTCAAGTCGGTCGAAGACATGGAGGAGCACATCGATGACGAGGAACGGTTCCTCACCGAGAACGAGAACTTCCACGAACTCGTGGCGTGGGCCTCGGGCAACCAGATGTTCGCGCTCCTCATATCTTCGCTGCACTGGATCACCGACGGAGCGTTCCTGGGTGTCGACTATCCGCAGCGTCGGCGCTCGGCCGTGATTGCTGCGCACCGTCAGATCTATGAGGCACTGGCGAGCGGGGACCCGGAGTTGGCGCATTCCACCATGGAACGACATGTCTCCGAGTTCGCCCGATACCTGGAGCGCTACTACCCGACGGTCTTCGATAGTCCGATGCGCTGGTCCGACATCGCCCGTTGACGTGGTCTCCTGAACGTGGTCTGTTGATTCATAAGTTGTCAGTATCCCGTCCCAAGGTTGATCCTGCGCTGGTGATCAAGGCCCTTCTCGTGGGAGGGGTCGCTGGCTTGCTCTCTGGACTCTTCGGGGTCGGCGGCGGAGTTCTGATGGTGCCGGCTCTGGTCCTGGCGCTTGGTCTGGATCAAAGGCTCGCCCATGGCGTGTCGCTGACGGCCGTTGTCCCGATAGCTGTTTCGGGGACCTTGAGCTATTCCCTGGCAGGCGAGGTCGACTGGCTGGTCGCAATTCTGCTTGCTGTCGGCGCGGTGGGTGGAGCCGTGGTGGGCACACATTTTCTAAGACGTCTCTCGAGCCGTGCGTTGGGGTATTCCTTCGCCGCCCTCATGTTCATCACAGCGCTGAGGATGCTGCTCGACCACAGTGAGGCCACCGGCCGTGGCTCCATTGGGCTGATCGCCGCAGCCGGCCTGGTGCTCATTGGACTGATCGCCGGAGTTCTTGCAGGTCTACTCGGCGTGGGCGGCGGGATCATCATGGTGCCAGCGATGGTTGTCGGACTGGGAATGGCCTCGGTGTTGTCCAAGGGCACGTCTCTGGCCGTGATCATTCCCACAGCCGCGATGGGGACCTGGCGAAATTTGCGTAACGGCAACACCGATCTACTGATCGGCGGAGCGGCCGGACTCGCGGGGATGGCATCGGCCGTCCTCGGCGCCAAGCTCTCAGTCGGAATGTCCGAGGCGCTGTCCAACGGATTGTTCGCGGGACTCCTCGTGGTCATGGCAACTCAGATGATCTGGCGCCTCACCCGGGAATCGTCGAAAAAGGCCAGAACCGGCCGGGCCTGAACTGTTCGAACGAGCCAGCGGGCCGAGCCTTTCCGGACCTGAGCCCGACCGGCAGAGTCCTGGGTCAGGCTCGCTCGAAGGCGTCGTCCAGCCAGCGTGCCGAGATATTGGGATTGATCGTGCAGTCGAGCACGAACGGACCCGAGGTCAGATCCAGGTCGGTCACCGCAGCTCGCACCTCGTCGAGTGACGAAGCACTGGCCGACCGGGCGCCAACGCCTGCCGCAATAGCGGCGAAGTCGCCCTTACGGAAGACGGACAAGCTGTCGGGAAGGTCCCACACCCTGGATATCTGGAGTTCACTTCCATAGGCGTTGTCGTTCATGACAACGACGAGTAGCGGCAGCTTGTAGCGCACCGCCGTCTCGAGTTCGCCCAGGCTCATGAACAGCCCGCCGTCACCAACGTAGAGAACCGTCGGCCTGTCGGGCTGAGCGACCGATGTTCCCATGGCCAGACCCATTCCAAGTCCGATCGATCCGAATGAGATACCGTCGACGAACGACCGACCATCCGGCACCGACATATAGCTGCACGGGTCGCCGAAGAAGCGTCCTGAGTCGGTTGCCAGATTGCGGTGCTTGGGCACCAGGTCATCGAGGAGCATGACAAGCTCACGCGGGTCGATCAGTCCCGGCTCGTGGACCAGCATGACCTCGTCCTGTGGCCGGAACGAGCGGAGTTGTTCGGCGACGTCCTCGGTGCGGTAGCCGGTCGACGAAACCTCATCCTTCTCTAGACGGGCGAGCAGTTCGGCCACAGCGGTCGCCGCGTCGCCTATCAGTCGGCAATCCTCGGCGACGTTTGCGGTGGACACACTGGGGTCAAGATCGCAGCGGACCACACGGGCGCTGGAGCGAAGCAGGGTTTGACGAATTGTCGTGAAGTCGTTCAGAGCGGCTCCGACGACGAGTACCACGTCGGCCTGGCCGATGAGAGTTGCCGACAGGTTTGTCCCGAGCCCTCCGGCCATGCCCAGGGCGAACGGGCTCTCCTCGAACATGCCCTTGCCCTTGAGGGTGGTCGCGAACAATGCGCCGATCCGGTCACCGATCTCGAGCAGTTGCGGGTAGCAGCCGGACTCGACGGTGCCGCGCCCGGCAATGATGACCGGCCGCTGTCCCGAAGCGAGTATCTCCGCCGCGCCATCGATGTCCCCGGTTAGCGACATGTCACGCTCGGGAATGTCGGTCGAGCTGTCGTCGGTCCACGGGTCCCATTCCAATTCCTGGACATCGGTTGGAATGCTGAGACCGACGGGTGTTCGTTGCGCCCATGCGAGTCGAACCGCGCGAACCGTCTCGGAGAACGCAATCGCCGGGTCGCGGAGGTCGATAAGTGGAACTCCGGCTGCATCGAAAACTGCCTGGTGGTCGATGTCCTGGGGCCAGCCGGCCTGGAAGCTCGCGACATCGCCGACGACGTACACCATTGGGCTGCGGGCCTTTCGTGCCGCCACCAGGGCGGTGAGGGCGTTGGTCAGTCCGGGCCCCTGGGTGGTCGTGGCAAGACCAATCTGACCAGACACGCGCGCGTATCCGTCTGCCATCGCAATCCCACCCGATTCGTGCCGGGACCCGTAGTAACCCTGCTCCAGGTCGTGCACCCAGTAATTGAGGAAGCGTAGGTTCCCGTCCCCCATCAGGCCGAACATGTTCTGACCGCCGCACTCCTTGAGCGCGTTGGCGACTGCCTCATAGACCTTCATAGGGAGACCTCCGTACATGAGCGAACTCTGATCATCATATGCATGAATACGCGAGTGTGCGTTGCGGAAACATCGTCAACTGAAACCAGGCCTTGGCGAAGCGTCGTCGCCGCTCGGTTGGGCTTTGCCAGCGCCCACTCAAACCCCCCGGACCGGGCGACTCGACCGGCACCACCCGAGCCCGGGTCGATTTGGGGGATCGCCCTCATGGCACAAGCTGCCGGATCAGGAGACCCTTGGTCCATGGAGCTTTCCTACCTTGTCCTCTTCACAGTTGGGTTGTCGCTTGTGGGTGTCGAACTCGCAATCCGGGCTTGGCGCAAACTTCCGGTGGACCGCCACGAGACCGCCGTGTCGGCAACCGTCGGTGTCGTTTGGTTCGCAATGAAAGGTATCGCCGGCTATGCGGGTGTGATCGCGTTGTACGCCTGGATTGCACGATGGGTGCCGTGGCAACTCGACCTCAAGAACCCCCTCACCTGGGTCAGCTATCTGCTGGTCGGTGACTTCGCGTACTACTGGGTGCACCGTGCCGAGCATCGCGTCGGGCTGTTGTGGGCCTCCCACGTCGTGCACCATTCGGCCGAGGATTTCGGCTTCACCACTGCTGTCCGAATGCCGCCGACCGAAATTTTCTACAAGCCGCTTACGGGGCTATGGGCGCCGCTGCTTGGATTTCCCCCGGCCATGTACGCGCCGATGGCCGCATGGGGTCTCATCTTCGGCCAGCTCCAGCACACCCAACTGGTCGGAAGAATCCGGCATCTGGACCGTTGGGTCGCCACGCCCTCCAATCACCGGGTCCATCATGGTTCGAACCCTCTCTACATCGACCGGAACTTTGGCGGCCAGACGATGATCTGGGACCGTCTGTTCGGCACCTACGAGCCGGAGAGCGAGCCGGTCCGCTACGGCGCCACCGAAAAGCTGGTTGATCGAGGAGTCATCGGCACGGTCGCCGGCGGCTATCCGCGTCTGCTCGCGCGAGTAGCGGGCACGGTCGGGTGGCGCTCAAAAATGGCGGTAGCGCTGGAACCGCCAGGATCAGCCGCCCATTGATCGTGACCACCGAGTTGGCAGAGTGTCCCTGGTTGAGCAGAGTGTCCCTGGATGAGGTGCGGAGCTACCAGGTGATCTCGACCTCGATCTCGGATGAGTCCGCACCCACCTCGATCTCGAGAGTCAGCGTGACTTCGTCGGGAACGTCGACGGTATAGCGGCGGCCCTCCTTGGAGAATGTGACCTTGTTGTGCCTCGAGAGCTGATCGGCAAGGTCCCGCAGGCGCTGCGCAGCGTCCTCACGACGGAGGACTTCTTCACTTGAATGTTCGACAAGATCCATCAGGAGGTTCCATCTCTCTTTGTTGCTTCCTACTTCGGGATGAGGAAGCACATTGCGATTGCGGCCAGTTTGGGGGGCAGACATTCTGGTTGCGAACGGACAGCGTGGTGCGTCGCAGCCGACAGTCTGGCCGAACAATTGGTTGTATGCCGGCCGCCAGCCCTCCCGTTTATCTCCCGCGTCCTGCCTACCCGTCGTACCCCGGGTAGTGACGACTTCCCGACGGGCCCGGCGCATCGGTATCGCTAGAATTCTGTCGATACTGATCGGCCGACGAGAGTCAGTCCCGATGGTTCTCGGAGGTGTCCCATGGTGGCCTCAAACTCATTCTCGGAGTCCGTGCGGGCGACCGACGAAGCCATGCGGGAGCAGGTGGCGGCCGGCGCCGCACTCGGCATGGTCTGGGCAGTCTGCGAGGGCGACGAAACCCATGTGAGCTGGGCTGGTTCCAACGACGAACAGGGGCAGGACCCGATCAGTCCGGATGGGATCTTTCGAATTTCATCAATGACGAAGCCGATTGCTGCGGCGGCGGCGCTGTCCCTCATGGAGCAGGGTCTGTTCGAGCTCGATGAACCGGTTGATCGCCTGCTGCCCGAGCTTGCGGATCGGCAGGTCCTTGCCCGCAGTGACGGTCCGATCGATGAAACGGTGCCTGCAACGCGCTCCATAACGGTCCGTGACCTTCTGACATTCACTTTGGGAATGGGCATGGACTTCAGTGCGGACAGCAGTGCGGCGTTGTTCGACGCCACCGTAGATCTTGGGCTGAACGTCGGCCCACCAGCGCCATCGGTCGACCCTGAACCTGACGAATGGCTGCGATGGCTGGCCACCCTTCCGCTGAACTACCAACCCGGCGAGCGCTGGCTCTACCACCTCGGATCCGAGGTGCTTGGGGTGCTGATCGCTCGAGCCGCTGACACACCTCTCGAAGCGGTTCTTTCGAACGTCATCTTCGAGCCACTTGGAATGACCGATACCGGATTCTTCGTTGCGGCCGACAGACGTGAGAGGTTCGGCCCTTGCTACATGAACAATCCTGGCTCCGGTCAGCGGGTGGTGTACGACCCGGTGGATGGCCAATGGAGTTCTGCGCCGGACTTTCCCTCGGCGGGAGCCGGACTGGTCTCGACCGTCGCCGACTATCTTGCGTTTGCAAGGATGCTTCTCGCTGGCGGGAGGGCTCCATCTGGCCGAAGAGTCCTGTTGTCGGAGTCGGTGTCGGCAATGACAAGCGACCAACTCACCGATGCGCAGAAGGCCGTGTCCGGACCCGATCCGGACGGCGCTCGCAGCTGGGGTTACGGACTGGCGGTGCAGACCAAATCCGACGCGCTGCACGGCATCGGGTCATATGGATGGGACGGCGGACTCGGCACTTCGTGGGCCAACGACCCATCGACGGGTCGCATCGGAATTCTCATGACCAATCAGATGTGGGACTCACCGATTCCGCCGCCCGCATTCCGGACGTTCTGGACGGTCGCCAAATCGCACGATGGGTCTGGCAGGTAATCGGGAGGCCTGCTGGATAAGCGGGCGGTCTGGTGGATAATTGGGCGCATGAGCGAGGACTTGCCCTACACCGAGGACGACGTCGAGCTGGCCCTGGCCCGGGTTCGCCTCGTAGCGCTGGCACTCCCCGGGGCGACCGAACGCCTGAGCCACGGCTCGCCGACGTTCTTCGTAAAGAAGACGTTCCTGTCGTTTCACGATGACCACCATGGTGACGGTCGCTTGGCCATCTGGTGCAAAGCAGAGCCCGGTGTCCAAGGATTGGTCGTGGATGCCGAACCCGACCGCTATTTCGTGCCCCCGTACGTGGGCCCGAGCGGATGGATCGGGCTACGCCTGGATGTCGATGTCGACTGGGACGAGGTCGAAGCGTTCATCACAGACGGCTACCGCTGCGTCGCCACGAAACGACTGCTTGCCCAACTCGTTGCCCAACTCGACGGATAGGTCGGGTCAGTCGAGGTCTTCCTCGGAGAGGATGCGGACGGTTCGCACTCCGTCGAGTCCGCTGACTGCTGCCACAACACCGTTGATGTCGGTCGATCCTCGGAGTTCGAGAGTGACGTTGACCAACGAATCCGAGTCCTGGCCGTCCGCGTGCGAACTGGCGGCCGTCGAAGATTGCAGCAAGCCATGGACGTTCCAGCTCTTCTCGACGATCGTCTGGATGATGTCGCGCAGCACCCCGTGCCCATCGAGATAGGTGATGTCGATTTCGGTCGACGTTCCCCTCGTTGCCGGAATCCTCGCTGCGAGGGCAGACAGTCCAAAGATCGCAACGAAATGCAGTCCGGTGACGGTCAGCGCCAGAACCCAAAGTCCCGAGCCCGCGGCCATGCCGATCGCCGCGGTCTCCCAGACCGAAGCGGCGGTGGTCAGGCCGTGGACCGCTCCGTGACGGGTCAGGATCAGGCCAGCTCCGAGGAACCCGATGCCGGTGACGATCTGGGCCGCCACCCGTGAGGGATCCAGCATGACGGTGGCCTCTGAGACGACATCGGCGAAACCGAACTTGCTGATCAGCAAGATAAGTGCGGCCGTGGTTCCGACGATCGTCTGGGTCCGCAGGCCGGCGCTCTTTCCTCGGATCTGTCTCTCGAGGCCGATGAGCGCAGACAAGCCGAAAGCGAGTCCCAGCTGTCCGACCTGGACCCAGCCCTGTCCGTCCATGGGGTCCATGTCAGCGGTCTGGTTCGATGATGCTGCGAGCAATCGAGCGCACATATTCAGGGAACAACTCGAGCAGCAGGCCAACGGATGTAGCGACCAGGTCGACCCGAACGTCCACGTAGTTGTGAACCAAGATGTTTCGGAGACCGGCTAAGGGCGCGAGCACTTCGGCCAGTTCTGTTGTGAGTACCCCGAGTTCAGCCAGGTCCAGAAAGGACTGACGGCCAGTCTCAGGTGCTCTACCGAGCTGAGCGACGGCGACATGCCCATTGATGTCGAACGCCAGGTCCACCACGACCTGTATGAGGCGTTCTGCAGCCGCACGACGAATGACGTCAGATCGGAGTTGGGCCTCGTCGATTTCGCCCAATGAGCGGAGGGACTCGAGGGCACCCTCGATCAATTGGAGTCGCCGTTGGACAATCGAGATGTCGATGCGAGGTGGAGTCATCCAGCCATCCGTCGGAGGTCGAGTTTGCGAATCCACTCCGTGTCACGCCGATGGCCCAGTGCCGCCATCTGCGCATTGGCGAATACGCCAGGTGAGTTCTCATAGAGCGGGACGCCACTCAGTGCTTCCGCATCGAGTACGGGGTGGTCACCTTCGACAACAGCGATATCGATCCGGTCATATCCGGTGATCTCCACCAAGACGTCTATCAACTCAAGCAGTCTCGGTGGACCTTCGAACTGGACCGCAACGTCGAGATCGCGTGGCGATGCCCCACGCCTCGTGGCGCTACCGAATGCCCCCAGAAGGCGGACACCCAAGCGTTCCATAACTGGCCCCAGCGTCTTGTCGAAGGCGCTTTGACGCAGCAGATCTAGTGCCTCAGTAGCGTCGACAGCCATGGGGCCAAGGTACTTCAACGCCCGTTGACACGGCAGGCATGTCAGGTTCGCAGTCAGGAAGGTGTGCCGGAAGTCGGATCCCCGGCGAGCGTTGGCTCGGCGGCGAGCAGTAAGTCAAGCGGTCACTTGTACCGGATGACACCCCGGATGTTGCGACCGGCCTTCATGTCCTCGAAGCCCTGGTTGATGTCCTCGAGCGCGTACTCGCGGGTCACCATTCCTGCCAGGTCGAGCTGACCATTGCGGTATAGGTGCATCAGGCGGGGGATATCGGAGCGAGGGTTGGCCGAGCCGAAGATCGTTCCGACCAGCTGCTTCTCCATCAGGGTCAGGTCGCAGAGCGAGATGTTGATCGACCCTTCCGAGGCAGGGTGGATGTTGGTCACGACGACCCGGCCCCGCTTGGCGGTCAACGACATGATCGGAGCAATCTGTTCGCCGTCCCCGATGCCCATGCAGCAGATGACCTTGTCGCACATGCGGCCCCAAGTGACCTGCTGGATCATCTCGAACGCCTCACCGATGCTTGCAACAGTGTGGGTGGCTCCGAACTTCTCGGCCTGTTCCCTCTTGAACTCGACGGGGTCGATGGCAAATATGTTGCGAGCGCCGGCGAGCCGTGCGCCCTGCACCGCAGCTGCGCCGATTCCTCCGACACCGATGACTGCGACGTTGTCTCCAGGACCGACTTCAGCGGCATAGACCGAGGATCCCCAACCGGTCGTGACACCGCAGCCCACCAGGCAAGCGAGCTCCAACGGGATGTCGTCATCGATCTTCACACACGACATTTCGTTGACGACCGTGTGTCGGCCGAAGGTGCCGAGACAGACCATCGTCCAGATGTCCTGGCCCTGGGCGTGGTGGCGAGTCGTGCCGTCGAGCTGGGCTCCGACGAGCAGCGCAGCACCGTTGTCACACAGGTTCGAGTGACCGTCCGCGCAGGACGGGCATTGCCCACATGCCGGTACGAAGCTGAACACGACGTGATCACCCGGGGCGACCGAGGTGACTCCCTCTCCGACCTCCATGACGATGCCGGCGCCTTCGTGACCACCGATCAGCGGTGTGATTGCCGGAAGGTCTCCCGTGACAGCGTGGTCGTCGGAGTGACACATTCCCGATGCAACCATTTCGACCAGGACCTCGCCGGCCTTCGGCGGATCGAGCTCGATCGTCTCGACGCTCCAAGGCTTGCCGGCTTCCCACAGAATGGCTGCTTGAGTCTCCACGATTTTCCCCTTGTCCAGACCTCAAGGTCGAGGTGTCCGCAGACTAGAGAGTCCGCGCGGCAATCGGAAACTCAGTGCTCTCGGACCGCACCTCCGCCCCTCGTATGAGTAGGAAGGCTGTTCGTGCAACCGTGCACCGTGCACCTGTCCGACGGTAGGCGCTGACGGCCCGTGCTACGACAGCAGCGGGGGTACCCGTTCGCCTTCCGGGACCGGCCCCGGTGGGGTTCCATCGCCGAACGGGGAACCTCCCAGTTGCTCGCGCCCGTGAGGCGTCAGCCAGTTCGACAGGTCCGGTCCCGCGGGCACGATCCGGGTTGGGTTCACGTCGTTGTGGACCCAGTAGTAGTGACGCTTGATCTGGGCGAAGTCGGTTGTGTCACCAAACCCCGGTGTCTGGAAAAGGTCCCGAGCGTACGCCCACAGGACCGGCATTTCGCTGAGCTTCGAGCGGTTGCACTTGAAGTGTCCGTGATAGACGGCGTCGAAACGGACGAGCGTCGTGAACAGCCGAATGTCGGCTTCGGTTATCGAGTCGCCCATCAGGTAGCGCCGGTCGGCGAGACGCTCGGTCAGCACATCGAGTGCGTTGAAGAGACGTGCGTAGGCATCCTCGTAGGAGCTCTGGCTCGAAGCGAACCCTGCCCGGTACACCCCATTGTTGACTTCGGTGTAGACCATCTTCATCAGCGCCTCCATCTCGTCGCGACCCTCCTCGGGTAGCAACTCGGGGGCTCCGGACCGGTGGTGGTCCACCCACTCCGTGGAGAAGTCCTCGGTTATCTGGACGAACGCATTGGTGACCACTTTCCCCGTGGGAATGTCGACCATCGCCGGTACAGTCACGCCCTTCGGATAGTCGGGAAACCTGGCGTTGTAGGCGTCGCGGAGAAAATGGATTCCGAGCACCGGATCGACCTCTCCTGGGTCGAGGTCGAAGGTCCAACTGCGCTCGTCATGGGTTGGACCGGCCAGCGCAAGACTGATCACGTCCTCGAGCCCGAGGAGTCGACGAACTATCACCGTGCGGTGGGCCCACGGACAGGCACGTGCGACTGCCAGGCGGTAGCGGCCAGGCTCGACCGGCCAACCGTCGGCTCCATCACGGGTGATGCGGTCCTCGATGTACTCCGTGTCGCGAACGAACTCAGGTGCGATGTAGCCATCCATTCCAGCTGTCTCCAATCTGGAGATGTCGGCCCTGGTGAATCCGACATCTCTCGGCGAACCCGTCCAGTCTGGTCCTGAAGTCCCATGACACAGGTTCAGCCCCGAACTGGCCCCAGAGGGTCGCGGCTGATTGCTACGGTCGAATCGGCCGGCCCATAACCATCAGGAGCAGTCAGCATGTACGCCGTGACCATCGTCGATAAGGAGCTTCAATGGTCAGAGCGACCCGATCCGACGCCCGGGTCCATGGAACTGCTGATAGCTGTGAAGGCGGCAGGCATCAATGCAGGCGATCTGTTGCAACGCGCCGGCCACTACCCGGCCCCGGTCGGATCTCCGGCGGACATTCCGGGACTTGAGGCGGCCGGTGAGGTCATCGATGTCGGCCCGGGAGTGACCAGATTCAAAGTCGGTGACCGTGTCATGGCGGTCGTGGGTGGAGGCGCCCAGGCGGAGCGCTTGGTGCTACATGAGCGATGCGCCATACCTATACCGGACGGCGTGCCGTACCAGGTCGCCGGTGGCTTCCCCGAGGCATTCACGACTGCCCACGACGCGCTGTTCACCCAGGCGAATTTGGCGATGGGTGAGCGGGTGTGTGTCCATGCCGGAGCCGGTGGCGTCGGCGTCGCAGCGATCCAGCTTGCGGTGGCAGCGGGCGCGACGGTCACCGCGACAGTGCGCAACCACGAGGTCTGGGCCGAAGTGGCTCTTCTGGGTGCCCATGTCGTCGACCCGGAGGGCTTTGGCGACTCGGGGCCCTTCGATGTGATCCTCGAGCTGATCGGCGGTCCAAACCTGGCGGACGACCTGAAGGCGCTTGCAACGGGCGGTCGAATCACCGTCATCGGTGTCGGCGGTGGCGCCCGGACTGAAATCAACCTGCTCGCACTGATGGGTTCGCGGGGAAGGATCCATGGGTCGACCCTGCGTGCCAGGCCAATCGAGGAGAAGGCGGCAGCAGCCCAGCTGGTCGAGCGTCATGTCCTTCCCCTACTCGCAGAAGGCCGGGTGAACGTTCCGATCACCGCGACCTTCGACATGGCTGACGCTGCGAGCGCCTACGAACGGTTCAAGGCCGGAGGGAAGTTCGGAAAGATCGTCCTCGTCAACAACATCTGAACGGGGGGCGACGCTGAGGGGTCGAAGCTGAGTCAGTCCCCGGTGGTCGGGGGTGCGGGCGCATCACCGACGCCGGCATCACCGTTGCCGGCGTCGGGTGCGTTCTCACCGCGATGGCCGCCAAATGGTCCAGCTCCATGGCGACCTGGCTTCAAGAATCCTTTGTTGACACCATCGGTGATCCGCTTGGTTGCCTCGGTCAACCTTTTGTCGGCCTCTTCCTGGGTCGTTCGCCCGGACTCGACGGCTTCGTCGAGCCCCTTCTTGGTGGCCGCGACGAGAGTGTCGATCACCTTCTGGGGCGCGACGCCCTTGGATTCGGCAATCTGAGCCAGTGTCTGACCGTCCGCCATCAGCTTGCCCAACTCGGCGGGAGTTGCGTCCAGCAGGTCTGACAGCGCCTCGAGGCCTACTCCGGCCCGGAAGAACCCACGACCCATCGGTGGTCCGTCGAACCCGCCCCTCCGCATGCCGTCCTTGGGGGGAGCTGCATCAAGAAACGCCTTCACGACTGCGTCGGCCTGAGTCTGCGTGATGGTGCCCGCCTTGACGAGAGGCTCCAAAGTCGATTGGAGGTGCTCAGTACGTTTGGCAAGCCGCTCAGCGGAGCGGCTTGCGTTGTCCTGCTTGTCGGTAGAAGCTGCATCGTTCTTGCTGGAAGGTGCCGTCGTGTCGGACGTGCCCGAGGGTGCCGTGGTGTCGCTCGAACTAGGGACCGTCGTGGAGCTTTCCTGGGCGCCGAGTGCGAGAGGCGAGCCGAAGACGACTCCTGCGGCGCCGCCACCGATCATCCCTGCACTCAGACCTGCAGCCACCACCGACTTCTTGATTCGATTCATATCTACGATCTCCTGTTCGAGACGCGGATGCAGCCCAACCGTTCTGCGATGAACACGCTGGGCCGCGTAAGCCGTATGGGCTCCGCTGGTACCAAGATTGTCGGACGCCAAGGTGAATACAGCATTCGCGAAAGGTAAATGGAGGGTAAGAGTTCGCGACTCGCCAATTGCCGGGGAGGTCAATGCAGCTGATCTTCGGTCAACTGCAGTTTGAAGCCGATGATGGTGCCGCCACCCGGGCGGTTCTGGGCAAAGACAGTCCCATCGTGTTGCGAGACGATGTCCGCGACAATTGCCAACCCAAGTCCCGATCCGGGCAGGCTCCGAGAGTCCTCGGCTCGGTAGAAGCGCTCGAAGACATGGTCCAGGTCCTCGGGAGTAAGGCCCGGGCCTCTGTCCGCGACCTCGATCCGACCAGCAGCGCAGCTGATATCGATCGGTCCGCCGGACTGGTCGAACTTGACTGCGTTCTCCAACAGATTTCCGATCGCCCGCACGATCGACGATCGCCGCACTTCGGCAACGGACCCGTCGGCGGAAACTCGGATCTCGCGCCCGGAGCGCTGCGACGCACGAGCGGCAATCTGTTCGATCACCTCGCCGAGACCTACCGCGGTTGTCGGTTCGTCGTTCCGTCGATCAGTTGCCAGCTCAATGAGTTCGTTGATCAGACTCGTCAGCTCCTCGGTCTCGCTCGTCAGGTCATTGAGGATGCGCTGTCGCTGGTCGACACCGATGTTGTCGGCATGGCTCAGGGCGAACACGTTGGTCCGCAGGCTCGTAAGCGGTGTGCGCAACTCGTGGCTCGCGTTCTGGACCAGTCGTTGTTGATCCTCGCGTGCCCGGGAGAGTGCCAAAAGCATGTCGTTGAAGGCCAGGCCCAGCCGGGCAGTTTCGTCGGTTCCCGAGACCTGTATCTGGACTGCTGGATCACGCGTGCTGGCCACGCTCTCGGCCGCGCCGGTCAACCGGGTAAGCCGCTCGGTCATCTGCCGAGCGAGCGCCCATCCGATGATTGCGGATGCAATGGCAGCAACGAGCGCGGCTGTGAAGATTCGGGTCCGAAGCGCTCCCAGCACTTGATTGGTCTCAGCGAGACTCCTTGCGACCTGAACTGCACCTCTCCCGTCGCCGAGTCCGACCGTCAGAAGCCGATGTTCGACATTGTCGATCTGGACGGAACGGAAGGACTGCATGACGGGTGCCGCCGTTGCGATCCGCCGGTCATTCGGCGACACAGGAAGCTCCTGCCCAGTGGGTGAAATCAGTGCTCCCCGGGGTCCTATGACCTGCAAAGTCACGTCTCCAGCGGAGCGGAAATTGCGCAGAGATCTAGGGACGTTCTGACGCTCAGACCGCGGAAGCCCCACACCGGGAAGAGGTCCGCCCACCAGCTGCTGGGCGGTCGTCCGCAATGAAGAATCGACCTGAGTGCTCAGCTCATTCGCCGTGGTCCGATAGCTGAAGGCCCCCACAACCGCCGCAACAGCGGTTGAGAGCGCAACAAGCGCCAGGACGAGCTTTGCCCGCAGTGTCATGGGGTTCTCATCGCATAACCGACCCCTCGGACGGTGTGGATCAGCCGCTGTTCGTGCCCCTCGTCGATCTTGCGACGCAGGTAGCTGATGTAGACCGCCAGGTTCTTCGATTCGGGGCCGAAGTCGTACTCCCAGATTTGTTGGTAGATACGCGAGCGGGGAAGAACGATGTCCACGTTGACCATCAACATCTCGATCAGATCGAACTCGACCCTCGACAGGTGGATCTCGGTACCAGCCCGCCAGCAACGCCTTCCGCCGGGATCGAGACGCAGGTCGCCAACACTCAACTCTGTCGTTTGATTCGCTGATCCGGCGGGGCGGGAACGTCGTAGCAGCGCACGGACCCGCGCTAGCAGCTCGGCGGGATCGAAGGGCTTTGCCAGATAGTCGTCCGCCCCTGCGTCGAGGCCAGCCACACGATCCGTGGTCTCGGTCCTTGCGGTGAGCATCAAAATCGGAACCGTCGAACCCTCGGTGCGCAGCACACGACAGACCGTCAGTCCATCCACGGAGGGCATCATCCGGTCGAGGACGAGCAGGTCCACCGGATCTCGGCGCAGTGCCTCCAGCGCTTCACCTCCGTTGGAAACGCTCGATGCCGAATGTCCTTCGAGTGCGAACAACCGCTCAAGGGACTCGCGAATGGCACGGTCATCATCGACAACGAGAATGGTTGCGGGTTCTCCGGAACCAGCCGATTGGAATTCGTTCAACTCGCCTCCAAGATCAACTGCGGCTGTCCTTGCTACTACGGCCGTGGCACGACCGCGTCTCTTTTCAAGGCGTGACTGAAGGGGCCCTGATCGAAGCTTGGCCGAGCCGATCTGCGCAGAGGGTGATATCCAATGAACATGGTTGAAGACAACGAGTCGCCCTTGAATTCGAAATCAACGACGCCGACCGGAGCACAAAACCCTGCGTCACCTGACCACGGTGCCAACGCCGATTCGGCCCCCGACGACGGCGACCAGGTCACAGTTCGCACCAGCAATGGTGAACTCAGCGGCAAGTGGCTCGGGGGAGTGGCGAGGTTCGCTGCTATTCCGTTCGCCGAACCGCCGGTAGGTGACCTGCGATTTCGTCCACCGGTGGCTCCTCGTCCTTGGGAGGGTGTGCGCGACGCCACTGTGTTCGGACCGATCTGTCCGCAGAACCCTTCGATGATGGACCTCCTCTTCGGCGGAGAGAGCGAGACGTGGGACGAGGATTGCCTCTATCTGAACGTGTGGAGTTCGGACATACCCGACGGCTCCTCATCCGCAGAGTTGCGCCCAGTCATGGTGTGGATCCACGGCGGTGGATTCGAAATGGGATCGGGGTCCTCGCCTCTGTATCGCGGCGACTCGTTCGCCAGGGACGGCGTGGTCTACGTGTCGATCAACTACCGGCTCGGATCGCTCGGCTTCCTTGAGCTCGGGGGTCTCGACCCCGACGAGAGGGGATCGGCGAACGTCGGCCTGCTGGACCAGATAGCTGCGCTCGAATGGGTGCGCGACAACATCGCCCAGTTCGGAGGTGACCCGTCATCGGTGACCGTCTTTGGTGAATCGGCTGGAGCGATGAGCGTGTCGCTGCTGTTGGCCTCGCCCCTAGCCGAGGGGCTGTTCCACCGAGCGATCACGCAGTCCGGTGCAGCCTCGGCGTACCGGGAGATCGCTGACGCTGACCGTGACACACAGGAGTTCCTCAGCCTCGTCGGAGTCGATTCGGTGGAGGGGCTCAGGGCCGCGCCGGTGGAGTCGTTGTTGAAGGCACACGCCGAACTCGCGGCGAAAAGAACATCGGACCCTGTCGGCACTCTCCGCACATACGGGAGTCCACTCGCATTCTTGGCATTCCGTCCCGTGGCAGACGGGCGGGTCGTGCCACTTGATCCAATTGGGACCATCCGGGGTGGGTCTGCCTCGGAGGTGGCGCTGCTGTCGGGGACGAATCTTGAAGAGTGGAAGTTGTTCTCGATGGGAGCGACACCGGTGGAGTCGCAGGAGGTGCTGATCAGACGGTTCGGCTATCTGCTCGAGGACCCGCAGCGGGCCTTTGACGCCTACATGAGCCAGTTCCCCGACGCCACACTCCCCGAGATCGAGTGTGCATTCATGACCGACACGATGTTCCGCATTCCTGCCGACGAGTTGGTGGCGGCCCAGTTGGAGGCCATAGCTGCCAACTCCACTCGGAGCGACGATGCGCCGTCGGTCTATCAGTACCGCTTCGATTGGCGTAGCGGCGCTTTCGGAGGCGCCATCGGTGCGGCGCACGCCGTCGAAATTCCCTTTGTATTCGACATGCTGGGGGATCAGCGGCTGCACATCCTCCTCGGGATGGACGCTCCGCGGGCGCTCTCAGAACTGGTTCACCGGGCGTGGGTCGCGTTTGCGACGACCGGCGATCCGAGCAGAGGAACTCCCGGCGAGGAGGCTGGATCGCTCTCTGATTGGGTGCCCAGCACCGAGGGGACCCGCATCGTCCAGGTTCTCGACACGACACCAGTGGTGCTCAAGGACCCAGATCCGATCGTGTCCGAGTTCTGGAAGTCGTGACCCCTCCTTTCGCCGGGCAGGTCATCTGGCCGAAATACTCGCGGCGACCCTGGCGCCATGACTCATGTGCGCCTTTGCACAACTGGACGGTGGTTTGAAATGGGAAGTGTGATTGGAATGGTCGAATAGCGACCACTCCAATGACACTTCTCGGGCCGACGCCGGTTGTTGCGGCACTGGCCACGCCGCTGGGCCTGCCGTCAATCGTCGCGGTATTGGGTGCCGCCGGTCGGACGAACTGCGACGCCGACCCTGACGCTGGCGCCTTTTTCAGACTCGGATCAGCTTCTGTTCGCCTACGCCGAACATTCCGTCGACCTCGAGCACATTGTCGGCGGATCCATCGGGACCTCCGTAGCGGATCCGACCTCGGAACCACCCGTACGGCGCGTAGTACTCGGCCAGAATCCGCCGCGGGCCCACATGCAGCTCGCTGCGCACCGTCGGCGTGAAATGGATGTCGACCGCGGGATCGCTTCCGCCGGCTGCATCGGTGATCCTCCAGGCCTTGTGTACCCCGTCGGGTCGGGAGAAGCGCACTGCCGGAAGCAGATGGATCTCATTGCCCAGCCAGACGGCGTCCTCGTTGAAGCGTTCCGGGGTCGTGACCTGATTGGTAGTCAGATTGAAGCCCTCGAGCATCGAGTCGCTCCGGCGTCTGACACCGGTGACCCAGTCGTAGCGCATCGGTGACGGATAGTCCCCGTGGTGGTCGTCGAGGATCATGAACGATGAAGTCCGGTCGAACTCGATCACCTCGGACCCGATCCGGAGGCTTCCCTCAAAGGGCATCATGCACTTGTCGGAGTACAGCGACCGGTCCTCGGAGAACGGATGGCAGATCACCAGATGGGCTGCATCGTCAGGAGCGCAGTGCCCGACCCCGTGCAGCTCCAATCCCGGCAGGTCACCATTTGTGGAGCCCGGGTGACTCGCATCAACGGTCAGTTGCCCTCTTGTCACTTCGTTGCCGAGCGAGATTGTGAAGTCGCCGGAACGGCCGTGCGAACGTGTCCCGTCGAGGCCCCGCGCGACGTGGATCTTGAAAGCGGGGATCTGTGACTGCCAGCGGTGGATGCGTCCACTCTGCTTGTGTACAGCAATCACCTGCAGCAGGCCGAGTGACTTTGCGTTGTAGACCGCGCCGAGAACGAACCAGTCGTTATTGCCGAGCTGAAATGCCTCCCACTCTTTGAGCCGCAGGTTCCGTGCTGCTCGTCTAACCCGACCTGACAGTCCAGAGCCATCGACCACATCTAGGGGATTGATCAGATGGATCGGACGGTCATAGGTACCCAGTTGGTAGCGGTGGTCGACTACCAGCGCTTCGGGCGAGGGGTCTCGTGTGCGTTCCACCCTGTGGTTGGCCATCGCGGAATGGTAGCTATCGGGCCGGCTAGCGGCGGCTGATCCGCTTGGTGTCCAGGAGGAGTTCCTCGATGGACAGCTCCAACTGCTGCCCGAAGATCATCCGTGCAGCGTCGCCCGCAACTGGGCGCAGTGCGTGGACGAGGCTGGCGGAGTCGGCCCCGTTGCCGAATCCTTCGCTCAGGGCTTTGACGAACAGTTCGATCAGCTGGTCGGCCGCCTTGCGTAGGTTCGTCTGGAGAATTGCTCCCGCCTCGACGACCAGGTCCGGTCGCACGCCGTCCTTGACCAGCCCGATCGTCAGATCCAACAGCGATGGGTTTGGAACCAGCCACGAGTTGCCCTGTCGGACGATCAGTTGTGCGTCCTCCAGCAGCCCCTGGGTTCCTGGCGGAGCGTCGGAAAGCAGCTTTGCGAGCTCGCCTCGATCGAAGATGCGTGCCAGGTCCGGGTCCCAGGAACCTCGGAGAGACTCGTCCAGACCGAGCCAGTCAGCGACCCTCGTACTGGCGTCCCCGGACTCCAGTAGGTCACGGATCGCAGGCAGCTTCAAACCGCGGTCGTGCAGCTCTCCGATCAGGCGAAGTCGCTCGACGTGGTCGTTGCCATAGCGGGCGAGTCGAGCGTCCTTTCCATCCTTGGTGGGGGGCTGGAGCAGCTTCTTGGTCTGGTAGTAGCGGATGGTGCGCGGAGCGACGCCCGTCGCTTCTGACAGCTCCTCCAATGTCATCGGGGGAGCCTCGATTTCGCCCGACTCGTCACCTGCCGCCGCCCCGTCGATCTCTGCTTCTGCAGCGGCGGACGGCGCTTCCCCGGCTGTCCCTGCACTGTCCGCTTCATGCCCTGCTGTTGCGGGGCCTGAGCGGGGCGAGGCTGGCTTCTTAGTTGCTGGAGATCGCGTGGCCATTCCTCAATCCTTTCACAGGTAATGACAGTTTTCACTGTCACAATGTCTTGACACTACCGACTGTCAGTAACAGTATCTACTGTCATGACTACGGTTCTAGATCGGCTTGCCTCCCCGCTCAACGTCGACAGCTTCCTCTCGACGTTCAACCCGCTTTGGGGAGCCAAACTCCAGGGTGTCATCGAAAGCATCGTGGCCGTCACGCCCGATTCGGCCTCGATCAGGATCCGTCCGGGCCGAAGCTGGCAGGGACATGTGGCCGGTCAGTTCGTGACCCTCGGCGTGGACATCGAGGGAGTTCGACATCACCGCTGTTTCTCACTCACATCTGTTCCGGACGCTCCCGATGGTCTGATCGAGATCTCGGTTCACTGCGGCGAGACCGGGTTCGTCTCGAGGCACCTCATCCACGACGCTCGACCTGGCGATGTCGTCCAACTCACACAGGCCGAGGGGCAGTTCACGCTTCAGAGCGCGCTACAAGGCGACGCGCCCGGCGACGTGCCCCGCGACGCGCCTTCCGGACTTGGACGGCTGGCTCCGGCGAAGCTGCTGTTCATCACCGGTGGGAGCGGTATCACGCCCGCCATGGGAATTGTCCGGACCATTGCTGCGACATCGGACCAGCCGTCCGACGTCGTGCTGCTGCACCATGCGCCGACCCCTGGGCAGATGATGTTCCATTCGGAGTTGGAACAGCTCGCGGGCCGGGCCGATTGGTTGAGCTTCAATCCGACCTTCACAGCACAGGGTGGACGTCATCTGGATCTCGAGCGGCTTGAACTTGAGTGCCCGGACTGGTCCGAGCGTGAGGTCTTCGTATGCGGTCCGGCTCCGCTGCTGGACTTCGTGCAGGATCACTGGAGTTCGGTTGGCCTGGATGAACATGTGCACGTTGAGCGGTTCGTGATCGGCCTCGCGGGTCGGCCCGCATCGAAACGCACCGCCATCCCGAACGAGGCGGTCCCGGACGAGTCGGACGGTGCCGCAATCTCTGGCATCACGACTTTTAGTCGCTCCGGATCCGAGGTGCCCTCGGAACCCGATCGTCCGCTACTCGAAGTCGCGGAGGCTGCCGGACTGGCACCCGTTTTCGGCTGTCGGATGGGGATTTGTCATACGTGTACAACCCGCCTCGACAAGGGCTGTGTCACCGATCTGCGAGACGGTCGAATCCACGAGGCTGGAAGTCACGTCCAGATCTGCGTCTCGGCCGCTGTCAGCGACGTTTCGCTCGAACTCTGATCCCACCGACCGGACATCGCCGTCCGCATCACTCGAAATCCCACAATCTCGAATCCCTCCAGGAGGAAAAATGCTCGATAACTCAAGTACAGGCACCGTAAAGAAGTCTCCGGCAAAGAAGTCCACCGCAAAGAAGTCCGCCGCAATAAAGCCCACGGCAAGGAAGTCCGCCGCAACGAAGCCCGCGGCAAAGAAGTCCGCGGCAAACGGGACGCGGGTACAGAAGTCGATGACGGAGAACGCCCCTGCAGTGGCAACCCTGGCGACGATGTCTCAGGAGGACCTTGACGAACTCGCGGCAGAGTTGGACCTGATCCGGGACGACATTCTCAATACCCTTGGCAAGGAGGATGCCGAGTATCTGCGGCGCCTGCTGAAGATTCAACGAGGTCTTGACGTCGCAGGCCGAGTCACTCTTCTGGCCGGGCTCTTCCCTCCCGCCTGGTTCGCCGGCGTCGGACTCCTCGCCTTGGCCAAGATCCTCGAGAACATGGAGATCGGTCACAACGTCATGCACGGCCAGTGGGACTGGATGCGTGACCCCGACATCCACTCGACGACCTGGGAGTGGGACAACGTCTGTCCATCGGAACAATGGCGTCACTCCCACAACTACATGCATCACCAGTGGACCAACGTCGACGGGATGGACAAGGACATCGGCTACGGAATCTTTCGCGTCCACGAGAGCCAGAAGTGGAGTCCCGAACATCTGGCCCAGCCCGCCATATTCGTCCTATTGGCCGTCCTCTTCGAGTACGGCATAAGTCTGCACGACAACGACGGTCTGCACTTCGGTTCCGGCAAGCCCGTCGACCTGGAACTGGCCAGGCCGAAGCTTCAACAGACGTGGGAGAAAATCCGCTCGCAGGCGGCCAAGGACTATGTCTGGTTCCCACTCCTGGCCACACCGCTGGGACTGCCGTCGGTCGTCGCTGCAGCAACTGGCGCTGCCACGGCAAACGTGATCCGCAACGTCTGGTCCTTCGCGGTGATCTTCTGTGGACATTTCCCCGATGGCGTAGCGGTCTTCACCCAGGACGAGGTCGAGAACGAGACGCGCGGAGGCTGGTACTTCCGCCAGATCCTCGGGTCGGCGAACTTCACCGGAGGTCGTGTCATCGATGTGCTCAGCGGAAATCTGAATCACCAGATCGAACATCACCTGTTCCCCGACCTTCCCTCGAATCGCTACGTCGAGATCGCCCCGAAGGTCGAAGCGATCTGTGAACGACGGGGCATCCCCTACAACTCCGGCTCATTCGTCAAGCAGCTCGGCTCGGTCGTTAACAAGATCGTGAGGCTCAGCGTCCCGTTCGGTAAGTGAGCTGTGCCATTCTGATCGGTGTCGAGCCCGGGTCGTCAGGTCTGATCCCGGGGCGCCACGGCGCCATGGCGCTCGACAGAATCACTCGTCAGAATCACTCGACATAATCAGTCGGCACAGGGACCTAAGTGGTCCAACAGGGGGACAGCATGGACGCCAACGAGATCCGCGAACACGACATCAGCCTGCGCGCCAGTTCACCTGTCGACGTCGCCGACGATCATCCGGTCATCGACCTGTTGGATGGCGACTTCTATGTGAACGACCCGTACACGACTTATGGATGGATGCGTGAGAACTCCCCGGTCTACTGGGATTCGACAAACGAACTCTGGGGTGTCTCCCGCTACGACGACATCATCGAGATCGAGAAGAACAAGCACGTCTTCATCAACTCCGACAAGGAGAAGGGTGGCTACCGCCCGAACATTCCAGCTGACGATGCAATCATCGGTCTGGACGACCCCGAACACCACCAGCGCCGTGGCCTGGTGTCTCGCAGGTTCACTCCCCGTGGAGTCTCGAAGTGGGAGGATCACGTCCGGGCGGTTTCGAACGAGCTGATCGATGAGGCCATCAGCCATGGGGGCCCCATCGAGGTCGTAAACGAGCTTGCAGCGCCTCTCGCTGCTGAGATGATCGGTCTGCTGCTGGGCTTTCCCGAGGAGATGTGGCCGAAGCTGATGGCCTGGTCCGAGGAAACCATCGCGCTCGGTGGCGGTCCCCGTTACCTGCTCGAGGATCGGATCATCGCGGCGATGGAGTTCGCCCAGGCGTCGGCGGACCTGTACGAAGTCAAGAAGAAGTGTCCGGCGGACGACATCATGTCGATATGGACGACCTCCGAGGTACCCGGGTGCAAGTTCGGCGTCGAGGAGGTGATCTCGGACGCGTTGTTGCTGCTTGACGGAGGCGCCGAGACCACCAGGTCCGTCATCGCCAGAACCATTCTGGACCTGGCAGCTCACCCCGAGCAGTGGGATCTGCTTCGTGGGGGAGCGGACCTGACGGTGGCCGTCGAAGAATTCATCCGCTACGTCACACCGATCCACAACATGTGTCGAGTCGCAACCGAGGACACAGTGGTCGCAGGCCAGACCATCCGTGCCGGCGATCAGGTGGTTCTGATGTACTCGTCGGCGAACCGCGACCCCAAGTACTTCGATCGAGCCGAGGAATTGGATGTGACTCGCCACCCGAACAACCACATCTCGTTCGGCTTCGGAACCCATTTCTGTCTGGGCGCCTCACTCGCGCGACTCGAGATACGGGTGATGTTCGAGGAGCTGCTGCGGCGGGTCCGCGGATTCAGGGTGGTTGAAGGATCTGTCGAGGAGATGCCGAACTCGTTCGTCTACGGGCTCCGTTCCGCCCGGGTCGAGTTCGACCTGCTCTGAGCTGGCCGATACGAACGGAACCGGGCGGGTAGGGTCTGGGACATGAACTCGACGCAAAGACCGCGTCCGCCCCGCCGGGCCTCGGAACCCCATCCTCCTGTGTATCTGGGGGTGATCCTCGTTGTGGTGGCGGTTGCCTTCGGGGCAATACTTCTGGTGAAGGGCGGGGGCATCGGCTTCGAGGACGACGCAAAAGACGTCAAAATCGAGACCGGAGCCAAGGACGAGGCGCCGACGACCACAGCGCCAACCGAGACGAGCTCTCCGGCTACTTCGGTACCGGCCGCCGAATTGAAGATCGCCGTCCTGAACGGTGCCGGAAAGAACGGGTTCGCGGCCGCGGGAGTCACGTTCCTGAGTGTGGCCGGATATCCGAACGCCACCCCGGGCAACTCGGTATCCCAAGTGACGAGCACCGGCGTCTACTTCGCTCCGGGATTCGAGGCGGATGCCAAGTCTGTGGCGGCGCTACTGAGCATCGGTGAAGTCAAGCCGATGCCCGCTGAGCCTCTCGGAAAGTCCGCAACGGATGTCGGTGAAGGAACTGGTGTCGTAGTCGTCCTGGGACCGGATGTCGAAGGCATCATTTCGGCCACCAAGACCGACGGGTCAGGGACCGGCAGCGGCACGACCTCGGGCACTTCCTCAGGCACCGGAGCGACCACCGACACCACCGGATCCGGCACCACTGCCGATGCAGGAGATTCCGGAACCTGAACACCGAGTTCTGAGGAGGGCGTTTCGTGAACGAGGCACCAGGGGCAGAGCGAGCAAGTGGTGACGAACCGAGCGAGTCTGATGGGGCTGATGCCGAGGCGCTGATCGCCAAGGTGACGTCCGAGATCTCCACAGCTCTCATCGTCTCGGATTTCGACGGAACCTTGGCACCCATCATTACCGACCCCGGAGCGGTCGAGCCGACCGCGGGAGCTCGTGAATGCCTCGAACGGCTTGCTAACTCCGCTGCCGAGGTGGCGATCATTTCGGGACGAAACGTGGAATTTCTCTCGAAATTCTTCCCCACGGGGGTGACGCTGGTCGGACTCTACGGACTTGAGTCGTGGAAGGACGGTACGGTCACCTATCACTCCAACGCCGGGGTCTGGCGCGAGACGATGGCCGACGTCGCCACCGCTGCCCGGCTCCAGGGGCCAGCCGGAATGCTCGTGGAGCTGAAGGGACTTTCGATCACTCTGCACTACCGCGAGCATCCTGAACTCGCTACCGCTGTTGAGGAATACTCCAAGGTAGCGGCGGCCTCGGCTGGCCTTAGACGGCGCCCTGCCCGGATGAGTTACGAACTGCACCCACCGATCGACGAGGACAAGCGCACCGTCCTATTGCGACTCGCCGCTGCGTACTCAGGACCGGTCACATATGTCGGCGACGATATCGGTGACCTGCCGACCTTCGACGGGCTGGATGAACTAGCCGCAAGCGGAAGAACAGTCCTTAGGGGTGCAGTCGTCAGCGCTGAGATGCCCGAGGAACTTCGTCGTCGTGCCGATGTGCTTGTCGACGGGCCGCAAGGCGCTCTCTCCCTTCTGGAGCGTCTTGCAGGCGACAGGCGGTCAGACCGCTAGCTGGTCGGCAAGCCAGTCGGCCGGAGTCCGTTCACCGGCGAGTTCGCCAAGACGCTTCGCCCGGCGCTCTCTGTCGGGGCCGCTCAGGGCGAGCGCCGCAGCGAGCGCATCAGCTGTCGCCGCGACGTCGAACGGATTGACGCCAAAAGCGCAGTCCTTCAGTTCACTCCAAGCGCCAGCCTGGGTGGACAACACAAGTTGGCCGGAGTGCCCGTTGACAGTTGGGCCTTCCTTGGCCACCAGGTTCAATCCATCGCGGATCGGGTTCACTAGCAGCACGTCGTAGCGACTCAGGGCAGCGACCGAACGTGGGAAGTTGTCGTCGGTATTGAGAGTGACAGGCTGCCAGTCGTCGGTTCCCCAACGCTCGTTGACCCAGCGAGCAGACTCGATCACCTCGTCCCGATACTGGGCGTACTCGGCTACTCCCTCACGCGACGGGTAGCAGCAGGCGAAGAAGACTACGCGGCCTCGCATGTGCGGCTTCTGTTCGAGTAGCAGGTCGAAAGCCTCGAAACCTCGGACGATGTTCTTCGACAACTCCATCCGGTCAACGCGGACAATCAAGTCTCGATCGCCTACCAGCGCGTCGATCTGTTCGAGTTCGACGCGGCATTCGGCTGACTGGGCGACCTGACGAATGTCGGAAATGTCGCTCGACAGAGTTGAAGTGAACACATTGGTGCTTTCCGGCCCGTCCACGATGGTCTCGTCCGCAAACCTCGCCACCGACTCCCGGAAATTGGCCGCCCAGTCGGAGGTGTGGAATCCGCAGGCGTGATGGGCCATCAAGGACGTCAGCATCTCGCTACGTGCCGCGTCCGGCATGACCCGCAGGTTCTCGGGTCCGGCGAACGGCGTGTGTAGGAAGTGGATCAAGGTGAGGTCGGGCCGCTCCTTCACGAGGGTCTGTGGAAGCAGAGTCAGGTGATAGTCCTGAACGAGCACGGTTGCCCCGACTGGTGCGACCTGAACAACACGCTCGGCGAACGCACGGTTCACCCGTCGGTATGCGTCCCAAGCGACCTGCCAATCGTCGCGATACGAGGGTGACCGCACCAGGTCGTACAGGCCATGATGCAGAAACCACAGGGTGCCATTCGAGATCACGTCGTAGTGGAGTCTCTGGTCCTCGGGGTCGAGCGCGATCAGCTCTACAGAATCGTCCACTTGCGAGTCCACTGAAGAGTCCGATGAACGGTCCACCGAAGAGTCCGATGAACGGTCCACCGACGCGTTGCTGTCCCGGCCGGAGATGGCGACCAGCCGGTCGCCATCGGTCATCGCGGCCGCAATCCATGTGGCCTGGCCCGAGTCGAGCAGCGGCGCCAGTCCCGAAATGAGCCCGCCGCCTCCCCGTTTCGCAACCGGCTGTCCGTTCGAAATCTCGTAGCTGACCGGCCCGCGGTTGGAAACGATGACGATTGCCTTGCCCGAGGAGGGAGTGTTCGAGGTGTCGTCCATGGAAGCTGAGCCTAGAAGGGCGGATCGGAGGGCGTTATCGACGGACGGGGCTAAGACTTAGGTTCCAGGCTTCGATCGGGCTTCGGTCAGTGCCGGTGGTCGTCCTGCGGCCGCTGACACAGCAGTGATGGGGGGCCAATAGGCTCATCGCCGTGAGAGTCCTGGTAGCGCCAGACAAGTTCAGGGGAACGGCATCTGCCCCACAGGTCGCGGCCGCAGTCGCCGAGGGGCTCAATGGGTCAGGCCATGAGGTAACTACCCGACCCCTTTCCGACGGCGGCGAAGGGTTCCTGGAAGCGCTCGGTGGGGCCAACCGGTTCACGACAGTCACCGGTCCCCTCGGCGACGAGGTCGAAGCCGGCTGGCGCTTGGCATCGCGCACCGCAGTCATCGAAATGGCGATGGCCTCCGGACTCTCGCTGGTTGGTGGTCCGGACTCGAACGACCCCGTAGCGGCCTCGACCTATGGGACCGGCGAACTCATCAGCGCGGCCCTCGACGCTGGTGCCCGAAAGATTCTTCTCGGAGTGGGAGGTTCAGCCTCCACCGACGGTGGCCTCGGGGCTCTTCGTGCCCTGGAGCCCATGCATCGCCTGCGCGGAGTCGTCCTCGAGATCGCATGCGATGTTCGGCTCAACTTCCTGGAAGCCGCCAGAGTGTTCGGGCCACAGAAGGGGGCCACTTCGGCCCAGGTCCAGTTGCTCGAAGGGCGCCTCGCCCGCCTCGCCCAGATGTACGCGGACGATTACGGCACCGACGTGGTCGGTCTCGAAGGCGGCGGCGCGGGCGGCGGACTTGCTGGTGGCCTGGCCTGCGTAGGTGGGACGCTCTCGTCGGGATTCGATCTTGTTTCTGATGCAGTTGAGTTGGACGAGCTGATCGAGTCCGCCGACCTTGTGATCACGGGCGAGGGCTTTCTCGACGAGGAGTCGTTCAACGGCAAACTTGTCGGCGGGATCGTCGAGATGTGCCAATCGATGGAGACGCCGGTGGTAGCGATAGTCGGTGAGTCCTTCGACGATGCCGAGCGGCGTGTCCCTACTATCTCGCTCGTCGAGAGCTTCGGACAGGAGGCTGCGATGGGCGACACGATCGCCTGCCTGATGGAAGCGGCACCGCGCGCGATCCAGCTCGTCAGCCCCTCCGGCTAGCTGGTCACAGCTTCACAGTCGTCAATCAGAGCGTGACCCGCTCAGGACTCGACGGCGCTCAGGTGACTGCCCCGTCCCCGGTAGGCAGAAACGTCGACCATCGGAGGTCGCTCACTCAGTTCGACCGTAATCGGGGCCTTGCCAGGGGTCAGGAAGGTCGTTGCGTCAGCAACCAACCCCGGTTCGACTCGTTTGAGGATGGTTTGGGCGATCGCCACCGCCTGAGGACTCAGCTGGGTGAGGGATCTATTGCGGTGATGCCGAACCTCTAGGTCGACCTGCACCAGACCGCTGAGTCCGAACCTGTCAGCAAGGTCGATCAGAAGACCAACTTCAACCCCGTAGCCCTCGACGAAAGGCAACTGCTCCAGAACCGACCGTCGACCTCCGTACTCGCCCGAGAGGGGCTGGTGAAGCCGAGCCAGTTCAGGAAAGAACATCGACAGCAGTGGGCGAGCGACCAGCTCTGTCACTCTGCCGCCACCTTCACGTTCTCGTTCCGGACGTCGGTAGAAGCCCTTGGCGAGGTCGACATCCGGCTCGCATAGGAGAGCCCCGAGAATGCCGGTGACGAATCTTGACCCGAACTCCGAGATGTCGCTGTCGCACCAGACGATCAAGTCGCTATCGGTCACGAACAGCGACTTCCACAGCACCTCACCCTTGCCGTGGCCGGTCCCGTACCGCGCCAGCACGTCAGCCGAGTGGACGACGCGAGCTCCTGCCCGTGCGGCGACCGCTCCAGTTTCGTCGGTCGAGTGATCGTCGATCACAACGATCTCATCGATTGCCCCAGTGTCGAGGAGCTCTCGTTTGAGGGTCTCAACGATCGGTCCGACGGTCTCTGCCTCGTTCCGTGCGGGCAGACAGACCGAGGCGGAAGTTGTTCCCTTGGAGGCGATAATTCGCTCGATCGAGAACTCACGGTGATGGAATTCACGAATGCCCGCGGGAGGGGCATCGGCTGAACTCACCTGGTCCTTCACTTGCCGCACCGCTCCCATTTCCCATGACAATGGCCGATTCCTGGCGAAACGGCTCATCCTCAAGCTAGCGGCGGGAAGCATCAAGGTGCCCACGCGGTTGCACACCGGTACGATCAGCCGTCACATCGTCGGCATAGACAGCCGCCCAGGAGGCCCAGATGAGCGTAAGCATCCGAATCCCGACCACACTCCGCACCTTGACCGGTGGCTCGTCCCAGGTTGAGGTCGATGGCGCGACGGTGGCCGAGGTGTTGGAGTCGCTCGAAGCCTCCCACCCCGGGTTCAAGGAACGCCTCTTCGATGAGGACGGGTCGCTGCGCAGGTTCGTCAACGTGTTCGTCGCCGACGATGACGTTCGCTACCTCGACGGCGTCAACACTCCTGTTCCCGACGGCGAAACCGTTTCAATCATTCCTGCGGTAGCCGGAGGCTGAGCCCTCGCTGAGACTGAGCCCTCGCTGAGACCGGTTGGCCCAGCCTCGGTTTATCTCTACCGATCAACCGAGAGCACGGCTCAGATCACAGCCCGGATCACAACCGAGAGCACGGCTCAGATCACAGCCCGGATCACAATGTGGCTGCCAAGGTTTCTTCACGGGTCGGACCAAGTGCTGCCGCGGGTTCCCTCTGATCCCGTTGTTGGAACACCGTCATCACCCTGCCGATCACGTCTGAGTTGGTCAGAAGCGAGTCGGGTGCCTCCAGAAGATTGAACATCCTCAGAAATGCGCGCAGGACCACTGGGTCTACTCGAATCGCGGGAAATAGGCCGTCCGTCAACAACTCGCGCATGAACCGAGCTTGGTCCAAGCCCGTCGGTCCGCTCGCCGGGGCAGTTGCCGTTGCGAGTTGGGCATTCAGTCGATCCTGAGCCACTGCGGCCCTGTACCAGGGGTGGATGTGTTCGGCGCTCTCGGCTTCAAATGCGAGCGACCGCCCTTCGTGGTCCAGCCCGAACTTTTCGAGAGCTTCGGTGAACAGCGAGGCCTGGACCATCGCCAGGCTGCAGCCACGGCCGTAGATCGGATTGGTGCAGGTGTGCGCATCCCCGATGGCGTGGAGTCCGAGAACGAGTGGTCGGCCGATGTCGTCTAGAAATGTCCTCTGCTGGTTCACCAGCCCGGCCATGACGCTGACATCGGTGATCGGCTCCGACAGCGCCTCATCGACCTGGGCGCCTACTGAGGGGATGAGCGCCGCGATTCGGAGAAACCGATCGGGATCCATGAGTGCCTTCCTCATCTCCGAGTCTCCGGTAAGGGCGGCCAAGGTGACCGAAAAGGTCCGATTGTCGCCCTGGAATATCCCGAACTTCAGATAGCCGAGGTCTCCGCCGATCGGACCCGTTTGCGGCGGCAGTTCCGCCCCGTCGAGGAGTTGGAAGAAGCGCGAGAAGTAGACGATTCCGGTGTCCTCGCGCTCCTCGGGGAACACAACCCCGTCAATGTCCAACATGGCCGACAGGTCGCCACGCCTACCTCCAGCAGCGATGACGATGTCTGCCTCCAATATCTCGCCGTCATCAAGTAGCACGCCGGTCACCCGAGGAATCGGTGAGAACGGTTCCGACGACTCAACAAGCAGACGAACCACTGCTCGACCATGGACCAGAGTCGCCGATTCCTCCTCCAACACGATGTGTCGAAGAGTCCACTCGAACGTGGTGCGCCGACAGGCAAGCGCCACCAGATCCTCGTCGCCGGGCATCGGAGAGCGATCCATTCCTTCGGGGAGCATCTCGATGAAGTTCATCGGAGTCGCGCCGGCGGCATGGAGCCGGTCGAGAACGTCGGGGTATCGGTCGCGAAGGAGATTGCGGAGCCTGGCCAGAAATGCGTGGGAATGGCGGACCTGCGGTGCACCCGCTCGAACCCAGTTGAACGCCTCGCCCGGATCCTCGGGCAGGGGAGTGTCGTCACGTTCGACGAGGACGACCTCGTGGCCGGCCCTACCGGCAAACAGCGCGACCCCAAGACCGGCTATTCCAGCCCCAACCACAACAATTCGAGCCACTGATCCCCCTTGGGCCGATCCGGTGAACCTAACGGTCACGGCTATCGGTCAACAAGGGCAAGTCTTCGGCCTCGACAGCCAAGGGGTCGGGCTCGGCGGACCGTCCATGGATCGAGGCTTAGACTCCGAACATGACTGATCCCTCTGTCCCATCCATCGGTCTTGCGGTCCTGCACCTGTTCTTCCACGTCGGTCCAGAGACCGATCGTCAGGCGGTGCTTTCTGCAATATCTACCGCTCAGGGCGATGAGGTCCAGGTGGTGACCGCAGCTCTGCTGGGACACAAGTCCGACATCGGCATCCTGGCGGTGGCCGATGACCAGTGGAAACTCCGGCGGCTGCAGACCGCTCTGGTGGCTGCCGGGCTGCGACTCACTGAGTCCTATGTGTCGTTGACGGAACTGTCCGAATACGCCCAAGGCGTTCCCGAAGCGATGCGCCAGGCCCGCCTTTATCCAGTTCTGCCAATTCCCGACAAGCCGGTCTTCTGCTTCTACCCGATGTCGAAGATGCGTAACGTCGGAGCAAACTGGTACGAACTCGACTTCGAGCGCCGCAAGGAGCTCATGTACGAACACGGCGGTTCCGGACGAAAGTTCGCCGGAAGGGTCGTGCAACTGATCACGGGTTCCACCGGGCTCGACGAGTACGAGTGGGGCGTGACGCTCTTCGCCGACCTACCGGACACGATCAAAGAGATCGTGTACACGATGCGCTACGACGTCGCATCTGCTCAGTATGGCGAGTTCGGCCCCTTCTATGTCGGCATGATCGATTCGCCGGAGTCCGTCCTGACCGAGGTCGGTGTCGGTCATCGTGGCTAGCGCGGGTCATCTCTAACTCACCATGTGTCGCCGCTCCCGTAGGCAGAGGATTGGGCGACGGAGGCTGCGGTCGTGACCAGATCTGCTTCCACCCAAGGACGCCGCCCACGTGGTGGTCGAAGAAGTCCCGCAGGCTGGGTCCGTCTGGTGCTCGGCTGGTTGGTGATAGCCGTCGCACTGGGGGTGGTCGTGGCCGAGACCGCGGGCCGCGGTGTCACTGAACGGATAGCCGAGGATCAAATTCGCGCCGCCGGTGTCGCGGGAGGAGTCGAGGTCACGATCGGTCGGTCATGGTGGCAGCCGAGCATCGTCGGTGTGTTGCTGTTCGACACTCTGGACCGGGTCGATGTTCGGCTCACCGACGCACGTCTCTATGCGACACAGGTCCATGAAGCTGACTACGTGCTGAAGGACCTGGGGCTCGACCTGTCGATCCGAGAGAGAACCGTCAGAGCCAAGTCGCTAGGTTCCGGCTCGGTCCGGGTGCTGATCGACCCTTCGACGGTCGCGCAGATGGTCGGGCGAAAGGCATCGATACGGAACGGCCGACTTCATCTGGTCGGGTCCGACCAACCTGTCCGTATCCGTATCATCGGAACCGAACTGGTTCTTGACGGCCCAGCCATCGAGGGACTCTCCGGCAGCGACTCCGTATCGCTGCCCGTGGTCGATCCGCAGATACTTCCTTGTACCCCGAAGGTCAGGATCGTCGGCCGCTTCATCGAGTTGAGCTGCACGGGGAATAGGTTGCCGGGCGTGCTAACGACTTCGCTCGGGGAGATCGACAACGGGGGACCTGGAGGTCCGGGAGTCCCTACAGGTCCGGGTGGAGAAACTGGCCCGGGAACCGAATGGCCTCCGGGTGGAGACGATGAACTCGCTCCTCCCGCAACTCTCGAGCTACCTCCGCCGTCGAAAGGCAGCCCGACAACCGATGGCCCGGGCACCACGGACACCACCACTACGAGCCCGAAAAAGGCAACGACGTCGACAGCGGGAGGTGGGTGAATGTCGATGACCGACGACGAGCTGTTCCGGAAATACTCACAAGAACTTGCAGACGCAATTGATGCTCAGATCGAGGGATGGGTGACACGCTCCATCCGTCGCCGCTGCGCGGTCGCCGGGGTCGATGTGACCGGACAGCTGGAAGCCTTGGTGAACGATGCGGCGCGCAAGTGTCGGGCCGAAGTGAGCACTCGGATGAATTCCCTGCTCTCAGCCGACATCGATGACCAGAGGACGACGCCACTGGCGATAATCCGTGCATCGATTCACCACGCGGCTGACGTCTTGTCGATCGCCGGGGTGAGACCAGTCGAACGCGACGAGTTCGAGCGTCGTTCGTTTCCCGACGACATCTACGCCCTCAGCCCGGCGTCCATGGCTGACGTACACGAGTCACTCGCCGAGCCTGCGATCGTGTGGGGTGCAGCAAAGGCGCACATCCACCGCTCCCGTCACAGCTGATCTGGGACCGATCGAAGATGTAACCGAACGGCTCACGCCCGGAAACATTCGTGAAACACGCCCTCCCTAGGTTGCCACCGAAGACATCGACGGGGTGTCAATCAACGAAGGGCTCAACATGAATTCAGGTGATATTGCATGGGTGCTTGCCTCGGCCGCACTCGTACTGTTCATGACACCGGGCCTCGCCTTCTTCTACGGAGGAATGGACCGGAGTCGGAACGTACTCAACATGCTGATGATGAACTTCTGGTGCTTGCTGGTTATCCCGGTGCTCTGGGTCGTCATCGGCTTCTCCATAGCTGGAGGTGACGCCGGTGCCAGTTGGTTCGGGGGTTTCGACGCAGCGTTTCTCGGCAACTTGAACCTTGGTGTCAGCGGAGGAGTGGACTCGCTCCTGACGATCGCATTTCTAGGGATGTTCGCGGTCATCACCCCGGCACTCATCTCGGGCGCAGTGGCCGACAGAATGAAGTTCGGTGCCTGGGCGATCTTTGCGCCGGTGTGGATGCTGTTGGTCTTCGCACCCGTCTTCAAGTGGGTCTACGGAGGATGGCTCGGAGCCCGTGGCTCACTCGACTTCGCCGGTGGAACCGCCATCCACGTCAACGCAGGAATCGCAGCGCTGGTGGCGGTCATGATCCTCGGCAAACGCAAGGGTTGGCCCAAGGAGGGCCACGCACCGCACTCGATGCCACTGGTGATGATCGGAACAGGCATCCTCTGGTTCGGCTGGTTCGGATTCAACGCCGGCTCCGCGCTCGCAGCGAACGGGACAGCAGTCCAGGCGTTCCTGAACACCTTCGTAGCAGCAGCTGCCGCCGGTCTTGCCTGGGCATTGGTCGAGCGGGTCAGGGATGGCCACTTCACCAACCTCGGCGCAGCTTCGGGAATCGTCGCCGGCCTGGTTGCGATCACTCCCGCCTGCGGTTTCGTCTCGACGATGCCGGCGATCATCATCGGCCTGATCGCAGGTGTGGTCTGCTGCTTCGCAGTCCGTATCAAGTTCAAGGCGGGCTTCGATGACGCACTCGACGTGGTCGGAGTCCACTTCGTAGGTGGACTGGTCGGGTCGCTCCTGATCGGACTCTTCTCGGATGCGGACTACTTCGGAACCGAGAACATGAGCGGCCTGTTCTACGGCGGCGGCCTGAAACTCCTGGGGGAACAGGCGCTGGCCAATGGCGTGACGATCATCTACTCGGGTGTTGTCACCGCAGTAATCCTCCTGGCGCTCAAGGCCACAGTCGGAATCAGAGTGAGTGAAGAGGTCGAGGACTCGGGCCTGGACGTAGCAGAGCACGCAGAGACCGCATACAACTCGGGTGAACTCACCATGGGACGAGCCTGAAATCCGAGAGATCGGAGAAAGAAGTCGCAGACATGAAACTGATCACAGCAATCATCAAGCCATTCAAACTCGACGAGACCAAGGTGGCGCTCAAGTCGGCCGGGGTCGTGGGCATCACGGTCTCGGAGGTCCGCGGCTTCGGTCGCCAGGGCGGTCACACCGAGACCTACCGAGGAACCGAGTACCAGGTCGACTTCCTCCCCAAGTTGAAGCTCGAAGTGGTGGTCGAGGACAACCTCGTTCCAGTCGTTGTCGACGCAATTGAATCGGCAGCACGAACCGACAAGATCGGTGACGGCAAGATCTGGGTAACAGCCGTCGAAGACCTCGTTCGAATTCGCACAGGTGAGCGGGGTCCTGACGCCGTCTGAGGCAACAGGCTCAGGTCCGTCGGGGCACGGCTCGTCCAACCGGCAAAGGTCCGTTCAGGCACGGCTCGTCCGACGGGCTCTGCCCGCAGGATTGCGTCGACCAACGGACGGGTCAGAAGGTTGGGTCGTGGGCCGGCATCACGGGACAAGCCCGTGGGGCCGGCCCCGAACATCATTGGAGGTCTAGGCGATGTCAGAAACCTTGAAGACACCGGAAACCCTGCAGAGGGTCGCTCTCCTCGATGACACGTCGCTGCGCGGTCGTGAGTTCTGCTCCGCCTACACGGACGAAGTCGACGCCTGGCTCGCACTGGTCTTCGCAAAGGCATTGCAGGAGGAAGGGCTGACGAAAGAGGGATCAGAAGTGGCCGTTTCGTCCGGTCCCGCTCTGGTAGCTCTGGGTGGGCATGGTCGGGGCGAACTATGCCCGCAGTCCGACCTGGACCTTCTGTTGTTGATTCCCAAGAAATATGACGCAGAGTCGCTGGCCGAGAGGCTCTGGTATCCGATCTGGGATGCAGGGCTGAAGCTCGGACACTCGGTTCGGACGCTCAGGGACACACTCGTTCTTGCCTCCGATGACCTCGAGACGGCAACGGCGCTGCTCTCGGTGCGTCACCTGGCCGGCAATGCCACGCTGACGGCAGAGCTGGCCGAGAAGGCCAAGGCGGCGTGGCGACGCAATGGTCGAAACTGGATCGATGTGCTTGCGACGTCGGTCAAGGACCGACACGCACGCGAGGGTGATATCGCCTTCACCCTGGAACCGGACCTCAAGGAAGGACGGGGTGGCCTTCGCGACGTCCACGCTCTCGGCTGGGCATCAATGGCGGGAGCAGCGGTGAACGAGAGCCTGCTCGATGGGCTCACCGCTGACTACGACACGATCCTTGAAGCGCGTGTCGAACTCCATCGTGCGACCGAGCGTCATAACGATCGACTGCTACTGCAGGAACAGGACGAGGTGGCCAGGAGGCTGGGGGATCCAGACACCGCAGAGTTGATGTCCCGCGTCGCCGGCGCAGCTCGATCCATCGCATGGGTGAGCGACGAGTCCTGGTTCGACATCACCATGACGGCGTCCGCCAGATCAGGCCAGGGGACCGCCAAGCGGGGCCGCGCCAACAACGCTGCAGGACCCGACCGTGACCTCGGTGACGGAATCATCCTGCGCGACGGACGGGTCCGCCTGGCAGATGAAGGCAATCCAATCAGTAGCGGAATCAGCGTGCTCCAGGTGGCCCAACAGGCAGCGCTCAAGGACACTCGGATAAGCGCAGCCACCCTCAGTCTCATGGCGCAAGCTCCGACGTTGACAGAGCCGTGGACCGAGTCTGCCCGCAGACACTTCTGTGACCTCCTGCTGGCGGGGGCCCGTTCGGTAGAGGTGATCGAGTCACTCGATCGGGCCGGGGTATGGCGAACTCTCATCCACGAGTGGGACCACGTGCGCGGCAAACAGCAGCGCAACGCACTTCACAAATACACCGTCGATCGTCACCTGCTCGAGACCGCGGCGCGTGCGGCGGACCTGGCCGAGCGGACCCCCAGACCGGACTTGTTGGTAGTTGGCGCGCTACTCCACGACATCGGCAAGGGATATCGGGGAGACCATTCGACGACAGGGGAATTGATCGCCTCGGACATCGCCCGGCGGATGGGCTTCACCCCGGGTGAGTCCGCAACGGTCGGGTTCCTCGCCAGATGGCACCTGCTCCTTTCAGACACCGCCCGAAGGCGGGACCTTGAGGACCCGGCCACGATCCGCTTCGTGGCGGACAAGGTCGGCTCGGTCGAGCGGCTCTCGCTGTTGCACGCCCTCAGCGAGGCCGACGGACTCGCCACCGGTCCGGGAATCTGGACCACATGGACAGCCGCGCTCGTTGACCGGCTCGTCGCCTCGGTCCGCGAGGTCCTTGATACGCCGTCCATCGGCTCTGACACTGCTAGCGACACCGAAGTCTCCGCAGCCAGCACCCAAGCCCCGGTTGTCCACTCTCCGCTACCGATGGTGAGCGGCGAGGGGGAATGGGTGGTCGTTGTCTGTGAGGACAGGGCCGGAGTGATGTGTCGGGTGGCAGGGGTGCTGGCTCTTCACGGCCTGAATGTCGTGGAGGCAACCGCAGAGTCTGATGGTGACATCGCAATTGATCGCTTCAGGGTGCAGTCGAGGGCGACGGGCATGATCCGGTGGGAGAGAGTTGCTGAGGATGTGGAGTTGGCCATCACCGGTCACCTGGCAATCCGGGCGCGACTGGCCGAGCGGGAGCGGAGCCATCGTCGACGCTACGAGCCGGGGCTAAGCCAATTCGAGGCGGGTGTCCGCTTTGACGACGAACTTGCCACCGGGGCGACCATGATCGAGGTCATCGGTCTGGACCGCAACGGTCTGCTCTATGAGTTGACCCGTGCGCTCGGCGAGATGGACGTCGATATCCGATCGGCGAAGATCCACACGCTCGGTGTGGACGCGATCGACACCTTCTACGTGACCGACCGCGACGGGCGACCGATCGTCGATGCGGATTTCCGACGGGAGATCCGGCGTTCGCTCCACTTTGTGCTCCAGAGCGCCGAGTGAGTGCCGACTTTGCCCGAGGGGCGCCGGCCACAGCGGCAGCGATGACGGGGTGGCGGGTGACAGCCGGTCCGGGTCAGCCGCCTACGATCTGAGCCATGATCCGCGTCGAAGTGTGCAAGTCGGTCGATGATGAGTTGGTCGAGGCGATGGCAACGCTGGTCCCTCAGCTTTCATCCTCGAGTCCCGCCCCGACCTTCGCCGAGTTGCAACAGATCGTGTCCTCAGACGCCTCACACCTGCTGGTGGCTAGGGACGACCAGAACCGCATCTGTGGCTCGATGACCTTGGTTGTGTTCCGCATCCCGACAGGCGTGCGTGCCTGGATCGAAGACGTTGTCGTGGACTCCGATGCCCGAGGCCAGGGAGTGGGCGACAGCCTCAACCGACGTGCCCTGGAGTTGGCTGGGGAACTCGGTGCCAAGACGGTCGACCTGACATCCAGGCCGAGTCGAGAGGCGGCCAATCGCCTCTATCAGCGTCTTGGATTCGTCCAGCGAGAAACCAACGTCTACAGGTTTCAGGGCGAGTCAGCATCTGAATAAAGGCTCGCGGCTTTGCGGCTCTGTGAGCCCTCTGTGAGGGGCGCCTGATAATCTTCGGCGGATTCTCACAGACCGACACCTTGTCGGGGCGGCGCTCTCGGAGTCTGCTTCCATAGCGCGATTCGCTCAGCAGACGTCAGACAACAGGGGACACATGGGTTTCATCAAGGCATTCTCCGGCGCTCTAGGCGGTACGCTCGCAGATCAGTGGAAGGACTTCTTGGTCCCACCGCGAAATCTGCCTCCGACGGCGGCACTATTCCCAGCAGTAGCCCAAGGACAGGACAGCGGACGAGGCTCCAACACGAAATCCTCCGAGCACATCATCACCAACGGTTCGCGCATCGTCGTGCCCGAGGGCTATGCGCTCGTGACCTTCCAAGATGGCGAGTTGTCCGGATTCGTCGGTGAGCCGGGTGGGTTCATATTCACCTCTGAGGACCAGAACGCGAAGTCCATGTTCGCTGGAGACGGCATCATCGATTCCACGGTGAAGACTTCTTGGGAGCGCTTCAAGTTCGGGGGCCAGCCGGCATCGCAGCAACTCGCTTTCTACGTGAACTTGAAGGAGATCCCGAACAACAAGTTCGGCACTCAATCCGAGATCTACTGGGATGACCTCTACATCGGCGCCCAGGTCGGTGCCATCACCCGTGGCAGCTACTCGCTGAAGATCGCCGACCCGATCCTGCTGGTCAAGAACTACATCCCTCTGACCTATTTGAGCTTCGACGCCAAGATCTTCGATTTCGGCGATTTCGAAAATGATGCCGCAAGCCAACTATTCAACGAGGTGGTCGGCTCGCTCGCCGCAGCGTTCTCGCACTATACGAACGACCCTGAGAAGGGTAATCGGATGGCCCGGATCCAGGGCGACGCAATTGGTTTTGCCCAGTCGCTCAGCCAAGCGGTCGAAGAGGGTTACCAGTGGACGACTGACCGTGGCCTGACGATCGTCAAGGTTGCGCTACAGGCGATCGAATATGACGAAGACACACGGGCTCTGCTGTCCGACGTCAAGAAGGCCGACGCTCTCGGCGGTGCCAGAGGGAACTCTTTCATGCAGCAGTCCGCGGCACGTGGTATTCAAGCCGCTGGAGAGAACCCGAGCGGCGGCGGCGCCGGGATGGCGTTCCTCGGCATGGGTATGAACGCGGTCGGTGGGGCGGCTGGAGGACTTCAGCAGCCGGTGGCTCCGCAACCGGCACCGGCAGCAGCACCACCCGCGCCCGAGCCGGCGCCCGCTCCTGCTGAGGAGGACCCGATGGCGAAACTCTCCAAATTCAAGGAGATGCTCGACCAGGGTCTCATCACCCAGGACGACTACGACGCGGCAAAGAACAAGGTGCTGGGGCTGTAGCCGCGAACATGACTGATCTGAATCAGGATGGAGTCACACCCGGCCAAGTCGCGCCGATAGCTCAGCCGCAGAGTGATGCCCAAGCGCCGATAACACAGCCGCTGAGTGAAGCCCCGGCTGGGCCTCAGGGCCCACAGGTCATCCAAACCGATGCTGAGTCCACCGACGGCCTGAGCAAGTGTCCCCAGTGCGGTGCCACTCAGATAGCGCTCAACATCGGCAGCGGGATGCTGCGCTGTGGATACTGCCGCAACGAATGGTCGACGCTGAACGCCAACGAGGTGTTCGGGCTCGACAAGGGGATCGGCGAACTGGTCGGTGTCGTCATGGGCTCGGGCTCCTCCGATGTCATCCCCTCGGCCGAAGTGGTGCTCACGTTCAAGTGCAGCGCCTGTGGAGCCGAGGTCGTGATCGACACCGCAAGTAGCACCCAAGCGCGCTGCCACTGGTGTCGCAACACGCTCTCAATGAACCAGCAGGTGCCCAATGGAGCGGTACCCGACATAGTGCTGCCCTTCAGCTTCCCGAAGGACGAAGCTGTAGCGCAGATAGAGAAGTTCGTGCGCAAGCGGAAGTACTTTGCCCACCCGGATTTCAAGAGGGACTTCAATCCCGAGAACGTTCTCGGCGTCTACCTGCCGTACATGGTCGTGGACATCAACGTCCATGCCAATCTCGCCGGACAGGGCGAGCATCAGACCCGCAAGTACACGGTGAATGTCGGTGATGATCAGACCGAGGATCGCTATGAGGCAGACCTCTACGATGTCGTCCGCGATTTCAACGTCGAGATCAACGACCTGGCAGTCGCCTCCTCGGCCGAGCGGCTCAACCAAGGGCCCGCCACCACGAACAACGTCATCAACGCGATCCAACCGTTCGACCTTGAGAACGCTGTCGTCTACGACTCGAACTACCTGGCAGGGTTCACGTCGGAGCGCCGCGACAGCAACGTGGATGACCTGACGACGGTTGCCACTGCCCAGTGGGAGGACATCGCCCGGCACTCAGCGATCGATACTCTCGAGTTCTATGACCGCGGTGTGCGGTGGGACGACCAACAGTTCACAGCGAAGGGTCAGCGCTGGATCTCGGCCTATCTGCCTGTCTGGCTATTCAGCTATCACGAGACGAAGGCCAACGGCACCTCGATGGTCCATTACGTGGCCGTCAACGGACGGAACGGCACAGTTATGGGAAGCGTTCCCCTTGATCAGAAGAAGCTTCTGATCACATCGGCCGCCATCGAGGCAGCCGGAATCTTCGTTGGTGCCCTCATCATTGCGCTAGGAGCATTCCTGTGATTCAGATCCACGCACTGTTAGGGGCCGTGCTGGCGAATACCGACAGCAGCAGCGGCAGCTGGTCACTGATCGGGCTGATCTTTTTCCTCTCCGGTTTTGTCTTCTATGGCTACGTCTTCTTCCGGTACCGCAACGCGGACAAGCGCTTCAAACACGAGGAACGAACCCACAGCATCAAGACCGATCTGAAGACGAGTGACGACTTGAGTCGATCCCTCAAGGATCTGAGAAATGCCAATATGCACGGCGCCAACAGCCATGCCGTTCGTGGTTCACAGAACGGCATCGCGGGCCTGCTAGGCGCAGCCGGCCAAGGTTCGGCAAAGGGGATCATGGACGAGGTCATGCGACTTCGCCCCGACAAGTAGCGCCCGTCGCTGAGGCGCCTCGAATTGGAGGCCTCCAGCCTTGGTACACCAGGTCGCACCTTCACATGTGTGTTGGCGCCATGTCCGTCTGCCTCGATTCCGTCACTGCCGGACGCGTACGTACCAACAGGGTCGTACGTGTGGATTTGGTAACCCTTTGGGCGGTGCGCGGGTCTACACAAAGACGATCGAAGGAGATCTCCCTAGCCGATGAGGAACGAGCCCATGAAGAAGCTGTCATTGAACTTCTGGTCGGTATGGTCATGGTTCGTCTTCGGATCCTGCATCGCTCTGTGGTTGCCGCTCATGGCGATCGTCTGGGTGGTGACAGCCCCGTTTGATCCACCGAGGTACTGGACCGGTTATCTGTTCCGGAAGACAACGGTCGTCCACCAGAAGCTGAACCCGATGTGGAAGTTCAAGACCTCCGGGACCTTCCCAGAGAACCCTCGGAACCCCTATGTAATCGTTTCGAACCACGAGTCCTTCGTAGACATTCTTCTGATCAGCAATCTGCCCTGGGAGATGAAGTGGCTCTCCAAGAAGGAGAACTTCAAGATCCCAGTCGCCGGGTGGCTCATGCGCCTGGCCAAGGACATCGAACTGGAACGTGGCGACTCATCGAGCGCATCGAAGGCGATGAAGACCTGCGCCGAGCGGCTCGAACAGAAGGTCTCGGTCATGATTTTCCCGGAAGGCACTCGTTCCTTCGAAGGTGACCTCCTGCCGTTCAAGGACGGAGCGTTCCGACTGGCCATCGAATCCGGGGTTCCGATTCTGCCCCTGGCCTGCCACGGCACGGCCCCTGCTCTTCGTGCGCACGACTGGCGGCTGGGTCGCTCGAATGCGGAAGTCCGGGTTCTTGAACCGGTCAGCACCGAGGGGATGACCATTGAGGACGTCCCCGCCCTGCGGGAGCAGGTCCGTAGTCGGATCATCGAAGAACTGAAGACGATGGGTAGGGACTTCACCGTCCGCGACGAGGCCGAAAGCCACGGTCGATCGTCAAGTCAGGGCACATCGACGAGCCAGGCCTGACGGTCAAGCCAAGGGCATGGTCAAGTCAGGGCTGGTCGTCCCTGTCCACCGGCGCGTCTTCTTCGTGGAGTCTCGGGGTCGAGAACAGGTCGGCTTTCAGTCCAGTCTTGCCGGCGTAGAAGGCTCGGATCTTGTCCATGTCGGCCTTCACGTCACCGCTGGGAATGATCACCGGACCGAACCCGCCCGTGCGGGTCGACCTGTCGACGAAGGCGCAGACGATCGGAACCTCGGCCTGCATGGCTATGCGGTAGAAGCCTGACTTCCAGTATTCGACCTTGGACCGGGTCCCTTCAGCGGGAACCACCAGAACGAGGCGATCGTGCTTGGAGAACTCGTCGGCCAGGTCACCAACAAGTCCGTTGGCACTAGCGCGCTTGACAGAGATACCGCCCACCGCCCGGAAGAACGGTCCGAGCACCTTGTTGAACATCTGCTCCTTGCCGAGCCAACGAATGTCGATGCCCTTGACGCCGGCCATTGCCAACGTGATCGGAAAATCCCAGTTGGTGGTGTGGGGAGCAGCGATCATGACGCACTTCGGTGGCAGCTCGGATTGCTGCGTCACTTTCCAACGCCAGAGGAACAGCCAGATCTTGGAGAGAACGACCTTCATCATCCAACCGTATCTGCCGCGACGATCCGGAACATGCCCTTATCAAGGCTCAGGACATATGTCTCACCGTCCCCGTCGACGGCGAAGCTGACGACCTGCGACGACGTCGCTCCGAGGTCAATCGAAGTGAACTTGCTGTCCTCTTCGGCGGAACCGTTGGTACGAAGACCTCGAATCGTCCCGTCGCAGTAGTCCGAGAACAGATAGGTCCCCTCGAGCGCCGGGATCTCCTTTCCCCGATAGACGACTCCACCGGTGATCGAGCAGCCAGGTCCGTGGCTATAGGTATGAACCGGCTCGACGAATGGGCCGTCGCTGGCCGCTCCGGGTGCCGGGTCGTCATCGTCGAACTCCTCGGTCCCCTCGAAGAGGTCCCATCCCAGGTTGGCACCCTTCCCGAGGCCGGATGCCTTCGTCAGCAGGTCCACCTCTTCCCACTTGTTCTGGCCGACGTCACCGATCCAAAGGTCCCCGGTGAGTGAGTCGAAGCTGAAACGCCACGGGTTGCGGACACCTGTCAACCAGATTTCGCTTTCGGAGCCGTTCGGGCCGAAGGCGGGGTTGCCACGTGCGGCAAGGTCGTCAGGTCCGTTCGCCTCGGGATCCAAGCGCAGGATCTTGCCGAGCAGAGTGGATCGGTTCTGGGCGTTGCCGTGGGGATCGCCCGCACCTCCCCCATCTCCAAGTCCCATGTAGAGCATTCCGTCGGGCCCGATTGCTATGTCCCCGCCGTTGTGGTTGGGGAACGGCTGGGTGACGCTCAGCAGTTCTTTCCTGGTGTCCTGGGCCACCTCGAAGCGACCTGCGTCGGAATCCTCGATGTCATATGCGTCCAGGTGGCTGGTTCCGTCGCCAGCGGAGGTGTAGCTGACGAAGAGACGTGAGGAATCTGGGTTCAGCGCCACTCCGAGAAGCCCGCGTTCGGAGTCGGTGCTGATTTCGTCACTGATGTCGATGATCGGATCGGAAAGCGACGCGTCAGGTCCGTCGAAGGTGAGAAGCCTCAGTGTCCCACCTCTCTCGGCGACGATCATCGAATCATCGGTGGGCCCCGGCGTGGCCGCGATCGGGTTCTCCAGATCGACGTCAACCTTCTCGAGTTCGATCCTCAGCGGGCCGCCAGAGTCTCCATCCGGGCCCTGATCGACTTGCCGGTCAGAGGCGGTCTGAGTGGACCTGCCGGCTGACCCATCCCTCTGTCCATCCGTCTGTCCGTCGGAGCTACAGCCAAATAGGGCGCTTCCGGAGAGCAGAATTGCAGTGGCCATTGCCGCGAACTGCACCGAGGTGGACCTGAAGCGCATCGGGTTGGGGGTCATAACTCCAGTCTTGTCGACGTCGGTGACATTCGAGTCAAGGAGCGGGCTGGATTACGCTCGCCAGAAGTGAATCTTTCTCCTTCGGCCCTCTGGGCCCATTCCAAGACGCCCGAGGGACGCAAGCAGTTGCGCTATGCGGGGATCTCGATATTTTTCGTCCCTATCGGCCAGATCCTGATCCAGGTTCTTGCGGTCGTGGCGTTCACCAGCGAGATCCACCGGGGCGGCGATCTGGTCAAGGAGACCAACTGGGTAGCGGCGTCGGTTGCCAGCGCAGCAATTCTGACGATTCCCAATTTCTTCGCCAACAAGTATCTGGTCTGGCGCGAGACATCGAGGGACAACCTGCGAACCCAGATGATCGTCTTCTGGGTGGCCGCGATGCTTGGGGTCACGTTCGCAACCGGGCTCACCTATCTGGTCGACGCGATGATTAGCAGCCATGGCGTAGTCGAGAAGATCGGTGTGTTCTTCGCCCAACTCGCCGGCTTTGGAATCGTGTGGCTCGGCCGCTATGTCATCCTCGACAGGTGGATCTTCAAGGCGACCCACCAGGGCGCCGAGCCCACCGAGGCCGAACTCGACGAGTTGCACGGCGAGATACCGATCTGATGGTCGAGCCAACTGTTGGTGGCCACCTGGCCATCGCTCCGATGGACGAAGGCGTGCGCAAGTCTGCCGAGGCCGCCCGTGGGTTCATGCCACCTGACGAGGGCCTCGCCCTTTACGAGGCGGGCCTTGACGCGGCGCTTGCGGTTCCCGGGGCCCCGTTGCTGGAGGTCGGTTCATACTGCGGCAAGTCGTCCATCTATCTGGGCGAGGCAGCTCGCCTTGGCGACACCGTGTTGGTGGCCGTCGACCACCATCGGGGATCCGAAGAGAACCAGCCCGGCTGGGAATGGCACGAGCCCGATCTTGTCGACCCGGAGTTGGGCGTCATGGACACCTTGCCGTCGTTCCGACGGGCGACCTACCGGGCGGGACTTGAACCGTGGATCGTGGCTCTGGTCGGAAACTCGCCGACCGTCGGCCGCTTCTGGTCGACCCCGTGCGCCTTCGTCTTCATTGACGGCGGACACGGCGAAGAGCCGGCTCGCATCGACTACGAGGTGTGGACTCCGCACGTCGCCCTCGGTGGGACACTCGCCATACACGACGTGTTCCCCGATCCGGCCGATGGTGGACGCCCGCCGTATGAGCAGATCTATCTGCCGGCAATCGAGTCAGGCCTCTTCGAGGAAATCCGTGCCGTTGGGTCCCTCCGGATCCTTCGCCGCACCGCCTGAACCGGTGAAGAGGTCAGCTCGACCACGCAGCATCTGCTAACGCCCGACCGTAACGACGACGAACCAGCTCCCGCGCCAGCTCATCATCAGAGATGTCCGGCTGATAATGGCGAATGCCGGCCGCAGCCATCGTGGCGACGTCGATACTGAGGAGGTCAGCGACCTTCGCCCTCTGGACCGGCGTCATCTCGCGCCAGCGGTCGATCTGGCGACGGTAGACATCCGAATCGGTATCGGCTGGCGCTGGAGGATGAGCCATTGCTCGATCGTAGGTTGACGCGGTCTCTAGTTGGAGGCCTTGTCCGCCGGCTTGTCGAGAGGTGACGGCGCACGGACGCCCTTGCCGGTGGCCTTGGCGACGGCCACCGGGTCAAGGCCCGCGGCGCTTCGCTTGTTTCGGGCGTTCCGCGACTGATACCAGACAGCACCGGACATGATGATCACCGCGCCGCAGAGAAGGAAGAACAACGAACTCTGGAGCCAGCCGCCCGGATCGCCCGCGTCCTGAGGCTCCATGCCCTCGTTCGGCCTGGTGAGACTGTGGCCGAGAACCCGACGGTCCTCGGGAAGTGTTGTGGTCGTATCACCGGGCTTGGCCTGCACCTGTGGTGTGGCACCTGCGGTTTGGGCCAACCCGACTACGAGCCCGCCGAACAGTATCGACATGAGCATCAGGCCCGAGAGGGTTGCAGTCAGTAACCGCGGTGCGGGCAGGGATCGCTTGGACTTCTGCATCCCCGACATTCTCCCCCCGAACCAGCCCCGGTGCACATCGGCCCTCTCAGTAACCTCGGCGGGGCGGCATCACAGACGGGGCTCAGCAAGGGCCAGCGACTCTGCCAGAGAGAGACCGAGCAGAGCCCTAATGGACGAGGGAGCGAGAGTCTCTGCAGCGGCTGAGACAGTGAGTCGCTGTGGGGCTATGCCGGGGTCCTACGGCCGAGGAGTAGCCACGTTGGGCAGCGCATCCGGATCGCGGAACAGTCCCGATGTGGCTGACTTACCGCCGAGGGCGTCGGCCGCGAGAATGACCGCGGCCGAGGTGTAGGTGGACTGTTCGCCGCCCGGGAAGTGGACTTCCTCGGGAAGGACGATGCCGGTCCAGTAGCGGTTCTCTTCGGTGCGCAGACGTTGTGCCCAGCCGAACAGCTCCAGTGCCCTGTCGTCCTCGCCGACCGTCAGATGGGCGATAGCGCATTCGCAGGTTTCGGCGGCGGTGATCCATGGCCTGTCAGAGACGCAACGGATTCCCCACCCTTCCAATGTGAACGCCTCGAAACGATTCCGTAGCCGATCCCTGCCGGTCTCGCCGGTCATGACTCCGCACAGGACCGGGTAGTACCAGTCCATCGCCCAACGGTGCTTGGGCGCGAAGGCATCGGGATCGTCGCGCAACACGGCGAACAGCCTTGAGGCGGCGAGCTCCCAATTGGGTCGTTCGTGACCGAGTTCGTTGGCGATAGCAATCGCACAGCGCAGGCTGTGACAGATCGACGACGACCCGGTCAGCAGAGCGAACGCGAATGGTGTCGAGTCGGCGTGACGTGCCCAGATGATTTCGCCACGGGGCTGCTGGAGTCCGAGTACGAAGTCGGTGGAGGCACGGACCATCGGCCACATCGCCTCAAGCGCTCCACGGTCGCGGTAGGTCAACCAGTGGAACCAGACCCCGGCTGAGACATATGCGACGCAGTTGGCGTCGAGCTTGTCCTCTTCGATGCCGTCTTCCAGGTAGTACTGGTGCCAGGCGCCGTCCTCGCGCTGGATGGAGGCCAACCAGTCGAAGCCGCGCTCCGCGGCAGCTCGGTGACCCCCGAGCATGAGAGCCATCAGCGCCTCGGTGTGATTCCACGGGTCGGCGTGACCGCCCGGATACCAGGGGACCATTCCCGATGGAAGCTGCCACTGAGCGATCGCGTCGGTGGTGGCGGCCAGCTGTTCGGCAGTCACCAGGTCACCGATGTCAACGAAATGGTGCGAGGCCCCGCTATGACTTGCCGCGCCCTGCGACGTGTCCGCAGTGGCGTCTGGATCAGTTGACGGTCCGGAATCGCTCGACAATTCAGGCACCCGTCGAACTGGCGAAGTTGACCTTGGCGCGTGACGGACTCTCTGGCCGCACCGAGCCGTTCGTCGAGGCCGAACCGTTGGCAGGCTTCGACTTGGAGGCAGTCGCGTCCGCGGACTTCGACCCGGTCCGCTTGAGCGGCTTGCGGGAGTAAACGACCATGCTCTTACCCAGGACCGGGTTGAGTATCCGCTCGGTGGTGCGGGTCAATGCCGGAGCCTTTGCGATGTCCCAGACGAGCAGCCGGTGGTACGCCTTCACCAGCGGATGGATGTCATTGCTAACCCCGACGATGCACTTGAGCCACCAGTAGGGGGAGTGCAACGCGTGGGCTCGGTGGGAGCCCATCGCCTCAAGGCCAGCGGTTTCCAGGCGATGCCTGAAGAGTGGCTCTGTGTAGATCCGGACGTGCCCGCCAGCGGCGAGCGGAGCGTGATACTCCGCGGATAACGCCCAGCAAACCTTCTCGGGGAACCATGACGGGACTGTCGCAGCGAGCACGCCGCCGGGCTTGAGCACCCGTCGCAACTCGGCCATTGCGCCCTGGTCATCCGGGATGTGTTCGAAGACCTCTGAGCAGATGATCCGGTCGAAGGTGTCATCGGGGAATGGCAACTGCAGAGCATCACCGTTTAGGCAGGCTCCGAGTCCATCTGGGGCGGCCTCTCCCGCTTCCTTCATGGCCCAGAAAAGCGCCTGGACCGGAGGTAGCTCGGCCAGGTCGTAGTCGAGAGCAATCACCCTGGCTCCGCGACGGAAGCACTCGAATGAGTGCCGGCCCGCGCCTGCTCCCATGTCCAGGACCAGGTCCCCGCTCTTGAGACCCAGTTCGTCGTAGTCGACTGTCAGCACTTGGCGATCCTCATTCAGCCACGGCCCTTTGCGGCGTGTGCGTTTTCTTCGAGCAGTGCCCGGTAATGGTCCACGGTGCGGACCGCGGTGTGGCGCCAGCTCCAGCGGTGGATGACCCGTTCGCGACCCGCTGCCCCGATCCTTGCAGCCCCGACCTGGTCGTCGAGCGCCCGTCGGATTCCGGCGGCGAGGGACTCGCTGTCACCGGGGATTGTCATGTAACAGGTCTCGCCGTCGGGGCCTGCGACCTCGGGGATTGCTCCACCGGTGGTGGCGACGAGGGGACATCCGGTGCTCATCGCCTCGATAGCGGGCAACGAGAAGCCCTCATAGAGCGATGGGACCACCGCGCAGGCCGACTCGTTGTACAACTCGACGAGTCGCTCGTCGGAGATGCCAGAGACGAACTCGACCGCGTCCTGCAGCGAGAGGTCCTGGATCGTCCGCTGGGCGGCGGAGCCCTCCTTGAGGCGACCGACCATGATCAGCTTCAGGTCAGGGTGGTCGGTGCGCAGCTTGGCGAGCGCTTCGAGCAGGTAACGCTGCCCCTTCATCGCTACGTCGGATGATGCGGTGGAGATGATCTGGTTGGGTTTGCGTTCGATTCCGGGCATCGGGACGAACAGGTCCGGGTCGACACCCACGGGAACGATGAAGAGCCGCTCGGGTGAGACCATGTGGTCCCGGCAGATGTCGTCATAGGACGACTGCGAAACGGTGATGACCCGCCGCAGCCGCGACGCGACCCGGGTCTGCATCTTGGTGAACGCATACCAGCGGGATTTGGACCAACGCTGGTACGCCGTCTCGGCGTGTTCCATCTCGAGACGCCGGTCCATGGTGATGGGGTGATGGATCGTGCCCAGTACGGGCAGGCCCATGCGTTCCATCAGCAGCAGTCCGTAGCCCAGGCTCTGGTTGTCCTGTACCAGATCGAAGTCGTTGCGACGGGAACGAAGATGGTCCCAGGCCCGCATCGAGAATGCGAGCGGCTCTGGGAAGGTGCCGGTCGAGAATGCCGTCACCTCGGCCCAGTCCCAGCGGTCCTTGAGTTCCCACCAGGCGGGCATGCGCATGGGGAAATAGTCGTTGTAGATGTCGAGGCTGGGCAGGCTCACCAGCGGAACCCGCTCGTCGAGCACCGGGTACGGCTGGCCGGAGAGCACCTCGGCGTAGTGACCCAGATCGACCAGCGCTTTGGTCAGGTGACGGGTGTAGACACCCTGTCCACCCACGTGTTCCTTGCCCCGATAGGTGAGATATGCGATTCGAAGCGGGTCGTCCGGTCCGGGCGTCGGGCGGGACGGTCCACTACCAGAGCTGGACGAGCTGTTGAGCATGATGTTCAAGCTTCGCTGTGAGGCGGCTTTACGGTCAAATGGTCCTGCCCCGACCCTGAGTCGTTCCTATTCTTTCGCGCCCTTACACCGCGTTCTGTGACTGCTCGACGTCGCTGAGCACTCACCGAATCCAAAACCACGATGGCCATTGCGAGCAGAGCCAGTACCACCGCCGGCATCTCGCCGAACCTCTGGGCCGGTGTCGTCCCCTGCAACAGAGGAATGACTGAGTAAATCACCTTCTGTTCGCTGACGTCGGTGCGCTGCAGAAGTTTGCCGTTGTCGTCGAACTCGGCGCTGAACCCGGTCGGTGCAACCTGGACCAACCAACGACCGCTCTCGACTGCCCGGAACGCCGAGGTCGCCAGTTGCTGGGTCTGGACCTGGGTCAGCCAGTAGCTGGACCCGTTGGTCGGATTGAGCACCACCTCTCCACCGCCGCGCACACCCTCACGGACTCTGCGTGGAAAGAAAATCTCCCAACTGATCGCAACCGCGGCCGAGGCCTTGGGAGTCTTGACCGTCGCCTCACCGACACCTGGTCGGGCGTCTCGCTGGGGGAGCGACGACTTGTCGAAAAGCTCGAAGAACGGTCTGAGGGGAACGTACTCACCGAATGGGACCCGACGTTCCTTGTCGTAGCGGTCGCCGAGTGATCCGTCGGGGTTCACCACGACCACGTAATTGAGGAACTTCGTGTCGTCGGTGGGGTCGTCCTCGACGACTCCGACCATGATCGGCGCATTCAGCCTGGCGGCCTCGGCGGCCAGCTGCGCACGCCAGGGGTGATCCTTGAACTGGCCCTGGACGTTGATGGCGTTCTCTGGCCAGAGGACAAGATCGACAGGCTCGTGGATCTGACGGGTTGCCTCCATGTGTCTGGCGAACACCTTGGGGATGTCCTCCCAGCGGAAGATCGTGCCCTGGGGTCCGCCGCCCTGCACCGCGGCAATCTTGATCTTTGGCGAACCGTCGACCGGGTGAATCAGAGACGCGGCTGCGTGGCCCAGACCGATCAGAAGTGCCGTGACCACCAGAACCGCGGCAGGCCCCTTCCAATGACGTTCGCTGATCGCCACGAACAGCGCTATTCCGATAGCGGCGATGACTCCGCTGACCAGCAGACCGCCGCCAAGGCGGGCGATGACGAGCAGTGGGCCCCGCCCCTGGCTCATCGACAACATCGACAGCGGCACCCCGCCGAAGGGAGCGGAAAGATGGAACCACTCGAAAATCACGATCCCGGCCGGCAACGCCAGATATCGCCTTCGGGATGACGTTGCTCCAAGGCCGATCGTTGCGACCATCGGACCCCAACCGAAGATGCTGCCCACGACGTAACCAGGTGCGGTCAGTTCCCACATCCACAGCGTCGAGGGAACGAACCAGCCGAGCCCCACCGCCCACGACAGCATGAACCTGCGCCCCGGGCCCCGCGGCCCTTGCGGCGTCGGGGCGAGCACGAACACCCACAGCGCAACTCCCAGGATCGCGAGTGGCCACCAGCCCCAAGGCGGAAGCGAGGCGCAGATCAGCAGACCCGCGAGCAGGGCCAGCAACTCGGACACACCCCGGCGGTCCAGCAACCCGCGCTCACCTGCCGTCTGGTCGTCCGCCGTCTGGTCGCCGGAGTTCTCGGGCAACTCACGACCGTCGCGACCTTCGGACACCTTGGGCTCGACGGGATCACCGGTCAACTCATTGGCAGTCGGATCCATCTCAGCCCAGCAGGTCCCTCACCGCGGAGCGACCTTGGGCGATACACGCCGGGATGCCCAGACCTTCGTACGCGGCGCCGGCGACGGCGACGTTCGGGCTGTCGTGGCTCAATGCCGCACGAATTCGACCGACCCGTTCAGAGTGGCCGACCTCGTACTGGGCAAAGCCGTTCCTCCACCGTGAAATCCTGGTCGACACGGGTGGGGTGGCGATGCCAAGCGTGGCTCTCAGGTCGGCCATCAGGCCCTCCAAGAGCTCATCGTCGCCGAGCGTTTCGCCCCTGTCGTCGGTGGAGTGACCTGCCGAAACCCGCATGACGACGTGTTGCCCGTCGTTCCAGTGTTTCCATTTCGAGGACCCGATGGAGGCAGCTGTCATCAACATTCCGGCGCTACGGGGAATCAGAAAACCCGACGCATCCAGGTCCGCGTCATCAAGCGCCGCCCGCTCATAAATCATCGTCACGAGAGCCACAGAGGAGTGAGTTATGGCCCGCAGTTCGACTGCGGCCGCAGCACTCAGATCGGACAGAAGCTCGGCGGCCGCTGGTGCTGGGGTGCAGACAATCACCGCGTCAAAATCCAGGCCGGAGCCATCACTCAGCGTCAGTCGAACCGTCGGACCACCGGTGTTGTTGCTGGACTGACGGCTCGGTGAGGCGCTGTCGGGGCCGGCGCTGACCAGCGCTGCGTCGGTGGAGTTCAGACCGATGCGGGCGACTGGACTGCTGAGCCGGAGAGCAACTCCGCGTGCGCGGAGGGTCTCTCCGAGCGACTCGATCAGGCGTCCGGTGCCGCCGAGAAGTGCCCGGAAAATTGGTGGCGGTGCGGTGCCACCGTTGGAAGCGGCTGCCAACGCCGCGGCGCGCCTGCGGAGCGCCAGGGTGAGACTGCCACCCTCGGCCGCGGCGCTCGCCAGCTGGGGGGTCACCGACGCCAGGCTCAGACGGTCGACATCCCCGGCGTTGATTCCGCCTATCAGCGGAGCGACGACGTTGTCGACCAGTTCCCGGCCGTAGCGCTCACTGAGGAACTCCCCGATGCTGACGTCGTGATCTGGAGCCGCCCAATCCCGATCCACCTCACTACTGGCACGTTCGACGCCGGCGGCCGAGACCAGACCGGACTCGGCGAGCGGGCCGAACTCGACGGGCACACCCAGAACCGTGTCGGTCGGAAGAAACCCCAGTGCTCCGTCCACGAACACCTTCGCACGACCGGTTGCGGGCTGGGTCATCTCATCTGCAAGGCCGAGTTCGCTGCACAGATCGACGGCGTCGGGGACCCGTGCCAGAAACGCATCGGCTCCCTCGTCTATCGCGATCGACCTGTCCAGTCCGGGCATCGGGGATGTGAGTATTCGGCCCCCCGGGCGGTCACTGGCCTCGAACACAGTGACCTGGACGCCGGATCGAGCGCTTGCCTCCCACGCCGCCGCCAGACCGGTGATGCCTCCACCGATGATCGCAATTCGGGTCGGATCAGATCGAGGTGTGTCGGGTCTGGTCATGGGCCAAATCTCACTGCGGGTCGAGGGCCTCGATACGGCGGGCAATGGCGGCCATGACCGAGGGGTTGTCGTTGACGACATCGGTCCGGGTGAACGCGAGTCCGACCTCCGCTGCTACTGCTGCGGCCTCGATGTCGAGGTCGTAGAGAACCTCGAGATGATCCGAGGTGAAACCCTGTGGGACGACGATGACCCCCTCGGAACGGCCGGTCTCGGCCAGATCCCTGATCACGCTCAGAATGTCGGGGCCCCGCCAAGCGTCGCTGGTCCTTCCAGCCGACTGCCAACCGAGTCCCCAGCCGGCCCACTTGGACAGCCCAACCTTCTCGGCTACTGCCTCGGCAGACGCGTACAGCCTCTCCGGATACGGGTCGTCGATGAGTGAACGCTCTGGAAGTGAGTGAGCGGTGAACACCACTTTGGTCCGCTCCGGCATCACTGCGATCCGCTCTTTGACCGCTCGGGCGGTGAAGTCGATCAGCTCGGGTTCGAGGGACCAGTCGTCGATTCCGACATAGGGAATGCCGAGTTCGGCAGCGACTGTGGCCGCACGCTTGTGGTATTCGCCGACGCTCGCCCGCGAGAAATGAGGTGCGAGCACCACGCCAACTATTTTCGAAACCTCATCGAGAGCAAGGCTCTGCACGCCGTTCTCGATGAAGGGCGCCGCGTGTTTCTGGCCGAGTGTCACTACGAACCCGCCGGGCCTGGAGCGATCCAGCGACTTTTCAATAGCCCCAAGTTGGGCGAGGGTGCGCTCGCGCAGTGGCGAGATTCCGCCGATAGCGTCGTAGCGGCGGACCAGGTCGTCCAACTGTTCGGGGGTGGGGGGTCTGCCGCGCCGAATGTGGGTGTAGTAGCCCTCGACCTGTTCGGGTGACCCAGGCGTTCCGTACGCCATTACCAGTACCCCGACCGGGTGGGTCGGCGTCGAACTCACGATTGACTCACGAGTGTTGACCTGCTTCGACGCCGTCCTGGGAATGGACCAGTTCGATGACCCGCTCAAGGACGCCCGGGTCGGTTTCTGGAAGGACGCCGTGGCCAAGGTTGAAGATGTGGCCGCCGCGTCCACCGGGGTTTCCGCCACCCCGGCGTAGAACGTCGAGCACGGCAGGTTCGGTGACGTCCCAACCGGCGGCGACTAGGGCCGGGTCGAGGTTGCCCTGAAGGGTGATGTGACCCGGAACCCGGGTTCGGGCGTCATCGAGTGGGGTGCGCCAGTCGACTCCGACGACGTCAGCGCCAGCAGCGGCCATGAGTGGCAGGAGTTCACCTGTGATCACACCGAAATGGATACACGGAACCCCAAGTTCGGACACGGCGGCGAGCACCTTCGACGAACTTGGCATCACGAACTTCTCGTAGTCCTGTGGCGACAGCGCGCCGGCCCAGGAGTCGAACAGCTGCGCAGCGGATGCGCCGTTGGTGATCTGGGAGGTGATGGACGCGATCGCCAGGTCGGCGAGCTTGTCCATGAGCTCGAACCACAGCTTCGGATCGGTGTGCATCAGGGTCTTGGTCGCCACGTAGGTACGCGAGGGGCGACCCTCAATCAGATAGCTGGCGACGGTGAACGGCGCTCCGGCGAAGGCAATCAACGGGACTTTCAGTTCTCCCACGAGGTTGCGGACCGTCTGGACCACATAAGGCGTGTCGGCCTCGGCATCCAGGGGACGTAAGCGGTCCAGGTCCTTGCGGGTACGAAACGGATGCTCGACCACCGGACCCACGCCGGGAGCGATATCGACGCCGAAGCCGATGCCGTGCACCGGAGTCATGATGTCGGAGTACAGGATTGCTGCGTCTGTGTTGTAGCGCCTGACCGGCTGGAGGGTGATCTCGGTCGCCAGGTCGGGGTCGGCAATTGCCCGCAGGATCGTGCCGGTACCCCGGATGGCCAAGTACTCGGGTAGGGAGCGACCTGCCTGGCGCATGAACCACACCGGGGTGCGATCGCTCTTCTCTCCCCGACAAGCTCGAATGAACGCCGAATCGTCAAAGTTCCGGTTCGATGAAGGGTCACTCATGGGTCCAAGTCAATCATGTGCCCACGGGGTACGTGGACGGATACACTTGTCGATCCCCTAATCAGGAGCACGAGTGGCGACACACCCCGAGCTCGAAGTCGAGCAGGCCTACATCGATCACGCATTTGACTGTCTGGAGGCATCCCGGCAGAAGGCGGCCTCGATGCGCGAGAGCGTGAACGACGGGCAGGGTGGCACCTTTCAGAACCGCTACGAGCGCGACGTCGTCTGGGAGCAGGTCGGCACTCGGCTCCACCAGCTAGAACTCGGTGAGCGTTCGCTGGTGTTCGGTCGGATAGATACCGAGCCCAGCGACGAAGAACCCGAGGGTGAAACCTTTCACATCGGCCGGATCGCGGTCTCGGACGAGACCAGCAACCCGATAGTTGTCGACTGGCGTGCTCCCGTCGCCGAGACCTTCTACCGAGCCACCGGACTCGACCCGATGGGTCTGCGCCGCCGCCGTCATTTCACCAGCCGTGGACGCCAACTCCTGGGCATCGACGATGAGCTGTTCGGCTCGGCTACCCAGGCACTCGACAGCGGGCAGGTCCAGGGTCACGGGGCGCTGATCGCCGCTCTTGAAGACGCCCGTTCAGGGAAGCTGTCCGACATCGTCGGCACGATCCAGACCGAACAGGACCGGATCATCCGCTCGGCGTTGCCAGGGGTCCTGGTCGTCCAGGGTGGCCCCGGAACCGGCAAGACGGTCGTTGCCCTTCACCGGGCGGCCTACCTGCTCTACTCGCACCGTTTTCCTCTTGAGGGACAGGGTGTTCTGGTGGTGGGGCCGAACCGGGTGTTCCTTTCCTATATAGAGCAGGTTCTGCCGTCGCTCGGCGAAGCGGGCGTGCAGATAGCCGTTCTCTCGGATCTGATTCCGAATGTCCGGGTCAGTGGCACCGACGCGGTCGAGGTCGGTCGGGTCAAGGGCGACACACGCATGATCAACGTGATCAGACGTGCCGTGCGGGACCGAGAACGTCCGCTTCGCGAGCCGCTTCGGATTCCCTATGGCATCCAGCGTCTGACGGTGTCGGTGGAGGATTCGCGGCGCATCGTTGAGCAGGCCCGGCGTCGGGCTCGTACCCACAACGCTGGTCGGCGTCACGTCGAGCAGATGTTCTTCGAGGCGCTGGAGCGGGCATCCACCAACGAGGACAGCTTCGAGGTCATCCGTGACCGCACACGTCGGGATCCTCTGGTCGTCGAGGCGCTCGAGCGGATGTGGCCGGTGCTCACCCCGGCCGAGCTGCTGAACGATCTGTTCGGTTCCAAGGGGCTGTTGCGCTCGGCGGCCCGCAATTCCCTGAGCGAGGACGAGTGGCTACTGCTGTACCGGGAGCGTCGACACGATCCGACCCACATCGTGTTTCCAGCCGATGACGCCCCGTTGCTCGACGAGGCGCTAGAAGCTCTGGGTCCTCGACCGCGGCATCAGGAGCGCGATGCGGTGCGCACCTACGGTCACATTGTCGTCGACGAGGCCCAGGACCTTTCTCCTATGGAACTGCGCATGCTCGACCGTCGTTCGCTCAACGGTTCGATGACCATCGTCGGCGACATCGCCCAGGCGACGGGCGCGTGGCCCCATGACAGCTGGGATTCGATCCTCGAGCACTTGCCGCTGCGCCGCGAGCCACGTCGCGCGGAGCTGACCGTCGGCTACCGGGTGCCCGGGCCGATCATGGACCTGGCGGCTCGCATGTTGGTCCTCGCTGCCCCCGGAATCACGGCGCCAAGTTCGATCAGACACACGGGAGAGCCGCCCCGGTTCGTCCCGAGCACCCCACACAATCTGGCGGACGACCTGGCCGACGCGATCCGTTCCGAGATCGCCAATATCGGTTCGGGGAACATCGGTGTGATCGTTCCCGAATCAATGACCGTCGAGGTCGACGAGATGCTGACCGCTGCGGGGATTCCCCACGGCGGCGCTGTGCGTCAGGGCTTGGACAACCAGGTGACAATCGTGTCGGTGGGCATGGCGAAAGGCCTGGAGTTGGACTCTGTTCTGGTGGTCGAACCGTCGCGGATCCTGGGTGAACAGGTCCGTGGTGCACAGTCGCTCTATGTTGCTCTCACCAGGTCGACCAAGCGGTTGACGCTCGTCTACTCGGAGCCGCTACCCGAAGTTCTGGCGAGCGATGACCTGGTCAGGTCTTCGACCTCAAGCGAGGACGAGGATCCGGTCGGTGGTGAAGGCCCCGATACCGACGTGGCTGCCGTTGATCTCAACGGTGGCGGTTCCGTCGGGGGATATGCCGGTGAGTACTCCGGTGTTTCCCGGAACCAGGGCGTTCTGTTCCAAGAAATCGAGTAGGCCGGGCGTAAATTCCAGCTCTTCTGGGATCCGGTTGATGACGAAGGAACTGCCAACTGCGATTTCAGACAAGGGTATGGAGTCTGGAAGCTCGTAGTCCGCTCCGGGAATCGGATTGCCGTGGGGACAGGTGGTCGGCTCGCCGAGCACCCGGGCGAGTGCCAGTTCGACCGGTTCGGAGATGATGTGTTCCCACTTGCCGGCCTCTTCGTGGGCATCGGACCATGGCAGGCCGAGAATGTCGGTCAGGAACCGTTCGGCGAGGCGGTGCCGGCGGACCACCGTCTCTGCGAGGGCAAGACCACTGGGCGTGAGGCTGATGGTCGATCCGACGGTGATCAGCGACTCCTGCTCCATGCGGCGGATCATTTCGGATACCGCCGGCCTGGAAACTTCGAGCCGCTCGGCGATTCGAGCCTGGATGACGCTGATGTCGTCCTCGCGGAGCTCCCAGATGGCTTCGCAGTACTCCTCGAATGCCGGATGAAACTCTCTTGCCTTGGCAGTAGCCATGGCCCGAACTCTAGGCCAGTGGGTCAGAGTTGGCTCGGCTACGAAAGTCCGGACGGAAAGTACAGTCGGTAGCTGGTCCCGCGCAGCCCGGAAAGGCCTCCAAGGTGGACGAAGCCGAGCAGAATTCCGACGCCGAGTCGTCGCTCGAACTCTTTTCCGAAGCGACGCTCGCCTGGTTCGAGTCGTCCTTCCCTGCGCCGACCGCAGCGCAGGTCCTCGCCTGGGGACCTATTTCCCGACACGAGAACACTCTGCTGTTCGCACCAACCGGATCAGGAAAGACCCTTGCCGCGTTCCTGTGGGCGATTGATTCACTTGGCGCCCGTCCGACCGATGAGCCGGGAGTGCGGGTCATCTACGTGTCGCCGCTGCGAGCCCTGGCCGTCGATGTCGAGAAGAACCTGCGCAGCCCGATCCGCGGGGTAGCGCTGGCGGCCGCCCGACTGGGTCTGCCTTTCGCCGAGCCCACGGTCGGGGTGCGCACCGGGGACACCTCTGCGTCTGAACGTCGCTCGCTGGTGCGCAACCCGCCGGACATCCTGATCACAACCCCGGAGTCGCTCTATCTGATGTTGACTTCGGCGGCGCGCGAGACGCTGCTGGGTGTCGAGAGCGTCATCATCGATGAGATCCACGCGTTGGCCCCGACCAAACGGGGAGCGCATATGAGCCTGACCTTGGAGCGGTTGGACCATCTGATCACGACAAGCGATCCGACTCGTAGCCGTCCCCAGAGGATCGGACTTTCAGCGACCCAGCGCCCCTTGGAGACCGTCGCGAAGTTCCTCGGGGGTCAAGCCCCCGTCACGATCATCGATGCCGGGATGCGCAAGACGCTCGACATAGAGGTCGTGGTTCCCGTCGAGGACATGGGCGCGGATGGCAGTTCCATCTGGCCGCACATGCATCCCGAACTGCTCCGCCTGGTCGAGGAGCACCGCTCGACGCTGATCTTCGTCAACGCCCGGAGACTCGCCGAACGACTCGCCGCTCGCCTCAACGAACTCGAGGAGGAGTCGCGCCACGAGGCGCTGCAAACGGCTTTGGAACGGGACGGGACGGATCTCGCCCACGGGTCAGAACTCGACATCGAACCAGAACCAGAACTCGACACCGAACCAGAACCGGGGCTCGCCGCAACGACGGCTTGGGCCGGGACGGCAGACCGGTCGGACGGGCACGAGCTGGTGATGGCACACCACGGTTCGTTGTCCCGCGAGCGACGGCTGATCGTCGAGGACCGGCTCAAGTCGGGGGAACTTCGGGGTCTGGTTGCAACGAGTTCCCTTGAACTCGGCATCGACATGGGCGCAGTGGATCTGGTTATCCAGGTCGAGTCGCCCGGGTCGGTCGCCTCCGGACTGCAACGAATAGGCCGCGCCGGGCACCAGGTCGGCGCTCCGAGCCGGGGACGGATTTTCCCCAAACATCGGGCGGACCTACTCGAAGCTGCAGTCGTTGCAGAGCGAATGACCGGCGGTCTGATCGAACGCACCCGCGTTCCCATCAATCCCCTTGACGTCCTGGCCCAACAGATAGTGGCGTGCTGTGCGCTCGATGACTGGAACGTCGCCGACCTCTACGACATGTGTCGCGGCTCCGCGAACTTCGCGACGCTTTCCCGGGAGCTGTTCGACAACACCCTCGACATGCTCGCCGGTCGGTACCCCGCCGAGGAGTTCGCCGAACTCCGACCCCGCGTGGTTTGGGACCGACTCGAAGGGACGGTTCGTGGTCGGGCGGGCGCCCAGCGCCTGGCGGTCACCTCGGGGGGAACGATTCCCGACCGCGGACTGTTCGGAGTCTTCCTTCCCGACGGAACCAGGGTCGGTGAGCTGGACGAGGAGATGGTCTATGAATCCAGGCCTGGCGAGACGTTCCTGTTGGGAGCGTCGACGTGGCGGATCGAGGAGATCACCTTCGAACGTGTCGTAGTCACACCCGCGCCCGGGATGCCCGGGCGGATGCCGTTCTGGAGGGGTGACGGTCCCGGCAGAGAGGCCGAACTCGGACGGGCGCTGGGTGAGTTCGTCAGAGAAATTCGGGCGTTGCCCGAGCCCGAAGCGATGCAGCGGCTGCGGACCCGTAACGCGCTGGACGACACCGCCGCCGGAAACGTCCTGCGCTATCTCGCAGGACAATCCGAGGCCACCGGAGCGGTCCCCGATGATCGGACGCTGGTCGTTGAACGCTTCCGCGACGAGATCGGCGACTGGCGAATCTGTATCCATTCACCGTTCGGTGCTCGGGTCCACGCTCCCTGGGCGACCATCATCCGGGCGCGGGCGGACGAGTACTTTTCCCACCTCGGTGAGAGTGGAGCAGCAGAGGTGCTCTGGTCCGACGACGGGATCGTCCTGCGGCTTCCCGAGGCCGCCGAGAACGTTCCGGTAGAGGTGATCGTCCCGGATCCCGACGAGATGGAGTCCGAGTTGATCGCCGCGTTGCCCAGCACCGCGACCTTCGCGGCCCACTTCCGTGAGGCCGCAGCGCGGGCCCTGCTCCTGCCCAGACGACGCCCGGACCAGCGCACACCCCTGTGGCAGCAGCGCCAGCGTGCCGCTGATCTTCTCGCCGTCGCGGCCAAGTACCCCTCGTTCCCGATTCTGTTGGAAACCACCCGTGAGTGCTGCAACGACGTCTTCGACCTGCCGGCGCTGCGACAGGTGCTCAGCGAGGTCCGAAGTCGACGGATCAGGGTCGTGGAAGTTGAGACCGCAACCGCATCACCGTTTGCCAGGTCCCTGCTGTTCGGGTGGATTGCAGTGTTCATGTACGAAGGTGACGCACCGCTCGCCGAACGTCGTGCAGCGGCGCTGTCACTCGACAGGGAATTGTTGCGTGACCTGCTCGGAGCGGACGAGCTTCGATCGTTACTCGACCCGGAAGTGGTCGAACTGGTCGAGCTTGAGCTGCAGCGGCTGGTTCCGGAGCGTAGGGCGAGGGACTTGGACGAGGTCCACGACCTGTTGAGGATCCTCGGACCGATGTCCCTGGACGAGGTCACCGAACGTGTAAACCCGGAGCATGCTGGCGCGGTAGGCGACTGGCTCGACTCACTCGTCGTGTCCCGCCGGGCGATAGCGGTTTCCATCGCCGGTCAGGCCAGGTTCGCTGCTGCGGAGGATGCCGGTCGCCTCCGCGACGCGCTGGGGGTGGCTATTCCGCTCGGGCTTCCGGCGGTGTTCACCGAGCCTGTCGAAGGTGCTCTCGGGCAGCTGATCGAACGATTTGCTCGGACCCATGGTCCGTTCACGTTGGGGCAGGTTTCCGCAAGGTTCGGCGTCTCCACCGAGATGGCCGGACTCATCTTGGCGGCACTGGTTGAGGAGTCGAAGGTGTCAGCCGGCGAGTTCCTACCCGGAGGGCGGGAGTCGGAGTTCTGCGACAGCGATGTCCTGCGCCGTTTGCGTCGTCGTTCACTTGCTGCGCTACGCAAAGAGGTCGAGCCGGTCTCGGCCGCGGCTCTTACACGGTTCATGACCCGCTGGCAGGGCATCGGCTCCAAGAGCCGTGGCGTCGACGCGTTGGTCGAGGTGCTCGGCCGTCTGCAGGGTGCCGCCATTGCTGCATCCGCACTTGAGAGCGACGTGTTGGGCATCCGCATGGGCGACTACGACCCGTCCGAGTTGGACATGTTGTGTTCGAGCGGAGAGCTTCTCTGGGTCGGAGCCGGGGCAGTCGGTTCCCGCGACGGGCGGATCCGTCTGGTGTTCCGCGACCAGCTCGCCGCAGTTCTCGGTCGGCCAGGTTCCAGCGACGAGCGCCTGCCCAATCGGGCTCGGGTCAGTGAGCCGAAGGCCGAGGAGCTCCAGTCAGTCGGGGCCGGGGTGGATGAGCCCGAGTTCAACGAGCCTCACCACCGTGCCATCCGTGATCACCTGCGGGCTCGCGGGGCGTCGTTCTGGGCCGATATCGTCGCCTCGTTGGCTGCTGCGTCGCTGCCCTATGACGAGCCGACGGTGCTGGCGTCCCTTTGGGACCTGGTCTGGGCCGGTGAAGTGACCAACGACTCGATCGCGCCGCTGCGCGCATGGATCAGCGGCAGCGGCGCACGACGGGGCGGGCGTGGAGGGACAGCAGGTCGCTCCGGTTCGTCACGCTCCGGTTCGTCACGATCTGGTCCGTCACGATCTGGTCGTCGCCCGGTACGACTTTCGCGGATGGGGCCACCGGCGGGAGCTGGTCGATGGTCCTTGCTCGAACCGTTGCTCCATGATCAGCCCAGCCCCACCGAACTTGCCACCCAGCGGGCCGTCCAGTTTCTTGAACGCTACGGCGTTCTCACCCGCGAGATGGCGCTCGCCGAAGGGGTCGAGGGTGGCTTCGCGGGCGTGTACCCAGTCCTCAAGGCTATGGAGGAGCGGGGAACGGTGCGGCGGGGATACTTCGTCGAAGGCCTTGGTGCCGCGCAGTTCGCCCAGCCCGGCGCGGTCGACCTGCTCCGCGACTCGGGAGTCGACACGGGGTCGGATGACAGTGGGTTGGCCAAGGAGGAAGCTCTGGTGCTCGCCGCGACCGACACCGCACAGCCCTACGGCGCGGCGCTTGCCTGGCCCGAGTCTGAACCGGCCGGTCACCCGTCCAGGTCCTTAGGGGCTTATGTGGTCCTGATGAACGGTGACGCCTGCGCGTATCTCGAACGGGGCGGACGCAAGCTGCGGACCTTCCCGGCGGCAACCGATCACCCCACCTGGCCGGGGACGCTCGGCGGACTGGTCGACAGCGGCCGGGTGCGTCGCCTCCAAATCGCCGAAATCGACGGCGAACCCGCAGCCGGTTCACCGTGGGCAGACGCGTTTTCCGAAGCGGGCTTCGTCGAGGGATACCGCGGGCTGGTCAAGGGCTGATCGGGTCAAAGGCTGAGGCTGAACCCCGGGGCGGTCAAGGGCTGAACCCGGGGCGGTCAAGGGCTGATGCGTCAGTGACGCAGTCGAGCGACCGTCTCCATACCGAGCTGTCCTGCCGCCCTTGCGAACGTCAGGCCAGCCGAGGGAAGTGACGATAGAAAGCTGGGGTCGAGAAAACCTCCGGCTCGGTCGCCGAAGATCCCGCGGGCTCCCCTGTCGACGTCGTCGTCCACTGGCTCGCGCAGGTTGACGGGCCGATCGGGGTCGACCGACTTGTCGGTCAACTGCGTTTCCCAAGCGCCGAGCGCGGCGTAGTGGTTGCCGAACCCGGGTGTGAGCCTGCCCGCTGCGACCACAAGACGGTTCCAGGAACCCACGACCTTGGACCTGCGTCCGTCGAGGGCGGCCTGCACGACAAACCGTGCGACCTCCTCGGGCTCATAGATCGGCGGGACGGGTTGGGGGTGCTTAGACATCGCAGATTTGCACCACCCGAACTGCGGAGTGTTGACCGCCGGCATGTGGACCATACCGATCTCCACGTGGCTTCCCTCGTGAATGAGCTCCGCCCGGATGGACTCGAAGAATCCGCGGCAAGCGAACTTCGATGCGCAGTAGGCCGACTGCAGCGGAATCCCTATGAACGCGAGCGCCGAGCCGATGTTCACGATGTTGCCGCGGTCCCGCGGGCGCATGTATTCGAGCGCCGCGAGCGTGCCCCAGACCTGACCCAGGAACGTGACCTCGACCGCACGCTGAAAGTCGTCCGGATCCACCTCCCAAGCCGGAGCGAAGACCGTGGTCATGGCGTCGTTCACCCAGACGGAGATCTCACCGAGCTCCGACTCGACCCGAGCGGCGGCATCGGTGACCTGCTCGTGGACCGCGACATCGGTCGGGATGACAAGAGCGCGCTGGCCGCGCGCCCGGACCTCCGATGCCGCGCCTTCCAGCCCGGCGCGTCCACGTGCCAGCAGAGCGACATCGAAGCCCGCGTCAGCGAACTCGACCGCGATCGCCCTACCTATGCCGGCCGACGCCCCGGTGACTACGGCGATCTTCGAGGAACCTTTTTCGCTCGGACCTGCCCCGGTTGTCGTCGCTACGGAGCTATTTGTCATCGTTGTTCCCGACCGCCGAACTGACCCTGGCGAAGATCTGGGCAGCAACCGCTTTGGCGCTGTTGCCAACGACCTGACGCGCGTCAGGGTCACCCTTTAGGACCGATTCGGCCACACCTTTCGCCTGTTCGAAGGTGACGTGCGCGGGCAGCGGAGGGACGTTCTTGTCGGTGTGGACATCGAGCAGGACAGGTCGATCCGAGCTGAACGCATCGCGCCAAGCTCCTTCGACATCGTCAGGATCGTTGACCCGTACTCCTTTCAGCCCGAGCACATCTGCGTACTTGGCGTAGTCGACGCTCTCTACGAGCTGCGCTGTGTCCCACCGTGGATCCCCGACCTCCCGCATCTCCCAGGACACCTGGTTCAAGTCGTTGTTGTGGAGCACCAGCACGACGAAGGTGGGGTCGTCCCACTCCTGCCAATGGCGTCTGACCGTGATCAATCCATTCATTCCCAACATCTGGAACGCTCCGTCGCCGATCGTGCAGACAACAGGACGGTCGGGATAGGCGAACTTCGCTGCGATCGCGTACGGCATTGCTCCGATCATCGTCGCGAGACTTCCCGACAGGCTGCCCATCTGGTTCCGTCCGAGCCTGATGTGGTGGCCGTACCAATCCGCGGTGCTTCCAGCGTCGGCGGTGATGATCGCGTTCGACGGCAGCTGCTCGTTTAAGTGGTGGAAGACGAGCCTTGGGTTGATCGGATCGGCGGCGACCATCGCGGCCTTCTTGGTCATCTCCTCCCAGGTCTTCATGCCCTCGACGGCCTCGTTCTGCCAGCTCAGGTCGTCGGTCTGTTCAAGACGCGGAAGCAGAGCGGCGAGCGTCGTGCGGGAATCTCCCCACAGGTTGACCTCCATCGGGTAGCGCAGGCTTAGATGCCGAGGCAGCAGATCTATCTGGACTCCTCTGGCCTGTCCCGTCGGCGGCATGAACTCGCTGTAGGGAAAATTGGATCCGACCATGAGCAAGGTGTCGCAGTTCTGCATCATGTCCCAACTCGGCTTCGAGCCGAGCAGCCCGAGTTGCTGGGTGTGATACGGCAGGTCACCCGGGACGGCGGCCTTGCCGAGAAGCGCCGTGATGACGCCCGCGCCCAGGCGTTCTGCGACGGCAATCACCTCGTCGGTCGCATCGAGTGCGCCCTGACCAACCATCATCACGACCTTCTCGCCGGCATTCAGCACCGCGGCAGCTCGGGCAAGTTCGTCTTCGGGGGGAGAGATCCGCGTCGACGCGTGCCCGACTCCGGTGCGCGAAACGAAGTGCTCGACCGCCGGTTCCTCCATCTCCAGATCCTGGATATCGGCCGGGATGATCACGACGGTCGGTTTGCGAGAGGCGTGGGCGATACGCACCGCTCGATCGACCACCAACTGGGCCTGCATCGCGGTGGAGATCGTCTTGACGTATTCCGCAACGTCGCCGAACATCCGCTCCAGATTCAGCTCCTGTTGAAAATCACTGCCGAGCGCCACGCGCGCCTGCTGGCCGACTACTGCGACCACCGGTTGGTTGTCACCCTTGGCGTCGTAGAGACCGTTCATCAGATGGACCGCACCGGGTCCTGACGTGGCGATGCACACACCGACCTGGCCGGTGAATTTGGCGTGCGCGACGGCCATGAGAGAAGCCATCTCTTCATGAGTCGGACGGATATAGCGGAAGTTCTTCCCGGCTTCTTCAGCGCGGCCCAGCGCTCCGTCCAGACCGCCTATCCCATCGCCGGGAAATCCGTAGAACCGGTGTAGGTCCCACTCGATCAGCCGGTCGATCACGAAGTCGCCAACGCTATACATCGCATCTCCTCACGGATTTGTGGCGATCACGAGTCGTTCCTGGACCGCATCCCGGAGATCCCTGGGCGTAGCTGTCGGGACAGTAGCGATCGCTCTACCTTCGATCGCTACCTATCCGTGGTCATTCGGGTTCAGACCCGCGCCGCCGCCCGAGAAAGAGATCGGGCTTTGGGCGTGGGTGACAGTCACTGTCGCTGTCCGCTGGAAGAATGGGCACCATGCCACGCCAGGAAGAACTTTTCGACGACTACGCCCGGGACATCATCGAGATCCCTGTCGCCGAAGAGATGGAACAGTCCTATCTCGCCTATTCACTCTCGGTCATTACCTCCCGAGCCATCCCGGATGTCCGGGACGGGCTCAAGCCGGTGCAGCGCCGGATCCTGCACTCGATGAACAACAACGGGCTCCGACCCGATCGTCCCCATCGCAAGTGCGCCGGCGTCGTCGGAGACACGATGGGCAAATACCATCCCCACGGCGACACATCGATCTACGACGCCCTGACCAAGATGGGCCAGGACTTCAGCCGCAATGTCACTCTCATCGACCCGCACGGCAACTTCGGCAGTCTCGACGATCCTCCGGCCGCCCATCGCTATACCGAGTGCCGTCTCACTCCCGCCGCAATGGCGATGCTCGGCGAGATCGACGAGGACACCGTCGACATGCGCGCCACCTTCGACGGTGAGAACGAAGAGCCCCTCTGCCTACCCGCGACGCTACCCAATCTGCTGGTCAACGGCACCTCGGGGATCGCGGTCGGAATGGCGACCAACATGCCCGGACACAACCTGGGCGAGGTCCTCGAAGCGATCCGCCTGGTGATGACCAAGCGGCGCCCGAAGCCAACGGTCGAAGAACTAATGGCCGTCCTTCCGGGACCGGATTTTCCGTCCGGCGGAGTGATAATCGACGACAGCATCGCCGAGGCGTATGCGACCGGGCGGGGCAGCTTCCGTATCAGGGCAAAGGTCGAGATCGTCAACCTGACCCGGGCTCGCAAGGGGATCGTCGTCACCGAGCTTCCCTATCTGGTGGGGCCCGAGCGGGTCGTCGCCAAGGTGCGTGAACTGATGCGCGCCGAGAAGGCGCCGATGGTTTCCGACATCAAGGATCTCTCGGACCGCAGGACGGGACTGCGCCTCGAGATCGAGCTCCGCCCCGGCGCCAACGCTGCCGCGGTGCTGACCGACCTGTTCCGTCAGACGCCGCTGGAAGAGACCTTCGGGGTCAACAACGTGGTCCTGGTCGACGGACAGCCGACCACAGTCGGGCTGTATGACCTGTGCAACTACTACGTGGAGCACCGGCTGGACGTGGTACGGCGCCGGACCGCCTATCGACTCGAGAAGGCTCGCCGCAGGCTCCACCTGCTCGAGGGGCTGCTGATCGCCCTCGACGCCATCGACCTGGTCGTGTCGATCATCCGGTCCTCCCACGACGTTGCCGAGGCCCGAGCACGACTGATCGAGGAGTTGAATCTGAGCGATGTCCAGGCGGTCCATATCCTCGACATGCAACTCCGACGCCTCACTGCACTCGCCAAGCTGGAGCTGCAGGCAGAGGCCGACGAACTGCGCAAGGACATCGATGACTACGAGAAAATCCTCGGCTCCGAACAACGTCAGCGGACGATCGTGCTGAAGGAGCTCGAGTCGCTGGTAGAGCAGTTCGTCACTCCCCGCCGTTCGGTGATCGTGTCGCCGGACCAGATCGATGACGTCACGATGGAGGACGTCGCAGCCGAGGTCGCCGCCAACAGCGTCGACGAACCGTGTGTCGTCGCGGTGTCGCATTCGGGGATGATCGGCAGGGAGCCGATCGAAGGGCCGAAGCCGGCGACGTTCGCACGACATGACGTGCTGTTGCAGCGCGTGGCCACCACCACCCACGCCAGCATCTGGGCGGTCACCAGTCGCGGTCGCTGCTTCCCGTGTCGAGTGTCCGACATCGGCGAGGTCACCGGCCGCAGCCGCGGCTCGGCTCTCAGCGAACTTTTCGCGCTCGACAAGGGCGAATCGGTTAGGACACTCGTTTCGGCGCCGCCTCCGGGTGCCGAGGTTCCGCCGCCGCTCATGTTGGTGACCGGCACGGGGGTCATGAAGCGGCTCGACATCGCCGAAGTCGTTTCGACTCCGGCCGGCAAGCACATCATCAAGTTGAAGCCCGGCGACACGGTCGTTGCAGCCTTCGCGGCACCTGACGGCCACGACATCGCAGCAGTCGCCTCGAACGCGCAGGTGATGCGCTGCGAGGCTGCGTCGGTCTCGGTGCAGGGCCGCAACGCCGGGGGAGTGACCGGCATGAAGTTGTCGGACGGTGCGACCGTGGTCGGAGCGGGAGCGATCATCGGTGATTCGGTAATCCTGACCGTCACCGACGCCCAGACCGCCAAGGTCACCGATGCGAGCGAGGTTCCCACCAAGGGTCGGGCCACGTCCGGTGTGCGGATCACCAAATTCCGTAACGAGAAGAAGCTCGAATGGGCCTGGGTGGGAGCCGAGGACGGCGTGCTGTTGGTGGTCGGGACCGAGGATGCGCCATCCAAGCCCGATCCGGCACCTCAACCGCTGACCATCCAGCACACCGGTCGCGACCTGATATCGAAGTCGACCCGTCGTCGCCTGCTGGCCATCGGGTTCGGCCGCTGGTGAGAGCTGTCTGCATTCCTCTCGCTGAACTGGCTGTCGTTCAACGGTCTGTAGGTGCACGAGCGACAGCCAGTACGAGGGGAGGGCGTCGTGGGCGCGTCGCGTTGAGGCGGCGGACGCGGCGGACGCGGATCGGAGCGAGAGTCACACCTGGTTCACTGTTGCTGTCCCTGGGTCGTGATTGACTTGTCAGGCCATGTCGTCCACTGAATCCCCCTCCAACCGCACAGCCCACACCTACGACGCCAAGAGCATCCAGCTGCTCAAGGGACTCGACGCGGTGCGCAAACGTCCCGGCATGTACATCGGCGGAACGGGCCCCGAAGGTCTGCACCATCTCATCTGGGAACTGGTCGACAACGCGGTCGACGAGGCCGCCGCCGGTTTCGCCAACCTGATCGAGGTGCACCTCCACCGAGACGGTTCTGTCGAGGTATCGGACAACGGTCGAGGCATACCGATCGGCCGCAAGGACGGCAAGCGGACCGCCCTCGAGGTCGTCTTCACCGAACTCCACGCTGGGGGCAAGTTCGGCCAGGGCGCGTACTCGTCCTCGGGCGGTCTGCATGGTGTGGGCGCATCTGTGGTCAACGCACTGGCATCCAAGCTCACCGTCGAGGTGGACCGCGACGGCGCAACCCATCGGCTCAGTTTCGAGAATCAGCTACCTGGCCGCTTCGATGACAAGGGCAAGTTCAAGCCCGGGTCCACCCTCGAAGTCGTCAAGAAGATTCCACCGCGTCGCACAGGCACCCGGGTCCGGTTCTGGCCCGACTTCGACATCTTCGATCCGGGCCTGACCGTCGAGCATGAACTGGTTCGCGGGCACTGCTCACAGGTCTGTTTCCTGGTACCGGGGCTCAAGGTTCGCCTGATCGACAAACGAGGTTCGACCCCGCGTGACGTCGAGGAGTTCGTGGCCAAGGGTGGCCTGGCGGATCTGGTCGAAACGCTTTCGATCGGTGAGACGGTTACCGATGTCATCACCCTGCACGGCACCGGCAAGTTCGAAGAGAAGATTCCCGTCGACGGCCGGATGACGTTGGTCGAACGGACCTGCACGGTTGACATCGCGATGCGTTGGGTCAAGGGCTATGAGACGGTCGTGACCAGTTTCGTCAACACGATCCCGACCCCCGAGGGCGGCACCCACATCGCGGGGCTCGAACGGGCGATGACCAAGGTCAGCAACGATGTCCTCCTCGCTGGTACCAAGAAGCTGGCCCGCCTGGCCAAGTCGGGCAAGGACCGCGCCGAGAAGGGCGACGTCCAAGAGGGTCTGGTCGCGGCACTGAAGGTCACCTTCCCGGAACCGCAGTTCAAGGGGCAGACCAAACAAGAGCTCGGCACTCCAGCAATCCAGTCGATCGTCTACGAAGTGGTCCGTGACAACTTCACCAACTGGGTCGAGGGTGGTGGCAAGAAGACCCACATCGCCGCCCTGCGCGACAAGGTCGCCCAAGCCGTGCTCACACGCGTCACCACCAAGGCGACTCTCGACGCGCGCCGCAAGGCCGCCAATCTCAATTCGGGGTCCATGCCAGACAAGCTGGCCGATTGTCGCCGGCACGGCATCAACTCAGAGCTGCTGATCGTCGAGGGCGACTCGGCTGCCGGTCCCGCAAAGGCCGGCCGCAATGCCGAATACATGGCTGTGCTTCCACTGAGGGGCAAGGTCGTCAACGCCGGCAAGTCGACGCTCAAACAGGTGATCGACAACGCCGAGGCCCAGGCGCTGTTCACCGCTGTCGGGGCAGGCTCTGGGCCTGACTTCAACCTCGAGCAGAGCCGTTACGGGCGCATCATTATCCTCTGTGACGCGGATGTGGACGGCAGCCACATTCGTTGCCTGTTGCTGACGCTGATCTATCACTACATGCGCCCATTGCTAGAGGACGGGCGGGTGTTTGCCGCCCAACCGCCCCTGTATACGGTCAAGGTCGGCGACAAGGTCATCCACGCGTTCTCCGACGACCACCGCGACCAGCTCACGGCCGAGTTGTCCAAGGGCAACCGCAAGGCCGAGAACCTGCAGTGGGTGCGCTTCAAGGGTCTCGGCGAGATGGACGTCGAGGAACTGGCGACCACCTGTCTGGACCCGGGAACCCGCATCCTGAGGAGGATCACGATGGCCGATGCCGAGGCCCTGGTAAACGCCGGCGATCTTTTCGAGACCCTGATGGGCAACGACGTTTCCCGACGACGCCAGTACATCCTCGACAACTCGGATCTGGTCGATCGCGAGTCACTCGACATCTGAGGTCATACGGCGCCGGGTTCAACAGGTTCCGGCCGACCGATCATGGCAGGGGGCGCTGAGGCCACCTCGGTGCCGTCCCTGCTCCTCGTATCGACAGCCTCAACAGGCGCCTATATGTTGCCGACACAGGACACGGCGGCGATTGTCTTCCGCGGGGGCTCAGAATGGCGAATGCCGACAGATTGATAACGCTGGAAGGGCCCAAACTCCGTCACACCCCTGCTTTCGACGGATTTCGTGGCTTCGGCGTCCTGATCGTCGTCTTCTACCACTCCGAGGTTGTTTCATTCCTCGGCGGTGCCGTGATCGTCATCGACTGGTTCTTCGTGGCGAGCGGGTTTCTGATCACATCGTTACTGCTCGATGAGCGGGCAAGTACCGGCTCCAACAGCCTCAGGCGATTCTACGAGCGACGAATCCTGCGGCTCTTCCCGGCGATGTACTCGATGCTCCTGCTCGTGACCGCCATGTTGGGGATCGTCAATATCGTCGTGGTGACCCGCAATATGGACGTCGACATGGGCAGATGGTGGATAGACATCGTCGGCGCTGCCACGTATTCCTATTACCTGGTCGCAGCGGTCATCCCCAACCAGGTCACCGGCGTCATCGGACATACCTGGAGCCTTTCGCTCGAGGAACAGTTCTATTTCATCTGGCCGTTCCTGTTGGTCCTCGTCCTCGGGAAGGCGCGTAAGGCCTCGGATCGCACACTGATCATCGGTTGTGTCTCATTCATCGTGTTGATGATCGGACTGCGACTCGGTCTGCAGAACCAGATCGCCATAGTGCGTCCAAAGGGAAGCGCGGTCGGCGCCGTCGACTACGCCGATCTTGATCACCCCACGGTCGCCGGAGCGATCTACCGCATAGCCGCAGTCAGACCGGACATGATCATCTTCGGTTGCCTGCTCGCGATCCTGAAGAAGGGCGCGCCCAATCCGCTGACCGACAAGTGGCGCAAGGGCCTACGGACGTGGGGTTTCGTCGGCTTCATGACGTTCTTCACGTTCACCGCATTTGGCAACCGGTTCCCCGATTTCAGGCTCTTCGGCCGAGGATTCTTCGACCTGTTCGGTGGGGTCGGCTACCAAGTGGCGCTGCTGATGATCGGCCCCTTCGTCCTGGATCTTTACCTGCGGCCAGAGGGCTTTGTAGCCAAGCTCTTCAGCAACAAACACATGCAGTGGCTGGGGGTCCGGTCCTATGGGATCTACCTGTGGCACATTCCTGCGCTGCTGCCCATCTACCCCGCAATTCATGACGTGTACGGAGTCAGAAGGCTCGTCCTCGGGCTCATTGGCGGTCTGATGGGGATCGGTGCCGGCGTGCTGTCGTTCAAGTTCGTCGAGAAGCCGTTCCTGCGACTGAAGGACACCAAGTACCGCAGGCCCCAGGACGGCAGCGCTATGTCCGAGCAGCCGTCGTCATGAAGGAATCGGTTGGGCAAGGGTCGACGCTGGTCGACCGGCTGGGGGCACCCTCGGAGCGCAAACTCGGCTGGAGTCCGACCTTGGACGGAGTCCGCGGGGTCAGCGTCTCGCTGATCATGGTGTTTCATTTCGCCGGCGAATACGGCTACTACATCCAGAGCTTTCCCGTAGCGGTCGACCTGTTCTTCGTCCTGTCAGGCTTCCTGATCACCACGCTGCTTTTCGAGGAGCGCCAGAAGCGGGGCAGCAATTCGCTGCGCGACTTCTATCTACGGCGGGTGTTCCGGCTGTTTCCCGCGCTCTACTCACTGCTGGGCGTCTTCCTCCTCTACATCATCGTCCTGGGCGGCGACGATCGGACGCGGCTGTTCCACGAGTTCCTGGCCGCAGGGTTGTACTCGTACAACTTCTTCATCGCATGGACCGGAGTAACCGGCCAGGTGCTGGTGCAGCTCTGGACGTTGTCGGTCGAGGAACAGTTCTATTTCGTCTGGCCGATCGCGTTCATCTGGGTGATGAAGACGATGAGCGCCATCAGGCTACGAATCCTGCTGACGTTCATGGTCGGATTCGTGATCCTCTGGCCAGTACTGAGAATGACGCTCGAGCCCGAACTCGGTGCCCGCACACTCAGTTCGTTTCTGTTCGGAATCTCGATCATGAGACCCGATTCAATCGTCCTCGGTTGCCTGGCCGCGATGTTGTTCAGGATCGAGCCGATCCGGCTGACCGAACGAGCCCAGCGGCTGGCGAGGCTCTCGGGCGACATCGCGCTGGTCATCTTCGTGATGGCACTCTGCCTTGGAGGATTCCCGCACTTCGGCCCATTCGTGAGCGGGTTCGCCAACCTGGCGGTCCTGGTCCTGGCCTTCTGGGTGGTGGACCTGGTCAGGAATCCTGACCGACTGATCGCCAGGCTGTTGGCACATCCGGTCCTCGTCTGGCTCGGGAAGCGTTCCTATGGGCTCTACATCTGGCACATGCTCGTGTTCTTCGTCGTCCACGGAGCCGTCTCAGGTGCCATGCCGGGCAGAACCCGCCTGGCCGTGATAGCCGCCGGTCCAATCGCCTATGCGGCCACGGTGGGGGTTGCCATGATCTCGTGGAAGTACGTCGAGAGCCCCGGGCTGGCAATGAAGAAGCGGTTCCAGCACTAGGGCACGGCGGCGGTTGCAGGGTTGCGACTGTTCCTGCGACCAGTGCCAGTGGTGTCGGTCCGGAGGGGACCCGGCGTAGGTCCGCAGATCCCAGAGCTGGTGCAACGGTGAGTCGGACCAAAAAGTGAAACGGACGACCCGGGGGAGGGTCGTCCGTTTCTGTCGCTATCGACCCAAGGGGGGGATTGGGTCTCGATGCGAATCTGTTGGAGTCGCTCAGGCGGCCTTGGAGCGCGACGCCGGTGACTTGCGGTCGAGGATCTGGTCGGTCAGGGGCTGAGCGGCGGTTGCCAGGCTCAATGCCACTGCCTTGTTGGTGGTGACCAACTTCGAGGCGAAGCGGGCCTGGTTGTTGATCAGTTCCTTCGGAGTGGGCAGCTTGTCCGCGAAGGGAACCGCAGGAATCTGGGGGGCCTTGTCGACCACGAAGGCGACGGCCACGTTCACTGCATTGGTGAGGGGCTCGTTGACATTGGTAATCGCCGAGATGACCTGATCCTGCACTTCAGTGACACGATTCAGAACTGTTGACATCTTGCACTCTTCTTTCGTGGCAGGGCGGGGGGCTCCGGCCGGGTCGGTACTGCTAACTACTCTGCTAACTATAGTTAGCGTGATTTGCTGAGTCAACGGGTTTTGCTAACAAATGCAAGCATTCGGGGCGACTCCTGTCACAACGCCTGTACTTCAGGCCTCTGGGGCGCCAAGCCAAGCCCCCTTCTCCCCGACGTCGATCGGGAGAGACGTCTGACTTGTGGAATACACCCGTCGGAGTCGACACTTGCGCCGTGAATCTGGCAGCAGAGTTGGATCCTGAGGTAGCGAGCTCAGATCGGCAGCAACGATGGATTGTGTGGGTGCTGGCCGCTGCTTCGTTCGCCGCGGTGCTGATCGCCAATGCCAGCGGAATCTCGATAGGAGACGACGGCGTCGGCTACCAGGCGATCGCCGATTCACTCGCCCGGGGCGATGGCTACGGCTATTTCCTGGAGCGCCCGGTCACCGTCTGGCCGCCGATCTGGCCCGGGCTCATGGCACTGGTTTCACGTCTGACGCCGCTGGGGACGGTCGGGGCGGCGGTGCTGCTCAACGCGATCGTGTCGGTCGGAGTGGTGCTTCTGGGCAACAAGCTGCTCCGCAAGGCCATCACGAGCGAACGGATCGTTCTGTTGGGAACGATCGTCCTGGCGCTCGGACCAGCAACGATCGGTCTCGGTCACGTCCTGATGACCGATATGGCATTCGCGCTGGTGGTGATGGCATGGATGCTTCTGCTCATCCGGTTCTGGGAGAAGGGGAGCATCGGCGACCTGGTGATCGCTGCGATGTTGGTCTGGGTTGCGTTCGGAGTCCGCTACGTGGGCCTTGTCCTGATCGCAATCGGGGGCTTGTGGATCCTTCTCGACTCCCGGGGCAGGCTCGTAGAACGGGTTCGAAACGGCATCCTCTATGGCGTGGTCTCGGTGCTTGCTCCGGCGGTGTGGATGCTGCGCAACTACAACATCGACGAAACCTTCACCGGGGAGCGTCACACGTCGGCACGGGGTTTCATCGACAACGGATTCGATCTGACAGCGACGATCGGCAGGTTCCTGGTCCCGGGAGTCGCCAACGGAGCGACCAAGATCTGGTCTGCTATCGGTGTTGCGGCAACCGTCACCGCAGTCATCGGTCTCTGGATAGTTCTGTCGAAGCGCCCCGCGGGCGCGGTCTCTGCGGGCGCGGTCTCTGCGGGCGCGGACGCGGCCCCCGCGGGCGCGGGTCCAGCG
>JBARXY010000040.1:0-15662 GCA_049647585.1 Microthrixaceae bacterium | reverse complement strand
CGGACGCGACCCGCGCCTCCGGACGCGACCCGCGCCCCCTGGCTGCCTGGGGCAGCGGTTGAGATTGTGCCGCTAGCCTCAGGCGGCTTCGACACCCGCTTCGACATCCCACAGACCCATGGGTGTCGGAACCGGGAGTCGGAACGGTGAACTGCGGTTGTCGTTCCAGTCGTCACGCCCCGGGAGGGACTTGAGCTCATCAAATCCGACAGTGCCACTTCGTGTGGTGATCATCCACTGGAACCAAGCACAGTCCTGCGCCGAGACAGTCGCACGCTTCCTGGCTGATCAGCTCCAGGTGCGGGTCACGGTCATCGACAACGGATCGTCATCGGAGCAACTCGCCGCTCTTCGCAGTGGCCTTGCAGCGCTTGGCGACTCGGCGGTCACGCTCGTTGAGACAGGCAGGAACCTGGGTTTTGGACCCGGAGCGAATGTCGGCTTGCGACTGTTTCTCGGCGACCCCAACGATGGCGACTGGGTCGTGGTTGCACCTCATGACGTGGATCCCGCGCCCGATTGTCTGAGTGAGATGCTCCGCATCGCTGAAGCGGAACCGATGGCGGGGCTGATGTGTGCGGACGTCGGTGACGGAATGACACCGGTGATCGACCCCTACTTCGGCGGGATGGTGGTCCCTTCGTTGCTGCCGATCACCAGTACGCCCCGTTGGGAGGAGGTCGACTATCCCCACGGAACTCTGATGATGCTCAAGAGAGACTGTCTCGAAGAATCGGGGATCTTCGACGAGAGATACTTCTCGTACTGCGAAGAGGCGGATCTGGGCATTAGGGTCCGTCGAGCCGGCTGGCGGGTCGGCCTGATTCGTGGAGCCAAGGTGACCAACATGCACATCGGCTCAGGCGTGCGTCTGGTGGACTACCTCCAGACCAGAAACACTCTGCTGTTGGTACAGGAGAACAGCGGCTGGTACCACGCATTCATTCGAGCGGTCATCACCGTGGAACAGGTCATCAGGGGCGTCGTATCGCCTGCGAGCAGGCCACTCATTTTCGACCCTACGGCGAGGCTCAAAGGGCTACGGGACTTCGCCCTCAGAAGATTCGGGCCTCCGCCGAGTCATCTCTGATCGCACCGGTTGGCGGCCCGTCAGGAGTGCCGGTTGGCGGACCGTCAGGAGTCTTGGAGAGCGCAGGGGGGCCTATGACCCGCGATGATCGGCACCACCTGTCAGGAGTGCTTGTGGCGCTCCAAGCGGGCGCTCCCCGCGTCCAGACCTGGTAGTTGCGAGGCGAACGTCCTTCCCGAATCTGCGACCAGCTGGGCGACGATCACCTCCACCTCGGCCCAGGTCTTCGCCCTGAGCCCTTCGATATCCCGGTTGTAGGGCTGATCGAACACGATCACAGTGTTGCCGGCCTCTCGGAGTGCCTCAATGTTGTGAGGTGCGTCCTCGATATAGGCGTCCGCCTGGACCTCGACCTTGCGACCGAGGAAACAGATGTCGCGGTACGGGATGCTGCGGTAGTCCAGCCACTCGACGGTGTCGGAGACGATTACCGCGTGGCCCCAGTTGGTGACCAGACGGTGGGTCACGATGCGCAGCCACACACCTGCATCCGAGATCCGCCACAACGAGTCCGAGGCGCCGTCGATTGCCGGCATGTCCCTGAACATCCGGTGGTCCTGCACAGAGGTTCGGTGCAGCTTCAGGAACTTCTCACGATCGAGTCCCCACTCCGCGAAATCCCAGCTGACATCGGTTGTGAGCGACTCCTCGGGCACGTCCCACTCGATGGCTGCGACCGATCTGAAACCGAGCGTGTAGTCGGCGCAGACCCCATCGAGGTCGACACCCAGAACGAACTCGGTCATCGTCCGCCGGCCCGACGTCGGGAGATCGCATCGAGGGCAAGGACCTCGAAGTTGGCAATCGCCGCGTTCTCCCAGGTGAGTTCAGCGGCCCGCTCCAACGCACCCTTCTGCAGCCTCATGCGTAATTCGGTGTCTGTCATTACCGACACCACGGCCTCTGCCAGATCTGCATCAGTACTGCGCAGAAGCCCACTCCGGTCCTCGTCCACAGCGTCGGAGTGTCCGGCGATATCGGTTGCGACCGTCGGAGTACCGCATGCTGCCGCCTCGGTCAGGGTCATTCCCCAGCCTTCGCGGACCGACGCCGAGGAAGCTATCCAGGCCCGCCGATAGAGGTCGCGAAGCTCGTCATCACTGATCCGACCGGCCAGACGAACCCACGATTCTCCTCCGCACTCGGCGATCGTCGCGACGATCTTGTCCCGCTCATAGCCCTCGCCGACAATTACGAGCTCGAGGTCAGGAACACGCTCGCGGGCGGCAGCCATTATGCGAACCAGCCGCGGAAAGTCCTTCACCGGAACCAGGCGACCAACAGCAACCGCCAGGGGAGTGGGCGACTTCTCTCCGCCAGGTGTGAAGTACGGATCCACTCCCGGCGAAATGACCCTCACCTTGTCCTCATCGAAGCCAAGGTCGCCGACGATCTCACGTTTCGATGACCTCGACAGAGTGACGATCGGCTGATGCCGGTAGAAGCGAGGCGCAATCTTCTCTTCGATCGCAACACCGAACTTCGCCACCGGCCCCGGAAGGGTCATTGCCCACATTGGCCCGTGGACGTGATGGAGCCAGATCGCCCGCGGGCCCCTCCACCAGAGGGGCGAGCCGAACGGCATCCCGTTCCAGATCTCCACAAGTGCATCACAGGGTCCGAGGCGTCCGGTCATCTCGGCGAGAGCGCTGCGTGGGAAGACCGTGAATCGGCCTGCTCGACGAGACACCGAGTAGCCCTCACGGGTGGCGGAGGCGGGTTGCCCCTTCGCAGCGGACGTCCGCATGGTCACCTGAAGCCCGCTCTGGGTCCAAATGGACGCGATGTTGTGCGCGTGGACTTCTGAACCGCCGGCTTCGTCGTCGTCAAGGTCACGCCATGCCAGCATGTGGATCCGCTCCAGACCCGCCCGCTCAGCCATGTCGGAAATGGTCTTGATGGTGCTCTCGCTGGCTACAGGGGTCTGCACAGGTCCGATTCCAAGGATTCTCCGGGTGTCTCTCCGGCGGCAGCGACAAGCGCTCCCAAGTCCGGGGGATAAGGCCTTCTATGCTACTTAGTCAGCATCGTCGAACTGCTGATACGGCCTCACAGGCTCGACCAAGCAGTCCCGAACCCCTCGACCAAGCAGTCCCGACCCGAACCACGCAGTCCCGACCCGAACCACGCAGTCCCGACCCGAACCATGCAGTCCCCGAGTCGTAGCCAATGCCCACGAACAGTCCACAATAGGAGAAGTCTTGAAGCTCACCGGTGAACGCCCCATGGAGGGCCAGACCCCAGATTCGCTCCTGGCGCTGCACGCCGCGGGCTATCGAGAGGTGCGCGCCAGGGTGGGCAGCGGCAAGATGCTCGACCTGGGATGCGGACTTGCCGATGGCACCGTCAGCTTTGCATCAGAGGATCGCATGCTCATTGGAGTCGATTACGACCAGGAAACAGCTGCGACAGCGGTCAAGCTCCACCCCGAGGTCGACCTGCGCACCATCTGCAGCGATGGCGCCAAGCTGCCAATACGTGGAGATGCATTCGACGACATCTGCTCGTCACACCTGATTGAGCACTTTGTCGATCCTGAGTTCCATGTCTCCGAGGTGTCCCGGGTTCTCGCAGAGGACGGTCGGGCGTTCTTCCTCACGCCCAACAAGCCCGCGGATTTCGAAAATCCCTACCACGTCTACCTCTTCGACCCCGAGGATCTGCAGGCGATGCTCTCCCGACACTTCGACGACGTCACGGTTGTCGGCCTGGATGCCACGCCGACGGTCAAGGCCGACTTCGAGAAGCGGCGGGAGATGGCGAACAAGCTGTTGAAGCTCGATCCGTTCGGACTGCGCCACAAGCTGCCTCGTAAGGCTTTCGTCTGGCTGCACGCCACCGGCCGTCGTATCGCCTACAGGTTCACCAACACCGAGCAGGTTGGGGGTCAGTCGGGTATCACCGACAAGGACTTCTTCGTCACCGACAAGATCGACCCGTCGACGCTCGTCCTCCTGGCCATAGCCGGCAAGCCCAAACGCTGAGCCGCTAACTCGCAAGAGTCCACCCAAGCGCCCGGCGCCGCGCCCCGCACTGGCAAGCCTGCGGCGAGCCCGTTCGGGCCAACTCGGTGCGTCAAAGATCCGCCTGCGGTGAAGATTTCTGGAGAAGTGTCATTGGAGTGGTCGAATAACGACCACTCCAATCACACTTCCCAACCATTTTGCCCCATCGGCGAGCCCGTTCGGGCCGACCATGCGGATCAGCGCCGACCATCCCGCGCCGGTCGACTCGTGAGCGCAGGGTTCAGCGCCGACCATCCCGCTCCGGTCGGCGCGTGAGCGCAGGTTTCAATCCCGCTCTCTGGGGCGTGAGGAGCGAAGATCGTCGATCACGACGATCACTCCGAGCAGGATCGTGGCGCCCAGCGCCCAGGCATGGGTGACCTCGAACTGGGCGACCCACCTGAAGTCGAGCGGGTACCGATTGAGCAGCTCTTTCAGGATGATGTAGCCGACCGCAGCGCCGTAGAGCCCGACGCAGGCGATGCGGGCCACGCTCTGGCCTACCCGGACCCGTGACATGACAAGAGCCGCGGCCATCACTCCCAGACCGATAGGCCAGCCACCGAAGACAAGCCCTACCAGTCCGGCGACAACGGTAACGATCGCCGACGCTCGGTTGGACAACGCTGGACCGTCAACCTCGAATAGCGACACTCCCACCGGAGACACTGAGGGTGCCGTCTGATCCACAGCAGGAGACCCAGCCTCGTCCGCCACAGCATCGGGATCGACCCGGACAGCAGCAGATCCAGCCTCGTCCGCCACAGCATCGGAGCCAACTACAGAACCGCGGCCGGCTGCCTCGAAGCCCTCCGCCTCACTGGGAGCGGCCGCACCGGCGCTGCCATCGGCCGAGGATGGGACTCGCTGCTTCGTACGCCGAAGCGCAAATACCAGACAGATCAGAACACCGATCGCCGAGGCACCCAGGCCTATCCAGACCAGCTTCTGCGGTGCCCAGGTGATGTGGACGGTCACGTCCTCACCCGACTTGGCGGGGTCAATCAGCCATCCGTTCGCATAGCCGTTGATCAGCGTCGACTCGCCCAGATCGGTGCCGTCAGAGGTTGTGGCTCTCCAGCCCGAACCGTGGCTCTGGCCGAGCACGACCCAATACGGCGACTTCGCATCGCGCACCTTCACGTCGTAGCTGATCCTGCCGGTCCGCTCCGGTTCAGTGTCGGGAGCATCGGGTCCTTCACCGGGCGGGTCCGCCAGTGTGTCGACACCGGGGCCACCACCAGCCGCCGAAGCGAGTGTCAACAGGTCGACGTCAACTCCTGTGTCGATACCCGGGTTGCTACTCAGAAGGGCCTTGCCGGATTCGATCTCGACCGGGCCGCCGCAGCTGACCAGGTGGACAATGTCCCCGGCTGTCGCTTCACCGAGGGTTCCAGCCAGTCGCAGCGGTATCGCCCTGCCGTCGATCTCGACCAGATCGCTGCGGCAGGTGTCGGGCAGGGGACTGGTTGCAGCCGGCAACTCAACCGCTGGGAGCCCGACCTCGGCGATTCCGACCGGAAGGACGATCCGGGAAGCCGCGAACCAGTCCTTGGATGCGACTTCGTCGACGGCGTTGATCGTCACCGTGAAAGTCGTGCCCGAAAGCTTTCCAGTAGGGACCGACAGCGTGCTCGTGGCGCCTCTGGCCTTCCCGGTCCCGATATCGACAGGCTCCAGGTCAAGCGGTGGGCCTTCGGCGCCGTCGACGCTGACGGTGACCCGGGTGGGGACGGAGTGCTTTCCGTCGGTGAACACCGCCATCTCTAGACCGTCGATCGTCACAGGCCCGGGATAGGTGACTGTCAGCGTCTGCAGCGGATGGTTGATCGGCGTCTGGAACGCCGTTCCCGGATCGCCGTCGACGGCTGAGCGGGCACGACTGGCGACCGTTCCCGGTAGTCGTGCGGTGGAACTTGCGGTAACCCCGCCGTGAGCTGCGTCCTTGAGCCCAAGAGTTTCATCGATCTGGCTGTCGGAGCGGCCCACAGCCACACGGGCCTTGCCGAACGGGGTGAAACTTCGGCTTGCCGGTCCGATCACCCAGCGCCGAAGGGACGGCTCTTCGTCCGCCGCGAGAATGTCGCGTTGGTTGTTGGCCCGCCGGGCGAAGACATAGCTGAGGGGATGCGAGATCGAGTCGGCGCCGGCGGCATTCAGCAGGTCCACCGGCGGACGCACCACTTCGTGGACCGGATCCACGCCCGGGATCGTGACCTCGGCCAGACCGACATCGGAGATTCCCCGGTAGCTGGCCTGTGGGCCGATATCGGTCGAATCGATCGTGATCCTCAGCTTCGAGAACGTCTGCCGATCGAAGGTCACGGTCTGACCAGGAGCGGTCCTCGATGTGTCGTCGAGAGCGACTGCGACCGGGGTGGATCCGTCGAAGCTCAACGACACACCGGTCATCCAACGATTCTTGGCACCCTGGCCCTGCAGAAAGGTCAGATGGTCGGTGGTCACCGGCGAACGAAGGTCGATCTCGAGGAAATTTCCGACGGCCTTTTCGAAGGCTGCGACCCGCCAGGCTGTGGCGGGATTTCCATCCATCGCGTTCACGGCACGATCACCGGCGGTGTAGGTCACACCGTTGCCGTACCGCGATGCCGCGACCGTTGCGCCGCCAATCTGGTCGACGACCGTTCTGGAGTCGTCGGTCGCACCGGGGAACACCTCGAGGCGATTGTCCGTCGGATCCGCCAGCAGTGGCTTCTCACCGGCCCGTTCGGTGTAGCCGTCGTTCTCGCGCACCGAACCCCAACGTCGGCCGGAACGTCGGTTCGTGTCGGTCACCACCAGCGAGGACGCGTCCACGGCGAGGAGTCGCGCAAGCTCGGACTTCTTTTCGGCGAACGTCGCCGAGTAGAGATTGGGCCGGTCCGCCTGAAGGGCTCCACTGGCTGCAAGTCCAACCAGCCCGTTGCCGTCTCCGGCGATGATGACGGGAGCCTTGGCGTCAATGGTCCGCAGGATGGGTCGTGGCTTCTCGACGGGGAAAATCGAAACCGGTGGCGGATCGGCATCCCCGACGGGTATCCCGAAGTTCTGGGTGTCGTCGGTCGGCAGTTGCGGGTCGGCCTCGTTGGGAACCGCACGACCGAACGTGATCGGCTCACCGAGTCCGGGAGCGTTCAGAAGTTGACGCCAGGTGAGGCGCGGTCGCGGAGTGAGATATCGCTCGAACTGCAGGTCGGCACGGAACATGATGTCGCCGACGCCCATGAGCCTGGAAAGGGGCGCCAGTGTCGACGGATCGCTGCGTCCCGCCTGGAACGGCTCATCGAGATCGTTGAGCAGGTTCGCCGATGGCGGCGACCCGTAGGGGATCAACTCGCGGGCGACGTATTCGCGGTCGGTCAAACCTGGGGTCACAGGGTCGACGGTGTTGCCCCAGCGGTACGCGGCGAAGTCGATTCCCGGAAACTCGAGCACCCGCGTTTCCCGGTCGCCATCGCTCAGCGCATCGGCGGCTTCGATGCGGTAGTCCGGCAGGTTCTCGTCGCGCAGCAGGTTCCGGTCGACCATCTGTCCCCGGAACAACGCGATCTGGTTCAGGCAGATCAGGACCAGCAGCACCAGGGCGAAGGGCCGGTGCAGGTTCGGACGCCAGCGTGCCAGCGCCGCGATTCCGGCACCCAGGAACACCGACAATCCCAAGGCGATCAGCGGCACTGCCCGAGGAGTCGAACGGAAGGACAAACCCAGGTCTGAATGCGACCAGGCCTTGAAGACTGCGCCGTACGGGCTGGGCGAGTCCCACGGATGAGAGCCGACCGAAATCACGAGCCCGGCGACGACGATCCCGGCGAAGAACACCCGGTTTCGCCAGCGGGTCAACAGCGCCCCGATGAACCCGAGTCCCGGCAGTAGGTAGGAGAGGGCGAGCGTGAACGGAGCCTGGATCATCGACACCGACGACGCCGTCCACGCACCGAGGCCGTCCTGGCCGTAGAAGAACCAGTATCCCAACCCGCGCAGCAGATCCGGGGCGAATGCAGCAGCAGCGACCGTCTCGTACGTCTCGGTGTAGCGAAGTATCGGGATTCCCTGTGACCCTTGGATCATCAGCCCTGCGACCCACCACAGCGAGGTGACCGCCGTCAGAACCGTGATCCGCAGCGCTGAGCGCACTGCGTTTGCGAACGACACCTCCCGCAGGATGAAGGTCGCGTGGACGAACCACAGCATCGGCCCGACCATCACCAGCAACAGACTCGTCGCGTTGACCCCACCGACTGTCAGGGTGACGAGGGCGAAGATCGCCGGGGCCTTCCAGTCCTGGCGGCGAAGTGACCGGTCGGCGAGACCTATCAGCCACGGCAGGCCGGCGAAGGGCAGAAGAATCACCGAGATGCGTGCCGCATAGTCCAACAGATAGGGACTCAGCGCATAGGCGAAAGCGGCGACGGTCAGCCCCGCACCGTCCCAACGCAGTTCCTTGAGCATCCAACGGACGCCGAGTCCGGCGGCGAGGATTATCGAGCCCAGCCAGAGCCTCTGGGCAACCCAGTCGGGTATGCCGATGGCGTCCATCACGAAGTAGTAGGGGCCCATCGGCCACAGGTAGCCGATGTTCTGATGCGTCACCGTTCCGGTCCCGATGTTGGGGTCCCACATGAACGGCGCCCTCGACAGGAGACGGCCCGGGTCCAGATACAGGTAGCTCTTGGTGTCCGCGCCGACCTTGCCCGGCTTGGTCAACAGCAGCGGGACGTAGCTGACCAGTATCAGCAGCAGCACGCCCAGTTGCGGGCGGCGGGCGAATCGATCCCTGAACCCGGACTCCGCCTTCGGCACCCGGTCGTCGGAGCGTCCAGCCTTGGACTTTCGGTCGGGGGTTCTGTCTGAGTGCTCGGTCATTGGCAGGCGTCCGGAGCGTGCTCCGAATCGGACGCAGTGAGATCGGACGCAGACGATCTGCTCAATCCAACACGGCGGATAGCCCGCGAACCTAGTTGCTCCCGGGGAGCGCGATGGCGAGCCTCGATGCTGGTCCAACGTGATGGTCGGTAATGACGGTCTGCTCTGCTGATCGGCTTCACTGCCTGTGACCATCGCCCGGCTACTGTTCCGCCAATGACCGGCATGCTCACCGACCGCGTGCGGAATCCAGAGCGCGTCGGGGTGAGGAAGCGCTTCCTGTTGGCGTCACTCATTGGCGCAGCGGCCGCCTTGGCCCTTTTCGCAATTGTTCTGCAGGGCGGACGGGACGGATTGCTGAGCACAGACCTCCTCGGGAATTTCTACGACGGCCAGGCACGGGCACTCTTTGACGGCCACCTCGACGTCGACCCGTCGGTGCCCGGTTTCGAAGGGTTTCGCATCGGCGACAAGACCTTCATCTACCAAGGTCTGACTCCGACGATTCTTCGAATGCCGCTACTGGGGTTGACCCGCTCCCTCGACGGCAGGCTGACAGGGCTGTCGATGCTCGTCGCGTTCGGGGTCACGATGGGCTACGTCATCACGGCCTCGTGGAGGATTCGAGTCCTGCTGCGCAGCTACGCGCCGGTCGGCCGAGCGGAGTTCGCGCTGAGCGCCGTCGCGACCTTCGGCATCGGAACCGGGTCGATCCTGTTCCTGGCGTCGCGGGCGTGGGTCTACCACGAGGCTCAACTCTGGGGAGTGGCGCTCAGCCTTGGATCCCTGGTCCACCTCACCTGCTGGTTGATTTCGGTGCACCGGTCCCGTGACGAAGCGGAAGCAACGCCGAATGCCAGCGGAGCATCGAGGCTCGAGTGGATGAATCTGAGTGCGAGCGTCCTTCTGGCAGGACTTGCCCTGAACACCCGCACGTCGATAGCGCTGGGGCCCTTCGCGGCACTTGCAATCGTCGGCGTGCTTCTGGTCGCGGGACTTGTGACAGCGAAACTCGACGGCGGCTCGTCCCTCAACCGGCTGGCCTCACGGCTGTTCGCGATCGCCGGATGGCGACCTGTCCATTCACCTCGACGGGGTCTGGCCACCCTGGCGATAATTGCTCTCGGACTGTCGGCTGGACTCGGGTTCTACGCGACGGTGAATCATGTCCGGTTCGGTTCGGCCTTCGGCGTCCCACTGGACCGCCAGATGTTGGTGGAGAACGATCAGGCACGCCGTGAGGCTCTCGATGCCAACGACGGTTCACTGTTCGGACTGCAATTCGCTCCATCGGTAGCGCTGCAATTGCTGCGACCCGACGCGCTCAGTACTCGAGCCTCGTTCCCCTATCTGGGATTTCCCGACGACCGGCCATCGGTGGTCGGCTCCGCCGTATTCGCGGAGCGAGACTGGTCCTCGAGTGTTCCGGCCAGCGAACCGTTGCTGTTCCTCGGGGCTCTGGCAGGCCTTTTCGTACTTGCGGCTCCGCACCGCCTGTTCGATGACGCTGCGAACGGCGACCTCGCGGCTGACCGAACCGACTCAACCCGAACCGTTGCGGTGCTCCGCATTCCGGTTGTGGGTGCGGCTGCTGGAGCGGCCGCGATTCTCGTGTTCGGATACATGGCCGAGAGGTATGTGTCCGACCTCTACCCATTTCTTGCCTTAGCAACGATCGTCGGTCTTCACGGGTTGTCCCACCGTTTCGGCACAAAACGCCTGCGGACCGGGACCCGTGGCTACAAGGCGTTGGTGTTGGCGGTCGTCCTGATTGCCACCTCTGTGTGGGGATCATGGGCGAACACCGCTGTGGCCCTGCAGTACCAGCGCGAGATCGCGCCCGGGTTCACGTCGGTCGGGCGGGGGAGTTGGCTCGCTCTGCAGCTGGCCCTTCCGGGGTCCGTCCCGCATGTCCGGGTCGGATCGGTGGATGCATTGCCGGAGCCCGCCCCCAAAGGGACGGTGGCTGTCATCGGGGACTGCGCCGCGTTGTACCGCTCAAGCGGTGACGTCTGGTACCTGGTCGAGTCCGGTGACTCGGGTGGCAGCACCCGCGTCCGGATCAAGTCGGACTCGGCGCTCGCCAAACCGATCTCCATAGCAACCGCGCAGGGCCAGAACGGGCTCATCGAGCTGTCGCTGCTACCCATCTCGGGTGGCAGGGCTCGCCTCGAACTGCCCGGGTCTCTGGTCGCCAGCGGAGTCGAGTTCGACCTGGGCTCCGACGACCGCGGCGGCTTCGATCTTGATCTCGACTTGGTACACGACCAGCTTGATCAGACCATCACGGTCATCCGCCACGGCACGCGGCACGAGTTGCTCCGGACTTTCGTGACGCTTCGCGACCTGGCAGTGAGCGAGCCTGAAGGCGGGGCCGGCAGCGGGGCTAGCGGCGGAGCGGTTCGCGTCGCTGCCAGCCCGCTCCCGACGCCCCTCTGTCGGAAACTTCAGGACAACTAGCCGGGCAGTTCAACGTCGCTTGAGGCCCCACTCCATGACAGGCCTCTCGATCAGGTACCAGCTAGCGGCGGCACAGATCATCGTCATAGCCACTGCGAACAGACCCATTCCGACGATGCTCGCGGCGAGCACCTGCTCGTCGAACCAGCGCAGATAGATATCGAGCCAGGCTTCGTGCCAGATGTAGATCCCGTAGGACACCAGCCCCACCCAGATCGCCAGCCTGTTGGCGAACAGCGCCTGGACAACTCTACCGGACTGACGTCCGACCACAGCAGGAAGGACTACCAAAGCCGCCACGACCACGTAGATGATCCGCACCGCGAAAGCCTGCTTCGGCGTGAAGGTCGGAAACATCGGCAGGTTCAATCGGGTCGAAACGACCCAGAACGCGACAACCGCCCCGGCCCAGCACCCGAGCGTCACCGGAAGTCCAACCAGCCATTCCGGCAATCGAATCTGCCTATGCGACACCCATGCGCTGAGCACAGCGAGAAGCATGCCCGGCACGAAATCACCGACCCGGAACGGAAGCCAAGTACCGAGCATCGCGAACGTCGAACCCGACACTCCGATTGCCACCAGCACCGCGTTGGCCAGTGTTGACGCGACTAGCAGACCGACCAGCGAGACAACTTCGAGCTTCAGTTGCGCCTCGATTGTTCGGGCCTTTCGAGACATGAACCACGCCCACACCGGAACAAACGCATAGAAGGCGAGTTCGGTTGCGAGGCTCCACGACTGCTGTATCGGTCCGCCGACCAGTTGGGTCGAGTCGTAGACGTGCAACAGGAAGAAGTGCGCAACGATGCTGTGGGGTTCGAAAAACCCCGGTGCCTTGAGCACGAATGCGACGACGATCAGTGCGACCCAATAGGCGGGGAATATCCGCAGCAGTCGGCGACGCGCATATGAACCGACGTCACGTGGTTCTTTCCCCGCAAAGCGGGCGGCGACTATCGGGCGGTACAGGAGAAAGCCCGAAAGAACGAAGAACACCGAGACACCCACGTCCATGCGGGCCATGAACCTGCCGACGGACTCGTGACGGCTGATGAAGCCGCTGATCAACCCAAGATGGGTTATGACCACGCCGATCGCCGCCAGTGCCCGACACCCGTCGAGCGCAGGAAAGCGCACCGGCGACGAACCAGACATGACCCGAGCAGCGGGCGACAGATCGGCCTGAACGCCGGACCCCCCACCAGCGATCCCACCTGCGAACCCATCTGCGGCTCCACCGACCCCGCCACGCGCCTGGGTCGGTCGTTCTCCCGGAGCGTTCATGCGCCACATCGTATGTCGCGGTAGCCTCACCCGGTTGACGACGGAGGACATGTGACATCAAAGCGAATCGGCGTTCTTGTCGTCGCTTACAACGCTGCTACCACCCTCGCTGAGGTGCTCGACCGCATACCCGAGGACTTCAGGCCATCGATCACCTCTGTCATCGTCGGCGATGATCACAGTCAGGATCAGACCCACCTGGTAGCGGTCGGATATCAGCAGCTGGCAGCCGACCTTCCCATCGAAGTGACCCGCCACGAGAAGAATCTGGGCTACGGCGGAAACCAGAAGTGGGGCTACCGGACCGCGATCGAACACGACCTCGATGTCATCGTGTTGTTGCACGGCGACGGCCAATACGCACCTGAGATGCTTCCAGACATGGTCGCTCCGATCCTCGAGGGTCGCGCCGATGCTGTCTTCGGTTCCCGAATGATGGATCCGGGTGCTGCGCGGCGAGGCGGGATGCCGCTCTACAAGTACGTCGGAAACCGGATCCTCACCACATTCGAGAACGCCGTGGCGGGTGCGTCACTCAGCGAGTGGCATTCCGGGTACCGGGCCTACTCGGTAGCTGCGCTCCGGCAGATTCCGCTGGAAGGCAACAGCGACGATTTCGACTTCGACACACAGATCATCCTGCAGTTGATCGAATCGGGTCAGCGCATCACCGAGATTCCGATACCGACCTACTACGGCGACGAGATTTCCCACGTCAATGGCCTGAAGTACGCAAAGGACATCGCCCTGGAGGTCACCCGCTACCGGGCACACAAGATGGGCTTCGGATCCGGCGAGTTGGCCTTCGCAAGTTCGAGCTACGAGGAGAAGTCGGCCGAGGACTCGTCCCATCGCTTTGTGACCAATCGGCTGGCCCAGCGGGGGTCGGCGCGAGTCCTCGACCTGGGATGTTCCGACGGCGTGGTCGCCCAAGGTCTCAGGGAACTCGGTCACCATGTGACCGGTGTCGATATCACCCATCACCCCCAGGTCGACGAACGCGTCGACCGCTTCGTCCAAGCGAACCTCGATGACGGCCTCCCGGCTGATCTCGGCGGCCCCTTCGACGTGATTCTGGCTGCAGATGTGATCGAACACGTCCGTAGGCCCGATCTGCTGCTCGAAGAGATCCGCGGTCAACTCGCCGAAGGCGGATCTCTGGTTCTTAGCGTGCCGAACTTCGGTCACTGGTACCCCCGAATCCGGGTCGCACTCGGGCTTTTCAGCTATGACCGGCGAGGGATCCTCGATTCGGACCACGTCCGGTTCTTCACCCGGCGCAGCCTCGAGCGACTAATCAAGGACGCAGGTTTTCTCGTAGTCCAGAGTGACGCAACCGGGCTGCCGCTCGAGGTCTCCGGCAGGGGAGGCTCCTCCGGCACCGCTCCGACTTCGGGCAGGCTCGGAAAACTGGTGGCACGCGTGGACAGGGCACTTGTGACGATCCGTCCGCAGCTCTTCGCCTACCAGTTCCTCTATGAGCTGAGACCGACACCTCGCTGAATGACTGGGTCAGCTGAATGACTGGGCCGACAGCACCTGGGTCGACAGCACCTGGGTCGACGGCACGTGGGCCGAGGGCACGTGGGCCGAGGGCACTTACGCGCAAGCGATTCCTGACCTGGCTCGCGGCAATTCTGGCGGTGGGGCTCACGGTGCGTCTCGGCTTCGTGTTCATCCGCCAGTCCTCGGTCGAACTGACCGGCGGCGACGCGTTCTGGTACCACTTCCAGGCCCAGCTCGTCGCCGACGGCAGGGGATTTCTACATCCCTTCGACTATTTCAAGAGCGGGATAGTTGCACCGGGTGCCGACCATCCGCCTGGGTTCATCCTGATACTCGCGTTCCTGGATCTGATCGGAATTGGAACACCTCAGGGCCAGCGGATCGTCATGTGTTTCGTCGGCACGGCTTCACTCGCGGTGATCGCGTTCGTCGGTCGCCGCCTCGTTTCGGACAGGGTCGGCCTCATCGCTGCTGCGATCGCGGCCATCTATCCGAACATCTGGATCAACGACGGCATGTTGATGGTCGAAACGGTCTTCATCCTGGCGAGCGCCGTAGTGCTGCTCGGGTGCTACCGCTACCTGGACCGACCCAACCGCTGGGACCTGGTGCTGATCGCGTCTGCTCTGACGGTCGGGGCAATGACCCGGCCAGAGGCAATGGCGCTGTTCGGAATCCTCGTCCTTCCGCTGGTTCTGGCGCGGAAGGCGCTGTCGTGGAAGGAACGCGTCGCACACCTTGGCATCGCGGCGTTGATCCCCATCGTCGCGTTCGCACCCTGGGTCATCTACAACCTGAGTCGTTTCGACTCACCCGTCTGGCTCAGTACCGGAGCGGGCCAGACCCTTGCTGTCGGCAACTGCGATCTGACATTCAGCGGTCGCAATCTGGGGTTCTACGACACCAACTGTCTGCTGAGCCCCCAGATCAAGGAACCGACCAGTACCGACAGGTCGGTCCGCGACGCCGAGTACCGCCGTATCGCATCGGATTACATCGCCGAACATCGCGGCGAGCTGCCGAAAGTTATCGCAGCGCGCATTGGGCGTGAATGGCACCTGTTCCGACCCGGACAGAGCCTGGGACTGGACGGCTGGGTCGAAGGACGTTCGGGCGGACCGCCGGGAACCGGTTTCCAGACCGTCCGTGAAGCTCTTTGGGCGTATTACCTCCTCATGCCGCTGGGGATTGCCGGCCTTGTACTGCTGCGCCGTCGAGGTCGCAAGATCTATCCGCTGCTGGCCCAACCGCTGTTGGTGACTCTTGTTGCGGCGTCAACATTTGGTATCACCCGCTATCGGGCCGGCGCCGAGGTAGCCCTCGTGTTGGCCGCAGCGGTCACCATCTCTGCAATCGTCGATCGACTCTTTCCCTCCGCCGATCCGCATCCCACCGAGCGAGCGCCAGATGGAACCGCGCCCGCGGGCGCGCCGGAAGGGACCGGACCAGAC
>JBARXY010000039.1:0-116483 GCA_049647585.1 Microthrixaceae bacterium | reverse complement strand
CGACAGGTTCAACGCCCACCGCCTCGCACAGATCGACCTAGCCGTTGCGCTCATAATTATTGTCAAGCTAATCAAATGGGCCGACCGATGGAGCCCCAAATGCTGACCTATTGGCGCGCGTTCTAAGGGGTCAATGGCAGCGAGGTCGTCCTCGATCCCGATGGCTACTACATCACGGTCAATGCGGCTGCCCCGTACGGAAGCTTCACCACCGAGATACCGCTTCGTGAGGACGTCCGTTCCGCCAACCTGATCGTCGAATACCCGACCCCCAAGGGCACTGCATACTTCCCGTCGGGGTCACACAACGTTGACGCGAACGAGCAGACCTCCGGCGTGTACAAAACCCACGGCGCATACGTGCAACTCGACGCCACGTTCCTGAAGGATGGCGTGGCATACGGCGAACCAAGCCGAAGTGACGATGTACGTCCCCTTCGACTCGTTCGCAGGTGGTGATTCGTCGGGTGACCCCACCACCCTTGAGTTCGACTTCTACGGGTTTGAGGACGAAGACGACTACGCGACCTATACCGTCGAGTTGGACCAGGGCGCGGCGTTCTATTCCGAGTCGGTCGACATCGACATCGAAACCGACACCGACACCGACGTCGCAATTTGAGCGGCCCCTGAGCCTGAGCGGCCCCTGAGCGGTTCGGGGCGCTGCTCATGCTGGCCCGCTGGGCGGCCAACACCTTGCACCGTCCCCACAGAGTGGTTCTGGCTGTCGCTCGGGTACCCCTGGGTATCTGGACGACAGCCAGAACGGGCAGAGGAGCCGACCGTCAGAGGAGCCGACCGCCAGAGGAGCGGACCGCCAGAGCGGATTCGGGCGGGATCGCTTGCTCAGCCGCGGGGATTTGGCGGGATCGCTTGCTCAGCTGCGGAGTCTGTGGGCTCGTTCGGCCAGGTCGAGCGCTTCGCTTCGACTCGTCACCGGGGGAGCGCCGTCGGTCCGTTCGAGTTGTCTGACGAGCGTGCGACGCCAGTCGTCCGGTCGCCGCGGTGCGTGCATCCAAGACCCGTGGCCGATCGTCGCGGACGGTCGAGACAACAGGTAGAACAGCGTCACGGGAACGACGAAGATCAACACCGCCCCATAGACAACCTTCCGTTCGATCCGCAGATCCCGACGCCGAGCTATGTCGAAGAGAGCGAACACCCAGGCGACCACGACCGGCACACTCAAGAGGAACGAGGCGACCGCCAAGACCGTCGACCGGCTCACGACGCGACCTCCGGGAGGGCGTCGCGCAACTCCGTCTCGACCTCGGCTGCCACCGCTGCGACCGCATGTTGACGCAGTTCGGCAAGTCGCCGCGCCCGTCCCCCGAATGTCGCGACCCGGTTCCGGGACCAGCGCCACCAGAGCAGCCCGCGTTCGACCACCATGACCAGGGCGGCGAAGCTGATTGGCATCGCGACAACGGCAGCGGCGAATCCGGCGAATCCATTGACCCGCCAGCCGACCCACGACCAGATGCCGGTCGCTATGCCGAACAGAATCAGGGCCACCAACGGCATCACCGTCGCCATCACTGCCGGGGCCATGCGGACCTTCGACACGAGCCAGGTGATGACCGCCGGAACCGTCCATGCGATCGCACCGATCGCGGCGTAGGGCAGCATCAGGAGCCAGACCAACGCGAGCAGGATCCGCTTCCAGTCGAGAATCCGCCGGCCCTCCGCCGCCCACGCGTCGCTGACACCCAGTTGGGTGAGGGCCCGTCGATAGTCGTCCGAAGCGTCGGTGGCCGCGGTCGCTTCCCGTGCGGCCAACCAGGAAGCAAGCCGGTCCCGCAGCGAAACTGGAACCGGCTTGTCGGGTTCGAGTGACCGCAGAAATGCCTCGGACCCCAGTTGCAGGGCCCGGGCCTCGCGCCAGTCGTCGTAGTCGGGGGCGCTCTGGCGCAGTCGCTTCTCTATCAATCCTGTCAGCTCGTCAGCGGCTCGGCGCTCGAAGTCCGCCTCGGACGGGTCGACACCAACCGCCGACAGCTCAGCGTCAACATCGATCGGTGTGCCCTCGCGGACGAACACCGCACTCCGGAACGCCGCCTTGTCGTCATAGTGGATCCCGACGGGAACAATCCTGATTCCCTCGACCCCCATGGCCCTCGCACCGATCGCGATCCTGGCAGCGCCGGAACGCACCTTGCCGATACTCGGCTCCTCGCGGGTGATTCCCTCCGGGAAGATGAGGACCATCTCTCGTCGTTCGAGCGCCTCACGGGCTGCCGCGAACATGTCGGTGTTGTCGGTAGAACCGCGGCTGCCTCGGTGGACCGGAATTGCGCCGATTCCGTCCATAAACGTCCGAACAGCCGGGACCTTCCAGATCTGGTCATCGGCAAGCACCCGTGGTCGGCGGGGCAGGACCGACATCAACACGATGGCATCGGACACGCCACCGAAATGGTTGGCCACCAGAAGGACCGGTCCCCGAGCAGTTGCGTCCAGTTCGTCGATGGCGACTTCACGCCATGTGACCCAAGCAACCGCATCGACTATTCGCCGCAATATCCGATGCTCGCTCCATGCTCCTGCGCCGAGCTCAGACATGGCTGTCCGCCTCCGGCCAGAGAACAGTTGCCCATATGGCCATGATCGAGGCGGTCGAAAGGTGCCAGAGGCCGTGCAGCTGCACCCACGAATCCGGCTTACACATTCGGCTGGCACTGCGGCCCTCGACGTAGCTCCCGGCGGCCACCGCGTTCGAGGCCAGCATCCCGTAGCCCTTTGCGTTGGTCCATCCGGGTAGCGCCTTGCGCCCTCGAAGGCGTCGCCACAGCGGTACTGCAGCACCGAGGACGACGACCCCATACGCGGGAACGTCGTGCAGCGTCTGTGAACCCGGGAACTGCGGGCCGTGATAGGCGGCGCTACCGACTCCGTTGAGCGCCACCAGAGACGCGAAGACCGTTGCAGCGGCCCGATCCTCGCGTTGCACCGAGGGAACGCGAACCGCAGCCCACAAACCGACTCCCAGGAATGACAGTGAGGTCACGGTGTTGACCGGCTGGGCGAACAGTCCGTCGTGCAGCGCCTCGCAGTCGCTGTCACCCAGACTTGGCGGCTGGTTCAGTATCAGGTCCCGCGCACTTCCGGCGGCACGGGATGCGATGGCCGTGATCGGGATCCGCATCGTCCGATCGTAGGTGCTCGATCACGGGCCACAGCTACCCTTGCCATATGCATGCACTGGAGTTGATCGGCGGGGGACGAATGGGCGAGGCGCTCCTGACCGGGTTGCTCGCCGATGGCCTACTCAAAGCAGGCGATGTGGCTGTCGCCGAGGTGTCCGAAGCAAGGCGCGAGGAACTGCGTCGTGCTTTTCCGGACGTGACCGTCACCGAGGACCTGGTGGCCGCGACCTCAGTCATTCTCGCAACCAAACCTGCCGACGCTGCGAGTGCGCTAGCGGCAGCCAGCTCCCTGGGCGTCGAACGGGTCCTGTCGATCGCGGCTGGTGTCGAGATCGCTTCGCTCGAAGCGGTGATGGGTCCGGGCATTCCGGTCATTCGGGCGATGCCGAACACGCCGGCACTTGTCGGCGCAGGCGCTGCGGCGATCGCCGGTGGAGCACACGTCACCGAGGACGACATGGTCTGGGCCGAGAGCATTCTCGGCGCGGTAGGTACCGTGGCGCGGCTGCCCGAGTCGGCCCTAGACGCCGTCACCGGCCTGTCCGGCTCCGGCCCCGCTTACGTCTTTCTGATTGCCGAGGCAATGATCGAGGCCGGCGTTCTCGAAGGCCTGCCCCGAGCTACCGCGGATCAACTCGTGCGTCAGACCCTCCTTGGATCCGCCACTCTGTTGGCCAACAGCTCCGATGGCCCCGAGGCTCTGCGCGCCGCGGTCACCTCACCTGCTGGCACCACCGCTGCCGGCCTGCGTGTCATGGAACAGGGCGCGCTGCGTGCCACGATCATCGATGCCATCAGCGCGGCAACCGAGCGTTCCCGCGAACTGCGTTCCCACTAGTAGCGTTCGAGCCGAATGGCTCTCCGTTACGACACGATCTCGTTCATGTCCGACTACGGCCACACCGATGAGTTCGTCGGGGTGGTCCACAGCGTCATCCGCCAACTCGCTCCCGGAGCGCTGGTGATCGACATTACCCACGAGGTTCCGCCGTACGACGTCCGCGCCGGCGGCCTGACCCTCGGTCGCTGCGCCCAGTACCTGGCTCCAGGCGTGGTGCTCGCGGTGGTTGACCCCGGAGTCGGTTCCCAACGTCGTCCGATCGCGGTCGAGGTCGGCGACGGCCAATCCGTTCTGATCGGTCCCGACAACGGCGTACTCGCCGCAGCGGTCGCGGTGGCCGGAGGAGCGACCAGGGCGGTCTGGCTGAACAACCCCGAGTACCAGCTAGCCAGTGCCGGTTCGCTCTTCGATGGTCGTGATATTTTCGCTCCCGCTGCAGCGCACCTGTGCAACGGGGTCCCCTTCGAGGACCTGGGCGAGTTGATCTCGACAGCCAGCCTGCTACCGGGAACGCTTCCGATCCCTGAACAGACCGACGAGGGACTCGTGGTCGAGGTTCTCTGGATCGACCACTACGGCAACGTCCAACTGAACGCCGACCCGGCCGAGGTCGACGCGCTGGGCGATGTGTTCACGGTGCGCTCCGACTCGACGTCCCGCACCGTCCGTCGTGTCGGTTCCTTCAGTGAAATCGGCACCGGCGCGGTCGGAATGGTCACCGACAGCTACGGCGCGCTCGCCCTTGTCTGCAACCAGGCATCGGCAGCCGAGGAGTTCCGGGTGGAGACCGAGGATCCGCTGACGCTGAGCGATCTGGGCGGCTCCGAGCAGGAGTCGGGTGCGGGGCGATCCGAGCAGTCAGACGTGACGACTCCCGTCAGGCTGTCAACGGCGCCCGGAAGAATCGCCCGATGAGGCGCAACACGACGATCGCAATCATCGTGTTGCTGCTGTTCATCATCGGCGCCACCTTCCTGCAACTCGTCATCCTCGCTCCCAAGTAGTCAGAGGCGTTCGGTCAGTCGTCCTCGGATTTGCTGAGACAGTTGTCACCTGGGGTCTCGGCTAGTGTCCGATCCCGGTGAACCTGGCCTCGATCATCCAACCTCATCCGGCGGACAGCCGTGCCCTGATCAGTCGCGGCAAGCCCACGACCTACGGAGCCTTGCGTGAGCAGGTCGACGCCCTCCGCTCCGGCCTGATCGGCCTCGGCCTGGAGCCTGGTGACCGTCTGGCGATCCTGTCGGGCAACAACCGCTATTTCGTCGTTTCGTACCTGGCCGCCCTGGGAGCCGGTTTGGTGGCCGTGCCGCTCAACCCCACCAGTCCGAGTGCCGCCATCCGCTCCGAGATCAACACCGTCGGCGCCCGCGCGGTCATCGTCGGACCATCCGGACGCAAGGCCGTCGAAGGCATCGATCTGTCCGAGTTCCCCAGTGTCGAGTTCCTGATCGGGGCGGGTTTCGAACCCGTTGGCGGCATGACCATGGACGCTGTCACGACCGATGCGATCCTGCCGATCGTCGAGCGTGGCTCCGATGACCTTGCGGTACTCATCTACACCTCGGGAACCGCGGGCGCACCCCGGGCGGCGATGCTGACCCACGGCAACCTGTACGCCAATCTGCGTCAGGTGATGGCCTCGGCCGAGGACACCCAGTTCGCCGATGACGTGTCCTTCGGAGTCCTGCCGCTGTTCCACATCTTTGGACTCAACGTGGTTCTTGGCATGTCATTGATCGCCGGCGCAACCGTTCTGTTGGTCGAGCGTTTCGACCCCGTATCGGGACTCGAGTCCATCGAGAAGCACGGTGTCACGACAATCTCCGGTCCCCCCACCATGTGGGCGGCATGGGTCGGCGTCCCGGGCGTCGGTCCCGAGGTCATGGCGAGCGTGCGCTTGGCGGTCTCAGGGGCAGCGAAACTGCCCGTCGAGGTCGCCCAGGCGGTCGAGGCGAAGTTCGGCCTCTCACTCGAAGAGGGCTATGGACTGACCGAGGCGTCGCCAGTGGTCACGAGCCCACAGGGGACCGACGCTCCGTTCAGTTCGATTGGCATTCCCATCCCCGGCGAAGAGGTTCGGATCGTCGACGAGAACGGCGATGACGTTTTGGTCGGCGACGCCGGCGAGATCTGGGTCCGCGGTCCGAACGTGTTTGTCGGTTACTGGAATGACCAGGAAGCAACGGACGCGGTCCTGTCGCCTGACGGTTGGCTACACACTGGCGATGTCGCGGTGGTCGACGACGACGGATATCTCTTCCTCGTGGACCGGGTCAAGGACCTGATCATCGTTTCCGGGTTCAACGTGTTCCCCGCCGAGGTTGAGGCCGTCCTCCTGGAGCATCCGGGTATCTCTTCGTGTGCAGTGGTCGGAGTTCCGCATCCGTATACAGGTGAGGCAATTAAGGCCTACGTCGTCGCCAGACCCGATGTTCCCCTCGAAGAGGACGACATCATCTCTTTCGTCGGCGAGCGTCTGCCGGGGTACAAGTGTCCCAACAAGGTCTGGTTCGTCGATGAGATCCCCCGGGGGCTGACGGGCAAGATCATCAAACATCGCCTGAAGTGATGTATGTCGCCCCGGCGACTTTGTGAATTGTTGAACAATCTCTGTACGGTGGGGTGATGTCGACCCCTCGACGGCGGGTAATCCCCGAAGCAACCATCGCCAGGCTTCCGGTGTATCAGCGGTGCCTCCTAGGACTTCAGGACGAGGGTCGGGTCAAGGCGTCATCTGAGCAACTAGCCGAGTTGGCAGGGGTGAATGCCGCCAAGGTCCGCAAAGATCTTTCGTACTTCGGTTCCTACGGAACCAGGGGAGTCGGCTACGACGTAGACCACCTACTCGTCGAGATCCGTCGTGAGCTCGGCATGACCCACGACTGGCCATGCGTCATCGTGGGCGCCGGAAATCTGGGCTCGGCGCTCGCCAAATTCGGTGGGTTCAAGGAACGTGGCTTCTCGGTTGTGGCGATCATGGACGTCGACGAGTCCAAGGTCGGCCAGAAGGTCGGGGAGCTGACGATCCGACACGAGGACGAGTTGCCCGATGTCGTTGCGCAGTATGAGATTTCGATCGGCATCATCACGACTTCGCCGGCCGCCGCGCAGGACGCTGCAGATCAGTTGATCGCTACGGGAATCCGCTCGATCCTGAACTTCGCACCGACCGTTCTGGACCTGCCCCACGACGTGCTGGTCCGAGACGTCGACGTGGCAATCGAGTTGCAGATCCTGGCCTTCCACGAGGAGCGACGGATCGAGGCCGAAGCGGCGAGCTCCAACTAATGCTCCAGGTCCAGCTGCGCGTCGAAGGGCGCACATGCCTGGTCGTGGGCGGTGGGACCGTCGGAACCCGACGGGCAAGAGCGCTTCTGGACGCTGGAGCCGACGTTGTGGTTGTCGACCCGTCACCGTCATCCACGCTTCAGGATCTGGCGTCCGCCGGACAGGTCGAACTCAAGCTCCGCAAGTTCGTCCAGGACGATGTAGACGGCGAAGTCGCCTCCGGTGGCAATCGGGATGGCGGGGCCGGTACTGATCGGGATCGCGACGGGGGTGCCGGTCCAGATGGCGATCGCGATCACGATCCGGCCGATCGCCATACCCAGTCGGTCATGATTGCTCTGATCGTGGCTGCCACCGACGATCCGGCGGTCAACGAGATGGTCGGAGCCGCTGCTCGACGGGTCGGCATCCTGATCAACCGGGCCGATGATGCAGCCGCCGGGGATCTGGCCTTCCCGGCCGTGGTGCGACGTGGGCCTATCGCAATCGGGGTCTCCACCAGCACTGGAACCACTGACGCTGTTCCGGCACTCGCCCGCTGGGTCGCCGAGTGTCTCGACGAGGGAGTCGACCAGCTACTCGGTCTGGACGAAACCGCCTTGACCCAGTTCGCCGCGCTTCTGACCGAAGTGCGCGAGCAGCTCCGTGCACGTGTGGGCCAACCCCCCGGTCCGGGGTCTGCTCAGACCGCTGAAAGCGCGGAACTGTCGGGCCGATCCACCCTCGACTGGCACTCGGCCTTCGATGGGAGCATCCTTGACCTAGTACAAGCGGGTCGCCTAGTTGAAGCGAAGGAGAGAATCCTCGCGTGTCTGTAGTGGTAATCGGTGCGAACCACCGGACAGCCTCACTTGAGCTGCTCGAGCGGATGGTTGTGTCGGGCGATCGCCTGCCCAAACTCCTCCATGCTCTCGACGATGCCCCCGATGTCAGCGAAGCGGTGGTGCTGGCCACCTGCAACCGCACCGAGGTCTATCTGGTGGCCGAGAAGTTCCATGCGGCTTACTGCCAGGTTCGTGACTTCTTCAGCGACCTGACTTTCCTGCCCCCGGACGAGTTCGCCGACAGTCTGTACATGCAGTACGACGACCAGGCGATCCGCCACCTGTTCGAGGTTTCTGCGGGTCTCGATTCGGCAGTCCCCGGCGAGCACGAAATCTTGGGTCAGGTCCGTCGTGCCTGGGAGATCGCCCGGGACGAGGGCACCTCACGGCGCTCCATGAACATGATCTTCCGCCACGCCGTCGGCGTTGGTAAGCGGGCCCGCACCGAGACACGTATCTCTCACCACGTGACATCCGTTTCGCAAGCGGCGGTGATCCTTGCCGGTGAACATTTCACCGACACCACTGCCGACCTGGCCGATTCCAAGTGTGTAGGTAGCGCGGCAGCTGCTGGACTCGAGGGGCGACGTGCCGTCGTTGTCGGCGCGGGTTCCATGGCCAAGGGCATGGCGTCGTTCCTGGCCGCGGCCGATGTGAACGAGTTGGTAATCGTCAACCGCTCAATCGAACGGGCCGAGTCGCTCGCAGAACAGATCCGGTTCCAGAACGGTTTCGACCGCATCCAGACAAGCTCCCTGTCCGACATGACCCAGGCGTTGGAGGGTGCCGAGTTGCTGATGACCGCAACCGGTGCCGACGAACCGATCATCACACTTGCGGATCTGCCGAAGGAAGTGGTCTCCGGTGACCGCCCGCTGTTGGTGGTGGACGTCGGGATGCCCCGCGACGTCGACCCGACTCTTGCGAAGCTCGACGGCGTAGGGATCATCGACATGGAGACGATCTCCAAGCTGACCGAGGCGAACCTCGCTGCCCGTCACGCCGAGGCCCACGCTGTGAACCAGATCGTCGACGAGGAGATCGGTCGGTTCGCAACTCTGGTGGAGGCCCGTGAGGCCGCTCCGGTGATCACTTCCCTGCGTTCGCGGGCGGAGCAGGTCCGCCAGGGCGAACTGGAGCGCTTCTCCAACAGGTTGTCCGGACTCGATGAGTCCCAGATCGAAGCCGTTGACGCACTGACCCGGGCCGTCATCGCGAAGCTCCTCCATGAACCATCGGTTCGGCTCAAGGACTCGTCGGGTTCGGGACGGGGCGACCGTTTGACGGAGTCGGTCCGAGACCTGTTCGGCCTGGACTGATTCAAAGCCCGGTGACCGACCGACCGACACTTCGCCTGGCCACCCGCGCTTCGGCGTTGGCAATGTGGCAGGCAGAACACGTCGCGGGACTTTTGAGCGCAGCACACCCGGGTCTCGAAGTGGCTCTTGTGCCTACAACGACCGAGGGTGACCGCCGACTCGATGTTCCCCTCTCCGAGATCGGTGGCAAGGGAGTGTTCGCGACCGAGGTTCAGGCCGCGATCCTTGACGGTCGTGCGGACGCTGCTGTCCATTCGGCCAAGGACCTGACGGCTGTGACCGTGCAGAGTCTGACGCTCGCCGCGATCCCCGAACGTGGTGACCCGCGCGATGCGCTCATCGGGTCGAAGCTTGCGGAACTTCCGCGGGGCGCCGTTGTGGCGACCGGCTCGGCCCGTCGTCGGGCGTTGCTGTCCGACGCCCGACCGGACCTGGTGTTCGCCGAGCTGCGAGGAAACATGGCGACCCGGCTCTCCAAGGCGGACCAGTTCGACGCGATCGTGGTTGCAGGAGTGGCGCTGGAGCGGCTGGGCCTTGGCGAACACATCACCGAGTTTCTCGATCCCGAATCGTTCGTCCCGCAGGTCTCCCAAGCGGCGCTCGGTATCGAATGCCGAACCGATGATGTGGAAGTGATCGAGTTGCTGGCAGCCATCGATCACGCTGCCAGCAGGCGTCGCGTCCAGGCCGAGCGTGACTTCCTGGCAGAGCTGGGCGGTGACTGTTCGCTGCCCGCCGGCGCACACGCCTCGTTCAACGACTCAGGCGGACTGACATTGCGAGGCGTGCTCGCTCGACATGTCGGAGGGCACGTGGCACGTGGCTCAATCGAAGTGCCGACCGATCCCACCTTCGGCGACGCATTGGCAGGGGCGGTTCTGGCCGCCGAACTGCGCGCAGAGATCGAGTCGGACTGACGTGATGCTTCCCAGCGTGACGGTGTATGTGGCGGTGACAGGACAACCTGCATGACGGTTTATCTGGTGGGTGCAGGTCCAGGCGATCCCGGCCTCTTGACGGTTCGCGCCGCCGAGTTGCTGGCCAGCGCAGATGCTGTCATCCACGACCGGCTCTCGGCACCTGGTCTGCTCTCGCTTGCTCCAGCAGACGCCGAGATCATCTCTGTCGGCAAGGATCCTGACGGTCACTCTGTGCCACAGGAGGAAATTAACGACCTGCTCGTTCAGCGAGGCTTGGCCGGCCTCGAGGTGGTGCGACTCAAGGGCGGTGATCCGTTTGTCTTTGCCAGAGGAGCCGAGGAGGCCCTGGCTCTCGAGTCGGCTGGAGTGGACTACGAGGTCGTCCCCGGAATCAGCTCGGCGATCGCAGCACCGGCCTACGCTGGCATTCCCGTCACCATGCGGTACTCCTCGACGAGTGTCACGATCGTCACTGGCCATGAGGACCCGAAGAAGGCCAAGGCCGACGTTGGTTGGGAGGCACTCGCCCAGGTGGGCGGGACCATCGTCATCCTTATGGGGGTCGCGAACATCGCTGAGATTTCGCGCCGACTCATGGCGGGAGGACTGTCCGGATCTACCCCTGTGGCAGCTGTCCGATGGGGTACCCGACCGGACCAGAGTGTCATCCGATCCACGCTCGATTCGATCGAGTCGGAGCCGCTGCGCTCACCTGCGACCATCGTGGTCGGTGAGGTGGCCCGCCAGTCACTCGACTGGTTCACCCGGCGCCCGCTGTTGGGGCTCAAGATCGTGGTCACGCGTTCTGCCGGACAGGCGAGTCAGCTGTCCAACAAGCTGCGACGCGTCGGTGCGGATGTCGCCGAGGTGCCAACGCTCGAGATCGCTGACCCGGCCGATGGGGGAGCGGCGTTGCGCGAGGCAGTAGCGAACGTGCGCGACTACGAATGGGTGATCCTCACTTCACCGAACGGCGCACGCCGATTCTGCTCCGAACTCCGGGACGGGCGAGACCTCGGCGGTGTGAAACTCGCGACGATCGGATCCGGCACCGCTGCGGTCCTCGGCGAGCACTCCTTGGTGACTGACCTACAACCCGATCGCTTTGTCGCGGAATCGCTGCTGGAGGCATTCCCTGAACAGGTCTCGGGTGGGGGAAGAGTTCTTCTGCCCCGCGCCGCAGTCGCCCGAGAAGTGCTCCCTGACGGTCTGCGTGAACGGGGTTGGACTGTCGACATCGTCGAGGCCTACAGGACCATTCCACGGGCACCAAGCGAATCAGAGCGCGAGGCGCTCGCCACTGCCGACGTTGTGACGTTCACGTCGGCGTCGTCGGTCCGAAATCTTGTGGCCGCGGCCGGAGTCGACGCCGTTCCGTCGGTCACTGCCGTCATCGGTCCGATTACCGCGGACCAGGTCCGCGCAGAGGGACTATCGGTGGACATCGAGGCGGCAGTTCATACCATCGAAGGTTTGGTCGACGCGCTGGTGACCTGGCGGTCCGAGCACTAGAGCGCGTCCGCGGGCGCGTTTTTCTCACTGTCCGTAGCGGAACGCGCCCGCAGGCGCGCTTTGCTCACTGTCCGTGGGCGTGCCGGTGTTGCGCGTCCGGAGTTGCGCGTCCGCGGGCGCGTCCAGAGTTGCGCGTCCGCGTCCGAACCCGCTGCTACATGCCACTGATCGGGCCGCCAAGAGCCCAGGTTCCGGATCCGGGTCCGCGGATAGCGGCGATGAGGCTCTGTCGTAGGATCCGGATGTGTCGTTCCCCCAGCAGAGACTCCGCAGACTCCGTCGCACCCCCGCCCTCCGGCGCCTGGTGGCCGAGACCCGACTCAGCGTCGATGACCTCGTTGCACCAATGTTCGTGCGCGAGGGGATCGATACGCCCAACCCGATCGAGTCCCTCCCCGGAGTCGTCCAACACACGGTCGAATCCCTCCGGTCCGAGGTCGCCCAACTGGTCGACCTGGGCGTCAACGCGCTGATCCTTTTCGGTGTCCCCGAGGTCAAGGACGCCGAGGGGTCCGGAGCTTCTGATCCCGACGGAATCGTGCAGGTGGCGCTGCGGGAATTGCGCGACGAATTCGGCGACCAGATAGTCGTCATGGCCGACCTGTGTCTGGACGAGTACACCGATCACGGCCACTGCGGTCTGCTCACCCCGTACGGAGATGTCGACAACGACGCCACCCTGGAGCGCTACGCCGAGGTCGCCATCGCCCAGGCCGAGGCCGGGGTCGACATCTGTGCGCCTTCGGGAATGATGGACGGACAGGTCATGGCCATCCGCGACAACCTCGACGAGGAAGGCTTCGAGGAAGTGGCGATCCTCGCCTATTCCGCCAAGTATGCGTCCGCCCTGTACGGGCCCTTCCGCGAGGCAGTCGACGTAGAGATAGCCAACGGCGGTGACCGCAAGGCGTACCAGCAGGACTATCGAAACCTGCGGGAGTCGATGGAGGAGATCCGCGCCGACATCTCCGAAGGGGCCGACATGGTCATGGTCAAGCCTGCGCTCACGTACCTCGACGTATTGACCCACGCACGGGCGATGGTCGACGTCCCACTCGCCGCATATCAGGTCTCGGGCGAATACGCGATGGTCAAGGCAGCGGCCGAGCGCGGTTGGATCGACGGTCCGGCAGTCGCCATGGAACAGACGACAGCCATCAAACGGGCTGGAGCGGATCTGATCCTCACGTACTTCACAAGAGAACTGGCGGAGGCAATGCAGTGAATACAACCGGCCATCACTCCGACGAGGTTGCGATAGAGATGACCAACGCCGGAATGTATGAGCGCGCGGCGTTGCGCATTCCCGGGTCGGTCAATTCACCGGTGCGGGCGTTCCGGTCCGTTGGCGGCACCCCGTACTTCGTCACCCGCGGGCAGGGTGCCTACGTGTGGGACGTCGAAGGGACCCGTTACATCGACTACGTGCAGAGCTACGGCGCGTCGATTCTCGGTCACGCCCACCCGCTGGTGGTCGAGACGATCCAACGGGCAGCGACTCACGGCACGACCTTCGGCGCGACCACCCCGGGCGAGGTGCGACTGGCCGAGGAGCTGTGCTCACGGGTACCGGGAATGGATCAGGTCCGTCTGGTCAGCTCGGGCACCGAGGCGACCATGTCGGCCATCCGGCTGGCCAGGGGCGCCACTGGTCGATCCAAGCTCGTGAAGTTTGAGGGCAACTACCACGGCCACTCCGACGCGTTGCTTGCCGCTGCGGGATCAGGCGTCGCCGAAGGCGCCATGGAGACGGGTGCGCCTCCGGACTCGGCGGGCGTTCCCACCGGAGCGGTGCAGGACACCATCGTGTTGCCCTACAACGTGGTGCCGACACTGGACGAGACGATTGCCGTGGTCATAGTCGAACCCGTAGCCGCGAACATGGGCCTTGTCCCACCGGCCGAAGGCTTCCTCGCTGGGCTCCGTGCCGAATGTGACCGGGTCGGCGCTCTACTGCTCTTCGACGAGGTCATCACCGGCTTCAGGCTGTGCGTGGGCGGTGCGACCGAGTGGTCGGGGGTGACACCTGACATCTGGTGCTTCGGCAAGATCATCGGCGGCGGCCTGCCCGTAGGAGCGTTCGCCTCGTCGACCGAGATCATGTCGAACCTGGCCCCTCAGGGCGCGGTCTACCAGGCCGGAACTCTCTCAGGTAACCCGCTCGCCACTGCTGCGGGACTGGCCGTACTCGACCAACTCGACGCCGATGCCTACGCCCGTCTTGCGGACTCGGCCAACGTGCTCGCGGACGGACTCCAGGCCGCCTTCAACGACGCCGGTGTCGATGCGGTTGTCCCTCGTGTCGGTCCGCTCGTCGGACTGTTCTTCGGTGACGCCGACGACTTCGGGGGCCCGGCACCGGTCGACTATGCAAGCGCGGGTCGGTCGATCGCTCTCGGTCACTATCCGAGCTTTTTCCACGGGATGCTCGAGCGCGGCGTCGCCTTCGCTCCCGGACCGTGGGAAGTCTTCTTCCCGTCTCTGGCGCATACCGCGGACGACCTTCGCTTGACTATCGAGGCGGCTTACGAAGCAGCTCGGGACTTGGCGTCGAAACGGCAGTAGGTTCGAGATTGTGATCACCGCCAAATTCGATCCGCTGGACCTCGACGAAGACTGGTCCAGGGCAATGGAATCTCTGTCCGCTGAAAGTGCGGTCGAGCGGCTCTGGTCCTTGGACCACACGGTCGTGCAGGAAGATCCTGACGAAGTGGCCAACCGGCTCGGGTGGCTTGAAGTCACTGATTCAAGTCGAGATGCCTGGCCAAGGTGGGTCTTGGCCGCAGACGAAGCTGTCGACGGCAATGACTATGACGACGTCGTCGTTCTTGGCATGGGCGGAAGCAGCTTGTTCCCCGAAGTGCTCGCCCGGACCTTCGAACCAGGCGACGGATTTCCGCGTCTGACGGTCCTTGACTCGACGGACCCCGCAGCAGTCGCACGGGTCGCAGCCGCGACCAATCCCGAGCGGACCTTCGTTCTGGCATCCTCGAAGTCCGGAAGCACGGTCGAAACCCGCTCACACCTCGCCTACTTCTGGAATCGTCAGCCATTCGGGCGACACTTCGCAGTCGTGACTGATCCCAGTTCGGCGTTGGAGCAACTCGCCACGGATGACCTGTTCCGCTTCGTCGCTCACGGGGTGCCCGAGATCGGCGGACGGTACTCGGCGCTCAGTGCCTTCGGTATGTTCCCGGCGGCGTTGATGGGTCTGGATGGCGTAGTCCTCCTGGACACCGCTGACGAGGCCGCCGATGCCCTTGGCGCCGACACTCCGGTCGAACACCACATGGGAGCCCAGCTCGGGGCATTCCTGGCAGTCGCGGCGGCCAACGGCCGTGACAAGGTGACCTTCATCATCGAGGACGACCTGGCCGCGCTGGGGTCCTGGCTCGAGCAGTTGCTGGCCGAATCGACGGGCAAACAGGGCAAGGGCCTGTTGCCGGTGGTGGGGGAGGCCGTCACCTCACCTGACCCGGATCATCGCGTTCACGTGTTCATCGGCTCGGCGGATTTCCTGGCCGAGAATGCTCTGGGAGTATCGACCGTGCCGTCGGTCCGCCTCTTGGTCGAGGAGCCCCAGGATCTGGGTGCCCAACTGTTCCTCTGGGAGTTCGCGACCGCGATCGCCGGGATCGTCATGGGGATAAACCCCTTCGACCAACCCGATGTCGAATCGGCGAAGCGTGCCGCCCGAGAGATTCTCGCATCACCCGGCGAACCGGTCGCAGAGACGACTGTCGATGACGCCCTGTCAATGTTGCGACCGGGTGACGCCCTGGTCATCGGAGCGTTCGTGGACCCCGCGCTCGAAGCGCAGTTGCAGAGAGCACGGCGTGTCCTCGGGGACAGGGCAGGAGTTCCCACAACCTTCGGGATCGGCCCCCGGTTCCTGCACTCGACAGGACAGTGCCACAAGGGCGGTCCCGACAGGATCGTCATGATGCAGGTCGTCAGCGAGGACCCCGAGGACCTGGACATCCCAGGTGAGGACTTCACCTTCGGAGAACTCAAGCACGCCCAAGCTGACGGTGACCTGGCCGCTCTGAAGGCGGCAGGCAAGAGGGCCGTGCGGGTCCCTCTGGCGGAACTGCTCAGTTTGGCGTGATCACGATCCGGGCGCGTACTTGGTCGGCGCCTGTCTCGTTATTCGTCAGCAACTCGACCACCCGGTGCACCTCGCCGTGATCGTCCTGGGCGCTGCTCAGCGTGGTGTCCTCCTCTGGGTTGAGTTTCCACAACGGCGAACTGTGCAGGATCAGTCGCTTGTCCTGAGCCGGCTTCGGCAGCCCCGATGCCTTGACGAAGTCGGCAACCAGTTCGGTGGCCATCACGAAGGTGATGTCGAGCTGCGAACCGCCTTCGAGTTCCGCGGTCAGGAAATCCGTCATCGCAGTTGGAAAGACCAAACCGGTCAGTTTGGTAAGCGCTCCGGCGCTTAGGTCATCGAGTGGCAGTTCTCGTCTGGGGGCTGTCGGGGTACTGGAGTTCGACGATTTGGGTGCCTCCGCAGGCGCCTTGTCGCTGCCACCGCCAAGCACAACGAGGCCGATCCCAAGGATCAGCCCCGCTGTTAGAAATATTGCTACGAGAACGTTCGCCGTAGATCTGAAGCGACGTCCTGAGCTCACCTCAGGCTCACGCTCAGCCTCATGCTGGAGGGTTGGCTTCCCACTTGTCCAGGACGGCCTTGAAGGCCTCGACCTTGTCGGCGGGCAGATGGGCCGAGAGGTCCTCTTCGAAGTTCGTCTTCCACTTCTCGATGTCGAATTCCTCTTCATCGATCGTGGTGCGCTCGTGGAGCACGACGTCCATCAACTCATCCGGAGTGAGCGAGTCACCCCACGCCGGCATACCGCCGTTGACCGGCCGCTTGATGTCGGCGTCGCCATAAGTCGTGAGACCGGCATTGGAGAATCCTGTAGAGCCAACGGCGACCCAGGCGACCTGCGAGCCAGGATTGGTGAAGACCTCGGCGACACCCGTGTCGCCGGTGAGGGCCGGGTTGGCGCCGCTGCCTTGGCCGGTTGCGCCGTGACAGCCGGAGCAACCCTTAGTGCCGTAAACCTCGGCCCCAGCATCGAGCGGGCCGAGCTCCTTGGGAGTCGGCGGGTCGAGGGTCAGCATGTACATGGCCGCCCAAGGGATCAGACCAATCAGAACCGGAAGCGCCCAGAACGGGATCTTGCGGCGGGAATTGGCAGCCTCGACCCAAGGTGCGACGGGATCTGGCTCCTTCGGTGTGGTGTCAACGACCGCCGGGGCAGCGCTGGCCGCGGCCTGGGTAGCAGGCGCGGCGCTGGCGGCCGGTGTGTCAGCGGCTGCAGTCGCAGGAGCGTCGCCACCTCCGCCCATGGCGGAACGACGAGCCTTGCTTCTGGCGAGGAGATGCTCTGGGATTTCAGTCAACGCTGCCTCCGCGGCGTCTGGAATGGCGACTCCCGAGATGTGGGAGATCACAGCAACAATACGCACGAAGGGTTGCCAGCAACCAAGCCGGAGCGATGAGGGAGTTATCCCGGATCGATCGAGTTCGGATCGCGACACCTTCGTGGGTCTGTCACACGTGACCGAGGCAGGCTACCGGATGGTGATGTCAGGCCGCGCTATCCGGGGTCAATGTGCCTCGTGGGTCGGGCTCGTGGTAGACCACCACCACCGACAAGTCCATCTAGACTTGTGAGAATATTCACAACGCCGGCAAAGCCCCTACGGTTGCGTCGGTGGCTGATGAGAGACTCAGATAGGTCGGGAACGCAGACATGAAGCATTCGAAGCACAGAGGTATCCCGTGGTCGCATTCATAGTGTCGCTACTGCTGGCAGCGGCGATGGTCGCTCCGATCTTCAGCTATGCCAAGAAGCGTCCCGTCGGAACAACGCTCACCTGGGGTGAGGCGATGTTGGGCGCCGTGTACGTCTTCTTCATCATTTTCTGGATCTACGGCGTGGTTCCCCACCAGTGGCTCACCTGGGCGGACTCCGAGCTTGGCTGGCGTCCGGACCTCATCTGGTTCGGCAAGGGCGGCGAGATCACCCTGCCGTTCGTCGGCTGGTCCTGGAGCACTCCGTGGTTCCCGATAATGGTCAACGCCAGGGCTGTTCGCGACATCATCGCAACCGTCCTCTATGTCGTCTTCCTGGGCCTACAGATGTGGGTCTGGGGCTGGTGGCAGAACCGCGGCAAGCGTGCTGACGCCGCCAAAGCCATCGAGCCAACTTCCAACTATGGTCGCCCGCTGGTCAAGCGGGCCTGAGGCAAGGTCAGAGGAGGTCCCATGGGTGTCACCGATGCGAACCCACCGATGCCGGAGTTTCGAGATGACTACGTACTCCAGGAAGTTGACGCCGACTATCTCGCGAAGGCCGTCAAGCCAAAGCAGTTCATTCATATTGACCAGTCCGAGTGCATCCAATGCGAAGGCTGTGTCGACATCTGTCCATGGAAGTGCATCTTCATGTTGCGCCCATCCGTGGTCGACGAAGCAATCGGCATCGATCAGCCCGGCCTGGATCCCACGGACAACGTGGTGTTCCTGATTGATGACGATGTCTGTACCCGATGCGCACTCTGTGTGGACCGCTGTCCAACCGGCGTGATCATCCTCGGCAAGGTCGGAGATCCCGCCGCAGCCGGTGACGCACATCAACGAACGAGCTCCCATGGCTACGGCTACGGGATGCGTCTCGCCTAGCCCGGATTCGACGGACGAGGACAGAGGAGAGTAGGGAATAACCGTGGCCAAGACGATGCAGGGCTCCAAGGGTCAGAAGATGCAGGACAAACTCAGCGATGTCTGGGACAAGACGCAGGGTTCGCAGGCGTGGAACTCCATCTTCCGACCGGGGTCGATCTTCCGTAAGGGTTACTCGGACAGCCCGAGGAACCGCTCCTACGTGATCATGAACAGCGTGCTCTATCACCTGCACCCGGTGAAGGTGAAGCGCCACGCGGTCAAGGTCAGCTACACCCTCTGCCTCGGTGGACTGAGCTTCTTCCTGTTCATAATCCTTACTGTCACCGGCATCTTCCTGATGTTCTTCTACCGCCCCACCGCCGCTCAGGCATGGGACGACATCTATGCCCTCCAGACCACAGTGACCTTCGGGCTACTTGTGCGGAACATGCACAGATGGGCCGCCCACCTGATGGTTATCTCGGTGTTCCTCCACATGGCCCGGGTCTTCTACCACGGCGCGTACAAGGCGCCACGTGAGTTCAACTGGGTCATCGGTGTCATCCTGCTGACCCTGACACTGCTTCTGTCGTTCACCGGCTACCTGCTCCCATGGGACCAGCTGGCGCTCTGGGCAGTGACGGTGGGTACCAACATGATCGGCTACACACCAGTCTTCGGGGACCAGGTCCGCTTCGTTCTCCTCGGTGGTGCCGAGATCGGAACCGACACCCTCCTACGGTGGTACGTGTTGCACGTACTCTTCTTCCCCTTCATCACCGTCATCTTCATGGCGATCCATTTCTGGCGTGTCCGCAAGGACGGCGGAATCTCGGGTCCGCTGTGATGGGCGGGCCGTCAGTGGGTGGACCATCAATTCGAGTAGCGGTAGATCGAGTAGTGAGTGAGCGAGCATGACTGAGGTACCAGAGCACCTCCTCAAGCGGGCACAGGCAGCCAAGGACAAGGCCGCGGCCAAAGCGGCCGAGTCAACTCCCGCTGCCGCCGAGCCGGCAGGAGGGGAAGCAGCCGAACCTGCAGCAACCGACAGCCGTATCCCCGCGCACCTGTTGGCCCGCTCACAGGCTGCAAAATCCAAGAAGGCCGGCGGTACCGCCGAAGCGGCGCCCGCCACCACTGGCACCGCAACCGCAGTCGCCCCCGCGGCAGGCGGAGGAGCCGTGGCCCCGACCGGTGGAGTCCCGCTGGCGGCGGGACCCGGTGGTCATACCCAGCGACTCCTGACAGTCGTCAAGTCCGGCTCCATCCAGGACGTCAAGACGAAGCCCCAGGACAAGGTCCACGTCTGGCCCCACCTTCTGGTCATCGAGTTCGTGGCCGCGCTGGTCTGTACAGCGTTCCTCTTGATCTTCTCTTGGGTGGTAAACGCACCACTGCTCGAGTTGGCGAACTTCAACCAGACCCCGAACCCGTCCAAGGCACCTTGGTACTTCCTGGGTCTGCAGGAACTTCTGACGATGTTCCACCCCATGGTCGCCGGTGTGACCATTCCGGGTATGGGCATCTTCCTGCTCATCCTTGCCCCGTACATGGACAAGAACCCGTCCAACAAACCGGAAGATCGCAAGTTCGCGATTTCCCTGATGACCGTCCACCTGATGTTCTGGACCACGCTGGTAATCATCGGCTCGTTCTTCCGTGGTCCCGGATTCCTCTTCACGCTGCCATGGGTTGACGGCGTCTTCTTCGAACTCTGAGGTGAACTGACAAATGACAGGTTTCATAGTCATCGCCGTAATAGTCCTCGTGGCGTTCGCAATCATTGCGATCATCGGAGGCGCTCGGCGCAAAGATACGGAATCAGCGATCGGAGATCTCTCTACCGAGACGCTCAAGCGCGATCGTTCGCGTCGCAAGGACGCGGGTACCGCATCCTCGGATGTAGGAACATCCACCAGTCGCGAGATCGAGCGGGCCGCAGTTCTCGCTCGCACCGGCGGAACGGAAGTAGCTCCGGTGGCCGCCAAGGCTCCGGTTGCCTGGACCCAGCCCGATCTCGAGAGCTTCGGCGTGACCCGCCGGCAGTTCCTGAATCGTTCTGTCGTGATTCTCTTCGTCGTGGGACTCGCAACGTTCGGTACTGCGATCATCGGGTTCCTGTGGCCCGCGGGATCGAGCGGTTTCGGCTCCAAGATCAAGATGGGCAAGGTCACCGACCTGCTTGCAGATATCCGGGCCAACAACGGCTTCCTGTACAAGCCCGAGGCGCGTGCATGGATCACCGCCTATCCGGCGACGGCGCTTCCCAAAGCCGAAACGGTCTACTCCGCACCAGAACTCACGGGCATGGAAGCCGGGCTCATTGCCCTGTACCAGAAGTGTCCCCATCTGGGTTGCCGTGTGCCGTCATGCAACAGTTCGCAGTGGTTCGAATGTCCCTGCCACGGCTCGCAGTACAACCAGGTCGGCGAGAAGAAGGGCGGACCAGCCCCCCGAGGCATGGATCGTTTCGCAATGGAAGTTTCCGGTGGCGAGTTCGTAGTCAACACCGGCACGGTTATTCAGGGTCCCCCGATCGGGACCAACACCACGGGTCAGGAAGCCGAAGGCGCCCACTGCATCGGTGGCGCAACCGGCGGTCACTGAGACCGTCCGTGTCCAGGCAGGTGGGACAACTTCATCAGCCGTCCAGATAGCAGTCAGTTCAGATTCACCAGTTCAGATTCAGTAGTTCGGATTTGCCAGCCAGATCAATCGGCAGATCAAGCCAGCTCCAGTAGCGACAAGCAGTACCAGCTAAGACCGTTAAGTTCGTGTCGCCGGTTTCGGTGACACCTGAGGGAGACACACGAGCACGTAGATGATCGTCGCAGCAACAACCCAACGAATCATTGGTTACGTCGTCCTCGCCGTCGTGTTGGCAGGATTCGTGGTGTGGCTCATCGCCAACCTGCGTGCATCCCGGGCGGAGGCCGGCTCCGAGATCGAGCTCGCTCCGAACCGCAAGCCATATCTGAGCGATGACGAACTCGAGACCAAGCAGCTGAACCTGGCCCTTTTCTCCGCAGCGGGACTGCTGGCGATCATCGGTGTCGCACTTCCGCTGTACTGGCTGGCCGAGCCCGGTCGTCAGGACGGTGCAGTCGAGACCTACCACGAGATCTTCGTCGAGCGGGGCTTCGAGCTCTATGAAACCGGCGCACAGTGCGTCGCCTGCCACGGCGGCGCTGGTTCGGGCGGTTCGGCGAGCTTCATCATCAATGATCAGAACGGTCAGTTCGTCGACCAGGTGCCGTGGACCGCGCCGGCTCTCGACAACGTGCTCTACCGCTACACCGAGGATGGCGTCCGCTACGTCCTCAACTACGGCCGTCCCGGCACTCCAATGGCGGCATGGGGCGCACCCGGTGGTGGTCCGCTCACCACCCAGCAGATTGACAATCTCATCGACTATCTCTGGTCCGTGCAGGTGTCTCCCGAGAAGCTGCGCAGCACCATGGACGACACGGTCAAGTCACTCGACGAAGGCCTTTATGACCGCATGATGAAGGTGCGCAAGTCGAATGACGGTCTTGCTGATCCGCTCCGGGCCAATCGCCTTTCCCGTGCCGACGAGTTGGCGTTGGGCGAGATCATCTTCAACAACCAGGAGATCGCGTCGGGGTCGTACTCGTGCGCTCGTTGTCACGTCGCAGGTGCCGCCTACGGTCAGGCTTGGCAGCCGTTCGACCGCCTCAAGAAGGGGTCTTTCGGACCCGATCTGACAGGTGTGGAGAACCACGCAACCGAGCAGGAACACTTCAACCTTGTCTTCAACGGCATGGAGCCCGGCGTCGGCTACTTCTCCCGCAAGCAGGGCAATCCACAGATGCCCGCATTCGGCAAGAACGCCAACGGCGGCCAGGCTGACAAGGGCGTTCCCGACAAGGGACCCGACGGCATGCTCTCGGTCGAGCAGGTATGGGCCGCGGTGAACTACGAACGAAATCTTTCCAATGATTCGACAGTGAAGTCACCCGATGCCGGTACCTCGCAGTCGCCAACCTTCACCGGCGAGAAGTAAGAGGCCAGGAGCAAGAATGTCAGTCCTCGCAGCAATTGCATTCGACCCCACGATCCGAGGCATCCTCGTCGTGATGGTTGCGGTCGGAGTTCTCTTCGGCTCCCTCTATCTGATCGTCGCCACCAACACGGGTATCCGCAACGGCTTTCTGATCTCCATGGCAGCCCTCACGGGTTGGTGCATGTCGATGGGCCTGTTCTGGACGATCTATGGGATCGGAATGGTCGGCGCCGCACCCACATGGACCGCCAAAGAGATCAACTTCGACCGCAATGCGGCGGTTGTGACCGAGCATCTCGACAAGCTCCCAGATACCTCGTTGACTTCGGATGACCTTGCCAGCGCCGAAGAGATGCTCACCCGCTACGAGGAAAAGAACCCGAAGGTCCGGAAGCAGATCGAGGCAACCGAGGGTGAAGGTTTCGTTCCGGAGACCCTGACCGAGGCTGTGACCTTGGTCCCCAATCTCAAGGCCCAACTCGACCCGAAGCTGGGTGGTTGGAGAATCCTCCCGGAGTCCGACTCCAGGCGCGGTGAAGCCGTTGCTGCCGCCGATGGCGCCCTGGCGGCCAATCAGGTATTCGGTTCCACGACGACTTCGGCCAACTACACGGTGTTCGACGTATTCTTCTACGGCGGCAAGGACGGCGCCGAGCCAGAGACCATTCCGGGTTCGAGAAACCTGATCGAGAAGGCATGGCATCGGGTCGAGACCACCTTCCAGATCAAGAATCCGACCCTTTACTCCGCGGTGACCCTGCAGAAGAACATTGCGCAGACAACGGCTCCCGGTCAGGCCCCACCACCGGCACAGATCAACGAGGATGCCTCGATGGTCACCGTGGTGATGCAGCGGAACCTGGGCAACAAGCGAGTCATTCCCTTCTTGTTCACATTGTTCACCGGTGTCCTGTTCGCAGTGTTCTGCTCGATGCTCCACACCCGTGACAAGCGCGGCATGGCGGCCCGGGCGAACTGGGATCCCAAGGCCAGCTGAATGGCTCAGTACCTCCCGCTGTTCGTACTTCTTGTTCTCACCGCGACATTCGGTGGCATCAGCATTCTCATGTCCAGAATCTTGATGCCGCCGCGTCCCACGGCGGCCAAGACGATGCCCTATGAGTGCGGAGTGGTCGATCTGACCGAACCTCCGGAGCGTTTCCCGGTCCGGTTCTTCCTCATTGCGATGATCTTCGTGATCTTCGACATCGAGATCATTTTCTACTACCCGTTCACAATGATCTTCCGTGAACTCGGCGGCTTCGGAATGATCGCAATTCTGATCTTCTCCGTCGCAGTTTTCGAGTCCTTCGTTTACCTCATCAGCAACGGAGCCCTTGACTGGGGACCTGCTCGCCACGTACGTCGCTCCGGAATGCTCCTCACTGCGGACCGGACAACACAGACGACGATCAGGCGGGTCGGTAGCGACGGGCGTGAAGCCGCTGGTGTCGATGCCGGTGACGCCGAGCGGGTGGTGGCCTGATGGGAATTGTTGAATCCGTCAAGAACGATGGCCTCGCAGGGCTCGAACACAACTTCCTCACGGGTAAGGTCGAGGACGTGGTTCGGTGGGCCCGCTCACATAGCTCTTGGCCGGCCACCTTTGGTCTGGCTTGCTGCGCGATCGAGATGATGGCCACAGGCGGGCCGCACTTCGACATGGCACGTTTTGGCATGGAGGTCTTCCGGGCCTCCCCGCGCCAGGCTGACGTGATGATCGTGGCGGGCAGGGTCTCCCAGAAGATGGCTCCCGTGCTGCGTCAGATCCACGACCAGATGATGGAACCCAAGTGGGTCATCTCAATGGGTGTCTGCGCTTCCACAGGCGGAATGTTCAACAACTACGCGATTGTCCAGGGTGTCGATCAGATCGTGCCCGTCGATGTCTATGCGCCGGGTTGCCCCCCTGGGCCCGAGACCCTGATGGATGCCATCGTCACACTCCACGAGCTCATCGAGAGTGGTGAAATCATGCGCCGCAGAGCAGCGACTGGTGCCGGCGCTGGAGTGCACCTCGAGCAGGCGCATGATCTGTCGGCGTTGACGATTGGGTCGGACTGATGGCTGACGAGGACGTATCGAACGAACAGGCCGAACCGCAAGAGGCGGAGCCGGTTGAGGTCGAGCCCGCGGAACCCGAGCCTGAACTCCTTCACGGCGTGCCGGTTTCATATTCGCGTGGTCAGACTGTTCTACATCCCTCCCGGTCGGAGTACCTGACGTTGGTCAAGTCGCTGCGGGAGCAGGGCTACTGGATGTGCGCGGACCTTTGCGCAGTCGACTATCTGACGGCAAACGACATTCGGGCACTGCCGATCGGAGTTCAGCCCGAGCGCTTCGAGATAGTCGCAACACTTCTCAACAACTCCGAGCGGTCGCGTCTGCGCATTCGTGTTCAGGTACCCGAGAACGATCAGTCCATCGACTCGTTGTTCTCGGTCCACCCATCGGCTGAGAATCCCGAACGGGAAGTATTTGACCTGTTCGGCATCAACTTCGAGAACCATCCTGACCTGACCCGCATTCTCATGCCGGACGACTGGGAGGGCCATCCCCTCCGCAAGGACTATTCGGTCGGCGAAATTCCAGTTCAGTTCAAAGACGCACCAACTTCACGCTGAAAGCTCTCTCGCTGGCCCGTCATTGACGGCCGGTGGAAAACGATCACCCATGACATCTACCGACATCACCAACCTGAACTTGGCGCTCGACCGACTCACGAGCGACGAATCCGTCCTTCGCCTTTCCGAGACCGAGGCCGAAGAGAAGTCCGGCTACCAGCCTCCGACCGACGACGGTCTGGGCGAGCGGATGATCATGAACATGGGTCCCCAGCACCCCTCGACCCACGGCGTTCTGCGTCTGGTGCTCGAACTCGAGGGTGAACAGATCCAGCGGTCCAAGCCTGTCATCGGGTATCTGCACACTGGCATGGAGAAGCAGGGCGAGAACCTGACCTACCTGCAGGGTCCCACCAACGTGACCCGCATGGACTACGTGAGTCCGTTGTTCAATGAACTGGTTTTCTCGATGGCCACCGAGAAGCTTCTCGGTATCGAGGTACCCGAGCGCGGCCAGTGGATCCGCATGCTGATGACCGAAATGAATCGCATCAGTTCCCATCTGTTGTTCATGGCGACCAACGGCATGGACCTGGGCGCGGTCGGCATGATGATCTACGGGTGGCGCGAGCGTGAAGAAACGCTTCGGTTCTTCGAAGCCGTCACCGGCCTGAGGATGAATCACAACTACATCCGCCCCGGCGGTGTGGCTTGCGATCTGCCCTGGGGTTGGGAAGACGAACTCCTAGCCATCCTGGACGTACTTCCGGGTCGCCTCGAGGAGTTCGACCTGCTCATGACTGGTCAGCCGATCTGGCGTGACCGTTTGCAGGGAGTCGGTGTGATCACCGCTGAAGAGGCACTCTCGCTGGGTGCCACAGGTCCGATTCTGCGGTCGACCGGATATGCCTGGGACCTGCGCCGGGACGAGCCGTACCTCTATTACGACCAGATGGACTTCGACGTGATCGTCGGGTCCTACGGAGACTGTTTCGATCGCTACGCGATCCGCCTCCAGGAGATCCGCGAGTCGATCAGCATCGTTCGCCAGATCATGGAGAAGATGCCCGAGGGCGACTACAAGGTCCAGGACAAGAAGGTCACTCCTCCGCCGCGAGCGCGTATAGATGAGTCGATGGAGGCTCTCATACACCACTTCAAGATCTACACCGAGGGCTTCAAGGTGCCCGAGGGTGAGGTCTACGTCGCCATCGAAAGTCCCCGTGGTGAGCTTGGCTGCTACATGGTCTCGGACGGGACGTCCAAGCCTTACCGTATGCATATCCGCGGACCGAGTTTCGTGAACCTCCAGACGCTGCCCCACATGATGAAGGACTCGTTCCTGGCAGACACCGTCGCGATCATCTCCTCGGTCGACCCGATTATGGGAGAGGTGGACCGGTGAGCCGACTTTCCGATCAGAACGAGCAACTCGCGCAGGAGATCATCGCCCGTTATCCGCGTCCGAAGTCAGCTCTGATTCCGCTGTGTCACCTTGCCCAGGAGCAGAACGGGTATCTCTCGGAGGAGTCGATGGTCCACATCGGCGAACTCGTCGGATGCACCTCGGCCGAGGTACTCGGGACCGCCAGCTTCTACGAGATGTTCAAGCGTCACGAGGTCGGCAAGTACTGCATCAATGTCTGCACCAACATCTCGTGCCAGCTGATGGGCGGCGAGGAGCTGCTTGAGCACGCAGAAGAGACGCTCGGGATCCGTGCTGGTAATACCACCGCCGATGGAATGTTCACGATCGAGGATGTCGAGTGCATCGCGGCCTGCACCGAGGCACCGGCCCTGCAGGTCAACTACCGGTACTTCCACCGACTGAGCAACGACGACTTCGACGAACTGGTCGGTGAACTTCGAAGTGGTGCGCTTGACGATGTCGTTCCGCCCCACGGGACGCTCGGCAAGGTTCGCCAGGACCTGACCGCTGACCGCATCGCAAACATCACCCCTCCCGAGGCGCAGACCGAGCCCGAGTGGTTGAAGAGCGCTGGAGGCCAGCCATGAGTGGGACAGCCATGATCGGCACCACGACCCCAGCCCCGCAGATGCTCGAAGGTGTACCCGCGATCGTCTCCTCCCGGTTCGGGGTGTCCAACGGGCACACGATCGATGGATATCGCAGCACCGGCAGCTACACGGGCTACGAAGCAATCCGCAAGGCCCTCGAAATGCGCCCCGAAGAGGTTGCATCGACCGTCAAGGACGCTGCGGTCCTCGGACGCGGTGGGGCAGGTTTTCCCGCCGGCGTGAAGTGGGGATTCTGTCCTCCCGGCGTATGGCCCCGATACATCGTCGTCAACGGCGACGAGTCCGAACCCGGTACCTACAAGGACCGTGTTCTCATGGAGCGCGACCCGCACCAGATCATCGAGGGCTGTTTGATCGCCGCGTACGCGATCGGCGCCGCACAGGTCTTCCTGTATGTCCGTGGAGAAATGGCCCATGCACAGGAGCGCATTGCCGCCGCGCTGAACGAGGCCTACGAGGCGGGGCTGGTCGGTAAGAACATTCTCGGAACCAACTTCAGTGTCGACATCGTCCTTCACTGGGGGGCGGGCGCATACATCGTCGGTGAAGAAACAGCGCTGATCGAGTCACTCGAAGGCAACCGTGGCATGCCACGGCTGAAGCCGCCGTTCTTCCCCGCGGCCAAGGGCCTGTACATGGCGCCAACCGTGGTCAACAACATCGAGACGCTGTCGAACATGCCGTGGCTGTTCACGCACTCGGTCGAGGAGTACCGCTCAATCGGCACAGAAGCTTCACCAGGCACCCGGCTCATCGCCCTGTCGGGACATGTGAACAACCCGGGAGTGTTCGAGGTGCCCCAGGGGAGCACGACCTTCCGGGACCTGTTCGAACTTCCGATCTACGGCAACGGAATTCGCGACGGACATGAACTGAAGATGTTCATTCCCGGCGGCGCTTCCGCACCGTGGATGTTCCCGGAGCACGTCGACCTGCACATGGAAGGCCGCCTCATCGGCAGCGAGGGTTCGATGCTTGGATCCGGCGCCGTGGTCGTCATGGACGAGACCACCGACGCGGTCAAGGCATCGCTCCGTCTGGTTCGGTTCTTTGCACGTGAGTCCTGTGGCAAGTGCACTCCGTGCCGAGAAGGCACCACGTGGCAGGAGAAGATTCTCCAACGGATCCTCGACGGCAAGGGCCGTCCCAGCGATATTGATCTTCTGCTGGATGTGGGTGACAACATTTCGCCCGGCCCCTATCCGGTCGCCTCGGATCCGAACCAGGGCCTTGAGGCCATTCCCTACCCACCTCGCCAGACGACCATCTGCCCACTCGGACCCTCATCGGTGGCTCCGTTCACGTCGGCCATCAGGCGGTTCCGGGACGAGTTCGAATCCAAGATCGTCATGCGCGACCTGATCCCGGTCGCGGCGGAGCCGATCCTCGAGGACGCCACGACAGCCGGGCACGCCGAGACAGCCGGTAACGACAGCGGAGCAGGAGCCCATGTCTGAAAAGCCGCTTCCGACAAAGGTCACCGACCCGGTGAACATCACCGTCGACGGCAGTGCCATCACTGTCCAGAACGGTGAACTGCTGATTGAAGCTTGCGAACGCAACGGAACCTACATTCCCAGGTTCTGTTACCACTCGCGGATGAATCCGGTGGGCATGTGCCGCATGTGCCTAGTCGAGGTCGACTCGGGACGTGGGCCGGCGCTGCAACCGAGTTGCATGATCCAGGTCTCACCCGAGATGGTCGTCGATACCAAGAGCGATCTGGTCCAGAAGGTCCAGGACGGCGTACTTGAGTATCTGCTCGCCAACCATCCTCTCGATTGTCCGGTCTGCGACAAGGGTGGCGAGTGCCCCTTGCAGGACCAGACGCTGGCCTACGGCCCCGGTGAGTCGCGATGGGTCGAGGAGAAGCGTCACTACGAGAAGCCCATTCCGATCTCCGAGACGGTCATGTTGGACCGTGAGCGCTGCATCCTCTGTGACCGCTGCACCCGGTTCGCAAAGGAAGTCGCCGGAGATCCGCTGATCCACTTCATCGACCGCGGGTCTAATACCCAGATCAACACCTTCCCGGATGAGCCGTTCTCGTCCTACTTCTCGGGCAACACGGTGCAGATCTGCCCGGTGGGAGCGCTCACCGCAAAGCCATACAGGTTCAAGGCCCGCCCTTGGGACCTTGCCGAGGTCGAGTCGACCTGTACCGACTGTGCCGTCGGCTGTCGGGTGTCGGTTGAATCGAGCCGCAATCACGTCCTGCGCATCAACGGAATCGATTCTGATCCGGTCAACTGGTCGTGGCTCTGCGACAAGGGGCGTTTCGGGTTCGAGGCGCTGAATTCGGAGGAGCGCCTGCGCGAGCCTTTCCTCCGGAACGAGTCCGGCTTGTTCCCCGCCCGTTGGGCTGATGCGCTCGGCGCTGCAGCGGACGCAATTCGTGCTGCCTCGCCAAGCTCGATCGGCGTCCTGGGTGGGGCGAGACTCACCAATGAATCCGCCTACGCCTGGGCCAAGTTGGCCAAGGGGATCATCGGGACCGACAACGTCGACGCCCAGATGGGTGACGGTCTGGACCCCGCGTTGGTGTTCGGACTTCCCCCGGCGACGATCGACGAAGTGTGTCGCCCCGGCGGAACGGTGCTCTACCTGGGGCCCGACCCCAAGGAAGAGCTTCCCGTCCTCTACATCCGCCTGAAGCATGCGGTTGACGAGGACCACGCCAAGATCATCGAGTTGGCGCCAACCCGAACAGGGCTGTCGCGCCACGCCGCAGCATCGATCCAGTACCGCCCGGGTGAGCTGGACCGTGTCGTCGCTGCTCTGCTCACCGGCGACGTAGCCGACCTCGGTTCCGGTCCGGTAGATGGCGATGCCGCGAAGCTCGCCGCAAGCCTGATCGCCGCGGCGGGTGATGATCTGACCGTTGTCATCGGACGGGCCAACCTGGCCGAGGATCCAGAAATGGTTGCGGCCGCAGCGACCGCCATACGAGACGCCGTTCCCGGCGCCAAATTCTTGGTGGCTCTACGTCGCTCGAACGTGCGAGGAGCCCTCGAGGCAGGGCTGACCCCCGGCCACCTGCCCGGGCGTGTGCGCCTGGACGATGGAACGGCTGACTGGGCCAAGGTCTGGGGCTCGGTCCCCACAGCACCCGGGTTGGATGCAGCGGGGATTCTCCGCGCCGCCGCCGACGGCAAGATCGATGTCCTCGTGTTGCTGGGGGCTGATCCCTTGGCAGATTTCCCCGACCGTTCACTTGCCCGCCGGGCACTTGCCGGTGCAGGAACGATCATCTCGCTCGACCGTTTCCCGACGGCGTCGACGTCTCAGGCTCACATCGTGCTGCCCGTCGCAGGCGTGACCGAAAGCTCCGGGACGACGACAAATCTCGAAGGTCGCGTGTCGGTGCTCAACCAGAAGGTCACCGCGCCGGGAACCGCTCGAACCGACTGGATGATCGCGGCGGAACTCGCGCATCGCCTTGACGGGGACCTGGGTGTCCTCGACGACGAGACCGAACTCTGGGCAGAACTGGTCGCCCACTCGCCGGTGCACCGGGGACTCAGCATCTCGAAGCTGCGGGATCCTGGCAATGCCGATGGACAGCTTCTCAACATGACGGCCCTTCCGCTCGAAACACGCTCGGCCCCGCATGTGTCATCCCAGAACGCCTACTCGCTGCGCCTCGTGGTGAGCCGGAAGCTCTACGACGCTGGTACCTCGATTTCGCAATGTTCGTCGTCCGCGGGCCTCGCGGCCGAACAGGGCCTACGCCTGTCGCCAGCCGATGCAGCTCCTCTTGGAATTTCCGACGGGAGCCGGGTCACGGTCACATCGCCCAACGGCTCGTTGTCGGTAAGGGCTATGGTCGACCGGGCCGTCCCTCGGGGCACCGCCCATCTGACCCACAACCTTGCCGGTGGCGAACCGGGTGCGCTGATCTCGGTGGACGACGCAGTCTGTGACATCCGGGTGGAGGTGCGCTGATGTCAGTTCTCCTTTCATCGACCTTTGCCTCGCTGCCATCATCCATCCACACCTTCGCAGCGGCGCCGCTCGGTGACCCGTTGCTCGGCGGCAAGGTCGACCCGACGGTCCTTCTGGTCGTGCTGTTGAAAGTCGTGGTGGCTTTCGTCGGTCTTCTGATCGGCGTGATCCTCATGGTCTGGTTCGAGCGCAAAGTCATCTCTGACATGCAGAACCGTCTCGGCCCCAACCGCGCCGGCCCCTGGGGTCTGCTGCAGACGGTTGCGGACGGAATGAAGCTGATCTTCAAGGAAGACCTGATTCCCGACAAGGCCGACCGTTTCGTGTTCCGTCTGGCACCGTTCCTCTCGCTGGTACCTGCGTTCCTGACCTTCGCGATCGTGCCGATTGCAGGGAGCTTCAACGATGGCCTCGGTGGCCAGGTCGAGATCCTCGGCCACAAGACCTTGATGCAGGTCGCGGATCCCCAGATCGGAATCCTGCTGTTCCTGGTGATGTCGTCGATCGCGGTTTACGGGATCATGCTGGCCGGCTGGTCGTCCGGTTCCAAGTACCCACTGCTCGGCTCGGTACGCGCCACCGCACAGATGATCTCGTACGAAGCCGCACTCGGTCTGGCGCTCGCGTCGGTATTGCTGATCGCCGGCACGTTGTCGACCAACGGCATCGTCAGTGCCCAATCGGGATGGGAGTGGAACGTCTGGATGACGGGTCTCGTTCCGTTCGTCATCTTCACGATCGCCGCAACCGCCGAGCTCAACCGTCCTCCATTCGATCTGGTCGAAGCGGAGCAGGAACTCGTCGGCGGGTTCCACACCGAATACTCCTCCTTCCGGTTCGCGATGTTCTACCTGGCTGAGTTCCTCAACACGGTGACGATGTCGGCAATCATCGTCACGCTGTTCTTCGGTGGTCCATCCGGACCGACGTTCGGTCTAACCGGCTGGGTCGGCGTGTATGTCCTTCCGTTCATCTGGTTCTTCCTCAAACTGCTGGTCTTCCTCTGCATGTTCGTGGCCTTCAGAGCAACGCTGCCTCGCTTCCGTTACGACCAGGTCATGAACCTGGGTTGGAAGGTGCTGATCCCGGTTGCACTGGGTTGGTTCCTCGTGCTCGCGGGGGTACGGGTAGCGGTGGACCAAGACTGGAACATCCTTGCGACCATCCTCGGAGGTGTCGCCGGATTCATGCTCGGCGGGGCCCTGCTGGCACTTGCAATTCGATCGTCTGAAGCGAAGCGTTCGGCACTCAAGCGGACGGCATCGCCACGAGTTGGAGGTAGGAGCTGATGGGCTACCTCGATGGTTTCGGAGTCGTCATCAAGAAGTGGGCGGGGGTCAAGACCGCCACGGGCGCCCGTGTCACGGTTGAATATCCCGAAGAGGTACGCCCCAAACCGGAGCGCTTCCATGGCCGACACGTCCTGAATCGATATGAGGACGGCCTCGAGAAGTGCATCGGATGCGAACTCTGCGCCGGTGTGTGTCCTGCCAAGTGCATCTATGTGCGCGGCGCGGACAACGACCCCGAGGACCCGACGTCGCCTGGTGAACGCTTCGGTTACGTATACGAGATCAACTATCTCCGGTGCATCCACTGTGACCTGTGCGTCGAAGCGTGCCCGACCGAAGCGATCACCGAGACGAAGCTGTTCGAGTTCTCCTTCACCAACCGTTCTGACGCCATCTACACCAAGAACGAACTGCTCGTCGGAGACGACGGCAAGCCACAGAAGCTTTCATGGGAGAACTGGGACGGCGGCTTTGACCCGGCCCAGGACACTTCGGGCTGGATGCGGGCGACCTCACCCGGTGGCGACGCCGACTTCAAGGGCATCATCGCCTGGGCCGGCGAGCTGGGCTACGGAGTTCGGCCACCAGAACGGGCAAGTGTCCTCGAAGAAGTCGGCGCCGTCCCGGCGGGTTCGCCTATCCACGAACACGCACTTGACTATGTCGAACCCGTAGAGGAGCCAGAGACCGAGGACCTGGCACACACCTCAGGTGTCTTCGACGCAGGATCGTTGGACTCCATAGTCACCGAAGAGACCGATTCCGACTCAGAGGTCGGAGGCGGCAGACGCGCCGGTGAGTTCGATGCACCCCCTGGATCGGGCGGACGCAAGCGCCGTGGCTCAGCGGGGGTCGACTCCCTCGATGAGGACCTCTCCGACGTCGAGGACGAGGAAGCCGAACTGGTTAACCCCTTCGACATCGAGCCAGAGATCGACGATCTCGAAGGCCAACGCTCCGGTGAGCCGACCGACAGAACGGGCTACTTCGATGCGCCCGAGGGTGCCGAGTCGTACCGAGGTTCGAAGCCACCCGAGCCCGCCGTGGAGGAAGTGTCGGACGAGGTCGAGACCTCAACCGACCTGGACGAAGCTGTTGTTGAAGAACCTGCTGACGGATCCGACGTGGACCCTGATTCCGGAGCGGCTTTCGACGAGGACGAGGAACCGCATCTTCGGATGGGATACTTCGATGCCCCCGACGAAGAACCAACGGTCAAGGACAAGGACAAGAAGAAGAGGCGGTTCTTTAAATGAAGGTCGAGATGTTCACCTTCCTGGTGAGCGCAGCGATCTGCCTGGGAGGTGCGCTGGGCGTGGTCTTGTTGCGCAACACCGTGCACAACGCCCTGAGTCTCATCGCCACGCTCTTCGGTGTAGCTGTGCTCTTCATGTCGCTGGGTGCGTACTTCCTGGCGGCGGTCCAGGTGATCGTCTACGCGGGCGCAATCGTCGTGCTGTTCCTCTTCGTGATCATGTTGTTGGGGGTGGACAAACTCGATCGATTCCAACGTGACGCGATAGTCGGGCAACGCCCTGCCGCCCTGGCCGTCGGAGTCGCGATCCTGGGTCTGAGTATTACGGCACTGCTCTCGGTCGGATCCCAGGCCACCGGCAGGTCATCCACTCTGGCAGCTCCAGACGCCGCTACTCCCGATATCAACTCGCTGGCCAAGCTCCTCTTCACCGATTACGTCTTCGCTCTGGAAATCACCTCGGTTCTGCTGACCATTGCGGTTGTAGGGGCGGTAGTCCTGGCCCGACGTGGTGGCGAGCCGATCGACCTCGAGGAGTTCCCCGACGGTCCAGCGGTGGTCGAACCTGTGGTCGAGGAACCCACTGAGGTCGGGATCAGCGCCGAGGTCTATGCCGAAGAGGTGGCTGGTCTGGACCGCACTGCAGCGGAACTGAGCGCAGAGGAGGCAGGTCGCTGATGCTCGAACTGACCGAGACCTGGTATCTGGTCCTTGCCTCGCTGATCTTCACCATCGGGGCAGTAGGTCTGCTGATCCGTCGCAACCCGCTGGTGATGTTCATGTGCGTTGAGCTGATGCTCAACGCGACGACACTCACATTCGTGGCCTTCTCAAAGGCACTCGACGACTTGGGTGGTCAAGCAGCGGTGTTCTTCGTCCTTGTGGTCGCAGCCGCCGAGGTGGTGGTGGGATTGGGAATCATCGTTGCCATTATTCGCCGCCACGACGCTGTGGACGCCGACGATGTTTCATTGATGAGGGGTTGAGCAAATGGATCTGATCTGGCTCATCCCTGCACTTCCCCTGTACGGGTTCGTCATGCTGGTCCTCCTGGGACGCAAGTTCGGCGATCCGAAGGCGGGCTGGTTCGCGAGTCTCCTCGTCGCGGGCAGCTTCGGCGTCACCCTCAAGGTCTTCTTCGACCTGCTCGCACTTCCTTCGGAGCAGCGGGTGTTCACCCAGGAACTGTTCACATGGATGCCTTCAGGCACGTTCGATGTGAGCTTCGGGTTCATGGTCGACCCGCTCAGCATCCTGATGTGCCTGTTCATCACCGGAATTGGCGCGCTGATCCACGTGTACTCGATCGGCTACATGAAGGGCGACGAGAACTACTCCAAGTTCTTCCTCTACCTGAACCTGTTCATCGCCTCGATGCTGCTCCTGGTGCTCGGCAACAATCTGCTCCTCACCTTCCTCGGCTGGGAGGGAGTCGGGCTCTGTTCCTACCTCCTCATCTCGTTCTGGCACACCGACATGGCCAACTCGACCGCAGCGAAGAAGGCCTTCGTCGTCAACCGCATCGGCGACTTCGGTTTCATGGTCGGTACGTTCTGGGTCTGGTTCACTGTCGGCTCGATCAACTATGTCGACATCAAGGCCTATGCGCCGGTGATGGCCGGTACGACCGCGACCGTCATTGCACTCCTGTTCCTTCTGGGTGCTGCCGGCAAGTCGGCACAGCTGCCGCTGTACGTATGGCTTCCCGACGCAATGGCCGGTCCGACTCCGGTCTCGGCACTGATGCACGCGGCGACGATGGTCACCGCCGGGGTCTACCTGCTCACCCGTCTCAACCCGATCCTCGCCCAGGCCGGTTGGGCCAACGACGTGATCGCCTGGGTTGGTGTCCTCACGGCCCTCGTGGCGGCGAGCATTGCGATAGCCCAGACCGACATCAAGAAGGTCCTTGCGTATTCAACGGTCTCTCAGCTGGGCTACATGTTCCTGGCTGTAGGTACCCAGAACTACGTCGCCGCGGTGTTCCACATGGTGACCCACGCCTTCTTCAAGGCGCTGCTCTTCCTGGGCTCCGGTTCTGTCATCACCCAGATGGCCCATGAACAGGACATGCGTCGCTACGGCAATCTCCGCAAGTACATGCCCATTACCGCCGGGACATTCATCGTCGGCTGGCTGGCGATCGCGGGCGTGCCACCGTTCTCGGGGTTCTGGTCGAAGGACGAGATCCTCGCCGGTGCGTTCAACGCCGGGCCCGCGGGTCCGGCCCTGTGGGCCATCGGTCTGGTCGTCGCTCTGATGACGGCCTTCTACATGACTCGCCAGGTCATCATGACTTTCTTCGGCGACGAGAAGTGGCGTGTCGAAGAGGCGGAGGTGGGATCAGGCGAAGAGCATGACGCCGCCGCTCATGCGGCTGACGCCCATGCCGCTGATGACGGACACCACGGGTTGACCCCTTCGCACGAGCCGGGTGAATCGCCGGCGACGATGACGGTGCCGCTAGTCGTGCTCGCGGTGGCGGCGGTTATCGCTGGTCTATTGAACCTGCCGTTCGCTCACAACCTTGAATACTTGGGCAACTGGCTCGAACCGGTAATCGTCGATGAGCACCACCTGCCAGCCGCGTCCGTCCTGTTCGGACTCGCGTCGGCGGCAATCGTCTTCTCGTTCATCGGGCTCTACCTCGGATATCTGGTTTACAGCAAGCGCAAGGTCGCGGCGGAGAAGATCGAACTCGCCGCGATGGCCCGTGGTCTTTACATTGACGAGACCTACTCACGCTTCGCCGACGGTCCCGGAACGGTGATCTACCAGGGTGTCGCCGACTTCGACGGGGCGGTCGTCAACGGAATTGTCGACGGTGTCGGATCGGGAACTGTCGGACTCGCCCGACTCATCCGGCCACTTCAGAGCGGTCTTGTACGGAACTACGCCCTGGGCATCGGGGCCGGAGCAGTACTCATGTTGATATTCATCGTCACGAGGATGAACCTGTGATCGGTACCCTCCTCTCATCCCAAGCCGCCGCCCGGTCGGGCGACCTGAACTTCCCGCTCCTGCCGGCGATCATTCTGGTCCCGCTGATCGGCGGGGCTCTGATACTCGTCACACCGGCCAGGCGTAACGACCTGTTCAAGCAGATCGCCCTGATGACCAGCCTGGTGAGCTCGGCGCTGATGGCGTACGTGCTCGTGACGTTCCGTACAGGTGAGGCCGGCTACCAGTTCGTCGTCAGACAGACCTGGATCAGCGACATCGGTGTTTCGTTCCATCTGGGTATCGACGGAATCTCGCTGTTCCTCATGGTGCTCAACGCAATCATCTTCCCGGTCGCGGTTCTCTGCGCCAAGATCGAGGACAATCAGAAGGCCTACTACGGCTGGCTGATGCTGCTGATGTCGGCGTCGATGGGAGTGTTCTGCTCGCTCGACCTGCTCCTCTTCTTCGTCTTCTTCGAACTCGTGCTGGTGCCGATGTACTTCCTGATCGGCATGTGGGGACATGGTCGCCGTGTGTATGCGGCCAACAAGTTCTTCCTTTTCACGATGCTCGGCTCGGCGTTCATGCTCGTCGGACTGGTTTCGCTGGCGGTGCTCAACGCCCGGGCGGTCGGCGGGCCTATCACGTTCGACCTGGTGGAGATCACTGCCAACCAGTCCCTCTCAACCGGTGCAGGTCGCTGGATCTTCTGTGCCTTCGCGATCGCGTTCGCTATCAAGGTCCCGCTGTTCCCGTTCCACACCTGGCTGCCCGATGCCCACACCGAGGCACCCACGGCAGGCTCAGTGATCCTGGCGGCGATCCTGTTGAAGTTCGGTACCTACGGGTTCGTCCGCTTCGGCATCCAGCTGTTTCCCGAGGCCTCCCACTGGGCTGCACCGGTGATGATGACCCTGGGGGTCATCGGAATTCTCTACGGAGCCATCTGCGCCACCATGCAGAAGGACCTGAAGCGCGTCATCGCCTACAGCTCCATCGCCCACCTGGGTTTTGTCGTGCTCGGAATCTTCTCGTTGTCGGTACAGGGCATCGAGGGTGGGGTCCTGGTCATGTTCAACCACGGGATCTCAACCGGTGCCCTGTTCATCCTGGTCGGGTGGATCTACGAAAGACGACACACCCGTGTGATCGCCGAGCTGGGTGGCATCCAAAAGGTCGCGCCCGTCTTCGCCGGTGTGTTCACCCTGGTGATGTTCTCGAGCATCGGACTGCCGGGCCTCAACGGGTTCCCCGGGGAATTCCTGGCGTTGATCGGCGCGTTCAGTACCGCTCGCTGGTGGGGCGTGGTTGCTGCCATCGGCGTGATTCTCGCTGCCCTGTACCTGCTGTGGGCCTATCAGAGGGTGTTCCACGGTCCGGTTGACGCAGCGAATTCAAACTTCCGTGAGATGAGGTGGAGTGAAGGTCTAATTCTCGCTCCGCTGCTGTTCACAATCTTCTTCGTCGGTCTCTATCCGACACCGATGCTCGAACGTATGGAGCCCACCGTCGATAAGTTGCTCGAACACGTCGAGGAACACGCTCCCGACTACAACGTCAAGAAGATCGAGTTCAAGGGGCCGGCAGACGCTGCCGCCCACGGGGCGGTGGAGGACTGATGATCGCTTCAGTGATACAGCAACTCGACAGTCCGGCTTCCATCAGTCCGGCTTCCATCCCGACGCCCGAAATCGTCTGGTCGGCAATCGCACCGCATCTCATCCTGATGATCGGTGGAGTGCTTCTGCTGACAGTCGTTTCGCTCCTACGGGGCAAGGCCCCTTCGTGGTTCCCGGCGGCTTGGACAGTCGTCGTCGCGGCAGGCGCGATTGGCTCCCTGTTCCCCCTGTGGAGCCGGTTCCAGGACGACGGACCCCAGAGCGTCATCGCTGGAGCGGTCGGTCTCGACGGGTTCTCGATCTTCGCCGCAGGGATCATCTGCATATCGGTCCTCATGGGCGCTCTACTGCTCGAGGGTTATGTCCGACGCGAAGGTCTCGAAGGTTCTGAGTGGTACGTGCTCATGCTCCTGAGTGCGTCCGGTGGACTCGTCATGGCTTCCGCCAACGACCTGATCGTCCTGTTCGTCGGCCTGGAGATCCTCTCGGTCGCGGCGTATGTGCTCGCATCAATGCATTCGCGACGGATCTCGTCCCAGGAGGCTGGTCTCAAGTACCTGATCCTCGGAGCGTTCGCTTCGGCGTTCCTTCTCTATGGAATCGCCATGATCTATGGCGCCACAGGTTCCACCAATCTGGTGCACATCCAGACCTTCCTGTCGGAACAGGTCCTGTTGAAGAACGGCCTGCTCCTCGCAGGTTTCGCCTTCATGCTCGTGGGTCTCGGATTCAAGGTCGCAGCGGTTCCGTTCCACACCTGGGCCCCGGACGTCTACCAAGGCTCGCCGTCCCCAGTGTCGGGCTACATGGCCTCTGGTATCAAGACAGCCGGTTTCGCCGGTCTGATCCGGGTCTTCGTGCTCACATTCGGCCCCACCTACGGTGGTGACTGGCGGCCGATGGTCTATGCGCTGGCAGTTCTGAGCCTGGTCGTCGGTGCCTACATGGCTCTTGTCCAGAAGAACGTCAAACGGATGCTGGCCTATTCGTCGATCAGCCACGCCGGGTTCATTTTGGTGGCGGTCGAGGCCTCGTCGGACAAGGGGACCTCGGCAGCGCTGTTTTATCTGCTCGCCTACACGTTCATGGTTACGGGCAGCTTCGGCGTCGTGACGATCATGGGCAGGGTCGGCGACGGCTTGCACGACTTGGCGGACTACAAGGGTCTCGGGCGCTCGCGTCCCGGGATAGCGCTGTTGTTCACGGTGTTCCTGCTTGCACAGGCAGGTGTGCCCTTTACTGCTGGGTTCCTGTCGAAGTTCTACGTGATCAACGCCGTGGCCGACCAGGGCCAGTACCCGCTGGCGGTCATAGCGATGGTCTCCGCGGTCGTTGCGGCGTACCTGTACCTGCGGGTGGTTGTCGCCATGTACTTCGACGGCAACGTCGATGGTGAAGCGCCGGCCGAGTTGGCTGGCCCGGCGCCACGCATGCCACTGGGTGCAACCTTGGCGTTGGCAATTGCCGTAATCGGTACCCTCTGGCTGGGGATCATCCCCGGCACAGTGACCAGGGTCGCCAACGACGCGGTCGCACAGCTCGTCGCCTTCCAGGACTGAGTCATCTGCTCCACGGTGGCCCGGGAGGGGCCGGGGTGGATTTCGGCATCCTGAGGAGTAGCGTCTTTCTAGGCGCCTCCTGACAGCCGTTCCCAGCGGAAGTGACCTTGGAGATCCAGCCGCCGAGCAGCCCATGATGAAGCGATCCACCGACAATTCCGAGGTTTCGGCATGAGTGGATTTCACGAACTCGGAGACGCGTTCGCGGGCGATGAGGCAAATGACGAATGGGATGCCACCTGGGCGGCCTATGCCGCGGGTGACGAGCCCTTTACCGATGCTGATCGACTTCCGCTACGTGCGGTTCTAGATCTACCGATCGGAAAGGTCGAGATACGTGGTGATGATCCCGGGATCGAGTTCTGCCTACTTCCATCCCACGAGGAAGGTGGTGGTGAGAGCCCATCGCAGTCGGAGTTCGATGACAGCTCGGTCCACAGCCCGGCGTTGACGCTGAGTATTCAAACCGGCGACACAGGTCGCATCAGCTATCGGGTGCTGGATGGTCGCGGCGACGAGATCCGCTCCGGTGAGCTTGAGGACCATGAATCTGCCTCGGAATTGCTGGACCGCCTCGTCGATCTAAGCGTCGACGTCGACGGCATTCACGTCTACCTGAATGCCGCGTGTGTCGAAGTCGAGGAACGTGGTGTCCTGATCGTCTCGACCGACGTATCTGCCAGGGACATGGCCACGAAGGGCTTGATATCGAATCGTGCGCGTTACCTGACCGACTCGTTGGTCGCCGCGCATCCGGGGACCCATCCAATAGGTGGATTGAAGCGGCGCCGTGCCGGAGCCGAGGAATCACGGACCGTTGAGTCGGCAAGTATCGATGCGATCTTCCTGGTCGATGATGGAGCCGAACGTCTGGCCGGGATCGATGCTCTACCCGTCGAGGTGGATCGGGTGCAGGCCGTCGTGGACCTGGCCCAGTTCATCCACCCCGGAAGTCGAAACAACCCAATGTCTTGCGCACGTGTTGCAACGCTCGCTGGCGGCGCTACCTGTCACCGAATCCACCCCGGCGATGTCGCCGAACTAGCTGATGTCATTCCCCGACTCCGAAAGGAGAGTCGGAGGCTCGTCGTCGTTTCCGAGCTCTCGGGCACGCAGGACCTTCCTGGCATGGCGGACACCGACGGTAGGTCCTCGGTTGATGGGTCAGGCTCAACTGGCGGTCCAACTCCGACCGACGCTTCCAGTCCGAGTGGACATCTGCTGCTCCGCTTCGATGATGGAGCCCTGCTCTCGGATTCATCTGCCAGCCCTGTTGCCATCGAGGCCGATGCACTCGGCGCCGTCGAGCAGCGGATGGTCGCCGATCATCGAAGGAAGCTGGTCCCGGCGGCGTTCGGCTTGCCGGGCTGTCCGATCGGCACAGCGGCCGGTGATCTGTGGAAAGCGCAGAACGTCGACGATCTGCCGCCAAGCCTCCCCACCGGAGTCGCGGCAGAGTTGATCAGCCGCGAACTTCTTGGTGCCGACGACGAGGCGAAGGAGCGCATCATCGGTGCCCACATCGCGGCGCGCTCCCGCGGGACCGCCGTTGCGTCCCTACTCGAAGAAGTGCTTGGCGCTACCGAGCACATCGCGGTTCGGCCGGTGGTACTGGGCGAATTGGTCGACTCGCTCGATGGGCTACTCCCGTCTCACTTCACCGATGTCAAGAATCTGGATCTGCTCGTCCCAGTCGATTTTGTCGATGCGTTCGTCGCTGCCCTCGAGCCGATCGGCCTGGTCCATGAAACCGTCACTCTGACGACGGCAAGCTTGGAGTCGGGACTGAGTGTCGTGCTGAGCAGGGCCGGGGAGGACCCGATCAACGTCGAGATCTACCGAACACTCGCCTCGGGCCCATTTGGAGTGCTCGTCGACCCACGTGAATTCCACGGCACGGCAGTTCCGATCCGCGTTGGAACAAGTTGGTGCAACGCCCTGCACCCGGCGCATCGATTCATCCACGCCTGCGTAAGATTTGATAGTGCGTCCCGCAACGATATGGGTCTGGCTCGTTCACTGATCCAGAACTCCCCACGTACCTCGGCCCTGGGTTTCGAAATGCTCGACATGGCCGAGCGATGGGGTGCTACAGCGACGGTGTTGTCGGTCGTGGCCGAACTGGACAAGTTGCTCGCCGGGATGCCTGCCTACCTCGCCTCGGTTGCGACAGGCCGGACTGATAGATCAAAGCGAACCCGCCGGATCGGACGCAGGGCGTAAGACGCGGGGACTGATGAGCCTGCTTCCTGACTGCGGTCCTGAAACTCTTTACGGCCACCGTCCGTAAAATGCTGCAAGAATTGCCGGCTCGTTCAGCGGGAAGGCTGATCGTGCAAAATCGGAGGACCGATGGCAGAACCGACAGACCCAGAAGATGCTCGAGCAGCATCCGCCGAGTCGGGTGGCGAGGAGCTGCATCCAAAGCTGTTCGACGCGCCGGAGCCGCGATCCGGAGCAAGGCTGCCTCCTCTTGGCGTACAGCCACCCATGCCCCCTGCCGTCGGTGCTGACCAGACGGACCTGGGACAGCCCGTCCATGCCGCGCCAATACAGGGTGAGTCACCGTCTGCTCAGCAGATGCCACCGGTCTTCGGCGAGACTCCCGAGCCGTCGCCGAGGGAATCACAGTGGGGAGGCGAAGCCCTGGAAGCGGAACGTTCCGGCGGAACATGGATAAAGCCTCCCGAGCGGACCGGGGAGCACCGAGCAGCTCCACTGGCTGGCGGGTATGGGAACGGCACCCCGACCGGAGGGGCCCAACCGGGCGGTCCAGCGAGGCGGGTCGGACCGAAACCAATCCGTGGTCCCAAGTTCTCCGGTGGTCCACTGGTCGCCGGATTCGGGCTCCTCTCGATTCTGTTAGTGGTCGCAATTATGGCCTTCATGGCGGTCAAGGTTCTGGACGGAACCGGCTCCGGGACCTCCGGCAACAACGACTCGCCGACACTGCCCGATTCGATCGCACCCGGAAACCCGACTTCAGAGGAGGGCGGACTGTCTGGAACCGGCGCGAGCAGCGCCTCTTCAGCAGCCGCGTGCGGCGTCGACCAGCGCACGATCGCCACCGCCGCAGCCGCCTATTCGGTGATGAACGGGTCCGACCCAACGAGCGTCGACCAACTCGTTGCAGCCGATCTTCTGAAGGAGAACCCCAAAACCTTCACACTCGAGTCGGGCATCGAAGGCGTCAGGGTTGTTGGCATCGGAGTTTGTGAAGGAACCAACTAGCTCTCCGTCTGTCGCGGATGGCGCATACCCGACCGTCCATGAACGCCCAGGACGAGCGCTCCACTCAGCGAAACCCGGGCCAGAGTTATCGGATGTGCCCGATCTCGCTTCGCTGACTTTGGCCCCTTGCCCTGACGCTGAGTAGTCTGCCAGCCGATGGCGAATCCGCTCAGCGACTTCCTTCGCTCCTACCTCACTGTCGGAATCTTCGTGGGACTCAGCGTCGTGCTGTTCTTCCTGCTGCTTCTGATCTCCTGGGCTCTACGCCCGGATCGACCACAGGCAGGCAAGTACAAGAACTACGAGTCCGGCGTCGACCCGGTCGGGACCATGTGGTCCCAGAGTCAGGTCCGCTATTACATCTTCGCCCTGCTCTTCGTCATGTTCGACGTCGAAGCGGTCTTCATCTTCCCGTGGGCGACTCGGCTCGAGGCCTACGGCTACTTCGGTCTACTCGAGATGTTCATCTTCATCGGGGTCCTGCTCCTGGGCCTCGTCTACGCCTGGCGCAAGGGGGTCCTCAAATGGGCCTAGGACTCGTCGAGAGCGGCAAGATGCCTGCGCCGCTCACCAGCCTTCTCAACCTGTCCCGCAAGTACTCCATCTGGGTGTACCAGTGGGGCTTGGCATGTTGTGCGATCGAGATGGGCGCAGCGTTCGCGTCGCCCCGTTACGACGTCATGCGCCTCGGTGTGATCCCGTTGCCCGCCGGTCCTCGTCAGACCGACTTGGTGGTCATCTCGGGAACGGTCACCGACAAGATGGCTCCGGCTGTCAGGCGGCTCTATGAGCAGATGCCCGACCCGAAGTACGTGATCTCGATGGGCTCCTGCGCCAACAGCGGCGGTCCCTACTGGGACAGCTACTCGGTCACCAAGGGCGTCGATCAGGTCATTCCCGTCGATGTTTATGTTCCAGGTTGTCCGCCCCGTCCCGAAGCGCTTCTCGAGGGCGTGGTCATGCTCCAGGAGCGGATTCAGAACGAGGACATCGCTGCACGCTGGCGCGGCGCTCCGCTGGTTGTGGAGTGATCTGACATGAGCGACGACACCACCCCCACAGAAGCCGAATCCGACGCACCGGTCGAAGAGGCCGCGCCGGTCGACGAGCAGCGCGAAGAGCTCCTGGGTCGATTTACCGACGCACTTGGTGACGCGATCGTGGGTTCCCACATCGTCGTCGGCAAGGACCTGTGGATCCGAGTGAGCACTGACGCTTGGGTCGCAACCGCCGAGTTCGCCCGTCAGAGCCTCCACGCCCGATATTTCGGTTTCCTGTCGGCCATCGACTGGATGCCGTCGCCTTATGGACGTTCGATGGATTCCGAGGTCGACCGCCAGCTCGCCGGCGAGGAACGACCTGAACCTGCACCGATCGAGCAGGGGTACGCCGGCGGCGAGACCCGTTTCCAGGTCTTCGCCCGTGTCGCCCACATCGGCGAACCCGGCAACAACTGGGGTGTCACTCTCAAGGCCGACGTTCCCGACGAGCCCTTCGAGGTAGGGAGCTGGACCGGGGTTTACGCAGGCGCCGATTGGCACGAGCGTGAGACACACGAGATGTTCGGCATCGGTTTTGTCGGCCACCCGGGCCTGCGCCACATGTACCTGCCGACCGATTTCGAAGGCAATCCGCTTCGCAAGGACTTCCCTCTGGTGGCCCGCCAGGTCAAACCTTGGCCGGGAATCGTCGATGTCGAGTTGATGCCAACGCCGGACGCGGCGGCCGTCGAAGAGGTCGGAATCGCCACCTCAGGGTCGGCGGCACCGGGCGACGCAGGAACCGATGATGGCGCCGGCACAACCCAGGGAGCCGACTCGTGACTGCAATTACAGATCGCCAGAAGCTTCAGTACATCGCAGCCAAGGCTGCTGATGCTCGGGTGAACGTCGAGCTCGAGACCGAGGGCATGATCCTCAACATGGGTCCCCAGCACCCGGCGACCCACGGCACGCTGCGCATCGTCGCCCGCCTGGACGGTGAACAGGTCATCGCCGCTGAGCCGATCGCCGGCTACATGCACCGGGGCTATGAAAAGCTCGCCGAGGTCCGCACCTACCCGCAGATCACAGCGCTTGTGAACCGCATCGACTGGCTCGGGAGCTTCGCCAACGAAGTTCCGTTCATCCTCGCCACCGAGCAGCTCATGGAGATCGAAGCTCCGGTCCGCACCCAGTGGATCCGCACCCTTCTCTTCGAGATGTCTCGGGTTGCCAACCTGGTGCTGTTCCTCGGCGATATGGGTGTGCAACTCGGTGCCGTCACCCCGGCCTTCTACGCCTTCCGTGACCGTGAGTTCGTCCTGGACCAGATCGAGGCCGTGACCGGCGGTCGCTTCCACCCCAACTTCGACCGCATCGGCGGCCTGCTCGACGACCTGCCCAAGGGTTGGCTCGCCGAGACCAAGCAGGTCATGGTTCGGGTCCGTCGCTTCTGTGACGAGATCGAAGATCTGCTGATGGGCGCCGAGATGTTCGAGACCCGCACCCGCGGTATCGGTGTGATCCCGGCTGACGTGGCAATGCAGTACGGCCTGTCGGGACCCAACGCCAGAGCCTCGGGAATTGACTGGGACCTGCGCCGCGAATCGCCATTCGGTCTGGTCTATCCAGAACTGGATTGGAAGGTCTGGACCCACCCCGACGGTGACTCCTACGCCCGATTCTGGGTCCGGCTCCAAGAGGTCCGTGAGGCCTCCAAGATCATCGACCAGATCTGCGACGGCATGCCGGGCGGGCCGATCATGGCCAAGGTGCCCCGCATCATCAAGGTTCCAGCCGGCGAAGCCTACGTAGCCACCGAGAACCCTCTGGGTGAGATGGGCTACTACGTCGTGTCCAAGGGCGATCTGAATCCCTTCCGGCTCAAGATCCGTTCCGCGAGCTTCAACAACGTGTCGATCGCCCCGTGGATCCTCCGTGGTGTCTACGTTCCGGACATCATCACGATCCTGGCTTCGCTCTACTTCATCCTGGGGGACATCGACCGATGACCCAGACCATCCTGACCCAGCACGCTGTACTGGGACTCGAACTGGCCTACTGGCAGCAGACGATCATCCGGGTCCTGTTGGGCCTGGTGGCGCTGCTCGGCCTGACCGGTGGCGTCGTCTACCTGTACCTGTTCAAGTTCGTCAGCTTCATGCAGAGCCGTCTCGGCCCCATGGAAGCCGGTCCCCACGGCTCGCTCCAGTTGCTCGCCGAGGTTGGCAAGTGGCTCCAGAAGGAAGACATCTTCACCGAGAACTCCGACCGGGTGGTCTTCGGACTCGCCCCGGCCATAGTGCTCGCTTCGACCTTCCTGATGTTCATCGTCATCCCGGCGGGACCCAACGCCGTCGTCGCAGACCTCGGTACCGGTATCTATTTCGTTCTCGCCATGTCGGGTCTGTCGGTGATCGGCATCCTGATGGCTGGCTGGGCATCGGCCAACAAGTACGCCCTCATGGGTGCGCTGCGAGCCGGTGGTCAGCTGATCGCCTATGAGCTTCCGATGGTTCTCGCAACCATCGGTGTCGTCATCGCGGCCGGAAGTCTCAACCTGCAGGACATAGTCGCTGCGCAATCGGGCGGCGAGATCTTCGGTTGGAACGGGATTGGCAACCCGTACATCCTCACCCAGGGCGTGGCATTCCTGATCTTCATGATCTCGGTTCAGGCCGAGTTGACCCAGTCGCCCTTCGACATGCCGATCGCCGAGTCGGAACTGGTCGCCGGCTACCAGGTCGAATACACCGGCATCCGGTTCCTCGTCTACTTCATCTCCGAGTTCGCGACAGCGGTGGCATTCGCAGCCGTAGCCTCGACTCTGTTCCTGGGTGGCTGGGCGCTTCCGGCTAGTTGGGGTCTCGGCACCGGCGTGATGCACGTCGTAGGACCGATGGTCATTTCGGTCAAGGCCGTCTTCTTGGTCGGCGTCGTGTTCTGGGTCCGCTTCACGCTTCCTCGTTACCGAGAGGATCAACTCCAGCGGATCGCCTGGAAGGTCCTGATCCCGTTGGCCCTGGTCAACATCGTGATCACGGCTCTAGCGAAGGTGGTGTTCTGATGCCTGAACTTCCAAAGATTCCGGGCAAGGGGATCGTCACTGGTCTCGGCGTAACGCTGAAGACAGCGGTTGAGACCATGTTCCCCGATGGACTCACCAAGCCTCCTTCTCCTACCAAGGGCGCTGCCACCGTGCAGTACCCCCACGAGAAGGAAGAGCCTGTAACCCGGGCCAGGGGTGTGATCGCCCTCAAGATCGAGAACTGCACGGCGTGCATGTTGTGCGCCCGCGAGTGCCCCGACTGGTGCATCTACATCGAGGCCCACAAGACCCTCGCACCACCACGTCGTGAAGGCGGCAAGCCGCGTTCGGTCAACGATCTGGATCGTTTCGACATCGACTATTCGCTCTGCATGTACTGCGGTATCTGCGTCGAGGTCTGTCCCTTCGAGGCGCTCTTCTGGAGCCCCGAGTACGAATACGCCGAAGTTCACATCGGTGATCTGCTCCACGACAAGTCCCGGCTGGACCAGTGGATGGACACCGTTCCCGATTTCGAGCCCTATGAGGCGGGTTCCGAAGCGAAGGTCAAGAAGGTGCCGCGATGACCTTGCCGTACCTGTCAATCCCGGGCCTACTTGCCCAGGTGGACCCTGCGGTCACCAACGCCGCGGCCAATCCCGAGCTCACGTTCAGCGCTCCTGCGAACGTCGTCTTCGCCTTCACCGCCGTGCTCATGATCTACGGCGCGATTCGAATGGTCACGACAAAGAACGTGGTCCACGCAGCACTGTGGCTGATGATCGTCCTCGGCGGGGTCGGCATCAACTACCTGCTTCTGCAGGCCGAATTCGTCGCAATCACACAGTTCCTGGTCTATCTGGGTGCCATCCTGGTCCTCTTCCTGTTTGGCATCATGCTCACACGTGCCCCGATGGGCGTCTCCGAAGACCTCGACAACAATCAGCGTTGGATCGGCATCGGAGTCGGTGTCGGACTGCTGGCCCTACTCAGCTATGCGCTGATCGAGACCTTCAGCGGCGACAAGCTCACTTTCGAGGCCTATACCGGCGCGGCGGGTGCGAACACCAACGGTCGTACCCAAGCTGTCGCCGACACGATCTTCTCCCACTATCTGCTTCCGTTCGAGATGCTCTCGGTGCTTCTGCTCGCGGCGCTCATCGGGGCCATAGTCCTGGCACGGAAGGACTGAGGGACTCCAACACCATGCTGCTGAACCAGTTCCTACTTCTCTCCGCGATCCTCTTCTCGGTCGGTGTCTACGGAGTAATTGTTCGCAAGAACGGTGTGCTCGTACTGATGTCCGTCGAGTTGATCCTCAATGCGGTCAACATCAACCTGGTCGCCTTCAGCACCTTCTGGGGTACGGCGGGTCAGGCATTCGCACTGTTCGTGATAGCCATCGCGGCGGCCGAGGTCGGCATCGGCCTGGCGATCGTGCTGCTCATATACCGCAACAAGCGCAATATCGACGTCAGCGAACTCCGAGAGTTGAAGGGCTGAGAAACATGTGGTTCTTCACCCACGCCTGGATCGTCCCTGCCCTCATGGGCCTGTCGTTCATTCTGATCCTGCTCTTCGGCAAGAAGATGCCTCGCAAGGGATCAGAGATCGGCATCCTGTTCCTGGGCGCGGCCTTCGTGTTCTCGCTGCTGCTGGCGGGCAACTGGATCGCCTGGACCAACGACAACCCGACTGGTCATGGTCATGGCGAGGCAGCTGCTCTGGCAAATGTCGGTGACAGCTGTTCCAAGGTTGCGGCCGAAGCCCGTGGGATGGAGAGCGGTGCCGGTAGGGCAGTAACAGCCGCTGCCTCCGGCGGTGAGGAAGCCGCAACCCGACCGGTCGTCAGCTGCCTCAAGTGGTTCGAGAGCGGTGACAACACGGTAACGGTCGGCACGCTGATCGACGGCCAGGCCGCAATGATGCTGGTCGTAGTCACCTTCATCTCGCTGCTGGTCCACATCTTCAGCACCGACTACGTCGGCGGTGACCGCCGCTACACCCACTACTTCGCCTTCCTGTCGATGTTCACCGCAGCAATGCTGCTGTTCGTCGTATCCGAGAACACACTGCAGATGCTCGTCGGCTGGGAGTTGGTGGGTCTCTGTTCCTTTGTGCTGATCGGCCACTGGTGGGAGGACAAGCCCAACTCCGACGCAGCCATGAAGGCGTTCCTCACCAACCGTGTCGGTGATATTGGACTGATCATCGGCATCATCATCCTGTACTTCGCGGCCGACCGTTCCTTCTCGTTACTCGACATCAACATCCTCGCGACTGAGGGCGGAATCGGGCACTCGACGCTGCTCATCGCCTCGTTGTGCCTGATGGCGGCAGTCATGTCCAAGTCGGGGCAGTTCATCCTGCATACCTGGTTGCCCGACGCCATGGCCGGTCCTACGCCGGTGTCCGCGTTGCTTCACGCAGCAACGATGGTCTGCGCGGGTATCTACATGGTCGCCCGCCTGTACCCGGTCTTCTTCGAGGGCTTCTCGATCAGCGGTTCCTCGGTCAACCCGCTGGCGATGATCGGTGCCATCACAGCACTGTTCGGTGCGCTGCTGGCCTTCGTCCAGAAGGACATCAAGAAGGTGCTCGCCTATTCAACGGTGTCGCAGCTGGGCTTCATGGTCACGGCGTTGGGCATGGGGGCTTGGACTGCAGCGCTGTTCCACCTGTTCACCCACGCGTTCTTCAAGGCGTGCTTGTTCCTTGGTGCCGGTTCGCTCAGCCACGCGTGCCACCACAGCTTCGACATGGTCGATGACATGGGTGGCCTCAGGAAGATCATGCCGAAGACCTTCGCCACCTACGTTCTGGCGACGCTCGCTCTGTCGGGCATCTTCCCGCTCGCAGGTTTCTGGTCCAAGGACGAGATTCTCGCCGGGGCCGGCTCGTTCCCCGGTGGCGAGGGAGCAAACGGCACCTACCATCTGATGTTGATCATGTTGCTGCTCGGAGCGTTCTGCACCGCTGCCTACATGATGCGGACCATCTGGTACGCCTTCTTCGGCGAATACCGCGGCCACGGCACCCCGCACGAATCCGGGCCGCGGATCACGGTCCCGCTGATGATCCTGGCATTCTTCGCCGTCGTCGCCGGCCTGGCAAACCTGCCTTGGGACGTGCCGATCATCGGAGCGCACGCCTTCGAGCACTACGTCCAGCCCATCGGCATGTACTTCCCGCATATCGGAGTTGCCTCGTTCAACCCCGGGCTGGCCGTCCTTTCGTTCGGCGTCGCACTAGCCGGACTGGCCGTGGTCTACCTGTACTACTGGAAGGGCGCCTTCTCTGCGCTGCACGGCCTCGCCTCACGCAACAGGCTTGCTGGTCTCGGCAAGAACATTCTTGTCAACAAGTACTACTTCGACTGGCTCTATGAAACCGTCATCGTCGGTTTCATCAAGGGCCCATTCGCCTGGGCGACCAACTGGGTCAACCAGAACGTGATCGACGGTGTTGTGAATCTCGTCGGCAAGGGAACGGTCGGCTTCGGCCTGATCGTCCACAAGTACATCGACAGGGCCGTCGTCGATGGTGCTGTCAATGGCATAGGCAAGACGGCGAACGAGATGGGCGGCGCACTTCGCGTCACCCAGACCGGTCGCATCCAGCAGTACACCGCAGTGTTCTTTGCGGCTTCGGCCATTCTGGCCGCCATATTCGTAGTGGCAATCGGCTGATGAACGACAGGGAGAGCCGAAACCGATGAAGAGTTTCCTGAACGACTGGGGCCTGATCCTCACACTGTTCCTACCTCTGGTGGGCGCGGTGGTGATGCTTGCCTTCCCCAAGGAGAACGAAGCGACCATAAAGCTGGTCGGCATCGTCTCCTCGATAGCGGCGTTCGTCATGGGGGTCCTGCTGCTGGTCAACTACAACTTCGACCGTGGCTCAGAGCTTCAGTTCGTCGTCGACCACAGCTGGATCGACCTGATCAACAGTCGGTTCATCCTCGGCATGGACGGACTGGCGATGCCTCTTATCGGCTTGACGCTCTTCATCATGCCGTTGGTGCTCATTTACAGCTGGAACCACGTTCCGGATCCGGGCAACTTCAAGGCGTTCTTCGCCCTGATGCTGGTTCTCGAGACCGCGATGCTGGGTTCCTTCATGGCCCAGGACCTGATGCTCTTCTTCGTCTTCTTCGAGGCGACCCTGCTGCCGATGTATTTCCTGATCGGCGTCTGGGGCGGACCGGAGCGTCGCTACGCATCGATCAAGTTCTTCCTCTACACCTTCTTCGGGTCGGCGTTCATGATCGTCGCCTTCGTGGCGGTCTACTTCCTGTCGAAGGCGCCCTCAGGTGCGGCGCTCGAGCAGCTTCATGCACTCGCACCCCGCTTCGCCGACCTGCAAGCTGGTGACCCGCTCCGAACGTTCGGGATGCCGGCGCTGACCATCGCCGGTGCTGCCGGAATCGCCAAGACCACAGCTGTCATCGTCTTCGGTGGAATGTTCCTCGGATTCGGCGTCAAAGTTCCGCTGTTCCCGCTGCACACCTGGCTTCCGGACGCACACACCCAGGCCCCGACGCAGGGCTCGGTCATCCTGGCCGCAATCCTGCTGAAGCTCGGCACCTACGGCTTCATCCGCATCGCCATCCCGATCCTCCCAAGTGCAGCCCGTGAATGGGCGCCCGCCATCGGGATCCTGGCGGCGATCGGAATCATCTACGGCGCTCTCGGATGTCTCGCCCAGACCGACATGAAGCGTCTGATCGCGTTCTCGTCCGTCGCCCACATGGGCTACACGATGCTCGGTATCTCGACGCTGACTTCGTTCGGCATGAACGCCGCGGTGTTCGGAATGGTCGCCCACGGTTTGATCACCGGGCTGTTGTTCTTCATCGCCGGCTCCATGAAGGACCGCTACCACACCCTCGAGATCAGACGTCTCGGTGGTCTGTTGATTCCAGCCCCGAAGATGGGTTGGATCTTCGGACTAGCGACGATGGCGTCGCTCGGTCTCCCCGGCTTGGCCGGATTCTGGGGCGAGTTCCCGGCGATCCTCTCCGCCTATGACCCCGCCGTCGGACTCAACGTCGTGTTGTTCCGCACTCTGATGGTGGTCGCTGCGATCGGAACCGTCTTCGCTGCGGGTTACCTGCTCTGGCTCTACCAGCGCACCGCGTTCGGCACACCGACCGAGGAGTTCGTCGATGATCCACACATCACCGACATGAACCCCTACGAGTGGATGGCATGGCTGCCGATAGTCGTCGGCATCATCGTGCTCGGCTTCGTGCCCAGCATCGTGTTCAACACTTCCAGGCCGGTAGTCGAAGCGATCGCCCACATGGTCGGAGGCTGATCCAAGGTGCTCGCCTCTCTGTTGCAGTATCTCCCCGACGAGGTCTTCCAGACCCCCAGGCTCGACTGGCACGCCCTGGCGCCCGAGATCGTCCTGACGGTCGGCGCACTCGTGTTGATCCTCCTGGACTCGGTGAAACTCGACAGAGCCCGCGCCTACATGCCGACTCTGGCGAACATCACCGTCCTTGGGGCGTTGATACCGATCATCACCCTCGCGGTCGACGGCACGCCCCGAGTGCTCTTCGACGGGGCATATGTCGTCGATTCGATGTCGCTGGTGCTCAAGGCGCTGTTCCTTGTTGCCACATACGTCGTGGTACTGCTGTCGACGAACTACGTCGCCGAGGGTGACTACTGGGAGAGCGAGTACTACTCCCTGCTGTTGACCTCGACGCTGGGCATGGTGTTCATGTGCTCGGCACGTGACCTGATCACCATCTTCCTGGCCCTCGAGTTGCTGTCCATGCCGGCCTACATGCTCGCCTCTTGGCGCAAAGCCGACGTCAAGTCCAACGAAGCAGGAATGAAGTACTTCCTGATGGGCATATTCGCGTCAGCGGTGATGCTCTACGGAATGTCGCTTCTCTTTGGAGTCGGCAAATCGACCCGCCTCGACGTCATCGCCCAGAACCTGCTCGAGATCGGCGACGGCCGGGGCGCCCCTATCATCACCATCGCGTTGATCTTCGTGGTCATCGGCTTTGCCTTCAAGGTCTCATCGGTGCCATTCCATTTCTGGGCTCCCGACGTCTACGAGGGTGCCCCCACCCCGGTGACTGCTTTCCTGGCGGTGTCGTCGAAGACCGGTGGTTTCGTCGCACTGATCCAGCTGGTGTTCTTCTGCTTCTACACCCGTCCTGACATCGTCCAGCCAGTGTTCGCAGTGCTGGCGGTCCTTTCGATGACCGTCGGAAACCTGATCGCCCTGAAGCAGGAGAACATCGTCCGGATGCTCGCCTATTCGGGTATCGCCCATGCCGGCTTCATGCTCGCGGCCTTTGCCGTGGTCGAGAACGCCCGTGACCAGGCACTCAGCTCGATCGTTGTCTACCTGGTGATCTATGCAGCGATGAACCTGGGCGCCTTCGCAGTAGTGATTGCAGTCGCTCGCAAGACCCGGTCCGCAGAGATCACCTCATATGCAGGCCTGTTCAAGTACGCACCGGGTCTGACAGTGATGATGACCTTCTTCCTGGCTTCTCTCACCGGCATCCCGCCGTTCGGTGGCTGGTTCGCCAAGCTGGCCATCTGGCAGGCGCTGGTCGGGGCCCACACAGGGATCGGTTACTTCCTCGCCATTGTCCTGTCGATCAACGCAGTCATATCGGCGTTCTACTACCTGAACGTCTGTCGTGCGATGTGGTTCGAAGAGGCCTTGGACGGCGACGTTTCGCCTGTTCGCGTACCTCCGGGCTTGGTGGGTGCGATCCTCATCTCGGCCGTCGTCACGCTCCTCCTCGGAGTGGCACCCGGCTTGGTGACCGACGTCAGTACCTTCGGTCCGGTCGCAGCAGTACTGGGCGGCTAGTACCGGGTGGCTGGTATTTGATGGCTGGCCCCGGGTTGCTTGCTGGTACTGGGCAACGGTGCTCCTAGACGAGCTGGTTGACCGGATCCGCTCGACCGGTCCGCTGCGCTTCGACGACTTCGTCGAGGCGGCGCTGTACCACCGGGAATTCGGTTTCTTCACCCGTGGATCAGGAGCGGGTCGTGTCGGCGGAGACTTTCTGACCAGCCCGGAGGTCGGACCGCTGTTCGGAGCGCTTTTCGCTCGCCATCTCGACCGGCTCTGGATCGACGCCGGCCGTCCTGATCGGTTCGTCGTGGCCGAGGTCGCAGCCGGACGCGGCGCCCTGGCTATCGCTGTCAAGGCTGCCTCACCACTGTGTGGTGCGGCGCTTGAGTATCACCTGGTCGAGCGGTCGGCCGAGCTGCGCCAGAGGCAGAGCGACCACCTTTCGATCAGCGCTGATACGACGCTGGAGGGGCCTCGGGACAAAGGGCCGACCTTCCTCTCCCACGCCGAGATGGACGATCTCGAAGCTCCGGTGGATGTCATCTTCGCAAACGAACTTCTCGACAACATTCCCATTCGGGTGATCGAGCGGACAGCTGCTGGCTGGAGCGAGGTCCACATAGACGTCAGTTCCTCTGACTCCTCCAGGACCTCCACCGTGGATGGTGGCACCGTCGATGCTGGAGTCCACCTGGTCGAGCGGTTGGAGCCGCTGGGTCCGGATGACTCCGGGATACGCGAGTGGGCGAAACAGGTGGTTCCGGATGCAAGGCTCGGAGCGAGGATTCCTGTCCAGCAGGCGGCGATTCGCTGGCTCGCCAAAGCGCTGGACCTCGTCAGGTCGCCAGATGGGGTGGTGGTCATCATCGACTACTGCCGTTCGACGACAGAACTCGCCCAACTGGACCCTTCGCAATGGCTGCGGACCTATCGCGACCACGGCCGGGGAGGTTCGCCACTCGACGAACCCGGAAGTCAGGACATCACCTGCGACGTGGCCCTGGATCAGTTGGCGCGGCTCTCGCCCTGGAAGTTCAACGTCTCGCAGGCCGAGTGGCTTACTGCACTCGGAGTCGCCGATCTGGTCGAGGAAGGTCGGCGTATCTGGGACGAAAGCGCCAGCGCCCCGGACTTGGCCGCGATCCGAGCGAGGAGTCGAGTCTCCGAGGCGGAGGCGCTCTGCGACGAGGCGGGACTTGGCGGCTTCCGGGTGCTGGGCTGGCAACGCTGATCACAGCTATGCCGCGGCATCTGCTCTGGTCGACCGCTCCCCGTTCCTACCCACGATCCACATCACCAATAGTCCGGCGGAACGGAGGGTAGGGACCTTGTGGCACCGAGAAGGAGACGTTGACGTGAGTGAACCTGCGAGCATGGGCGGCGACACCTCGGCTGATGAAAGCCGTAGCAGTGACGGCGGGGGTGCGACGGTGGCTCCTGAGCCACTTGTTCTCAGCGAGGCACACGGGGTCCTGGACCGTGACTCCCTCGAGGCTGTGGACGCATGGTGGCGCGCGGCCAACTACCTGTCGGTGGGCCAGATCTATCTCATGGACAACCCCTTGCTCTCCGAACCGCTCGTTGCCGAACACGTCAAGCCGCGCCTGCTCGGTCACTTCGGAACGGTGCCCGGGCTGAACTTGGCGTGGGTGCACGCCAATCGGGCGATAGTGGCTCGAGATCTTGACGCCGTTTTCGTGGCTGGACCGGGCCATGGAGGGCCAGGGCCCAACGCCTGCGCCTGGCTCGAAGGCACCTACTCCGAGCTGTACAGCCAGATCACTCAGGACGCGCGGGGGATGGCCGAATTCTTCCGCCAGTTCTCGTTCCCCGGAGGGGTGCCGAGCCACTGCGCTCCCGAGACCCCTGGCTCGTTCCATGAGGGCGGAGAGCTTGGCTATTCACTGCTGCACGCCTTTGGGGCGGTGCTCGATGACCCGGAACTGGTTGCCTTCTGCGTGGTCGGCGACGGTGAAGCCGAGACGGGACCCTTGGCGACCAGTTGGCACTGCGCCAAGCTGCTCGACCCGAGCCGCGACGGGGCCGTGCTCCCGATTCTCCACCTGAACGGCTACAAGATCGCCAACCCGACACTGCTTGCCCACATGCCGGAATTCGAGCTTGAAAGCCTGCTGCGTGGCTACGGCTATCAACCTCGCACGGTCTCGGGCGACGACCCGGCGGCGGTCCATCAGGCCATGGCCGCAGCAATTGACGAATGCCTCGATCAGATTGCGGTCATCCAGGAACAGGCCCGTTCCGGCAACCCGCCCGAGAGTCCGCCTTGGCCGCTGATCGTGTTACGAACACCGAAAGGATGGACCTGTCCGCCGATTGTCGATGGACAACAGGTCGAGGGCACCTTTCGATCCCATCAGGTGCCGTTGCCCGAGGCTCGCAACAACACCAGCCATCGCGAGGTTCTGGAAGCATGGCTGCGCTCCTACAGGCCCGAGGAACTCTTCGACGCCCAGGGCCGACCTTCGACACTTCTGGCGGGACTGGCTCCAACGGGCGACCGACGAATGAGCGCCAATCCGACCGCCAACGGCGGGCGTGAAATGGTCGACCTGAGACTGAGTGACTGGCGTGAGCACGGAGTGGAGGTTGCCTCGCCCGGAGCTAGCGAACACGAGGCCACCCGGGTGCTGGGTTCATGGCTACGTGAGGTCACGGCGGCCAATCCCGAGCGCTTTCTCACCTTCGCTCCGGACGAATTGGCCAGCAACCGCCTGCAAGACATCCTCGACGTCACCGGCCGCCGCTGGCCACCGCCGATCGAGGAGAACGACGACCACCTCGATCCGCATGGCCGTGTCATTGAAGTGCTATCCGAACACATCTGCCAGGGGCTTCTGGAGGGATACCTGCTGACCGGTCGTCACGGAGTCTTCACCTGCTACGAGGCGTTCATCCACATTGTCGACTCCATGTTCAACCAGCACGCCAAATGGCTCCAGGCCTCGTCGGCTGTCGAATGGCGGCGCAAGATCCCCAGTCTCAACTATCTGCTCTCGTCACATGTGTGGCGTCAGGACCACAACGGCTTCTCGCATCAAGATCCGGGGTTTCTGGACGTTGTGATGAACAAGAGCCCCGAGGTCGTCCGGGTCTATCTGCCGCCTGATGCCAACACACTGCTGAGCACCTTCGACCACTGTCTCCGCTCACGCCACTACGTCAATGTGGTGGTCGCCGGCAAACAGCCCCAGGCGGACTGGCTGACCGTCGACGAAGCGGCCGCCCACTGCGCACGCGGCCTTGGTATCTGGGAGTGGGCCGGCTCCGAACGGCCGGGCTCCGAACCCGATGTCGTGCTGGCCTGCGCCGGGGACGTACCGACCCTGGAGGTGCTCGCCGCGGTGTCGATCCTGCGCCGAGAGCTCCCTGATCTGGCGGTCAGAGTCGTCAACGTGGTGGACCTGATGCGCCTTCTTCCGGATACCGAACATCCCCACGGGCTAGATGACCGTCGATTCGACACCATCTTCACCAGCGACCGCCCGGTGATCTTCGCCTTCCACGGTTACCCGTGGCTGATTCACCGTCTCACCTACCGGCGCAACAACCACAGTCAGTTCCACGTGCGCGGCTACAAGGAAAAGGGGACGACGACGACACCGTTCGACATGGTGATGCTCAATGACATGGATCGCTACCACCTGGTCATGGACGTGATTGACAGAGTGCCATCGCTGGGTGCCAACTACGGCGCCCTACGCCAGCAGATGATGGACCTGCGGCTGTGGGCGAGGACCTGGACACGCGAGCACGGTGAGGACGCTCCCGAGATCAAGAACTGGTCCTGGACCGCTAACTACGAGGATTCCGAATAGATCGGATCCCCCGTGGGAAGGGCTCAGCTGAAGCGGCAGTGAATTCACCGCGGTGAGAGAACTCGCACCTGAGCGCCGTCGACAACTATCTCGATCTCGTTGACCGGCCCTGAGGACGTCCAGGACCGATCGTCGACGTGGACCGGCAGTTCTCTTTGCTCGCAGCGGAGCTTCAGCCTTCGGCCTCTATGGACCTCTGGCACTTCACTTCGCGATCCCACTTCGACGGAGTGGTGGCCAGGAGTGTCTCCGGCGTTTGTCATTTCCATGCACTGACGTGCGCTCAGTGCGCCAAGGTCCACAAGGCCATCGCCGGGATCCGCCGATGGAGCAAGCTTGAGGCGGGGCCCGATCGACGGAATGTTCATGGCTTCGATCGCAGAAAAATCTCCCGACATGTCACGTCCGTCCAACTCGATGTCCCAGTGGAATTCCTCCGGAGGCTCATCGAGGGCCTTCCCGAGCAGCTTGCGGCCATGCGATAGACCGTCGTCGGTCGGTGACTCCGCAGTTTGGTCAGCCTCCAGCAGGACGCTCGCGAAGAGCCCCACACCAACCGATTCCACCCAGCGACTCTCTTGATCGCCGATCACCACCCGGGGCACGTCAAATTCGCCAACACTCGACATCGGGTCCTTACGCCAGAACTCGATACTCGCCGCAACGTCGCCAATCGGTATGCCAAGGCCTCGGGCGATGTTGTTGGCGGTACCGATCGGAATAATCGCCAAGGGCGTCTCGCTCGAGGCCATGGCGATCATCACGGCGTGGACCGTGCCGTCACCGCCCGCCACAACCACCAGATCGGAGTCAGAGTCGTGGATCCGCGCTCGCCATCCGGTCGCCGAGGTGGACAGGTGCGACACCTTTCCCCCGGCCCCCTCCAACAGCGCTGTCAAGCTGTCGCCGGAATGGTCTTCCTCTCCCGAATCCGGATTGTGAACCAGGAGCATCCTCAACGCTGACATGCAGTGTTCATATCCCCGGCGCGGATATTTGGGAACCCTTGTCGTGGACGCCCGACCGTTCGGCACAGTGGATGGCCCGAGCGGGTAGATGGAGGGCATGAGCAACGAAGAGCAGGTCGACGTGGTGGTAATGGGGATGGGTCCCGGCGGTGAGGACGCAGCCAATCAGCTGGCATCGGCTGGTATGTCGGTGACCGGCATCGATAGCCGGCTGCTTGGTGGCGAATGCCCCTTCTGGGGCTGCGTCCCTTCCAAGATGATGATCCGGGCCGCCGACCTACTGGGTGAGGCCCGTCGGGTGCCCGGGATGGCGGGCAGGGCAACGGTCGATCCGGACTGGACCCCTGTAGCGGAGCGCCTCAGGGAGGTCACCAAGGACTGGAACGATTCGGAGCACGTTGAGCGTTTCGTGGGCCGCGGGGGAAACTTCGTCCGCGGCCACGCAAGGCTGGTCGAACGAGACTGTGTAGAAGTCGACGGTCGGCGTTTTCGAGCCGGTCGCGGGGTTGTGATCGCCACCGGCACCGAGCCGCTCATCCCGCCGATCGACGGACTCGAGGGACTGCCGTACTGGACCAACCGCGAAGCAATCGAGACCAAGGAGGTACCCCAGAGTCTGATCGTGGTGGGTGGCGGAGCGATCGGCTCGGAACTGGCCCAGGTGTTCGCTCGATTCGGGTCCCGTGTCACGGTCGTCGAATCGGCCGACCGGTTGCTTTCGAGCAACGAACCCGAGGCGGGCAAGATCCTCCGCGAAGTCTTCGAGCGGGAGGGCATAACGGTCCAAACCGGCGTGAGCGCGCAGCACGTGGAGCACGACCGGATGTTTCGGGTGACCCTGGACAACGGCGACACGATCGAAGCCGACAAGTTGCTGATTGCCACCGGTCGAAAGGCCAACCTGTCGGACATCGGTCTCGAAGTGCTCGGCCTGGATCCGGAGGCGAAGTCGCTCAAGGTTGATGAACACCTGCGTGTCACCGAAGGCGTGTGGGCTCTTGGCGACATCACCGGCAAGGGCCAGTTCACCCACGTGGCGGTGTACCAGTCGCACATCGCAGCGGCAGATATTTCCGGCAAGCCAGGAGCGCCCGCCGACTACCGGGCAGTCCCGAGTGTCTCCTTCACCGATCCCGAGGTCGGCCAGGTCGGCATGACCGAATCGCGTGCGCGCGAAGAAGGTCTCGACGTGGCGGTCGGTTCGACTCCGGTGCCGGAAACTGCGCGGGGTTGGATGCACAAGGTGGGTAACGACGGCTTCATCAAGCTGGTGGCCGATCGCGGCGAGGGAGTTCTGGTCGGGGCCACCTCGATGGGTCCGAACGGGGGAGAGGTTCTGGGCCTACTGACCCTGGCGGTACACGCACGGGTTCCGCTCGACTCGCTCAGGTCGATGATTTACGCCTACCCCACCTTTCACCGAGGTGTGGAGGATGCGCTACGGGACCTCGATTGATGCGACGGGGCTAGCATCCCGAAGAGCTGATTTGAGTGCCTTAGGGGGCCACGTGGCAGAGAACTCGCAGAACAGTCCGGCGGTCCAGAACAACCAGGCCATCAACGTCTACTCCGACGAGGCCCGGGTCTTCCCCCCGTCAGATGACTTCCTAGCCACCGCACGTCTGACAGATGCGAGCATCTATGAACGTGGCAGGGACTTCGAGACCTTCTGGGCCGAACAGGCCCGCGAGACGCTCACCTGGTTCAAGGATTTCGACACCACCCTCGAATGGAACCTGCCTGACGCCAAGTGGTTCGTCGGCGGACAGCTGAACGTCTCCTACAACTGTCTCGACCGTCACGTCGAAGCTGGCCACGGCTCTCGTGTCGCCATCCATTTCGAGGGCGAGCCGGGCGATACCCGTACGATCACCTACGCAGAACTGCACGAAGAGGTCCAGCGCTTCGCCAATGTCCTCCTAGACCTCGGGGTCACGACGGGGGACCGGGTCTGCATCTACATGCCGATGATCCCCGAGGCCGCCATTGCGATGCTGGCCTGCGCCAGACTCGGCGCTCCGCACACCTTGGTCTTCGGCGGTTTCAGCCCGGACTCACTCATCGACCGGATCAACGACGCGGAAGCGGTCGTAGCCATCACCGCAGACGCCGGCTACAGGCGGGGCAAGCCTTCGGCGCTCAAGGTCAACCTGGATGTCGCCCTTGCGGACTGTCCGACGATCCGCAACGTCGTGGTGGTCAACCGTTGTGACACCGAACCCGAGATGGTCGAAGGCCGGGACCTGTGGTGGCACGACCTGATGGAGTCGGTATCGGCAGATTGTCCCCCGGTGCACCTCGACAGTGAGCACCTGCTGTTCCTGCTCTATACCTCGGGCACCACGGCCAAGCCCAAGGGAATCATGCACACGACGGGTGGCTACCTGACCCAGGTCGCCTGGACCCACCGGGAGGTCTTCGACCTACATCCCGAGAGCGACGTCTACTGGTGTTCGGCCGACATCGGATGGGTGACCGGTCACAGCTACATCGTCTATGGGCCACTGACCAATGGTGCAACTGTCGTCATGTACGAGGGCACTCCCGATACGCCACGTGAATCGGAGCGCCCCTCCGAGGATCCGGCGTCGTGGCCGAAGGATCGGATCTGGGACATCGTCGAGCGCTATGGGGTGACACAGCTCTACACCGCACCCACTGCGATCCGAGCGTTCATGAAGTGGGGCGATGAGGAACCCGCCCGTCATGATCTGAGCTCGTTGCGGCTACTCGGTTCGGTAGGGGAGCCGATCAACCCTGAAGCGTGGATGTGGTACCACGAGAACATCGGCGGTGGACGCTGCCCGGTTGTGGATACCTGGTGGCAGACCGAGACCGGCGGAATCATGGTTTCCCCGCTACCCGGAATCACGACCACCAAGCCCGGCTCGGCGTGCGCCGCCATACCCGGAGTAGCCATCGAGGTGGTCGATGACGTGGGGAACAAGGTTGAGGAGGGCGGCGGCTACCTCACCGTGACCGAACCGTTCCCCGCGATGCTCCGGGGAATCTGGAAGGCTCCGGAGCGCTTTCTCGAGACCTATTGGAGCCGTTTTCCAGGCCGCTATTTCGCCGGGGACGGTGCAAGGGTGGATGCGGACGGCTACCTCTGGCTGATGGGTCGGGTCGATGATGTCATGAACATCTCTGGTCACCGCATCTCGACCACCGAGGTCGAATCCGCGCTGGTAGATCACGAGGCCGTCGCCGAGGCAGCGGTGGTCGGCGCGGAAGATCCACTCACCGGTCAGGCGATCCACGGATTCGTGATCCTCATCGGCGGAGTCGAGGAATCCCCCGAACTTGTGGAGGCCATCCGTCGACACGTCTCGAAGAAGCTTGGGGCGATCGCCCGTCCCAAGTCGGTCGTCGTGGTCGCCGATCTGCCCAAGACGCGATCGGGCAAGATCATGCGTCGGTTGCTGCGGGACATGGCTGAGGGCCGCGCCCTGGGCGATGTGACCACGCTGGCCGACGCCGGCGTGATGGACACCATTCGGGTGAGCTCGACCCAGCCCGAATAGAAACCACCACCTACAGAACTAACCTCTATGGGGTGCCTGTCTGGGATGAAACCTTTTCAAACTGGTTGTGGAACGAAAAACCGGCGACTGCCGGGCCGACTGTGGTGTTCGACATGGACGGCGTTCTGTCCAACGCAAGTGGTCGTCAGCACTTCCTGAATCCCGGTCGAAGGGATTGGGATTCGTTTTTCCACGCCTGCGGTGAGGACGAACTCATCGAAGAGGTGGCAACACTTCTCCGAGTTATCGATGACGAGCACCGCATTGTGCTCCTGACGGCCCGACCCATGAGTGTCCAACCCCAGACTCTCGGTTGGTTGAAGCGTCACGATCTGCGCTGGAACTGTCTGATAATGCGTGAATATGGTGACTTCGCTCCGGCACGGGTCTACAAACGTCGGACCGTCCATGAGTTGCGCCACAAGGAATTCGACCTTCGCTTGGCTTTCGAGGACGATCCTCGCAACGTAGATATGTTCCACTCTGAGGGAATTCCATGTATCTACATTCATTCGGGCTACTACGAGTGAGGCGGAACGGGTCCAACTGAGCGGCGCTTCAGTCGCTCGCCGCGTCGGTGAGTGAAGCACGGTCCAGAGGCCTACCGTGTGAGAAGTTCACCGAACGAATGACCTGGATCGATCGCGGATGCTGAATAATCTGAAAACTGCAGTTCTGTTGGCAGGGCTCGGCGGGTTCTGCATGGCGATCGGATTCATTTTCGGTGGCTCATCGGGAATGACCATCGGGCTGATCATCGGCCTGGCTATGTGCGGTGGGTCCTACTGGTTCTCGGACAAGTTGGCGATTCGCTCGGCCAACGCTGTCGAAGTGACTCAGCAGCAGATGCCCCAATACCACGCGATCATGTCGGATCTCTGCCAGAAGGCCGACATACCAATGCCCCGGCTCTATGTGTCGCGTAAGCCCCAGCCGAATGCCTTCGCGACGGGTCGCAGTCCCGAGCACGCTGCGGTTTGTGTGACCGAAGGCCTGTTGCAGATTCTCACATGGAGAGAGATCGAGGGAGTGCTCGCACACGAACTGTCCCACGTTCGGAACCGGGACATCCTCATCGGCTCGGTGGCCGCGGCGCTTGCGATGGGCATCACCTTTGCTGCCAGTATGGCCCGCTGGGGTTTGATGTTCGGGGGTTTCGGCGGCGGGGGCCGAGGCGACGACCGTGACGGCAATCCGTTCGCAGCGCTGCTGATGATGCTGCTCGCTCCCGTTGCGGCAGCCGTCATCCAGATGGCGATCAGCCGGAGCCGCGAGTTCGAAGCCGATGCGTCAGCGGCGCGGATCCTGGGCACCGGCGAGCCGCTGGCCGCAGCGCTCGAGAAGCTCGAGTTCGGTGCCAAACGGATTCCGTCAGACATCAATCCGGCCGAGGCTTCCGCCTACATCGTCAATCCCCTCGCGGGAGTGTCGATGGCCAATATGTTCTCGACCCACCCGCCCGTGGCCGAGCGGATCGCCCGGCTACGCAGCGGTGCGTGGGCCTGAGGGCCTTCGGTCCAGCCTGCCCGCCCGCTCAGTCCCTGAAGTTGCCGAACTGGAGCGGAATACCGAAATCGTGATCCTTGCAGGCGGCGATGACCGACTGGAGGTCGTCACGCTTCTTGGCCGTGACCCGTATCTGTTCACCCTGGGTCTGAGACTGCGTTCCCTTGAGGCCCAGGTCCTTGATGAACTTGTTGAGCTGCTTGGCCTTGTCGGAACTGATACCTGCGACGAGCTTGGCGACCTGGCGGGCCGAACCACCTGAAGCGTCCTCGACCTTCTGATAGTCGAGCGCCTTCAGTGAGAGTTGCCGCTTGACCAGCTTCTCCTCGAGAACCTGTCGGACCGCGTTGAGCCGATCCGTGCTGGCGGACTTCAGCGTGATGGATTCATCGTCGAGTTCAACGGCGGAGTTGGTGTTCTTGAAGTCGAAGCGATTGACGATTTCGCGCATCGCCTGGTCAACCGCGTTGCGAATTTCCTGGTGGTCAACCTCTGAGGTGATGTCGAAGCTGGGCATGGCTCTTCTCCTTGGCCTTCCGGTTCTGTCACCGGTTCACGGCCCTGTCATACCGGATCTGGATTCGGCTTCGTACTCGAAGCCAGACAACGCTATCGTGACGGCCCGTTGGGTCGGTGCCCGAGCGGACAAAGGGAACAGGCTGTAAACCTGTCGGCATTGCCTTCGAAGGTTCGAATCCTTCCCGGCCCACCAGCGTGCGATGTCTGCGGATATCGCAAACCCCTTGGACCAGTTGGTCCAGGGGGTTCTTGCTTTTGCGGCTCGATGACGCGATTCAACGACCTCGCTCCCACCATGTGCTTCACTGAAGAACATGAAGACGGTCGGTATCCGGGCCCTCAAGCAGAATGGCGGAGCCCGAAACCGATGCGCTCCGTGTCTGGCTGGCAGAGGGCGACCGAGAACTGTTCTCCTCCGATCTCGCGCGTACCGAGCTGTACCGGGCCGTTCGGCGAGTCGTACCGGAGCGACTTGTGCTTGCCCGCGCCGTGCTGGATTCGTTGACCCTGTTGGAAGTGACCACGACCAACTTCCACGAGGCTGGAAGGGTCGAGCCGACGTCTCTCAGCTCGCTGGATTCGCTGCACCTGGTCTCAGCCCTGGACCTCGGCGATGAGCTGGAAGCGTTGGTGGCCTATGACGAGCGCCTGCTCGCGGCAGCCCGGCTCAACGGGATTCCGACGCTGACTCCGGCCTGATCGACCGGCCGCAGATCAATCAGCCCCAGTTCGCCAGACTCGGATCAGCCAGATTCAGAGCAGCTTCTGCATGATGATCACGTCCAGCCAACGACCGAACTTTCGACCCACCTCACGCTCATGGCCGACGATCTCGAACCCGCAGCTGCTGTGCAATGCGATCGAGGCTTCATGTCCGCTGACGATACGGGCGATCATCGAGTGGAAGCCGTGAGCGCGAGCGGTGTCCACGAGTGCGTCTAGAAGCAGTCTGCCGACACCATGACCCTGATGGTCCTGATCGATGTATACCGAGTCCTCGACCGTCGTCGAGTAGGCAGCCCGATCCCTGTAAGGGGAGGTGGCCGCAAACCCATGCACCGTGCCCCCAGTGCCGCCGGTGCCCTCGTCCTCCACCGCGACCAGAACGAACCGTGCTCCGCTGCGATCGCTGATCCAGTCCTGTTGTTGCTGCAAGGTCCGGGGAACCAGGTCGAACGTCGCCGTCGAGGTCAGCACCGCCGGGTTGTAGATGGCCATCAGCGCATCTGCGTCATCAAGAACTGCTGGTCGAATCTTCACGATCAGAAGCTAGACCGGCGGGGTCAGCCGCTGGGAAACTCAGAAGGCAGCAGTTGCGGCCTTTGCCGTGACGGTCGGCTCGATGATCCCTACTGCTCCCGTCATCGACTCGACATGGGCCCAGGAACCAACCGTGGTCGATTCGGTCAACAGAATGATCTGCTGATGCTCGGAGCTCCGCACCATCACTTCTAGAAGGGCAGGCAGTGTGCCCTGTTCGATGTTGATGAACGGGTCGTCGAGCAGAGCCGGGAAGCTCTCGCCGGCCGTACCCAGATTTCGAAGCTCACCAAGTCGGCCGACCACAGCGTGAGCGATTGCTGCAGTGTCATCGACGTGTGCCGGCGATTCCATCCCACCGGCTGGCTGGACGCTCTGACGGAGTTGCGCTGCGGAGGCGATATCGGACTGGGTCCGCAGGGCCCACTCGACGTCGACATCGCCGGCGAGTGCGGACCAGCGTTGAGCCGCATCACGATGCTCCTCGGCGGCCTTGATGAGGCGCCTCCGACTGACGTCAGATGAGAGCAGACTGTTGACCCTTTGGAGATGGAAGCCCAGGTAGGACTGTGCCCCGGCGTCGGCCAGTGCGATCTCCTCCTCGTGGCGGGCGGACTCCATGCGCCTCCAATAGAGAACCGAGACCAACACGCTGACGACCGCTATGGCAGCCAGCGGAAGGACAAGTCCGGTACCCACGAAGCGGGCTACGGGAACCGACAGCAGGGCCGACAATCCTGCGATCATGAAGGTTGCGCGGCGAACTGCTTCGCTCTGTGTCTGTGTGCGCTCGAAGCTCTCGTGCCGTTGCTCGATCCTCTCGATGACTGCGGCGTCCTCGACGCTCGATCCCGCCGCGTCCGCCTCCTCCTCCAGACGACGCTGGGCGCCGCGGAGTGCTTCGGCCGCCACCCACAGCTGGTTCTGGTCGACTCTTGAGAGCATCTGGATCAGCTCGTCACGCTCGGTCGCCTCGGCCAGATCCTGTGCGGTGAATCGCATCGTGCGTCGGGCGCTGCGGGCGTCGAGGCCGGCACGGGCGAGCAGGCTGATCGATCCGTCCTCGCCGGTGAACTGTGACGTCACATCGACCCGCTCGTCGACGTCGATCACCCGGTGGGCTGCTCCGCTGGGGCGAAAGATGGCAAATCGGTGACCGTTGTCAGCCAACAGCTCCAGGTGGACTCCCGATCGGGAGTTGCCCATGGCGCCGATGAACTCGTTGACGAGTCCATCTCGTTCCATCTGCCCGAGACCCGAAATCACGGTCAGGCGGGGGTGGAGGTCGAAGGCGATTGTGTTCTCACCGGATTCAATGACGAGTCGTTCGAATTGCACATCCCTGCATCGGCTGGACCGTTCAGAAACTTGAGCCCATACCGTGTGCCGCGGTGGGATCGGCATCCCGGTTGTCTGGATTGTTGCCCTGCCACTATCCTCACCTCTCGGTCCGATGTCGGTTTCATCGGTCACGCCCCCTTAGCTCAGTCGGCAGAGCGCTTCCATGGTAAGGAAGAGGTCGTCAGTTCAATTCTGACAGGGGGCTCGCAAGTTGCCGGTACCCGCCGGTGCTGCATGGCGGCGTAGCTCAGTTGGTCAGAGCACTCGGCTCATAATCGAGGGGTCGCCGGTTCAAGTCCGGCCGCCGCTACTGCCTCAATAGACGGATCTCAATTCAGGAGCAGAACCAGATGGCCTCCGACAAGCGTGTCAAGGTGACGCTCGAATGCACAGAGTGCAAACGGCGTAATTACATAACGAAGAAGAACAAGGTGAACAACCGCGAGCGCATCGAGCTGAGCAAGTACTGCCGCTTCGACCGCAAGCACACTGTCCACAAGGAAACTCGGTAGTACCCTTTTCTCCAATGCAGGGCCGCCGCGAGTCATCGCAACCGCCCGACGTAACCTCGCCGGGTGAACAAGAGTCCGAACCGTCTGTACGCGACGAGTTCGCCATATTGGTGACTCTGGCCCAAAGCGGTGACGAGGCAGCTTTCCGAAGCCTGGTCGACGCCACGTACAAGAACATGTACACGTTGGCCTACCGGCTGACGGGCGACGAGGAGGACGCAAGAGACGTGACCCAGGAAGCGTACCTTCGTGCCTACCGTGGTCTTTCCGGTTTCCGGGGGGATGCCCAGTTCTCCACCTGGATGTACCGGGTTACCGCCAACTGTGCCGCCACCTACCTGCAGCGCAGGTCACGGCACCGTCACGACCGCCTCGTGGAAGACATCGATCTTCGCGAGAGCCGTCCCGACATGGACCCAGAGGCACGTTCCGACGCGAGCGAGCTCCGGGAGCGTCTGAAGGTCTCTATCGACGCACTTCCTCCGAAGCTCCGGGCGGTGGTGGTCCTCCGCGACGTCTACGAGATGCCCCACGAGGACATCGCCGAAGAACTCGGCATCAGCGTGACGGCCGCCAAGGTTCGACTGCACCGGGCGCGCCATCGCCTGCGTTCCGAGATGTTCCCCGGTCTGGACGAGGTGGACTCCCGTGCGGTGTGACGACGTTGCGACCTTCCTCTCCGAGTCGGCCGAAGGCTCGTCCGATCTGCCGCGCAGCGCGGCCCGCCACATCGAGCACTGCCTTCGCTGCCAGGCCGAACAGGTTCAGTACCGCAAGATTCGCCGGGCGATGCTCCACATGCGGGAGTCCCTGGTCGAACCGGGTCCTGGTCTCATCAGCGAAATCATGAATGGTGTCGACTCGATCGCACTGGCAGTCGACGGGCCGACGCCCATTCGCCAAGGGTCCGATCGGCGCCGGGTCGTCTATGTCGCGGCTGCCACAGCCGCGACCGCGGCGACGGCTGCCGGAGCGATCGTTCTGGCATCGCGCTCAAAGCGACCGGCGTCCTGAAGGCATTCCTTGTTTCCAGATAGCTCTGCCGGTGCTCCACCCACTAACGTAAGCATTCGCATTATGTGCGAAGGGCAGTGGCTCAATTGGCTAGAGCACCGGTCTCCAAAACCGGCGGTTGCGGGTTCGAGTCCCGCCTGCCCTGCTCCTACGCGTGCAGCAGGGTTGCGGTCTTACTGAAATGCGGTGTGGTCTGAAATGCGATTGTTCTGAAATGAAGTGTGAGAGGGTTCCAACGTGTCGATGAACCGAGAGCAGAAACGAGCAGCGCAGAAGGCCGGCGAGGTCAAGGCCGACGGCTCTCCGGTCTCGGTGCGCGATCGGCGTGCTCCTGCGGCGCAGCGTCTAAAGACTGAGCGCACCAAGCCCAAGCAGTTCGTCCGGGAGGTTCGTTCAGAGCTAAAGAAGGTCAACTGGCCGACTCGCGACGTCGTCATCCGCTACTCGATCATCGTGTTCGTGTCGCTGGTGGTGTTCACGCTGTTCGTCTTCGGCGTTGACTTCGTTTTCGAACGATTCTTCCACTTCATCATCGCTCCAGCGACGGACGATGGTGCAGCCGGACTGCTCCGTCACGGTACCGCCCTGGCTACCGGAAGTTACTGACTGACATGACAGAGGACGACAAAACGCCCGTGAGTGACACCGTAGACAACCCCGAACCTGACGCTGCCGTCGAAGAGCCGGTTGTTCTCGGCGAGGACGACATTCTCGCCGAGCCGGCCGCAGCAACTCCGGCGCGTTCCCCCTTCGATCGGCCGGGCAAGTGGTACGTGCTGCACACGCAGTCCGGCTACGAGAAGAAGGTCCGCGAGAAGATCGAGGCTCGAACCCGTTCACTCGGCATGGATTCCAAGATCCACGAGATCGCCATTCCGATGGAAGAGGTCACCGAGGTCAAGGGTGGCCGCAAGGTCATCTCGCAGAAGAAGATGTTTCCCGGTTACCTGCTGATCCGCACCCACCTCGATGACGACAGCTGGTACGTGATCCGCAACACCGACGGTGTCACCGGGTTCGTAGGTGCCGGCAATCGCCCCTCGCCACTGTCGCGCAAGGATGTCGAGAACTTCATCCCCAGCGAAGATGGACCCACCGACGAGGCACCAAAGCGTTCGCGGCCACGTCTGGAGTACGAACTCCACGAGACCGTCCGAGTCAAGGAAGGCCCCTTCGCAGACTTCTCCGGCGAGATCGTCGAGATCAACGAGGATCATCTCAAGATGAAGGTTCTCGTCAACATCTTCGGTCGTGAGACGCCCGTCGAACTCGAGTTCTCCCAGGTCGCGAAGCTGTAGATGTCATCCATCCGGACCCGTCGGGTTTGGAGGAGCAACGCTTCGTACACCACAATTGCCCGTCCGAAATTGCAGGAAAGTGAACCATGGCCAAGAAGAAGGTCGTAGCCCTAGTAAAGATCCAGATCCCCGCCGGCCAGGCATCTCCCGCGCCACCGGTTGGTACCGCGCTCGGCCCCCACGGCGTCGCGATCATGGACTTCTGCAAGGAGTACAACGCCAGGACCGAAGCTCAGCGTGGGACCATCGTCCCGGTCGAGATCTCGATTTTCGAGGACCGCACGTTCAGCTTCGTCACGAAGACTCCTCCGGCACCGGTGCTGATCCGTCAGGCGCTCGGCTTGGACAAGGCATCGTCGACCCCGGGTCGTGGTTCCGTCGGACAACTCACCGATGAGCAGATCGAAGAGATCGCCAAGGTGAAGCTGCCTGATCTGAACACTGACGATCTTGAAATGGCCAAGCTCCAGGTCGCCGGAACTGCCCGCTCGATGGGCATCCGGGTCCCCGAGTAGTCACCAGCCAAAGCAATACGGCCCCGGGGGATGACCTCGCCCCAGGACCCGCCGACATCGAGGGAGACATCCTTACAGGAGTTCGAAAATGGCCTTCCATGGCAAGAAGTACACCGACGCGACCAAGCGTTACGATCGTGAACACCATCACACGCCCGCCGAGGCGATCGACATCGTCAAGATGATCGCCAACCGGGCATTCGACGAGTCGGTAGACGTCTCGATCCGTCTCGGAGTCGATCCTCGCAAGGCCGACCAGATGGTCCGTGGCACGGTTGCGCTTCCCGCTGGTACGGGTAAGGACGTTCGTGTTGCTGTGTTCGCCCAAGGTGACGCAGCAGCCGCGGCTCTCGCCGCCGGCGCCGAGTTCGTCGGGGCCGAAGACCTCGCCGCCCAGATCGAGGGCGGAATGATGGACTTCGACGTCACCATCGCCACTCCCGATCTGATGCCACTCGTCGGTCGTCTGGGACGCGCCCTGGGCCCCCGTGGCCTCATGCCGAACCCCAAGACCGGCACCGTGACCCCCGACCCCGCCAAGGCAGTGGCCGAGTTCAAGGGCGGCAAGGTCGAGTACCGCACCGATCGCAACGGCAATGTGCACGTCCAGATCGGCCGCGTCAGCTTCGAGGTCGACGCCCTGCGTGAGAACTTCTACGCAGTCGTCGACGAACTGCAGCGGGTCAAGCCTGCGTCCTCCAAGGGTCGTTACTTCAAGAAGCTGACCCTTGCCTCGACCATGGGCCCGGGTGTCAGGGTGGATACCCACCGCCTCGACAAGCCCGAGGCCTGACAACCGCCTCCCGATTGCGTACGGTTGCCGTAATGGATTCCGTGGCCACCACAACTCCCCCCCAAACGGCTCCGGTCAGATCACAGGCAGATCGAAAGATGAGGGCCTTCCTTCGGCTCCCCGTCGACGCACCTCCGACGAGCGTCTTCGGAGCCGAGGATGCTTTCGGCAAGTCGATAATGATCTCGGCCATCCGCTGCACGTTCACGTACCTGGTTCTGCCTCTGCTGGCGCCGATTCTCAATCTGACCAACAGCATCACCGCCCCGATAATCGGGATCGTGCTCGGCCTGGTCTCGATGACGGCGATCACCTTTTCGATGCGGCGATTCTTCGCCTCGGATCACAAGTGGCGCTGGGGCTACGCGATTATCGGCAGTTCGATCTTCGTGATGCTTATCGTGATGATGGGTCTCGATCTGGGAAAGATCGTCAGTCGAGCTTGATTGCAGAGGTGCGCATCTGACCGAGTGCCGACTCGGTGGATGCGAGCATCTCGATGAAGGTGTCGAAAGTCCGCCCCGTGGCTGAAGCGTGGGGTCCCTTGGCCATGGATTGACCGAAGACGGACATGATCGACATCGCCCAGGTGAACGGGCGGGGATCGGTTTCAATGTCAGCGCCGATCCTTTTTGCGATGATCGCAGCGATACGGGCATCTACGTGTTGACGCATCAGCGCCCGCTCGTGGGTGCCGTCGGTGCTCTGTGAACGGATTACCTCGTGCGCCCACATGTAGTCGTCCCACTTCTCGTCGACGACCTGGGAGAGCTTCTCCAACACGACTGCGATTGAATCGAAGACGTCCTCCCCGTCGGGTCGCCCTTCTAGCGCCGAGAGCATCGCCTCTCGTTCGGCATCGAATTCTGCAAAGAGCAGGGACTCCTTGTTCGGGAAGTACCGGAAGAACGTCCGAGGGGCGATATCGGCCCTTTCGGCGATCTGGTCAACCGTTGTCTCGGCGTAGCCCTGGTCCTTGATCAGCACTTTGGCGGCGGCGACTATTGCCTTGCGGGTCTCGAGGACCTTGCGCTCACGCCGGTTGGGCGCCTCCGGGTCGGCACAGACCGCATGAGCGTGGGCGGTGGGGGCGGCGGAGTTCATGTGACAGATGGTACGTCCAAAAAGGATTGCTGTCACCAATGTCATCTGGCACAGTTGCAGAGTGGCACATCTGTCACCAGTGTTCTCGGAAAGCAGTAGTTCTATGACAGTCAGTCCCTTGGAGAACGGCGACGTAAGTGACGGCGTCGAATTCGGCCTTGAGCACGGTATCGATCCAGATGTGTTCGCCAAACGTTGGTGGACACTCGGAGTGCTCTGTCTGAGCCTCCTGATCATCATGATCGGCAACACGGCCCTGAACGTTGCGATCCCAATACTGAGTGAGAAGCTTCAGTCCACCAACAGCCAACTCCAGTGGATGGTCGATGCCTACTCGCTGGTGTTCGCCGGGCTTCTTTTCACCGCCGGCAACTTCGGAGACCGCTACGGACGCAAGGGAATTCTCCAAGCGGGTCTGCTCCTGTTCGGCCTGTCGACCGCGTATGCAGGCTTCTTCGCCGATACCTCGGCCAGCCTGATCGGCTCTCGCTTGGTCATGGGCGCTGGTGCTGCGATGGTCATGCCGGCAACCCTTTCCATCATCACGAACATCTTCCCGACTCATGAGCGAGCCAAGGCCGTCGCGCTCTGGGCTGGCATCAGCGGAGCCGGGTCAGCACTTGGCCCGCTATTGACCGGCTTTGTCCTGGAACACTTCGACTGGAATGCGGTATTCCTCGTCAACATGCCCTTCATCGCGCTTGCACTCGTCCTCGGCCTGAAGCTCGTTCCCCGCTCAAAGGGTGAGGGCGGAACTCCGCTCGACATTCCCGGCGCAATCCTTTCGGGCGTCGGGCTGAGCGTCGTCATCTATGCACTGATCGAAGCTCCGACACACGGATGGTTGTCGCCGACGACGCTCGGAATCGCTGCATTCGGGTTGGCGTCGATCGCCGGTTTCGTCTTCCATGAGCTCCGGACGGAGCATCCGATGCTTGACGTCCGACTGTTCGGCATCCGTTCGTTCGGAACCTCGTCGCTGATCCTGACGATGGTCTTCTTCGCCCTGATGGGCACATTCTTCTCGCTCACCCAGCTCCTTCAGTTGGCGTGGGGCTATTCGGCGCTCGAAGCAGCAGTGCGTCTCCTTCCGATCAGCGTGGCGATGATGATCGCGGCACCACAGTCGGCCAACATGGCGGAGCGATTCGGCAAGAGTCGGGTCGTGGGTGCAGGAATGGGCCTGGTCGCCTTGGGCATCCTCATGATCTCCCGCGTTGGCGTCAACCCGGACTACCTGCTCCTCGTGAGTGGCGCATCGATCATGGCGTTCGGCATGGGTCTGGCGATGTCACCAACCACTGACCTGCTGATGTCCAGCGTCCCCCGTAAGAACGCCGGCATGGGCTCGGCGATGAACGACACAACCCGTGAGCTCGGCGGTTCACTTGGTGTGGCGATCTTCGGAAGCCTCCTGGCATCCAAGTATGTCCACGGCCTTTCCGACGTACTTCCTTCGCTGCCCGCAAAGGCGCAGGAGTACGTCAGCGGATCGCTCGCAGGTGCAATGCGGGTTGCCCAGGCCGATCCGGTGCACGGCAAGGTCATCCTCGAGTCAGCGACCCAGGCCTGGCTCGATGGTCTGCGTCTCTCTCTGCTGATCGCCAGCATCATCGTCGCCATAGCTGGCGTGCTCGCTTGGCGTCTGCTTCCCAACCAGGCAGCCGACGTGCAGGCGCTCGGCCTGGCGCACACCGCCGATCAGGACGACACTGCTGACCAGAACGACAGTGCTGACCAGGACGAACTCGAGACTCTCGGAGATCCTTCCCTCGCGTAGATTTCTCGAATGAGAATTTCTGGCAAGAACATCCTGTTGACCGGTGCCAGCGGCGGACTAGGTGAAGCAATCGCAAAGGAGTTGGCCGGGCGCGGTGCCCGGCTGACCCTCACTGCCCGCCGCGGTGACGAGCTGAACCGCCTCGCCAAGGCCACTGATGGACAGGTTCTCGTCGCTGATCTGACCGATCAGAGCGATCTGGATCGTGTGATCGAAGCAGGTCGCGACAGCGACATACTGGTTGCCAACGCCGGAATGGGTGCCGACTCGCCGATCACCGAGTTGTCCGCTGAGGAAATTGATCGTGCCATTGGGGTGAATCTTCGTGCCCCGATACTCATGGCCACCCAATTTGTGCAGGAACACCTGCGGACCGGAGAACCGGGTCAGATCGTCTTCATCGGATCGCTGTCAGGCATCGTGAGTAGCCCCGATACCCGCATGTACAACTCGACCAAATTCGGGCTGCGGGGCTTCGCGCTTTCGCTGCGTCAGGACATGGTCGACTCGAACATCGGCGTTTCCATCGTCGAACCCGGTTTCATCCGGAACGCAGGTATGTTCGCCGAATCCGGCGTGACGCTACCCAATGGGGTGCGTACCAAATCGCCCGAAGACGTCGCCAAGGGAGTCGTCAGAGCAATCGAGTCGAACCGTGCCGAGGTGTTTGTCGCCCCGCTGGAACTGACCCTCGGGGCCAAGCTCGGGTCGCTTGCTCCGGCGCTGTCGGAACGGGTCCAGAATCTCGTCGGAGCAGCAGAAATAAAGGCAAGCCGCAGATAGGCCAGTGCGCAACCTTTACGTTCTGGATGTCCCTCAAATACCTATAGGTATCGGAGCGACAGCCAGAACGGCTTGGGTGCGAGCGGGAGCTCGACAGTTCGGTGCCGTGCCGCGCCAATCTCGGGCCTTCTACGACCAAGCCCCTGGAGCTCACGCTCCTAGGGCGTGTCGTTCATGAGTGAACCCATCGCATAACAGATCTCACTCGCCATCTGCATGCCCCCTGGCAGTATGCCCATACCGAAGAAACCGTGGACCATGTCGTCATAGCAGCGGTACCGGACGGGGACCCCGGCGGCGGCGAGGCGTTCGCCGTAAAGCCGTCCCTCGTCGCGTAGGGGGTCGAACCCGGCGGTTATGACAAGCGCCGGAGCGAGGCCACTCAGGTCAGCCTGTTCGATCGGTGAGGCCAACGGTGACGCCCAGTCCGCCGGGTCAGGCAGGTACTGCTCCCGGTACCAGACCATGGACTCGTGGGTCAGGAAGAAACCCTCCGCGAAAAGTCGGTGCGATTCTTCACGCATGAGCGTGTCAGTGGCCGGGTAGACAAGGCATTGCGCCGTCGGCGGGGGGACGTCGGTGTCGCGGGTCACCTGCGCGATTACCGCCGCCAGATTGCCACCTGCGCTGTCGCCCATCACTCCGATACGCCCCGGCTCGATCGACAGCTCGGCGCTGTTCAGGTGGGACCAACGGTAAGCGGCAACTGCGTCGTCCACCGCTGCAGGAAAGGGATGCTCCGGTGCCAGGCGATAATCGACCGAGATGACCAGGCAGTCACTCTCACTCGCCAAGAGCCGACATGACCCGTCGTGGGTGTCGAGGTCTCCGGCGACCCAGCCGCCGCCGTGGAGATAGATGATCGCAGGGCATTCGTCGGTGAGACCGAACCGGCGGTACAAACGGATGGGAATAGAACCCGCAGGGCCGGGTATCTGTCGGTTGGTGACATGGATACCCTGACGTACCGGCATTGCCAGTTGGGCGGCGCGTGAGAGTTCGTTGCGCCGCTCTTGCGCGGTCTGGGATCGGTTGTCCGTGTCCAGACCGACCTTGCTTCCTGCGTCCAGTAGGAACTGCAAGCGTCGGTTGAGTGTTCGTCCGTCGACCTCGATCGGAGGGGAGCCGATCAGACGATTCATGATCGGGTCGGGCATCCCCAAAAGAGCGGAAGCGACACGGGTTGCGACTCCTCTGCGGTCAGTCATCGGCTCAGGCTAGAGGCCCACGATCATCCGTGCGTCAGATGAAGTGTCTGGCCCTTGCCCTCGCTCATGGTCACGTAGCCGGAGCCGTCAGCCGAGAAGCCGATTGCCTCGCCCTGGACCTCTGGGGGTAGCGGAGCCTCGCAGGGTACCGATTCAAGAGCGGTCGCCACATCGGTGTCGGGAGGTCTGCGGAACAGGTTCACAGAGGTGTAGGTGCGGACGGCGATCAGCCGTCCATCAGATGAGATGTCCGCTCCGGTGACAAGACTGCCGGCGGGAAGCGACAAATCGCCGACCCGTTCGAGCTCCACGGTGCCACCTGAGTGGCTGTTGGGGCCCATCTGGTTGGGGGCGCTCAGAGGGTTTGCCGGTGTCCGGTAGATGCCCGAGACCCCTTTCAGGGACCAGTCCTTGGTGATTATGAAAAGGTCACCGCTGTCTGGGTCGAAGGCGAGGGCCTCGGCGTCCTGGGGTCCGTCGGGATAGGTGAGCGTCAGCTTGGTGGCGGTGGCGTCGAGCTTCTGAGTGGTGCCCGAAACTCTCCCGCCACCGGCCGACGTGAGGGCTGGCGCCTGGATCGCGTAGATGGTCACGCTGTCGCGGGTTCCCCGATTGTCCCCGGTGTCGGCAATGAAGATGGAGTCGCCGTTGCTGGCGATGTCCTCCCAGTCGACCGCCTGGGCGTTCAGAATGTCCACTGTCGCCAGCAGGCTCCCGGCCTCGTTGACTGCGAATATTCGAGCAGAGTCGCCGCTGTCGTTGTTTATCCACCAGACACCGGGATCACTGCCACTCGCGACGATGCCCGATGCTTCACCGATCTCGGGCGTCGTCACCACACCGAGGTCTCTGGTGGCGGCACGGCCGTTGCACACGGAGTCCAGCAGATGCGTCGATGGCGCCGTGGTGGTGGGGGAGGTCGTGCTGGACGAAGCTGAGTTGGTCGAGGCTGAGTTGGTCGATGCTTCCGCGGTTGAAGTTGTGCTCCCCTCAGTTCGCTGACCGACCCTGGAGTCGTCGACCCGGTCGTTGCCTGAACAAGCAGATAGCAGACAGACGGCAACCATCATGGATGCGAGCGCTATCAGCAGGGAGGAGATCCTCGACCCCGGCCTCACAGAGGTCGTAGCTCGTTCAATCCCTGGGTGTTCTCATTGACGATCAGGTTGACGGCGTCGGGCTCCAGACCCTCAAGCTCCTCCAGATAGTCGAGAGGTAGCGGCATTCCTTCGATGTGGGGCCAGTCCGAGCCGAAGATCACCCGCTCCGGACCCATCAACTGCAACAGGTCGTTCACATCGTCTTCCCAGAATGGATTGACCCAGACGTGGCGTCTGAAAGTCTCAACCGGGTCTTCCTGGAACCAGCCGGAGAGCTTGTTGCCCAGCGCGTCCAAGCGGTGGAACAGCCCACGTAGAAAGCCTGAGCCGTTCTCGACCGAGGCGATGCGCAGATTCGGGAACCGGTGGAACAACTGATCAGCGACCAGTGAAGCCAGGAAGTCCTCAATGGGTCGTTCAAGTTGCAACATCTTGATCGGCTGGGGGACTCCGCCCTTGAAGCTCGAAGTAAAGCCATCGGACGCATATCCGTTGGATGAGTAGCCCGAGTCACCGGCGTGGACGACAACGGTGATGCCGGCCTCGTTGACCCTGGCCCAGAAGGGGTCGAACATGGGGTCCGTAGGTGGCCGTTGACCGGATGCGGTGGTCGGCGCAGCTGGCCGCATGACGATCGTGCGGGCACCGTGGTCGAGCGCCCACTCCAGTTCGCTCACAGCGAAGTCCAAATCGGCCAGAGTCACGTAGGGGGACGCAAAGATGCGGTCCTTGTAGTCGAACCCCCAGTCCTCCTCGATCCACCGGTTGAATGCGCGGAACAGAACCGCAACCGCCTGGGGATCGTGTTTGAGTTCTTCCTCGTAGACCATTCCGAGAGTGGGGAAGAGCCAGATCTTCTCCAGGCCATGGTCGTCCATGGTGCTCAGGCGGGCGTCACGATCCCGGTACTCGGGCTTGATCCTGTCCCTGGCCTTGAGCAGATCGAGCGGATTGTCGCCGGCCGGGTTTCCACGGAAATAGTCCTTGAGAACGCCCGGCGCTGCGACCGGGTCGAACGTCGGGTTGACCACCGCACGCGAAACGCGGCCTCCGACCACGTGGTATTTGCGACCGTCAATCTCGGCCCAACGAATAGTCCGATCCGCCCATGCCGGGTCGAGGTGTCGCTGGAACGCGTCCAGTGCTTCGTAATAGTGGTTGTCGGCGTCGAAGATTGCCATAGCAGAACTGTCCCCCGCTCTTCGCTTGCGGCGCAAGCCGTGTTGTTGCAGTCTGGCGGGCATGGGACGCGCGGGACGTGCTGGCTTCTGGGCCTGGATCGCTGTATTCGTTCTGCTGGCGACGGGCTGTGGGTCGCCGGTGGTAGGTGCACTCAACAGAGCTTCAGGTCCGCCTTCGGCGGTCGAGCCGCCCGAGGGTACCTTTGACTGTCAACAGCCCGGCTCCGACGGTTCGTTCAGCCGTGTGGACCCATCCAAGGTCGACATGCAGGCAGACGCGGTTGCCAAGGCGATCGCGTATGCATCGGATCGTGGTGCGCAGTCGGTACGGGTCTACCGCCACGATTGTCTGGTCGGGACCAGTTGGCTGGATGACACCAACAGTTGGAGTCCAATGGACGCCTGGAGCATGACCAAGGGGGTCGTGTCGATCATCGCAGGGCGTGCTTACACCCAAGGCAAGCTCGATCTGGACGCGACAATCGGAACCTATTTACAGGGACTGGATGTGCCGCATGCTGCGCTCACTGTCAGGCAGTTCCTGACCCAGACGACAGGGCTACGCTTCGCCTGGGCCAATGACCTGAACGATGCCGCCAACTTCGATTCGGCGGCACTGGTGTTGAAGCGTCCCTTCGAAGCGGATCCGGGTTCGACGTTCATCTACGCCCAGACGACGGTCACCGCGCTCGTGTCCGTGATCGAAGCAGCGGTCGGCGAGGACCTGCAGGCCTACGCCGAGCGTGAGGTGTTCGAGCCGATCGGAATCAGGCACAACTCCTGGCATTGGGACCGAGACGGCTCGGGCCGCACCCAAGGATTCGCATTTCTCGAGATGAGCCCGGACTCGTTCGCCAGGCTCGGATCGCTTCTCCTGAACGACGGTGTCTGGAACGGTCGACAGATCATCAGCACCGACTACATCCGGCAGGGCTCAATGGGCACCGGGGCGAACACCGGCTACGGCTTTCTGTGGCGGACGAACTTTGGGCCACCGGGAGTGGAGCCCTCGGCCGACGCAATCCGTGAGGGTGTTCCGGCAGCGACCGCCCGGACCTACTGGCTGAGCGGAATGTTCAATCAGAACGTGTTCGTCCTGCCCGAGTTGGACATGGTTGTCGTCAGGATGGGACTTCCCGCGGACGTATTCGGTGATCCCTACGGCGAGTCTGTGGGGGCCAGACCGGACTGGGACCATCGGTTCTTCCAGTTCCTGCTCGGTGGCGTCACCGACGTGGACGTTCCCGACCCGGGGCCGTGGCAGCCAGGCCCCGAGGGGCTTCCCAACGGAATAGATGCGGATCATCTGATCGCATTGGACCTGTTGTTCGGCCAGCCCGGCTGAGCCGACCGGGCCGGGGGCTCGACCCTGGTCTGGACGCCGGCTAGACGGCCTTGGCCTGACTTTCGCCGTCCCCTACCGCCCACTTGTCGACATGGCTGATCGGGGAATCCGGGTCCCAGACGTCCTTCAGATAGTGGAACTCGCACTCAAACTTGTCCGTCGAGACCGTCGCCAACGCAAAGCCGTACTCGGCGTTGAAGTAACGCACATGAGGATTGTTTGCGGTGTAGTCGGTAGGGAAGAGGATCGTCGAGATTGACGAGACGAGGAACTCGGGCATAACGGGAGCCGAACTCTGATTGTGCGGTTCGGCGAGCACGTCGAGTACAAAACTTGCGTGCCAGTCACCCGTGATGGTCACCGGATTGGAAACGCCGGATCCCGCGACCGTTTCCAGCAACCTCTTGCGTGACGCCCGGTAGCCGTCCCACATGTCGCGGTAAAAGGTAGGGGTCTCGGCGGTGCCGATATTCAGCCCGGCGAGCATCACGGGGTTGCCGAGGATGTTCCACTTGGCATCCGAATCGGCGATGGCACCGTGGAGCCACTTCTCCTGGGCGTCGCCCAGGTTTGTGCGGTCCTCGGCGAACATCTCTTCACAGGCCGCGCCGTCATCAGCGGTGTACCCGGCTGTCGTACGACACGGTGGAACGTCGGCGTTCTGGCGGGTTTCAATCATGAATAGCGAGGCGAGCGATCCGAATTCGAAGCCACGGTTGACGACCAGTTCGGCGAAGTCCTCCGGACTCTTGCCCGCCGGCGGCGCGGCAAGGCGGATGGGCGTGTGTTCGTACCAGGCTTGATATGCGGCCAGACGACGAGCTCGACTTAGCGGCTCATTGATATCGGATCCTCCGACATCGCGTGCGTAGTTGTCAGAGACCTCGTGGTCATCGAAGGTGACTATCCACGGCGCCTTGTGGTGGGCCGCCTGGAGACTCGCGTCGGACTTGGTCTGGACGTATCGGCTCCGGTAGTCGCCGAGGGTCATTGCGGCGGGCGTGTCCCATACACGCGCGCCGGACTTGTCGGGGGAGAGGTCCCCCAGGTTCATTTCGTAGATGTAGTCACCGAGGAACACCACGGCATCGAGATCGTCGATCTCTGCGGCCCGTGCCCACGCCCCGTACTGGCCCCACTGGTAGTCCTGGCACGAAGCGAAAACAAAACGGAATTGCTCGGGGTCGGCGTCTGCGGCAGGGAACGTGCGGGTTCGGCCGGTCGGGGATGTCTGACCGCCCGATCGGAAGCGGTAGTAGTACCAGCTGTCAGGATTCAGGCCGCTCACGTCGACGTGCACGGAGTGAGCCAACTCAGCCTTGGCAACCGCGACGTCGGAAGCTACGAGCTTCGTGAAATCGGGGTCGGTCGCGACGTCGAAGGCCACCTCAACGGGAGCTTCGGCAGCCGTGTCGGCAGGGAAAACCCGGGTCCACAACATGACGCGGTCCGACAGGGGGTCGCCGCTGGCCACTCCGAGCGGGAATGCGGTGCTTGCGAGCTCGACAGTTGCGGGCTCGGCAGCGACGACCGACCTGGTGGCCTTGTCAGATTTGTCCTTACCGGACCTGGCCGGGCTGTCGGAGTCCGACGCGCATGCCGCTGTCACCCCCGCCAGTGCGATCGATACGAGTAGCTCGCGTCTTTCCATCGGTCACTCCCCAACGCTTGCTTCTGCAAGTGACTTGGCCCAGCGATAGTCGGCCTTACCGGAGGGTGATCGACGGATCTCATCGACGAACACCCAGGCCTTGGGAAGCTTGTACCTGGCGATCGACTTGCCAGCGTGCTCGCTGAGCGCTTCTTCGCGGAGCTCCGTCCCACCGGTCGAGGCGCCGTCGTTGAGTGCCACGACTGCGGTCACCTCGGATCCCCAGCGCTCACTCGGGCGGCCACAGACGAGAACATCGGCGACATCGGGATGGGAGACGATCGCCATTTCGACCTCTTCGACGAAGATCTTCTCGCCCCCGGAATTGATGCACTGAGAGTCCCGACCCAACAGGTCGATGCCGCCGTCGGGCCGTCTGACCGCGCGGTCACCCGGAACCGAGTATCGGGCTCCCTGCACCGTCGGGAAGGTCTTGGTGGTCTTGGCGGCGTCGCCCAGATAACCGAGGGGAACGCTGCCGCCCTGGGCAAGCCAACCGATGCCGTCGTGACCTGCCGCCAGGACGGTTGTCATGTCATCGGAGATCACCTCGGCCCCGGGTCCGGGATCGAACTTGCCGGTCGAGACGCCGCCCTTGGATGACAGATGCGATGCCTGGGCGCCGCTCTCTGAGGAGCCGAGGGAATCGTTGATCAGCATGTTTGGCATCGCCTCGAGGAGTTCCTCCTTGATGGCAGAACTCAGTGGCGCGCCGCCGTTGCCGATCACGAAGAGCGATTCGGCGTTGTAGTTGCCGCTCTTGTATTCCTCGAGAATCGGTCGGGCCATGGCGTCGCCGACCACAACGATCGACATGATCTTCTCGCGCTCGACCATCTGCCACACCTCGACCGCGTCCAAGTTGTGGGCGGTCGGCAGTATGACGGTGGAACCAGCGTTGAGCATCATGAACGAGGCCCATTGGGCAGCACCGTGCATGAGTGGCGGGAGTGCCATGAGACGGAAGCCCGTGTTGGCGCGGGCCTTTTCTGCAATCCCCGCTGCTGAATCGACCTCGATCCAGGTTCCGACTTCCTTGCCGCCCATTGCGTTCATGAAGATGTCGTCCTGGCGCCATAGAACGCCCTTGGGCATTCCGGTGGTTCCCCCGGTGTAGACGATGTAGAGATCATCGGGGGACGGTTCGACCGGTGGACCATCGGGTGAGGAACCGGCGAGGGCGTCTTCGTAGTCGACCGCACCCGGCAGCAGGTCGTTGCCCGAATCATCGGCGACCTGGATCAGCACCCGCAGGCGGGGCAACTTGTCGAGAACAGCGGCGAGCACCGGAGCGAACGTGGCGTGGTAGATGATCGCAGTGGCGTCGGCGTCGGTGAGCAGGTAGAGCAGTTCTTCCTCGACGTAGCGGTAGTTGACGTTGAACGGCGCCACCCGTGCCTTGTAGCAGCCGAGCATGCCCTCGATGTACTCGTTGCCGTTGTAGAGGAACAGGGCCAGTTGGTCCTGACCGGATTCGTGGTTCTGCAACTCTTCGCGCTCGGTGTGACAGCCGAGGCCCTCGGAGTGCAGGTACGAGGCGAGTCTGCGGGTGCGTTCGGCGAGTTGGGCGAACGTCAGACGGACATCGCCGTAGATGAGTGCCTCACGATCTGGGACTGCGGCTGCGACAACTTCACTCACCGTCGCCAGGTTGAACAGCTCGCGTTGGATCGGAGCAGCTCCAGAACTTGAATCGGTTCCCATGTATCGTTCGCCCCCGTGCGAAATCCCTGACGATGTGTCAGATTTGTCCAAACTTGTTGCGAGGTTAGACCAAGCCCGTGACGTCCCCTAGCGCCGCACGTCGGCCTTCAACACCGGAGTACCCCAAGCATGGCTGAACCCGCCTACCCGAACCGTTTCGAGAACAAGGTTGCATTCCTCACCGGAGCATCGTCGGGAATTGGTAGGGCCACAGCGGTTCGACTCGCCAGTGAAGGAGCAAGAGTCTTCGCTGTGGACATCAACGGTGACGGACTGGCGAATCTGGCTGAAGAGGTTTCAACTGCTGGTGGGCAGATCACGACGCGGACCGGGAGTATCGCGGATCGCAGCGAATGCTTTTCGGCAATCGAGCAGTGCGTCTCGGAACTGGGCGCACTCGATGTCCTCGGAAACATTGCCGGTGTGTCACGGGCTGATCACATCACCGACATCACCGAGGACCAGTACAGGATGATGATGTCGGTCAACGCCGACGGTCCCTTCTTCCTCTGCCAGGCGGCGATTCCGCACCTGCTCGAGTCGAACGGCAACATCGTCAACATCGCCTCGAACGCCGGACTCATGGGGACGGCCTATACGGTTGCGTACTCAATGACCAAGGGTGCGATCGTGCAGCTGACACGGTCGCTCGCGATGGAACTCGCCAAGTCGAAGGTCCGGGTGAACGCAATCGCCCCCGGAGGAATTTCGACGGGACTGACCGACAACTTCCACATGCCGAAGACTCTCGACGGCGACCTGATCATGCCTTACATGGGCTTCAGGGGCATGGGCGTTCCCGAGGACATCGCAGCCCTGTTCGCCTTCGTCGCCTCCGACGAGGCCCGCAATATTCATGGAAGCATCCTGTCGAGCGACCTGGGACTCACCTGCGGGTGAAGCTCTGACGATTTCGCGTTAGGTCCGGGCGGCGGTAGACCCCGGACCGGGTGGGGCAACGAGCACACAAATAGGGGGACAGATGTCATATCCATCGACCAACGAGGCACGGCCGGAGGAGTCCCGTCGCGATCCGGATCAACTCCGGTCGATGATCGAGGCTTGGCTCGGCGGCCGGCCGGGGGTTAACGGGGCAACGGTCACGGACGTGGTCATCCCCGAATCCAACGGCATGTCGAGTGAGACGGTGCTCGTCGAGGCGAGCTGGGGCGAGGGCGAGGGCGAGGGCGAGAGCGAGCGCGGCAGTGGCGAAGCGACGGATGCCAGGCTCGTGTTCCGCATTGCGCCCTCTGACGGCGCAGTCCCGGTTTTCGAGAACTACGACCTGGAATCGCAGTTCCGGGTCATGGCCGACGTTGCCCGTCTGAGTGAAGTCCCGGTGCCCAAGGTACTGTGGCTGGAGCTCGACCCGGACCCGATCGGATCACAGTTCTTCGTCATGGAGCGCTCCGATGGGCAGGTGCCACCGGACGTGATGCCGTACAACTTCGGCGACAACTTCCTGTTCGACGCATCTCCCGATGACCGCGACCGCCTGGAGTTCAACTCGGTGAAGGTCCTCTCCGAGCTTCATGCGATTGCCGACCCGGTGAGAAGCTTCAGCTATCTCGATGGGGCAGACGCATCGACCGATGTTTCCAACGGGGATGCGTTCCTGCGAGCTCACGTCGCCAGGAGTCGCCACTACTACGACTGGGTCATCAGGGATGGCCTTCCATCGCCGCTCCTGGAACGCGGATTTCGATGGCTCGAGGACAACTGGCCAAAAGATGTCGATAGCCCGGTGCTCAGCTGGGGAGACGCCAGGATCGGCAACATGATGTTCCGGGACTTCGAACCGGTTGCTGTGCTCGATTGGGAAATGGCCTCGGTCGCTCCGCGTGAGGTCGACCTTTCGTGGATTATCTTCCTGCACCAGTTCTTCGAGGACATCGCGCAGGTCATGGAACTGCCCGGTATGCCGGACTTCATGCAACGCGATCGAGTCGTCGCCCGATATGTCGAGCTCACCGGCTACGAACCTCGGGACATGGACTTCTACGTGCTCTATTCGGCACTGCAGCACGGCATCATCATGAGTCAGGTGCAGCGCCGGGCGATCCGTTTCGGAGCGTCGGAAATGCCCGAAGACATCGACGACATGATCCTGCACCGTGCTCTGCTCACCTCGCTGATCGACGGCCGAACGGGCTGATCGACGGCCGCACGGGCTGACCGACGGCCGCACGGGCTGATCGACGGCAGCGCTGGATGACCGACGGCCGCACGGGCCGACCTTGCGGATTGGCCAGTCTCGGCCGATCTCAGCCGTCCCCGTCGGAATCGGTGAAGGTCACGGTGACACCCAGTTGGCTGGCCACCTCGGTCCTCAGCGACACGCGGGCTTCGCTGACGTGGCGGAACGCCGAGGATGCGGCAGTGGGGTCGTCAAGCGTTGTCATCGAATCGATCGATTTGATCGCTGAAGTGAGCGAACCGTCGAATGACTTTGCCGCGGAGGCCGACTTGGCTTCTACAAGATCCGCCAGACCGGTGGAGTAGACCGCACGGACGCTGCGCAGTTCGGCGGATGCATCCGCCAGGGCGCTTTGTGCCCTACCGGGATCGGCTGTTGCTACATCGACGGTTCCGGTTGTCTTCCCGCTGGCGGGGCCCAGCGTCATGTCGCCAACGGCAGCCAACGATGCGAGTGAAGCGTTGATCAGATCATCGATGGCCTGCTGGTGCGACGCCTTGAACTCCTTGGCGTAGCCACCGGTCCATGCCTCGGAAAGCTCGGTCGCACCGCGGAGGGCGCTGGTCGTGGCAGCGAGCGCGTAGGCGCATCGAGCTGGTTCGAGATCTGAGAAGCCAGCCGTCGAGAAAAGGACGTACTCAACTCCGCCCAGTCCTCTCAGATGTGCTCCCAGCTGATCGATCTGGTTCAGGTCGATCTCACCACTGTTGAGTAGCGATTCAAGCTTGTCGGGGTTGATCGGGTAGGCGATCTTGGCCTTGGTGTGGAGCTCGCCTATCGGGCCGACCCGATAGGCCGAGGTGGCCATCCAATCGAGTCGCGCCTGACGCCAGGACTCCCGAGCCGTGTCCAGAAGCTTGTCGCTCGGAGCAGCGCACAGTTCGGTCATCGACTTGTCGAGCGCATCGATGGACGAGGCAGACTTGGCAAGTCCGGGCCCGATGACGTCATCGGTGATCTCGGCGACAACGTCGTCCCGGGTGGGTCCCACGTCAGGTTCGCCGGCGCTGTTACCGCTCGTACACGAGGAAATGATCAGCGACAGGGCCAGGATTGCGACCGAGGCGGCGGCAGGCAATCTGTTCGATTTGCGCATCTGGAGCGCCTTTCAGCAGGACTTGGAATCAGAGAGAGTTCAGGAAGGTGAGAAGTGCTCCGCGATCGACCCGATCAAGGGCCACGAAACGGTTCCGTGCGGATTCTGCCTCTCCGCCATGCCACAGAATCGCCTCGGTCAGATTACGTGCACGACCATCGTGGAGGAATCTGGTGTGACGATTGACGGTCTGGGTCAGGCCGATGCCCCACAGCGGGGGCGTGCGCCACTCAGAACCGGTCGCCAGGAAGTCGGGCCGGTTGTCCGCGAGGCCCCTTCCCATGTCGTGGAGAAGCAGGTCGCTGTAGGGGTGGATCGTCTGCCCGGACAACTGCGACGGCTCCGCCACGCCGGTCTTGACGCTCGACATGTGACAGGACGAGCAGCCGAGTTTCTCGAACACCTTCTCTCCCCGCTTGGTTGACGCCTTTGCCGTGTCACGGCGGGCCGGCACGGCAAGCGTGCGGGTGTACGAGGTCACCCGGTCGAGCTTCTTGTCATCGAGCTCGGGTTCACCTCCGTTGGGAGCGGTCCGACACGCGCTCTGGGAAGCGGTGCAGTCCTGGCCCGGGGCGAGTCTTGAGGTAAGGCCGATGTCGCCGTGGAACGCACCGGCCACCTGTTCCTCGACGGTAGCGACATTGGCCTTCCATCCGAAGCGGCCTAGCACGACGCCGTTTGCCGAGGGGCTCCAGACCATGTTGGCCCTACCCGAGATTCCGTCGCCATCTGCGTCGTCCGGATCGGCGTTGCCCAGCACCCATGACTCCGGGATGGCTTCAAGGAGACCACTACCGAAGACCGCTGGTCCGACTCTTGGTGACAGCAGGACCGTGGAGTGCATGGGCCCATAGGCCAGATCGGCGAAGCTGTAGGTGGGCCTTTCGAGTGAGTAGGTGGTCCCGTCGGCAAACTTGCCGGTCACCGCCTCGAGGTCGATCACCACGGCTCCTTCGGCGGGAACGCCGGTGACCCCGTTGTCCTGGAACTGGGTGCCATAGGTGGGCTCGCCGATTGGTGAGCCATGCTCTCCCTCGCCGGGAACGGACAGTCGGATCAACAAGCCCTTGGCGTTGGGTTTCTCTTCCGACGGGGGTTCGCCCCGTCCGTCCTTGAAGTGACACGACGAACATGATTGGGCATTGAAGACCGGTCCCAGTCCGTCGCGTCCGACCGTCGAGGCGGGTGCGGTGACCCAGTTGTCGTTGAAGAAATTGTTGCCAACCACGAAGGCCCTGCGATCGCTCTCGGAGAGTCCGTCGATCGGTTGGGCGAAGGCGTTGGAGCCGGAGTTGTGAACCGTCGCGGCACCTCCGGAGAGGTCACTCCCGGAGACCGCTCCCTCAGTGGTCAGGCCTTCGGGAAGTTGGGCGGCGCGCTCCGGGGTGGACGGGCCAGACCTACCTGAGCACGCAAGGCCAAAGCCTCCCGCGACTAGGAAGAGTCCAACGATCAGTCCAACCCGGAGCGCCCTCACCTCAGACTCCGGTGTCGACCGAAATGCCCAGGTCCTTGGCGCTGGTGGCGATGAGCTTGCCTTGTGTCGAGAGACTGTCGACGATCTCCTGTAGCGGTGCCGAATCTCCGACGATCATCCGGTCGAAGGCCTCGGGAACGTTATTTGCCAACTCAAGAGTGTGCTTCATCTGATCGGCAAGCTTCGTGGCAGTTGTAGCGTCGTTGGCTTCGACGAGAGTGTCCAGACCCGGTCCCTCTTCGACCCCCGGGTAGGTGCCCAGGTAGACGTTGTTGATACCGATGATGTCCCCGACGACGTCGGCGTTGGTGTTGTCGCTGAAGCAGGAGTGTTCGTCCTCTTCATCCTTGGTGTCGATCGCGACCGCAATACGCTCGCCCGAGAGTTCACCAACCGACAATGCTCCGATCCCGCGGAACATGTGACCGATCGCCGCTGCGGGGTCCGCCAGGAACTTTGAGCGGTAGTTGTCGTCGCTGCTCGGATCCCACTGGACCGCAACCGATGTCAGGTCGGACACCAGGACGTCGCCGAGAAGGTTCAGGTAAGTTGCCCGGCGCTGGGCATTTGGTGCCGTGGTGTAGTCGGTGACGGGGCGTTCGCCAGGTCCGCTTTCGCTCAGGTCCTGTCCCCAGAGAAGGAATTCGATCGCGTGCCAGCCGGTTGAGATGTTGGTCTCGCCGCCTTCCTCGTTGGTCTCGACCAAGACGGCCTCGGTCACCTCGGGGTACTTGGCGACGTCGCTGATGATTCCTGCGGTGGGGTCGCCATCGACGTAGTCAACGTATGCCTCATCCATCGGCCAAGCGTTGATGCGACCTTCGGGACCATTTTCGGGCTCGTCGATCGGGCCGTCATAGAAGCGGAAGGCCTCGGTCGGCAGATAGTCGTCGCGGGCCGCGAGCCATTGATCCTTTGCTGCGGTGAGTGTCTGCTCGCTCGGGCTCTCGGTGAAGGCCCGCAGCGAGGCCTGCAACTCCATTGCCGAGGCAATTGAAGCCTGATAGCTGGCGTAGACACCCTTCGCGTAGTGCTCGGCGACCTCCTTGGCGGCCACGAGGTCGAGCTCCGGGGAATCAGCCACGGACCTGTCGCCAACGGAGTTGTCGCCCTTGGGCGCAGCATCCCCGCCGTCGCTGGAGCACGCCCCCAGAGCAAGGGCCATGGTGGTGGCTACAGCTGCCACAAATAGTGTCTTTCGGCGCATCATTGTCGGAATCTGCTTCCCTTGGATCGGACCAGCCATCAGCTAGTTAACCTTGCCTATCATTTTTACTAATGTACGGATTACTCCAGGAAGGGTGCCGTGCGCAAGATCGGGCGCGAGATAGATATTCGAACTGCGGCCTCCCGACCGGTCAGTGGAAAGTCGCTCGTCGTGTTCCGGGTCGTGTTCGGAGCGGTCGTCGCGGGGAGCGCGATTCGTCTGTTGCTGACCGACTGGGCGGTGTCCCTATACGCCGGGCCTGTCCGACATTTCGCGTACCCGGGCATGGGCTGGGTTCCTGTCCCGTCAGCACCGCTGATGAGGTTGTTGATCGCAGCCATAGCGCTCGCGGCAGTGCTGGTGATGATCGGGTACCGCTATCGGATCTCGATGGCGATCCTCTGGGTGCTGTTCACATGGATGGAGTTCACCGAGGCGACCGTCTATCTGAACCACTACTGGTTCATCTCCGTCATGGGTGCGCTGATGATCTTCCTGCCGATGAACTCCCCAGGATCGGTACCGGTGGGCGCGGTGTGGATGGTCAGATTTCAGGTAGCGATCGTCTATGTGTTCGCGGGGATCGCCAAACTGCACGGCGACTGGCTGCTCCATGGTCTGCCCATGTCGTTGTGGCTCGGAACTCACTCGGACCTGCCGGTCGTCGGGGGCGTGCTCGAAAGTGCAACGACCGCGGTCGTGCTCAGTTGGGCCGGCGCATTCTTCGACTGCTTCGTCGTCGTGTTCCTCCTCTGGCGCCGAACCAGACTGGTCGCGTGGTTTACCGTGATCGTCTTCCACGTATTGACCTGGTTCCTGTTCCCGGTCATCGGGGTCTTTCCGTTCCTGATGATCGGGGCGTCACTGATTTTCTTTGATCCGGATTGGCCGGCACGCTTCGCCCGGTTCCGAGACAGGCGTGCGGACCCGGTATCGCTGACGGGCCCTCAGGGCGCGTCGGCCAGGTCAAGCGGGACACCCGGCCCAGTCGGGACACCCGGTACACGCCGTTCCCTGTCCCGCTGGGTGATGGCCGGGGCCGGGCTGTGGATCGCATTCCAGGTCCTATTTCCGATGCGGCAGGTTCTCTATTCGGGAGACGCCCGCTGGACTGGAGAGGGCTACCGATTCAGCTGGAACGTCCTGGCGACAGAGAAGGCCGGCGATGTGGTGTTCCGTGTAACCGACACGACTTCTGGCGCCACCGAACTAACCGATGCGACCGACTTGTTCACCCCACAACAATGGCGGACGATGGTGACCGACCCGGAGCTGATTCGTCAGGCCGCCCACGATGTCGCAGACGAAGAAGCCGGGACACGGGGTGTTCCCGTATCCCGGCTCCAGGTTCGGGTCGATGCATTCGTATCCTTCAACGGGCGAAGTGCCCGGCGGATCATCGATCCGGATGTCGACCTGGCCGCCGAACCGATGCGGTTCGGTCACCAGCGGTGGATCAGACCCGTTCGATAACTGTGGCCGAGCCCATTCCGCCGGCAGCACACATCGCGACAGCGCCGAACTGGGCATCGATCCGCTCGAGTTCGTTGATCATCGTGACGATCATGCGTGCGCCGGTGCATCCGATCGGGTGCCCGAGTGAGCAGCCTGAACCGTTGACGTTGACGATCTCGGGATCGAGACCCAGGCGCTTGACGGCGGCGACAGTGACCGACGCAAAGGCTTCGTTGATCTCCCACGAGGCGATGTCCGACTGGGCGATTCCGGACTTGGAGAGCGCCTTGGTGATGGCGAGGCTCGGGCTGAGACCCGTCTCGGCGGGGGTTAGTGCAGCTGACGCCCAACCACGGATGACTGCCAGGGGCTTGAGCCCGTGGGCCTTGGCGTAGTCGGCGCTGACCAGCACCAGAGCTGCGGAGGCGTCGTTGAGTCCGGAGGAGTTACCGGCCGTCGTCGTTGCTCCATCGTCGAGCGGGTTGAGCAGCGGGAGAGATGCAAGCTTCTCGAGCGTGGATCCACGCCGCGGGTGCTCGTCCACGCTGAACTCACCGCCGCCGGGAAGGGACACCGGGACGATTTCATTCTTGAACCGCCCTTCGTCGATGGCGCGGACAGCGTTCATGTGTGAGCGGAACGCCCACTCGTCAGCCTCCTCGCGGCTCACGCCGGCCATGCGCGCAGCGTTGTCCCCCACACCCTTGGCCGTGTTGAAGGGCGGAGCGTCCTCGGTCTCTTCATTGGCTGGCGAGAGCCAGAAGGCGGGAGCGCCGTCGGGTCCCGGTCGCGAGGTGCCTGGTGAGGTCGACATCGATTCGACTCCGCCGCCGATGCCAACGTCGATCATGCCGGCGGCGATGTTTGCAGCGACCCACTGGGTCCCGGCCATGCCCGACGCGCACCAGCGCTGGGTGGCTACGCCAGGGACGTTCATCATGCCCAGTCGGACGGCCACGTTCCGGCCGATATTTCCGCCGCCCTGGAAGGACTCACCGAAGCCCATGTCCTCGATGTCCTCGACGGGAACCCCGGACCGCTCAACGGCAGCCTTCATGGAGACTTCGGCCAAGGAGAAAGCGTCGACCCCGCCGAGTGAACCCTTGTATGCGGTGGCTATAGGTGTGCGGACCGCTGAAACGATGACGACGTCGGTTGACATTTAATCCCCTGTGCTCGTGGGTCAGTGTTCAGATAACTGACCCAGATAGTTGGCTCAGATAGTTGCAGCTATGCCCTGAGCAGGAAAACTGCGGCGCGTCTTGCGCTCGGGTGACCATCCCGGTCCGCGCAGGACATGTGAGAGTCGGTCACGCCAATTGTCGGAGCGGGCGACGTCCTTGATGATTTCCCAATGCTCGTGACTCGCGATTCGCAGCGGATTGAACGTCGTGATGTTCTTGGTCAGTCCGTAGGTGGGCGTTTCCTCTTCGCGCTGGAAGGTGCCGAAAAGTCGGTCCCAGATGATGAGGATGCTGCCGTGGTTTCGGTCCAGGTACTTCTGGTCCATGCCGTGGTGCACCCGGTGGTGCGACGGCGTGTTCAGTACTTCTTCGAGAGTGCCGATCGAGCGGATGGCGTCGGTGTGGATCCAGTACTGATAGAGCAGGTTTACCTGCCGGGCGGTCTCGATCACGCTCGGGCGGATTCCGAGCAGCGACATCGTTCCGTATGGAACGAACATCCCCAGGGACTCTGCCCAAGGCTGCCGAAGAGCGGTCGACAGGTTGTAGCGCTCACTCGAGTGATGCACGACGTGGATGGCCCACATGATGCGACTCTCGTGCTGGAGCCGGTGGTTCCAGTAGTAGATGAAATCCCATCCGAGAATTGCAGCGCCAATGGCCAGGGGGCCGTTGCCGAGGTCCGGCAGTAGCCGCTTCTCGAACAAACGCCGAGCCGCGGTTTGTGCAGCCCAAGTCGAGGCTGCCAGCACGCCTGCCGAGGCCAGCGTCGTGACAGCAACAGGATTGACCCCGACAGGATTGACGCCGACCTGATTTGAAGAAACAGGAGTTGAAGGAACAGGACCTGAAGGGACCGGACCGCCCGGCTCCGCTCCGACGGGGATCGCGCCCGCCTCGATGTGGCGGGACCTGCGGTAGGCATCGATGCCTGTCGCGACCACAGCGCTCGCGGCGGCCACTCCGAGCAGCCGTTTCGCCAGACGTCCCCTTGGCAGGGCGAAGTCGCGTGCGAACTTCGCCGTGATTACGGGAATCACCAGGCTGCCCGTCCCCATGGAGAGGCTGGCAACGGTGTCGCGCCATTCGTAGTCGACGGGGGAGGAACCTTCTCTATCGGCGCGTCGACGCAACCACCTGGCCTCATAGGCCATGGATGAGAAGAAACCCGGAATGGCCAGAACAGTCAGATCCATGGAAAGGCCACCTCAATCAGTCGATCATTCGGCAGCGGGCTTCTTGGCGGGCGCCTTCTTGGCGGGCGCCTTCTTTGCAGGTGCCTTGCGAGCCGGAGCCTTCTTGGCCGGCGCCTTGCGGGCAGCGGCCTTCTTGGCCGGGGATTTGCGGGCAGCAGCCTTCTTGGCGGGAGCCTTTGTGGCCGAAGCCTTCTTCACGGTCGTCGCGGCAGCCTTTGCGGGAGACTTCTTGGCGGCTGTCGACTTTCCGGGGAGCTTGCCGCTCTTCACGGTCTTCTTCACCGAGTCGACTGCGTCGGTGACAGCCGCGGTGGCGGCCGAAGTCATGGGCGAGGTCGCGTCGTCGGCGCGCTTGGCGATATCGCGAACGGTTGACTCGATCTGGTCGACGGCGCGACGGACCTCGGTCTCGACGGAACCAACCAGGTGGCGGATCTCCTCAAGAGCTTCCTTTGCGAATGCGGTGATTTCCTGCTCAATATTTCCGGCCACAATTGCCCCTTCGTCTATCCATTGGATTCCCAAAGCATACAGATCGCGTGTACACCTCAGGCTATGCAGAGCTTCTCCTCGAATGACTTTGGGACGGATTTCACCTGGGGGGTGGCCAGCGCCAGCTACCAGATAGAGGGCGCGCCTACCGAAGGTGGAAAGGGTCCGTCCATCTGGGACACGTTCTCGCACACTCGGGGCTTTGGTGGTCTACGCCGGCATGTTCGTGACAACGACACCGGCGACGTCGCGTGTGACTTCTACAACCGCTATCCGGAAGACCTGTCGCTCGTGCCTCGACTCGGTTTTGGTGCGAAGCGATTTTCAATTTCGTGGCCGCGCATTCTGCCCGAGGGGACCGGCCGGGCCAGCGACAGCGGCATCGACTACTACTCCCGAGTGGTCGACCGCTGCCTGGAACTAGGTGTCGAGCCGTGGGTGACCCTGTATCACTGGGACCTTCCCCAGGCCCTTCAGGACCGCGGAGGGTGGGCCAACCGTGATGTCATCAGTTGGTTCGCCGACTACGTCGGTATCGTGGCCGAGGCGCTGGGCGACAGGGTCAAGAACTGGATGGTCTTCAACGAGCCGCTCAGCTTCCTGATCATGGGAAACCTGTTGGGCGAGCACGCACCCGGAATCCGTAGCCGCGCCAAGTTCCTGGCGTCGATGCATCACGTCAACCTTGCCGCAGCCGCTGCTGCCGAGGTGCTTCGTTCGGTCGCACCCGGGTCGAACGTAGGAACGACTCACTATCTGGCGGACATCGCGGCTACCGGTACATCCGCTTTGCACCGGCGGGCCGTGCGCTCGGCTGATGCCTTCATCAACCGCGCCTACATCGAGCCCAATCTCGGTCTCGGGTATCCAGTGGACGACTGTGGATTCCTCAAGCCGGTGGAGAAGTACTTCGCCCCCGGTGACGACGAGGCAATTCAAGTCGACTGGGACTTCCTCGGGGTGCAGTACTACACACGGTTCAAGGCGCCGCTGGCTCCGGTGCCCGGGATGGGAACCATCCCGATGTTCGGACGGGACTTCCGCAACTACGACCTGACGGCCACGGGATGGGAAGTCAATCCGTCGGGTCTCCGGAAGGTGATAATGGCCATGCACGCCTACGGTCGATTCCCCAGCCTCGTGGTCACCGAGAACGGAGCCGCATATCCGGACCAACTGGTGCGGGGGCCCGACGGCGATGTGGTCGATGACCCACGAAGAGTCCTCTTCTATCAACTCCACCTGGCCGAGGTGCTCGAAGCAAAACGTGCCGGTGCACCAGTCGACGGATACTTCGCCTGGTCCCTCACCGACAACTTCGAATGGGCCGATGGCTACCGCCCACGGTTTGGTCTGGTGTATGTCGACTACGAAACCCAATCACGCACGATCAAGAGTTCCGGTCACTGGTTCAACCAGTTCCTGAAGGGCGGCTGATCAACCGACCCGCAGCGGCGGATCAACCGACCTGCAGCGGCGGGCGCAGCATCGTCAGGCTGTCCTCGACGACGTTGGATCCGCGGCCGGCAATGCCGTCGGAAACACCTGCGCCGAGGATGAATGGGTCCGCCGCAGACATGTCCACGTGATAGCCCATGTCGGCCAGCGACGCGATCGTCATGGCGCTCATCTGGGCTCCGGAGTTCATCCATCCGGTCATCAGTTCGGTGGTGAAGACGTTTTCGCGCCAGTGACTGTCGGCCGTCCCCGGTCCTCCGGTGTTCTCTACCGGGACCGTCGAGATCCCGCCGAGCAGACCCCACTCGGAGCTCGCTGCCGCACCGACGAATCTGGGGTTGATGCCGCCCGCGCCTGTCAGCAGGTGTCGGCTACCGCTCGCCCAGGACGTGTCCCAGAGAGTTCCGATCCCGAGGACGTGGCCCATCTCGTGGAGGATGACCGACCCGAAGGTCCCCTTGGATTGCATCGTCGCGATGTCGGCGGAATCGAAGGTCATCTGACCTGCAATACCGAGTTCGGTGGACATGAGCATGCACGTCGGCCCAGCACTGCCGAGGACCGACCCCGGTCCGTCAATGGGTTCGACCTTGACGTAGATGACCAGATCATCGATGTCGCTCGGTAGAGGTTCGCCGTCCGGAGCAGTGCAGCCGAGAGTTGATCCGTCGACATCCGGGAGTCCTGCGGTGATCACCTGCTGCCAGCGAGCCGCCGCAGTGGCGAAGGTCGCAGCTACATCGGGAGCCAGTTCATCGATCCCCACGAGGCTGATGTCGAAGGGCTCGGTGGGTCCCGGAGCGATCGTGACGGTCATGTCCTGCTTGACGACGCGGACCACGCCGTCAATCTCAACTCCGTCGGTGGCAGTGAGCGTCAACGTGTGCTGTGTCGACAGGCCGTCAACGGCGCTGAGGGTGACGTTGCGACTGCCGGTGTCCTGACATGAGTTGATCGTGAACTCGGCTGCGTCGTCGCCGTCGACATCGATGGTGCAGGTGACGTCATCGCCGTTGACGTCATCGACGGACCACGTGAGAGTCACCAGCGCCGGCGAAGTCCCGGGAGTCGTGGCAGGTTTGAAGTACGAAATTGTCGGCGCAAAATCGCCGTCAACAGGGGGTGCGTCAGGAAGTGGGGTGCATCCGACGACGAGAGCAAGTCCGGCCAGCGCGGTTACCGAGGCTGCCAGCGGCGACCTGAATGATTTCATCTGCATCTAGCCCTCCCCGGCTGTGCAGTCACGGTATATGACCGCCAATCAGAATCCAATGACTACGAGAAAACTGCGCGGTAGGCTGATTTCCTAGCGCCACCCCCCGGGTCGGGGAGAAATGAGTTGACCGTGCCGACCGGAACCGTGAAGTTCTTCAATGCTGAAAAGGGATTCGGGTTCATCAGCCGCGATGACCAAGACGGGGACCTTTTCGTCCACTTCTCCCAGATCGCCGGTTCGGGCTACAAGTCTCTCGAAGAGGGCCAGAAGGTCGAGTTCGAGGTCGGGCCCGGCCGCAAGGGTGACGAGGCCCAGAACGTTCGAGCTGTCTGAGTGGTATCCGAGATATTCGACGAAGCCGCCTGGGACAAGGTCCCGGGATTCGATCTCGAAGACATCACCTACCACCGGGCCAAGGCCTCGGGAACCGTTCGGATCGCGTTCGACAGGCCTGAGGTTCGCAACGCGTTCCGCCCGTCGACCGTGGACGAGTTGTACAGGGTGCTCGATCATGCCCGCCAGACATCGGATGTCGGCTGCGTCCTGCTGACCGGCAACGGGCCGTCTCCCAAGGACGGGGGTTGGGCCTTCTGCTCCGGTGGCGACCAACGCATCCGTGGCAAGGATGGCTACCGGTACACCGACGAGGACGATCAGATTGATCCTGCTCGCAGCGGCCGGCTGCATATTCTCGAGGTGCAGCGCCTGATCCGATTCATGCCGAAGGTCGTCATATGCGTAGTGCCGGGTTGGGCCGCCGGGGGCGGTCACAGTCTGCATGTCGTTGCGGATCTGACGCTCGCCAGTCGGGAGCATGCGCGCTTCAAGCAGACCGATGCTGACGTAGCCAGCTTCGATGGCGGGTTCGGATCCGCATATCTGGCACGCCAGGTCGGCCAGAAGTTCGCTCGCGAGATCTTCTTCCTGGGCGACGAGTACTCGGCCGAGGACGCCCACCGCATGGGAATGGTCAACGCAGTCGTCGACCACGCCGACCTGGAGTGCGTTGCACTCGAGTGGGGCGCGAAGATCAACGCCAAGAGCCCGACGGCGCAGCGGATGTTGAAGTACTCCTTCAACATGATCGACGACGGGTTGGTCGGCCAGCAGCTCTTTGCCGGTGAAGCGACCCGTTTGGCCTATATGACCGACGAGGCAGCCGAAGGCCGAGACTCGTTCCTCGAGAAGCGCGAACCGGACTGGTCGCCCTTCCCCTGGCATTTCTAACCGAGCCGCCGATAGCAGAACTGAGCCTGCCGGTACCGGGATGCGACGCGGATTCACCAGGATGCGACGCGGATATGGTCAGAACCATGTCGTTCCAGGAGATCCCGGTCATCTCGCTCGCTGAATGGGACGGACCGTCGGCTCAACCGGCAGCGTTCGCGGAAAGGCTCGGGCAGGTCTGTCACGAAGTCGGCTTCTTCCAGATCGTTGACCATGGCATCGATCAGGACTTCCTCAGAGACTATTTCGATGTGCTCAGGGCGTTCTTTGCTCTGCCGGAGGAGACCAAGTCGAAGATCGACAAATGCAACTCGCGGTGGTTCAGGGGATGGGAGCGTGTCGGTGCTGAACTCACCGATGCTCGCGTCGACCATCGTGAGCAGGTCGACGTGTGGAGCGACCTTGCACCCGATTCCTCAGGATCTGGTTCCGCGTACCTTCGACTGAAGGGCCCGAACCAGTGGCCGGAGGAATCCGAACTCCCCGGCTTCCGACAACTGGTCGAGCGTTTCCAGGCCGAAATGGAAGCCCTGGCCGATGAGTTGATGGCGGCGATGAGCGTCGCGCTCGGGTTGGACCCGGGCTTTCTTCTGGATCGATTCGGAACCGACCGGATGTCCTTGGTGAAATTGATCCACTATCCGCCCACTCCGCCCGACGAAGCGGGAGTAAACGCACACCACGACACCGGCTTCCTGACGCTGTTATGGCAGCATCAGGTCGGCGGGTTGCAGGTGCAGAACCAACAGGGCGACTGGATCGATGTTCCCGTCAACGAGAAGGCCGTGATCGTCAATCTGGGCGAGATGCTCCAGTCCATGACCGGTAACTACTTCGTTGCCACCACCCATCGCGTCGTGTCGGGCAAGGAGCGTTACTCCTCGGCCTACTTCCACGGTCCCGACCTGTCGACGAGCCTGTCGCCATTACCTCTCGACGATCGGTTCGCAAGGGCGGTGGCGGCCAGTTCGCACCACCGTGATGCCGGGTTCATGGCCCGGCACGACGAACTTGCCATGGGCACGCGGGGGACAGAGTCAGAGTCCGCTGACACCTACGGGCAGCAGCTCTGGAACTACTTCACCCGCAGCTATCCAGATCTGATCGCTCGCCATCATCCGGACCTGGCGTGACCCAGGGGAGGAGCAAGGTTCCCTTGACCACTGCGATTCAGGACTCGTACCCGGAAGAGTTCGCCCACTGCTACGGATGTGGTGCTGCGAACAGCGAAGGCATGCAGCTGAAGACATTCCTCGAAGGTGAGGAAACCGTTTCCAGACACGTACCCGACGCAAGCCGGACCGGTGGTATGCCCGGCCATGCCTACGGTGGTCTGATCGCGTCACTCATCGACTGCCACGGCACCGCTTCGGCCTCGGCCTTCGTGCAGCGTGCGCGCGGAACCTCTATCAACGGAACCTTGATCAACGTGCCAGTCCCTCGGTAGCCGGTGCGCTCGCCACCGCTCCGCTCGCCGCCGGTTGACTCGCCACCGGTTGACTCGCCGCCGGTGCGCTCGCCCTCAATCGATGATCGGCGTTTGTCAGCTGGACGCTTTGAGTGACCGACGGTGCTTCGACAGGCGACGGTGAACAGGGAATCCCCACAGCAGGGCTGAGAATGCCCACTTCCGAGGGCTCTCCAACTTGGCCCTGCGAGCAGCGAAGTAGGCTCCGCCCGCCTCGGCGACGTGCAGTCCGACAGTGCCCACGGCGAGGGATCGCATGGTGTCGCGGGGAATCGTGTCGCCGGCGACACCCTTCCACTTTTCCCAGGCCTCGTCGTTGAAGGCGACTGCGGCCGAGGTGCCGATCCCCGCGATCACGAACAGTCTCCATGCCAGGCTCGGTCGGCGGGGGTTGCTCATCGTGTCTCCTACTGCTCGGTCGAGTGTCTACTGCGCTGGCCACACCAATACCGGGTCAACGCTTGGCCGTTCACCGTAGTCGCCCTGATCTAGGCTTTCGCGGCGTCGGTGCGACTGGCGGGCCGATTCGGGGGGGATTGACGATGAAGACCACCAGAGTTCTGTCTCTGATCGTTGCAGTAGCAATGATGACTCTAGGAGCTGCTGCCTGCAGCGGCTCAGACGACAATGCCGCAGGCAGCAGCTCGACGTCAGTGTCGACTACTGCGTCGACTACGGCCCCGCCGGAGAAGCTGACGATTCTCGTTTCGAACGATGATGGATTTTCTGCTCCGGGCATCGATGCTCTGGTCCAAGCGGTGGTTGCACTACCCGACACCGAAGTGGTCGTGGCGGCACCTGCAACCCAGCAGAGTGGAAAGGGTTCGACTGTCACCGACGGGGACTTGACCGTCACCGACGAAAAGACGATGAGTGGCTATCCGGCCCATGCAGTTGCGGGCACTCCTGCGGATTCCGTCAACTGGGCCCTCAACGGCGGGATTGACGTGAAGCCGGACCTCGTCCTCACAGGAATCAATCAGGGGCAGAACCTGGGAGAAATCGGTAACAGGGTCTCGGGCACCCTGGGAGCCGCCCGGGCGGCAGTGGCCCACGGCATACCAGCGCTGGCCTCAAGCATGGGAATTCAGGCGACCGGCGACCGGGACACAGCGGACTATGCGCTTGCTGCCACCTACGTTGTCGAGTGGGTCAAGGAACATCGGGCCGACATCCTCGACGGCAAGCTGGCCGGAGATTCGCCCCTCCTCGAGAACATGAACATCCCGTCCTGTAACAGCGGCGGCGAACTCCGCGGAGTGGTCGAGGTGACGATGGCGGGTACCGCCGAGGGAGCCTTGAGCGCCGACCAGAACTGCAAATCGACGATGCCCGCTGCACCTGACGACATCACCTCGTTCAACAACGGGTTCGTCACGGTTTCCGAAGCCACCGCACTTCCACCCGCGGCCTGAGCTGAACTGCCCGCAGCCAAATCTGAACGTTGACTCTCGTTCAGATTTGAGTCAACAATGTAACCGGCGAACGGCGAATAGCAGGGGAGATCATTATGAACAGGGCGAGACGGGCTATTCCCGTCGTACTCTTTGGCTTTATTGCCTTGGTGGCGGGGGCATGTAACCCTCCCGTCGAAGGCGGGGGTGGGCCGGCAAATGCTGCACCCATTGCATCTGCAATTGCTGATGTGACCAGCGGAAACGTCCCGCTGACGGTGAACTTCGATGGCTCCGCCTCGACCGACCCAGAAGGTCAGCCGCTGACCTACGACTGGGACTTCGGTAACGGAGCAACCGGAAGTGGCGCCGTCGTCTCGAACACCTATACAGCGGCGGGGACCTTCAATGCGGTCTTGACCGTCACGGACAACCTGGGCATGACCGGGTCCAAGACCATCACGATTACTGCAAACGGCGATGGTGACGGCGACGGCTACTTCGCCCCGGCGGACTGTAACGACGCGGACGCCTCGATCAACCCGGGAGCGGCCGATGCTGCCGGTGACGGCATCGATTCCAACTGTGACGGCATCGACGGAACTGTCAACGCAGTCTTCGTTTCGAACTCCGGGGCCGACAGCGGTACCTGCGGAGTCATTGCCTCACCCTGTGCAACCATCGCCCAGGGCATCAGCCGTACTTCGGCGATCGGTACTACCGAGGTCTACGTTGCAGGCGGGACCTACTCGAAGTTCAATGCGGTCAACGGGGTTGACGTCATCGGCGGATACGGACAGAACTGGCAGCGTGGGCTCACGGCAACCGGGGCAACCACCGCAACCGTCAATTCGGCATTCGACGCTTCTGTTGGTGGACCTGTTGCGCTCGTCGCCTCGGGTATCAGCACTGCAACCAGGATCGCCGACCTGACTTTCAAGGGCGGAAACGCCACAGCGGGCCAGACCAGCTACACGGTCTACGTAAACAACTCGACATCGGCGCTGCAGCTTGACTCGCTCAAGGTGATCGGCGGTACCGGCGGACAGGGAGCCGGTGGATCTGCCGGTATAGGCGGCTGGACCGGCGCGGCAAATACCGGCAACACCGGTGCCAACGGCTTTGAGCCGGGTGGAATCTGCAATACCAGCTCCGCAGGAGCTGGTGGCGGCGGTGCCTCTGGTCCTTCCAACGGTGGCGCCGGCGGTAAGGGCGGCGTTGTCGACGGATCGTGCGGCTGGACCGGTTTCTGCAGCGACTGTGACGCTCAGGCGGGTAACCTTGGAACCAAGGGTTCCGGGGCTGCCGGAGGTAACGGCGGCGCCGGAGGGCCGGCGAACAACAGCAGCACCCCGTTCTTCTGTGACGGAGGAGCCGGCCAGGATCTTCTGAAGGGAGCCAATGGATCACCGGGTGCGCCCGGATCCGCGGGCGCCGCTGGTAGCGGCGGCAACCCGGGTGCAAACGGCGGAACCGGCGGACTCGGAGTCAACGGCTCCGGCGGCGGTGGCGGCGGCGGTGGCGGTGCTAACGACTGCAACCAGGACGACGCTGGTGCCGGCGGCGGTGGCGGTGGCGCCGGTGGCGCCCGCGCAACTGCGGGTGGCCAGGGCGGTTTTGCCGGGGCCGACTCGGTTGCTATCCGTCTCGTGAACTCCTCACCGACTTTCATCGGAGTCCAGGTCACCCTGGGGACCGGTGGTAACGGTGGAAACGGTGGAGCTGGCGCAGCGGGCCAGCCCGGTGGCGCTGGTGGGGCCGGCGGAACGGGCTTTGAAGGCAGCGGCAACGGTGGAACCGGTGGCGTCGGTGGAACCGGTGGCAGCTCGGGTGTCGGCGGAGGCGGAGGCGGTGGCGCAGCCATCGGCCTGTCCCGCACCTCGACGAGCAACCCGGCTGGTACGCCCAGCTTCTCGGGTGGTACTGGGGGAGCAGGTGGAGCTGGTGGCAACGCCGGAGCCGCCGGAGCGGTCATCAACAGCGCTGTTGCCTGACCGGTAGTGCAATTCTTGAAAGGGAGCCCCTCGGGGCTCCCTTTCTCGCGCATTGACCGGGTTGCCGATGGGTACTGATGATCCATGAACGTGAATGACCGATGAGCCGCGTCGAGCAACAAGCTTTCGAGCGCAGGTGGTGGATTCTCGCCGTTCTCTGCTTCAGCCTGTTGATAATCGTCCTGGATAATTCGATCCTCAACGTCGCGATTCCTACGATCATCAAGGAACTTGACGCTACAAACAGTCAGATCCAATGGATCATCGACGCCTACACGCTGTCCTTCGCCGGACTTCTGTTGACAGCCGGGTCATTGGGGGACCGCTTCGGGCGCAGACCGGCGCTCCAGATCGGTTTTGTGATATTCGGTCTGGGTTCGGTTGCTTCGGCGCTCGTCGGTTCGGCGGATCATCTGATCGTCACGCGGACCGTGATGGGTGTCGGTGGCGCGGTGATCATGCCGGCGACGCTGTCGATCATCACCAATGTGTTCCCTCCCGAGGAACGTGGTCAGGCGATTGGTGTCTGGGCCGGGGTCGCCGGCCTGGGTGCGGCCCTCGGTCCCCTCGCCGGAGGGTTCCTCGTAGAGCACTTCTACTTCGGATCCGTATTTCTGGTGAACGTACCGATCGTGATCTTCGGCCTGGTCACAGGGTTCTTGTTGATCCCGAACTCCAAGGATCCCCGAGCACCACGCGTTGACGCCGTTGGTGCCGTTCTTTCCGTCGCGGGCCTCACACTGTTGCTATTCGCAATCATCGAAGCTCCCGGGGACGGATGGGCATCGACCAAGATCCTCCTCTCGCTGGGAGCGGGTGTGGTCATATCGGTGGCGTTCGTGCTCTGGGAGCGTCACACCGACCATCCGATGCTCGACGTGAGTTTCTTCAGGAACCCACGCTTCAGTGCAGCGAGCGGATCGATCGCAGTGATCTTCTTCGCGATGTTCGGATCGATCTTCCTCCTGACCCAGTACTTCCAGTTCGTCCTCGGCTACTCGCCGTTCGGCACCGGCATTCGGATGTTGCCATTCGCCGGGTCGTTGATGCTCTTCGCCCCTCTCAGCGCCGTGTTCGTCAGGTGGATCGGGACCAAGATCACGGTTGCGACAGGTATGGCTCTGGTGGCGGCGGGATTGGTCACGATGTCCGACTTCACCGTCACGAGCAGTTACGGATCGATCGTGTGGCGACTAATGCTGGTGGCAGCGGGAATGGGAATGACCATGGCGCCGGCCACAGACTCGGTGATGGGCTCCCTGCCCCTCGCCAAAGCAGGTGTCGGCTCGGCGGTGAACGACACCACCCGGCAGGTGGGCGGTGCGCTGGGCGTAGCCGTGATCGGCAGCATCATGGCCTCGATGTACGGCGACAAAGTGGCCCATTTCCTCTCGAAGCTGGGCGCACCGGATCAGGCCATTGATGCCGCAAGGAGTTCATTGGGCGGTGCGGCGCAGGTCGCGGCTGACCCGAGGGCGCCGGCGAGCCTGGGTCAGGAGTTGATGCGAACGGCGAACCAGGCGTTCGTGGATGCCATGCACCGCGGCTACCTCTTGGCCGCCGCCATGGCAGTCGTGGGGGTCCTGATAGCTCTGCTGTTCCTGCCATCCCGGGCGAGCCAGAAGGACCTTGACATGCAACTGGGGGAGTGGGTTGCCGAGTCTCAGTCCTCGGATGAAAGAGGTGCCTCGTTCGGGCCAGGGTCACCCTTGACCTGAACCGAGTAGTCGAACGGGAACAGGGCGAGCTTGGCCATCGAAAAGTTCTTCAGTCCGAATGGAATACCGATGATCGTGACGCACAGGAGGATTCCGAGGAGCAGATGGCCCAGCGCCAGCCAAACTCCACCTATGACGATCCAGATGACGTTCAGGATGCCCCGCGACAATTTTCGGCCCGAGGCCTCGACGAATTCGCGGCCGAACGGCCACATCACGTAGCTCGCGAGTTTGAACGATTGAAACCCGAAGGGGATGCCTATGACCGTCAGGCAGGACGCGACTCCAGCGACGACATATGCCAGGCCGAGCCAAACCCCGCAGAGAACGAACCAGAGTGTGTTTCCGATGGTCTTCACGTTGCCTCCAGGAAGTGTCGAACTGCCACGGTACCCGCGAACTAGCTTGCTGCGATGGCCTCAAATACCAACTCTGATTCTGCACCCATTCTGCCCGGTACCGCCGCGCTCATTACCGGAGGTGGCAGTGGAATCGGGCTCGAGTGCGCCCGGCGTCTACGCAACGACGGTTGCGCTGTAACGATCAGCGGTCGCACCGAGGAACGACTGTCCCAGGCCGTCGACACTCTCAACTCCCAGGGCGCCGCCGGGCTACCCGCCGCCCGTTACGCAGTTGCCGACACCACTGACGAAGCCGCGATCGAGGCAGCCGTCGCAGTGGCCAGCGGGGCGACCGGCGGTTTGGACTTCGCCGTTGCGTCAGCCGGACGGGGCGGACTCGGTCCAATCATCATCACCCCGTTGGAGGAGTGGAACGACATCATCGGGACCAACCTGACCGGAACGTTCCTATTGTTCAAACATGCGGGTGCTGCAATCGCCAGGCACGGTGGCGGTTCGATGGTCGCCATCTCATCCATCGCCGCGGCGGTGACCCATCCGTTCATGGGTCCGTACTGTGTGTCCAAGGCAGCGATCGACATGCTCGTGCGACAGACCGCCGACGAACTCGGTCGGGCAGGGGTAAGGGTCAACTCGGTGCGTCCGGGAATCGTCGCAACGGACCTGGTGTCCATGGTCATGGACGACGAGCAGGTGATGTCGAGCTACCTCGAGAACATGCCCGTGTCACGAGCCGGTGAGGTCGGCGACATCGCGTCGGTCGTGCGGTTCCTACTGGGTCCCGAATCGTCATGGGTTACCGGGACCTCGACCTCCGTCGACGGCGGACACCATCTGCGCCGGGGACCGGACTTCGAGCCGGCCGCCAGAGCGTTCTTCGGCGACGAGGCCGTCGACGGGGTCGTTCCCGGTAGCTGAGCTGAGTCAGCTACCGGGCGCTCGACACTCGTCCTAGTAGCTGAGCTTGGGCTCGGAACCGGCGGGCAGGTTGATGGTCTTGAACTCGAGGAACTCCTCGAGTCCTTCGGGGCCCAACTCCCGGCCGATTCCGGAGCTCTTGAAGCCACCGAAGGGTGCGCCCCAGGCCATCGCGTAGGAATTGATCGAGTAGGTCCCGGTGCGAACGCCTCGGGCCACTTCGACTCCTTCGTCGACATCTCCACACCAGACCGAACCGGACAGCCCGTAGTTGCTGTCATTGGCGATTCGGAGAGCGTCGGCGGTGTCCTCGAAGGGGATGGCCACCACCACGGGGCCGAAGATCTCTTCCTGGGCGATGCGCATCGAGTTGTCCACATCTGCGAACAGGGTCGGCTCGACGAAGAATCCGTTTTCGAACCCGTCGGGTCGACCACCACCCGTCGTGATTCGGGCTCCCTCGTTCTTACCGATGTCGATATAACCCTCGACCCGTTCACGCTGACGCTCGGCGATCAGTGGACCGACTGCGGTGTCGAAGCTGGCCGGATCACCCACGACTAGTCCGCCCATTGCTTCGGTGAGCGCATCGACGACCTCGTTGTAGCGCTTGCGCGAAGCCAGGATCCGGGTCTGGGCGACACAGGCCTGTCCATTGTTCATGGTCGCAGAGCTGATCAACTCGGGCATGATCGTGTCGAGGTCGGCGTCGTCCAGAATTATTGCGGCCGACTTGCCTCCCAGTTCGAGGGTGCAGCGGCGAAGTTGTTCACCGCATAGCGACGCTATCTTTCGCCCGGCAACGGTTGAGCCGGTGAACGAGATCTTGTCGACGTCGGGATGGGTCACGAGGTGTTCGCCAACCTCGCGGCCGGCGGGGACAACGTTCAGGACGCCTGCAGGCAGGCCGGCCTCGTGTGCGATCTCGGCAAGACGGAAGGCAGACAGGGGAGTCTCAGGAGCGGGCTTCAGGACCATTGTCGAGCCAGAGACCAGAGTCGGAGCGAACTTCAGGACCGTGATGAACAGCGGGACGTTCCAGGGGATGATGCCGCCAACGACGCCAACCGGCTCCTTGCGGACGAGCGCCGGGCCGAGCATGTCCTGGCGGACCTCCTCGAACTCGTAGCTGGAGGCCAGATTGGTGAAGTACTCGAAGACCATGTTCGCCGCGCCGACCTGGCCGAAATGTGAGAACAACAGTGGTGAACCGACCTCGGCGGTTATCTCGTTGGCGAGCGCATCCGCCTGCTCGGTCAGCAGCGCATACATACGTCCCATGATCTCGGCGCGGTCCGCCGCTGTGGACCCAGCCCACGGTCCGGCCTCAAGAGCTGCCCGGGCTGCGGTGACGGCCCGGTCGATGTCGCCGACCGATCCCTCAGGGGTGGACCCCACGTGGGAGCCGTCGGTCGGGCTGGTGATGAGGTATCGGTCTGTGCCGGCGGGCTCGACCCAGTCGCCGCCGATGTAGAGCCGTTCGTAGTCGGTCATTTCTGTCCCCCTGGGAGAGTTGAATTCATCGCGAGCAGTAGACGCGAGCTGTGCTAATTCGGATCGTACCTGACGGGGCGTCAGATAATCTCATGACGTGAACGACTCCCAGGACGGCGCCGGCGACCCAGACAGCTTTCTGGCTGTGCCGACCTTGTCAGGTGACATTGTGACTTTGCTGCCCCTCGCCATGGAGCACTCGGAGGCTCTTGCCGAAGCGGTGGCGGAGGACGATCTGTACAAGGTCTGGTACACGCGTCTGCCTTCGCCGGAGGGGATGGACCGCGACATAGCGGATCGACTTAGCCAGCACGCCGATGGTGCCAAGGTTCCGTGGGTCATCATCCGCAACGAGGATGCTCGTCCGGTCGGTATGACGACATTCCTGAACATCCGTCCGGATACCCGACGACTGGAGATCGGCTCGACCTGGATCGCAGCGAGTTGTCACGGCACCGCCGTCAACCCGGAGTCGAAGCTGCTCCTGATGAGGCACGCCTTCGAGACCCTTGACTGCATAGCGGTCGAGTTCAGGACCCACTGGCACAACCGACGCTCGCGGCGCGCGATCGAGGGGCTCGGTGCCAAGCAGGACGGCGTCCTACGCAACAACGACCTGTGGCGCGACGGAACCCGCCGGGACACCGTGGTGTTCTCGATCCTCGACTCCGAGTGGCCGACGGTAAGGCTCGGCCTCAACGAACGTCTGGCGCGGTTCGGCCGTCAGGGGTCCTCCTCCGACGGCTCCTGAGACGCTCACGCGACTCACAATTCCATCGTCACCACCGCCTAGTAGCGTTGTTGCTGATGACCTCGCCAGATCCCGATGGAACGACCGGGAATCCCCACGTCACTGACCGAGTTGCTACAGATGTGACCACCGCCGTAGCCACTCCACCTGTGTCGGATGTGAAGCCGATCGCTGATGACGAGACCGGAGACCAGATCTTCACCAGACTGGTCCTTCCCGAGGTTGATGTGATGTGGCGGGTGGCCATGTCCTTGACCCGTAACCGGGCGGACGCCGAAGACCTGGTTCAGGAGAGCCTGCTCCGTGCCTACCGGGCGATACACACCTTCGACGGCCGCTATCCGCGGGCCTGGCTGCTGACCATTGTGCGCAACACCGAACGCAACCGCCACAGGCGTCGTCGTCCGGAGCTTCTCTCTGATCCGAACATCGCCGAGGAGCGAGGCCCGGCCACCGAGCCGGACGACGTCGAACGTTACGCCGAGGACCGTGAGTTCGATGCTGCAGTGACGGCCTCGCTCGCAGAGCTTCCCGAGAACTTCCGACGAGTGATCGAGCTGGTCGATGTGGACGGACTCACTTATCAGGAAGCGGCCGACCTGCTCGAAGTTCCACTCGGTACGGTGATGAGTCGCCTGCACCGCGCCCGCCGGCGAATCCGGGAGTTACTTGTTCCCTTGGGTTACGGTCCCTCTCGTTCGAACAGCGAAGGCGCAGTCGCCGTTCAACCCGATGGAACAGCTCCGACAACTTCGGTGTCGGCTCCGAGTGCAGCGGAGGGTCGACCATGACAACCAACCCTGGTGACAAGTTCATTCCGTTGTCGGAACAGTCCGGAATGTGCGGCGGGCAGGGGCAGATTTCCTGTGACGAGGCCAACGAACTGATCCAGGATTTTCTGGACAAGGTGACCGACAGCGCCAATGGGGCAGTGCTCCAAGAGCACCTGGGCGACTGCCCACCCTGTGAGAGCGAGTTTCACGTCTATCAGCGCATCGTCGAGTCCCTGGCCCGATGCCGACCGGATATTCCTTCAGAGACTGCAGATCGGATCAAGCAGTATTGCGAGGGTCTCTGCTCCGGCGACGAATCCGCGGCTTCCCAGACGTCGGAAATGTTCAGTGGCGAACAGCCAGGAGTGAACTGAGCCAGTTCCCTCGGCGCATCATCGGTAGAGCATTGCCAGTAGTACTTGTCTCGAACAAGATGACCCCGGGACGAACAGACGGGCCGGGCGTACGTGGAAGGAACGCAGATGGAGCCGGAACAAGGACCGTCGCGGACGACGAAGATCGTGATCCTGGCACTCCTGGCTGTGTTCCTGCTCGCAGGGGTGGGAGCGATCCTTGCCGCGATAGGTCTATTCGGTAGCGACAACGGTTCCGTCACGACCAGTGACGCGTCTTCGACCGATGCGGACTCCGGGAAGGGAAACCCGACGGAGCAGGACTCCTCAACGCCCTCTCCAACGACCAGCCCAGGGGATGACACCACCTCAGTGACGCTAGGGTCGCCCTCCGGTGAACCGGCGCTCGAAGGTGCGGCCACGACTCCGGTGAGTGTGCCGTTTCCGGCGCAGGAGACCTCCCTGCTCAAGAGCGTCCGGGCCGCCAGCCACGAAGGTTTCGACCGGGTCGTGTTCGAGTTCGATGGCAAGGTTCCGGGCTACGTAGTTCAGTACATCCCGGGGCCACTCACCGAGGACCCGTCGGACCGGCCGGTCAGCCTGAAGGGCGCCAAGATTCTTCTGGTGACGATGAATCCGGCGTCCGGAGTCGACCTGTCGGGCGTTGACTATGAAGTGGTCTACTCCGGTCCCCAGAGAATCGAGGGACCCGGTTCGCCGATCGAGGAATTGGTTCGGTCAGGTGACTTCGAATCGGTTCTGACATGGGCCGTCGGAACCACCGGCGAAAGGCCGTTCAAAGTGACAACCTTGGAGTCTCCGACCCGACTTGTGATCGACGTGGAGGATTGAGGCGCCCGACCCGGACTTCTCGTCTGTTCTAGGTTGCAGACATGGAGTTTCGATATCTCGGCCGTTCAGGTCTCAAGGTCAGTGCCATCGCCTACGGGAACTGGATCACCCACGGATCTCAGGTCGAGGATCAGGCGGCCATTGATTGTGTGAACACGGCACTCGAACTCGGAATAACCACTTTCGACACCGCCGACGTCTACGCAGGTACACGGGCGGAGGAAGTTCTGGGGCGGGCAATTGCCAACCAGGACCGCGAATCCCTCGAAATTTTCACCAAGGTCTACTTCCCGACCGGTGAAGGCCCCAACGATCGAGGCCTGTCGCGTAAACACATCACCGAGTCCATCCACGGGTCGCTGCGCCGCTTGGGCACCGACTATGTGGACCTCTACCAGTGCCACCGTTACGACCCCGAGACCCCGCTCGAAGAGACGATGGAGACCTTCGGTGATCTGGTCCGGGCGGGGAAGATCCTCTACATGGGGGTATCGGAATGGACCGCCGATCAGATCCGCGAAGCCGCTGCAATGGCACGGGAGCTTAAGCTCCAACTCATCTCCAACCAGCCGCAATACTCCATGTTGTGGCGGGTGATCGAGGACGAGGTCGTACCGGCGAGCCGGGAAGCAGGGTTGTCCCAGATCGTGTGGTCCCCAATAGCCCAGGGGGTGCTGACGGGTAAGTACCTTCCCGGTGAACCGGTTCCTGAGGGCTCGAGGGCAACCGACGACAAGGGTGGAGCAGCCTTCGTTAAGAACTTCCTTGACGACGACGTGCTCACCGCGGTGCAGAAGCTCGTCCCCCTTGCAGCAGATGCCGGCATGTCGATGGCACAGATGGCGGTCGCCTGGGTTCTGCGCAACGACAATGTTGCTGCCGCAATTGTCGGAGCGTCGAAACCCGAACAACTGCGGGACAACGTCGGGGCACTCGACGTCGCCGTCGATGACGAGCTTGCGGCGAGGATCGACGAGATCCTCGATCCTGTGGTGGTTCGCGACCCGTCCCTGACCCAGAAGATGGCCCCCAAGAAGCGCCACTAGCCCGTCACCCTTGACTCTCGTTCAGGTTGAAAGAAAGATAAGGCGTTGACCTTTCCGTCTGCTGTGGCGGATAGCTATCTGGGGAGCTCTTTAAATGAGGCGAAGTTGGCGTACCGCTGCAGCGGTGCTGGGTGTCATGACATTGGCAGCCGTACTACTGCCGAACGGCGTTGGTGCCCAGAAGGTGGACAACCCCGGAGCGTTCAGTCTGAGCGGTACCGCTGGGCAGATCACCATCGGCAGCATGCTCAATCTGGACCTGAAGCCGAGCGTTGTTCCTCAGTGCTCCGACGGTGTGGACAACGATCGTGACACCAGGGTCGACCTCGCCGACGCCCAGTGTGCTGCAGGCCCGAATGGCCAGCCCGCATCCGACGACGACAATGAGCTGGTAGCAGGGTTCCAGCCGAAGGAGAACGTTTCCATCACCGGGACCGTCGCCGCCGATGGAACGATCAGCATTCCGACCTCCGGCATCTTCTTCCCCATCTACTACGTACCGCTGGTGCATCCGGTGGATGGATCCACCGCCATTGTGCAGGTCAAGCTCGAGGCCACCGCCGCAGCGACCGGAACCCTCAATCCGCTGACTGGAGCGATGGACTTCGGCGTGAAGATGCGGGCACTCCTCACCGGAGACCTCTGGGGCAACTACCTGCCCAACAGCTGCATGATCGGCAGTTCCAACAATCCCATCGCGATCGACCTGACCACTGGGCGCGTCCCGGCGGTCGGGACGAACTCCGGCCTCAACGGTCTTCCCTACTCAACCGAGACCGGCACCGCCAGGGTGGTCAACAACACGTTCGCTGTACCCGGTGCCACTGGATGCACGGTCGGCTGGTTCGATCTCAACCCGATCATCAACGAAACCATGCACCTTCCTTCCCCCCTCGGGAAGAACTCGGCGATTCTCGTCGGGCAGACCAATCCGATTCTGGGGGCAGGCGTCAGGGCCGCGTTCACCTCCTCGCCGACCACCGGTGACGCTCCTTGGAACGTCATCTTCAACAGCAGCACCTCGTATGTGAAGAAGGGCCCAGCTACCTACAACTGGAGCTTCGGCGACGGACAGAGCTCGACCGATGCCAACCCGAGTCACACCTTCACCAAGCTGGGGGTCAACACCGTCACTCTCACCGTGACAGACGCCGACGGCGACTCCGCCTCGACGAGCAAGACCGTCACAGTTACCGGTGAACCCACCAATCCCAACCCTCCGACCGCACACATAGTTACCAACCCGGCCTCGCCGACCGGTCAGGCTCCGTTCACTGTCGGTTTCGACGGATCCTCTTCAACGGTTCCCGACGGTCCTGGCACCTTCGCCTGGAACTTCGGTGACGGAGGGACCGCCACCGGCTCGACTGCGTCACACACCTACACGTCGGCTGGCACGTACACGGCATCGCTCAAGGTGACCGACGCCAACAACGTCTCCAACTCGACGACAACTGTCGTCACCGTCAGCAGCGCCCCGACCGAGCCGGTGATACCCACCGCAAAGATCGTGACCACTCCCACGACCCCCACTGGTGATGCCCCGTTCAACGTGGCATTCAGCGGAGCCACCTCAATTGTCGAAGAGGGGCCCGGCACCTATGAGTGGACATTCGGGGACGGTGGGACCGCCACCGGCGTCACCGCCAACCACGTCTACATGACCCCGGGTACCTACTCGGCATCGCTCAAGGTGACTGATTCCACCGGAGATGCCAATACCGCCAGCGTGTCGGTCACAGTCACCGAGGCTCCGGTAGATCCGGGCGAACCGATTCTTCCTGTCGCAAGGATTGCCACTACTCCGGCTTCTCCCGTCGGCCAGGTGCCGTTCAACGTTGCGTTCAGTGGCGCAACCTCCACGGTCGACGAAGGCCCCGGCACCTACGCATGGAACTTCGGTGACGGTGGTAGCGCAACCGGCGTTTCGGCCAGCCACATCTACACCCAAGCCGGCACCTTCACCGCGACGCTCACAGTGACCGACACGACCGGCGACGTCAGCACCGCGTCCACAACGGTAACCGTCACACCCAAGCCTGTGGAACCCGTTGGTGACGACACCATCTCGGTGTCGTTCAACGGGTCGGTCAGCTACGCCAACAGCGGAAGCGGACTCGGCAACCTGAAGATCGAGCGCGACAGCTTCGGTGTCTCCTCAGTGAGCGGTCGACTTGAGATCGCTGGGACCAAGGGCGGCACGGCAACCATCAACGTCAGTATCCAGCGCTTCTGGATCTTCCAACTATGGGTCGGCGAGATCCAGGTGACTGATACGGGTGCGAACGTCAACGTCGCCACTCCGATCCTCGGCGGCATCGGTGGCACCAGCACACCGTCCAGCGCCGGTTCGACGATGAGCTGGTTCAAGCTCGGCGACTTCCCGGATCTGATCCAGCCCTACACGCTCAACTGGTCTGTTGTCGACGCTGACTGAGTCAACAGAGCGTACTGAGTCGGTAGAACGTACCGAGTCAGTTGAAAGTGAATAGAGCCGGGCCACTCAATGGCCTGCGAGTGGTCGAACTCGCAGGCCTGGGTCCGGCTCCTTTCTGTGCCATGGTCCTCGCGGATCTGGGTGCCGACGTCCTTCGCATCGATCGCCCCGGCGCGGGCAGAACCGCCGCCAATGTCGCCGGAGACGACGGCGAGCTACCCGAGGACATGGGCGAGGGTCCCGGAGACGAGCATGGTTTGGGTACGCCAAACGGCTGGGACGTTCTCAACCGCAACCGACTGGGTGTCGCCGTTGACCTGAGGTCCGACGAAGGTTCCGACTTCGTGCTCGGCCTGACTGCTGGTGCCGATGTACTCATCGAGGGCTTTCGCCCGGGGGTGGCCGAACGATTCGGTCTGGGCCCCGAGGATGTCTGGGAGGTCAACCCGTCTGTTGTCTACGGGCGGATGACGGGCTGGGGTCAGGACGGTCCACTGGCATCCCGGGCGGGCCACGACCTGAACTACCTAGCCATAGCCGGTGCCGCCGCCCACATCGGACGGGCAGGCCAGCCCCCGACCCCTCCGCTCAACCTGGTGGGGGACTTCGGCGGTGGAGGCATGCTGCTCGCTATGGGAATTCTTGCTGCGCTGGTCGAGCGTGGACTCGGCAGAGCACATGGAGCACATGGAGCAGGCGGAGCAGCTGGGGATGCAGCGGCCAGCGGATCGAGTGGCCGGGGGCAGGTAGTCGATGCCGCGATGGTTGATGGATCGGCGCTCCTGATGGCTCCCCTGTTCGGCGCCTGGTCCTCCGGCTTCTGGTCCGAGGAGCGCGGAGCCAACCTGATCGACTCAGGAGCGCCGTTCTATGACGTCTACGAGTGCAGCGACGGAAAGTGGCTTTCCGTCGCTGCCATGGAGCCGCAGTTCTACGCGCAGCTCCTGACAGGGCTGGGGCTGACAGATCAAGTGCTGCCCGACCAGCACGACACAGCCAACTGGCCAACGCTACGCCGACATTTTGAGGACGTTATTCGTACCCGTACCCGCGACGACTGGGTAGAGGCATTCGCCGGGACCGATTCTTGTGTCGCTCCGGTACTGAACATGGGCGAGGCCCCTGCCCACCCTCAGGCAATCGAAAGAGGGTCTTTCCCTTCGGTCGCCGGAGTTCCTCAGCCGGCGCCTGCACCGCGCTTCGGTCGCACGCCCGCGGGAGCGGTCACACCTGCATACATCGGCTCTGATCCGGCTGTGGCTCTTCAAGGCTGGGGAGTCGACCCCGACCTGCTGGCTCGTCTGATCGTCCACGGTGTCGTCGGCTGAAACGTAATCCGGCCGCTCAATCGAAGCGGCCCGACATTCTGTGCGGGTTCAGCTGAAGTCAGGTTGTGTAGTCGGCGTTGATTCTGACGTAGCCGTCCGAGAGGTCGCATCCGTAGACCGTTGCGGTACCTTCCGCGATGCCCAGACCGACCGATATCAGGACCTCGTCACCCTTCAGGTATTCCTCCAGTTCGGCGAGTCCGTTGTCGTCCACCTGCGCCGGGTACACCTCCTCGCTACCGAAGCGGATCCGAACCCTCGACTCGTCGATATCTGTGTCGTCGCTGCATTTTCCGATCGCCATCGCGACCCGACCCCAATTCGGGTCTGCGCCATGGACAGCGGTTTTGACCAGCGGCGAGTTGAGGATCGACTTGGCCACGCGCTTGGCCTGCGTGTCGTCCCTGGCCGAGTCGACCTCGACAACCAGGAGCTTCGTCGCACCTTCGCCATCGCGGGCCAACTGACGGGTCAGGTCCAGACAAACCGCGCTCAGAGCGGATTCGAATTCGCCCAGGTCCACCTCGCCCGCCAGACCGTTGGCCAGAACGGCTGCAGTGTCCGAGGTCGAGGTGTCGGTGTCGACACTCAGGCTGTTGAACGTCTGATCGACGATGGATCGGAACGTCCTATCGAGTGTGTCGGCAGCTATCTGTGCGTCGGTGAAAATAAAGGTCAACATTGTCGCCATGTCTGGCTCGATCATGCCGACCCCCTTGGCGACACCGACGATTCGGGCTCCGCCGGCGAGAACGGCGCTGGCCACTTTCGGGTGGGTGTCGGTGGTCATCATGGCCTCCGCCACGTCGAAGGCGTTGCGGCGCTCGAGCGGCAGCAGTCCGCTAGACGAATCTTCGGAGGAGGCAGAGAAGGGAGCAAGATGATCCCGGATGAGCTGCATCGGATACTGCCGACCTATCACTCCGGTTGAGGTCACGAGAACGTCATCCGGCGCTACTCCGACGGCTCGGGCGACAGATGAGCAGAGCTCCTCTGCGTTGGCCAGGCCTTCGGCGCCAGTCGCGACGTTTGCGTTCTTGGAGACCACCACGACCGCCTGCAACTGCCGGTCCGCGGCGTTGCGACGCGAGACCACGACGCTCGGTCCGGCGAAACGAGAGCGGGTGAACAACGTGGAGGAATTACAGGGAACCTGGGAGGCCACGACGGTGAAATCGTCTGTCAGATCCTTTATCCCCACGTTGGCTACGTAGGCTCCGAATCCGCGGGGAAGATCTACTGGCAACATCGCTGAATTCTCGCACTGATCCAGCCCAAGTCGCATCAACCCACGCAAGACCCGAGCGATCCTCCTTACCCAGAGCCCTCAAGAAGCCCAGTGCGATTCAACCCACCTCACCCTGGTCATCGATCCAGAGCGCTCAGCCACTGGCGCTGACCGTCCCTAACCGAATTGGCTGTCGTCGAGATACACATGGGTGCCTTGGCGACAGCCAATTCATCTCAGAAGAGTCGAGAACGACAGCCCACCGTGGGCTTACCCTTCAGCCGTGGACACTGAGTTAGCGGGGTCGGACTTGCGTCGGGCCGTGCTGTGCCGGGCCTTGTTGTGCCGGGCCTTGTTGTGTCGGGGCTACCGGGGTCTCGCTTCGTTGTACCAGGAGCGCAGATATCCAATAGTGCGGGCCCGCTGGTGGAACAGATCGTCCTCGCGGAGCACCCGGACCATGAATCCAACGTCCTCAAGTCGCTGCCGCTGCTTGGCATCCCGCTTCTGGTCCGACAGCGCCGAGTGGTGGATCTCGGAATCGACCTCGATCACCAACAGCCGGGTGGTGGACACGAAGTCGACGCGTCCGAGCCACTCCTGCTCGTCACCAAGGTCCACCTGCCGATCGAAAGGCGGCAGGTTGCTGAGCTTGGCGACCTCGTGGAAGCGAGTCTCCAGGTTGCTCCCTACCGGTGGAAGGCCCCGCCGCGCTTCGATCAGCTCCCGCATGGCGGCGACTCCCTTGCGACCCCTGGCAGCCACCTGTTCCAGTGTTCGATCAAGAGCCGGGATCGTCACCAGACGGCGAGACCACATCCAGTCAAGTGTGCGCTCGACCCGAAGCTGGTGTTCGGTGGCGGCCAGATCAAACAGAACCCGTGCCGGCCTCAGCACCGGGATATTCATGTAGGTGGTCTTGTGTCCGTCATGCAGTTCACGTAGCTCATGAATGACTCCGGAGTGACTTTTCCTGACCCGACCGCCTCGGCATCGTGTGACGTGGGCTGGGAGGAGCTTGTACCCAGGGGCGCCCCACAAAGCGGCGGCACTTCGTGAGGAGAGAACTCCGTCGGAATCGAGAACAGCACTCAACGCCAGGGCGTGTTGAGTCACCGGCGTGCCGACGAGAATCAGCACCCGAGGTGTCATCCACTCAAGTCGGCCCGATGCCACCAGGTGCAGGACGTTGCTGGAGCTGAGTGGGACTTTGGCAAGTTGGTCTCGGGTGACCAGGCCGAGTTGGGTGGACGTGAGTCCCGCGATTGCTGGGTGCATGAGGTCCAAGCGTGGCCGAAGGGACGCAAGAATCCACGGGGATCCGAGCCCGCCCTGGAATCCCCGCACTCTGGCTGTCGTTCGAATACCTATAGG
>JBARXY010000038.1:0-1602 GCA_049647585.1 Microthrixaceae bacterium | reverse complement strand
GTATCGAGGACAATTAATGGCGAAGGCTAACGGCGGCAGCGGCGGCGGCGACGACACGACGATCGAAGTGGGTGACGCGCCGCTGATTGACCTCAACGAGGGGTCGATCAAGAAGCTGGTCGCTCGCGCGAAGAAGCGCGGGTACATCACTGTCGACCAGCTCAACGAGATGCTGCCGCAGGACCAGATGTCGTCCGAGCAGATCGAGGACGTCATGTCCGCGCTCAACGACATGGGCGTCAACGTCGTCGAGAATGAGGAAAGCGGCGAGGACGCCGAACCCGAAACCGACAATCAGGAAGAAGCGGAAGCGGAAGAAGGTGCCGATGGTGAGGCATCGCCCGCGTTCGAGCTGGCCAAGAAGAAAGAGACGGTCGATCGCACCGACGATCCCGTCCGCATGTATCTGCGCGAGATGGGCGCGGTCGAGCTGCTCAGCCGCGAGGGCGAAATCGCCATCGCCAAGCGGATCGAGGCCGGCCGCGACACGATGATCCTCGGGCTGTGCGAGTCGCCGATCACCTTTAACGCGATCATCGGCTGGTCCACCGCGCTGAACGAAGGCACGATGCAGCTGCGCGAGATCCTCGATCTCGACGCGATGCTGACGAAGGGGCCGTCGGCTGAGCAGGTCGAGAACGCCGAGGAAGATGATTCGGGCGAGATCAGCGAAAAGACCGCCGGCGCGACCTTCAAGGAAGAGGAAGAGGTCGAGGAGACCGCCGAGGAAGAAGATGAGGATTCGATGACCGAACGGCGCACCCCGCGCCCGTCGGACGACGAAGAAGAAGACAACACCCTCAGCCTCGCGCAGATGGAAGAGACGCTGAAGCCGCAGGCGCTTGAGCGCTTCGCCAGCATCACCTCCATCTACAAGAAGTTCGGCAAGATGCAGGAGTCGCGTCTCAACGCGATGGCCGCTGGCGGCGAACTGAGCGCGGGCGACGAGCGCAAGTACCAGAAGCTGCGCGAAGACCTGACCGCCGAGGTCGAGAGCGTCCAGTTTCACCAGGCCAAGATCGAATATCTGGTCGACCAGCTTTACAGCTTCAACCGCCGGTTGACCGCGCTGGGCGGGCAGATGCTGCGCCTGGCCGAGCGCCATAAGGTTCCGCGCAAGGCGTTCCTCGATTCCTATGTGGACCACGAACTCGACGAGAGCTTCCTGACCACGGTCGCGGCGCTCGACAAGAAGTGGGCGGCATTCGCGGCGGCTGAGGGCGCGGCGGTCGATCGTATCCGTATCGAGATTGCCGAGATTTCGCAGGCGACGGGCATGTCGCTCGCCGAATTCCGCCGCATCGTGAACATGGTGCAAAAGGGCGAGCGCGAAGCGCGTATCGCCAAGAAGGAAATGGTCGAGGCCAATCTGCGCCTCGTCATCTCGATCGCCAAGAAATACACCAACCGCGGGCTGCAGTTCCTGGATCTCATTCAGGAGGGCAACATCGGGCTGATGAAGGCGGTCGATAAGTTCGAATATCGCCGTGGTTACAAGTTCAGCACCTACGCGACCTGGTGGATTCGTCAGGCGATCACGCGCTCGATCGCTGATCAGGCGCGCACGATCCGTATCCCGGTCCACATGATCGAGACGATCAA
>JBARXY010000037.1:0-66644 GCA_049647585.1 Microthrixaceae bacterium | reverse complement strand
CGCCATATCCGAGGGCGTTACAGAGTTCGATGCACTCTTTGTTGGTGAGGCCGAGCTCTTTCGCCAGCTCGTACACACGTAGCTTTGCCAAAACGTTCCGTTCATTCCGTGATGTGTTGTCGGACGGAGAGCCCGAGAGTCAGAAACCGCCAACATTGCGCGGTCGAGCGCTATGCGACGGGTGCCGGGCTCCACCGGCGACCATCTATCCTCGCACGGATTCACATCCCGCGCGAAACGATTCACCGCCGACGACGAGTGTCACACATCGTATCGCTCGATGATCGCACCCTAAGGACCGGCCGACGGTGCTCAATCGAATGAAGCTTCGAGGAGCTGGACATCCACCGCATTTGGTCTGAGACCGAGACTTCTGGCCAAGGTTCCCCGACTGAGAGCCTTGTCCATGCACTCCCTGTCACGACAGAGCCATGCCCCTCGACCCGGAAGGGCACGGCCTTGACTCACTCCGTCGACCGTGTTTGCAAACCTGAGAAGCCGCGAAGCGTCCGTAACCATTCGACACCCGACGCAGGTCCGTTGCGGACCATCGGGCCTTGGCCGGGAAGGTCCCCCAGAGGGGTCTTCAGTCGATCTGGTCGCCATCGACGTCCGACCCGGCGTCCTCTGAATCGATGCGGTCCGAACCAGACTCCACGGGGATTGAATCCGAGGCCTCCGGATCAGATTGAGCAGCGTCGGCCGGGGTCTGGTCGGCTGCAGCCGAATCGTCGGAATCGTCCCCGAGGGGATCGATCTCGGCCAACTCGGCTTCTTCCTCGTCGACCTCGGACTCTGCAATTGCCTCGTCAGCCTGGTCCACTGCCTGGGCGGTGTCCTCGGCCAATGCGTCAGCGGTGTCCTCGTCGGTCTCGGCCGCGTTCTCGGCCGCCTGGGCCTGCTCCCACTGTTCGATCGTGAGTGGCGCACTTCCGTCGGCGGACTGCCAGAGCTGTTCGCCGGTGTCGGCATCGACTATCCACTCGCCGTCTGCCCACGAGTCACCGCTGTAGGTGCGCTCATACGCCTCCTGCTCGGCGGCGTCAGACTCGCTGCGAATGTCGATCCGGAGTCCGGTCAGGCGGCTCGCCAGGCGGGCGTTCTGGCCTTCCTTGCCGATGGCAAGTGACAGCTGGAAGTCGGGCACTATGACCTGGGCGGAACGGTTCTCGTGGTCGATCCTGACTTCCTTGACCTTCGCCGGCTGGAGCGCCTTCATCACGAAGTCGTTGGGATCGTCCGAGAACGGAACGATGTCGATCTTCTCGCCACGGAGCTCATTGACGACCATGCGGACCCGAGCGCCGCGGGCACCGACGCAGGACCCGACCGGGTCTACGTTCTGGTCGTTGGACCAGACTGCGATCTTGGTCCTCTGACCCGGTTCGCGGGCACAGGCCTTGATCTCGACGATGCCTTCGGCGATCTCGGGAACCTCGAGTTCGAAGAGTCGCCTGATCAGACCCGGGTGGGTTCTGGACACGACGATCTGAGGGCCCTTGGGCGAGCGGCGGACCTCGACGATGTACGCCTTGACACGATCACCCGGATCGGGGCGTTCGTAGTTGACCTGCTCGGACTGGGGCAGCAGCGCTTCCACTCGGCCCAGGTCGAGAAGGGTGTATCGCGAGTCGGACTGCTGGATGATGCCGGTGACGATGTCTCCCTCGCGGCCTGCGTACTCTTCGTACTTGAGCTCGCGTTCGGCCTCGCGGATGCGCTGGGTCATCACCTGACGGGTTGTCTGGGCGGCGATGCGACCGAAATCGTCGGGCGTCACGTCGATCTCTTCGCCTACGGGCTCGCCGTCCTCATCGAGATCCTGCGCGAGCACCTGGATGTTGCCGGTCTCGGTATCGATGTTCACCCAGGCGAACTCATGAGCATCCTGCTGCTTCATATAAGCGGCCTGCAACGCTTCAGCCAGAGCGCTGAACAGCGTGTCGACGGTGATGCCGCGGTCGACAGCAAGCGCTTGAAGCGCCTCCATCATTTCTGGGTTCATGAGGCTTCACTCCTGGTCATTGGAAGAATTTTCCGTCTCGGCTGCTTTGGAAACCTGGGCAGACCTTGGCGCCTTACCCGGTTTGGGTTCGGCGGTGTCGACAAACTGTGTGCGGGCGCGCTCGATGTCCGTAACCCGCATCTGCGTCACGGTGCCGTCGTCGGAGCGCACCGAAATGGTGCCGTCCTCGAAGGCGTCGAGTCGGCCCTCGATGCGTCGCTCGACTTCGACGTTGCGCCGCGCCTTGATCTTTACGCGCTCACCTATCGCACCTCTGAAATGGTCCTCGGTACGGAGCGTCCGCTCGATTCCTGGACTCGAAACCTCGAGGGTGTAGGCACTTGAAATGAAGTCGGCTTCATCGAGGGCCGAGGAGATCCTGCGGGTCGCCGTCGTGATCGCGCCCATGTCAATACCCCCTTCGCGGTCCAACAGGATGCGGATCGTGCCGCCGGAATTCTCGAGGTCGTAGACGGTCAGACCCAGCTCTTCGACGATCGGGTCGAGAAGATTCGTGATGCGATCCAAGCTGCTGCTCATTGTCCACTCCTCTCCGGGTGCCTGCCGGCCAGGCCGGACTAGTTCATGTACGAATTCGACTGCCCCGGCGGCCCGAACACTGCGTGTTGGGACCCAGGCGCTCAAATCGTCAGCACCATAGAAAAGGCGTGGGCAAGGCCCACGCCTTTTCCGGTAGAACCGGAACATCACCAGTATAGGCGCGTCGCCGCCGTCAATATGAGCGAGCCACCAGCGCGATGGTCCCGGGAGCGTCGTCGCTGGTTGGAATCGACCCGTCGGGGTCCTGGAGGCAACGAACCGTCACCGCCGAGCGACCCAGTTCCTCGATCCCGTCCTCGCCGAGAGCGGCCAACGGGATTCTGGCGAACCCTATTGCTGCGGCCTCTGCGGCCTCGGCAACGGTGGACACATCGGTGGTCAGGGAGTCTCGACGTCGTGTCGCTGTTGCGAGCATCTCGCTCTGGATGTTCTCAAGAAGCTCGCCTACCAGGTTCGCCGTGGCCGCAAGGTCGACCGGCTGCTTCTCGCTCAGGTCTCGGCGAACGACGACCACCCGACCTTCTGCGAGGTCCCTGGGACCGAGTTCGATCCTCACCGGCACACCCTTGAGTTCCCAATCGGTGGCCCGACGACCGAACGGAGTTGAAACGGCGTCATCGACACGAACCCGAACTCCGGCCTGGGCGAGCTCGGCGCCGAGCGTGCGGGCCGTTTCGCTGACCGACCCGTCGTCGTCCTTGACCACGATGACAACAACCTGGGTTGCTGCGACGCGAGGTGGAACCTGCAGACCCCGGTCGTCTCCGTGGGCCATGATCAAACCGCCCATCATCCTTGTCGACACCCCCCAGGAGGTGGTCCAGCAGAGCTGACGGGCACCCTGTTCATCCTGGAAATCGATATCGAACGCCTTGGCGAAGTTCTGGCCGAGCTCGTGGCTCGTGCCCATTTGCAGGGCCTTGCCGTCGGCCATCATCGCCTCGCAGGTCAGCGTGTTGATGGCCCCGGCGAAACGCTCCTCGACGATCTTGCGTCCGGTGAAAACAGGGATTGCCAGAACGTTGACCATGAAGTCCTCGTAGACGTCACGCAGAATCTTCAACGCATAGTCCGCGGCGTCGTCCCGAGTGGCGTGCGCGCAGTGTCCCTCCTGCCACAGGAACTCACTCGTCCGCAGAAACAGCCGCGGGCGGAGCTCCCAGCGCACCACGTTGGCCCACTGGTTCAGCAGCAGGGGAAGGTCGCGGTAGGACTGGATCCACTTGGCCATGTACTCACCGATGACGGTTTCCGACGTGGGACGCACGACGACAGGCTCCTCGAGCTCCTTGCCGCCACCGTGTGTGACGACCGCGAGCTCGGGGCTGAACCCTTCGACGTGTTCGGCCTCGCGCTGCAGGTAGCTCTCTGGGATGAACAGCGGGAAGTAAGCGTTCTCGGCCCCCGCGGCCTTGATGCGGATGTCGACCTCGGCCACCATGCGTTCCCAGATCGCATAGGCGTAGGGCCTGATGACCATCGTGCCGCGAACCGGACCGTTATCAGCCAGTTGAGCCTTGTTGAGAACGTCCTGGTACCAGCGAGGAAAGTCCTCTTCCTGGGGGGTGAGAATCGGAGCCTTGGCCATGGGCGGCGATCGTACTGCCGCTCGACCCGGGCTGGGTCAAACGCAAGGCGTGCTCGGCGGGGCCTATCAGGCGTTGTACCGCTTGTTGATCAGGGCGACACGCTGTTCAGATGCGTTCGCGTCGCTCCCCTTCTCATCGAAGAGCGACTGCCGATCCTTCTCGGCCTCGCGGCGCGCCTTGTCGAGATCGACACGGGCCAGAGCGGCTTCGGTCCCGTTCTCGGCGATGAACTCCGCCCAGTCGACCAGCGTCGCAACCATCTCGTCTTCGGGGACGACCGCCACGTTGACACCTTTGACGAACAGGTGCCCACGGTGGCGACCTGCAGCTATTCCTAGATCAGCGTCTCGTGCTTCCCCGGGACCGTTGACCACACAGCCCATGACAGCGATCTGAAGCGGTAGCTCCTTATCAGCGAAGGCGTCCCTGGCCGCCTCGGCGACGGCGATCACGTCCACTTCGGCACGGCCACAACTGGGACAGGCGATCAGGTCGACGTTCTTTCGCTCCCTGAGCCCATACGCCTCGAGCAGCTGTCGCCCGGCGCGAGCCTCTTCGATCGGATCAGCTGTCAGGGAATAGCGGATGGTGTCGCCGATACCCTCCGCCAGGAGGGTCGCGATTCCGGCGGTCGCCTTGATGTAGCCACCGGGCAACGGTCCGGCCTCGGTGACCCCGAGGTGGAGCGGATGGTCGGTCGCGACGGAGAGTTGGCGGTAGGCCTCGATCATGAGGGGCACGTTCGATGCCTTCACCGAAATCTTGATGAGGTCGAATCCGACATCTTCGAAATAGCCGATTTCCATCATCGCTGACTCGACCATCGCCTCGGGAGTGACCTTGTTGCCGTAGCGCTCATAGAGGGTCGGATCGAGAGAACCGCCGTTGACCCCGATCCGGATGGGCACTCCCCTGTCCCGAGCCTCGCTCGCGACGGCCTTGATGTGCTCAGGCTTGCGGATATTTCCAGGGTTCAGGCGCAGTCCGTGAACTCCAGCTTCCAAGGCGGCGAGCGCCATTTTGTACTGGTGGTGGATATCGGCGATGACCGGGATCGGGCTACGGGGAATTATCCGGGCAAGGCCCTCTGCCGCAGCCAGGTCGTTGCAGGTACACCGGACAATGTCGCAACCGGCACCAGCGAGGCCGTAGATCTGCCCGAGCGTGCCGTCGACATCGGACGTCTTCGTGGTGGTCATCGACTGAATGCTGATCGGGGCACCATCCCCGATAGGAACGTCGCCAACCTGGATCCTGCGCGTCGCACGACGTGGAAATATGACCGAACCTGCGTCCATGCCACCCACGGTACTCCTGCGGGGCCCCTATCCCGGAGCAGCGCCTCTCCAGTGGATCTAGAGACTGACGCCCTTGGTTATGTCCAGGAACATGGCGAGAAGTCCGACGACCACCAGCACTCCGACCACGGCGTAGGCAAACGGTGCCATCTTGGAAACATCCGACAGATAGCGCTGCTTGGTTCCCCTTCGAGCTTCGCGGATCTTCTCATATACGGCTATTGCCACATGTCCGCCGTCGAAGGGAAGCATCGGGAAGAGATTGAACACGCCGAAGAAGATGTTGATGAGCGCCAGGAACTGGATCAGGCTCGCCATGTTCTGGGACGAAAGATCGCTTCCGAGCATTGCCACCCCGATGATCGAGATGGGTCTCGACGCATTGGCCCCCAAGGGGGTCGACTCGGCAGGCGTAGGCGTATTCGTCCGGTCGGTGGTGTCTGAACCCGAGACGGTATTGGTCACGAATCTGATCATGTTCGGCGGCCAGATGAACTGTCCGATCCCCTTGACGCTCACGACCGTCACCTCGCCGAACGTCTTCACCGAGTTCCAGGCGGCGCTCGCAGGATTCCGACGAGTCAGCACCGGTTCTTCGCCAACACCGACGAACGCAGTCGGTGTTGTCGTCGCGGTCGCGGTACCAAGGTCGAAGCTGTGGGTCGAGGTGGCCCCGGTCTTTTCCCGGGTCTCGAAACTGGTCTTGCCACCCCTGTTGTCGGCCTGTCCCGCAGCGACCGCGGCGGCAACTCCATCCAGGGAGTCCACTGGAGTGCCGTTGACGGCAATCAATTCGGATCCGCCGACGATTCCGCCAGCCAACGCGACGCCGTCCGGGCGAGGTTGTCCAATGATCAGGCCATGGCCTGTGTCGATGACATCGACGTCCTCGCCGATGGTGCCGATCAGCTTCAGTCGCGTTGACAGGTCGACGGGAATTACGCTCTCGCCCCCGCCACGCACGACCGTCAGTTGCGCCACGCCCGGATCGATGCCCCGGAGTTTGTTGCGGAACTCGTCGAAGCTCGCGATCGGGTCGCCATCGAACTTCGTGATCTCGTCACCCTTGCGGATGCCCGCTGCCTCAGCAGCGCTACCGGTCGTGATGCTCCCGACTGTCCAGCGTTCACCGTCGGGCCCCCCGACAAATAGAAACTGGGTCATCAGTAACAGCAAAGCCAGAATGAAGTGCATCGTCGACCCGGCGACAGCCACACCGATGCGCTGCCAGAAACTCTTCTGTCGATACGTGCGTGACTCCAGAGCGGGGTCGACCTCTTCCATCGAACTCATACCGATGATCCGGACATACGCGCCCGCCGGAATCACCTTCAGGCCATATTCGGTCTCACCGCGTCTGAACGAGAAGATCTTGGGTCCGAACCCGATGAAGAACTCGGTGGCCAACATTCCGGCTCGTCTGGCCATGACGAAATGACCGAGTTCGTGCAGGAAGATCATCACGACGATCGCAGCGACGACGATGAGCATCGACACGCCCTGCGTGACGCCGAGGGCGACGATCAGCCCTACCAGAATGACCAGACGGAGTATCCGGTAGAAACGCGAACCTTCGTCGGCTGAACCGTCCCGTTTCGGCGAAGTTGCCGAGGCATTCGGTCCGGCGAACGCCCTCGAAGCAGCAGACCGCACGCCGCTCGGGTCGGCCGGCGCATCTTCGCCTTGATGAGCTTCGATGGTCACGAGCTATCTCCCGTTGGCTTCGGTGATCGAAGAGCTGTCGGTCAGATCGAAGCGACCGGTATCGAGTAGGCGGCGGGCTACCGCCCGAGCTTCTGCGTCGGCTGTCAGAACCGCTTCGAGCGATTCCGCAGCGATTCCGCTCCACTTCTCGAGTGATGCTTCGACCAGGTCGGCAATGGCGCTCCAATTGATACGCCCTGCGAGGAATGCCTCGACCGCTACTTCGTTGGCTGCTGACATCCAAGCCGGAGCGGTCTCGCCCGATCGACCTGCCGAATAGGCCAGGTCCAGACAACGGAATGTCTTCCGGTCGGGCGGCTCGAACGTGAGGGTCGACGACTGCGTCCAGTCCATGCGCCCGAACGGCGTGTCGATCCTGTCCGGGAAGGCCAACGCATATCCGATCGGCAGGCGCATGTCCGGCATCGACAACTGCGCAATGGTCGCACCGTCTGTGAACTCGGCCATCGAATGGACGATCGACTGTGGATGTACGACCACGTCGATGTCGTCGTAGTCGACGTCGAACAACTCGTGGGCCTCGATCACCTCAAGCCCCTTGTTCATGAGGGTCGAGGAATCGATGGTGATCTTCGGACCCATGCTCCAAGTGGGGTGCGCCAAAGCATCCGCGACGGTGACCGACTTGAGGCTGTCACCGGTCCGACCGCGGAACGGCCCACCGGATGCGGTTAGAACGACCCTGCTGAGACGGCGAGTTCCTTCACCCGCCCGCAGACACATGTGGACCGCGCAATGCTCGCTGTCGACGGGCACCAACTCGGCGCCGGGAGTTGATCGCGCACGACGCATCACTGGGCCCGCGGCGATGAGCGACTCCTTGTTCGCCAGAGCAAGGCGGCGGCCGTTCTCGAGCGCAGCCAGGCTCACCGGCAGCCCGGCGAAACCGACAACACCGTTGACCACCACATCGGCATCGGCCGCAAGCGCAGCCATCGCGTCGGCGCCCACCTCGATGTCTATTCCGGGCGGCAGCATCGCTGCCAGGTCCGCAGCCTTTGAATCGTCGGCCAGAGCGACGACCTTCGGGCTGAACTTCACCGCCTGGGCGGCTAGTTCCTCCACCGAGGACCCGGCGCCCAGCGAAACAAGCTCGAATCGGTCGGCCTGTTCGGACATGACTTCGAGTGTCTGGGTCCCGATCGACCCCGTTGAGCCGAGAACGGCGACCGTTTTCCTCATTCAGGTCAATGCTACCGATGGCCGGGACGCTCGGTACCACAGCGCCACGGACTTCTCAGGAATCTTCGACAGACAACGGGTGAGCGGTCGAATGAGCCTTGACTGCGACAGCTCTTTACCGCGTCCCTGTACGGGGCCGGTCCTGTCGCGCGCCGAACTTGTCTGGCTTCAGGGGGTGAGAGTCCAAACGCCCAACAGCGTCGACAGGAAATATGCGGTCGGGAGCACGAAGAGGAGTGCGTCGAATCGATCGAGCACACCACCGTGCCCGGGCAGCAGCGAGCCCATGTCCTTGACCTTCAGGTCTCGCTTGATGGCCGATTCACAGAGGTCTCCGAGGGGAGCCACGAGCGAACAGAGGACCGCGAATATGACCGTTCTGGACAGGCTGTCGCCGATGGGATTGATCTTGCCGACGCCGACGGTAAGGACGGTCACCACGAAGGCGGTGAGAACGCCACCGATCAGACCCTCCTGGGTCTTGTTCGGGCTGGCCGCCGACAGTGGCGTGGAGCCGAACTGGCGACCAATGAAGTAGGCGCCGACGTCGTGGCTGACGGCCACGATCACCGCTGCGATGAGCACACCGATTCCCGGGTTTGATTTGAGCGATGGCTGCAGGTCCACCAACTCGCGTCCGATCCCCAGGAAGAGCGTCGCGAACGAGCCGAGGAACCCGATCCACAACACTCCGAGCAGTGTCACCCCGAGGTTGACCACCGCTCGTTCACCCGGGGCGACCCACAGGTACCAGAGAAGCCCGGCGATAATCGTCAGACCGATGACAACCGGGTACGCCTCGAGACCCGAGGTATATGTTGCAAAAACCAGACCGGCAACTGCGGGGACTCCCAGCAGGGTCGCCGTGTTGTAACCGGCTTCACGGACCGCGGTGAAGAACTCGACCGCTGCATAGGTGAGCACCGCCGTTACGAGCAGCGCTGAGGTGAACGCACCGAGCTTGAAACAGACCAGACCCAGAACCACCAGACCGACGCCGACAAGCGCGGCCGTCACCAGGTTGCGTTCGCCTCCACCCGAGCCGGACCCCGACCCCAGATCGCCGTCGCCGCGACGCTCCGGCCGGGCGCGTTGACGATCATCACCTGACTCGTCGTCGTAGTCGTCCTCGTATTCGTCGTCGACGTAATCGTCATATTCGTCATCGTCGGCGGTGCCGGTTCCAAAGTGCTCAGGGGCGAAGAAGTCGTTGTCCGCATAGTCGTCGTCGGCTTCGCCGCCCAGAGCGCCCAGCCGTGGTCCGTCATCGACCAGATCGCCGAAGTCGGTGGCTGAACTCCGCTCCCCTTCACCTCGCCAGCGCGGCTGAGACACGTAGTCGACAGACCCCGTGGGCTCGCCACCGGCATCGCCGATGACAACCTTGGGAACCTGCCCGGTGGGTGGCTCGGTCCAGTGCGGCAGGACGAAGGAATCGTCGTCGGAGTACTCGACCGCTGGCTGCTCGCTGGCCCAATCGCTTTCGACGTCCCTTTCGCCAGACGCCCCCGATGCGACCGTCGACCCGTATGCCGGAGATTCGTCCCAAGCCTCGGTCGCGTCTCCCTCGCCCCAATCTCCCAACGACGAGCGCGACGAGTAGGGATCGTCGTCGCCGGTTGTGGCAGCGGTGGTCGAAGCGGAGGACGAGCCGTAGAAGTCGTCGCCACCACGGGAGCGGTACAGGTCGTCATCGGATCCACCGCTCGAGCCGCTGTCAGCACCGTCGTCGTAGGACATTTCGGTGTCGTCGTCGGTAGTTTCAGCGGGGATTATCCGGGCGTGGCCAACGTTGATGCGCTCGCCATCATCATCGATCGGTCCGTAGGTTCTGGGCCCATCGGAGGTCTCGGGTTCATCTGGATCTGAATCGCTCCAGTTCGGATCAGCCCAATCGGGTTCTGGTCCCGCGGAGCCCGGACGAACCAATGGAGCCGAACCCCTGTCGTCGCCGCGCGTCCGGTCTGTCTCAGTTGTCGAGATTCTGATCTTCGGAAGATCGGAGTCCACCTCGGGTTTGTCCGGTCGGTCACCGAACCGCTTCTCGGAACGGCGGCGACGACGTACCACGTCGGGTCGCCCAGCCGCCTCGGCCGCCTCTTGGGCGCCGATGATTCGCACACCTTCGGTTCGCTTCTCGTCGTAGTCGTCTTGGTCGGTCATCGATCTCCTCCAGGGCGGGTGAGCGGCGAATTCGAACTGGTCGCGATCGACCACATCGGAGCCACCATGCGGGCTGGGGTCATCCCTCCATCAATTCGACGGTCTTCACCGAGACTGCCTCATCGATCTCGGCCTCGTACTGCTTGGTCAGTCGATCAAGCTCTGCCTCGGCACGGTGTAGGTCATCGGACGAGATGTCGCCGTCCTTCTCGAGCACCTCGAGCTCTTTACGTGCATCCCGTCGAGCGGCACGGACAACGGTCCGACCCTCTTCGGCCTTGGCGCGGATCACCTTCACGAACTCCTTGCGACGCTCCTCGGTGAGCGGCGGAAACATGAGCCGAATCGTGATTCCGTCGTTGGACGGATTGAGGCCCAGGTTGGAGTTCTGGATCGACTTCTCGATGGCCGACATCGAACCCTTGTCGAACGGGGTGACCAACAGCATCCTGGCCTCGGGAACCGAGAAACTGGCCAGCTGTTGGAGGGGGACGGTGGACCCGTAGTACTCGACCGGTAGCCGCTCGACCAATGCAGGGGTGGCTCGTCCGGTTCGCACACCGGAAAACTCCGCACGGGCCCGGGCAACCGCCCTGGTCATGCGATCATCGGCGGTTTCGCGCGCCACTTCGATCAGGTCGTCACTCATCCTTACCAGCCTTCCATACCCGGGAGCCCCTCGCGCGACATGCAGTCTCAGCGAGTGTCATCGAACTGAGGACCCAGTGACGCGGAAGTTCAGCCGCGGTCATTTGGCTGGCCCGGGGTGATGAAAATCCGGGTGAGGAAATCAGGAAACCACGGTCCCGAGTGGTTCACCGGCAAGTAGGTCACCGATGTTGTCGCCCATCAGGTCGAATACACAGATGGGGAGGTGGTTGTCCATGCACAGCGTGATGGCTGTCGAATCCATCACCTTCAGACCCCGGTTGAGGACCTCGATATAGGAGATCTCGGTGAGGAGAGTTGCATTCGGATCAGTTCGGGGGTCGCCGGTGTAGACGCCGTCGGTTCCGTTCTTGCCCATGAGAATCACGTCGGCGCCAATCTCGACCGCACGCAGCGCTGCTGTGGTGTCCGTGGTGAAATACGGGTTACCGGTACCAGCCGCGAAAATAACCACACGGCCCTTCTCGAGGTGGCGGATCGCTCGACGCCGGATGTAGGGCTCCGCGACCTCAGACATCTGGATCGCCGTCTGGACTCTTGTCGGCTGACCGAGTCGCTCCAGCGTCTCCTGGAGGCCGAGGGCGTTGATCACGGTGGCAAGCATGCCCATGTAGTCGGCCTGGGCGCGGTCCATGCCCGCTCCCTCGCCGGTCATTCCACGCCAGATATTTCCGCCGCCCACCACAATTGCAATGTCGACGTTGTACTGAGCCTTGGCCTCGACGATCTCCGCCGCTAGGCGGGTGACAACGTCACCATCAATTCCGAAGCCCTGCTCCCCTGCGAACGCCTCGCCGGAAAGCTTGATCAGCACCCGGGACCAGCGTGCGGGCCGAGCCGTCCCATCGCCGGAAATGACCGGGTCGGGAAACCCGTCCGGAGCGGTTGTATCCGATTCGGTGAGTTTCCCGACCTGGTTCTCGTTCATTTGGATCTTCCTCAGCCGCCGATGACTGCCTGGGAGAATCGAATGATCTTTGCGTCGCCAAGTCGTTCGGCGACCGTCTCCTTCTCGCCGAACACTCCCTGCTCGGGGAGTACACGCTCGCCGTACCAGGAGTTGAGCCGACCCTCGACAATCTTGGGCACTGCCTGTTCAGGCTTGCCCTCCTTGCGGGTCAACTCTTCGAACGAAGCGCGGGCACGCTCGACGAGTTCGGGGTCGATCTCTTCGCGGGTCAGAGCATCGGGCTTGGCGAAGGCGATGTGGAGTGAAATCTCGTGAACCGCCTCGGGTGTCGAACCCTCGACCTCGATGAGCACTCCGTTGACCCCGCGCCCGTCCTGACGATGCAGGTAGCTATCGAGAACATTCCCTTCGGCTGCCTCGAAGCGGACAACCGTACCCAGTTCGATGTTCTCCTTCTTCTGAATACGGAGCGTGTCGAGCTCGTCGGAAAGTGAGTCAACTGCTGACTCACCGTCTGCGAGAACGGCGTCGGCCATCTTCTGGACGAGTGCGACAAAGTCCTCGGACTTACCCGAGAAGTCTGTCTCTGCCTTTAGCTGCACCATGGCGGCCACATTGCCGGAGGCGGCAATGGCAACCGTGCCCTGGTTGTTCTCGCGGTCCTCAAGAGTCGCGACCTTGCTCAAACCCTTCTGACGAAGAATCCCAGCGGCCTTCTCACGGTCGCCATCGGCCTCCACGAGAGCCTTCTTGGCATCCAGCATTCCGGCGCCCGTTGCGTCGCGGAGTGCCTTTACTTCCGCTGCTGTGATGTCTGCCATCAGTTGGACTCTCCTTCGCCTGCGTCACCCGCTGGTGTGTCGGCGCTCTCTGTGGATGAGTCGGCCTCTGCTGCCGCCTCAGGGGTTTCCGCCGGTGCTTCAGCAGGTGCCTCCGCTACCGGTGCTGCCGGAGCTTCGGCTGCCGGAGCTTCAGGTGCCGGGGCTTCTGCCGCAGCTGCCATGCGGGCCTCGCGGGCAGCAGCAGCTGCTGCGGCCTCGACGCGGGCACGGTCCTGCTGGTTGCGACGCTCGGCCTCTTCTTCAGCGGTGCGCTCGCGAGGAGTCGCCGTTGCTGTTGCGACCGACTTGGGGTGCTTCTTGGAGCGCATGAGACGCCCTTCGAGAACTGCATCGGCGATCACTCGGGTGAGGAGATCACCGGAGCGGATGGCGTCGTCGTTACCCGGGATGACGTACTGGATGATGTCAGGATCGCAGTTGGTGTCGACCACTGCCACGACCGGAATACCGAGCTTGTTTGCCTCGGTGACGGCGATGTCTTCCTTCTTGGTGTCAAGGATGAAGACGGCGTCGGGAAGCCTCTCGAGGTCGCGAATACCGTTGAGGTTGCGCTCGAGCTTTTCGAGCTCACGTGACAGAAGGAGCGCTTCCTTCTTGGGCATGATCTCGAACTCACCCGAGTCACGCATGTGCTGATATTCCTTCATCTTCTTGACCCGCTTCGAGATGGTCTCGAAGTTGGTCAGCATGCCACCGAGCCAGCGCTGGTTGATGTAGGGCATGCCGGACTTGAGCGCGTAGCCCTGGATCGAATCCTGGGCCTGCTTCTTGGTCCCGATGAAGAGAACTGTTCCACCGTCGGCGACCAGGTCGCGGACGAAGGTGTAGGACTTTTCGATACCAGAAAGTGTCTGGTTCAGATCGATGAGGTAGATGCCTCCACGATCACCGTGGATGAACCTCTTCATCTTCGGGTTCCAGCGACGTGTCTGGTGTCCGAAGTGGACTCCTGCTTCCAGGAGCTGCTTCATGGTGACGACTGCGGTCACGGTTTTCTCCTTCCCCTCGGTTAGACGAAACCCGGAAACGGCGCAGCACCGATGAAAGTGACGCGACCGAGGGTGTTTCCGGGCGGATGATTGTGTTGCTTGCTTCCGCGAGCTACTGGGTGAACACCCCGAAGCAGCGGCTGCTCTGCTGGTATGCGGAGCAGGGCTCGATCCTCTGATCGGGCCGAGGGGAGAGTGTAGTGGGAGCGGGCACCACCTCCCAACGCCGGGTTCGCCGTTGTGGGTACGAGTCTCGCCCTTTGATCCGCGGTGGTCAGGAACTGCGCGGGATCGACATAGGTGTCGCCCTCGCGGAGCGTCAACAACAGCCCGGGCGCGGCCAGCGCGATCATCTCGTCACCGAGAACAATCTGGTCGACCTTGACGCTCACCTCGATGAGACCCGTGACCGTCGAGCGTCGCCCGTCAGCATGGGAGATCGTGACCGAAACGCGACCTGCCACGGCTCCGGCGAACGTCACGATGCCGGCTGCAGCTGCCCTGACGGGGTCACCCTGGATCGTTTGGTACTGGATACCCCTTCGGCCCGCGCCGTACTGGCCCGACTCAAGATGGAATCCACCTGAGATTGGTCTGTCCACCGGCGGGCGGTAGACCACCGACATCGCAGGATCGACCTCGACAGCACGACTAGCCGTACCAGTGCTCGACATTGCGACCATCGGAGACGTAGGGCTTCTGTCGGGCATCGGCGACAGAAGCGCTCCGATCAGCCAGAGAACTCCAAACACCGCATTGGCTGTCATGGCCGTCCACCTTCCCCGCCCGATACGGCACATCACCGGCCGGGCATTGTCTGAGGGGGGAAGTATTTGAAGCGCTGGCCGAAGGGACCGTCGGGACTCGGGTGTCCGTGGCCGGTGGATCAGTGGTCGAGCGCAGAAAACCGTGCCCGAAGGTGCAGCACCGACTTGGTGTGGATCTGGCAGACCCTGGATTCGGTCACGCCCAGGACCCGTCCGATCTCCTGAAGGGTGAGGTTCTCGTAGTAGTAGAGGGTCAGGACGATCTTTTCGCGTTCGGGAAGGTCGTTGATGGACTGGGCGAGCAGTTGCCTGGTCTCGGCCACCTCGAACGCACCCATGGGGCCATGGGTCGACGTGTCGGCGATGGTGTCGCCAAGGGTGATCGATTCACCACGGTCACCACCGACGGCGAGTATCTCGTCCAGTGCCGCCATACCAACCTGGGAAATCTGTGTGAACGCCTGCTGAAGCTGGTCCTCGGACCAGCGGAGTTCGGTCGAAAGTTCCTCATCGGAGGGCGCCCGGTGGTGGAGCGCTTCAAGCTTGGCGTACGCCTTCTCGATCTGGCGGACCTTGGAGCGAACTGATCTGGGCACCCAGTCGATGGAGCGAAGCTCATCAAGAATCGCGCCCTTGATCCTCGAGATTGCATAAGTCTCGAACTTGAAGCCGCGGTCAGGTTCGAACTTGTCGATCGCATCGATCAGACCGAACATTCCATAGCTGACCAGGTCAGCCTGTTCGACGTTCTGGGGAAGCCCGACAGCGACGCGACCCGCCACGTATTTGACGAGTGGCGAGTAGTGCACGATGAGCGCGTCGCGCTTCTTCGGGGTCGCATTCGACTTGTAGTCGGACCATAGATCCGCGAGTTCGGTCTCGGTCGGTTGCAATGTTCTCACTTATTTCCCCAGGCTGAGCCGTACATCAAGCCCTCGGGTGCGAGGACTCATAGACGGAGCGAAGTCTTTCCTTACTTACATGTGTGTAGATCTGGGTGGTTGCCAGATCAGCGTGTCCCAGCAATTCTTGAACAACTCTCAAGTCGGCACCTCCATCCAAAAGATGAGTAGCAAATGTGTGACGGAGCGCATGGGGGTGAGTCGGCACGGGCGAACGTCGATCCAGAATCCTTCTTACATCCCGGGGGCCGATCCGTCGACCACGCGAATTGAGAAGCAAGGCGGAGCTTTCGGCGTGGTCGGATCCAGCATGTTCGGAGTCGCCCGCGCTTGTCCGGCGCTGTCGAGTTACCTGTTCGATGAACTCGAAGCGTCCGTAGCGCAGCCAACTTCCGAGGGCCTCTGCCCCGGGTTCTCCCACCGGCACCACGCGCTGCTTGTCGCCCTTGCCCCAAACATTGAGGCGTCGGCGGTCGAGGTCGACCGAGCCAATGTCCAGGCCGCAAAGTTCCGACACTCGCAATCCGGAGCCGTAGAGAAGCTCGAGTATCACGTCATCACGGAGGTCTGCCAGCGGGTCGGGAACCGAACGGGTCGGCGGCTCATCCAGCAGTTGGTTCAACTCATCGGCGGTGAGGACCCTGGGAAGTCGAGCGGAGCCCCGCGGGGCAGACAGGCCCGCGGCCGGGTCGGACTCGACCAGACCCCTGGTCGTTGCCCAACGGAAGTATCGACGCAGAGAGGATGCTTTCCGGGCGATAGTTCGCTGGGCAAGCCTGCGGGTCGTGAGACTCGCCAGGTAACGACGAAGGACCTTGCGATCTACGTCCCGAGGGCCGAGCTTGTCGTCGCGTGCGGCCCATTCGACGAAGGCGCCCAGATCACGCCGATACACCGCGTTGGTCGCAGGCGAAACCTGGATGTCGGAACCGAAGGCGTCCAGATGCCACGACTCGGCCACGTCCTGCATCGTCACCCCCTGATTTAGAAATCCTACTCTCCGAAGCTTAGTCACTACGCAGAGTGACATTCAATGAGACGGCGTCGGACCATCGCCGCCCTCGCATATCGGTTGCGTCGCAACGGTCTATGACGATAGGCCCGCCACGTCCCCAAGTCGGGTGATGCCTGTACCCAGCATCCTGAACGGTGGCCGAAACCGACCCGACACCAAGCGCCATCAGGCGCATCGTTCGACCCATCCGCCGGTCCTCAGTATCCATCCGTCCGACTCCAAGTTCGACAGTGCCTTGGCAAGGTCGCGCAGACCTAGTCCAGTACCGGCCGCCAGGCTGTCGAGCGTCGCCGGTCGCCAGTCCAACGACTCCAACACCAACGCCTCGTTGCCGGTGGGCTCTCGACGAGTTTCTTTTTGCGCTTGGCGCCCGGACGCTTTTTGCGTTTGGGCCACCGATGCCTTCGTTCGATCGAGGAGTGTGGCCCGCGAATCCGTTTGGTCCGGTGTGTCTGGTAGTCCAAGGGCCATCATCACGTCCTCGACCCCGAGGCATGGCGCTGCTCCGTCCCGGATCAGTTGGTTCACTCCCTCGGAGGCGCGGCTGTTTACGGGTCCCGGAACCGCCAGGACTGGCCGGTCCCTCGTGAGAGCTTCTCGAACGGTGTGCATCGACCCTCCGGCACCGGCAGATTCGACCACGACCACAACATCGGCGAGCGCAGCGATCACCCTGTTTCGGACCGGGAACCGCCACGGCGCGGACGGCATGCCCGGCGGAACCTCGGAATAGATCACACCCCGGTCAACAACTCGTTTGGCAAGCTGACGATTTCGTGAAGGACAAGGAGAATCGAGGCCGTTGGCCACGACGGCAACCACCGATGCCCCCAATCCCCGGTCAGCACTATCGCTACCGGCTGCACCATTTTCAAGACCTCGGGTATCGGCACTTCCGGAACGAAGGCCCAGCGCACCCCGGTGTGCCGCCGCATCGATACCCAGAGCCAGTCCCGATACAACCACCACACCCCGTTCGGCGAGTTCAGCACCGAGGGATTCGGCAACTCCCAGGCCGTAACCAGTCGCACGTCTGGTTCCCACAATGGCCACACGGGGTCCGTTGAGTGCCTCGGGATACCCCATCTGGAACAACACGACTGGAGGTTCAAGATCGTCGGCCAACGCCGGCGGGTAGCCGGGGGACCCGAGCGAGACGACACCCACTCCGAGCTTCACGCAGCGACGCCAGATCTCCTCGGGCCGGACCCGGGAGGCCTCGGCCCGCCACTTGGAGATTTGGTCGGCGTCGATTCGACCCGAATTCGACTCGTGCCGGATCGGGCCGGGTCTCAGCCTGCCCGAGACGAGCTGGCCCCAGACATGTTCCGGATCGCCGTGCCCCAAGAGCCAGCGCATCCGCACGGGTCCCACACCATCGATTCCTGCCAGAGCGGCAAGATAGGCCTCGTGGGGTAGGTCGCTCATGCCGCAACTCCGATTCCCACCTCGTCGCCCCGCAGAATCATCGCCTCGCTCAGATCGTCGGCCGAAAGCGGTCCTTCTCCCCCGTCGAGGTCGCGCATGGTCAGCGCCAGCACCCTCAAGCGCTGCGCACCGCGCATGGACAACGTGCCGGTCTGCAGGCGACTCCGAAGTAGGTCACGACCCTGTCGCGACAGCGGGGCGAACTCCTCGAGGGCGTCACCGCGGAGATCGCGATTGGTTCTCACGCCGCGTGCCCGGGCCCTGGCGCGGGCCTGCACGACCCGCTCACGAACCGATGCCGAAGTTTCACCCCGACCCTGTGCTGAGAAGACGACCGAGTGATCTGGCGGGTCTACGGCCAGACGGATATCGAAGCGGTCGAGGAAGGGTGCCGACAGGCGGCGGGAATACCTTGCGAGTTGCGCCGGGGAGCAGCGACAGTCGCCCCACCTGCCGATTCCGCACGGGCAGGGATTACTGGCCGCGATCAGGTGGAACCTTGCGGGTAGAACAGCGCTGTTCATGGCCCGGGCAACTCTGATGACGCCATCCTCGAGCGGTTGACGCAGCGCGTCGAGGTGACCGGCGGGAAACTCACCTAGCTCGTCGAGGAACAACACCCCACCAGACGCGAGCGAGATTTCGCCCGGTCTCATGGTTACGGTTCCTCCACCGATGAGCGCAACGAGCGACGCCGTGTGATGGGGCGAGCGATATGGCGGTCGGCGGGACAGCCCACCGTTCAGTCGGAGGGTTCCGGCCGCAGAGTGGATACGCGAAACGTCCATTGCGTCGCGATCGTCCATGTCCGGCAACAGGCTTGTCAGTCGCTCGGCCAGCATGGTCTTGCCCGCACCCGGTGGGCCGACCATGACCATGTGGTGGGATCCCGCAGCGGCGACTTCCAGTGCTCGACGTGCGAGCGTCTGCCCCTGGACCTCGCTCAGGTCCGGCTCGACCCTTTCGACGTGGCGAGAATGGAATCGAGGTGGCGGATCCGGCCACGGCTCCTCGCCCTTGAGCACGGCAACGAGTTCGGCCAGGTTCCTCACGGCGCGAGCGTCAGGTCGCAGTAGCCGGGCCTCGGCCAGATTCTCGACGGGCACCACCGGAAGGGCGTCGCCGACGGACTCGATGAGCGGTAGAGCCCCGAGGACTGACCGGACCCGACCGTCAAGACCCAGCTCCCCAAGAAACGCCAGACCCTCCAGCGCGGCAGCCGGTAGCTGTTCGGAAGCTCCAAGAATCGCGACCGCCATGGCCAGGTCCAGCCCCGATCCGGCCTTCCGCAGATTCGTGGGGGCCAGATTGGCGGTCACCCGCTTGTCGGGCCATTTGAACTTGCTTTCGTTGATCGCGGCCCGCACCCGATCGCGCGACTCGCGACAAGACGCATCGGGAAGACCGACGATGGTAAAGCCAGGCAACCCCAATCCGACCTGGACCTCGACGCTGACCTGATGTCCATCGACACCCAACAAAGTTGCCGATATCGCCTGAGCGAGCACTGGGACCTCCCGAATTGGCATGGCCACTTCAGGGCCAGGAGGCAGCAGAAGCTGCGAGGCTCACACCGGTTGGACAAACGGCATGGCCAAAGGAACGTACCCCGGCCGAGAGACTCACTTTGCTCGGCGGACAGGGTCCAGCTCCCCCGAGGATCCAACTTCCTCCCCCGAGGATCCAACTTCCTCCCCCGCTACCGCCCAGCTGCGCTGCAACCCGACGTTCTCCCACCTCTCGACGCCGATCTCGATCGGCGCAACCTTCTGGGTGATAATGGCGTGTGGGCTTCAATCCTCAACAGGCACATCGGAAGTCGCCGTGGGACTACGTAATGGTCGGCTCGGCGCTCCTGATCACGGCCTGCTTGGTCATCTGGGCGCTGATCGGCTGACAGCCGTGCAGCTACCGATCAAGGCCTTACCCGGAGAACAACATGCCTGACTTCACGGCCGTCACCGAGTGCGAGGTACGTGTGATCCAGCCGTACCAGGCTCTGAAGCAGTACATCTGCCCGGGGTGCAATCGCGACATCGCCCGAGGCACCGGACACATCGTGGCCGTTCCGCTGGAAGCACCTGACTTGAGGCGCCACTGGCACAAGGGATGCTGGGCCCGACGGCTGACCCACGAACCCCGCAGGTAGGGCGGGCGGCGGGTGGCCGCTCGAACCCTCCGGGCGGCCGGCTCAGGTTTTTGGTCAGGGGCCAGTTACAGGACCGACTCGCGCACTTCGACCTTTCGCCCGATCACCGCCGCCACATCGAAGCGAACCGATTCAGGACGGAACGGCGCGGCCTCTCGCAGCCAGATTGCACCCAACTTCCGCAGGCGTTGCTGCTTAGTACGACCGACGGCCTCGAAGGGCGTGCCGAACCTGTTCGACGTGCGCGTCTTTACCTCACAGATGACGACCTCGCGGCCTTTTGAGAGGATCAGATCCAGTTCGCCGAATCGGCAGCGCCAGTTTCGGGCTATGACCTCATAGCCTCGCTCGCTGTACCAGTTTGCAACCGTCTGTTCGCCGTCGGCACCCAGACGCAAAGGGTCATAGCGACGTTCAGCCATTTTCCACCTTCGACCCGAATCCAGCCGACCGGCAGAACTGCGGGCAGACATGGGCGTGACGCTACGGGTTCATCGAGATCGAGGGGGAAGACGAAATCGGGAGATAATCAGTTTGGGGCCCACGACGCCATCGTTGTGATGTCGTATCGCTCCAAGCGGGGTGGATGACCCCGATATCAGTCGCGCAGTTCCTTGATCTTTGCGGCCTTACCGGTGCGATCACGCTGGTAGTAGAGCTTGGCCCGACGAACGTCACCCCTGCTCATCCGCTCGATCTTGTCGATGATCGGCGAGTGGATCGGGAACGTACGCTCGACTCCGACACCGTAGGAGAGCTTGCGGATGGTGAAGGTCTCTTGGAGACCTCCGCCCTGGCGCTTGATGACAGCTCCCTGGAACAGCTGGGTGCGTTCCTTGTTGCCTTCGATGACCTTCACGTGCACCTTCAGGGTGTCACCGGGAGCGAAGTCGGGAATGTCGTCCCGGAGGCTCGCTTGGTCGATGAAGTCGGTGGGGTTCATGTCGGATCTCCTCGGGGGTGCTGTATCCACAGCACCGAATGCACGGCTCGACGATGTTAGTGCCTCACACGTCGGGGATGAAAACGGGTCCGCATGCCCCATTCCCCACGGCCGAGATGATCTCGTCAACCCTCACCGTTGAACTCCTTGAGCACCTTCTCCTCAGCGGGGGTCAGACCACCCCTGGCCTCGATCAGGTCGGGGCGGATGCGGATCGTCTTCTCCAGCGATTTCGCCAGTCGCCACCGTTGCACCCGGGCATGGTCTCCGGAGCGGAGAACATCCGGGACCGACATCCCACGGAACTCCGCTGGCCTTGTGTACTGCGGATACTCGAGAATTCCGTCCGAGAACGACTCTTCGGACGCGGAACCGTCGTTTCCCATGACACCTGGAATCAGCCGGCCGACCGCCTCGATCACCACCATCGCCGCAACCTCACCGCCGGAGAGGACGTAGTCCCCGATGGAAAGCTCGCCGTCGACCAGGTTGTCGTGTACCCGGGCGTCAATCCCCTCATAGCGTCCGCACAGCAGCGTGAAACCCGTTCCGCCAGCTAGTTCGGCGGCGAAGGCCTGGTCGAACTTCCGGCCTCCGGGACCCAGCAACAGCAACGGTCTCGGCGGGTCGACGCGTTCGACCGTGTCGAAGATCGGCCCGGCCTTCATCACCATTCCCGCTCCCCCACCGAAGGGCGAGTCGTCGACGGTGCGGTGAACGTCGTCGGTTGCGTCACGGATGTCGTGTGTGCGCAGGTCCAAACGGTGGTCCTTGAGTGCCCGCCCGATCAGGCTGTGTTCGGCGAACTGCTCGATCATGGTCGGAAACAACGTCAGAACGTCGATTCGTAGCGGTGCTCCAGACAATCCGGTCGACTCAGAACCGGCCGCGGGCGAGCTACTCGAAGAGCTCGAAGAGACCATCGGGGGTGTCCACATTGATGATCCCATCGGAGGGGTCTCCAACGATGAAGGCGACCGGCACCAGCGCCCCATTGTCGAGGACCAGCAGGTCCGACGATGGGTTGTCCATCACGGACTCAACCGTTCCCCGGTCGACTCCGTCGGCGCTGACGACACGCTGACCGATCAGATCGTGGACCCACAGTCCACCAGCATCGATGATCGGCGCTGCAGATAGGACCGTTCCCCTGGCGGCCTCGGCCTGCTCACGGGTCGAAATTCCTTCGAACTGAACGACCCAACGGTCCTGATGCCGCCGAGAAGCGACCACACGTAGGGGTCCGGTCGGGGTTTCCAGAACCGAACCCGGATCGACCCGCTCTTCACGGTCAGAACTCAGGAAGACGACGACCTCGCCGCGCAGGCCGTGCGCCTTGGTGATCCGGCCGACCTCCAGAAGGTCGACGCCCTCGGACGATTCGTCCGCTCGGGTCAACTTGGATCAGTCGACGAACTCGACGTCGATCTCGACGCCGTCGCGGGCAGCTGCTGCACGGGTCACGGTCCTTATGGCCGAAGCCATCCGCCCGCGCTTTCCGATGATGCGACCCATATCGCCGTCGGCGACATAGAGGTTCAGCTGGGTGCGGGGTGAACCCTCGACAACTTCGACCCTCACGCTGTCGGCGGTCTCGACCAGCGACTTGGCGATGTGTTCCAGAACTGCGCTCGCCAGTACGGGAGACGCAGGCGCTCCGTCGGTCTCAGCGTCGCTCACTTGGCCGCCTTGGCTGCCTCGAACTGGTCCATTGCTCCCGAGATCTTGAGCAACTTTGCGACCCGCTCGGATGGCTGGGCTCCCTTGGAGAGCCATTCGACGGCCTTGTCGTTGTCGACCGAGATTGCGGAGGGCTCACGACGGGGATCGTAGGTTCCAACGATCTCGAGGTAGCGGCCGTCACGGGGCGAACGGGCATCTGCAGCAACGATGCGGTAAGTAGGCTGCTTCTTCTTGCCCACTCGTGTGAGACGGAGTCGAACGGCCACGGCGAGAGTTTCCTTCAGTCAGTTCTTGGGGTGATGCCGCTCGAATCAGGAATGATCGGCGACTGAGATTCTTCGGCGACGCACCGGTACGGACCGACGCGCCATGGGGCCCGGATAGGGCGGCTTCCTATGATGGTCGCTGCAGGGCGTTCTCGGCAAGCTGAGAGGGCAAGCTGAGAGACCGACGACCGACAGCTGCAGGAGAGCGCTGCAGGATCAGAGTCCGTCGAGCCCTGTACCCGGACCACCGCGTCCCGGAACCCGCGATTCCATTTCTTCGAGCGTCGGCAGCTGGAATGACTTCTTCTCGAGCTTCGGAGCGCCCTTGGGCGTTACCCGTCCGCCACCCTTGTTCTTCTTCTTGTTCTTCTTGGCCTTGCGCTTGGCAAACTTGTTGCCGCTCATCTGCTGGATCATCTGGCGCATCTGCTTGAACTGGCTGACCAGTTGGGTCACGTCGGTCGCCGAGCTACCCGAGCCACGGGCGATCCGGTCACGCCGCGAATTGTCGATCAAATCGGGCTTGGCCCGCTCCTCGGGCGTCATGGACTTGATGATCCCCTCGACCCGGGCGATCTGACGGTCATCGATGTCGACGTCGCGCACCTCCTTGGGAATACCGGGGAGCATGCTCATGACGCCCGACAGTGGACCCATCTTCTTGAGCGCCTGCATCTGCTCCAGGAAGTCGTCGAAGGTGAACGTGCCTTCCATCAGCCGGCTGGCGGCCTCTTCGGCCTGGTCGGCCTCGAAAGCCTCCTCGGCCTTCTCGATGAGCGTCGCCAGGTCGCCCTCGCCGAGGATCCGCCCGGCAAGACGATCCGGGTGGAACAGATCGAAGTCCTCGAGCTTCTCACCCGTAGATGCGAATGCGATCGGTCGCCCGACGATCTCCTTGACCGACAGTGCCGCACCACCACGGGCGTCTCCGTCGAGCTTGGTGAGGATTACACCGTCGAGTTCGAGGGTGCTGTGGAAGGACTCGGCGACAGTTACGGCATCCTGGCCGGTCATTGCGTCGACAACAAGGAAGGTGTAGTCCGGCGAAACCTCTTCGGAGATTCTTCGGACCTGTTCCATCAACGCTTCATCGATCGCCAGACGACCGGCGGTGTCGACGATCACGACGTCACGGCCCAGGCGTCGGGCCTCGGCGATGGCCCCTGCGGCGACATCCACGGGGTCGCCGTCACCTGAGGCGATCACATCGTCGGGGGCCGAATAGACCGGCACGTCGAGCTGCGCTGCCAGGGTCCGCAACTGGGCGACTGCGGCGGGCCTCTGAAGGTCGGCTCCCACCAGCAAGGGATTGCGGCCCTGGGCCTTGAACCAGCGTGCGAGCTTGGCTGAGTTGGTCGTCTTTCCCGAGCCCTGCAGGCCCGCCATGAGAACCACCGTCGGCGGTTTGGCGGCGTAGGCGATGCGAAGCGTTTCGCCACCGAGAGTCGCCGTCAGTTCCTCGAGGACGATCTTCTTGACCTGCAACGCAGGGTTCAGCGACTTGGACAACTCGTCGCCGACCGCACGCTCGCGGATTCGGGCAAGTAGCGACTTGACGACCGAGAGATTTACGTCGGCTTCGAGGAGCGCAAGACGGATCTCGCGCAGCACCTCATCGACGTCGGCGTCCGAGAGTCGTCCCGACCCTCGCAGTCGGCTGAAGATTCCGTCGAAACGATCGCTAAGTGAGTCGAACATCGGGAGGAGAGGCTACCGGTAGGACAGACATCTCCGGTAACGGGGTTGGCAACGCTGCCGCGGACCAGCCTGTCGACGGGACCGCGCTCTGCCGGAGCGCTCAGTTCTGGTCGAAGAGTGCGTCCACGAACTCGTCGGAATTGAACTCGACGAGTGAATTGACACTCTCGCCCAGGCCCATGAGCTTGACCGGAATGTCCAGCTCGGCGCGGATCGCAAAGACGATCCCGCCCTTGGCCGAGCCGTCCATCTTGGTCAACACCACCCCCGTCACGTCGGTTGCCTCGGTGAACCTGCGAGCCTGGGTGAGCCCGTTCTGACCGGTCGTCGCGTCGATGACCAACAGGACTTCGGTAACGGTCCCCTCGCCCTTGTCGGCCACCCGTCGGACCTTGGACAGTTCCTCCATCAGATTTGTCTTGGTGTGCAGACGTCCGGCGGTGTCGGCGAGGATGACGTCTGATCCCTTCGCAGCACCGGACGCGATCGCGTCGAAAATCACAGACGACGGATCTCCACCCTCGGCACCTCTGACCAGGTCGGCGCCGCTTCGTTCGGCCCAGTGCTCGAGCTGTTCGGCAGCAGCGGCGCGGAACGTGTCACCGGCGGCCATGACCACGCTCTTGCCGTCGTCGGCCAGCATCTTTCCGACTTTGCCGATCGACGTGGTCTTGCCGACTCCGTTGACGCCGACGAACAACCAGATAGTGGGCGGCGAGTCCGAGTACTTCAGGTCGACCGGGCCGGCCAGACGGGACTTCATCTCGGCTTTGACCGCTTCGAGCAACTCGCTCGGGGTTGTGATCCCACGCTCCTTGACGGTCGCGCGGGCTGCGTCCAACAGCTGCGTGGTGGGACCAATTCCAACGTCTGCGAGGATCAAGGCTTCTTGAAGTTCGTCCCAGCTTTCCTCTGTGATCTCGGAGCGGGAGAGGACGGAACCGAAGTAGCCGGCGAAGGAACTACGGGCCCGACCGAGCCGTTCCCGGAAATTGGGCTTGGTCTCGGCGAGCAGTTCGGCGAGTTCTTCGTCCAGGGTCGTAGCTTCGGCCTCGGCGAGCGCAGCGGCGTCCTCATCGGTTGGCAACTGCTCCGGCACCGTTGAGGGAGGCGTGTCGGTCGCGGTCCCGGTGGTTTCGGAGGGTGCTTTGGAGGGCGGTTTCGCCGCTGTATCCGGCTCGGCTGTGGCAATGGAGGAAGGTTTCGACGGTGGATCGAGCGCCTCTCCCCGGCCAGTTCGTCGAACCAGCAGGAATCCGCCAACCAGGACTACGAGGCCGATGGCGATCAAGGCGTAATAAATGGCTTCCATATGTCCAATACCCTACAAGTGGCTCTCGACCCGGCTGTCTCCGCCGCCGCCACCAGCTTGCAGCGCAACGCGGATCGTCAAGGACGGGCTGCTAGGCAATGATTTGCTGAACCGACGATCAGCAAATCAGTTTCTCGACAAGCGAAATAGTTCCCACCCCCGTACCGTTCACTCCCACCGATGATCACGCCCGCAACAGAGCCGGGCCGAGGAGACAGATGGACCCCTCCACCACTACCGACACTCCCCAACCTCCGGCGCTGATCCAACCCGCCGGGGCATTGGTGGACGGCTCGGCTGTTACCGGTAACGGTACGGCCGACCGCGCGGTGCTCGAGAAGCTCCTCTTCGAGATGAAGAAGGTGATCGTGGGACAGGACAGGGCCATCGAACGGCTGCTGACCTGCCTGCTCGCCGGCGGACACTGCCTACTCGAGAGCGTTCCCGGTCTTGCCAAGACACTTTCGGCCGAGACGCTCGCACTGTCGGTGGGTGGAACGTTCTCCCGCATCCAGTTCACCCCGGACCTGCTGCCGGCCGATGTGGTGGGCACCAGGATCTACCGGGCCTCTTCCGAGAGTTTCGATGTCGAACTCGGACCGATCTTCGCCAACTTCGTCCTGGCGGATGAGATCAACCGTGCACCCGCCAAGGTCCAGTCGGCGCTTCTCGAGGTGATGGCCGAACAACAGGTGACCATCGGCGGTAAGACACACCACTTGGACAGTCCCTTTCTGGTGTTGGCAACCCAGAACCCGATCGAGTCCGAAGGCGTCTACCCGCTTCCCGAGGCCCAACGCGACCGGTTCCTGATGAAGGTCGTCCTCGGCTATCCGTCGCCAGCCGAAGAGATCGAGATTGTCCAACGCATGGGAATCGCACCGCCGGTTGCCGAGCAGGTCATCACCCTCGAACAGGTGGTGCGGCTCCAAAAGGCGGTCGATGAGGTCTATGTCGACCGCTCCGTCATGGACTACGCAGTCAACCTTGTTCTCTGCACCCGCACACCCGAGAATTTCGGCCTGGCCGAGTTGCGTTCCTTCATCGAACTCGGAGCCAGCCCGCGAGCCTCGATCGGCCTTATCCGAGGCGGTCGGGCCCTTGCGCTCCTGCGAGGGCGCAGTTACCTGACTCCACAGGACGTGTTCGACGTCGCACCCGAAATTCTGCGCCACCGCCTGTTGCTGTCCTATGAGGCACTCGCTCAGGACATCACGGTGGAACATGTCCTGACCAGGATTCTCTCGACGGTCCCGGCTCCCCGGGTGACACCGTCGCAGGCCGGTGGCAATGTCGACCAGTACCACCAGTCCACGCCCACCGATGCCCAGGCCTGGGGGTACTGAGCCTGATGGGTGGACTGTCGTCGACCCTGGGACTCGTCGGTGATCGGCCCGTTGAGGAGATCATCCGACGGTTTACCCTGGACATAGCCCGTCGCTTGGACGGGATGCTGCATGGCGACTACATGGGAATCGTCCCGGGTCGGGGCTCCGAGCCCGGCGAGGCTCGCGCCTATGCCGCAGGCGACGACGTTCGCCATATCGATTGGAACGTGACCGCCCGCATGCAGGACCCGTACCTGCGCGAGACGATCGCCGACCGTGAACTCGAGACGTGGATCCTCATCGACCGGTCCCCCGGGATGGACTTCGGCACCGCCGAATGCGAGAAACGCGATCTGGCCTTGGCAGCAGCCGCGGGCGTAGGTCTGATGACCGCTCGTGGAGGCAACCGGGTGGGTGCCGTCATGTTGCGGGGAACCGACGTCACGACGATGCCGCCACGACAGGGTCGCAAGAATTTGCTTGGCATCCTCGATCGCATCATCCGCTCACCCCGCGACGAGGGTGTCGGGCCATCCGATCTGAATGCAGGTCTACGGCGGATCAGTGCAGTTGCCCCTCGTCGTGGACTGGTAGTGGTGATCTCAGACTTTCTGGGTGACCCGAATTCATGGAAGACCGCTCTCGGTGCCGTTGCGCTGCGTCACGCCGTCCTGTGCGTCGAGGTGATCGACCCCAGGGATTTGGAACTACCCGCCGTCGGCCTGATCCACATGGTCGACCCGGCCAGCGGAGCCATACGGGAGATCAACACCGACAGCCGCCAAGTACGCGAAGCGTACGCCGAACACACTCGGGCTCAACGTCTGGCGATCGCGGACGCGATCAGAGGCACGGGAGCGGACCACCTGGTCCTGCGAACCGATGGAGACTGGTTGATGGATCTGGCACACCACGTCTCGGGCAAGCGCCGCCGAGCTGAAATGACCGCTGGAAGGCCCAACAGATGACCGACTGGTTCCTTGCACCAATGCGACTCTGGCTGCTCCTCGGAGTTGCTGCGCTCATTGGCGTCTACGTGTTCCTGCAGTTCAGACGCCCTCGTTTCACGGTGCGGTTCTCGAACCTGGATCTGCTCGACAAACTGGCGCCCAAACGTCCCGGCTGGCGACGTCATATCGGGTCCGCACTGTTCGCTCTTGCCCTGTCATCGATGGTCGTGGCCTTCGCCCAACCGGTCATGACAATGAAGGTCCCCCGCGAGCGTTCGACTGTCATCATCGCCATTGACACTTCGTTGTCCATGGCCGCGACCGACGTGAAACCGAGTCGACTCGAGGCTGCCCAATCGGCGGCGATCGAGTTCGTCGACACCTTGCCCAAGAAGCTGAACATCGGGCTCGTCAGCTTTGCCGGAACGGCCAGGCTTCTGGTGCCACCGACTCAGGATCGTGCACCGGTGACCACCGCCATCCAGAACCTGAAGCTTGATAAGGCAACCGCCATTGGCGACGCAGTCGCGCTGTCACTCGACGTGCTCGCCGATCAAGCCGTAGGCGTCAAGGACGGCTCCCCCGACGCGGCGATCGTTTTGGTTTCCGACGGCGAAACGACGGTTGGCCTACCAACCTCCGATTCGATTCCGCTGGCCAAGGCCGCTGGAATCCCGGTCACGACTATCGCCTACGGCACGGCTGGCGGAACGATCACCGTCGATGAAGACGGTGACGGAGTCGGCCAGTTGACCCGTGTTCCGGTCAATGTCGAGGAACTCCGTGGGCTTGCCGAGGGCACCGGCGGGACCGCTTACACCGCCGAGTCGGCATCCGACCTGAGCAGTGTCTACAAGAACCTGGGCTCCACGATCGGACTCCAAGAGGAACAATCCGACGTCAGCTACCGATTTGTCGGTGGGGCGCTGTTGCTGTTGTTCATCGCGGCTGGAACGTCGCTGCGGTGGTCCGGGAGAGTTCTCTAGGCGAGAAGTTCCTGGAAACGATGTGTGTCTGATCTGGCAGTGATCTGCGCTCGCCCACCCTTGAATTGGATGTCACTGAAATACCTATAGGTATTCGAATGACAGCCAATTCGGGGGCGTGAGGTCGGGGGTGATGTCGGGTTGTTTGACGACTGGGCGGGGCCACCCGCTCGGAGACCTGCCCGGTAAGCGCTTGTCTCACAAGTGGGACGTTCTCGCGACGGTTACTCCCCCCTGAAATCCCGAAGAGCCATCTGTACTCACCCCCTCTTAGGCCATAGCAAAAGTGAACCGAAAGCGAGCGTAAGCCCGAAAATGACCCACAAAGGTCTAAATGTTGCCAAGGCCATGATGGTGGCAAGTGAGCCCAGTAGAAGCATGCCAAGTGCTCGAGTTCCTACGAAAGACTTCGGAGGCCACTCGCGTCCGCCTATGTACTCGCGGATCGCAATCTGGAGGTAGCCCCATGTGCGAGCAAATCGCACTACTTTGCAATCCTTGCTTTTCCCATTCTGAGTTCGTTCTGCATTTCTCTGACTCGGGGAGCGAAGCTCAGACTAGCCGGAAGTTAAAAATGCACTAGCCCGTGGGTTCGCAGGACCAAATCCAGAAGGGAACGCGCTTAGCCCTAACGCTTAGGTCTCGCCGCCAGGTAGTCCGCAGTCATCTCAGGTGTCATCAGCTCCAGCATCACGGCGTTCTCGATCCAGAACTCCACCACATCGTGGGGTCCTCGCGACAGAACCACCGAACGCCAACCCTCGCGCTCGCCGAGGGCCTGGATTTCTTCGACGGATCTGGCCACTGAAACCGTTGCGTGGGTAGCCACGAAAGGCGACCCCTGCGGATTGTGTCTGAACTGTGCTTGCCCAGGGCCTTGGGGCGGATACATCTCGGTCCCGACCGGGTAGACCTCGATTGCAGAGCCACGGTCATCCCCGGCCCACGCAATATAGGAGTCACGGTATGGACCGAATCCCGTGAGGATTCCGTCGAAGAGCTCGACGAGAACCTCGGCGACGTGGCGAGTGTCCGTGGCAGGAATCGAGATGTGGTGGATCACAGTCCAAGCCTAACGACCGCGGTCAGCTCGACCACGACCAGCCTTTGGATTTCGCCACCGAGGGCGACCGATCGTCAAAGAGTCAGCCTTCGAGGACTGCGGTTGCCTTCTCGGACACGACCTTGGACGAACCACCCGGTTCCATCGTCACGCCGTAGAGGATGTCGGCAGCTTCCATGGTCCGCTTCTGGTGGCTGACAATGATCAGCTGGGCACTACGACGGAACTCGGCGACCAGATCCAGGAAGCGGTGGAGGTTGACGTCGTCGAGCGCGGCCTCGACCTCGTCCATCACGTAGAACGGCGAAGGACGTGAGCGGAACACGGCGAACAGATAGGCCAGCGCAGTCAGTGACCTCTCACCACCGGAGAGCAGCGACAGCTTGCGCACGTTCTTACCCGACGGCTTGGCGTCGATCTCGATACCGGTCTCGAGCAGGTTATTGGGGTCGGTGAGGCGGAGCCCGCCCTTGCCACCCGGGAACAGTGTCTCGAACAGCACCGTGAAGTTCTCACTGACGTCCGCGAACGCCGATGCGAAGACCTTGACGATCTCTTCCTCGACGGCACGGATCACTTTCGACAGTTCACGACGACTGGACCGAATGTCTTCTAGCTGACCTTCGAGAAAGCCGTGGCGTTCCTGAAGCTCGGTGAATTCCTGCAACGCCAAAGGGTTGATCGGACCCATGATCCGAAGCTCACGATCGAGTTCACGCAGACGTGCGGGCGCCGCCATTCCCTCGGACAGAGGCGGACAGTCGGCTGCGATCGCAACGTCGGGTTCGCAGTCCAGATCGTTGCGGAGAACCTCTACCGCAGTTTCGAGCCGCAATCGCACCTCGGCCGCAGCCAGGTCCACCTTCTGGCTCCTGGCCCGCACGTCCTCAAGGCGTCGTTCTGCGTCCTGGCGTTCACGCCTCATCGTCTCAAGCTGCGAGGTGACCGACCGTGCCGCCTCGGATTGGCGTCGGCGTTCCTCACGCAACTTGGCCAAGTTGGCGTCGATGGTGGTGAGCCGTCCTGTCACGAAGTGTGCGAGTAGGTCGGTCGCGTCGGCACGGGTGACCAATTCGATCCGTTTGCGCTCTGCGGCATCGCGTTCGGCGATATTGCGAGACAAACGAGTGTCGACCTGCTCAAGCCGTTCGCCGATGTAGCGCCGCCGCTCCTCGATCGACGCCGACCGCACCTCCAGATCGGTTCGCATGGACGAAACCTTGGAGCTCTGGGCTTCGAGTTCGTGACGCGCGGTCGACATGGCCCGGGCCCGCTCACCCATCTCGGCTTCGGCGGCTTCGAGGGCGGGCAGGGTCGCTTCGAGTTCTGCGACGCGTTGCTCCTCACGAACCATCCGCTCGGCAAGTTCACCCACGTGGGAGCCCAGGGATTCCAACTCGACGAGCGCCTCGGCGTTGTCGTTTCCGAGTCTTCGCACCGACTCGGCCAAGCTTCGCTTCCTGGATTCGTGCACATCACGGGCCCGGGTTGCTTCCTGCTCCTCACGCCTGGCGGCGCCCAGGTGGCTACGAGCTTCCTCGATTCGAGCCCTGGCGACGTTTCTGGCTTCAAGGGTGACAGCAGACTGGCGCAGTGCCTCGTCCAACGCTGCTCCAGTTGCCCCAGATGACGCCGCCCGCAGTCGCCAGCCGCCTGTTCCGAACCGGTCCCCTGACCTGGTCAGAATGATCGCGTCTGGATTCTGGGTCGCTGCTTCGACCGCGCTGCGCCAGTCACCGTCGACAACTGCCGCACTCGAGATGAGTCGGTCGAGAACTCTCTCGATTCCCTCGGCCGACGCTCCGTGAACGCCACTGCGCAAGGCACGCACGTGACCTCGTAGGGGATCACCGACAGTGGGCCTGCCTGGAGCTATCGAAGTAATACCCGACAGCGCCAGAACCGCCCCCCGATGGTTGCCCTCGGACAACGCCTCCAAGGACCGCTGAGCGGCTTCTACGTCGGCTACGACTATTGCTCCGAGCGCTTCGCCGGCCGCGGCTTCGAAGGCCTCCTCCCAGCCGGCATCCACCTCGACCAGATCGAGCAGGGTGCCAAGCACACCGTCGAGTCCTGCCAGACGTTCGGCTCCCGCACGCTGGCGAGCCTCATCGAGAGCAAGTGTCAACGCCTCGGCGCGCGCCGCCCAGGTCGAATGAGCTGCCTCGGCCTCGGTGCCGATGTTCTCGGACTCCTCAAGTGACCGCTCGGCGCTTTCGCGTGCCGCCACTGAAGCGACGACCCTGGACTCGACGGTCGGAGCTTCGGCCTGGGCAGTGGCCAACTCACCGCTCGCCGCTTGTTCCTCGGCACGCAGACGCTCGACCCGTTCGGCTATCGACACGCGGCGACTCTCGAGTCGGCGCTGGTCACCCAAGGTACGCTGCATGGCCGATCGCAGTGCGTCGAGTTCGCCACGAACTCCTGCGGCTTCACCAGATGGGGTGATCACCCCGTCGCCCCAGTCGGTCTCGAACTGGGCCCGGCTCTCGGCCAACGCCGCTTCGGCGCTGGCGAACTGGCTGGCCAGGTCGCCCAACTGGTCGCCATCCTGGTCGACCTGCACGGCCTCGGCGCGTAGCTGTGACTGCTCGGATTCGAGTGAGGAGATGACCGCCGCGTCGACAGATGCGTTGAGTTCCCGCTCTACCCCGCGGCGTCGCTCTGCCAGCAGGGCGAGCAGCCCTCGGCCCTTCTCACGAAGGGTTTCATACCGAACCAGCGCATCGCCGACGTCGCGACCACCGAGTGCGCTCAGCTCAGCTTCGGTCGAAATGATTCTTGCGTCGAGGTCTGCGAGCAAGGCACGCAGCTTCTGGTCATCGACACGAAGGTCAGCCTGCTGACGCGAGGAATCCTCCAGCTGGCTGCGCAGCCGAGCAAGGTCCCGGCCGGCGATGTGGATACGCAGCGCGGTCAACTCGGCGAGAAGATCACCGTGCCGACGTGCTGCGTCGGCCTGACGCTCCAGTGGGCGAAGCTGGCGACGCACCTCACGCAACAGATCTTGGACACGGGTGAGATTCGCCTCGGTGGCGCTCAACCTGCGTTCGGCACGCTCCTTGCGTCGCCGATATTTCAGGACTCCCGCGGCCTCTTCGATGATCAGGCGACGGTCCTCCGGCCGGGCGTTGAGGACACCGTCGATGTTGCCCTGAGAGATGATTACGTGCTGCTGTCGTCCGACACCCGAGTCAGACAACAGATCCTGGATGTCGAGAAGCCGACAGGGCACTCCGTTGATCGCGTATTCGCTGTCACCGCTGCGGAACAACAGCCGAGTGATCGTCACCTCGGTGAAGTCGATCGGCAACTGACCCGCCGAGTTGTCGATGGTCAGAGAGACCTCGGCACGGCCCAACGCCTGGCGCTTCGTGGTACCCGCGAAGATGACATCGTCCATCTTTGCCGACCGGACACTCGACGGCTTCTGTGCCCCGAGGACCCAGCCGATTGCGTCCACAACGTTGGACTTGCCGGAGCCGTTCGGTCCGACGACGACGGTGACGCCCGGTTCGAGACTCAGCGTCGCAGCGTCGGCGAAAGATTTGAATCCCTTTATCTGCAGGGTCTTCAGGAACACGGCTCTCCAACAGAAATGACCGGCCAACGGAAGTGACCGAGACAGAAATTACGGGCCATCGGGATCAACCGAAAGCGGATGGCGGATCGACAGGAAATACTGGTCGAGTCTTACAGGTGAGAAGGACTCAGACCTGCTCAGACCTGCGTCTGCTCGCAGAAATATGTGTAACCACGACCGAAGCGGGCCTTGACGATGGGGCCGCGGGCCCTGGGGCTCATCTCGCCGTCTCTCTTGTAAACGGTCAGATACTGCGCGTAGTCGCCGGGAGTCCCCGCGAGGCCGACCCAACCGTCGTCGCCGAGCGTGGTTCCGCCGTACTTGAGTGCCTCGTGAACGGTCTCGACCAAGGACCGGTACAGGCGCCGAACCTCCTGTGCGGAAAGTGTCGAAGTCTGCCGGTCATATCGCAATCCTGCGTGGAACAGGATTTCGTCGGAGTACATGGGACCGATTCCGATGACGACGGTCGGGTCCATGAGGATCGTCTTGAGCTTCTCGTCGCGACTCAGGAGCCGTTCACCGAAAGTGATCCACGAGATCGGCTCATCGACCGGGTCGAAACCGCGACTGAGCAGCTCCGGATGAACCTCATCGAGGGTGTCAGCGGCGATGAACTCGACGGTCGCCTCCTTGCCCGGGTCGATCAGCCGGAGCTGACCACCCTGGGTGAACGTGATCACCAGTGCGGTCCCTGGAGCCAGGTCTTCCCGTGGCTGGTTGCGGGTCATGCGACTCTGTTCGCCCATCGAAATGACGATCAGATCGTCACCTTCGATGGCTATCAGCAGCAGCATTCCGGTGCGTGTGACTCCGGCAAGCTTCTTGCCCTCTAGACCTGCGATCAGGTCCTTCTTGCTCGGATGCTTGACAATCGACGCGACCGGTACCTCGACCGCCTTGATCTTTCGCTCGCCGATCTCTCGCTCAAGATCCCGCCGCAGCAGCTCCAGCTCTGGAATTTCAGGCATGTTCATCCTCTGGCGTTGTCCGGTCCGATTCCGTCGACGCTCTGGCGTCGACATCGGTTCGAACCGGGATTGATTCAGCATCGTGGTCGAGCTGAGTGTCGAGTTGTCTATTCCCTAGCGGACCGCTGTCCTGTGCGCCGCGGTCCTGTGCGCCGCTGTCCTGTTCCGCAAAGCCATTCATGTCGGCACCGGCGAACGCGTTGAGCCTCTCAAGGTTGAGATACGCGTGGCGCGCAGCGGCCTGCTCGGCTTCCTTCTTGGTCCGACCGATCCCATTGCCCCACTCCTCGTTGCGGAGTTGAACCCTGGCGACGAACTGCTTGTCGTGTTCGGGACCGTCGTCACTCAGGACGTAGTGGGGAAGTTCCCCGAATTCATGGGCAGCGAGTTCCTGCAGGCGCGATTTGTGGTCGCTGGCAAGCGAACCTTCGAGCACGTTGCCGATCCTCTCGGAGAGGATATGGAGGATGACCTCAGACGCAGCTTCTAGCCCGCTATCCAGGTAGATGGCACCAATGACAGCTTCCATTGCGTCAGAAAGAATCGAGGTCTTGTCGCGACCGCCGGTCGACTCCTCACCCTTGCCCAGCAGTAGCGCCGGGCCCAGGTCGACCGAGCGGGCAACTTCGGCGAGTGCAATGGCGCTCACCAGTTCGGAACGGTTTCTGGCGAGCACGCCTTCGCTCCGGTCGGGAGCGCTGCGATAAAGGTGGTCGGTGACAACGAGTCCCAAAACTGAATCACCGAGGAACTCGAGACGCTCGTTGGACGCGACAGAGCCGTTCTCCGCACACCAAGAGCGATGTCGAAGTGCCAGGTCGAGTCTCTCCGGATCAGTGAAGTGGTAATTGATCCGACGACAAAGGTGCTCGCGTGGGGTGACGGGGTTGCCCTCAGAGCCTGGTGACGACGTAGTCGACGGCATCACGAACTGTCTTGAGGTCTTCCAGGTCTTCGTCTTCGATTCGAAAACCTGCGGTATAACGGTCGAACTCGTCCTCGATGGCCTCGGCCAGTTCGATGAGTTCGATGGAACCGAGGTGTAGGTCCTCGGTGAAGGAATCACCCTCGTTGATCGACTCAGGGTCGATCTCAAGGATGTCTGCCAGTTGGCCCTGAATTCCCTTCAATACTCCTGCACGATCAGGTCTGCTGTTCTCGCCCTGCGGCTCGGCACCCACGATTTTATCGCTCTCCTACTGTGACGACCCGATGAACAGGTACTACTGCGTGGCGGGCATTGTAATCCTTCACAGGAGCAGCAATGTCCGAGTTTTGATGTTCGCCCCGAATTCGGGCCCAAATTGGACGAGCGTCAAAGGACCGGATCGACGGATCTACCGGCCAACCCGACCTGTTCTGAACGAACTCAGTCGACGTCGATCGCCTGGCGACCGGCGTACCAACCGCAGTTGCCGCACACCACATGGGGGACCTTGACGGCGCGGCAGCGGGGGCAGGTGCTTCGGGGGGCGGCATCGAGGGTCCAGTTGGACGCCCGACGGCTACGACTCTTCGACTTGGATGTCTTCTTCTTAGGTACGGCCATGGTTTCGGCAGTTTACCGAGATTCGGTATCGGCGTCGAAGCGGAGCTCGTCAAGGGCTGCCCAACGGGGATCGACCTTGGGTGCAACCTCATCCTGATGGGCCACGACGGGGAATTCCTCGGGTATGGGACCCGCGCAATCGTCGCGACACAGCGGAGCGAGCGGAAGCGTCAGCAACACCGCGTCGCGGACGGCTGTGCCAAGATCGATCGAGTCGTCGATGATCGGCAACATGTCGTCGATCGGCTTGTCCTTGTAGATCTCGGCGACTTCGACGTCGATCACGCCGGAGGTCATCTCGAGACACCGACGGCACTCCCCCTGCCAGGGAACCTTCAGGTGTCCGTTGAGCACGACCCCGTCGCTGATCGCCTCGACGGTTGCGACCAGTTCGACCATCGAACCGTCGGGAACGCTGGCCGTCGACACCCCGAGACCGCCCAGATCCATGGACTTGACGACGTCCTGGCGGTTACCGGCGTGGCGCCGGAGCTCAGAAACCTTGAGGGGAAACGAGATGGTCTTCATCGGTCCTGGTCAAAGACGTCCGCAGCGGGGTCAGGTACCTGTCCACGCGCCTGGCCACGTGGGTCGCGACGGGGTCCTCCTCCACGAGGACCACCTGTCTGGCTCTGAGCTGGACCGCCAGGACGCGGACCCGGGCCTGCACCTGCGGGACTGCCGGAGCCCCCACCTGAGCCCGCTGATCCAGAACCGAGCTCGGCCTCTTCGATGGTCGGAGCAGCGAGTCGCCTTCTGGCGACGGCAACCGTCTTTTGGACCTTTGCGAGACTGTTCTCGAAACTCGCAAGCTTCTGGTCGCAGAAGTCCTCGGTCTCACGCAGCATCCGTCTGGAGGTCGCTTCAGCGTCGTCGACGATCTGGGTTGCCCGTGCATCTGCTGCCTTGACGATGGACTTGCGGTCCACCATCTGGGCGGCTCTGGCTGCGGCGGCCGCAATCATCTCTTCGCCCTCACGGTGCTGCTTGGCAAGAAACTCCTCGCGTTCCTTGAGCAGCCACCTGGCGGTCCGCAGCTCTTCGGGCAGCATCGACAGCGCCTCGCTGAGCATCGAAACCACTTCGTCCTTGTTGACCCGCACCGATGCTGACATCGGCAGACCTGGCGACGCCTCGATGATCTCCATCACCCTACGGATGATGTTGTCGGCCTCGGGCGCCCGGTATTGGGACACAGGACGATGCGCGCCGGAATCATTACGACGCTGCGCTTGGCGCTCATTGTGCTCTTCAGACTCAATGCGACTCATCGAAGCTCCATCGTGCCACATCGGACTTGGGCCCACGTGCAGGTTCACAGTGTTCACAGGCATCGGGCTCGGAGCCAGGCGCGGCCTGCCGATACTTGCGGAGGAAATCTGAAATTAGCTGAGTTTTGACTTGAGTCTGGCCGCCACCGGAGCGGGCACCATCGTGGAGATGTCACCGCCGAAACGGGCGACTTCACGGATGAGTTTCGAAGCCAGGAACGAGTTTCTCGACGCCGACGGAACGAACAAGGTATCGACACCTGAGATCGAACGATTCATCTGGGCCATCTGGAGTTCGGACTCGAAGTCCGAGACGGCCCGCAGGCCCTTGACGATGAAATTGGCCTCGACATCGCGGGCGAGGTCGACAACCAACGAGGAGAACATCGTGACTTCGACGTTGGCGAGGTGTGCCAGCGAGTCGACGATCAGTTCCTGACGCTCCTCGAGGGAGAACAGCGGTTCGCCCTTCTGGGGGTTGCGCATCGCCGCCACGACGACCTTGTCGAAGAGACGAGCCGTGGTCTCGACAATTTCGACGTGACCATTGTGAATCGGATCGAATGATCCTGGGTACAACACAACTGTCACGTATGACCCTCCGAGGTCCTGTCGTGAGTCTCACGACGTTCTGAGATTGCGATCGTCACAAAGGTACCCCCGTATCGACGTTCCCTCGACAAAGTGAAATCGCCGTTGGGCCCGGCGGTCGGCAGATCCACGCTGCGGTTCGACTCGATCAGAACGACCGATGCGTCGATGAGACCAAGCAGCGCCGCCCAGTCATCGAACTCATAGGGCGGGTCGAGAACAGCCAGGTCGAAGTGGCGATCTTCGGCTGCGGTTGACCTTCCCTTGAGGAAGCGGACCGATTCGGACCGCACAACCGTCGCCCGATCCGCCAAATCGCAGACATCCAGGTTTGTGTTGATCGCTCTGATGGAATGGGGCGATTCGTCCACGAAGGTGACGTGTTCGGCGCCGCGTGAAAGAGCTTCGATTCCCATCGCTCCTGAGCCGGAGAACAGGTCCAGCACCGACGCTCCACGGAGCGCGTCCATCGATCCGAGGGAGTTGAATACTGCTTCCCTCACGCGGTCCGAGGTCGGCCGGACATCATTTCCCTCGGGCGTCACCAATCGACGGCCGCGGCAACTTCCCGCAACAACCCGCAGCCCCATCAGGCGGCCCGCCCAGTAACGCGGCCCGACGCGTTCTCAGCCCGTCCCATTGTCTATGCGTCCCGTTCTCAGCCCGTTTGGACCACGGACGGCGGCAGAGTCGGAAGTGAGGACTCGGGGCTCAGGGTGATCACCATTGCCATTCCGTCAGTTGGGAACGGAATGTCCTCGGGGTTCTCGACGACCGTCACCAGCCCTTTTCCTGTCTCGACAGCCTCGGCCGAATAGACCCATACCACGACGTTGGCCTTGGTGCCTCCGCAATCGGCGCCGTCCTTGAAGGTCTGTCCGGCGAGCGGGACATTGGAATCCCTGACCGGAATCTCGCTCGGTGTGACCGTGTCGGGCAGCGAAAGCTCACCCGTCTCCAGGTCGAGGCCGACGGCCATCGAATAGTCCGCGAGCGTCAGAGCCAGTCCGGATTCAGCCTTCGTCCGCGGCGCCAGTTGAATGGTTCCGTTCGGCTGGGGAGTGAGGCCATTCGTCGCCACGCCGGGCAATGGATCGAGAAAACGACCACAGACGTTCACTCCGATGGACGCGGTCCAGGTGTCCCCGACCTGTGGGCCATCGCCGTACTTTGCAAGCTCGCTCGCCTTGACCACCGGCGGCGCGTGCACTCCGCCGTATTGCTGGTCCCCCCTGTGGCCGGCATGTCCGGGAACCGACGAGGTGGTCGTCGTTCCCTCAGCGTTCTCGGCCTTCTCACTGCTTCCGCATCCTGCGGCGAGCGCCATCAGAGCTAGTGAGAGGAATAGGGGAATGACCAAACCCGTTCTTGACACCCCGTGAGAGTACAGGCTCATCCCTTGAGCAGGAACTCCCGCTCACCCTCGTCGAGGACCAGACGGACTTCGGCCACCAGGTTGGGATGTTCCTTCAGCCCCAGACCATCACCGACCAGGTCGAGTGCGGCGTTCCGGGCCTTTTCCACCCAGTCGCGATCGCGGCGAAGTGAGGCAAGTTTCAGATCGTTGCGTCCCTTCTGTCGCTCCCCCATGACTGTTCCCTCGCCTCTGAGGTCAAGGTCGATCTCGGCCAGTTCGAAGCCATCGGTTGAGGCGACCATTGCCTTGAGGCGAGCCTCGCCATCGGGGGTGGGTTCGCTGCGCGAGACCAGAACACAGTGGCTGTGGGCCGCTCCTCGACCGACCCGTCCCCGCAGCTGATGCAGCTGAGCCATTCCAAAACGATCTGCGTCGAGTATCACCATGACGGTTGCGTTGGGAACGTCCACTCCGACTTCAATGACCGTGGTAGCGACCAGGACGTCGAGTTGACCGCCGCGGAACCGCCCCATGACAGCGTCCTTGTCGTCGGAGGACATCCGCCCGTGGAGCAGCCCCAGCCGGAGTCCGGCGAGCGCACCCGCCTCCAACTCCTCGAAGGTCTCGGTCGCGGATGACGCTTCGACCTTGTCCGAACCTTCGATCAGCGGGCATACCACGTATGCCTGATGTCCTTCACCGACCTGGGCGCGGACAAGTTCCCACCCTGCCATTTCGTCGTCACCGTCGTTTGCCCACCTCGTGATGATCGGCGTGCGACCCGGAGGAAGTTCGTCGAGCACCGTCACGTCGAGATCGCCGTAGACGGTCATTGCCGCGGTCCTCGGGATCGGGGTAGCGGTCATAACGAGAAGATCAGGAACGGTTCCGTCAGTGTTGGCAGTTCTCAAGGCGGCTCTCTGCTCGACACCGAAACGATGTTGTTCATCGATTACCACCACCCCGAGGGACCGGAACCGCACCGAATCCTCGATGAGGGCATGGGTTCCTATGGCCATGTCGATCGAGCCGCTCGACAGCCCTTCGAGAATGCGGCGGCGCTCGGCGGCCTTGGTCCGGTTGGTAAGAAGTCCGATCGAAACTGGACGCTCCCCCAGCAGGTTCGCTTGGTCCTTGATGATCAACGGCGCGACCATCGCCCGGATGGACGCCGCGTGTTGCTCGGCGAGCACCTCGGTCGGAGCCATCAGCGCTCCCTGGTGTCCACCCTGGATTGCAGTGAGTAACGATGCGAGCGCAACGACCGTCTTGCCCGAACCGACGTCGCCCTGCAAAAGACGGTGCATCGGAACCGGCGACGCAAGATCTGCGCCGATCTCGGCAATCGCCCGTCCCTGTGCCTTGGTCAGCTCGTATGGCAGCGAGTCGACGAACAGCTTGACCAGGCCGGGGGCAATCCCCTGGTCATCGCCAATTACGTGTCGCAGCCCTTTGGAATTTCGTTCCAGATCACGCTTTCGTTGGACGAGGGATAACTGGAGCCGGAGCAACTCATCGAAGACCAGCCGCTTTCGGGCAAGCTCCATATGCGCCATGGATGACGGGGCGTGTATGGCTCCAATCGCCTCCTGGCGTCCCATCAAGTCGAATTCGTGCAGCAGCTGCGATGGAACCGGATCATCGATTCCGCGTTTCTCGCAGCGTCGCAGCACCTGTTGGACCCAGGAGCTGAGCTCCCAGGTGGACAGCCCGGATTTTTCGGACAGCGGATATATGGACACGATTCGCCCGGTGCGAGTCCCGATCGGATCGACAACAGGGTTGGTCATCTGTCGTCGGCCGTTGAAGACCTCGACCTTTCCGAAGAGTGCCACCTCACCCAGGTCGTCGGATTCGAGTTGCCGCTGTCTCCATGGCTGATTGAAGAACGTGCAGTGCAAGGTCCCCGAACCGTCGTGGAAGTCCGCGGTCACCATCATCTTGTTGTTGCGGGTCCGGCGAGCCGACACGCTGCGAACCGACGCCAGAACGAGCGCCTCCTCACCCACGTCAAGGTCCGCAACACGCTTCTGCCGGGTCCGGTCGAGATACCTACGCGGATAGTGGGTCAACAGGTCGAACAGCGACTCGATACCCAGCTGGTGGAGGCCCTTCAGCTTCTTAGGTCCGACCTTGGCGAGTCGTGAAACATCCATGCCGGACAACTCTTCGACGGTCAGCGGTCCCTCCACGGATCAGCTAGTCCGACTCGGTCGTCGGTGACTCGTCGCCAACCGACCCGTCCGAGGAACTCCCGCTGGCCGACGACGAGGCCTGGCTGTCCGACGACGGACTCCCGCCGTCCACCGAGCTCCCGCCGTCCACCACGCCGATGTGAAGTTCGGAGGGGATCCCGACGGAACACAATGCCTCTACGGCAGCGCCCGGCAGAGTCGTATGTAGCTCGACGTGCCAACGATCCGCCTTCACCTGGAAACCGATGAGACGACCGATCTCGTGCCAGGTCGACTCGAGCCACGCTGCGGCCTCCATGCCACAACCTTCAAGTGGCTCGACCACACAGCGAACAACGAACTGTTGCGAACCGGTTCCTGCCACTCCAATTGCTTCGGCTTGGCTCAGCTGTTCGGTTGGTGCTGTCGGAGGCGGCTCACCGGTCACGACTGCGGCGAGGGCGTCGAGCACCAACAGAAGGCCTGCGGCCGCAGAGTCCACCGCTCCACGAGCTGCCAGACCGGGATTGGAGACTGGGCCTGCCTCGAGCTCGGCGAGTCCGTCATCGGAGGCCGCAATGAGAATGTCGCCCAGATCCATCCGTTGGTCGAGTGCCGACAGAGCACCCGAGGCCGCTGCAGTCAGCACTGCCGACATGGTGCCGATCTCTGGTGCATCGCTTTCCGCCAAGAGCCGCTCGGCCGCCAACTCGAGAGCCAATGCGAGTCTTTCGCCGTCGACGACATCGGCGTTGCTGGTCACGTCCGCAAGCGATCCGAGAACCATGCTCAGGCCCCGGCCGGCGTCGCCCTGGGCGCCCCTTACGGCCCCTGCATGTAGGGCGGTCGACACGCTGCGCAAATCTCGTCCACGAGCTTGCTGGCTACAGGCCGATTCGAGTGTCGCCGCCAGGTCGGTGCCGGGAGTCGGTTGGTCCAGTGCCTGACCCTGACCATTCCCGGGGTCAAGATCAGATGTGAACTCGGGACCTCCACCCTGGTCGGCTTCCTCGGAAGTCAGTGCGAGCCGGTCAAGTGCGTCGGCATGATCGGCAAGTACCGCAGCAGCCACTCCGAGCGCATCAACCAGCGCATCCGGACTCAATTCCGAGAGTTGGGCCATGTGTCGATGATAGTTCCGCACCTATGACAGCCAAGGTGGCAGGCGCCTACCTTGCGGTTGGATGGAAGTGGCTCACCGGTTACTTGCCTGGAGACTCGCCGGAATTACCGGGTCGCTCCGTCGCCACTTGGGCGGTTCCGGGTCGTTCGACTAATGTTTTCCGTCGGTCCACGCACAAGGTGCCTGGTCCGAGCGAGGTCGACGGATCAGATTTCCCCGACCCACCCCGATCCCCGAGAATCAGCGAGAGTGCAAATCATGGCCGCCGTTTGTGAGATCTGCGACAAGAAGCCCATCTTCGGCATGAGCCTCAGTCACTCGCACCGCCGCACGAAGCGTCGTTGGAACCCCAATATCCAGCGCATCCGTGTGCAGGTCGGGTCCTCCACCAAGCGCATGAACGTATGCACCCGTTGCATCAAGGCAGGCAAGGTCCAGAAGCCGACGGTTCGCAAGACCGCCTGAGAGGCACACGACCGATAGCGTCGGCGCAACTTTGCCGGTCGCGAATTGAAGGTTTACTCTCGACATCGATGCCACTCACCCTTGGGTAGTCGGCGTCACTCGTAATAGCCAGAGGAGCTGTCGGTGCAAGGCGTCATCAAGTCCTACGATCCTGCTACAAGCGATGGAATTGTCGTCAGGGACACGGACCTGAGCGAGTACGACCTCGCCCCGGGAGCTATCAATGGCTCGATATTCCGCATGCTCCGCCAAGGGCAGCGGGTGTGTTTCGAACTGGACTCCGACAACCTTGCGACTTCGTTGTCGCTCGGGTCAGAGATCGACATGGGGACACCCGCCTTCTTGGCGCATGCAGAACCAGTACCCGAGTCCTAACGGACGCCGGTCCAGAACATGGCGACAGAACCTTCCGGATCTGTCGCCGTTCACTCAGAGTTTGGCCGCGTTGACGTGAGTCATCCGGGCCCAAACGGCCAGAAGAATTGAGGGATCCCAATGGCAGGTACCACCAGCAACCAGAAGTTGATCGACTGGGTCAGCGAATGGCAGCAGATTCTCGAACCTGATGCCGTGGAGTGGTGCGACGGTTCAGAGGAGGAGTTCGACCGTCTGGCCCAGCTTCTCGTCGAGAACGGCACATTCGAGAAGCTCAACGAGGCCAAGCGGCCCAACAGTTACCTGGCATTGTCCGATCCTGCCGATGTGGCCCGGGTCGAGGACCGCACGTTCATCGCCTCGAAGAACGAGATCGACGCCGGACCGACCAACAACTGGACTGAGCCGGAAGAGCTCAAGGCCACCATGCTCAAGCTCTACAAGGGGGCGATGAAGGGTCGCACGATGTACGTCGTGCCCTTCTCGATGGGACCGCTCGGCTCCCCCATCGCGCACGTCGGTGTCCAGTTGACCGACTCGGCCTACGTGGCTGCTTCGATGCGCATCATGACCCGCATGGGACAGGGCGCACTCGATGTCATCGGCTCCGACGGTGCGTTCGTGCCCTGTGTCCACTCCATCGGCTACCCGCTCGTCGACGCTTCCGGCGAACAGCGCGCGGACATTCCGTGGCCGTGCGACAGCGAGAACAAGTACATCTCGCACTTCCCCGAGACCCGCGAGATCTGGTCCTACGGATCCGGCTACGGCGGCAACGCCCTGCTGGGCAAGAAGTGCTTCGCGCTGCGCATCGCCTCGACGATGGCCCGCGACGAGGGCTGGATGGCCGAGCACATGTTGATCCTCGGCATCACCTCCCCCGAGGGCGTCAAGCGCTACATCGCGGCGGCGTTCCCATCTGCCTGTGGCAAAACCAACATGGCGATGCTTATTCCGTCGCTCCCGGGCTGGAAGGTCGAGACGGTCGGTGACGACATCGCCTGGATGAAGTTCGGTGCCGACGGTCGTCTCTACGCGATCAACCCAGAAGCCGGCTTCTTCGGCGTTGCTCCCGGCACCTCGGACGAGACCAACAAGAACGCCATGGACACCATGTGGGGTAACACCATCTTCACCAACGTGGCCAAGACCGACGACGGTGACGTCTGGTGGGAGGGAATGACCGACGAGCCGCCGGCGCACCTGATCGACTGGCACGGCAACGACTGGACCCCGGAGTCCGGCACTCCAGCCGCGCATCCCAATGCCCGTTTCGCCACCCCCGCCTCGCAGTGCCCGTCGATCGCACCCGAGTGGGAAGATCCAGCCGGTGTGCCGATCTCGGCCATCCTCTTCGGTGGCCGTCGCGCCACGAACGTCCCTCTAGTGACCGAGGCCTTCAGCTGGCAGCACGGTACGTTCCTGGGTGCTTCGATGAGCTCCGAGAAGACCGCTGCCGCAGCCGGCACTGTCGGCGAGGTCCGCTTCGACCCGTTCGCGATGATCCCCTTCATGGGCTACAACGTGGGCGATTACATCCAGCACTGGCTCGACATCGGCAATTCGACCGACGTCGACAAGCTGCCCAAGATCTTCTGGGTCAACTGGTTCCGCAAGTCCGACGAGGGCAAGTTCATGTGGCCCGGTTTCGGCGAGAACAGCCGGGTCCTCAAGTGGGTTCTCGATCGGGTTGACGGCAAGGGTGAGGTCGTCAAGACGGCGATAGGCAACCTGCCGACACCCGACTCGCTGGACACCAGCGGCCTTGACCTCAATGAGTCGGCGCTTGAGGAACTTCTGTCGGTGGACAACGACGCCTGGAAGACCGAACTGGATCTGATCACCAAGCACTTCGAATTCATCGGAGAACGCCTCCCGGAGGCCATGACCGAAGAACTCGAAGGCTTGGCCAAGCGTCTCTCCGAGTAGCCGGGCTCACGCCATCCGGCCGCACAGCTTTTGAACGGGAACTGTGATTGGAGTGGTCGTATTTCGACCACTCCAATCACAGTTCAATGACTCCAGACCTCGATACCACCTACCAGGGTGCGTATCGGAACGAGTGAGTCATCGAGGACGGTTAGGTCCGCCACATCTCCGGGACGAATTCTCACGTCCTCCAGGCCCAGTAGCCGCCGCTGCACCCCGCCGCAGGCGTCGACCGCCTCTTCGATCGCTATCCCACTGTCGATGACATTGCGAAGACAGTTGTCCATTCCGACGAGGCCACCCCTGATCACACCGGTCGGGAGGGTCGCTGCTTGCCCGTCGAATGGCTCTGAGCCGGCTCGGGCCACGGCGTCGGTCGTCACTGCTACCCGACCTGGAGCCGCGGCGAAGGTAATCGACAGGACTTCGGCGTCGACGTGAACAAGATCGGCAATGAGACCGACCGTGGCCCGAGTATCGGTGAGGGCGGCGCCTGCGGGGCCGGGATCACGGGACCCGAACCGACGGTGGGCGTTCCAGCAGTGCGTCAGATGAGTTACCCCCTCGGCGAACGCAGCTCGGGCCTGATCGGCTGTGGCATCACTGTGACCGACGCTCACCGTGACACCCAGGTCGACAAGAAACCGAATCAGATCTAGTGCTCCGGGTAGCTCGGGTGCGAGGGTGACGAACCCCACCGGCCCCGCTGCGAGCAATCGTTCGAGAACTGACCTGTTCGGGTCGATCAGGTACCGAGGATCGTGGGCACCTGCCCATTTGGCCGAAAGGAACGGTCCCTCGAGGTGTCCGGGAAGCAACCTTGCGCCCGAAGGCGTTCCGGCCCGGGAAGCGATTGACATTGCTTCGGCCGAGGCTGTGAGATCGTCGACGTAGTCGTCGATCGAACGTGAGTAGAACGTGGGCTGCACCGCTGTGGTTCCCCTCGAAGCGAGGACTCGAGTGGCTTCGAAGAACCCTTCCGGGCCACACCCCCGGAAGTCCACACCTCCGAAGCCGTTCACCTGTAGATCCACGAAACCTGGGACCGCCATACCACTGCCCCTGGCCTCCGGGGTCAGTGGGGCGAGGCCCACTGCCTCGATCCTGGTTCCGCCTCCGTATCCGCCTTCGGCCGCGCCATCCGACGAAATCGAGACATCCCCGGTAACGATCACCCCGTCGACCAGGGCGCATGAAACTCCCAGCCTTCGACTCACCAGACACCCAGACGTCGGCTCACGGGACACCTGTCAGCTGTTGCGGCAGAGACAGGAAACGCCCGCCGTTGCGTGCAGATTCGTAAAGCTTGTCCACCACGATGTGGGCCCGCAGCGCTGTATGGACATCGGGATCGAGCTCACCCGGCTCGTCACCCTCCAGGTGCTGGCGGACCGCGGCCAGGAACTGGTTCTCGGCACTCTGGAGCGGCACCTTACGGGCTTCCAACCAAGCGACGAGTTCGTCCCCTTCCAGGCGAAGTTCTCCATCGCTGTCCTGGCGGATCACTGGACCGAAGATGTCCCCCTCCAGGGTTACCAGAGCACGCTCGCAGAACACCTCGATCCGCCTCTGACTCGGCCTGCTCAGGATGTCGTGCCACACCGAGGCGAGTGTCGCCGTCACTCCGTTGTCGAAGCTCACGAGAGCGGCGATCGAGTCTTCGATTCCGTCCATCCCGTGGAAGTGGGACTGCCGTGCCGACACTCCTGAGATCGGGCCGATCAGCCACTCCAGGATGTCGACATCGTGCACCGAGTGTTCGAGGAGGACTCCCGATCCGGCGAAGGCAGGGTCAGCACGCCAGGTTGACTCGTACATCCCCTGTGTGGGGACGAACTGATCGTCGCGGAACACGACGTTCATCACGTGCCCCGAGGCCTGGTCCCGGATGAGCTCGCGCATCGCAAGCATGGCCGGTGAGGACCTCAGAACCAGGCCGACCATGTTCGGCACCCGTGCCGCTGCGACTACGTCAGCTAGTCGGGTCGCCCCGATCAGGTCGGTCGCAAGAGGCTTTTCACAGAACACGGGAAGCCCTGCTGCGACTATCTCCTCGACGCTTCCCAGGTGGTCAGCGGTCCAGGTGCACACGAACACCGCGTCGCTGGCTTCGATCAGGGAGCCGATGTCATCGACGGCCCTGGTGCCTTCGCTCCGGGCGAAACTCGAGGCCCGTTCGGGGTCGATGTCGTAAACCGCGACCAGCTCGTTTGGTTCCTTTGCAAGCGCAAGCTGCATCGCGTGGTAACGAGCGATGAACCCTGCGCCGATGATCCCCACCTTCACGGACATGGTCGGAACCGTATCGGGCGATCACCCCGCCCACCGCTGCTCACGCGAAGTGAAGCGCTAAAAGGCAACTACCGGGATCGCGCCATCGCGCCGGCGACATCGGGCACCGCCTTCAGGGCAACGCCATCGGGACGCGCGTCTGGTCTGGCCCCAGTGCAATTCCGCATGTGCCTCACGGCTTCACGTCAATGATGAACGACTCGTCCTCTCCGGGCGGAACTCCACATCCCCCGGCTTGGTCGGCGAATATCACGCCTTCCAGCTTGCCGGGTGTATTGAAGTTCATCGTCACGGTTTCACCGGGGCGCACATCGAAGATGCCCAACCTCATCAGCTCGGAATCATCATTGCGGACACGGATTCGGTCCCCTACCCGAACCTTGAGCTCGGCAGGAATGATTCCGAGGTCTTCTCCTTCGACACCCTCGGCTATGCGTTGTGCCGTACCTGCCGGAATCACGAAATCGTGGGTCACCCTTTCCCGCGGGGTTGTGCTCTCGGACGTCACAGGGGATTCCTGCTCAGCGGCAGTAGAACCCGCGCACGAGACCACCGTCAATGCCATCGCACCAAAAGCAAACGGCATCAGATGCCAGAGGTTCGCCCTACGACGAGGCACGTCATGGCTCCTTAACTTCAGCTGTTGTCTCTACAGCACCAGCATTCTTGAAAGTGAACGTGACTGGAATGCTGTCGCCGGCTGACAGATCGGCGTGAAGGTTGAGGACCATCACGTGGAGTCCTCCTGGAGCTAGATCGACCTTGCCACCCGCCGGAACATCGATCGCCTCGACCTGGCGCATCGTTGTCATCTGGCCCCCGGGATTCGAAGTCATACCCTCACCGGGAGTCGAGGTGATGCCACCTCCGTGACCTGAATCGTCTTGCGTCATTTCACCCTTGGTGTCGTCCGACTTAGCCGCATCGGAATCTGCAACAACGGTTTCGTGGAGCTCGATCGCGTCACCAAGGTCGGGGGAAGCAACGCCGATGAGTTGATCCTCCGCGGCGCCGCCCGTGACCGTCAGATAAATGGCCGTGCTTCCACCGGCCGACGACGCTCTGGCCCAGACTCCGCTGACCGACAGCTCGGGCTTCTCGGAGGTCTTGGGACTTGAGGCGTCTTCATCGCTACTGCAACTGGCAAACATGGAGGCAACCGCCATTACCGCCGCGATCATCCCGAGTCGCCGTAGAACTGGTCGACTGTAGGTGTTCGTCATTGTTCCTCCCTGATGGTCGTCCCTGTCGTGTCGTCAGCCGGCTCATCTCGGCCCGGCCGGTCTCCTGCGAGTAGCTTGCTGAGGTCCCTGGAAATGTCTCCGCCGGCCGTGCCGAAGGCCCAGGCGAGCACGACGATTCCGGTGTCGTCCACGACGTAGACGTCAGCGGTGTGTGCCACCTGCCTCTTTCCTTCACCGTCGACGCTGACGCTGAAATCAGCTCCGAAGGCCTTGGCCGATGCTCTCAGCAGATACGGATCTTCGGTGCGGAGTGCGTTGGCATCGGAAACGAAATTGTCGAGGTAGGCGGTGAGCTTCTCGCTGGTATCCCTTGAGGGATCGATCGTGATCATGTCGACCTGTACCCGCTCACGATCGGTAGCTGTCTGATCGCCCAGCGCGACTTTGACGTGACCGAGCGTCATCGGGCACACGTCTGGACAGGTTGTGTAGCCGAAATAGACGATCCTCAGCCCACCGGGCTCCGCGACCATGTTGACCAGTTCTCCGCTGACGGCCGGCAGCGTCACGGAGGACACGTCGAGCGGCGGGGTGCGCACGTATCCGGAGAACTCGGTCGGCTCCGGCGTGGTCGAAGCCTGCTTGTCAGGGGCAGCGTCCTTGGTGGTGCCGGTGTTGCTACAGGAGACCGCGAGCAGAGCGGCAGACAGGGCAGCGGCGAGAACCACCAGTCGGGAAGATCTCGGTCGATACATGACCCTCCTGCCACCATGTGGAGCCATCACCAAATGTGATGCTCTGACCAGAATCATACTGCGAACAGATAGGGGCTGAAGTCCTGAACGGCAGGACTTCCGTCACACCCACTTGCACCCTCAAGCAGTTGGCAGTGAAGAATCCGTCCCGGGAACCGGAAAGTCTTACGCCAGGAAGTAGGCGCGCAGGCCGAGTCCCATCAGGAAGAACCCGCCGAGGCCGTAGAGCATGAACTGCCAGGCCCTTAACTGAGACCTGTACGAGTACAGAACAGCGACAGCAACGATCGAGATGAACCCGTAGAACATGTGCATGCCCGGCGCGGTCATTCCGTCGACTGCCACCAGATAGACGCCCAGAGCGACCTGGATGAAGATCGTTGCCTGCACCGCAATGACGAAGCCCCATATGGCCCGCACCCGCAACGCCGGTAGCCAGTGGGCACCCAAGCACCAGACACCCGCAACGGCGTTCGCAATGACGACCACCAAACCCCATGTACCGTGAAAGTCGAGCACATCAATTCCAGATGCTGGTCAGGAACGGGGCGCCCTCGGGCCGGGGCCGTTGAGCGTCGATGAACCATTCGGTCCCGAAACCCTTGAGGAATGAATCATCATCCATGCTTAGGAACCAAGAGTCCTCCGCTATCTGACTGCGGTGGGCCCTCATGGCCGCCTTCTTCAATTCGATCAGCGAGGTCAGGTCGATCGCGTGAGTCAATTCACGTTCGGGCTTGCCGAACGTCGTCGTGTCCAGGTCCTGTTGGGTCGGTGCACCCTCGGGCGGTTCGATGCCGGCCTCGGCCATCTGGGCCGAGACCTCTGCGATCGACCGCTTGATCGCGTCCTGGTTCATCGTTCCCTGCAGGACCCGTGGCGTCCCGGCCAACTCGGCCGCCCTCATGCCTACCCTGTGGACCTGGATGTGGTCGGGATGGCCGTAGCCGCCGAAGTCGTCATAGACCGTGAGGAGGTCGGCCTTCTCTTCATCGAGAATCACCGCCAGTCGACGGGCCGCCCGCTCGACATCGGCCTGCCAGAACGAATACGGGTAGTCGTTGTCACTCTCGCCCATCATCCCCGAATCCACATATCCGAGGAACTCCACCCTGGACACGCCGAGGATACGGGCCGATTCAAAAGCCTCGGTTATCCGACGTTCCCAAAGTGGCTCGCCCTCTGCCAGCACTCCGGGGGTCGGCTCGCCCCGCTCACCACGGGTGGCGACCACCAGCACTACCCGGTGACCTTCTTGTGCGGCGAGAGCCATGGTTCCGGCGGTACCCGTGGTCTCGTCATCTGGATGTGCGTGGAAACAAACGAGTGTGGACACCGGAGAGAAACTACAAGTCCTCGCTGGTGTCCTGTCACTCAGGTCGCTTGGACCACTCAGGCGACGATTCCACCAGCGCGCAGTTCGGCGATCCGATCACTGTCGGCACCTAGCCAGTCGGCCAGGATTTCGTCGGTGTGTTGACCCGGATGTGCCGGCGGTCGCTGTACTTCGCCGGGTGTGCGATCAAAGCGCGGTGACGGCGCCGGTTGGGTGATACCTGCGACGTCGATGAAGGTCTTGCGTTCGACATTGTGGGGATGTTCGGCTGCCTCGTCCATGGTGAGCACCGGAGCGAAACATATGTCGCTGCCTTCCATGATCTCGGTCCACTCGGCGCGGGACTTCTTGGCGAAGACCTCGGCGAGACGTTCCTTCATGGCTGGCCACTGTGCCTTGTCCATCTGATGCGGCAGCTCCTCACCACGTTCGGCGTAGACGGCCTCGAGGTCGGTGTACTTGAGCAGCTCGGCGTAGAACTGCGGCTCGATCGCCCCGATTGACACGAAGTTTCCGTCCGAACACTCATAGGTGTCGTAGAAGTGCGCTGCGGTGTCGAGCAGGTTGGTGCCCCGGTCGTCGGTCCACATGCCCATGGCCTTGAAGCCCCAGATCATCGTCATCAATGTCGCAGCGCCATCAACCATTGCCGCATCAACGACCTGGCCCTGACCGGAACGGCCCGATTCGAGCAGGGCGCAGACGATTCCGAACGCCAGGAGCATTCCCCCGCCGCCGAAGTCACCGACCAGGTTGATCGGGGGTGTCGGCTTCTCTCCATCGCGACCCAGATGGGCCAGTACGCCGGCGAGTGCTATGTAGTTGATGTCGTGTCCCGCGGTAGGGGCGTATGGACCCTCCTGCCCCCATCCGGTCATGCGACCGAAGACAAGTTTGGGATTTCGTTCCAGGCAGATATCGGGGCCGAATCCGAGCCGTTCAGCGACCCCGGGGCGGAAGCCCTCGATGAGCGCATCTGCGCCTTCCACCAGATCCAGCAGCATCGCCACTCCCTCGGGAGTCTTCAGATCGACGGCTATGGAGCGACGGCCGCGGTTGAAGATGTCCGCCGGTGGAGCATCCGCGCTCCCGCCGCGAACGTTTGCGGATCGATCCACCCGGATCACATCGGCGCCCATATCGGACAGCATCATCGCCGCGAACGGGCCAGGTCCGATCCCGGCAACCTCGATGATCTTGACTCCGCTAAGCGGTCCCATTGAAAACTCCTGTTGTGCAATCGACTAGCCGGAATGATGCGGTGCGGACGCCAGGTCGAAATCGCTCGGTCAGGCTCACTGAGCAAGCTCCGACGAAGGCGCAGCACATCACTGCCCCGGCAGACTAGCTATTGGCTGTGACGGCGGAGTTTCAGCGCCGTCGGCCAATGGACATACCGATGGGAACCGATGATGTGCGCGATGCCTATTACCTTGCCTGCCATGGAGATCACTCGATGACAGATCCTGCGGCGGACGCCCGCGATTTGGTTCCGGACCCGACAAGCGGCGTCGCCGAACCCAAGTTGGACGACGTCAGAAGCCTTGGTATCACGGATGCGCTGAGCGGGGACCGTGTGGTGATCAACGCCTCGCGACAGGCACGACCCAACCTGCCCGACTCGTCATGTCCGTTCTGCCCCGGCGGCCTGGAAGCCCCCGAGCCCTACGACGTGCGCTGGTTCAAGAATCGCTGGCCGGCGATGCCCGCCGAGACTTGTGAGGTCGTCCTCTACGCCCAGGAGCACGACGCCTCGTTCTGGTCCCTTGGAAGGACGGGGGCCCGCAAAGTCGTCGACCTGTGGGCCGAGCGGACCAGGGAGTTGGGCGCCCGGGAAGACATCGAATACGTCCTGATCTTCGAGAACCGGGGACCCGAGGTCGGGGCAACCATCGCCCACCCGCACGGACAGATCTACGCGTTCGGCGAGGTACCGCCGGCGCCTCTGAAGGAACTCGTCGACGGATACCTGGACCCTTCCGAGATCGACCCTGCACTGCTCGTCTCTGCGTCCGGCGACTGGAAGGCCTGGGTTCCGGCGGCAGCCGTCTATCCCTATGAGCTGCGCATCGCTCCGGTCGAGATGGTCGGCTCATTGACCGACGACAATTGTGACCGCGACGGGCTGGCAGAGGTGCTGGTCGACTGCCTGGCTCGCCTGGATCAGGTCTTCGATGAAGAGATGCCGTACATGTTGTGGATCCACCAGCGCCCGACCGATGGTCATGACTGGCCCAACGCCCGCCTGCACATCCACGTCACCCCCCTGCAACGAGCTCCCGGTGTCACCCGATTCGTGGCTGCCGCGGAGTTGGGTTCTCACGTCTACTTCAATCCTGTACCGCCACCCGAAGCCGCCGCCCGACTCCGCGACCTGCCTGGTGCCCAGTGACGCGGCGCATGGAAAATTCTGAGGGGGCGTCGATCCGTGGCACCGCATCAGTCCCTGGTGGTGGGTCAGGTACTGGCGCGGGATCAACTCCTGGCGCTGGTGACACTGGTTTGGCGATCATCCGGGCGACGGCCCCGGGACGCGTCAACCTGATTGGGGATCACACCGACTACATGGGTGGGCTGGCGATGCCGATGGCTATCCAGATGGCGACCGTCATCACCGGAACGAGAACCGAAGGTCGAATTCGCCTGATCTCCGACGGTGCGGAGGGAACCGTCCAGATCGACCTGCCTGCGGAAGATCCGGCTTCAATAAGTCCGGCCTGGGGTCGCTACGTCGCGGCTGTCGCAAACGTGCTCCGAACGAACGTCGGATTCACCGGCGAAGTCGTCTCAACCATCCCCGTTGGATCCGGACTCTCATCCAGCGCAGCACTCGAAGTCGCCATCGCTCTCGCACTTGGCGACGACGGCTCCCCGGTCGAGGTGTCCCGACGAACCCAGGCGGCAGAGTTGCTGGCCACATCGGTTCCATGCGGGATCATGGACCAGCTCGCCATCACCTCCGGACTGGAGGGCCATGCGCTACTGATGGACTTCGGCACCCTCGACGTAACACCGGTGGCCATCCCGGACGACATGTGTTTCTGGGTCGTGCACTCGGGCCAGCAACGGACCTTGGCAGGCTCCGCCTACGCCGAACGCAGAGCACAGTGCGAGTCCGCAGAGGCGTTGATCGGCCCGTTGCGCAGTGCTTCGACGGCAGCGATCGAATCGATTTCGGACCCCACCGTTCGGTCGAGAGCGCGACACGTCAGGGATGAATGCCGTCGAGTCCTGGACTTTGCCGACGCCATATCGGCCGGCGATGCTGTCGGGGCGGGCGAGCTGATGGTGATGAGCCACGTGTCCCTTCGCAACGACTTCGACGTCTCGACCGAGGCGCTTGACGAACTGGTCGAGGGGCTGTGCGCCACCCCCGGCGTCCACGGGGCGCGGCTCACGGGCGCGGGATTCGGTGGATGCGTCGTTGCGCTGGCTGATCCGGGAGCTGAACTCAAGGGCTGGCGCGTCACGCCCAGCGGCGGAGCGAAAGTCGAAGTTCTGGCCGGTCAGTGAGGGCTCGGGCCGAGCGGCCAGCTCCGGTCGGGACGTAAGGCCAGCACCGGTCGGGCCGAGCGGACAGCTCTGGCCGGGGCGTACGCCAGAGTCAGGGCTGTTGCCTGAGCAGGGCGGCCTTCTGCGACTCGAACTCCTCGGGCGAAAGGTGACCCTGGTCGAGCAGGGTTGCGAGCTTCGCCACTTCGTCAGCCACCGACACCTGTGCAGGAGTTCGGATCCGATCGAACTTACGGTTCTCGTTGTCCTCCATCTGCTGGTACAGCTCCTGTTGCACCATCATCGGCTTGCGAACGTCGGTGAAGGTCTGCACGCCGTTCTCGCCTGCGGACTCGATGGTCAACGTGCCAGCGCCCACCATTCGATCGAAAATTCCCTGGTTGAAGAAGATCGTGTTGATCCGCTCGAGCGGAATCTCGATTCCGCGCTTGGAAATTATCCCCTCGCGGAAGATGCAGCGGTCGGTTGTGACCACGAAGTTCGTCGAGATCCACTTCATCCAGCGCTGCAGAAAGAAGAGCAGTGCGCCGACAATGAGAACCGCGGTTGCGCCGTAGACGATCGAGCCGAAGGTCCCCTCGGGATTCCAGCCCCGCCAGACCCAGAGCCCGAACACGATGGATGCAACCAGGGCGAGGACCGCTTCGCCGAGCATCACCCAGTGCGGGTGCAGGTCGAGGACGAGCTTTTCTTCGCGATACAGGTTCGAGCTCTTGAATGCCACGGACAAAGCGTATCCCGGAAGGAATATCGAGCGGTGCTTGGGCGTTGTCCCTTGGTCCCGATGGGATCTTTTCTGATCTCAACGAGGCATCCCCGACTTCCCCCGCCGGGGCAACCCGACATCCACGGAGAAAGCCAATGGCAACGATCGAGCTGACATCGGAAACATTCGACAACACGGTGACCAACAACCCGATCGTCCTGGTCGACTGGTGGGCATCGTGGTGCGGTCCGTGCCGGGCCTTCGCTCCTGTGTTCGAGGCCGCTGCGGAGCGCAACTCCGACATGGTGTTCGCCAAGGTCGACACAGAGGCGAACCAGGACCTGGCAGGCGCTGCCGGCATCCAGTCGATCCCGACCCTGATGATCTTCCGTGAGGACGTCCTCGTTTTCTCCCAGCCCGGAGCGCTACCCGAGGCAGCTCTCGATGACGTCATCACCCAGGTGAGGGCCCTGGACATGGAGAAGGTCCACGCGGCGGTCGCTGCCCAGCAGACTGACGAAGCAGAGCAACTCGCCGACCTCGAGGGCTGACCGCCGTCTCCCAAGACATCCGGCTCACCACGGCGAAGAAATTGGTTCCCGGCGTAAAGGCTGGCGCAGCGAGGGCGGGGCAACCCGCCGTCACTGTCACCGGCCACTGATACCGTCCGAACGTGCCTTCCCCGCTCACATCTGACACGCGTGGTGACCGACAGAACGCAGAACGACTTCTACGCGGGCTCAATCCTGCCCAGCGCGAAGCGGTCACTACCGAGAGTTCCCCGCTGCGCATCCTGGCCGGCGCCGGCTCGGGCAAGACACGTGTCCTGACCCACCGCATCGCCTACCGCTCTCAGGAGTTCACGCTCGACCCGAATCGGGTCCTCGCTGTCACATTCACCCGTAAGGCCGCGAGCGAACTGCGCGATCGCCTCGCCAGGTTGGGTCTTCGCGGTGGCATCAACTCGGGCACGTTCCACTCCATCGCGTACGCGCAGCTACGCCAGCGCTGGGAAGAACGACGCATCTCGCCGCCAGAGCTACTCGACCGCAAGGTCGGATTCGTCAGTCGTCTCATGTCCTCGAAGGACCGAGGCTCGACCATCGACGTCGTGGGCGAGATCGAGTGGGCCGCTGCCCGCATGATCACTCCCGAGACCTACGAAAGGGCGGCTTCGGCTGCCCACCGGAGGCCACCTGTGGCCCTCGGAACGATCGCCGAGGTCTACGAGCGGTTCGCCAAGGAAAAGCTCCGTCGACGACTTGTCGACTTCGATGATCTGCTCCGACTCGCCGCCCGGGATCTTGATGCCGATCCGGTATACGCCTCGGCCCGGCATTGGCGATTCAGGCATCTGTTTGTCGACGAGTTCCAGGACGTCAACCCGCTCCAGCATCGGCTGCTGTCGGCTTGGCTAGGACCCGAGTCCGACCTGTGCGTGGTCGGCGATCCCAATCAGGCCATCTACGCATGGAACGGTGCCGACGCCAGGTATCTGACGGACTTCGATACTTACTTCCCCGGTGGCTCGACCGTGCTGCTCGACCAGAACTACCGATCAACACCCCAGGTGCTGACGGTCGCCAACGCTGTCCTCGACGCCGGCTACAGCGCGCCCATCAAACTGAAGGCGAACCGGCCCGACGGCCCAGTTCCGACCGTGACCCGTTACGACGACGCAGCGCTGGAAGCCCAAGGGATTGCACGCTCCATACGTGATCACCACCCGCCGGGCGCCAGTTGGTCCCAACAGGCCGTGCTGGTTCGCACCAACGCACAGGCGACCCTCATCACCGAAGAACTGGGCCGCGCGGGCATCCCATACCACGTACGGGGTGCAGGCGACCTGCTCCAACAGCCCGAGATCAAGTCGGCCCTGGGGACGCTGCGGCGATCGACTTCGTTGCAGATGGCCCTCGGCGATATCGAGGAGAACGTCAGGCGACTGGCACCGGGCGCCCTGCCCGAGGACAGCGAGTCGCCACCGGGGAACTCCCCGACCCAAAATTCACAGGCCCAGAATTCACAGCTCGAGAATTCACAGGCCCAGAACTCCCAACCCGGACTCTCCGATGATCGGGCGGCAAACCTGGTCGAACTGGTACGACTCGGGCGTGAGTACACGGTTCTCGATCCCACCGGAGGAACCGTCGGCTTCCTGGCCTGGTTGACTTCAACCCTGCGCGGCGAGGACCGTGCTGGGGGCGAGGCCGTCGAAGTCATGAGCTTCCACGCCGCCAAGGGTCTTGAGTGGCCCGTCGTGCACCTAGCCGGGCTCGAGGAGGGCTATGTGCCGATCCACCATGCCAAGGATCTTCCCGAGGCCGTCAACGAGGAGCGGCGACTCCTCTACGTGGCGATGACGCGAGCTCGCGACGAGCTGAGTTGTTCCTGGGCGGCGAGTCGAACCTTCGGCTCACGCGACGCAAAACGCAAACCGTCTCCTTGGGTCGAGATCGTCAACTCCACCGTTGGTACTGCTGCCCCAGTTCTTGCCGGCAGAGAAGGAGTCAAGCGCGCCCGCAGGGCCAGAGAGTCGATTCCCAAGTCCGGGCCGTCGGAATTGGGCGACGATCTTCCCCTGTTCGAGTCGTTACGACGCTGGCGCAAGAAGCAGGCCGACGCAGCCGACGTTCCGGCGTTCGTCGTCTTCAATGACGCGACTCTGATCGAGCTTTCCAAGAAACGGCCCGACACCCGCGGGGCGCTGCTGCAAATCAGTGGTATCGGAGCCGTGAAGGTTCAGCGCTACGGAGATGACCTGATCGAGATCATCGCCGGCGACAACGCCACCCAGAAAAGTGGCAGCTAACCAAATGCTGCCGCCAACCAGAAAAGTGGCAGCTAACCAAATGCTGCTGCCAACCCGGCTGACCCGCGTGCTCCGCTATACCGGCTCAGTCCGTGCCATCGCGTTCGGCCAGCAGCGACTTGAACCTCTCCGGATCCATTTGGATGAAAAGTCCCGTCGCCTCGGCAGTCACATGGCCACCCGCACGAATCTCGCCAGTGGTGAATATCTTTCGCCCTTCGCGCCGTTCGAAGCGGCCCAGTAGTTCCAGCTCGACGTGTAACGGAGTTGGCGACCGGTAGTCGACTCCCAGGTGTGCCGTCATGCCTGCCGAGCCCGACAGGGACTGCGCCGAGCCGAGTAGTTCGTCGAAGACACCGGCGATGTATCCACCGTGAACGCATCCGGGAGGGCCTTCATAGGCTGCACCGAAGGTGACCGTCCCGCGGACCTCGTTCTCTCCATATTCGAGGACCATCGGCGGTGACAGCGGATTGGCGAGCCCGATGAACGGGCTGTGGTCGAAGAAGCCGAACCAATCGTGATCGCCGGCCCGGACGCCCTCGACCTCGCCTCCGGAGTTGGCGGCCTCGGCAAATCCCAGGTACGTCAATCCGGCCGGCAGTGCCCTCAGTTCCTCGACGAATGACTCGGCCACTTGTGCCGCCCGATCCAACTCTTCGGCGCTGGCCGTGGTCGACACCAGAAGGTCGATGATCTGTCGCATCGCGTCGGCAAGGCGGCGGGCGCCGATGCGCTCCGGTGTCATGGACAACAGGCCCAGACCCTCAACCCGGGGGCTGTGATCAGGTGGAATCTCGGCCTTGGCGAGAACTTCTTGCAATCCGCCTCCGCTAATACCGTCCCCGGCCGGACCGTCTCCGTTCGCCGCCTCCGGATGTCCGTTCGTCTCTGTCGGATGTCCGTTCGTCTCTGCTGCACTTTCGTCGTTCACGCAGTCCTCCTGCTCAACAGCTTCCGGTTTCCCGCCAATTCCTCGGCATATTTTCACCAGTCGATTCCGCGGCGCTCGTTCACCCGGTGCCTGTCACCAGTTCACCTCAGACTCTGAAAAGTCCTAGCACGGGCGCGTGATCCGACGGTTTGGTCCCCTTGCGGGCGTTCCTGTCGACCAGGTCGACCTCACACAGCGCGGCAAGTGGAGCAGTCGACAGCAGATAGTCGATCCGCATTCCCCGACGCTTGTGGAAGTCACCATTGCGGTAGTCCCAGAACGTGTAGATCCCGTCGTCCGGATAACGCTCACGAAGCGTGTCCACCAGGCCCCACTCCTTGACCTTGGCGATCGCTTCCCGTTCGGGTGGGCTCACGTGGGTCATTCCGACGAAGTCCGCAGCGTCCCAGACATCGGCGTCAGTCGGCGCGACGTTCCAGTCACCGAGGATGACCAGCAGCTCGGCCGGGTCATGGTGCGTCTCAAGATGAGTCCGGAGCCTGGACAGCCAGTCGAGCTTGTATGCGTAGTGGTCGTTGGTGAGCTCACGACCATTGGGCACATAGACCGATGACACCCGGACTCCCCCACAAGTCGCCCACACGATCCGGGCGTCGGGGTCGGGATCGGCTCCGTCGTCGAAACCGAACACCACATCCTCGATGCCAACCTTGGAAAGAATCGCTACGCCGTTCCAACGTCCTTGGCCATAATGGACCGAGTCATAGCCGAGACGCTGAAAATCCATCGACGGGAACTGCGCGTCGGTCATCTTTGTCTCCTGCATGCACAGCACGTCAGGGGCCATTTCGGTCAACCACTGCTCGACTCTCGGCATTCGGGCATTGAGCGAGTTCACGTTCCAGGTGGCGATCAGCACGGTCGAAATCTAGGTCGTCCGCGCCGCCCCCTGTGTCCGAAGCACGCCTACCGTCGCGGAAACACCCCGTCGCTGACAGATAGGCTGGTGACCGTGGCCGATGATCACGCTTCCGAACCTCTTGGACCAAACGCATGGTTGGTTGAAGAGATGTATGAAAAGTTCACAGAGAACCCCTCCTCCGTTTCTGAGACCTGGCAGGGGTTCTTCACCGATTATCGCCCGACCGGAGCGGCACATGGTGCTCCTCCGGGCTCGGGCAGTTCGGCAGCATCAACCGGGGTGACCCAGAGTTCGTCCGCGTCCGCTCCTGGCGGCACTACGTCCTCTACGGCTTCAGCTCAGGCGTCAGCCGCGCCTTCAGCTACGGCGACTACCTCCCCTGCGCCAGCACCGGCGCAGTCTTCGGCTCCGTCACCCACTTCCCCGGCACCCAAGCCAGCGAGCACAAATGGGACCAACGGGGCATCAGCCACTATCGGCCAACCGATCCGAGGCGCCGCCTCCAGGATCGTGGCGAACATGGAAGCAAGCCTGGAAGTCCCGACCGCTACCTCATATCGCGAGGTCCCGGCCAAGCTTCTCGAAGTCAACCGCAAGATCGTCAACGGCTATCTGGGTAGAACCCGCGGCGGCAAGATCAGCTTCACCCATCTGATCGGTTACGCGCTCGTCCGGGCCGTGGCAGATCACGTCCCGCGGATGAACAACTCATATGCCGAGGGCCCCGACGGAGCTCCACTACTGGTTCAGAACGAACACATCGGTCTGGGTATCGCAATCGACATGGAGAAGCGCGACGGCTCGCGTTCTCTGTTGGTCCCGTGCATCAAGAACGCTGACCAGATGAACTTCGCCGAGTTCATTGCTGTGTACGACGAACTCATCCGCAAGGCGAAGACCAACAAACTGACCGTTGACGACTTCAGCGGTGTGACCATCAGCCTGACCAATCCCGGAACCATCGGAACCGAGCGCTCAGTGCCCAGGCTGATGCAGACCCAGGGTCTGATCGTCGGAGTGGGTTCTCTCGCTTATCCGACGAGTTTCGCCGGTGCGGATCCAGTCACGATCGCCGAGTTGGGCATCTCGAAGGTCATCACCCTGTCGTCGACCTATGACCACCGGATCATCCAGGGCGCCGAGTCCGGCATCATGCTCAAGGAGATGGCCGACCTTCTGCTCGGCAAGAACGACTTCTACGGCGAGGTCTTCCGTTCGATCGGGGTTCCCTACGAAGCCGTCCTGTGGCGACAGGACACCAACTCGTCGCTGACCGACAACGGTTCATCCCAGGTCGAGAAGCAGATGCAGGTCTCCACCCTGATCAATATGCACCGGGTCCGTGGACACCTGATCGCCGACCTCGATCCGCTCACCGCCAAGCAGCCCGAGATGCACTCGGAACTCGATCCTGCGACCTATGGCCTGACCATCTGGGATCTCGACCGTGAGTTCCTGACCGGTGGCGAAACCGGTATCTACGCACAGGTCGGTGGTCGCCCCAGGCTCGCTCTCGACAACATTCTCCATGTGCTGCGCGACGCGTACTGCCGGACGGTCGGCATCGAGTTCATGCACATCCAGGAGCCCGAGGAGAAGCGCTGGATCCAGGAGCAGGTCGAGGGTGCCTCGACCAAGCTGCCGGTTGACGACCAGCGCCACATTCTGGGTCGACTCAACGCAGCTGAGGCTCTTGAACGCTTCCTGGCGACCAAGTACGTCGGCCAGAAACGTTTCGGGCTCGAAGGCGCCGAGTCGCTGATTCCGATTCTCGACACGATTCTCGAATCCGCGGTCGATGACGGGCTCGACTCGGCGGTCCTGGGAATGTCGCACCGTGGTCGGCTCAATGTGCTGGCCAACATCGTCGGCAAGTCGTATGCGCAACTGTTCCGCGAATTCGAGGGACACGTCGATCCCGACTCGATCCAGGGTTCGGGAGACGTCAAGTACCACCTCGGGGCCGAGGGGACCTTCACCGCACGCAGTGGTGCGTCGATGCCGGTGGCTCTCGCCGCCAACCCGTCGCACCTAGAAGCTGTCAACCCCGTCGTCGAAGGCATGGCGCGTGCACGCATGGACGCCATCCCCCACGACCGCGACCGTCGATTCCCGGTGCTGCCGATTCTGATGCACGGCGACGCCGCGTTCGCCGGTCAAGGAGTCGTAGCCGAAACGCTCAACCTCTCTCTCATCAAGGGCTACCGGATCGGCGGAACGATCCATGTGATCGTCAACAACCAGCTCGGGTTCACCACCCCACCCGAGTCGGCGCGGTCCTCGGAGTACTGCACCGATATTGCCAAGGCGGTGCAGGCACCGATCATCCACGTCAACGGCGACGATCCCGAAGCCTGTGTCCGGGTTGCCCGGCTGGCCTACGCCTATCGACAGAAGTTCCACAAGGACGTCGTCATCGACATGGTCTGCTACCGGCGCCATGGGCACAACGAGGGCGACGATCCGAGCTACACCCAGCCGCTCATGTACCAGACGATCGAGCGACTGCGGAACGTGCGGATGCAGTACGTCGAAACGCTGGTCCGTCGCGGTGACTTCACCATGGAAGAGGCTGAAAAGGCTCTCGATGACTTCCACGGACGGCTTCAGGCGGCACTCGATGAGACCCGCCAGGGCGCTCCTGCCGAAGAGTTCGTCGCGGCCCCCCATCCTCCGAACCAAGGTGTCCTTCCCCAGATCGACACAAGTGCCACCAACGAGGAGATCGACACCGTCTACTCGGTTCTGAGCTCGATCCCCGAGGATTTCACCGTCCACCCGAAGCTGACCAAGCAGCTTTCAAATCGCGACGCCTTGATCGGCGACGGCCACGTCGACTGGGCACTTGCCGAGTCGCTCGCCTTCGGCACACTTCTTTACGAGGGCACCTCGGTTCGCCTCGCCGGACAGGATTCGCGTCGTGGAACGTTCTCACACCGTCACTCGACCCTGTTCGACTACCACACGGGCAACGAGTTCACTCCCCTGCTGGGTCTTGAGAATCCGCCACACACGCAGCTCTGGATCTACGACTCGCTGCTGAGTGAGTACGCGGCTCTCGGCTTCGAATACGGCTATTCGGTCCAGAACCCCGACGCCCTGGTCATCTGGGAAGCGCAGTTCGGCGACTTCGCCAACGGCGCTCAGACGATCATCGATCAGTTCATCGTCGCGGCCGAGGACAAGTGGGGCCAGACCTCTGGTCTGGTCATGTTGTTGCCACATGGCTACGAGGGCCAGGGTCCGGAGCATTCCTCCACACGACTCGAGCGGTTCTTGACGCTCTGCGCAGAGGACAACATCCAGGTGTGCCAGCCGACTAGCGCTGCGCAGTACTTCCATCTGCTGCGGCGCCAGGTGCTGCGTACCGTGCGCAAGCCGTTGATCGTCACGACCCCCAAATCCGGGCTCCGCGACAAGCGCTGGCGTTCCCCGCTCGATGAGCTGACCCATGGGACATTCGAGGAACTGCTCGGCGAGACCTCCGGGGCCATCGACGCCTCCACGGTCACCAGGTTGGTGCTGGCGTCGGGCAAGATCGGCCATGAGGCGATCACGATCCGTGACCAGTTGGGCGAGAACATCGCCGTTGCCCGAGTCGAGCAGCTCTACCCTTGGCCGTACGAGGCAATCTCGAAGGAGATCCAGCGCTACCCCTCACTGCGTGAGATTGTCTGGCTCCAGGAGGAACCCGAGAACATGGGTGCCTGGAACTCGGTCAAGGGCCGCCTGTTCGAAGCGCACGGCGACACCTTCACGATCCGCAGGATCAGCCGACCGGACGAGGCGAGTCCCGCCACAGGAAGCCATGCGATCCACGCCCAGGAGCAGGACATAATTCTGGCTGCGTCAATGTCGCCGCTACAGCCCAGGAACAGCAATCCGTTCCGCTGAGAAGGCAACAGAGGGCGGCAACAGAGGGCGTCAGGAAAGGTCGATCCCAACTACGTCCTGTAGCTGCTGAATAGCGACAGCCGGGTCCTCGACCTTGATGGTGGTCATTCCCATCTCACGGGCGGGCTTCAGATTCACCCCGAGGTCATCCAGGAACACCACCTCTGAGGGAGCCACCCCGACTCGTTCCAGTGCCGTCTCGTAGAACTCGATCTCGGGCTTGCGGCAACCGGCCACGGACGATTCTACGACGACGTCGAAATACTCGAGCACTGGAGCGAACGATCCCCCGCTCGACCAGTCAGGACTTCCCGAGATGAAGTTGTTCGTCAGCAGGGCGGTACGAAAACGCTCACTGCACCTACGGAGGGCCTCGACCATTTGCGGTCTTAGTTCACCATGCAAGCACTTCAAAACCTCGTGTCCGTCCAGGGTCACACCTGCGACGAGGGCCTCGGCCTCGAACTCAGCGACGAATGAGTCGACATCCAACTCACCGCGCTCCAGTCGCGCCCACGCATTGCCGTGGTGGTTGTTTGCGTTGAGCGTGCGAATCGTGCCGGTCGGAACATCGATGGCCTTCTCGTACAACTCGAATGCCTCGAAGGGACTCGACAGGAGCACGCCCCCGAAGTCGAAGAACACTGCTGAAATCATCCGCTAATTCTACGACGATCGGTACCCCCGCTGGGTATGTGTCTGGCGGCTTGACCGATGGCCGACATCGGTACTTGCGCACGAAACGATAAGGACTTTCGAGAATTGCGCGGTTTTCCCTCAAATCCCTGCTTCACTAATGGACCGAGATGGCCAACTCACACCTCGTCGTTGACGGATCAAACATCGCTACTGAAGGACGGACGATTCCTTCGCTCGCCCAGCTCGATGAAGCTGTTCGAGACTTCGTGCAGGAACACAACTTCGACAACCTCGTAGTAGTTGTTGACGCAACTTTTGCACATCGAATTGATGCCTCCGAGAGGGACCAGTACGAGGAGGCCGTGCTCAATGGCGAGCTGCTGACGCCTCCCGCCGGAGCTGTCGGGCGAGGCGATGCATTCGTTCTGCAGATAGCCGAGCGCTCTGGTGCAACGATCCTTTCGAACGACTCGTTCCAGGAGTTCCACGCGACCTACGAGTGGCTCTTCACCGAGGGACGACTCTGGGGCGGGAAGCCCGTCCCCGGAGTTGGCTGGGTATTCGTCGCCCGGGTACCGGTCCGCGGACCCGTAAGCAGGCGAGCAACTCGTGAGGCGAAAGCATCCAAGTCCGCTTCGTCCGATGAGGAAGCAACCACCAGCTCCACCTCTTCGAAGTCGCGGAGCAGAAAATCCGCCTCCTCTCCGGATGAGAAGCCAGCGTCCGACACTGGCAGAGCCAAGTCAGGGCGAGGCTCTGCCGAGCGGGGATCCTCAGGCAGGAGCTCCGCCACCGCGGGCGACGCAAAGCCGTCCGACACCAGATCCGACGAGTCAGCCTCCGGTGCCGGCAAGTCGAAATCGCGCTCCAACTCCAAGGCGGGCTCGAAGGCCCAAGTATCCGCCGCCTCCGCCGCGTCCTCCTCCGCTGCAGGCGGCAAGTCCCAAGGGTCTGAAAGGTCCGAAGGCAAGGGGCGCTCGTCGTCACGTTCCCGGTCGAAATCGTCATCACCGATCAACACACCGGTCAACTTCCTCAACTTCGTGACCAAGTACCCGCTCGGGTCCATCGCCAGTGCCACAGTCATCGAGTTCTCCTCGCATGGCGCCTACGTTGACGTCGACGGTGCCCGCTGTTACGTCTCACTCAAGTCGATGGGAGACCCCGCTCCACGCAGCGCACGTGAAGTGCTAGCGATGGGTGAGGTTCGCCCCTTCATCGTGCAAGGATTCGACACCCCCAGAAGGGGCATCGACCTTGCACTACCCGGCTTCGAACAGTTCGAAGCCGATTCGGCATCGACGATGTCAGGGTCAGGATCAAATGATCCGGGCCATGACGACGCCGAGGACACCAACCCAACGTTCCTCTTGAGGGAGCCAGCCGAGGAGGCAGCAGTGGTAGCAAAGAAGAAGGCACCGGCAAAGAAGGCCGCAGCTAAGAAGACAGCAGCAAAGAAGGCGCCGGCCAAGAAGGTCGTAGCCAAGAAGGTCGTAGCCAAGAAGGCACCTGCAAAGGCGTCTGCCACGAAGGCCGCAGCCAAGAAGACCGTCGCCAAGAAGACCGTCGCGAAGAAGGTCACGGCCAAGAAGGCACCAGCCAAGAAGACCGTCGCGAAGAAGGCGCCGGCCAAGAAGGCACCAGCCAAGACTGCAGCCAAGAAGGCACCCGCAAAGAAGACCGTCGCGAAGAAGGTCACGGCCAAGAAGGTCACGGCCAAGAAGGCACCAGCCAAGAAGACCGTCGCCAAGAAGACCGTCGCGAAGAAGGCGCCGGCCAAGAAGGCACCAGCCAAGACTGCAGCCAAGAAGGCACCAGCCAAGAAGCGTTGAGTCGAGTCTCCCGATCGGGAGAGTTGAGTTCTGTCGAGCGGGTTCGGACATCG
>JBARXY010000036.1:0-13508 GCA_049647585.1 Microthrixaceae bacterium | reverse complement strand
CGGGGCGGGCCGAATTGGCCGGGGCGGGCCGAATTGGCCGGGGCGGGCCGAATTGGCCGGGGCGGGCCGAATTGGCCGGGGCGGGCCGATTTGGGCGAGGCGGGCCGAATTGGCCGAGGCGATCAGGAATCGAGGGTCGCGTCGGGGTCAGCGAGTTGATCGATCCTGGTCAGCGGGCTCAATTCGGTCCCCGCGTGATACGTAGCTCGAGCGAGGATGTGGGAACCGACCGGGGCGCTGATCAACTGGAGAATCGCCGCGAGAATCAGCTTGACCACATCGACGCTGTTCTCCAATTGGAATGACGCACCGATCGCGACCACCAGTACGCCGAAGGTTACGGCCTTGGTTGCAGCGTGAATACGCGAGAACACGTCATCGAAGCGGTGAAGACCAATTCCGGCCAGCAGCACGAACAGCGCCGCAATCACCATGAGAGTGGCAGAAATGATGTTGACGACGACGCTCATCGCGCCCCCCGCCTTTCGACGAATCTGCCTACCGCTGTCGTGCCGATGAAGGCCACCAGTCCAACGACCAGCAATAGGTCCAGGTTTCTGTCCTCGCCGGACCTGGCAGCACCGAGTGCGACCTCGACGACGATGGTCATGAGCAGTGTGTCGAGCGCCAGAGCGCGATCAGACAGGGACGGCCCGAGTACCAGCCTGATGACGCACAAGAGCGCACCGACGCTCACGATTATCTGACAGACCGTGATGACGGCGTTCATTCCGGAGTTCCCTTCCCCGAACCGGGCCGGGAATCAGGCGAGGGCTTTCCGGAGCGCTCGGCCGCCACCTGCTCGCGCAGCTCACGGGCTGCCGCTTGTGCCGCTGGCAGCGCATCCGCAGGACCGAGCGCTCGTACGAGCCGCCAGTGCAACTCGGCGATCGAGCTTCGTGTGGCAGCAATGCTCTCCACGTGGAGAACATGTACGTGGAACGAAGGAGGCTCCTCGGTCACCTCGACGATCGACGTCCCCGGGGTCAGGGTCACCGCGTTGGCGAGTACCGCGCCGACAAGTTTGGAGCTGCGAGGGAGCGGTATTTCGAGGATCCCACGAGTGTCATGGACCCGAGTTGGGTTGATGACGGCCCGCGCAACTTCGATGTTGGCCGCCACCAACTCGCGGACGAAATGTCCCACGTATAGCAACAGCATCAGCGGCCGGACGTGATGGATCGGATCGTTGTGAGCCGGACGGCGAAACAACAGAGTGACTGCGGCAACAGCTATCAATCCCCCGACGAATGAGCCCACCGTGTAGGACCCGCTCACCGCAAGCCAGATTCCGAGAAGCCACGCGATCGACAGCAGACGAGAGCCCAGCCGTGGAACCCGCCAGCGCTTCGGATGCAACCAGCTTCGGTCGTCAAACTCTGGATTCATCGCGACATCACCGCGCTCACATATGACGTACTCGGTTCCAGCAACTCATTGGCCGCCTGCTCGCAGAGCTGCCAGATGGGCTCGGCGAACACGGCGATCAGCACCGTTACACAGACGATGCCCAGTGTCGCCGCGTTCATTAGGCGCGGAGCGTGTTCGGGCAGTTCGAACACTCTCCCGTCCTGGGTCACGATCGGAGCTTTCTCGACCTTGTCGCCCCAGAAGACGTTCGCCCAGATTTTGGTCATGTAGATGAGTGTCAGCACGCTGACGACCAGGCTGATGCCGGTGACAATCCACTTGCCCTCCGCCAGGCCGGCCTCGACCAGGGCGACCTTGCCGAAGAACCCTGACAGGGGCGGCAGGCCCACCAAGCTGAGTCCTGCAAGAACGAACATGGCAGCTATGAACGGATTCTGTCGCAACAGTCCGCCGGCCCTGTCCAGCGCCGATGAACCCGTGACGGTTTCGACCAGCCCCTGAACTAGGAACAGGGCGGTCTTGACCGGGATCTGGTGGACCAGGAAGAACGCCGCTCCGGCGATCCCCGCCACGCTGTTGAGACTCAAGCCGAACAGGATGTAGCCAATCTGACTGACGATGCTGAAGCTCAGAATTCGCTTCATGTCGTTCTGGGCAATTGCGCCGAGTGCGCCGATGATCATCGTCGCCGCAGCGATTATGAGCAGGAGGTCCACCGGCCCACCCGTGTTCGGGAACAGCAGGGTCTGCGTTCGGATGATCGCGTACATACCGATCTTGGTGAGCAGCCCGGCGAATACCGCCGTAACCGTCACCGGAGCTGTCGGATAGGAGTCCGGAAGCCAGAAGAAAAGCGGGAATATTGCGGCCTTGATGCCGAAGGTCACAAGTAGCAACCCTCCCAGCGCCAAACGAACTCCGTCGGGCACTTCCTGGAGCTTGCCTGCGGCGTCGGCCATGTTGACCGTTCCGGTTGCCGCGTAAATAAGGCCGATCGTGGTGACCAAAAGGGTCGAGGCGAGAAGGTTGATGATGACGTAGGTCATGCCGGACCGGACCTGGGAGCGGCTTCCGCCGAGAGTGATCAGCACATAACTCGCCGAGAGCATGACCTCGATGGAAACGAACAGGTTGAACAGGTCTCCCGCCAGGAAGGAGCCAGCTATCCCTGCCGCCAGAACCAGGTAGAGCGAATGGAAGTAGAACGCGCCCTTGTCGGCCCGTGGTTGCCCGATCGCGTAGACGAACACTGCCAATAGGGCCACCATTGCAACCGTCAGCAACATCACTGCGAACACGTCGGCGACTAGGGTGATCCCCGCGGGCGCACTCCACCCGCCCAGATGAACGGCGACCGGCCCGAATCGATTTACGTGGTCCAACAACGCGAGCGACATCACCAGCGAGGATCCGAGTATCGAGACGCCCAGAACTTGTTGGACCTTCACATGACGCCAAAGGGCCATGTTGACGCCGGCGCCGAAGATCGGCAGAACAATCAGCAACGGAAGGATCGTGGTCATCGAGATTCTCCTCCGCCTTCGAATTCGCGTTCGACATCCACGAAGTCACCTTCCTCGTCCTCGAGCGCAATCTCCGCTGCAAGTTCCTCGGCTCGGATTGTCTGGGCGATACGGCGATCTTCGAGATCGTCCTCGACCTCGTCCTCTCCGGTGAGGGTGGCACTGCGGAACGCCATCGCCAGCAGGAAGGCGACCATCGCGAAATTGATGACGATCGTCGTCAATGCCATTGCCTGAGGCATCGGGTCGGCCAGGCGAAGTCCACCAGAGCGACCATCGGCGAACGCGGCGGCTCCTCCCCTGCCGCCTGCCAACAGCAACAACATGTTGACGCCATTGCTGCACATGGTGAGGCCCAAGATGATGCGGCTCAGCGTGCGTTGAAGTATCAGGAAGGTTCCCGCTGCAAACAGGATTCCGACGATCACCGCAAGAATGACGATCACAGTTCCCGCGCCTGTTCGGTTCCGAGGGAGCGCAACAGCGCCATCACCAAGCCGATGACCACCAGGTAGACACCGATTTCGAACACCATCGAGGTCGAGAGTTTCAGCTGGCCAATCAAGGGCAGCTGGGCGCTTATATCGGCAGACTCGAGGAATACCCCGCCGATCATCCACCCCACGGCACCGGCGAGCACAGCGACGGTGATTCCGACTCCGAGGAAGGTCTCGGCCGCGGCGGGGCCACGCTGCCGCCGGCTTCGATTGCCACCAGCAAGATTGACGAGCACGAAGGCCGCACCCGCAACGAGGCCAGCGATGAACCCCCCGCCCGGATCGTCGTGGCCCGAGAAGAGCAATACCCACGACAACAGGATCAAGGTTCGGAACAACGCCTGGACTGCGGAATCGAGCACGAACGACGGCCGCATGGGCGTCAATTCCTCGGAGGTGTCACCATTGCGCTCGCGCCGGACGGCTCGCACAAGGCCAAGCACTCCGAGCGCGACCACGGTGAGAACCGTTGTCTCGCCGAGGGTGTCGAAGCCTCTGAACTCGACGAGGATCGCGTTGACGATATTTGCACCACCCGCTTGGGGGGACGCCTCGATGTAGGTCTGTGAGACGGGCTCCACCCCGGCAGGTCGGGCTGCGAAGGCGATGAGCGCGAAGGTCGCGGCCCCGATGCCGACAAGAATCGAAAGAAGCGCCCGTGGAAACACGGCGAACACCGTCTGGTTGCGTGCGAACTTCAGCGGAAGGTGCCGCATGACCGACACGAAGACGGCAAGGACGAGCGTTTCGACCATCATCTGGGTCAATGCCAGATCAGGTGCACCCTGAAACATGAACAGCACCGCGATGCCGTAGCCGACGGCGCCGACGCAGAGCACTGCTGCCATCCGGTGACGCGATATCACCGCGCCCAGCGATGCCACCGCCATCAGCACCACCGTGACGAGTTGCCCGGGTCGGTCCATCAACTCGAGCGACAGATCCGGTTTGGCCCGGAGTGCCAGTATCACTCCCGGAAGCAGCAGGGCCGTTGCCAGAATCGTCATGAGATAGGAAGGCAGCGAACCGGTCTGGACGTGTCCGATCACAACATCGGAGAAGCGCAGGAACCTTGCGAGCGCAATGTCGAAGATCCGTCCACCGGAAGCCATGTGAGGTGTCCGGGCGTACAGGCGATCGATGAAGCCACGGGCCAGCCATAGAGCAGCACCGGCGACGATTATGACGATCGACAGCAGCAGCGGTTTGGTCAGACCGTGCCACAGCGCCAGGCTTGCTGAGGAAACGCCTGAGTCGATCGCCGTCGCCGCACCGACGACGAGTGAGGAGACTGCGCGCGGGTAGATCCCTCCGATAACTGTGATGGCGCTCAACACGGCGACGGGCGCAAGGATCGTGGCAGACGCCTCGCTGGGCCTCTCGATCTCGCTCTTGCCGACCGCCACGGCCGAGGTTTCAGGCCCGATCATCCCCCACACGAACCGGGCGCTGTAGGCGAACGTGAGAACCGAGCCGATGACCACACCGGTCACTGTGATCAGCGCCGTCGTGCCACCGAAATCGAGCAAGGCCTCAAGTGATCCCTCCTTGGCGATGAAGCCGAGCAGCAGCGGAACTCCGGCCATTGACGCCGCCGAAATTGCAGCTGCGGTCACGGTGAACGGCATGGAACCCCAGAGCCGGTCGAGCCTACGGATATCGCGGGTGCGAGCTTGCTTGTCGACAATGCCGGCGACCATGAAGAGCGTCGCCTTGAAAAGCCCGTGGGCGAACAACAAGGTTGCCCCCGCCTTCACCGATGCGGAGGTTCCGAGCCCGAACATCACCACCATGAAGCCCAACTGGCTTGTTGTGCCGTGGGCCAGCAGCACCTTCAGGTCGGTCTGGTTCAGGGCCCGCCAACCGCCCAGGATCATCGTGATCAGGCCGACGGTGATGACGATCGGACGCCAGAGTTCGAGCTCCCCGAACGACGGCGCGAGCCTGGCGATCAGGTATACGCCGGCCTTGACCATCGTCGCCGAATGCAGATAGGCGCTGACCGGCGTCGGCGCCACCATCGCACCGGGCAGCCAATAGTGGAACGGGAACTGCGCCGACTTGGTGAACGCCCCCAACAGCACCAGAACGATTGCACCGTTGACCGCGGCTCCCCGCGGTGGGTCGGCCAACAGTTCGGTCATGGACCATGTGCCGCCCTGTTGGGCGAGAATGACGAAGCCACCGAGCATCGCCAAGCCGCCCGCGCCGGTGGTCACGAGTGCCCTCAGCGCCGCGGCTCGGGCGGTTGCCGAGCGGTCGTCGGTTCCGATCAACAGATACGAGGTGATCGAAGTCAGTTCCCAGAAAAGGAACAGAGCCAGCAGGTTGTCGACGACGACCAGACCAGCCATTGCCCCCGAGAACGCAACGAGAAGGCCACCAAGGCGAGCCAGATCCTCTCGTTCTGAGAAGTAGACGCTGGCGTAGCCGAATACGAGGGTTCCGATTCCGGATACCAACATCAGCATCAGCAACGAGAAGCTGTCGACGCGAACCGAAAGGACGAAATGGAGCGACGGAGCCCAGTTGAAAACTTCTACGACCGGTACTCCGCCGATGACCCCGGGGGCGGCCGTCAGCGACCAGCAGAAAAGAGCTGCTGGGGCAATTCCCAGCGCCAGAAAGCCTTGTTTGCCAAACCGTTTGAACAACGGTCCGGCGAGCAGTGCGGCGAGAGCGTGAAGAGACAGCAGCGCAAGAACTGCGCCTGCCCCAGTGGCCGCCACTGCAGCTGCAATCAGCGGCGCAAACCGAGTTCGGCGATGATCGTGCGGTAGCGCTCGATCTCATTCGCCTTCAGGTAGTCGAGGAAGCGGCGGCGACGACCCACGAGCATGAGAAGGCCACGACGTGAATGGTGGTCCTTCTTGTGCTTCTTCAGGTGCTCCGTCAGGTGGTTGATCCGATCTGTCAGAAGTGCGATCTGGACCTCGGTCGAGCCGGTGTCCTGGCCGTCCTTGCCGAACTTGGTGATCGTTTCGATCTTCGGCGGCAGATTGGTTGCCTGGCGGTTACTCATTGCAATCCTCTTTCGTGGGTGTAGGACCCTGCCCCGAAATGCGTGGCACCCTGCGGGTCACCATTACTGGGACCCACTCTGGACACTTCACGACACGCGGCGCACCCCGACCATTCGGCCGGCTGAGGGTGCAGGTTAGTTCAGGCCGCCGAGCGAGCGCTAAAGCCCTCTCAGCGGTCCAGATGCCAGCGGTACTTGGGTCGGCGATGCTGCCCTACGACCTTGGGCTTCTCGCTTGCCGGTGCCAGGCTGAACACACGGGCCTTGCGCTTGTAACAAACCTTCTCGACATCTGCGATGCCGGGGTTCTTGCCGGTCACTCCCGCTGCGCGCAGCGACTTGCGGATGCTGTCGCCCAGTTCAGAGGCGAGCAGTTCGGCGATGATCGCCGGGAGCGTCTCGGGGTCACGCAGGATCCATGAATGGCCTGCGCGTTCGACGGTAACTAGAACTCCGTCGGTTCTGTTGACCGTGTCCTTCGCTGTCTTCAATGGGACTGCTAGGTCCCAGGCCCCGTGAAGCGCGAACACCGGAACATCGTTCTCCTTGAGGACATCCAGTACGTGCCGACTGGCCCGGGTTCGCAGAATGCTCAGCATCGGCCCCAGCAGCCGCCATGGCTGAACCACATGGCCGGCGAGCGTCGGAGCTACGAGTCGCATCAGCTTCGTGGCCTGGCGTGGATTGGTGAACGTCGGCATCACCGAAACCGAGTCCAGCAACAACAACCCGCCAACTCCGGCGAGGAGCGGTGGCGAAACCCTGAAGAGTCGAACCATGTCATCCCAGCGGTCACCCACGATGGCATCGATCAGTACCACGGCAATCACGCTCTCGGGCCGAGCGGCGGCCAGGCGCGTAACTAGCTGTCCGCCCATGGAATGGCCGGCGACGATGAACCGCTGGATCCCCAGTTCGTCCACCACTCGACCCAGTAGGTCGGCGTAGTCGTTCATGTTCTGGCCGTTGAGTGGCAGACCCTGGGTGGCGCCGTGACCGGCGGTGTCGATTGCCACCACCCGAAATCCCATCTTCACCAGCCGCGAAAGCGACTGGGCATAGAGGAATCCCTCCGCCGAAAATCCGTGGACGACGACCAGAGGAATCCCCTCGCCCGCAACGGTAACGCCGACCAGGTGGCCGTCGGGCAGCACAATCTGATGACGCGCCAACCGAGGAGCCTCGACCCTGTCGTTGGCAAGTGGGGCGTCCAGAAGTGGTCCCTGAATCGGCTCTACGAGCTCACTCGTATTCACGGAACACCTCCTTCAGAATCTCTGGCTGCCCGGGCAACACCCGGCAACAGTTGGAACGGCAAATAACACCGTAACAACGTGGGTGCCGAAAACCGCGGTTGTTCCGTCCGCAACTCAGGTCGACCGCCATCCTGTCGTCGTCGGCGTCGAATCCGGGCTCAGTAGCGTGGTCCGCCGAGAAGCTCCCTGGCCCGATCGCAATCTGCCTGCAGTTGGGCAATCAGGTCCTCGACCGAAGTGAACTTGAAGTCCGGACGGATCCGATCGGTGAAACGCACCGCCACCCGCTGGCCGTACACATCACCGTCGAAATCGAGAATGTTCACCTCGAGAAGAGTCATTGCTTCCGAGTCGTAGAACGTCGGGCGCTTGCCGACATAGATGGCAGCGGGCCACGGCTTGGCCAATGAACCGTCCGCGGCACCGGTGCCCGAACCGGCTGGGCCCTCGGACTCCAGAACAGCCAGATTGGTGAGAGCAGTGGGAACAGCTGGATCGGTGGGAAGTACTGGATCAGTGGGAAGAGCTGGAAGAGCCTGGATCCAGCCCGCATAGATGCCATCGGCGGGCATGAGCATCTCGGTTTGCACCGCCACGTTCGCCGTGGGAAACCCCATGGTGCGACCGCGTTGGTCACCGGGTACAACCACTCCCCGCATTTCGTGGGGACGCCCCAACATGTGGTTGGCGTCAGCGGTCCGACCCTCGTGGATCGCCCGCCTTATGGCCGTCGACGAAACCTGCGCATCATCCCGTGCTGCAAGACCGTCGGGACCGACGAGTTTGTGACCGTGGACCGAGAATCCGAGTTCGGCGCCCATCTCTTCGAGTAGCGCCACGTTGCCCCGCCGGAGGTGACCGAAGTGGAAGTCCTCGCCGACGACGATCTGGTGGGTGTCCAGGCAGTCGACAAGGACAGAACGAACGAAGTCCTCGGCGCTTTCGGCGGCGCGAGCGGTGTCGAAATGGACGACGAACACGCGATCAATGCCGGTCGCCTCCAGCAATTCGAGCTTCTGGGCCAGATCCGTCAACAGTCTCGGCGCCGAATCGGGTCTGATCACCTGGGCGGGATGTCGATCGAATGTGACAACGGTCGAGATCTCTCCGCGCTCACGAGCGAGGTCCATGACCTCGGCAATGACTGCTCTGTGACCGAGATGAACGCCGTCATAGGCCCCGATGGTCACTACCGCCCCGGGTCCGGGCGGCGGGCATTCCTCGGTGTCGTAGAAGATCTCCACTGCCAGAAACCTACTCAGCCACCTGGCTGGAGAGCACCATCGCCGGTTTGACGGAATCGTCACGGAAGCTCTCGTAGACGGCAAGCAGATCACCATCAGAGTTCAGAACACCCCAGGGACCGGGTCCCGAGACACCTAGTGCGGACAAGTCCATGACCCGACCGTGGCGAACGTCGTCCGTCACCGCCTCATCGACTCTGACGCTCTCGAGGCCCCTCACGCCGGCCGCGGGCTCCAACAGGACGGGCTCCTCGACCGTCGAAGCCTCATCGATGGTGAAGGCGCCGACAGCGACGCGGCGCAGTGCGCTCAGGTGCGCTCCTCCGCCGAGCGCTGCTCCAAGGTCGGCTGACAGAGTGCGCACGTAGGTACCCGAGGAGCATTCGACCGTTGCGGTCCAGACGAGCGGATCGACGGTCGGTCTCAGATCGAAGCGGTGCACCGTTACCGGCCGCGCCTGACGCTCAACCTCGATCCCCTCACGGGCGAGTTCGTGGAGCCGTCGACCATCCACCCGGATCGCCGAAACCATGGGTGGGACCTGCAGGATGTCGCCGGTGAGAGCCTTCGCCGCTTCCACAACGGCCACGGGGTCCAGGCCGGTCATGTCGTGGGTAGCCGTAACCTCGCCGTCGGCGTCGAGAGAGTCGGTCTCCTGACCGAACGTGATTTCTGCCTCGTAGACCTTGGTGGTGGCCATGATCAGATTCAGCAGCCGGGTTGCGGGGCCGACCCCGATGACGAGAACGCCCGTTGCCATTGGGTCAAGGGTCCCTGCGTGTCCCACCCGGGGGGTGCCGAGCTGACCGCGCAGTTTGGCCACGACATCGTGGCTCGTCCACCCTGCTGGCTTGTCGATCACGCAGACGCCAACCGGATCCCCGGGTGCGTTGCCGCGCCTGCGGCGACTCACTCTTCGAACTGCCCCTCGCTGGCGTCAGCAGTGTCTGCGACATCGCTGGAGTCAGCAACATCGCTGGCGTCAGCAGCGTCTCCGAGGAGTTCATCGCTCACCGCGACTTCGCGGAGGATCTCTTCGATCCGCAGAGCTGAAGACAGAACGGTGTCGGGCTCAAAGCTGATCTGGGGAGTCTTGCGGGAAGTCATCTCGCGGTTGATCAGCTTCTGGACCCGCCAGCGAATTTCCTCCAGCGCTTCGGCCACTTCCTCGTCGCGGCCCTCGTCCTCGGCGGACATGGCCGAGTAGTAGACCTTCGCGGTCTCAAGTGCTCCGTCGACCGTCACCGCAGTGACGGTGACCATCTCGAGACGCTCGTCACCAAGCCGCTCGAGTTCGGACGCGACCAGTTCCCTGATCAGTTCTCCGATCCGGTCGGTCCTGTTGAACTGCCGCTTTGGTGACGGTCGACGTCGCGCCATTGGATTCCTCGAAACAACGGTCGGAAAACGGCCCCGCTGGGTCGCCCCCGAAATTCGGGTCGGCCTCAACTACTGGCCGCTAATTATCAGGCTACGTGAGCCCTATACCCGGGGTAGCTCACGGAGTTCGTAGGTCTCGATGATGTCGCCCGGCTTGAGGTCCTGGAAGTCGGACAGGCCGATACCGCACTCATAGCCTGCGGCAACTTCGCGGACATCGTCCTTGAAGCGTCGCAGCGAGCTGACCTCACCATTCCAGAGGATGGTTCCGTCACGAATGAACCGCACCTTGGAATTGCGTGTGATGACTCCGGACTGGACGAGACAGCCTGCGATTGCACCGATCTTCGGTACCCGAAAGATCTCACGTACTTCGGCGTCACCGGTGACGACCTCTTCATACTCGGGTTCGAGCATTCCGAGCATCGCGTCCCGAACGTCGTCGAGGAGTTTGTAGATGACCTCGTAGGTTCGGATCTCGACCCCGTCGGCTGCGGCGAGGTCCCTGGCCTGACGGCTGGGACGCACGTTGAAGCCGAAGATCGTCGCTTCCGACGTCGCTGCGAGAGCAATGTCGGACTCGGAGATTGCTCCGACTCCCCGGAGCACGAAGCCGATCTTGACCTCGGGCCGTTCGAGCTCCTTGAGACTCTCGGTGAGAGCTTCAAGCGTGCCGCGGGCGTCCGCCTTGATGATCAGATTGAGAGTTGCCTGCTCGCCAGCTTCGATCTGGGCGAAGATGTCCTCGAGACGGGCACCCTGGACGTTGACCGAGGAGTCACGGCCCCGCTCGACGTCACGATGCCAACGCTCGCGGGTCTCGGCCACGGATCGGGCCTTGCGCTCATCCGGAGCGACGATGAAATCGTCGCCGGCATAGGCGACATCTGAAAGGCCGAGGACTTCGACGGGAGTCGACGGACCGGCCTCCTTGATCTGCTCACCCTTGTCGTTGATGAGCGCCCGGATTCGACCCCATGCAGGACCTGCGACGAGCGGATCGCCGACCCGGAGAGTTCCGTGTTGGACCAGCACCGACGCAACCGGACCACGACCGATGTCGAGGTGGGCTTCGATGACGACACCACGGGCACGTCCCTCGGGACTAGCACGGAGGTCTTCGACCTCGGCAACCAGCAGAAGGGTTTCGAGCAACTCGTCGATGCCAATGCCCTGGAGCGCAGAAACCTCGGCCATGACCGTGTCTCCGCCCCACGCCTCGGGAACGAGTCCGTTCTCGGAGAGCTGCTGCATGACCCGGGTGGGGTCAGCGGCTTCACGGTCGATCTTGTTGATCGCAACGACGATCGGGACTTCTGCGGCCTTGGCGTGTTGAATCGCCTCGACGGTCTGGGGCATCACCCCATCGTCGGCGGCGACAACGAGAACGACGATGTCGGTCGCCTCGGCGCCACGGACGCGCATGGCCGTGAAGGCCTCGTGACCGGGCGTATCGATGAAGGTAAGGCTCTTGCCATCTCTGACGACCTTGTAGGCGCCGATCCGCTGGGTGATTCCACCAGATTCGCCGGCCGCAACATCTGCATTGCGAATCCGGTCGAGGAGCTTGGTCTTACCGTGGTCGACGTGGCCCATGACCGTGATGACCGGTGCGCGGTGCGCCCAGTCCTCGGTATCCGCGTCTTCGTCATCGGGAATCTCGAGAACCTTCCGGAGCTCGACTTCCTGCTCCTGACCGAGATCGACCAGTGAAATCACTGCGCCGACTTCCTCGGCGAAGAGTTCGATCATCTCGTCGGGAAGCGACTGGGTTGCCGTGACCATCTCGCCCTGCTGGAGCAGGAAGCGAACGACGTCCGCTGCGGTGCGGTTCAGCTTGGGGCCAAGGTCCTGAGGCGTTGAACCTCGCTCGATGACGACCGTCCCGTCGGGCACCGGAGCGCTCGCCGGGGTGTAGGTCGGGATGTCCATCGGCTGGAGTTCTTCGCGATTGCGACGGCGACGCCCCTTCCGACGAGGAGGACGTTGCGGTCCACCTGGACGGCCACCTCCGGGGCGGCCACCAGGACCACCGCCGGGACCTCCACCTGGGGGCGGGAATCCGCCGGGACCGGCGGGAGGACGACTGAAGCCGCCCGGTCCGCCGGGACGCGCGCCACTACGACCGGGAGCGCTTGTGGCACCGCGACCTGGCCCGCCAGGTCCGCGCCCCGAAGGCGCAGGACCCCGACCGCCGAGGCCCGGCGGCGGAGGAATCGGTTTGCCGGTCCGCGATAGCGGCGGACCAGGTGGTGGCGGAATCGGCTTGCCAGAGGGTGAGAGCGGCGGAGCAGCCTTGTCCTCGGCCGTGCCGGGTGGCGCAGCCTGTGGTGCGGTCGACGCGCCCTTTGCTTCTGTGGCTGCGGCGTCTGCGGAACTGTCAGGTGTCGCTGTTCTGGCTTCGGGCGCTGACCCGGCTGGGACTCGCTCACCCTGGTCACTCGTCCTGGCAGCGGCTGGTTCAGCGCTGGTCGGGGAACCCGAGGCTGCCGGAGCCTGAACAGGCGGCGCGGCCGGCGGCCGGGGCCTTCCAGGTGCTGGCGGTGCCGTCGGTCTGGCAGCAGCAGTCTGCGGTGCGGAGGATGGCTCGGCGGGCTTAACAGCAGGGCGGCCACTCGTCGGCTTCGAGGAGATGACCTTCTTGGCGGCGGGTTCCGCACCCGGTGCCGTAGGAGCCGCGGCGGCAGACCGAGTCTGATCTTCGGGAGTCGCTTCCTTGGCCGTCGCTGGTTCTTCGCTCGACTCGGCTGGCGTTGTGGCAGCGGGCTGCGGGGGCGTCGTGGCAGCGGGCTGCGCTGGCGCAGCTGGAGCTGGAGCTGATTCCGCAGCGGGCTCGCTCTTCTGGGCGCCGGACTCTGCGGTCTTGGACTCTGCGGTCTTGGACTCGCCGGTCTTGGACTCGCCGGTTTTGGGGTTCGGCTCAGCCGCCTTGGTCGTCGACTTCGAAGACTTGGATCCTTCAGCGCTCGCCGCTGAGGCCTTCTTCTTGGTCTTTTCGTCCTCGGGCTGTTGGTCCCGAATCAGACCCTCGCGCTTGGCCTTGCGGCGGACCTGGTCCGCGTAGGCTCCATCGAGCGAGGAAGAGTGGCTCTTGACGCCATATCCGAGGGCGTTACAGAGTTCGATGCACTCTTTGTTGGTGAGGCCGAGCTCTTTCGCCAGCTCGTACACACGTAGCTTTGCCAAAACGTTCCGTTCATTCCGTGATGTGTTGT
>JBARXY010000035.1:0-1588 GCA_049647585.1 Microthrixaceae bacterium | reverse complement strand
CGGCATCGATTTTTCCTCGGCAATCCGAAAACCCGAAGGTTCAGTTACGGCCAGTGCCATCGCTCAGCTCCCTGAGGTGCGCGAGTTTCTAGTGGCGCTCTTTCGGCGGCTCATCGCAGCGGTGGAGCTGCCCGGTGTTGTGGTCGAGGGCCGCGATATTACCACCGTGGTTGCCCCAGATGCACAGTTGCGGCTCCTGGTAACAGCATCCGAAAGCGTGCGGATGCAACGCCGTGGCCTTGAATCGGCAACACATGTCTCGTTGAATAAAGAGATTCGTGACCGTGACGCCTCAGACTCCAAAATGGTCGATTTTTTCAATGCGGCACCCGGTGTGCAGGTGATCGATACCAGCGATTTGAGTATTGATCAGGTTGTTACTGAGGTTGTACGTCGTTGGCAGGAAGCTCTTTCTTCCTAAGAGTGTTGATTTGTGTGGTTTGGGGTAGGTGGGCCCCTAGGGTCCCAAACCAGAGTAACGAAGCGAAAGCTTTGTGTGGTTTGGGATAGGGACGTCCCGGCTTACGTTATTTTTCGATAAGCTTGTTTGTGTTGTAATTACCATTTCGGGACGTGGCGCAGTTTGGTAGCGCACACGGCTGGGGGCCGTGGGGTCGCAGGTTCAAATCCTGTCGTCCCGACAAAACAAAAGAGATCGCACTGATTTTTCGGTGCGGTCTCTTTTACTTTGCCCAGAGTAACTCAAAAATTTTGGAGCCCTTGAACAGCTGTACAGCAGGTGTTCATGTAGGATCGGGCGGAGGAGGGGCCTACGGTATATTTACAAAAAAGTAGATAGACCTGCGTATACGTAATGTTTCAAAATAACAATCTTGCAAGTGGTTCAGGCGCAATTCTGGTGGGATTTTTCACCGTTTTATGTCTCAGCGCTTGCTCAATCTTTCAGCTAAACCCGGAAGCGGGGTTTACCGAAGTCTCGCTCGACGAAACTCGGCTGGTGATTGTGCAATCGACACCGCCAAAATATAACGCACCTTTCACGCTGCCAGCAAATACCGTATCTTTCATTGACGGTCACGGTGAGGTGAAAAGCGTTCGTACCAGCAGGATCGGTTCTGCTTATCCGCTTTGGCAAGGGGACAGCCTCATGGTGATAGATGGTGAGTGGAGTCATTTTTATGATGGCGGTGCATACTGGTCACAACCGCATCCGACAGAGGTATACACCATGTACTCTGGTATGAAACTAGCTGACGACTCAGGATATTTTACTCTCTTCAATACTGGCTATGCCGAGGAGGGCTACCGGATGGACTACTTCCTGAGCTCTCCAGATGAGGTTGTTTCAGGGAAATTTACGAGCATTTATCCGGAGTTGATTACACAGTGTGGTGACGTTATCTATGGGGCACATAATAAGACACAGGTAGTTCCAACAGCGGCACCGCCAGAAGAATATCAACTGATGCAGTTATACCCATTAACAGAAAACCCTAATCTGGCAGTGTACTCCCAGCAGTTACCGGATGGCTGGCATCTTTCTTACACCTCTGACACTGCTCCCTGCATTGATGGAGTCGTTTACGCAATCGGTGCAGTCTCTAATACGGGGTATGGGGCTCCCGAA
>JBARXY010000034.1:0-12422 GCA_049647585.1 Microthrixaceae bacterium | reverse complement strand
CAACCACCGCAGGCTGCACTCGAGCCTCGGCTACATCCCGCCCGTCGAGTGGGAGAACCAGTACTATCAACCCCAGGCCGACCAGGCCGCGTAACCAACGTGACCGGTCCACGGGGGAACCCTCAGTTCGAGACCCTCGGTTCGATACGTGACTGGATGCAAAGTGTGCTGATTGCTGGCGAGAAACCGCGGTTGAACCCGACTCGCGGTCGGGGGCAAGGCAAATCCACAAGAGTGCGACTACGCCCGATCCTGGAACGGGACATCATGCCCCTCTACCTGGCGTCCTTCGATCCGTCGAACAGCAGCCGGTGGAGGTATCGGGGCCGCACTCTTCCACTCGACGAGTTCGTCCGGACTCTCTACGCCGGCGTCATCTCGCAATACATGGTTGAGATGACCGCGACAGGTGACACGGTAGGAACAGTGAGCGCCTACGACGAGAACCACTCGGGACTGAACTGCAAGATCGCCTACCTCCGCTGCGGTGACCGTTCCCACGGTGACTCCGCCGCCGTCTTCGAAGGAATGCTGCTATTCATCAGCTTCCTGTTCGACAACTTTCCATTCCGCAAACTGTTCGCTGAAGTACCTGACTACAACATGGAGTTGTTCGCCGACGACTTCGCTGAACATGAGGGCAGCCTCAAGGAGTATCTGTTCCACGAGGGAAAATTCATCGATCTCCATCACGTATCTATCAGCCGCGAAAAATGGAAACAACTCGCCGACAAAACCGGCTGGTGACTGCGCCCGCGGACCTTGGCGGAGTAGACCTCGACACACCGCAGCGGACTGAGCTACCCAGGCACGCCAAGATCGATCGGTAGTAGTTCGGGCCCATTCAGCCCTTGGTCGATCCTTGGCAAACCTGAATTGTCGTGTACATCACTCCGTGTGGCAGAGCCCCGGCGAGTCAAACGTGACCGGAGCGTCGAACGCAGCTCTCCGGACCGATCGCCGAAGGGTCAGCAGGATCGCCGGCCCCAGGACAACGATCGCCACGATGTTCGTGATCGCCCTACCCGTGTCCCAGCCGAGCGTCGAGGTCGTGATCGTGAAAAGCACGAACCGACGCAGGTTCGACAGCACCGAATCACCCACCACGAACGAGAGTTGGGTGTCCTCACCGATCGCGTAGGGCCAGAACCACATGTTGATCAGGAAGCTGAACGCGTAGGCCGATAAGGCTCCGTACGCCGCGAGCATCGCCACCTCTGCCCTCCCCCTGGCTCGCGGCAGAAGTCCGGCACCGAGGCCCACCCAACCCGAGGCAAGCATCTGGAACGGTAGCCACGGCCCCACCCCGGCGGTCAGCAACGCCGAGGAGAAAAGCGTCGTGTTCCCCAGCACGAACCCGAAACCCGGACCGTAGACCCGCCCGGCCAGCACCAGCAGGAAGAAGACCGTTTCGATCCCCGCGAGACCTGCACCCATCGGCCGGAGGGCGGCGCCTATGGCAGACAGGACTCCGAGCATCGCGAGCGACTTGGTGTCGACCTCGCCGCCGTGAAGTTCGGCCAGCACGACCGCCAGGACCAGCGGAAGTATCAGGACAAACGCGTATGGCGCGTCCGATGCGTGCGACGACTCCAGCGGCGGGCTGACCAACAGCGGCCAAAGGAACATGGCGAGCCCGGCGACCGACGCGATGGTCAGGACCGCCGCCGGGCGTGTGCCCATCGCGAGCGTCGAGCGGGCCCTGCTCACTTGTCCGCCTCCAGAGCCGAGCGGACCTGCGCAACGTTGAGCCACTCCGACGGGAACAGGATCTTCGCCACCTGTGGAGCGAACGCCGGTGAGGCCACGACCACATCGACGGTCGGGCCGTCCGCCACAACCTCACCCTCAGCCAGCACGACGACCCGTGTCGCGCACGACGCAACGAACTCGACGTCATGGGTCGAGACCATCACCGCCCGCCCCGAGGCCGCCAGCTCCCGCAGAACTTCTGCCAGATTCGTTTTGGCCCCGTAGTCGAGACCGCGTGTCGGTTCGTCCAGCAGCACCACCTGGGGTGAGGCGGTCAGTTGGATCGCCAGAACCAAGGCTAGGCGCTGTCCCTCGGACAGGTCTCGGGGATGCGAACTGCGGTTGATTCCGCTCACAAGTCGGTCGAGCAGCGCGTCGCAGGTTCCGGCCCGCTCCCCCGCGTCCACGTCAGCTTGGGCGCACTCTGCTGCCACGGTGGGCAGATAGAGCAGGTCGCCGGGCGTCTGGGGCACCAGGCCGACATTTCGGCGGGCCTCACCGGCGGACATTCTCGCCGGGTCGCCGAGCGAGCCGTCAGCACGTAGCACCTGCACGGACCCGCCAGACCGCTTGCCGCTCCCCTGCAGCGCCCACAGGAGCGATGACTTGCCGGACCCGTTGCGCCCCATCAGGGCGACGATCTCCCCCGACTGCAAAGTGACGGTGACTTCCCTAACGGCCACGGTCGCGCCGTACGACACGACCACCCCTTCCGCTCTCAACAATGTTGCATCGCCGGAGGCCGCAGGACTCGGACCGACCTCAGATCCGAGGGCGGCGGAACCCGCATACCCAGACGCGGGATCCCCCGACTTACTGGCGCCATCGGCTAATTCCGTCGCCTTCAATACTTCGAGCCTCGCCCGCAGGTCAGAAGCTTTGCGCCGGGCGTCGCGCACCGACATCGGCAGAGGTGACCAACCAGCGAGCCGCCCCAGTTCGACAACCGGAGGGGCGACTTCTGACACGGCCATTATCTCGGCCGGCGACCCGGAGCTGACCGTGCCGTCACCGTTGAGATACAGCACCCGGTCCGCGTACTGCAGCACCCGCTCCAGGCGGTGCTCGGCGACAACGACGGTCACCCCCAGGTCGTGGACCAGACGGGTGATGGCAGCCAGCACCTCCTCGGCAGCGGTGGGGTCGAGCGCAGACGTGGGTTCGTCGAGCACCAGGATTCTGGGCTGAGCGGTAAGGACCGACCCGATCGCCACCCGCTGCTGTTGGCCGCCTGACAGCGCCCGGAGCGACCGGTGACGCAGATCGGCGATGCCGAGCAGATCGAGCGTCTCTTCAACCCGCTTGCGCATCACGTCCGGGGGGATCGCCAGCTGTTCCATCGAGTAGGCCAGTTCCTCCTCGACGGTGTCGGTGACAAATCCGGCCAGGGGGTCCTGTCCGACGACTCCGACGACCTCGGCCAGTTCCCGCGGCGGGAAGTCCGCCGTTGAGCGGCCGTCGACGGTGACCGACCCGCCCAAGTGGCCTCCAGTGAAGTGGGGCACGAGCCCGTTGATGCAGCCGAGGAGCGTCGACTTTCCGACACCGGTGCGCCCGACCACCAGGCACAGCTCTCCTTCTTCGACCACCAGGTCGACCCCACGGATCGTCGGTTCGGTCGCGTCCGGATACGTGACGCTGACGTTTGCGAAACGGATCACTGCGCCACCCCGCTTACGTCAGGTGCCTCGGTCACGTCGGCCGCTTTCGCCTCACTTGCCGCTATCTCCACACCTGTCATGTCAGCCGCATTCACCATCTCCGGCGGACCCGCCGCCCCTACCGCCAGCCGCGACGGGCGCTGCGGTGCCGCCCAGGCGGGGATCGCCCCCAGCAGGACCCCGATCGTCGCTACGAGGGGCAGTTGGGGCCAGACGAGCGGCTCAAGCGTCGGGTGGAGCATCAGCGGGTCGACGCTGGATACGACGAACAGCGTCGCGGCAGCGACGACCCCGGACCCAGCGACCACGTACTCGGCCCAGCGCCACTTCTCTGCCCGGTATCTGGTCCGCGAGATGCGCTTCCCGCTCGCTGCGAAACCCACGGTCGAAACGCACAGCCCGACCAACAGCATCGGCAGCCCGATGAACCACGGTGACGACGAGTCGAGCAATCCGTAGGTGCCAGCACAGACCCCGAGAAGTCCGCCGATGACCAGCGCCCCGGTCAGGCGACGGTTGGAACGCGACGCCCCCGAGGTCCGGCCGTATCCACGGGAGTCCATTGCGGCTGCGAGCAGCAGCGAGCGGTCGAGCGCGTCGGTCATCACCGGGACCACCACCTGCGAGAACCAGCGGGTACGTCGGCCGACGTCTCCGCGCAGGCGCCGGGCCCTCGTGACCCGCACGGCGCTTTCGATCAGTTGTGGGGCGACCGTCAGCGCAACCGTGATCGCCGAGCCGACTTCGTACAGCGCGCTGGGCACGGAGCGCAGCAGACGCTTCGGGTTGGCCAGAGCATTCGCCGAACCGACGCAGAGGAGCAGCGTCGCCAGACGAAGCCCGTCATACAGCGCGGCCAGCAGCCCTTCGAGCGAGACAGGACCGCCGACCCGGATCCCCGCCGCAGCGTCGGGGAGCGGGATCTCCGGCAGTGTGAACAGGACGTGTTGTCCGCTCTGGCCGTCGAAGAGCATCCGGAACACCACGCGCATGGCGATGATCACCAAGCCGAACACCACGTACATGCGGAAGCCCTTGGCCCACGGTTCGTCGCTGCGTCGCGCAGCAACAACCAGGGCCACCACGGCGATGATCAGGGCGAGCAACAGAGGGTTGGTGGTGCGACTGGCAGCGACAGCCATGCCCATCGCCCAGATCCACCACGCGCCGGGGTGCAGGTCTCTTGACAGCCGTGTTCGGATCAGCGCCGGGGTCTCAGACACACCGGGTCATGCTGGTCGTGGCGCACTTCATTGACGGTTTCCTCCCGGGGCCGATGCCCTGGAGGTCCCGCCGCAGGAGGAGCACCCGGGCTCCGGAACCCGCAATCCTCGACGGATAGTTCGAAGCAATCGCACCACGGGAGTTTTCCGACTTGTCATTCGGGGCTCTAATCGAGCACCCGTGGCGAACGACCAACGGTTGCGGGACAGTGCCGGACTTTGACCGGCTTTCCTCTGCGGGGTGCGTGAAAATTCACACTCCCGGCGAGGCTACCAGCACTTAGTTGGCCCGAACCTTTTCGATCCCGCCCATACCGGTCGACCGGCGCCGGACCCCCCTCAGAATGGCCTCAGAGCCCGAGTAACTTGTCCAAGCCGACGGTCACTCCCGCGAGGTCGCCAACCCGCTTAACGGCCAGCAGAACGCCGGGCATGAAGCTGCTGCGGTCCAGCGAATCGTGGCGGATTGTCAGCGTCTGTCCGGTCGTGCCCAGGAGCACTTCCTGATGGGCCACCAGGCCGCGCAACCTGACCGAGTGCACGTGGATCCCCGCCGGACCCTCGCCGCCGCGAGCACCGTCAATGAGCACTGACTTGGTGGGATCCGGGGTCCACTCCCCCGAAGCTTCCGCCATCCGCTGGGCGGTGAGCATCGCTGTGCCAGACGGGGCATCGATCTTCGACTCGTGGTGCATCTCGATGATCTCGGCCGAATCGAAGAACGGTGCTGCCATCTCGGCGAAGTGCATCATCAGCACGGCACCGATCGCGAAGTTGGGGGCGATCACACAGTTCGACGTCTTGAACTCGCTCTCGAAGCGGGCGATCTCATCGTCGGAGAATCCGGTTGTTCCGACAACTGTGTGGATTCCGTGGGACGCCAGCCAAGAGAGGTTGGTCACCGAGGCGTCGTGGTGCGAGAAGTCGACGACCACCTCGGCTCCGGTCCTTTCGAACGCAACCGATTCGCCGGAGATCTTCAGGTTCGAGTCGACCCCGGTGACAGTCCGCAGATCGAGGCCCCGATAGTTCGGGTCGACCGCGGTCACGAGCTCCAACCCGTCGTCAGCGGCAACCGCGGAGCACACCGCGGCTCCCATCCGACCGCCTGCACCCAGAACACCGACCTTGATTGTCATGTACTCCAGTTTACGGCCGCCGACGGCCAGTAGAATTCGACTGTGGCGGGCGGCTCCAACACTGTCGGCCCGCGCTGGCGCACGAGTCGCACGTTTCGTCGGTCACGGCGCAGCCGTCATAGCCTCTAGCCATGCACGCTGATGATCCGAGACGGGACCCGGCTGCCGAGACGGTGCTGGTGCGAGTCTCGGGACCGGACCGACCCGGAATCACCACTGACCTGATGGCCATCCTGACCTCGCTCGGTTGCGAAGTGCAGGATCTGGAGCAGGTACTTGTTCGTGGCCACCTGACGCTCGCAGTGGTCGTGTTGGTCCCGACCGGTAGCGACGACCTACGCGAAGCACTTCATGAGTTCGGATCGGTCCTGGGGCTCGTAACCGAGATCGACCGCGTACCCCCGTCGCACTCGGCCCTTGGCTCGGTGGATGCGATCACGGTCCTCGGCCACGCTCGCGAGACGCCGCTGTCACCCACTGAGCTCGGGGCAGTGTCGGGTGCGATCACATCGGCGGGCGGAAACATCGACCGAGTGGTCCGACTGGCGGTCTACCCGGTCTACGCCTACGAGTTCAGGGTCACCGATGCCGACCCGATCAAGCTGCGCGAACGACTCGGCGCCGTGGCTTCCGGTAATCGCCTGGACATCGCTGTCCAGCCTGAAGGACTGGGCCGTCGCGCCAAGCGTCTGGTGGTCCTCGACGTGGACTCGACCCTCATCCAGGACGAAGTGATCGAACTTCTCGCCGCCGAGGCTGGTTGCATCGACCAGGTGCGGTCGGTGACCGAACGAGCGATGGCCGGTGAGCTCGATTTCGAGCTGGCGCTGCGGGAGCGGGTCAGGCTGCTCGCCGGGTTGGATCTGGCCGCACTCGACCGGGCCCAGGCCGAGATGCGCCTCGCACCCGGTGCACGGACATTTGTCCGAACCCTCAAACGCCTGGGCTACACCGTCGGGATCGTGTCGGGCGGGTTCACGCACTTCACCGATCGGCTCGCAGCTGAACTCGATTTGGACCACGCCGTCGCCAACGAACTCGAAATCGTCGACGGCAGGCTCACGGGCGAGGTCATCGGCCAGGTCGTGGACCGAGCCGGCAAGGCCGAGCTGTTGAAGCGGTTCGCCGCGTCGGAATGCATCCCGCTGTCCCAGACGGTGGCGGTCGGGGACGGTGCGAACGACCTGGACATGCTGGCGGCCGCTGGACTGGGCATCGCGTTCAACGCAAAGCCGGTCGTGCAATTGGCGGCGGACACAACGGTGAACGTGCCGTTCCTGGACGCGATCCTGTTCGTGCTCGGCGTAACCCGAGACGAGGTCGAACGCGCCGACACCGTCATCGCCGACTGAGCAACTGGCGAAGCGACAACCCGCACAAACATCACCGCCGGCAGCGGACGCCGTCGCTGAAACTGGCTCGATCAAAGTGGCGGCCAAGACATCCAGTCAGGGCCGCCACTTTGCGCGCTCAGTCTTTGGTGGACTTCCGAAGTGCCTTCTCCTGCATCTCCTTTATTTCCCGCTGGAGGTCCTCGGCATTGCGGATGTGTCCGTCGCCATTCAGGTCGAGATGCAACATCAGTTCGTTGTCAAGGAGAATCTTGTCCCAGGAGCATTCTGGAAGCACAAACGACTTCAGGATTCTTTCGATGTCGTCCTGGGAAATTGAGACGGTTTCGGGATCAAAGCTCAGAGTGGCGACAAACGACTCCGGCATCAGCTTGAAGCTACCGTCCGGGACCATCCTCGGCAGCTGGAACGCCTCAATACGGATTCTGTACTCGGCGCCCTGGACCAGGTCGGGGGCCTGAGTCGGATCCAGGTAGTACAACTCGGCCTGCTGGTCCCCTATCTGGACCGTCCCGACCTTGTCGAATGTGATCTTCGATGACTTGTCACCGACCGTCACGTCATAGTCAAACGTCGTCCAGGGCTCACCGCTGGAATCAGTGGGCTTTCCGTCTAGGTCCCGTGTATCCCAGCCGACGGTGACCTTGAGGGTCTCCCGAGAGCTTTCTCCGACCTGGAATGAAAGAGTCTCGTTGGTGCCCGTGACACCGCCGCTGCCACCGCTGCTACGACCAACAGTCTTCCAAGCCTCGGGGACGGCGTAGGTGATCCCAGTCGTATAGGTGTGTTCATCATCGTCATTGCCATCCCCGCCTGCTGTGTCGGGGTCATCACATGTTGCTACTCCCATCCGCTGACCGGCCGGCACATCGAAGGTAAATGGAAGTGTCGCAACCGGATCCGGAGCATCCACCTTGACGTCGTCGACATCACCGGGATCAGACTTCGTTGCCCTCTTCTTCGAGCTTCCGCTCGCCTCGGTCTCGGTCTCGATCGCCGCATTAGTGCCTCCGCCACAGCCGCTCAGACCGAGTGCGGCTGCGATTAGCAGGACGGGAATACCTCGGCGGACCGACCGCGAGGGACTTTGGATGGACTGTTCGGGGGTGGACATGGCGGTCACCATAACTAGGAAACCTCGCCATTGGGCCCACCCCACCCAAATCGTTAGGGCAATGTCGGCTTCAGCGACCCGAAAGAACGGTGGCCAGGTTGCCAGGCCCGACCGCCACCAGCGCCGAATCGCCGGTGAACACAGCTTGGGTGACGCGTAGGACATCATCGAGCGTTACCGCGTCCAGCAGACGCAGGTGGTCATCGATCGGAGTGACGAAACCCCGGAGCACCTCGGACACGCCCAGACGGGCGCCCCTGGCGGAGGTGTCTTCAAGGCCGAGCAGCAAGCCCCCACGGATCGCTCTTTTGGCCCTGGCGAGCTCGTCCGCGGTGACCCCTTGGGTCGAGATCAGGTCGATGTCGGTGCGAATTACTTCGATGACCTCGGCGGCGTTCGATGGTGCTGTCCCGCACTGCACGCTGAACGCTCCTACGTCGGAGTAGTGAGCCACCGAAGAAACGATCGAATACGTCAACCCACGTTCTTCACGAACGTGTTGGAACAGTCGACTTGAAGGACCGGTTCCGAGAATGTGGTTGAGGACGCTCAACGCGTAGCGATCCGGCGATCCCGCCGCCGTGGCACGCCAGCCGAAGGCCAGCTGCACCATCTCGACTGGTCGCTCCTCGAACACTTCCGAGACGATCCCGGCGTCAGGGGTGACCCGCTCAGGAACACCCGCAGCGTTCAAGTGCCCGAAACGACGGGCGACCTCGTCGACCAGTTCGTCGTGATCGACATTGCCCGCGCCGGTAACCACCAGGTTGCTCGGCTGGTACCAGCGTCTGTAGAACTCGGCGACGTCGTCGCGGGTGATCGCTGAGACGCTCGATTCAGTGCCCAGAACGTCCCGACCCAGAGCATGGTCGGGGAAAAGAGCCTCGAACAGCTTGACCGAAGCCAGATCTTCCGGGTCGTCCTCGGCTGAAGCGAGCTCGGACAGGATGACGTCGCGTTCGCCTTCTAGGTCCTCGCCGTCGAGCGTCGGTTCGGCGACGACGTCCAACAGGACGTCCAGAGCCAACTCCGATTCGCTGGCCGGCACACGTGCGAAATACGCCGTGTGTTCGCTCGAGGTGTAAGCGTTCAGGTCGCCGCCCACGCCGTCTATTTCGAGCGCGATGTCAAGCGCCGAGCGCGTCGGAGTTCCCTTGAAGAGAAGGTGTTCCAGGAAGTGTGACGACCCGGAAACTGGCAGCGCCTCGTCGCGTCCGCCTACTCCGACCCACACAGCAAAGGTCGCTGACGTCGCTGAGTCGACCGAATCGGTCAGTACCCGCACTCCGTTGTCCATAACGGTGCGGCGGACATCGGTATCGGGCAGCCGCGACGCGACCGCCCGATACCGCTTGTCAGTTCCCATCTGCGCCACGATCCACTCGGGACCGGACCCAGGTGGAGGACCCTGATCGGATCAACGCCGGCGACCGCCGCCGTTTCCGCCGCGGTTTCCACCTCGGCCTGATCCGCCGTTGCCGCGTCCGCCGGAGCGCACAGGCGCCGGGCCGAGGTCACCGAAGGTCTCGGTCAACTCGGCGTCGAAGTGTTCGGCGAAGTTCACCTCGACCCGTGACGGCGATGCACCCGACTCTTCGGATGATCCGCCAGCTGATGCCGAGGAGTGAGCAGCGCCGGAGGCGCCGCCCTCACTCGCTTTTGGGGAGTCGTCTCCTACCAGAGCGAGCGAGATCTTCCCGTTCGGATCGATGTCGTCGACCCGAACAGTGACGGCGTCACCGAGGTCGACAACGTCTTCGACGCGGTCGATCCTCTTGCCGCCGCCAAGCTTGGAGATGTGCAGCAGTCCGTCACGTCCCGGAAGGATGTTGACGAATGCGCCGAACTTTGTGATGTTTACAACACGGCCCTCGTAGGTGGCACCGACCTCTGCGGTGGGCGGGTCGAGGATCAGCTTGATCTGACGCTCCGCCTCCTGCATGGCTCCGGCGTCGACCGCCGCGATGGCGACAACTCCGACCATGCCGTCGTCGTCGACCGAAATGTTGGCTCCGGTCTCGGCCTGGATGGCGTTGATGACCTTGCCCTTCGGGCCGATGACCTCGCCGATCTTGTCGATCGGAATCTCGAAGCTGATGATCTTGGGAGCAGTTGCTGCAACCTCGGAACGTGGCTCGGCGATCGCCGCTGCCATGGTGTCGAGAATCTGCAGACGTGCAACACGAGCCTGGTCGAGGGCTCCGGCGAGAACGTCGGCGGGGATGCCGTCGATCTTGGTGTCGAGCTGGAGTGCAGTGATGAACTCGGACGTTCCAGCGACCTTGAAGTCCATGTCACCGAAGGCGTCTTCGGCACCCAGGATGTCGGTCAGCGTCACGTACTTGCCCTCTGCGTACACCAGACCCATGGCGATACCGGCAACAGGTGCCTTGATCGGCACGCCGGCGTCCATGAGCGACAGGGTCGAACCGCAGACCGATGCCATGGACGACGAACCGTTTGAACCCAGAACCTCGGAGACCAGACGGATCGTGTAGGGGAACTCCTCGAGTGAAGGAACAACCGGGAACACCGCACGCTCGGCGAGTGCACCGTGGCCGATCTCACGACGCTTCGGTCCACGCATGAACCCTGGCTCACCGGTCGAGAACGGCGGGAAGTTGTAGTGGTGCAGGTAACGCTTGCGGGTGACCGGATCGATACCGTCGATCATCTGGTCCATCTTCGCCATGCCGAGTGTGGCGACGTTGAGGACCTGGGTCTCACCACGCTGGAACAGACCTGTTCCGTGAGCAGTCGGCAGGACGCCGACCTCGGCCGAAATGGCACGGAGTTCATCGAGGGCACGCCCGTCAATGCGGGCACCTTCGTTGACGATCCGGGAACGAACCGTCGACTTGGACAGTGAACGGAAAGCGTTCTTGATCTGTTTGGTCGACCCGGCAGTTGCGGAGTCCTCGGACTCGCCAGCTGCGACTGCGTCGGCGACTACCCCGGGGAGCAGTTCTGCGAGAGTCTCGTCACGAAGTGCCGACTCACCCGAGGTGCGCTCGGCCTTGTCCGCAATCTGCATGAGCTCGGTGATACGGGCACCTGCGAACGACTCGACCTTGGAGTAGATGTCGTCGCTGTAGTCGATCTGCGGGGTGTAGGAGAGGGGCTCCTTGGGGCCATCGGCGGCCAGAACCTTCTCGGCCAGTTCGACCTGCAGCGAGATGACATCGGAGATCCAACGCTTCGACTGATTGAGGGCTTCGGCGAGCGCCGCTTCGTCAACCTTCGGGGCGCCTTCCTCGTAAAGACCCCAGGCTGCTTCGGTGCCTCCGGCCTCGACCATCATGACGGCGACGTCACCGTTGTCGAGGCGACGACCGGCCACCACGATCTCGAAGGTCGACGCATCGCCTTCTTCGTAGGTGGGATGTGGAATCCACTCACCGGTGGCGGAATAGGCCAGCCGGACAGCACCGATCGGTCCACCGAACGGGATGTTCGAGATGGTCAGCGCGGCCGATGCGCCGTTGATGGCGAGCACGTCATAGGGGTTGACCTGATCCGCACCGAACACGGTGCCGACCACGTGAACCTCGTTACGGAAGTCCGACGGGAACGACGGGCGCAACGGGCGGTCGATCAGGCGACAGGTGAGGATTGCCGACTCGGGTGCCCGACCTTCACGACGGAAGAACGAACCGGGGATCTTGCCCGCTGCGTACATCCGCTCTTCGATGTCGACGGTGAGCGGGAAGAAATCGATGCCTTCGCGGACGTGTCCGGCGGCTGTGGCGGTCATGAGGATTCTGGTCTCACCCATGCCGGCGAGCACCGCTCCGTTTGCGAGCCCGGCCAGCTTGCCGGTCTCGAATGAAATGGTCTTTTCAGCGTCGTCACCAACTGGTGACTCGACGCGTATAACTGTGGCCATGCGGCCCTCCTTGAGGTCCCCCTTGGGACCGTTACGTACGGCGAGGCCAGCTCCCAGTGGTCGACACCCGGACATGCACTCGGTTGCGGGAGTTCCCGGAACTTTCGAAGTGGCCCAGAGGTCGGCAACCGGTAACTGACCGGCTCGCCGCACTTGTGTTGTGATATTCCGAACCATCGTAGTCGAGACCTGTGAGATCGGGGTGATGGGGCCTGATCTCAGTCAGTAATTATGTGCAACTGGCTGTCGCTGAGCTACCCCGGGGTATCTCAGCGACAGCCGATTCGGACGGGGG
>JBARXY010000033.1:0-15678 GCA_049647585.1 Microthrixaceae bacterium | reverse complement strand
TGACCCGCTGGATGACGAGTCGTTGGAGCTTCGGGCTGAGTCCGAGTCCACCGTGTCCAACTGGAAAGTGGACCCACGCCGGTCCCTTGTCGAACTCGAATTGGGCTTCCAAGAATCGACGTTCGTCCGTGCTCGCCGGAGGAAATTCGGCGAGCAGCTCGTTTACGAGCGATATAACAAACGCTTCGTCGGAATCGACCGTAGTGGTGGCGCTTGCGTTCATTGGCCCTCCCGGGTCCTCGTCGACTGTGACGCCCGTTCCCCCGGCGTCACGCGACAGCGCTAAACAGGGTGCTCAAACTGCACCTTGATGTCTGATGTTCGTGCACGGATATCACCGCCTCGACAGATCTGGGCATAGCGGACCATGTGAACTTCCCCGACCGTCGTGCCAGTTATATCGACGCGAAACCGCACCGGTACGGCCGCGAGTTCACTGCGCGTACAACGCAATCGACACGCCGTACTTGGTCGCTAGTCCATCAGTTGAAGTTGCCTGCTCACCTCCCATCCCATCATCAAATATCAGCGTAACCCCCCCCCGGGTAGCCAGTCAGCTTCTCGGCATCACAAATAAGTTGTATATATTTGAGCTTTATCTGGCTACCGGATGGTTGTATTTCGCAATCTGCGAGACCGATCTTGTCGGCCCGGTTGCGTGCCCAATCGAAAATCTCTTCGCGTTTGGTTGGTTCAGCTAGCTGATAGTTCTTCCAAAGGTTAAAGGGCTCGTGACGGCCCCCTCCATCAAGATATGTGTCGTCATAAGCGTCGCCTCCACCACTGTCCACGACCTTCGCACCGGGGAACGCCAGGAGCATTCCGTCGGTAACGTTGTCGATAGTGGGTAGAGGCTTCGAAAACTCACAACCAGTCGACAACACGACCACGACCGCGACAAACAAGATACCCAAACCGAGCCGGAACACCTGATTGTCATGCACACATATCACCGCCTCGACAGATCTGTGCATAGCGGACCATGTGAACCTCCCGACCGTCGTGCCAGTCATATCGACACGCAACCGCCCGACAAAGCCATGAAGTTCACGGCGCGTACAATGCAATTACAACCTTGTATTTGGTGGCCAGTCCATCGCTTGAAGTCGCCTGCTCACCCCCCATTGCATCATCAAATATTAGTGTTACCCCCCTGGGTAACCAGTCAGCTTCTCAGCGTCACAGATTAGTTTTATGTATTTAACCTCTATTTGATCATCAGAGGGCTGAATCTCACAGTCCTCAAGACCGATCTCGTCGGCTTGGTCACGTGTCCAATCAAAAATTTCGTCACGTTTGGTCGGTTCAGCCAACTCGTAGTACAAGCCCAGACTAAAAGGCTGGTGAAAGCCTCCACCATCGAGGTAGGTGTCGTCGTGAGCATCGGTTCCACCCTCCTTAACCACCGTCGCACCTGGGTACGCTAAACGCATTCCCTCGGTAACGTCGCCTACCGTGGGTAGAGGCTTCGAAAACCCGCAACCAGACAGCAACACAACGACCAGCACGGCAGCGCCAATCATTGCGCTCAAACAAGGTTTTGGCATCTGAGATTTATGCACTGGGGTTAACGCCTCGACAGATCTGGGCATAGCGGACCATGTGAATCTCCCCCTCCGTCGTGCCTGTCATATCGATATGCAACCGGACATCGGCCGCGCCCGCGGGCACCAAGGCGTCGACCGCAACATCAACCCAACCAATACCAGCGACCGGCACACCGGTAGTCGCAGAAACCACGCTCCCGTTAACGTCCAGCCACTCGAGTGACACAACAGCCGCGCGGACCGTGGACCCGCCGAGGTTGACTTGCGCGACCCCGGTCATCGGACTGCCCGCTGTCACCGGGATGCGCCCGCCGACAGACTCACTGTGCACACCCCAGCCCTCGGCACCCGCAGTCACAACAAGGCTGTAACCGTCCTCTGTGAGTGGATCGACGGCGACATCGACACCGACACCCAGTGCGGACCCGGCCCACCCATACGGGTTGGTCGCATCGAAATCGCTTTGGAACCCGGCGAGCTGGCCAACTTCGGGCCACAACGACAAGCGACTGAACTGGGCCGAGTCGACCCACATCACATCGCCTTGTGCCGTCCCGACAAACCTGGCACGCATCGACGCCCTCACGGCCCCAGACGGAGCATCGACAACCGTCTCGACATGACGGCTCTCACTGCCCAAAGCAACCGCGGACCTGACAGATGTCGAAACGAGTGTGGCGTCACGATCAAACCAGTCGACCTCGACCACAATCGACCCCGACCCCCGGGCCCACAAGTCGCTTTGATAAGTGAGCCCCGGCACAACACTCAAACCCCCAGGAATTGTCGAGATCGACGCAGTCTCGGGGTCTTCGACTCTGGCGCCGACCCTGCCGTTGTCCACCATAGAACATCGTTGTTTCGTTCGAACAGGACGTGGGTAGCCGAACACTCAAGGGTTCAGCGGCGGTAACCCAGGTGTCCGGACATGGTGCCTCGCCATTCAAACTCACGCCCGCTGGCGCTGGCCGAGCGTCACTCAACGTCAACACTGCGGCGCCGTCACTTCGCGGTAACCCATAACGCCCCCCAAAGCCCTTGCAACAAGTACCAACAGCCGAGATGGATCCCGTCAAGCAAAAGTTCGCCGCGTCGCTGAAGGAGACCGCCTCAAGCACCACTGGTAGGTGGTGTCCCGCACCCACTCCGCCCAAGTGTGCATCTCATCAGAGACGAGTCAGCTCAACTCGGTCTGCTTGCCGGAACGGGCAGGTAGCATCCGGTCACTGCCAGCTCGTGTGAAGGGCTGCAATTCCAGGGGGAATTTGACGTTGTCAGAGACACTTTTCTATCCGGGCGCCCATGTCGAGTCGTTCGGGGACAAGCCGGCCTACGTGATGGCGGCAACCGGGGAGTCCGTGAGCTATCGGGAACTCCACGAACGGGCCAACCAGATTGCGCACCTGTTCAAGTCCCTCGGGCTCGAACCCGGTGATCACGTCGCTTGGTGCATGGAGAATCATCCCTGGTACCTGAGCCTTGCCTGGGGAGCGCACTATGCCGGTTTGTACTTCACAGCGATCTCGTCCCGACTGACCTCCGAGGAGGTCGAGTACATAGTGAACGATTGCGGAGCGAAGGTGTTTATCGTCTCGCACTACATGGCTGACGTGGCCGAGGCGATCGTCGCTGGGACCCCGGGCGTCGAACACCGATTCACCCTTGATGAGCCGTTCGGGATCCACGAATCGTTCGAGGCGGCCGTCGCCCAACAGTCGACGGCCGATATCGAGAACGCCGTGGCCGGAATGGACATGCTGTACTCCTCGGGGACCACTGGCCGCCCGAAGGGTGTGCTGGCACCGCTGAACGGCGACCCGCTGGGCACACCGGAGCCGCTGACGATGCTGGTCACGATGCTCTTCGGCGCCAATACCGACACTGTCTATATCTCGCCCGCTCCCCTGTACCACGCCGCTCCCCTGCGGTTCTGCATGCAGGTCCAGCGCGCCGGTGGCACGGTAATTGTCATGGAGCACTTCGAACCTGAGGAGACGCTGCGGTTGATCGAGAAGCATCAGGTGACCTTCGGGCAGTTCGTTCCGACCATGTTCGTGCGGATGCTGAAACTGCCCGACGAGGTGCGTAACCGCTACTCGACAGCGTCGCTGCAGGTTGCGGTCCACGCCGCTGCGCCGTGTCCGATCGAGGTCAAGGAGCGCATGATCGACTGGTGGGGTCCCGTCCTCCACGAGTACTACGCCGGCACCGAGGGGAACGGTTTTTGCTGGACCAACTCCGAGGACTGGTTGGCCCACAAGGGAACCGTCGGCAAACCCTTGGCTGGCACCCTCCACATCCTCGACGCAGATGGAAACGAGTTGCCCGTCGGTGAGACCGGCGCGGTCTACTTCGAGTCCGACACCCGATTCAGCTACCACAACGACCCCGACAAAACCGCCGGCTCGTACAGCCCGCAGGGCTACTCGACACTCGGGGACATTGGTCGGGTCGACTCCGACGGCTTCCTCTATCTGTCGGACCGCAAGGCGTACATGATCATCTCGGGTGGAGTGAACATCTATCCCCAAGAGGCCGAGAACATCCTGACGATGCATCCGGACGTGATCGACGTCGCGGTGTTCGGCATCCCCAACGAGGACTTCGGCGAAGAGGTCAAGGGAGTGGTTCAGCCGGCCAAGATGCCCGACAGCGAGGCCGAGGCGAAGGCGCTCGAGGCCAAACTGATTTCCTACGCCAAGGAGCACCTGGCGTCGATCAAGGTGCCACGCTCGATCGACTTCCGCGAGGAGCTGCCCCGTCATCCGACCGGAAAACTTTTCAAGCGTTTGCTCAAGGACGAGTACTGGACCCAGGCAGGCCAGGCAGGCCAGACAGTCCAGGCAGGCCAGACGGGCGAGACCATTTCGGGCCAAGGCTCCTGACCCGGAGGGTTTAGCTTGAGCATCGTGGGCGCCAATCAGTTCTGGGAAAGTGAAAATCCGGTGGCGATCGCTCACCGAGGCGGGACCGAGTCGGCACCCGAGAATTCGATTGCGGCGTTCAGCGCCGCCGCCGCCCTGGGATTCAAGTACCTCGAGACCGATGTCCACGTGACCGCAGACGGGGTACTGGTCGCCTTTCACGATGAATCGCTCGACCGGGTCACCGACCGTCGTGGCCTGATTTCGGAGCTGCCCTACAGCGAGGTGGCCGCAGCCAGGATGGCGGACGACCAGCCAATTCCAACGATGGATGAGCTGTTCGACGCGTTTCCCGATGTCCGGTTCAACATCGATGTCAAGGCCGATGATGCCGTTGTCCCCTTCGCGGAAACCCTGAGACGTCACAACGCGATCGACCGGGTCTGCGTCGCGGCGTTTTCGGAACGTCGGATGCGCCGTGTCAGATCGCTGGTGGGGCCGCGCCTGTGCAGCTCGGCGTCGCCTCGAGAGGTGACCGCGCTACTGGGGGCCGCAACCATTCGCTCCTCAACGGATGGCCGGGCATCGGGGGATGCCAGAACCAGGGGCGTGCCGCGATATCAGTGTCTGCAGGTCCCCGAGCGACATGGCTCGGTGAAGATAGTTACCAGACGATTTTTGGCAGCCGCCCACGAGCGGGGACTGAAGGTCCAGGTCTGGACGGTCGACGACCCCGGGGACATGAACCGCCTTTTGGACATGGGTGTCGATGGGATCTTCACTGATCATCCAAGCGTGCTGAAGTCCGTACTGATCGAGCGGGGTCAGTGGGGCTGAGTGCGCGGTCGGTAGGTGAGCGTCGGTCCGGGGTGGTCCGCGTACGCGGTTCAGTCGGATAAGGTTCGCCGACCTGTGATGAGCGTCACTACGGACCTTTGTCGCAGGTGCAACCAGATTGAGGTTCTCAGCGCTATTTGCGGCCGAGACCTCGAGTTCGAAGCAAACAACCGGGGGTCGAATTGCGTTCTTCAAGTTCACCAAGGAAGCGATGGGTTTCAGCGACCGGGGCATTTCTTGCCGCGACGCTGATACTCGGGGCCTGCGGTGGTGGCTCCGACAACGGTGCCGACAAGCCGAAGTCAGAGGATTCCTCCAAACCCGTCTACGGCGGAAAGCTCGTGTACGCCCTCGAAGCTGAGAGTGCTGACGGCTGGTGCCTACCCGAGGCGCAGCTGGCCATCGCCGGTATTCAGGTTGCCCGGACCATCTACGACACCCTTACCGCACCCAACGTCGACGGCGACTATGTGCCGTTCCTCGCCGAGTCGGTCACACCGAATGCCGACTTCACGGAATGGACCATCAAGGTCCGCGAGGGAGTGAAGTTCCACAACGGAACCGCTCTCGACGCGACAGTGGTCAAGAACAACCTGGATGCGTACCGCGGCACCTATCCCGCCCGTAACCCGCTGTTGTTCCGATTCGTGTACTCCAACATCAAGGACGTCGCGGTCAAGGATCCTCTGAGCGTCACCGTGACGATGAACAGCCCTTGGTCGGCGTTCCCGGCAGCGCTGTACGGCTCGGGCCGAATCGGCATAATGGCCCAGGAGCAGCTCGACGACCCCGATACCTGCGACACGAAGCTGATCGGCACCGGTCCGTTCAGCCTTGTCGAATGGGCACAGAACGATCACCTGCTCACCAAGAAGAACCCTGACTACTGGGGTACTGACGCCGACGGCGGCAAACTCCCCTATCTGGATGAGGTCGAGTACCGCCCGATAATCGAGGCTTCGTCTCGTACCAACGCCCTCCTCGGCGGAGACATCAACGCATTGCACACCGCTACGCCGGAGCAGATCGATGCCCTCCGCAATGCAGCTGACGAAGGCAAGGTCACGAACCTCGAGTCGGACAAGTTTGCCGAGGTGACGTTCGGACAGTTGAACAACTCCAAGGAGCCGTTCAACAACAAGAACGCACGGCTCGCCGTGATTTCCGCCCTCGACGTCGAGACCTTCAACGAGAGCCGGAACCTGGGAATCAACCAGATCGCCAACGGTCCATTCGCACCGGGCAACATGGGATACCTGAAGGACACCGGCTATCCGAAGTTCGACCTGGAAAAGGCCAAGGGGTACGCAGCGGCCTACAAGAAGGAAACTGGCAAGGACCTGGCCTTCACGCTGATTTCGACACCTGATGCCGCGACCAAGGCTTCGGCCCAGTTGGCCCAGCAGATGGCCGAGAAGGCCAATATCAAGGTCACTCTGACCGATATGGAGCAGGCCGCGCTGATCAGCACTGCAATCTCCGGTGACTTCGATGCGATGGTCTTCCGCAACTATCCCGGTGGCGACCCCGACTCGAACTACAACTGGTGGAAGAGCGACTCACCAGTGAACTTCTCCAAGTTCAACGATCCCGACATCGACCGGCTCCTGGACGAAGGTCGTCACACCGACGACAAGGCCAAGCGGACCACGATCTACGAGGATGTCAACAAGCGTTTCGGTGAAGAGGGCTACAGCATGTGGCTCTACTGGGTCATCTGGGACATTTCGACGGCGCCCGAGGTCCATGGCGTCCTCGGCCCGAAGCTTCCCGATGGCTCCGAACCGTTCCCGGGCCTGGCCGTAGGAAACCCGGTGTCCGGAATGTGGATCGACCAGTAGATCGATTGGATCGAGCGACGGTGGTTGTGTCCCGAACGGATGCGATCACCGTCGCCCCGGTCCAATCCTGTCGGCCCAACTCTGCCGGTCCAGTTGTGCCCGCTCCAGTTCTGGCCGGTTCAGTTCTGTCGGCCCGTGTGGGCGGCATTGTCGTTGTGCCCCGGTGGCGTGACCAGAAGTTCTCAGGGGATTTCAGATGATGATCATCAAGAAGCTTGCGCAGTTGGTGGCGACTGTCATCCTCGTCACGCTCTTCGCATCGCTGCTGTTGGAGTTGCTCCCCGGTGATGCCGCCGAAGTGCTGGCCCCATCCGCCAGTCCCGACCGGCGTGAGCAGCTGCGAGAACAACTCCACCTGAATGACCCGGTCCTGGTCCGCTACGGGCGATGGCTCGGCGATTTCGTGACCGGCGACTTCGGCAACTACTACACCGTCAGCTCGCAACGCCCAGTCGCTGATCGCCTCACGCAGGCGTTGCCCGTGTCGTTGCTACTGATGCTCTACGCCCAGGTATTGGCGCTGCTGATCGCCATTCCCGTCGGCATCTTCGCGTCCTACAAACAGGGCGGCTGGTTCGATCGACTATCGAGCTCGAGCGCGTTCGCGATGTTGGCGATCCCCAACTTCGTTCTGGGCTTCGTCCTGCAGTACTACCTGGGAGTCAAGCTCGGCTGGTTCAAAACCACCGGCTATAGATCGCCTAGTCAGAACCTTGTCGAACACGTGCAGTACATGATCCTTCCGACGGTCACGCTGGCGGTCGGCCAGATTGCGGTTTACCAACGACTTCTGCGGACCGACATGATCGCAACCCTGCAGGAGGACTTCATCCTTATGGCCAAGGCCAAGGGGCTGAAGTCGAAGCGGATTCTGTTCAGACATGCCCTGAGGCCGTCGTCGCTCACCTTGCTGACCGTCGCCGGACTCAACGTCGGGACCCTGATCGGAGGTGCGCTGATCGTCGAAGTGGTGTTCGCACTGCCGGGCATGGGCACGATGCTTTTTGAAGCGATCAGCCGCCGCCAGATCGTCGCGTTCCAGTCGATGGTTGCTGTGATCGCGATCCTCTACGTACTGGTCAACTTCGTGGTCGACCTTCTGTACACCGTGCTTGATCCTCGGATCCGTAACTCTGGTTCGAAGTGAGGACATTGTGAGCGAAACAATTGTGTCCGTAGCCGACGGCTCAGCCGGAATCCCTCTGGTCCCCCTCGAGGCCGAGCCCATTGCCGAAGGCCCATCCACTTCCAAGAAGGGCATCGGCGTACTCGCCTGGCTTTCGATCGGGTGGCTCGTAGGCCTTCTCGTTCTGTCCATCGCAGCCCCCCTTCTGCCCATACCGGACCCGAAAGAGGTGTTCCCCGAAATGGCGCGCAAGGGACCGACCCTCGCCCATCCCTTCGGCGGTGACGCAATCGGGCGCGACGTGCTGTCACGAGTCATCTACGGCACCCGTAGCTCGTACATCGTGGGTTTCGGTTCAATCGCTTTCGGAATGTTGATCGGTGGGCTTCTCGGACTGATGACCGGGTTCTTCCGCGGCAAGGTCGACAGTTTCCTCACACCGTTGATGAACGTCCTGCTGGCGATCCCCCAGTTCGTTCTCGCCCTGTCGCTGGTCACGGTTTTGGCCACCGGCGGTGACGTGACATCTGGGCGACGACTCGTGGTGGTCGTTCTCGGACTTGGAATCGTCTCGATTCCGCTGCTCGGCCGGATCACGCGTGCAAACACGCTGGCGTGGTCCGAGCGCGAATTTGTGCTGGCCTCCAAGGCGATGGGTGCGCGCAGCTGGAGAATCATGTTGCGGGATGTCCTTCCGAACGTGATTCCCGCCATGCTGGCAATCGCCTTCCTGGGGGTTGGCATAGCCATCGTCGCCGAGGGTGGACTGTCGCTGTTCGGCGTGGGAGTCCAGCTACCGACTCCCTCCTGGGGAAACATAATCTCGGAGGGTCAGAGCCAGATGCGCCTGGCACCTCACATCGTGATGTTCGCGTCGCTCGTGTTGTTCGTGACCGTTATGGCGCTCAACTATCTGGGTGATGTCGTGTCCCGAAAGTTCGACGTGAAGGAGTCGGCGCTGTGAGCAACGACAACAGCGGCCCAAGCGGGGCTCCAGTTGAGATCCCGGGAACATCCGACGTCGCGGTCGGCCAGGACGTCCCAACGTCCAGAGGGATTCCCGGTGCCCCGCTGCTTTTGGACGTTCGTGACATAAAGACCCATTTCCGCACGCAGCGAGGCTTGGTCCGGGCCGTGGATGGCGTCTCATTGACCTTGGAACGCGGCAAGACGCTCGGGGTCGTCGGCGAGTCGGGATCTGGAAAATCGGTTCTATCGCGTTCGATCATGGGCCTACTCCCCCGGAACAACCTTGTGAGTTCCGGTGAGGTCCTCTTCGAGGGGAAGAACATCTCGGACCTATCCGAGGGCGATCATCGGCGGCTCTGGGGAACAGAGATGGCGATGATCTTCCAGGATCCGATGACGGCTCTCAATCCCGTCATGAAGATCGGCCAGCAGATCACCGAGTCACTCCGGTTCCACCTGGACATGGGCAAGGCAGACGCCAAGGCAACAGCCGTCGCGTTGTTGCAGGCCGTGAAGATTCCCGAGCCGGCCAAGAGATTCTCGTCCTACCCCCACGAGATGTCGGGCGGAATGCGTCAACGGGTGGTCATTGCTGTTGCGCTTGCCTGCGGACCCAAGTTGCTCTTCGCGGATGAGCCGACAACCGCTCTCGACGTGACGGTTCAGGCCCAGATCCTCGACCTGTTGGATCAGCAGCAGCGTGAGCGGTACATGGCCATGATTCTGGTGACCCACGACCTCGGCGTGGTCGCCGGTAGGGCCGACGAAATTGCTGTCATGTACGCAGGCAAGGTCGTCGAGCAGGCCCCGACCAAGGAGCTTTTCCAGAACCTGAAGATGCCTTACACAGAGGCACTGCTTGCGGCCATCCCACGACTCCAGGACCCCTCCCACACACGGCTCATGGCCATCGGTGGACGTCCGCCAGATCTGACTTCGCCCCCGAAGGGCTGTTCTTTCAGTCCCCGTTGTCCCTATGTGCAGGATCGTTGCCGCGAGGAATCTCCTCCGTTGCTGGCCACGCCGGACAACCCGGACCACAAGTTTGCGTGCTTCTACCCCGTCGGATCACCCCACACCGAAGAGATCAGGGTCAAGCTGCTGGCGAGGCGGGGCATCCCGACGGACCAGATCGGATCAACCGCTACAACTCCGGTTCCACCACAACGTCCGATGGAGGACTCATAAATGGCAGGTAGTGGAACCACCCACCTGAGACCAGCGGACGAGACCCTTCTCCAGGTCGAGAACATGGTTGTCGAGTTCCCTGCTGGCAAGGGACGCAAGGTCTCGGCCGTGGCCAACATCTCATTCGATCTGGCCGCCGGTGAGACCCTTGGGCTGGTCGGCGAGTCCGGATGTGGCAAGTCGACCACGGGCAAGGCGATCATGCAGCTACCCCGACCCACCCGTGGGGCGGTACTTCTGGACGGAACCGATCTGACGGGACTCAAGGGCGAGGCGCTACGCCGAACGCGTCCCAGACTTCAGATGATCTTCCAGGATCCGATCTCGTCATTGAATCCACGCAGGACAGTTCGCCAGATTGTTGAAGAACCACTCAACATCTGGAAGATCGGTACCAGCGAGGAACGATTCGACAAGGTGACCGAGGTGCTCACAGCCGTGGGCATCGATCCGGAGGCGGCGGCCAACCGCAAGCCGCACGAGTTTTCGGGCGGGCAGTGTCAACGGATCTCTATCGCCCGGGCGGTCGTGACCGAACCGGCGGTGATCATCTGTGACGAGCCGGTCTCTGCACTCGACGTTTCGGTCCAGGCGCAGATCCTCAATCTGCTCGAGGACATGAAGGAGCAGTACGGGCTGACGCTGGTGTTCATTGCCCACGACCTGGCCGTGGTGAAGAGCATCTCGGACCGTGTTGCGGTCATGTACCTGGGCAAGATGTGCGAGATCGGCCCTCCGGACCAGCTCTATTCTGCACCGGCACACCCCTACACCCGGGCGCTGCTCGAATCGATTCCTCTGCCGGACCCCGATGTGGTCCAGGTGCCCGACGCAATGATGGCTGGCGAGTTGCCCTCGCCGATCGATCCGCCCTCCGGTTGTCGCTTCAGGACCCGCTGTCCACTGGCCCAAGAGGTGTGCGAACTGGTCGAGCCCCAGATGCGCCAGGTCGAGGGTGAACAGTACGTTGCGTGCCATTTCCCGCTTCAGCCGGTAGCTGAGGTGCCCGTTACCATCTGAGCGGTGATGGAACTTGACGTTGCCTCCATCTGCGAGGCGATCACAGCTGCTCGACCTGACTCGGACTGCCTGATATTCCGCGGTCGCACGTTCACCTGGGCCGAGGTCCAGGACCGGACACGACGGTTGGCAAACGTCCTCGGGTCAGCAGGAGTCGGCCGACTTGCCGGCAGAGAACAGGATCGGGTCGCCCTGTACCTGCTCAACGGCAACGAGTACCTCGAGGGAATGCTGGGGTCCTGGAAGGCGGGCGCCATCCCCTTCAACGTCAACTACCGCTATGTGGCCGAGGAGCTCAGCTACATCCTCAACGACTCCGGCGCCCGGGCGCTGATCATCCATGAACGCTTCACGCCGATCCTCGCGAAGGTGATCGACGACCTGGATGCCTCTCCCGTGCTGGTCCTGACGGTTGCCGACGGCTCGGATGCCCCCAAGGTCAGAGGTTTCGTTGACTACGAGGAGGCCCTGTCGGGGGCGTCGTCCGACCTTGCGCCGGACCTGATGCGGTCGTGGTCCGGCGATGACATCTATCTCTGTTACACCGGCGGCACGACGGGCATGCCCAAAGGGGCGATGTGGCGCCAGGCCGACTTCGTGGTGGCCGCCCTGGGTGTCCGTCAACGCAACGGGCAGGAGTTCGAGTCGATGGACCAGGTCGTCGAGGCTGCCCGCGGAACCGTCAGAGCGTTACCCGCTCCCCCGCTGATGCACGGGGCGGCCCACTGGAACGCCCTGTCCTGTTGGATCGCCGGGGGCGCTGTGATCATCCAGGACGTGGTCGACCGTTTCGACCCGGCTGACATTCTGGGGACGATCGAGAAACAAAGGGCGACTTCTCTGCTGCTCGTAGGCGATCCGATGGCACGGCCTCTCATCGACACCATCCGACGAGAATCTGAATCCGGCCACCGCTGGGACCTGTCGAGCCTGCGCCACATACTCTCGGGAGGAGCGGTGATGTCACCCGACACGAAGTCGGCGCTGTTGGATCTTGTTCCGGGCGTTCGCATCGTCGATGTGCTCGGCTCGACTGAATCCGGACGTCAGGGCCTGTCGAGCGTCGAAGCCGGCGGCGACACTACGACCGGATTCACCCGATCACCGTTGGCGACCGTTCTCAACGAGAAGCTCGACGGCGTGCTCACACCGGGCGACGGGCGGGTCGGTTGGCTCGCCCAGTCGGGCCGGGTTCCCCTCGGTTACCTGAACGACTCCGAGAAGTCGGCCAGAACGTTTCCGGTTGTCGACGGCGTCCGTTACGCCGTGCCGGGTGACCGCGCCCGCTTGGAATCGGACGGTTCGGTGACGCTTCTGGGACGCGATTCGGTCTGCATCAACACCGGCGGAGAAAAAGTCTTCGCCGAAGAGGTCGAGACCGCCCTGAAACTCCATCCCGCGGTACTCGACGCTGTTGTCTGCGGCAGGCCTTCCGAACGCTTCGGTCAGGAGGTCGCAGCGATAATCGAGACCCGTGACGGTATGGAGGTGAGCGACTCCGACCTGCTGTCTCTCGCCGGTGAGCATCTGGCCCGATACAAACTGCCGAGGGTGATCCTCCGGAGGGACAGGATCGTCAGATCACCTTCCGGCAAGGCTGACTACCGGTGGGCGGCCAGCGAGGTCGCCGGCCCGCCGGACTGAGCGCTGCGAGTCTTGGATCTGTCCAGTCGGACTGACCGGTGCTACCCACGGGTCGGTTGGTCAGTCCTTGGTGGCAACAGCGTTTGGAGTGACGTTCATCTTCGGCTCGTAGGAGGCATCTGCGACCTCGCGACCGTCACCGCCGAGAGTCGCTCGAAGAGTGGTCCGACACGACTGACAGGGCCCGTAGTACTCCTCGGTCACAGTCAGGCGACAACGAGGGCATATGAACTCGGTTGGCCCCTCGGGCACGTCGGTACCGGCTGCGTCGTGGTCGGGTGCACGGTGGTCGGGTGCACGGTGGTCGGGTGCGTTGGTCGACCCGGAGCCCATCTGGGGATCATCAGACATTGGAAAGATCATGCCACGACTAGCGCCGGCCCCCCGCCTGTGGATGGGAGTGAGGTCCATCCACCGCGAAGGTCGGGTTGTACACCTGTTCTCAACCGGTCCATCAACACAAAAACGTCGAAATTCACATGGTTAGGGCTCTATCGATCCACATGCGGACCGTCGTACCGTCAATGCATGGAAACGATGACGATGGAACGAATCACATTCGAGGTGACTCTGGCCGACGGCACCGTCGAGCAGGTCGACGAGGCCAACTCCTACCAACAGGAGCAGTCGATGACCACGTTCTTCCGCAGCGACAACGCCCGCCAGGCCGTCGACTGCTGGTCGGTCCGTATCGCCAGCTTCCGGACCGACGCCATCATCTCGATCCGTCGAAACAAGCCCGTGACCGCTGATGTGAGACATCTGAGGCCGGCCTGAGCCCTGAGAATGAACGTCGGATGAAACATGGTCGATTGGAGCGAGGCGCTACGCTCGGCACGCGATTGATCCACGACATCGCCTCCCCCTAAATGACTGACAAGAACTCACCTTCCTCATTCCCAGAGTCCATTCCATCAGAGCCCATTCCACCCGCCGATCCGGAAGCGACAAAGTCGGCTCCGGACAGCCCGACCGATCTTGATGTCGTCATCATCGGTGCGGGTCCGGCAGGGCTTTCCGCCGCATTCGAGCTGTCCAAAGCTGGTGTCAACAGCACGATCCTCGAAGCTGACGACATCGTCGGCGGAATCTCACGCTCCGTCGAGCGCGACGGCTACCGCTTCGACATCGGCGGACACCGCTTCTTCACCAAGGTTCCCGAGGTGGAGGCGCTGTGGCACGAGATCCTTCCCGATGAGGATTTCCTGATCAGGCCCCGTCTGAGCAGGATCTACTACAAGGGCAAGTACTACGACTACCCCATCAAGCCGGTCAACGCGTTGATGAACCTTGGCCCTGTCGAGGCCATCCGCTGTATCGCGTCGGCGCTGTGGGTTCGCGTCCGTCCTCCGAAGGAGCAGAAGACGCTCGAGGACTACATCGTCGCCAACTACGGGCGTCGGCTCTTCGATCATTTCTTCAAGACCTACAACGAAAAGGTCTGGGGTGTTCCGGCTTCGGAACTGTCCGCCGACTGGGGTGCCCAGCGCATCAAGGGAATGTCGATTTTCGACGCGGTGTGGGAACCGATCCGCAGCAAGTTCGCCGGCCGTCGAACTGGCTCCTCCCAGGTGACCAGCCTCATCGAGGAGTTCCAGTACCCCAAGTACGGCCCCGGCATGATGTGGGAGAAATGCACCGAACTCGTCGTGGCCGCCGGGTCGACGATCTCGATGGAGACCCGGGTCGAGAAGGTCTCCCATGCGAATGGGCGGGCAGTTTCGGTGTCCGCAAGGAACCTCGCCGGTGAAGTGACCGACTATCCGGCGGACCACGTCATCTCGTCCATGCCGTTCCCGGCGCTGCTCCGTTCGATGGACCCACAGCCACCCTCCGAGGTCCTGAAGGCCGCTGACGACCTGGGGTTCCGTGACTTCCTCACAGTCGCCTTGGTCGTTCCCGAAGCGGCCGGCTTCCCGGACAACTGGATCTATATCCACTCACCTGACGTGAAGGTCGGCCGCATTCAGAACTTCGGTGTCTGGTCTCCATACCTGGTCAAGGAGGGCAACACCTGCCTGGGCCTGGAGTACTTCGTGTTCGAGGGCGACGACCTCTGGAACGCCACCGACGAGGAACTCATCGAGCGCGGCAAGCGTGAACTCAACGTCCTCGGCCTCTGTGATCCGGCAGTGGTCAAGGCCGGCTACGTGGTACGCCAGCCCAAGGCCTACCCCGTCTATGACGACGTCTACACCGAAAAGGTCGCGGTCCTAAACGACTGGATCGTCGAGAACACACCGAATGTCCATCCTGTTGGCCGCAACGGCATGCACAAGTACAACAACCAGGACCATTCGATGCTGACGGCGATGCTTACGGTGCAGAACATCCTGGGCAAGGGTGATCACGACATCTGGTCCGTGAACGTCGACGAGGACTATCACGAGGAGTCCGATAGCCCGAGTACCGGTCGCGACGCACCTGTCATTGCCAGGGACGCCGCCCGGGCCGGTTCAAGACTGGGCTGAGACACTGGGCTGAGAGACTGGGCTGACTCCTCGGCCCCTCTCGGTTGCCGTGAGGTTTTGTTCTGCAAAGTGGTCGCCACAACGACCACCTCGCAGAACAAAACCTGGCGCGCGGGCGCGCTTGGGTCCCGCGGTCGCGGTCGGGTCCCGCGGGCGCGCTTGGGTCCCGCG
>JBARXY010000032.1:0-73706 GCA_049647585.1 Microthrixaceae bacterium | reverse complement strand
TGAGGGTCCCCCTGCTGACCGGTCACCTCGTATAGGAGGTAGTCATGTCAGTGATGGAGCAGGAGAACCCGCCGGGGCGGGCCCGGCGCAAGTTCACCGACGAGTTCAAGCGTGATGCTGTGGCGCTGGTGATCGACGAGGACCGCACGGTCGTCGACGTCGCTAGGAGTCTTGGTGTCGGCGAGGGCACGTTGGGAAACTGGGTGCGTCAGGCCCGCATCGATCGGGGCGAGCGTGCCGGAGTTAGCACCAGTGAGCGTGAGGAGCTCGTGAAGCTGCGCCGGGAGAACGCCCAGTTGAGGATGGAACGAGATCTACTCAAACGAGCGACGGCCTTCTGGGTGAGGGAGTCGGGACAGTGACCCGCTACAAGTGGGTTGCTGCCCGGAAGGCCGAGGGTTTCCCGATCACGATGGCGGTCAAGACCGCCGAGGTGTCTCGTCAGGCGTACTACGACTGGCGGGCCCGCCAGGCCGCAGGGCCCACTGATGCTGAGCTGGCGGAGGTGGAGCTGGTCGCGCTGATGCGGGAGATCCACGGCGAGTTCGACGGCACCTACGGGGTCCCGCGTATGACCCACGAGCTGGCGAACCGGGGCTGCCTGACGAACCGTAAGCGGGTCGAGCGGCTCATGCGATGTCACGGCATCGTCGGGGTCCACAAGCCGGCCAAGGTCCGCACCACGATCCCTGCCGAGGAGAACCCGCCGATGCCCGATCTGGTCGGTCGGGCCTTCGCTCCGGCGGCCCCCGACATCGTGTGGTGCGGCGATATCACCTACATCGGAACCGGTGAGGGCTGGCTGTACCTGGCGTCGGTGCTCGATCTCGGATCGAGACGGCTGTTGGGCTACTCGATGGCCGATCACATGCGCACCGAGCTCGTCGCCGACGCGCTCACCATGGCGGCGGGGCAACGGGGCGGAGCCACCGCCGGGATCGTCTTCCACGGCGACCGCGGCAGTCAGTACATGTCGAGCGACTACCGCCAACAGGTGATCGATCTCGGGATGCGCCAGTCCGTCGGGCGCACCGGCGTGTGCTGGGACAACGCTGTCGCGGAGTCGTTCTGGTCATCTCTCAAGCGAGAGGTCGTGCACCGCTACCGGTTCGCCACCCGCGCCGAGGCCCGCCGGGCCATCGTTGCTTGGCTGCACCGCTACAACCACCGCAGGCTGCACTCGAGCCTCGGCTACATCCCGCCCGTCGAGTGGGAGAACCAGTACTATCAACCCCAGGCCGACCAGGCCGCGTAACCAACGTGACCGGTCCACGGGGGAACCCTCACTTGGGCATGCGTTAGGAGAGGGACGGGTAGCGGCCATTTGCTAGCAGCTGGGCCAGATGGAAGGAGTTCGCAACCATCGCGTGGGTCGTCTGCGCGGTCTTCTCGGGAGTGCGAGCCAGATCCTTGTAGTCGGTTCCATGCATGGCTTCGCCGACCCAGTAGGTCATTGCGCCGGCGGAAAGACTGAAGCCGGTGTCGTTCAAACCCTGGAACAGCTCGGCCCCGACGTGATGGGCGCCGTCCTCGTTACCGACAACCGCGACCATCGCTACACGGTCGACGGTTGCCATCTGTCCGCGTTCGTCGGTATCGGTGAGAAAGGCGTCCAGACGCTCCAGAACCATCTGCGCGTTGCTCGATGGGTGACCCATCCATATCGGTGTTGCCAGAACGAAGATGTCTGCCTCCAGAATCTGCTCGCGGAGGCTGGGCCACTCGTCGCCATCGCCCTCGTCAGCTGACACGCCTCGCGCTATGCGGTGATCGGCGATACGCGCACGTTGCATCGTCACCGTGTGCGTTTTGAGTTCGTCTTCGATCTGATCGAGGAGTAGATCGGTGCTCGAAGGTTCCGGCGATGCCTTCAGGGTGCAGTTCACTGCGAAGGCCTTCATCGTGTCGCCGTGCCGGAACAAATGGAGTCATGCGTTATCGCTACAGGATTCACGATCATGTGCCTTCCATATCCGAAGTCATCCACTGGTAGCACCGCACCCAATAGCCGGAAGTTCGGTGGGAACTGGGACCGATATACGAACGGGACGGACGAACGGGTGAGTGACTGCGGATCTGGGTAGGGGGGAAGTCATGGCCGGTTCGGAGGACGTCAAAATGCGAAAGGCGGCCCGGATCGCACAGGGAGAAGCACTTCCTGATCCTGATGGACCGAGGACGAGGGCTGGCTCGAATTCGTCAGACGCACGCCCACCCCGGAACTTGCTGTGGTTCTTCTCGAGGACACAGGAGCGCTAATCGGGCTCGTGATCGCTCTGATCGGAACTACTGCCGCAGAAATAACTGGCAGAACCCGCTTCGATGCACTTGGAAGCATCGGAATTGGCCTGCTCCTGGGCGCAATCGCCCTGACGTTGGCGAAGGAGATGAAGAGCATGTTGATCGGAGAATCGGCGACCGCTGAAGATCTCGGATCCATCTGTGACGCCATCCTGGGCCAGAACGAGATCCAGGAAATCCTCGACCTCAGGACCGAGCAACTGGGTCCGGACAGCATCCTGGTGGTTGGCAACGTGACCGTCCGCTCCTCCTCCCTGCATGCGGCCAATGACGTGATGAGCCGAACTGCTGCATCGATCCGAACCGCCGTGCCATCGGCTCAGCTCGTATACCTACTGCCTCATGCGTCGGCTGGCCCGGGCCCAGGCCAAGCTGGACCAGATGGTGCCCCACCTGACAGCGCCGGTCCCGATCCCTCCGGTCTCGATCTCGCCGGTCCCGATCTCGCCGGTCCCGATCCCTCCGGAGCGGATCGCTCCGGACCATCAGCAGATGTCAGCTGACCTTCAAAGGCCAAGTGACCTCCCAGGTATCCGGTGAAGGTCGCGACGGAGTCGCCGACGACACTCCAGCCGATGCCCTGGAGGTCTCGCCCCCTTCTTCGGTCTCGCCACGACGAGATGTAGCACGCGATGGCAACAGCGTTTCCCAAGCCGTGTACCGCTCCCACTCGCCGGTCCTCGGTGGAGTCCAACCGGGAATACTCGCTGAGGCCGGCCAATAACGTGGGCAATGCCGACATGACACCCAGCGCGACGAGATGGCGTGCCATTGATCTGCCAGCGTGACCACTAAGGAGGTCGATCACGCTGGCAGACGTCCAGAAGCCGATGGGCAGGTCGGTTAGTGCCGGGTGCAATGCGTGACCCAGCCAATCTCCGGCCAACAACGGACCCAGAGCGCTGCGATTGAGTGCCTCGGAGCATTGTGCAAGCTCTTCCACGACAACGTCCAAGCTGGCTTCTGACTCCACCGTGGAGAGGAATTGAGTGAGAGTCTTCGCTCTGGGGCGCTCAGTCACGTCGCCCATGATCATGGGAGACGTGATGCAGCTCGGCGTCGTCTGACCATCTTTGAGCCGAGTCGGAGTCGTCGAGGTTCCGGGAACCGGCCGACTCATTGTCACGCAGGCCCACGTTGTCCTCATGGCGCCGGTGAAAGATATGCCGGCCGGAGCCACGTTCCGCCCGAGGCCGATCGTGGGCCACTGCGTCGCGGACCGTGACGCTTTCAACGCCATCACCGACCGAACTCAGTTCGCTGTCACGTATGTCCGCGTCATATCGAAGATCGGCCACCGATGCCACAGTGGAGCGCCCTAGAACTAGAGCGCCGATTGCGGTGATCAAACCGCCGGCAAGAAGGGAATAGCCCAGCATCTCCAGCACTTGGACGCCGGTCCCGCCCTGAGGGGCACCGCTCTGCGCAGCGCCGTCGTTCCACATACGACTCACTTGGGGGCCACAGATGATCCAAAGGCCTGCCAAGGATGCCGCCCAAGCTGCAAGACCAATGCTGCCTCGTCTACCTGCTCCGAGAATGACAAAGCCTGCAGCCATCGTCACTGCGCCGGGCAGAACATTGAGCCAGAACCTACCCATGGTCCAATCCCATGCAGCAGTGGAGCCGATCGAATAGTCGAACAATGGTCCGACGAAAGGTATCAGCGCGACCCAAGCACCCAAGATCACGAGCAATGTGCCACTGAAGGCACCGCGTGTGCGTGGAACTCTCATGTCCGACCTCCTTGTGAGGTTCATATGAAATATCCACCTTGGATATTTCAAACCAAATGGGATCGGCAGCCGTGTCTATCTGTTCAGCCGCGATCCCTGAAGATGGAATACCCTCCGGGCCCGACCAAGCAGCCCACCACAATCAGGACGACTCCCAGAATGATTTGGCTTTGGAAGAGCTGGACAATTCCCACGATTACCAATATGGCTGCGATTATCCACAAAATTGTTGCGCTCATAGATCAGCCAATACCCGTTGCCCTTTTCTCCCAAACCAAAAATGTTTCCCTGTCGAAATCCGCCGCCGAAATCCGCCGTCGAAATCCGCCGTCGAAATCCGTTGTCGAAGCCCGCCGCTGCACTCACACGACAGGCGATTTCGCCGGAGCGCTCACCAGCTCTGGTTCAGCTGCTCGGTTCGCCAGCTCCGTTCGCAGCGAATTGGGTACGGACCGAACACAGCTCGTGCGCTTCGGCGAAGAACCGCGTGTTCACGTTCTGGCGCCATACAGCACCGCAAACCATCCGTTCCGCCCAACCATCGTGATCGGCTGCCAGGACGCCGATGACTCCATCAAGCCACGCCTTGCCGTGATGAGGATCAGCACGGGCGTGCTCCTCGTAGAACGCAAACGCGCCCTCGGGCGCGTCGAGTCTTGTCAGGGCTCTGATGACGGCTCTGCAGCGGGGACCAGCCTGCAGCTCTATCAGGCCGAACGCACCGAGCGCCTCGGGCTGCAGGTATCGGTTGGTGGCGAGCAGTCCCCCCACCGCCAGGCGTGCAAGGGCACTGATTGGAAGCTCGTCCCGCTTCAGTCTCGGCATGTTGATCGCGGCGACGAGTTGATCATGGAGCACGGTGTGGACCCCGTTGAGTTCGCCTCGTCCCATCTCGTCCCAATAGTTCGCCGCCAGAACGACCTTGGGCCCATTGCGGATTCCGACCTGGGAAAGAGCGACCAGGTCATCGAACCCTGCGTCGGGACCTCCTTCAAGTGTGAGGAACCGCACGAGCTGGTCCCAAGTTGCGACGTTGGCGAGCCATTCATATACCTCTGGAACGAGGTCGTGAGCCGCCACTCGTCTTATCGTCGCAATTACGCGTTCCTTCGGAGTTGTGTCCGGAGAACTAGGGCCCGGATGAAGCGCCAATTCGGAGATCGAGCGTTCTGCCTCGGCATGGAGTCGTTCAACGAAGTCTCCTTCGAGGCGCCATTTCAGATCCGCAATCACCGGGTGGCTCTGAAAGGCTTCCTTTCCGCCCAGTGTCTCGATGGGTGCCATCCAGAGGTCATGGATCTGCAGCAGGGTCAGTAGCGAGTCGCGTTCATCGACCGGCTCACGTGCCGTCAGATGGGACAGCGGATCAGTTTTGATACCCCGCGTCGGACCTGTGCGCCGCAGGGGCTCTGAGGACTCCCGATCGACCGCTGCTCCGAGCGTCAATGCCAGGTCTTCGGCCAAGCTGTGGAGTGGCCTGCCGCCCGAGGTGGTCTGCATCGGGTGTCTCTCACGGGCTCTGTGGGTGTGGTTGTACGAAGAAGCAGTTGCTGGTCGCATTCGCTTTCGGTACCCGTGCGGAGGTGATTCCACACATTCCGCGGGTCAACTCGACGGACTGAAGTCCTACGGTTCTTTCGAAGGTGGATGTCAGAATCACCCAGATCGGTGCCTAATAAGGCCGACGGCACGCTCGGAATCAACCTCTCGCACCTCTTCCAGGGCGAGACCGTCGGGAAGTTCCGATTCGAGTTTGTGGAACTGCTGGATGCCTGCCAATTGGAGCAGCGTGACGCCGTCGATCGCCATGGCGCCATTGATGACGGGTAAGCAACTGCGGGCTAGTTCCAGGCCGTCGGTGCCGCCGTCTATCGACGCTCGCGGATCATTCGGGAAGCGGGGCGTCATAGCGCTCGGCAGATAGGGCGGGTCCACGAGAATGATCGGAAAAGCTTCATTGACGCGAACCGACTCGTCGATGGTTGCGCATCTGACGTCCACCCGGTCGCCAATTCCTGCAGCAGTTGCGTTGGCCCTCGCAAAGTCACACGCGGTCGGGTTGAGGTCGACCTGGACCAGACTGCGCTCAGACCAGACTGCTGCAGCGAGTCCGATCTGCCCGGCGCCGCAGCACAGCTCGAGAACGGAGCCGGGACCTGCCTCCGGTGACAGCTCAACCGCCCAAGCACTCTGCATAACCGTCCACGGACGGGGCTCGAGGACTCGGTGGTCGAAAGCTATCTGGCACGGTCCGAAGCTGATCACCTGAGGTTGCATACAAAGATTGTGGCCCCGCCCGGTAGGTGGGCGCGGATAGCAAAGCCGTCTCTCAGGTTGAAAGTTCATGGGCGCGGGTAAGGACTGCCCATGACCGACATCGACTTCTCGTTCCGGTTCCACCCGCTATTCCGGTTGCCTGCCCTGATGTTCAATGTCCACCCGGGTAGCGCCGGAGTGGAGATCGACGACAACCAGTTGCACGCCCGATTTGGCCTTTGGTCGGTACGTACTCCTCTGTCGAATGTGGAGTCTGCGGAGGTGACGACCCACTATTCGTGGCCGAAGGTCATTGGACCGGCTCACCTGTCGCTGTCCGACCACGGACTCACGTTCGCCACCAATCCCGACAAGGGGGTGTGCATCAAGTTCGCCAATCCGGTCACGGGCCTCGAGCCGCTGGGTCTGGTCCGGCATCCCAGTCTGACAGTCACTGTCGATGATGCGCCCGCTCTGGCGGAACTTCTAGATCGTTCACAACACGACCAATCACGCACCCACACCGCGTCGGAATCAGTGACGGCGGAAGATCTGGTTGCCGAGGCGTCTGATGAGCTCTCGTCTCTAACCGCTTCGGAGCTGCGCCAACGAGCCAAGGATCGCGGCCTCACCCACACCAGTCGGATGAACAAGTCTCAACTGCTCGAGTTGCTCCAGGCGCCGCTGGACTCCAATGAAGGCAACGGCGACGAGGAAGGAGACAGCTAGATGGTCTCCTTCGGCTACACATTGTCCAGCGAGGAGCATCCTCCCGCTGAGCTTGTTGCGGGGGCGGTCCGCGCGGAACAGGCGGGATTCGATTTCGTATCGATCTCGGACCATTTCCACCCTTGGGTCAGCGCCCAAGGGCACAGTCCGTTCGGTTGGACGGTCCTCGGAGCGATAGCCAACGCCACCGAACGGATCGGCGCGGTTGTGGGGGTCACCTGTCCCACCACCCGTATCCATCCGGCGATTCTCGCCCAGGCCTCGGCGACCACGGCGCTTTTGTTGCCAGGGCGATTCTCGTTCGGGGTCGGCACCGGAGAGGCGCTAAATGAACACATCCTCGGTGACCGCTGGCCCAGACCCGAGATAAGGCTCGAGATGCTGGAAGAGGCGGTCGAGGTCATCCGTGCACTCTGGACCGGCGAGACGGTCGATCACTCTGGCACCCACTACGAAGTCGAGAATGCAAAGTTGTTCGACCCACCCCCGACGCCACCTCCAGTCATCGTGTCCGGATTCGGCGAGGAAGCAATCAAGCTGGCCGCCCGGTTGGGTGATGGCTACTTCGGCCATTCTCCGGAAGCTGATGCGATCAAGACATATGAGTCCAACGGCGGAGCAGGACCCAAGTACGCGCAGCTCAACGTTTGTTGGGCGACAAGCGCAGAGGAAGCACGAAATACGGTCTTCGAGAAGTGGCCCAATGGTGGGATACCGGGCCAGTTGTCCCAGGACCTGCCGACGTGGACCCATTTCGAGCAAGCAGCCAGTCTGGTGACGAAGGAAGACGCAACCGCAACGACCCCTTGCGGACCAGATGTGGAGCCGATCCTGGAGTCGGTCCGGAAGTTTACCACCGCTGGATTCGACCACCTGTACTTCCACCAGATCGGCGATGATCAGGCCGGTTTCATGAAGTTCTGGACCGAATCCCTCCAGCCGGCGCTCGCGAGCCTGGGCGATAGTTAGGAGTTGGGAATTGGCGATCGATTCGAGGAGACAAGCCGGGGTTCATTCACTGGATGGTGATGATCCTCTATACGTACTGGACAAAATTCTCCAGGACGTCGAACACGGGCGCTTCGAGCGGTCGATGGCCGGAATCACCGCCGCCGGATCCGTCATCACGGCCGGTGAGATCTGGCTGGAACACGACAAGGCGAGCTTCGGAAACAAGATGATGTGGGCCCCGATCGCAGTTACCCCGTTGGTGGCCGTCGCTGGACTAGGCGGGGTGTTCAGTCGACGTTGGGCCAAGACGGTGCTGCCCATCACATCGACGTTGCTGATCGCCAACGGAATCCAAGGCGCCTATCTGCACCTACGCGGCGTGGCGCAGCGGCCGGGCGGGTTGAGACACGCCCGCTTCAACCTCGAGACGGGCCCACCGCTGTTTGCCCCGTTGCTGGTCACGATGGTCGGAGGGATGGGGCTCTTGGCGGCAGTGTTGAGGCGAGAGCTATGACCGGCGGCACGACCCCGGGAAGGCACATGAGGTTTCCGGACCTCGACGTGATGGCGGAGAGCCGGCATTGGGACCAGGTGACCGCCGGAGTGGTGCTTCGCAGAATCGGACCACCGCCGCCGCTGCGGTTCTTCACCACCGACGAGGAGCCGGTTGCCCGTGCGCTGCTCGACAGGCTCCTAGCCCAGGAGTCCGAGCCTCGCATTCCCCTTCTCGAACTGCTCGACTCCCGACTTCTGGAGAGAGAGACCGACGGCTGGCGCTATGAGGACATGCCCGAGGACGGCCAGGCCTGGCACCGGACGATCCAACATCTGGACGAGGACGCACTGACGTTCTACGGCGGCCGTTTCCATAGCCTCAACCTGAAGTTCCAGGATGCGCTGATCGAATCGGTCCGTGTCGGCGACGACTGGCACGGTCTTTGGGCGCCTCACGTCTGGAGCCTCTGGACGCGGTACGCGTGCACGGCGTTCTATTCCCATCCCTGGGCCTGGAACGAGATCGGCTTCGGCGGACCTGCCTACCCCCGGGGTTACGCGAACCTTGGTCTCAACGGTGTCGAACACTGGGAAAGCAGCGACCGCGGTGAGCGGTGACCGCCGATGACATCTGTCCGGGAACGCAACGAATCGGCCTGGTTGCTCCCCAACGATGGAACCCGCTCGAATCATGCCCTTCGCAACGATATGCAGACCTTCGATGACGACGACGAGGTCGATATCGTCATCGTTGGATGCGGTGCCGGCGGCAGTGTTCTCGCCCAGAGACTGGCCCGCCACGGCTGGAGGATCGTCGCAATGGACGCCGGTCCGTTCTGGGATCCCGACCGTGATTTCGTCAGCGACGAGGCGGGGTCGCACCACCTGTACTGGACCGAGCCACGTGTCATCGGCGGCTCGGACCCCGTCGCGTTGGGATCGAACAACTCGGGTCGGGGAGTGGGCGGCGGTACGGTGCACTTCGCTGGCTACACGCCCCGCTTCCACCCCTCGGACTTTGCGACGTACACCAACGACGGAGTGGGCGCCGACTGGCCGATCACCTATGCGGATCTCAAGCCCTACTACAGCGACATCGAGGGCGAACTTCCCGTAGCGGGAGAGGCTTGGCCTTGGGGTGACCCCCACCGCTATCCCCACTCACCCCATCCGATCACAGGCCTGGGACAGCTGTTCATGAAGGGCTGTGAAGCCCTCGGGGTCGGCACACGGGTTGGTCCGGTGGCCATCACGAACGGACGGATGGGTAACCGTCCCCATTGCATCTATCGCGGATTCTGTCTCCAAGGTTGCAAGGTCAACTCCAAAGCCTCGACGCTGATCACGCACATTCCCGATGCGCTGGCTCATGGTGCGGAAGTGCGGCCCAACTCGATGGTGAGTCGCATTGAGATCGGAGCCGACGGGCGTGCAAACGGAGTCACCTATTTCCGGGGTGGTGTGGAGCACCACCAAAGGGCCCGCATGGTGGCGGTCGCCGGTTACGCAATCGAGACACCGAGACTGCTGTTGAACTCTGCTTGTGAGCGGTTTCCGCACGGTCTGTGCAACGACCATGACCTGGTTGGCCGCTACGTAATGGTTCAGGGTGCGGCCCAGACCGCGGGTCGCTTCGCCGATGAGGTGAGGATGTACAAGGCTCCGCCCCCCGAGGTGTCATCTGAGGCCTTCTACGAGACCGACGCTTCAAGGGATTACAAGCGCGGGTTCTCGGTGCAGAGCGTCGGACCGTTGCCCATCACCTGGGCCGAGCACCTCGTTGCCGAGGGCTATTGGGGAGCCGCCCTGCGTGAACAGATGCGCGACTACGTCCACTGGGCGTGTCTAGGAGTGTTGTGTGAGTTCGTGCCACTGCCCGAGAACCGGGTCACCCTCGCTGACGAGGTCGACCGGCACGGTCTGCCGGTTGCCCACTTCGACTATTCACAGTGCGAGAACGACCGCAGGCTCATGACCGCAGGCCGCAAAGTGATGACTGACATTCTCCAGGCGGCCGGTGCCGAGAGGACCGCAACCATCAACCGTTACGCCCATCTGGTCGGTGGGTGCCGAATGGGTTCGAGCGCCGAGAGCGGCGTTGTGGACGGCGACCTTTGCAGCTTCGCCGTGGACAACCTCTATGTGACCGACGGCAGCGTCATGCCGACCCAGGGGAGCGCCAACCCGGCGCTGACGATCATGGCGCTGGCCGCTCGATGCGCCGACCATCTTGCGTCGGCAAACCGGGGTTTCGGAAGGGGAGGCGAGCCGTGATGACTTCCGTGACGTCGCCCGTGACGACCCGTCGACCCTCGACGTCTTCATCGACCGTGCCGGTGGAGCGCCTGGACACTTCGGTGCTCGTGGTCCCTCTCGAGGAGTCAGAATCCGACGGGACTCTGAGTTGGGATGCGACGACGGTGGTCCTCTGCGAGGCAACGGCCGGTGGGCATACCGGGATCGGGTTTACCTACGCGACCGGCGCATGCGCTCCAGTCATTCGGGATGTTCTCGCTCCAGCCATTCTGGGTCAGGACGCCTGCGACGTTGCGGGGGGCGTGGAGTTCGATGGTGGCTGCGATCCGAAACCTCGGCCGCCCTGGGATCGTCTCCATGTCCATCGCCGCAGTCGATACAGCGCTGTGGGATCTCAAGGCCAAGTTGTTCGACCTGCCCCTGTGCAAGCTTCTGGGAATGTGTCGACCTTCTGTCGACATCTACGGCAGCGGCGGGTTCACTTCATTCACCCCAGAGCAGCTGGCCAACCAGCTGGGCGGCTGGGTGCATGCCCAGCAGATCCCGCGGGTGAAGATGAAGATCGGCACCGACTGGGGCGGCGACGAGAGGCGAGACCTGGAACGGGTGGAACTCGCACGACGGGCCATCGGGGACGAGGCGCAACTCTTCGTCGACGCCAACGGCGCCTACACCTGCAAACAGGCCGTTCGACTGGCGCGGAGTTTCACAGACCTTGGCGTCACCTGGTTCGAGGAGCCTGTCTCATCGGATGACCTGGGTGGACTCAACGAAATCCGCGCCCTGACGGAAATGGACGTCGCTGCCGGCGAGTATGGCTACGACCTCGTCTACTTCGAGCGGATGTGTTCCGCAGGCGCCGTCGACGTGCTCCAGTCCGATGTGTCGCGTTGCGCCGGTATAACCGAATGGCTGCGAGTGGCTGCTGTCGCGTCGGCGCACGGGCTGCAGATTTCGGGCCACTGTGCGCCGCTGTTGCACCTCCACCCCGCGTGCTGTGTACCGAATGTCCGCCATCTTGAGTACTTCGCGGACCACGTGCGGGTCGGGCACATGCTGTTCGACGGGGCCGTCGAGCCTGTCTCGGGGACGCTGTCCCCCGATCTTTCCCGGCCGGGAATCGGGCTCGAATTGAGGCGGAGCGATGCCAGCAGATACGCGCAGGACTCCTGAGGTTGCATCAGTTTGGGTAGGAGTACTTCGGATGGTTGGCAGGAAGTCGATCACGTGCCGTAGGCGAAAGGAGCGCAACGATGCCGAGAGCCTGGAGCGACAAACGAGAACGACAGTACGAACACATCAAGGAGAGCGCTCAGGAGCAGGGCAAGGATGAGGACACCGCCGAGGAGATCGCCGCCAGGACGGTGAACAAGGAGCGGGCCAGAGCAGGGGAGGCCAAGGAGTCGAGCAAGCTGTCCAAGGAGGACATCTCCTCGGGACGACGCGGTGGCCTGCGTTCACACAGAGGTGCCGGCGGTCGGACCAAGGATCAGCTCTACCAGGAGGCACGCCACAAGAACATCAAGGGACGCTCGAAGATGTCGAAGTCCGAATTGAAGGAGGCGGTTGACCGGTAGCGCCGGAGGCGCCGGTCACGACCCCGACGTGACTTCGACGAGCAACTCGTCCAATTGAGCGAAGGTCTCGTGCATTGCGTCCGTTGCACCGCCCTCGGCGTCAAGGGCTTCCTTGGACGGATACAACTCACTCACGACCACCTGGGTCCTGCCGTCCGTCTCGGTGAATGTCACCGTGGTAACGGACCCGTCCTCGCCGCCTTCATCATTCGTCCAGACGATGAGTGACGGCCGCGCCACCTCGATGTAGCGGCCGAAAAAGTCCATCCCGTTGCCGAATCCGAGGCGGTAGGTACCACCGGTGCGGACGTCCATCTCACAGGACTGCAGCGTCATGCCCATCGATTTGGGTATCCACCAGCGCTTGAACAGCTCGGGCCTCGACCACGCCTCGAACACCAGGTCTGCGGGAGCATCGAAGGATCGCGTGACGACGACCTCACGATCCGACTTCCGCTCGACCGTGGTGACGTTCTTCATCGGGGCTTCTGCAGCTTCGCTACTTGGTTCCATCTGACTTCTCCTTGTTCTTCATTTCTTCCTGTTTCAACTCTTCGATCACCTGGTCGAGCTCGCCGAAACGCTCGTCCCAGAGCCGGTTGTAGCTATCGATCCAGTGCGCCACTTCCTCAAGAGGGCGACCACCGATTCGACAGGTACGAACGCGGCCGACCTTCTGGGTGACCACGAGTCCAGCGTGTTCCAGGACTCCGACGTGCTTCCTCATGCCGGTGATCGTCATCTGGAACCGGTCGGCGAGTTCCGAGATCGAAGCCTCGTGGCGCCCGAGTTGTTCTAGAACTCCGCGGCGCGTGGAGTCCGAAAGCGCCGCGAACGAGGCATCGAGATCTGAACTCGGATACTGAACCATTCAGTTCACTATGCACTCGGAATGGTGTTAGCGCAAGCGTCATTCATGTGGAACGAAAAATACTATGAAACCCCCGCCGTAGCAGGGGTTTCGGTGGTGGGCGTACCCCACTGACCCATCTGTGGATCACCCGTATAACAGTGGATCAGCAGCCAGTGGCTGCTTGGAGTGTCCTGCATGCCTCAGCCATGCGCTTCGGTGTCAGTATCGCCACCCTCCGGCGGAACGTCTCCCGAGGAATCGTGTGGAGAATGTCGAAGTTGACCACGCTTTCGGTCGGAACGCCGTCGTCCTCCGTGAGCGCTAGTTCAGAAGCGAGCCCGCGGCGAGTTCGAGTCAGAGCGGCGACGACGATCGAGCCGATGCGATCTGCTACAGGTTCGCGGGTCAGTATCAGCACTGGGCCGGTTGCCTCTGGGTGTCGTAGCGACACCAGATTTCACCGCGCTGCATCGACAGCCCAGTCTGACCAATCCTCAGCAGGTCCCCAGTCGGCGATCGAGCCCAACGCTTGCTCGCCCTGGTCGAGCGGCGTGGCCGTCCAACGATCACTGTCACCCTCCGACGCCAACCGGTTCAGGTGGCGGCGGAGCGCCTCACGCAACAGTTCGGAGCGGTCGACACCTAGTGCCTCCGCCCACTTCTGAGCTTCCTTGGCCTCGCGGTCTTCGACCCGAAAACTGAGCATCGTCATACGTAAGTGATATCTGGTATGACGCTGCATTTCTACCCGCCACCTATTGCTGGTTGGGTGGGCTGCTCGACGATGCCGCCGCTATAGATCCACTGCCGGGGTCAGTTCACAGTGACTACGCATGGGTTGCGAGGAGACGAAGCCGACGATGACATCGACGTGGTGGCTGTCGAGCACCTCGACCCGGATCATGTGCGCTTCGGCGGCGGGCGAATAGCTCGACAGACCGACTTCTTCAGCAAAGGTGAAGGGTGGATGTGGCCGCTCCGATCCCTCGGGGCTGCAAACCATCTTGATGGTCGCAGAAGCTTAGAGCTCTCGGGTCTGTGTTTGATTAGGCTCGCCGTACCGGATCTGCTCCTCGCAGAGCGCTTTCACCTCCGCAATGATCTCGGTGTCGGTTCGACCCCAGCCAGCGCCCCACTCGTCATCGAGACCGTAGGTCTTACCCAGGGGTTGGTTCGATACCTCATCCAGGTATCCCGAGTCGATGTAGATCTGCTCCACATCGCTGACAACGGAGCGTTCGTTGGATAGGCCGGCGAGGTAGCGCCTCGCAAGCTCATCGAACACGACAGGGACCGCAACCGCACTCGACGGGATTTCAATTCCCATTGCGTCCAGCGCAGATCGGAGGACGTCGCGCACCTCATAGGTGTCGGTCCCCGAGAGTCCGGCTAGTCGCGTCACTTCGACACTGTCGATACCCTCAACGATCCACCAGGCAGCTGACATCGGGATCGACTCGGCTATTCGACCTTTCAACAGACCCAGCGCGAGCATCGCAGCGAGGAGCTCAGGTCGTAGAACGTCCGAATCCCCAGTTTCCATAGGACCATCATGCCCATGCCAGCCGTCGCCTCCAAGAGAGCCGGCTACCACCGATTCTCTCCGTGACCTCTCAACGGACCGGCCCACAACGCCGGCTGGCGGTCATTCGCGAGTGAGCCTGATCGTCGTACCCGTGCGACTCGACTCGTCGTTGAAGGAAGCGGTCGAAGCGCGCGCGAATGGCGAAGCCGCCCGACTCAGCGTGAGAGGCGGAAAACGAGGAAACCCCCGCCGTAGCAGGGGTTTCGGGTGGTGGGCGTACACGGACTTGAACCGTGGACCTCTTCCGTGTCGAGGAAGCGCTCTGCCAGCTGAGCTATACGCCCGAGAGGTCGACAATGTAGCAGCACTGGGTGTCGTTCAGGACATCCCGGACAGCCGCCCTCAGTCCACGGGCTTCCTTCGCGGCGTACCCGACGGCTCGAGCATCCCGATGGCAAGAACCACGATCGCTCCGACTGCCAGCTCCACCCAAAGACCCATACCCGGACCGTTCCGGCTTCCGCCGTCCCCGATTCCCCATTCGACGATCGAAGCGGTCATCAGCGCTATGCCGCTGGCCAGGGCTATGAAGCGGCCCGAACGCGTGCGTTCTGCTGCGATGAGTACGCCTCCGACTGCCACCAGAACCGCGATGGCCACCGTGATCCAGCCTCGACCAAGGCTGCCATCGGATCGGACCCAACCGGTCTCCTCGATACGTTCGCTGAACTGCCACGCATAGTCGCGCCATGGCATCAGACTGGATGCCCCCGCAACGATCGCAGATGCCAGCAGAATCGTCGTCAAGATCAGATCTCGTCGATCGGCCGGCGGCTTGTCGAACCCCACAACAGGAAGTGCTCCACCGAGCGGTGCGCCGTTGCCGTAGCTGATATGTGGAGGCGAACTGCTCGCGTCGACATTGGCCTGGTCCGGGGCATGCCACTGGTCATTGGTATTGCTCACCCAAAGAGCTTGCCCCAGATTTGGCGGACCGCCGGTTCGGACACGAGTTGGCGCTGACCGGGCTCAGTTCCGATCCGGAAAGAACAAGACCCCTGAACCGGATCGGTCCAGGGGTCCGTGATGTCGAATGACATCAATTTTGAGGCGACGAGGGGAATCGAACCCCTGTGCAAGGCTTTGCAGGCCTCTGCCTAACCACTCGGCCACGTCGCCAGTGGACGTGACACCTTAGCGTCAGGTTCGTCGGACCCGCGACACGCTCACGGCGCAGGGGTGTTCTTGTACGCAGCGAAGCTTCGACACGGCTGTGCGCGCAGCCCGGGGCAGGGCGGAAGTGTCGCCGGATAGCCCGTGATTCCGCCAACCTCCGGAAGAACCAGCCTGGACGGCATGTCCTTGGAATGGCCGATCTCGATGGTCGATCCCTTGGGCTGCTTGGCGATGATGTAGTTCCAACGCGCCTTGTCGCCACCGGGTGTGTGAACCGAGATTCTGATCCTCGAACCTGCGCGCACGATCTGGCTGAACGGGAAAATCTCGACCCGTGCCTCTTCGTAGCCATCCTTGGGCAACGGAGCCGAATCCGACTTCAGATTTGAATGCTGGGGAAGCAGTTCGGTCGAACTCTTGGTCAACGCACGCTGGGTGGCCCGCAAGGTGCCGGACTGGATGTAGGTCTCCTTGCCATCGGGTCGTACCTCGGAAAGTGTGACTCCCAGATCGGCCTCGCCGGTGATGGAATGTACCCAGAGGTCCGCGCTGGCTGACCCGATGAGAACCTTGTCGGACTTGAGTGGTTCGCTCAGGAAGACGGTCGCCTGACCATCGACGTCGTTGCGCCAGTCGTATTTCACGTCGGCGCGGAACAGATCGTTGTCGTTGTCGCCGTTGAAGGTGCGCAGTTTGGCGAGCTCAGGTGTGACCTTGAAGCTGCTTGCGCTGGCGTCGCCCTCTGTTGACGGCTCCTCGGACAGGCTGCCGTCGGGCTGGAAATACAGCGCCCAGGGAGTGGTGTCGGGAAGTGGCCATGAACTGGTGCGGAAGTCGAGTGTCGATACAGGCGAGCCGACATGGTCGAGGTCTCCTGCGCCGCTTTCCAGACGTAGACGGATGGGGTCCTCGGCCTCGTACGCGGCCTTCTTGGCTTCGAAGGTGGATTCCTCGTCGAACATTCGTTGCGGCGGTAGGGCCATCTGGCTGCCGAAGACCTCTTCGCTGACAAGCGGAATGAACAGGTCGGCTGCGATGGAACGCGGAGTCAGCTTCCCGGCTACGTAGAAGTCCAGGAACGTCTTCCACTCGACGAGGTTCGCGGGCTGGAAACCGTCGGCGTGAGCGCCGTTCCAAGCGGTGAACTTCACCACGGGAGCCTTTGTGAAGCTGTTGAACAGAAGAGGGAACCGTCCGCCTGTCTGCTCGTCCTGGAACGCACCGGTCAGGTATACAGGCACGTCTATACGGTCGACGAACAACGATGGGTTGAGCGGATCGGCGACCGACGGCTCGTAGTACGGATACTCCTTGGCCTTCGATACGGCGTCGACATTCTGGAGCCGCAGCAGCTGATTATCGGCGCAGATCTTGTCGCCCTCCTTCTCGACCCGGTCCTTGGTCCAAGCCTGGCCGTAGGGCTTTGCGTCGTTGAGGACCGCTTCTGCCCAACTCAGTGCAAAGCCCTCGTTGAAGATGCCCCCGGGCGCGAGCACACCGCGGGCGGTGTCGTCATAGACCGACAGCGGAGCTATGGCCGCAAGACTCGGTGGATTGGCAGCGGCAACGAACAGCTGTGAGATGCCCGGATAGGACAGGCCGACCATTCCTACCTTGTTGTTGAGCACCCAGGGCTGGGCCGCAGCGGTTTCGACCACGTCGTAGCCGTCGAGAATCTGCAGCGGTTCGAAGAAGTCGTAGGCGCCACCGGAGCATCCGGTGCCTCGCATATTCACGCTGACGACCGCGTAACCCAATGCGCTCGCCATGAGGGACGAGGGCTGATCGGGAGCTTCACAGGCGAAGTTCGCGATTGCGCACACGGCGTCGAGTGTCAGGCCCGCTGGGAGAGACTTCTTGACCTCGTCCCAGCGATCCTTGATCAGATTCGTCGCCGGCTTCGAGGGGCTGTATCCCGAGTACTCGACCACAGTCGGGTAGGGGCCGTCCTCGATCGGTCCCGGCAGGGTGACCATCGTCGACAAGGTCGTGCCGTCACGTGTGGTGATGTACTGGAAACCCTTTACGAGCTTCTGGTCCTTGTAGAAGGAGGGATCAGGCAGTGAATCCTTCTCGTCGATCACCTCGATCGGATCGGACGCGATCTCCTTGCCGTCGGTGGTGGCGATGCGGTATTTGCCGGGCTCCACCAGGCGGAACAGAACCGAACCCTGAGCGTCCGCGACCTGTGTAGCGACCGCGTTTCCGGAGTCGTCGTAGAGACCGAGCTTCGCTCCCCTTTCAGCACCCGTTGCCGACGCCTGGTTGACACTCCCGCGGACCGCGTAGTCGGCACTCGAGGCGTTGTCGCCGAGGGAACGGATGCCGCTCAGTTCGCCCTTCGTCCCATCCTTCGTCGCCGTGTCGCCAGAGCTGGTACACCCGGACAGCAGCATGGCCGTCGACACAAGCAGTAGTACTGGAATCCTCAGGTACGGCTTGGATCCAAGACGTATAGCCATGTAGCTCCCCTAAAATCGCCAGAGCAAACGGCGAATTCGCCGAAGCCCCGTCCACAATCAACGGACGGAGACTAGCGGTGCGTCAGGGGTGCACACGCACCTATCGGGGTCCTAGGTCATACATATATGTCACTCTCGACCAATTGGTCGGTCAGTCACTTGTGCGACTCGTCGTGGTCGGCGCGTCACCAAGAAGTGCCGTGAGTCGGGCGGTGCGCTCGGCCTCTTCGGTCTCGTGACGCACGAGCCAGTTAGCGTCGAGATCGGTCGATGCCGACGCCGAAGATGTGGCCTTTGCGGGTCGGGACAGCAGCACTGACGTCAGACATGCGGCGGCGGTTGCGGCGACCGGCAGGGTCGCTCGCAGGTTGAAGGGGTCGAAGGCGTGGATCGCAAGCGCCAAACCTCCGCCGATACCCGCGGCGAACGACACGGCCATCTGTCGCCGTGGTGAGTACGCGACACGCCCGGCGTGTTCAAGGGTCCACTCAATGACCATCGGGACGAGAAGTAGCCAGATAGCAGGGACCGCGGACTGCGACGAGGAACCCAGAACCGAGTCACCCAAAAGGACTGCGGCAGCGACGCTGGTCGCCAGCACGGTCGGGTAGAGCACCAGGCATCGACGACACACAAGGTGGCCGCCAACCTCGGCACACCTTTGCGTGTGGTGATGATGGGTCAACCAGATAGGCGAAGCCGGGTCCGAGGCAGCATCTGAGGCAGCATCGGGGGCAGCATGTTGGACCGGCCTGACGATCGAGTTCGGGGCGGTGGATGAGGCAGCCATCACTATTCAATCGGCATTTGCTCACCAAACCTGATGGGTCGCGCGAGGATGAGTTGATGTCGACCCCTGTGCCCGGTGGAAGTCCCGACGTCCCGAACTTCGTCTATGACGAATTCGCCTACTTCAAGGAGAACTGCGCCGAGTACCACCTCGACGCCGACAAGCCGGTTGCCGTGGAGCGGGTGAGTCACCAATTCGGTGACAGGCGCATCGGCTCGGCGCTCAAGTGGGGGACGGGAACACCCCAGATCGTGTTGCTCCACGGCGGTGCCCAGAACGCCCACACCTGGGACACGGTGGCACTTGCGCTGCACCCGACGCCGATTCTGGCCATCGATCTGAGCGGGCACGGACACTCCTCGTGGCGTGACGACGGCGCCTACAACCCACGGTCCAACGCCGAGGACGCAGCGGCAATCATGGATGAGTTCGCACCCGACCCGAGTCTTCTCGTCGGCATGTCGCTCGGTGGCCTGACCGCCAACGCCGTGGCGGCAATCTTTCCCTGGCTGGTGCGGCGACTCGTTGTGATCGACGTGACCCCGGGCGTAAACCGTGACAAGGCCGCCGATGTCCACGCGTTCATCGAGGGCCCCCAGACCTTTGGTTCCTTCCAGGAGATCTTCGACCGAACCGTGGAGTTCAACCCGACCCGGTCCCACGAGTCCCTGCGTCGTGGGATCCTCCACAACGCCCACAGGGTCGAAGGTTCCGACGGAATGTGGGAATGGAACTACGACCGACGCCACCTGGGCGGTGCGTCCGGCTCCATGGAGACGGTTGAAACCATCGCGTCCGCATCGGCTGCCCGGGTCGGTACCGCAACTGTTGCCTCCTCCCAGCCACCCGTCGCCGCCATCCCGGAGGAGGCTCCGATCTTCGGTGACCTGTGGCAGGACGTCGAGGACGTCCGGGCGCCCTACCTCCTGTTGCAGGGCTCGAACAGCCCGGTGGTGGATTCCGAGGACATAGCGGAACTACTGCGTCGCAAACCCGACGCCCGGGTCCAGGTCGTCGACGGTGCCGGACACAGCATCCAGGGTGACCGGCCCCGGGAGCTCGCCGAGATTCTGCGTGAGGAACTGGCTATGACCGAGGCCCAGTCGGCTACCGAGTCTCAATCCAGTCAGTGATCAGTTCTTCGAGCACAGGCAGGCTGACCGCACCCGATCCGAGTACGACATCATGGAACGATCGGATGTCGAATCTTGATCCGAGGCTCTGTTCGGCATGGTTGCGAAGTCGCTGGATCTCGACCTGTCCGACCTTGTATGCGAGCGCCTGGCCGGGAATCGCCATGTAGCGGTCCACCTCCGAGATGGCCTGCTCCATAGGGACCGGAGTGAACTCCTCGAAATAGTCGATTGCCTGCTGGCGACTCCAACCGAGGGCGTGAAGGCCGGTGTCGACCACCAGTCGGGCCGAACGCCACGAGTCAGCAGTGAGCATTCCGACCAGCGAGGGATCATCGGAATACAGCCCCATCTCCTCGGCGAGTCTCTCGGCATAGAGCCCCCAGCCCTCGACATAGGCGGTCGACCCCTCGTGGCGCTGGAAGTCCGGCAGGCCGTCGAGTTCCTGGCTGATGGCGATCTGCAAATGATGGCCCGGAATGGCTTCGTGGAACGCGATCGACTCGGCCTCGGTCCGTGAGGATTCCGTCGGGTCGGTTGCGTTGATGAAGTAGGTGCCTGGTCTTGTACCGTCGACCGCCGGTGGGAAGTAGTACGCGTAGGGTGCGTCGGCCGCCATGAACTCGGGTACTGCGCTGACGACGCACTCGGCAACCGGTAGACGACCGAACCACTCCGACATAGCAGCCGTCGCTCTCTCAACTGTTGTCTCGGCAATCGATATGACCTCGTCGGAGGACTGGTGACGCAATTGGGGTGCGGTCCGAATGAAATCGAAGAGGCCGTCCATCTTGTCGAGGCCGATCTGGGGACGGTCCTCGCCGAGGGCGCTGAACCAGCGGCCGGCAACCGAACGGTACTCCTCGGGTAGCGAAACCTCGGTGAGGCTGCGTCCCAGGGCATGAAGTTCTGCGGGCACCGGAGTGATACTCGTATGGGAGCGGATCTGGGCCTGGTAGAGCGCGTCGCCGTCGGGCAACCAGCACCATCCCGCCTTTTCGTCAGGTCGGGCCGACGGCATCAGGTCGTCGCGCAGGACATTGCGGTAAACCTCGAACGCGGGCCGGATTCGGTTGCGCACCAGGTCCAGAAGCTCGCTCCTCCAGGCTTCGCGTCCAGCCCAGTCCTCCGGGACGGAGGCACCGAGGAAAGGATCGTCGCCAATATCCGATTCGAGATATCGATCGAGTGAGCTGAGTGAACGCGCCAGGACCGCCGCGGCCGGAGTCCTTCCTCTTGACAAACCGTTGCGGAAACGATCAATCGCCTGACCGAGCAGCCTGGGGATCTGTGAGTAACGGGTCAGCGCGGCTTCCGCATGGGCGGACTCCGGGTAGGTCAACAGGGGAGCGACCATGAGCAGCTGTGCGTGGGGGCCGTCCATGTGGTCCGAGGACATTTCAACCAGGCCCAGGTCGATCGCTTCAATACGAGTTTCAAGTCGGTCCAACAGGAGCGAGCGGGTAACTCGCGCCGCCATCGACAACGTCGTCGGGTCGAGCGCGGCTGCACGCGATCTGACCTGGTCGAAGTCCCGGCGCTGGTCGACCTCTACGTCGACCGACAGATCGTCGAGGCGGTCATCGAAGTCGTGGACCCCGTAGAACGTTGCAGAGATGGGGCTCGACTCCAGGACTAGTCGCCAGTAGAGCGCAGCGCATTCTGCGAGTTCGTCGGCCCCGCTGGAACTGTCCGCCGGATCTGCGTGTTCGTTCATGGACAACACTCCCATATCGTGACCGGCCACCGTATGGCGAAGAACGTCGTCGCCGTAGTGATTAGCCTGACGCTGTGGCACAAACTGAGTCAGGTGAGGTGACCGGAGCGTATCCACACTCATGGGAGGCCGACGTCGTCCTCGCTGACGGTCAGATCGTGCACGTCCGCCCGATAACCCCGGACGACGCCCCGGCACTGCGCAACTTCCACTCCCGTCAGTCGCCCGAGTCCATCTACTTCCGGTACTTCTCGCCCCGGCCTGAGCTGAGCGATCGGGACGTGCGTCACTTCACGCACGTCGACCACTCCGACCGGGTCGCGTTCGTCGCACTGTTCGACGGCCAGATAATCGGAGTTGCGCGGTACGAGCGCTACAAGGGCACCGACGTCGCCGAAGTCGCGTTCTTCGTCGATGACGGCCAGAAGGGTCGGGGTCTGGCGACGTTGCTTCTGGAGTTTCTCGTCGCCGCCGGCCGTGAACGTGGTGTTCGTAGATTCGTGGCGACGACACTTCCGACGAATCACCGGATGCTGTCGGTGTTCGCGGCAGCGGGTTATGAGGTCAGCTCGCAGTTCGACTCAGGTGTGATCGAGGTCGGCTTCGACATACTTCCCACCGAAGCGTCGCTGGCAGCGATCGACCGACGTGAGCGTCGCGCCGAGGCCGCCTCGGTACGCCGGCTCCTGGAGCCGTCTTCGGTTGCCGTGGTCGGTGTCGGCAGGGACTCGGCTTCGGTCGGTGCCGACGTGTTTCGCAACCTCGTGGACAACGGCTTCGCCGGACCCGCATATGCAGTCAACCGTCACCTCGAACCGGTCGAGGATTTTCTGACTCTCGCAACGGTCGAGGAGATCCCTGTCGGGACCGACTTGGCAGTTCTGGCAATCCCGGCCGAGCGGGTGTCGGATGCGGTCGATGGTTGCGGGCGCAGAGGTGTCGGTGCCGTAGTCGTCCTGTCAGCAGGTTTTTCGGAGTCGGGTGCGGCCGGAGCCATCCTTGAACGCGAGCTGATCGAAGTGACACGGTCCCACGGGATGCGACTGCTCGGTCCCAACTGCCTGGGAGTTCTCAACACGGACCCCAACGTTCGCCTGGACGCTTCACTCAGCCCCCTGATGCCTCCGCCCGGGCGCATCGGAGTGATGACCGAGACCGGGACCCTTGCCGCTGCGATCATCGAACATGCCGTTCGCATGGATCTGGGAATCTCAACCTTCGTAGCTGCCGGCAACCCCGCGGACGTGGGGCCCGGCGATCTGTTGAGCTACTGGATGGAGGATTCGCGCACCGGGGCAATACTCCTGTCCCTCACCGGCCGTGCGCCACTACCCAGACTCGTGCGCGCAGCTCGGGCCGCATCGCTGGTCAAACCCGTCGCAGCACTGAACACGACGGGACTGCTGCGCGGCCGCGGCCGCGGTGGATCGGCCATCGAACGACGCTCACAGGCCATGTTCCGCCAGACCGGGGTCATGAGCGTGTCCACCCTGGAACAACTCTTCGACCTCGGTCGCATCATGGCGGACCAGCCGGTGCCAGCGGGTTCGGGAGTCGCGATCATCGGCAATTCGGACGGCGCAATCGTTCTTGCCGCAAACGCCTGCCGCGGGTCCGGACTCGATGTGGTTGAGCTCAGATCGGTCCGCTTCGACGGCAAGCAGTACTCCAACCCTGTGGACCTGACATTCCGTGCCTCGGCAGACGACTTCCGCCGCTGCCTGGACTCCGTCGCGTCCGAGGGGCAGGTCGACAGCATCATGGTCGTCTACACGCCGCCGACTCTGAACATGGACCCCGAGATAACCGAGGTGATCCTCGATATTTCTATGGGGCACCCCAATGTCACGGTTGTCTCGACGATGCTCGGCGCGGCCGGAATCGCCCGCCTGACCAGAGGGCAGGGTGATGGCGCGGATGCCCCCGGCGACCACGGCGTGCCGATCTTCCGTTTCCCCGAGGACGCAGCCCACGCGTTGGGCCACCTGGCGTCCTACCGTCGCTGGATCGCCTCGGCCGGGGGCAGCGGTCTCGAGACCCCTGACGACGCGTCGGTTGATGGCGCACTGTCTGCAATCAGCGGGGCGATAGCCAGAGTTGAGGAGTCCGGCTCTGTGGTTCATCTTGATCATCACGAACAAGAACTACTTCTGGCTGCCTTCGACATGGAGGTCGCAGAACGAAGGGTGGTCAGGAGCTATTCGGAGGCCTTGGCAGCGTCCGAGGCGATCGGCTGGCCCGTTGTGCTCAAGGCCGCCTTCCGGGACCGGTCAACCCGTTCGACCGCAAGCGGGGTCACTCTCGACATCGGCGATGCCGGGCACTTGCGGTTGGTCTGGAACCGCATGACAGAAGTGATCGGAGACCGGATGATGCCGGCTGTGGTGCAACGCTTCATTCCGTCGGGAGTGGACATCGCGGTTACGGTCCGTCGGGAGGCTAGTGGTGCCGGAACTATCGAAGTGGGTCTGGGCGGCGCCGCGGCGATAGTCGGCGAAACCGAACTCGGCGTCCTACCCCTTGGATTGGCCGACGCCGCCTCTCTGGTAGCGGGCTCGGCGATAGCCAAGGTCCTGACCGACCCGCTCGATCGTGTACCTGTGGTCGGGCTTGTCCACCGTCTCGGAATGCTCGCCGAAAGCTTGGATGTGGAGATGTCACTACGAGCTGACCCGGTCGTGGTCGTCGACGCCGAAGCCTGGGTCGCGGACGTCGATGTTGTCATCGGTGAACCACTCGAGGACTTCATGGTCAGGCGGCTCGAGACCGAGGTTCCAGACCTCTAGTCGCGGGCCGACGAGCGCGGCTCCCTAGGAAGCCCGAGCATCCGCTCGCCGATGATGTTGCGCAGAATGTTCGTCGTCCCGCCCATGATCGTGTACGCGGGGGCGTAACAGACACCTTGGGACACGCGGTTCCAGAGCATCGCGTCGGCCCCGACCGCGTGGGCGCAGAACTCGGCGACCAGCTGTTCGAACTCGGTGCAGATCGTCTTGGTGGCAGCGGAGAAACCTCGCGGTGCCTGCCCGAGGGCCTCTCGCATGACCAAAAGTCGCCCGATCCGGTAACCGCTCTCGATCGCAGCGATTTCCTGGCGTACGACCGGGTCGGAGGAGTTGACGTGGGGCAGTACGTCTCGATACAGCCGCAGGTTGGAGACGAGTCGATCGATCCCTCCGCGTTCGTGCTCCATCTGTCGCATCACCTGTTTGAAGCTTCCGTTGAGGGTGCCGATCAAGTTCTCGCCGGGCACCTCGACGCCGTCGAAGTGGACCTCACAGAAGTGGGACCCGCCGATCATGTCGACGATGGGTCGCACCTCGATGCCCGGTGAGCGCATGTCGACCACGAACTCGGAAAGACCCTGGTGTGGGGGAGCGGACGGATCAGTTCGGGCGATCAGATAGCACCAGTCGGCATCCATTGCACCAGAGGTCCAGATCTTCTGCCCGTCGACGATCCAATTACCGTTGCTCGGCTCGGCCTTCGTTCTCAGCGAGGCGACGTCGCTACCCGCGTCGGGTTCACTCATTCCGACACACCAGGCCGAGCGGCCGGCGATGATGTCGGGCAGGTACCGATCACGTTGTTCTGCGGTGGCGAACTGAAGGAGCGTCGGGCCGATCTGGCGGTCGGCGAACCACGACGTTGCCAGCGGCGCGCCCTCGGAGATGAGTGCCTCGAACACGATGAGACGCTCGATCGGAGGTCGCCCTCCACCTCCGATCTCCTTGGGCCAGGTCATACCCAGCCAGCCCCGTCTGCCGAGTGCCAACGAGAAGCTCCTTGAAGCACCTGTCAGCCAGGAGTTCTCGGTCCACTCGTCGTCCGCCACATGTTTTGCAGCAAAGCGCCGAGCTTCGTCGGCGAGCTCGACGATGTCTTCGGAGAGAGCGAACTCCATGCCCGGAGGAACCTACTCGCCCAGGCCAGAGTCTGGATTGAAGCTCGGCTGACCATCGAGAATCCAGGAGTGCAGATCCTCGAACGGGTAGATGCCGGTTGCGTGCCCGTCGGACCAGGTGACACCAAGACCCCAGGCGCCGACCAGGTTCGCGTCCTTCAACGCGAGCGTCTGGTCGCCACGGGCGGGAGGCCAGACGTCTCTGCCGACCTGTCGTGCTGCCCGACAGGTAGCACAGGGACAGTTGAGCCTGAGTTCCATCAGACCGATGGTTCCCGACGCCCCATCGTCGAAGGTCAACTGCATCGTCATCGCTTCCCGATCGATGGTTATGTCGGTGACGTCGGGTTCTCGATTGTTGGATGACATGGACCCATGCTGCCAGAGGTCGCGCAGCACAGGTCCAGCGGGCCGGTTCAGACGCCTGGATTCAGCGCGAGGTCATCTGGGTGTAGTCACGGGCAGGCTGACCTACGTAGAGCTGCCGTGGACGAACGATCCTGGCGTCCTGATCGAGCAGTTCGATGTAGTGCGCCAGCCAACCGGCGGTACGGGGAATGGCAAACAAAACCGTGAACATGTCCATCGGGAAGCCCATGGCCTGATAGATGAGACCCGAGTAGAAATCGACGTTGGGGTACAGCTTGCGGCTGAGGAAGTAGTCGTCGCTGAGCGCCGTCTCTTCGAGCTTGAGGGCGATGTCCAGAAGCGGGCTCTTGCCTGTGACCTCGAAGACCTGATCGGCGGTCTTCTTGATGATCCGGGCACGGGGGTCGTAGTTCTTGTAGACACGGTGACCAAAGCCCTGGAGCCTGGTATCGCCACGTTTGACGGACTCGACGTAGGCCTCGACGTTGTCGATCGAGCCGATCTTGCGCAGCATTCGGATGACGGCTTCGTTGGCGCCTCCGTGACGGGGACCGTAAAGGGCTGCGGTGGCCGCAGCTGTCGCCGTGTACGGATCTGCGTGCGCGGAGCCGACGGTGCGCATGGCGGTGGTCGAACAGTTCTGTTCGTGGTCGGCGTGAAGGATGAAAAGAACGTCGAGCGCACGGGCGAGCACAGGGTTGGCGTCGTAGCGCGGCTCGGCGGTCTTCCACATCATCGACAGGAAGTTGGCGGCGAAGTCGAGGCTGTTGTCGGGGTAGACGAACGGCATGCCGACCGAGTGGCGGTAGGCGCCAGCCGCGAGGGTCGGCATCTTGGCGATAAGGCGGATGACCTGCTTCATCCGGATATCGGGATCGTCGATCGTCTTGGCCTCGGGATAGAAGGTCGAAAGGGCGGCGATCGTCGCGACGAGGATTCCCATGGGATGGGCGTCGTGGTGGAAACCCTCCATGAAATGCTTACGCAGGTTCTCGTGGATGAACGTGTGATGGGTGATCTCGTAGCGCCAGTCCTCGAACTGTGCCGCCGTAGGCAGGTCGCCGAAGATGAGCAGATAAGCGACCTCGAGGAAGCTGGAATGCTCGGCCAGCTGCTCGATCGGATAGCCGCGATATCGAAGAATTCCGTTCTCGCCGTCGAGTTCGGTTATCGCCGAGGAAGCCCCGGAAGTGGTTCCGAATCCTGGATCTTGGAACCAGATGCCGGGCAACAACTTGCTCCAAGCCTTTGAATCGACGCCCCCGTCGATTATCGGAATCTCTACGTCCTCACCAGTCCTGTTATCGGTGATCGTAATGGTGTCAGCCACTGGTACTCCTGATGTCTAGTCAAACTCATCCTACGGCCTTCCCATGGCCGTCATGGCCTCGTGGCGGAGATAGTTGACCCTGCAGTGTCAGTGGCCATTTCCCGCTGCTGTAGTTACCTCCGGGTAGCTTTTTCACGCAGTGCGTTTGGTCGCCACCTGCATTCCAGACTCCTCGTCCGCATGCACACTCACGACGTATCGCAGTGACTCCGTAACGACGCGCTGTGCTGCAGAGGGCAGACCCCGCCTCCTCCTCACCAGACCCACGGATCGGCGGGGGACTCCAATTATGGGGATCCGACGCCAGTCACCGGTCAGGCCCCTCGGAGCCGCGGTAGCTGGAACGATCCCCGCACCGAAACCGGCAAAGACCAACGAGGCGAGAAGCCTCATTCCGTCGAACTCGGCCTTCGGCTTCAGTTTCACGTGGCGTGCGGCGGCGGCTGCATCGAGGACGTCCCTGAACGCGGTTCCGGGGGCTTCGAGCAACAACTCGTGCTCGGCCAATTCTTCCAGGCTCACCGACTGGCGGTCGTAGAGCGCGTGGTCCTTGGGGACGATAAGCACCCGGTCCTCGACGAAGAGCGGCTCCACCATCAACTCGGGTTCATCGAGGGGCAGGTTGACCACGGCCAGATCCACTGCGCCCGAAAGCAGATTCAGGACCATCGAACTCGTCGTGGCGTCCAGAACCACTACGGACACCTCTGGGTATCCTTCGGCCAGCCGGGTCAGCAGGGGAGGAACCAGCCACCGGGCGGTGGTACCGATTACACCGAGTCGAACAGACCCCGAAGTTACGTCACGCAGTTCTGCGACATCGGATTCGAGTGCGTCGAACTCGGCCTCGATGCGACGGGCCCGCTCCAACACGACCAGGCCCTCGTCGGTCGGTTCACTGGTGGCACGGTCGATCAGGGTTACCTCCAGGGTCCGCTCAAGACGTGCGACGTGTGCCGAGACGTTGGACTGAACGGTTCCGAGTGCACGAGCGGCCGAAGAGAACGAATGATGTTCGGCGACAGCGACCAGGGCTTTGAGTTGTTTTCGATCCATCGCATCTAACGATACTGAATATCTGTTCAATTAGCTTGAACGATTGCTTGCTGCAGGCTATCTTCTAGTCATCAACAAACGCCGAGCGAGCGGACTACCCCCCTTGTCCCCCTCGAGCAAGAGTCATCCGATCATCCCCCCGATCCGATGACTCACATGCTGAAGGACTGGCTCCCCCCGCCAGTCCTTCGGCCTTTTTACCGTCGGCTTCGCAAGTCGAGTCCTCCCGAATGTCAGTGGTTGCATTCATCCTGCGGAACCTCGGTTTGGTGGTGGGGCTAGTTTCTTCCAATGGCCAAAACTCATCGTGTCTCAGATGGCACCAATGGCAGTTCGGCAAGGACCGCGGCAATCTTCGACCTCGACCGCACCCTGCTGTCTGGAGCAAGCGGCCCAGTGATCAGCGAGGCGCTCAAGAAGGTTGGCCTGATCACCGCGTCGACTGGACTGGTCGAATCGCTCGCGTTCGGGGTCTTCAATCTGATCGGCGAGACATGGCCGTCGATGTTCGTTTCTCGACAGGGTGCCCGTGCCGCGAGGGGATGGCAGGTCGAGAAGGTCCGAGAGGCGGCCGAGATGGCGAGTGGGCGGCTGAGCGAAGCGGTCCTACCCTTCGCCCGCCAAATCATGGAGGAACACCGTCGTGCCGGTCGCACCTTGGTCATGGCGACCACGACTCCTGCGGATCTGATCCGCCCGATGGCCGAGCTGCTCGGCTTCGACGAGGTCATAGCGACCCACTACGGACGGAGGGACGGAATCTACGACGGAACGATCGACGGCGAGTTTGTCTGGGGCAAGGGCAAGGCCCGTTCCGTTGATTCGTGGGCGTTGGCCAACCATATAGATCTGTCCGAGAGCTACGCCTACTCCGACAGCTATTACGACGTCCCGCTGTTGTCGATCGTGGGCCATCCCAACGTCGTCAACCCGGACCCTCGAATGATGGCGGTGGCCCGTCTGAGGCGTTGGCCCGTCAGACATTTCGATGTGCCAGACGGAGTGCCCAAGTTCGTCGGCGTCGAGCCCCAGAAGGCTCTTTTCATGTTGGCCCAACCACAGCTGTTCCCCTGGGTCCGTATGGATATTGAGGGAGCCGAGCGTATTCCTCGCACCGGACCGGCAATTCTCGTGGCCAACCACCGGTCGTATTTCGATCCGCTGGCAATCGGGTTCCTGCTGGCCAAAGCCGGTCGACCGGCTCGCTTTCTCGGTAAGAAGGAAGTCTTCGATGCTCCAGTTGTCGGTGACATCGTCGCCGCGCTCGGAGGGATCCGGGTCGACCGTGGCACCGGCTCAGACGAGCCGCTCCAGGCAGCCGAGGATGCGCTTGCCGCTGGGGAACTGGTTGCGCTGATGCCACAGGGGACCATTCCCCGGGGTCCCGCATTCTTCGACCCTGAGCTCAAGGGGCGATGGGGTGCGGCCCGCCTCGCCGCAGCGACCGGCGCTCCGATCATTCCGATCGGCATGTGGGGCACGGAGCTTGTCTGGCCACGCAGTGCCAAAGTTCCAGCGGTCACAAATGTGATCTCGCCGCCCCATGTCCGGGTCAGGGTGGGGGAGCCGATCCATCTGGGTGGTAGCACGCTCGACGACGGAGGCATCGATGGCAGCGCTGACGGACGTGCTGACGAACGGGGCCTGGGCGAAGCGGAATTGGAGGAGAGGACCCGAAGGATGATGTCGGCGATCTCCGAACTGCTTCCAGAGGAGTCTCGGGATGACCGGATGCCGTCCCACGACGACCTCGCTCTGACCTACCCCAGAGGAATCGTTCCTGACGACGTGATCGAAGCCGGCGCCCACGAAGGTGAACGCCGGCCCGGTCAGGACTGATCCGAAGCGCCTGGTCCCGGCCTGTCAGCTCAGGCGGTACGGGCTCGGATGATGTTGAGGGCTGAACCAGCTCGGAACCATTCGATGTGCTCGGCGCTCATGGTCTGGTTGCACTGGAACTCGAGGGTTCCTCCGTCGGGCCTGGTCAACACGCAGACGACCGGCTTTCCGGGTGCCAGCTCGGCCAGGCCGATGATGCTGATCCGATCATCCTCGCCGATCTGGTCATAGACCGACGGATCGGCAAAGGTCAGGGCAAGCACACCCTGCTTCTTGAGGTTGGCCTCGTGGATCCGGGCGAAGCTGCGCACGATGATCGCCTTGGCGCCCCGGAAGCGGGGTTCCATTGCGGCGTGTTCACGCGAGGAGCCCTCCCCCCAGTTCTCGTCGCCGACAGCGACCCAGGGCTGACCCGCCTCGTGATAGTGCTTGGCGATATCGGGGAACGACCGGGTCTCGCCATCGAGCTGATCCTTGCCCATCCCGGCCTCGCCGGTGAACGCGTTGATTGCGCCAAGGAAAAGGTTGCCCGAGATGTTCTCGAGGTGACCCCGGTACTTCAGCCACGGGCCGGCCATCGAGATGTGGTCAGTGGTGCACTTGCCCTGCGCCTTCAACAGAATCGGCAGGTCGAGATAGTCGTTGCCATCCCATGGCGAGAACGGCTCCAAGGCTTGGAGTCGGTCGGATCCGTCGGCAATTCGGACCTGAACACCGCTGCGATCCGCCGGAGGAGCGACGAAGGTGTTCTCGCCCGGTGTGAAGCCCAGTGCCGGTAGTTCCTCACCCACAGGTTCGGGAAGGCTTACCTTCTCACCGGAGCTGTTGACCAAGGTGTCGGTCAGTGGATCGAAGTCGATCGTGCCTGCGAGCGCCAGCGCCACGACAGTCTCGGGAGAAGTGACGAATGCGAGGGTGTTGACCGATCCGTCGTTGCGTTTCGGGAAGTTGCGGTTGTAACTGGTGACGATCGTGTTGGGATGGTCGATGTCGGCCGCCGGGCGGGCCCACTGCCCGATGCAAGGCCCGCAGGCGTTGGCGAGCACGGTTGCACCGGCCGAGGTGAACGCCTGGAGCAGGTCATCGCGCTCGATGGTTGCCCGGACCTGCTCGGAACCGGGAGTGATCATCAGGGGAGTCTTGACCCGTAGGCCGTTGTCGGCGGCGAAGCGCAGGATCGACGCGGCACGGGTGATGTCCTCATAGGAGGAGTTCGTGCACGAACCCACCAGGGCCGAGCTGATCTCGAGAGGCCAGCCCTCCTCGCGTGCCTCGTCGCCGAGGGCTGAAACCTCCCTGGCCAGATCCGGCGTGTGAGGGCCGTTGATGTGTGGCCTCAAGGTCGACAGGTCGATCTCGATGACCGAGTCGTAGAAGCTCTGCGGATCGGCCAGAACTTCGTCGTCGGCACGCAGATGGCGGGCGACCGTGTCAGCTGCCTCGGCGATCTGGCCGCGTCCGGTTGCTTCCAGATAACGCGACATGGCTGGGTCGTAGCCGAACAGCGATGTCGTCGCGCCGATCTCTGCGCCCATGTTGCAGATGGTGGCCTTGCCGGTGCACGACAGTGACTCGGCACCCGGCCCGAAGTATTCGACGATTGCCCCGGTTCCACCCTTGACGGTGAGAATGTCCGCCACCTTCAAGATGATGTCCTTGGGTGCGGACCAGCCGTTGAGCTCACCGGTCAGCTTGACGCCGATCAGCTTCGGCCAACGGACGTTGAACGGGAAGTCGGTCATGACGTCGACGGCATCGGCACCGCCGACCCCGATGGCGACCATTCCCAGGCCACCGGCGTTGGGTGTGTGGCTGTCCGTCCCGACCATCATTCCGCCGGGGAATGCGTACTGCTCGAGGACGACCTGGTGAATGATTCCCGAGCCGGGACCCCAGAAACCGATGTTGTACTTGGCCGACACCGATTCGAGGAAGTCGTAGACCTCGGCGTTAGTGCTCTCGGCCGCCAGCAGATCGATGAGGCCGTTCTCCTTGGCCTGGATCAGATGGTCACAGTGCACGGTGGAAGGAACGGCCACTGAGTCGAGCCCGGCGGTCATGAACTGCAACAGCGCCATCTGCGCAGTGGCATCCTGCATGGCCACGCGGTCAGGGCGTAGGTCGTTGTAGGTGACGCCGCGTTCGAATGTCTCGGCTGGGTCATCGAGATGGCTGATGAGGATCTTCTCTGCAAGGGTCAAGGGGCGACCGAGGCGGTCTCTGGCGGCGTCGACCCGCTCCTCGAACTTGGCGTAGACGGACCGGACGAGTTCGATCGGGGTTGATGCGCTGACTGCCATACTTCTGCTCCTCAAGTTCGGCTCGGAGACGACCTGTTCGGTCGGCCTACGACGAGCGATCTAATACAAGTATACTACAAGTTGAGTGAGGCCCATCAGATACCAGTCGATCGCCGATGACCTCCGTCAACGGCTGGCAAGCGCTGAGTTCGCCGTTGCCAGGGTCCTGCCCTCCGAGTCCGAACTCTCAGAGAGTTACGGCGCCAGCCGGGTCACCATCAGGCGTGCCCTAGAAGTTCTGAGGGCCGAGGGTCTGGTCGAGAGCCGTCAGGGTTTCGGCTGGCTCGTGGCGGGTGAACCACTACGCCAGGACCTATCCAGGCTCGACACCCTCGAAGCCCAGTTGTCGGCCGCGGGGATCCGCTCCGAGAGACGAATCCTGTCTTTCGGTTTCGTCAGAGCACCGGAGCAGGTCCGCTCCGTGCTCGGCTCCCGTGACGTCCTGGCGGTCCGACGGTTGAACCTGGCCGACGGGGAGCCTTTCGCCATTGTCACAGTGTGGTGTCCGGAAAGCCTCGGAGCGTCGCTGAGTCGTGACGACGTCCAACGGGCATCGTTCCTCGAACAACTACCGGTCGAACTCGGCGGCGCGACCCAGACAATCGGGGCCGAATTGGCCGAGCCGGACTCGGCGGAGTTGTTGCAAGTGCCGCCGGGTTCACCGGTGCTGGTCGCGGAGCGAGTCACCCGCAGCAAGCAGCGGAGGCCCGTCCTGATGAGCGAGCACATCTTCTCGGCCCACCGGACCAGATTCGTGGTGGAGTTGCCCGTCGATGACGGGTCCCTACTACCTACCGGTATGCGCCTGGTCGAGTGACCCGCCAGGGCCGCTGGAGCGGCCTAGGCGCCGAGCTTGGCGGCGTCGATGTCGTCGGCCGAGCTGTTGAAACTGTCGGTAACCGAGGTCCCGAGAGACCCGACAGCGATCGTCAGGACAACTGCGATCAGCGCGACCAGGAGTGCGTACTCGACCAGTGACGCACCTCGTTCGTTCTTTCGTGATCGGCTGACGCATAGGCGGTCGAATCGTGTTCTAGAAATTGCTCTGTTTCTCATCGTTCCTCCCAGAGGAGCGGCAGTTCGGGGTGCCGAGAATTCGACGTTCGATACCGAGCGTGGCTGCCCGGGGCCTCGAGGCTGACCTCGGTCCACCAGACGTCCGGCCACAAATGGAAGGAGGGCGAACCCCGTTGGGTCCGCCCTCCTTCACTACTTTGGGCTTGTCAGCCTCAGACGCCGGAGAGCGAGTCACCGGTTTCGCTGAAGGTCTTCTGAACGCCGCCGGAAAGCACGCCGATTGCGGCGATGCAGACGACTGCGATCAGGGCCACGAGGAGTGCGTACTCCACGAGGGAGGCGCCACGCTCGCTGGTGGTGTGGGCCTGCAGCCAGGACTTGAGGAAGTTGTACTGAACCATCATTTGATTCTCCATTTGGGTGCTTCGGTTTCTGGGTAGTTGCTGCGAGAAACGTCCGCCGAACCTCGCAACTTATGTATCGGTGCCGATCGGCTCACCTTGATAGGTCTTTTGGCCCATCGTTGGTTCGCCTCCCGGTGGTGTTGTCCCGGCCCACCGATATGGCCGGTCGATCAGGTCAGCTGAGGCTCACGATCCCCATCCGTACTGCTTGGAGCACGGCCTGGGTACGGTCCCGGGCATCGAGCTTCTGGTAGATGGACGCCAAGTGGTTCTTGACGGTCTTCTGCGAGATGTAGAGCTGCTCAGCGACCTCTGGGGTGGAACATCCGTCCGCAATCAGCTGGAGGACCTCCTCCTCGCGCTTGGTCACTACGCGGTCGTCCTCGGGGGTCTTCGGCTCGTCCAGGCGACGAACCTCATCGAGCATCGACCTGGCCAGTTGCGGCGACAGCACTGTGTCGCCCTCGGCAGCCATCCGAACCGCAGAGGCAATCTCACGGGTCGAGCAGTCCTTGGTCAGATAGCCGATCGCGCCGGCCCTGATCGCGTTGGTCAGGACGTCCTGGTCGGCGTGCATGGTCAACATGACGACCTTGGACAGGCTGCCCGACTCCTTGACCTGCCGGCATGCCTCCACGCCGTCGCAGTTGGGCATCGTGACATCCATGAGGATGACGTCTGGTCGCAGCTCGTGGGCGAGCGTGACTGCCTCGACGCCGTCACGAGCCTCTCCGATGACGTCGAACCCGGCGTCGGTCATTGACCGACGCAGACCCTCCCGGAGCATTCGATGATCATCAGCGAGCATCAAACGGATAGACATGACTACCTCCTGTCGCCAGTGCTGCTCAGGACCGGTTCTGCTTGGTCCGCCTCTGCACTGTCGACCTGCTTGGGCTGGGTTTCACTTGGTGCGAGAGAGCACCGGACGCGGGTTCCTCTGCCGGGGGCGCTGACTATCTCGAGTACCGCGCCGATACTCGATGCCCTCTCACGCATTCCGAGAACTCCGTAGGAGTCCATCCGGCCTGCACGTCCTTGTTCGAAGCCGACACCGTTGTCGGTGATGTCGATGAAGGCCCGGTCCCCGTCGCAACGCCAGACCACACGAACAGCGGTCGCTCCGGCGTGCTTCTCGATGTTCGCGAGCGCCTCCTGGGCGACACGCCACATCTCACGTTCCTGCAGTAGGGGAATCCGGTGAGACTTGTCGGCCTCGACCTGGATGGTCAGGTTGCTGCGCTCGGCGACCCTGGTCGCGTACTGGTCGAGAATCTCGCTGATCCCGTGTTCCTCGGAGACATCGGTTCGCAGGTCATAGAGCGTGTCGCGAACTTCGCGGATGACCCCGCGGACGTCGTCTCGGAGTTGGGCGATCGGCTCCGAAAGGGATTCGCCGGCCTCGTCGCGATCGACCATGCGGTCGAGTTCGAAGGCCAGATAGGCGAGCGATTGTCCGATCCGGTCGTGGAGGTCACGGGCAATTCGGGTGCGTTCCTCGTCGGCTCCGACCGTCCTGAGGCGAGCGAACCATCGGGCGTTGTCGAGCGCCAGAGCAGCCGGGGCCACGAATCCCTCGACCAGTTCCATGTCCCGACCGGTGAACTGATCGGTGTCGCCCCGCTCGATGGCGAGAAGCCCGATTATCGAGCCTCGTGCTGCGAGTACCGCGTAGATGCCCGAGCCAGCACGGTTGGACAGACCATTGTCCGAGATCTGTGAGAGATTCGGAATGTGGGCGATGCCGTTCTGGGCGATCGCCCTGCGGAGACCCTCGGGCAACTCCGTCGCTCCGAGCCGGGAACGCACGTGCATTCCCTGGTGACGCACGACCTCCCAGTGCCCGTCGACTTCGTCGAACAGAAGAATTGCCGCACTGTCATAGGTGACGAGCGACTTCATGCGGGACATCGTCGAGTCGAGAACGTCGCCCAGGTCAAGCGACGCAGGCAGCGTCTGGGTCACCCGGTGCAGGCTGAAGAGCAGTGCGTTGGCGTCGGCGAGTCGGCCGAGACGATCCATCGCCAGTTCCCTCTCGCGGTCCGCCTGACCCGAGATTCGCCGTGTGTAGCCGGCGACCAACGCCACGAGGATGATGATTCCGCTCCATGATGCGGATCGGACAATCGTCTCCGGGTCGTTGCCCATCTGATTGAAGTACGGCACGGTCACCGTGATCGATGTGGCGATCGCGACACGCAGGGAGAATCCGAAGCCACGTGCCAGCCCCGCGACGGTAATGGCCGTCAGAAGGGTGAAGATGAGCGGTGAGTCCCAGCCGCCGGTCGCAACAACGGTAACGGCGTGGAACGTCACTTCGGCGATCACCCGCAGTAGCGAGTGGAAGTCGTTGGAGTAGCGGATCGGTTTCACGGCCCTGAAGACCGCATAGGCGACCACCAGGCCGGTCCAGACGCGCAGACTGGTTGTTTCTGCATCGATGTGCGCCGAGACGAGCAGTAGCGAAATCGCAGTTGCCGCCAGCCGGACACCCATGATCAGGCCGTTGAAGGTCTGTACTCGGTCCATCGCCGATGCCGCAGACCGGCCGACGACTATGTCGAAGTCGCCTTCCGGGTTCTGGGACGGGTCGACCAGTGCGTTGCGAAGATCCGTGGCCACACGTGCCTTGACCCGCTCCAGAAGTGGCTGTGCCTCCGTATCGGAGACGGTGTTTGTGTCCTCCACTGTTGCGGAGGACTTCTTTGTGCGAGGCATGGGCGGTCCAGGTACTTGGGCAGGGCGCGGTTCGTAGAGTCCATATCGGCACCACATGCACCGGACTTGTGAGTTCGCTTAGAAATTTCTTGACGGCGCTCGAGCTGGCTGCTCCTGGGCGGGCCGGCGCTGGGTGCGTGTGGTGATCGTCGAGGACATCTCTCGGCGGTCTGGCGTCTAGCTTGAGTCCATGTTGCTGATAGGGCTGACGGGCGGAATCGGATCCGGAAAATCGACTGTTTCCGCGGCTTTTGCCAAGCGGGGTGCGGTGGTCGTTGACGCCGATGCGATCGTGCACGAAGTTCAGCGATCCGGAACCGAGGTCTTCAACGAAATGGTCGACCGGTTCGGCGTGGGCATCGTTGCCGAGGACGGCGAGCTCGACCGGGCAGCCGTCGCCGACATCGTCTTCACCGACCCCGATGCCCTCGTAGACCTGGGAAAGATCGTCCACCCAAGGGTTCAGGACGAAATCTTCAGCCGGGTCGAAGCCGTGCGTGACACGGACAGAGTGGTCATCCTGGACGTGCCGCTGCTGGTCGAGTCCGGCTGGAGTGACCTGGCCGGAACCATCGTTGTCGACCTGCACCACGATCTAGCTGTTGAACGTCTGGTGAAGTTCCGGGGGTTCACCGAGGCCGATGCACGCAAGCGCATCGACAACCAGGTCTCTCGTGATAAGAGACTTGAAGCAGCCAACTTCGTGATCGACAACAGCGATGGGCTGGAAGAACTCGAAGTTGCGATCGACAAGGCGTGGGCCTGGATCCAGAGCCTGCGATAGCCGGGGTGCCGGGTCGGCGTCACAGGGGATAACTACGATCATGCGGTGAGTAGTTCCCCAGCAGTCGCCCGGATTCAGCCCTCAGCTCTGCGCCCCTTCAAGGTCGTCTCGGACTTCAAACCGGCAGGTGATCAACCCCAGGCCATCGCCGAACTCGCCGAGGGTGTCAACGTAGGTGAGCGTTTCCAGACACTTCTGGGTATCACCGGCTCCGGAAAGTCGGCCACCATCGCCTGGACGATCGAGCAGGTACAGCGCCCGACGTTGGTGCTTGCGCCCAACAAGAGCCTTGCAGCCCAGCTGGCCAACGAGTTCCGCGAGTTCTTTCCCGAGAACCGGGTTGAGTATTTCGTCTCGTACTACGACTACTACCAACCCGAGGCTTATATCGCCTCCAGCGACACCTTCATCGAGAAGGACTCCTCGGTAAACGACGAGATCGATCGACTCCGCCACGCCGCCACCTCGGCGCTGCTGACCAGGCGGGACACGATCGTTGTCGCTTCGGTGTCGTGCATATATGGCCTCGGTTCACCCGAGGAGTACTCGAACCGACTTTTCTCGGCACGGGCGGGGGAGTCGGTGGACCAGCGCGACCTGCTGCGCCGCCTGGTCGACCTACAGTACGAGCGCAATGACATGAACCTGGTGCGCGGCAAGTTCCGCGTCCGTGGCGACACCCTCGAAGTCCATCCGGCGTACGAGGAGTCGGTCGTCAGATTGGCCCTCTTCGGTGACGAGATCGAGTCGATCACGGTCGTCGACCCCCTGACCGGGGAGACGGTCAGTGAACTCGACGAGATCACCATCTTCCCCAACACCCACTACGCCATCTCCGATGACCGACTGGGTATGGCGATCGGCCGGATCGAGAAGGAACTTCAGGAGCGCCTCGCCTACTTCGAGAAGGAGGGCAAACTGCTCGAAGCCCAGCGCCTGCGCATGCGCACCGAGTACGACCTCGAAATGCTGCAGGAAATGGGGTTCTGCAACGGTGTCGAGAACTATTCGGCGCCGATGGACGGGCGAGGGCCGGGCGAGGCTCCACACACGCTGTTGGACTTCTTCCCTGATGACTATCTGACGATCATCGACGAGTCCCACGTCACGATCCCTCAGTTGCACGGCCAGTACGAAGGGGACCGTTCCCGTAAGGAGAACCTGATCGAGCACGGTTTCCGCCTGCCGTCAGCAGCCGACAACCGGCCGTTGCGATTCGAGGAATGGGCCGAACGGGCAGGCCAGACGATCTTCCTGTCGGCCACGCCGGGACGCTGGGAAACCGAGCATTCTGCGAAGGTCGTGGAGCAGATCGTGCGTCCAACCGGGCTGATCGACCCCCAAGTGACGGTCAAGCCCACAAAGGGGCAGATCGATGACCTGTTGGCCAACATCAAGGGACGCACGGACGTAGGTGAGCGGGTGCTCGTCACGACGCTGACCAAGAAGATGGCCGAGGACCTGACCGACTATCTGCTCGAAATGGGCGTACGCGTCCGATATCTGCATTCCGAGGTCGACACACTGCAGCGGATCGAATTGGTCCGGGACCTCCGCCTGGGCGAGTTCGACGTTCTGGTGGGCATCAATCTGCTGCGTGAGGGCCTGGACATCCCCGAGGTTTCGCTGATGGCGATTCTCGATGCCGACAAGGAAGGCTTCCTGCGTTCCGAGACCTCCCTTATCCAGATGATCGGCCGTACGGCCCGTAACTCACGCGGTCAGGTGATCATGTACGCCGATCGGGTCACCGACTCGATGACCAAGGCGATCTCGGAGACCAACCGCCGACGTGGGCTGCAGGAGGCTCACAACCTCGAGCACGGGATCGACCCGAAGACCATTTCCAAGCCGGTCACCGACATCCTGGCGGACCTGCGCGGTTCCGGTGGGGCCGAGGCGCCCTACCCCGGCAAGGGTCGGCGTAAGCAACGACCAGGCGAGAAGGCCCGGGCGGAACAGTTCAAAGACGTTGCACCAAGTGACTTGGGGCGGATCATCTCGCTGCTAGAGGACGAGATGAACGCAGCATCGGAGGAACTCCGCTTCGAAGAGGCGGCCAGGCTCCGTGACGAGATCAAGGACCTGCGGCGAGAGTTGCGGTCAGCTCTCTAGCTCCGGCGCTCAGGCTCCGGTCATGGCGCGCTGGCGCAACCAATGATCTGCGAGGACCAGCAGGACCGCTGCTTCGACCAGAGGAACGGCCCTCGGCAGAACACATGGGTCATGGCGACCTCTCGATGCGAGCGTCACCGGCTGATTGTCGCGGTCGACGGTCATCTGGTCAGAGGACAGCGTCGCAGTGGGCTTGAAAGCGACCCGGATCACGATGTCCTCGCCGTTGGAAATGCCGCCCTGCACGCCGCCGGAATGGTTGGTCGACGTCCGTGGCTTGCCATCTTCGCCGGGTATGAACGGGTCATTGTGTTCGAGGCCGGTCATGGCCGCGGCGCCGAAACCACTGCCTATCTCGAATCCCTTGCTCGCCGGCAGCGACATCGTCGCCTTCGCCAGATCGGCTTCGAGTTTGTCGAAAACCGGTTCACCCCAGCCGGCCGGAACGCCTCGGGCTACACAGGTGACGATTCCCCCCAGCGAGTTGCCATCGCGGCGGGCCTGCTCGATGGCCTCGACCATCTTCTCGGCCGCCTGAGGGTCAGGGCACCTGGTCGGTCCCGCCTCGACGTCAGCGAGTGTCACGGTGCCGGGGTCGACCTCGGAGTTGATGCCGTGGATGCTGGAAACCCATCCGAGCACCTCCACCTTGCTGTTCTGTAGGAGTAATTTACGTGCGATCGCAGCAGCCGCAACCCGCCCTATGGTCTCGCGCGCCGACGCCCTGCCACCGCCTGCCACTGCTCGGATGCCGTACTTCGCCTCGGTGGTGTAGTCGGCGTGGGAGGGCCTGTAGAGGTCCTTCTCCTGTTCGTAGGCCCCGGAACGCTGGTCGGAATTTCGGACCAGCATGGCTATGGGTGACCCGAGCGTCAGTCCGCCGTAGGTGCCCGAGAGAATCTCGACAGTGTCGGTCTCATTGCGCTGGGTGACGAGCCGACTCTGACCCGGACGCCGACGGTCAAGGTCGGGCTGGATGTCTGCCTCGGACAGCTCCAGCAGTGGGGGACAGCCGTCCACGACCACGCCAACCCCTCCACCATGGGACTCGCCAAAGGTGGTGAGTCTGAAGAGGTGACCGCTGGAGGAACTCATAGGAGAAGTATGCCAGCGAGATCGTCGGCGACCGCCACCAGGATTGTGGCCAGAGTAGCTACCCGTCCGAGACCGTCCTGGGCGTGGCTCCCATCGACGCCTCGATGCGGGCCGTCACTATATGTGACCGGAACCTGACTATACGGAACCGGATCCACACGCTGAGCGCAGAAAGCGCGCCCACGGGCGCGATATTCGCGCTGTCCGTGGTCAGAGGGTCTGTGCGCCGGCCGAGCAACCGAGGTGTGTCAAAGACCCGCCCGAAAGATATGAAACGACCATGGGAACACGCGTTCGTTCAACTACGATAGAGCGCAATGTCTCCCGAAGCGACGACCGCCGGAAATCGACGCACTGCGACACCGAACAGCAGAGCAAAGAGTGCCTCCAAAGGTGCGAGCAAGAGCGTGGCCACACCGTCCAAGGCTCCCGTGAAGAAGGCCCCCGTGAAGAAAGCCCCCGCCAAGAAGGCGCCGGCAAAGACTCCGGCCGGCAAGACTCCATCTGTGGCAGGTAGTCACGCGCTTGATCGCATCACCATCCGGGGTGCGCGGGAGCACAACCTGTGCGACGTTTCGCTGGACCTCCCTCGCGATCAGCTGATCGTGTTCACGGGTCTGTCCGGTTCGGGAAAGTCCTCGCTGGCGTTCGACACCATCTACGCCGAGGGTCAGCGCCGTTACGTCGAGTCGCTGTCGTCCTACGCACGACAGTTCTTGGGTCAGATGGACAAGCCCGACGTCGACGTGATCGAAGGGCTTTCCCCGGCAATCTCGATCGACCAGAAGTCGGCGTCGAGGAACCCGCGATCGACGGTGGGTACGGTCACCGAGGTTTACGACTACCTCCGACTGCTGTTCGCCCGTGTCGGCACGCCACATGATCCCGAGACCGGCGAGGAACTCGTCCGCCAGACCCCACAACAGATCGTCGACCGGATTCTGAAGCTGCCCGAGGGCACCAGGTTCCAGGTGCTGGCGCCGGTCGTGCGGGGCCGAAAGGGCACCTACGAGCAACTTTTCGAGGACCTGCTTGCCGACGGATTCCAACGCGTGAGGGTCGACGGCGAGGTGCATCTGTTGCCGGCCGAGATAGAACTCGCCCGCTACGAGCAGCATCACATCGAGGTGATCGTCGACCGGCTGGTGCTACGAGAGGGTATCGAGCGACGGCTGACGGACTCGATGGAAGCAGCGCTAACTCTCGCCGAGGGTGTCGCCCAGATCGAACTCGTTCCCGGTAAGGACGCAGACCCCGACGAGGTCGGCGAGTTGCTGACGTTCTCTGAGCGACTCGCTCGGCCCTCCGACGGCAAGAGTTTCGAGGAACTCGCTCCCCGCAACTTCTCGTTCAACACTCCCTATGGGGCATGTCCGGCATGTGACGGCCTAGGCACGATCTTCCAGGTCGACCCCGAATTGGTCGTTCCCGACCCGTCCCGCTCGGTCGCAGAAGGTGCGTTGGCTCCGTGGGCCTCTGGCCACGCCAAGTACTTCCACCGTCTGCTCGAATCTGTTTGCGACGAGTACGACATTGATATCAACGAACCGTTCGAGAAGCTCCCGAAAAAGGACCAGAAGCTGCTGCTTCACGGCGTCGCCGGAGCCGAACGGGTCGCAGTCAAGTTCAAGAACCGCTACGGACGCACACGTACCTATTCCGCCAAGTACGAGGGTGTCATCCCGTATCTGAAGCGCCGTCACGCCGAAGCCGAGTCGGACTCTGCCAGGGACGCGATCGAGGGCTACATGCGCCTGGTGCCCTGCCAGACCTGCGACGGCGCCCGGCTCAATCCCTACGCGTTGGCCGTGACCATCGACGGGCTCAACATGCACCAACTGTGCAGCCTGTCGATCGCGGATTCGACCGAACGACTGTTGACGCTCCGTCTCGACGACCGTCAGGAAATGATCGCCGAGCGGATCCTCAAGGAAATCAACGTCCGTCTACGTTTCCTGTGCGACGTGGGACTCGACTATCTGTCGCTCGCCCGCTCGGCTGCGACACTTTCCGGCGGCGAGGCCCAGCGCATTCGACTGGCGTCCCAGATCGGATCCGGGCTGGTCGGCGTTCTATATGTTCTGGACGAGCCGTCCATCGGATTGCACCAGCGTGACAACCACCGTCTGATCGAGACTCTGATCCGGCTACGGGACCTGGGCAACACCGTGATCGTTGTCGAACACGACGAGGACACGATCCGGATCGCGGACCATGTGGTCGACGTGGGCCCCGGAGCTGGAGAGCACGGCGGACGGGTTGTCCATTCGGGGACGTTCAAGGGGCTGTTGAAGGCCAAGGAATCGATCACAGGTCAGTACCTGTCCGGCAAACGGTCGATCCCCCTGCCCGAGAAGCGCCGTGAACCCGGTGATTCGTGGGTCCACATCCGTGGAGCCCGGGAGCACAACCTGCGCAACATCGATGTCGACATTCCGCTCGGCAACTTCGTCGCGGTCACCGGGGTGTCCGGTTCGGGAAAGTCGACGCTGATCAACGACATCCTCATGCGCTCGCTCATGCAGCACATCTACGGGTCGAAGACCCCGCCAGGGCTGCACCGCCGGGTGGAGGGCATCGAACAACTCGACAAGGTGATCGACATCGACCAATCACCGATCGGTCGTACACCCAGGTCCAATCCGGCCACCTATACCGGAGTTTTCGACCACATACGTAAGTTGTTCGCCAAGACCTCCGAGGCGAAGGTGCGGGGGTACATGCCCGGTCGTTTCAGCTTCAACGTCAAGGGAGGACGTTGCGAGGCGTGCTCAGGCGACGGAACGATCAAGATCGAGATGCACTTCCTGCCCGACATCTACGTCCCGTGTGAGATCTGCCATGGCGCCCGCTACAACAGGGACACCCTTGAGGTGACCTTCAAGGGCCTCAATATCGCCGAGGTTCTGAACCTGTCGTGCGAGGAGGCGCTGGAGTTCTTCTCGAACCAGCCGACCATCGCCCGTCACATGCAGACTCTCGTGGACGTCGGTCTGGGCTATGTCCGTCTGGGACAGCCCGCGACGACTCTGTCGGGCGGTGAGGCACAACGGGTGAAGCTGGCGTCGGAGTTGGCCAAGCGGTCGACCGGTCACACGATCTATCTGCTGGACGAGCCGACGACCGGGCTGCATTTCGAGGACATACGCAAGCTGCTGACGGTGCTTTCGCGGCTGGTGGATCAGGGCAATACGGTGCTGGTGATCGAACACAACCTTGATGTCATCAAGACCGCGGACTGGGTCATCGACCTGGGTCCCGAGGGCGGGACGGGTGGCGGAATGGTTGTCGCCGAAGGCCCGCCGGAGTTGATAGCCGCCACCGAGGCAAGCTTCACCGGACAGTTCCTGGCACCGCTGCTGGCATAGGCCCGGCAGCGCCGGGGTCTAGGCGGGCCAGCCTGGGGCCAGGCCTCAGGTGATGTCGAGCATCCGCTGGAGCGCGACCCGGGCCCAGTGGGCGACGTCCGGGTCGACGACGATCTGGTTGCGGACCTCGCCTTGGACGAGCCCTTCCAGAATCCACGCCAGGTGGGGAGCGTCGATGCGGAACATCGTCGAACAGGGGCACAGCAGCGGGTCGAGTGAGACGATCGTCTTGTCGGGCGTCTCGTTCTTGAGCCGGTTGACCAGGTGGATCTCGGTTCCGATGGCTATCACCGCGCCCGCGGGCGCGTCCTCGACGGCCTTGATGATGAATGACGTCGACCCGACCTTGTCGGCACGACTGCAGACCTCGTAGGAACACTCGGGGTGTGCGACGACCAAGCCATCAGGGTGCTCAGCTCGGAAGTCCTCGATGTTCTTGATGCTGAAACGCTGGTGGACCGAGCAGTGGCCCTTCCACAACAGGAAGGTCTTCTCCTTCAGCTCGGCCTCTTCGAGACCTCCGAGGTCCTTGCGTGAATTCCACACGGCCATGTCGGACTCGTCGTAGCCCATCTGATGTCCGGTGTTGCGTCCCAGGTGCTGGTCCGGGAAGAACAGCACCTGCTTGCCCCGGGGTCCGTCAGGGTTGTTGAGTGCCCAGTCCAGGACCGCCCGGGCGTTGGTCGAAGTGCAGACCGAACCACCGTTGCGACCCACGAACGCCTTCAGGTTGGCGGCTGAGTTCATGTAGGTGATCGGCACGAGACGCTCGATGTCGGTGACCTCGGCGAGCGTCTCCCAAGCTTCCTCGACAGAATCGATGTCGGCCATGTCGGCCATCGAGCAGCCGGCGTTCAGATCCGGAAGCATGACCTTCTGGTGATCGGCTGTGAGTACATCCGCGGCCTCGGCCATGAAGTGGACTCCGCAGAACACGATGTATTCGGACTGGGTCCGTTCCTGGGCCAGAACTGAGAGGCCATACGAGTCCCCCCGGGCATCGGCCCAGCGCATGACCTCGTCGCGCTGGTAGTGGTGCCCCAGGATGAACAACCGTTCACCGAGAGCTTCCTTGGCCGATCCGATCCGTTGGGCCAAGTCTTCCTGGCTCGTGGTGGTGTAGTCGTCTGGCAGCTGTGACTGCAGTCTCAACATTTTTGGGTGACCTCCCATGCCGCAGATCAGAGACCTGTGACAGATGAAGACCTCTGAGATTGCGCCGGTGGGGACAGCCTGGTCGCCACGCCACGGGGATGTCGGCCTCAGAAGTTGGATGTCGCTGGATACCAGGCCAGCAAAGCGAGCGTACATCGCATTCGGCCGAGCGCCCGTGCAAAGTGGAAATTTGTAGGGATCGGCCTCGGCACTTCTCATTCGACGGGGCCCACGAGGACCCGATCGGCCGGCTGTCGAGTGCCAAGATCCACCCGCTACCCGGACCCGGACGGGCCAGCGGTGGCGGTAGCTTCGAGGGCGATGATGGAGCGACCACCTGCCGGGACGATCCCCGACACCCCGGGGAGCTATCAGTTCAAGGACCGCGACGGCAGGGTCATCTACGTCGGTAAGGCCAAATCGCTTCGCCAACGGCTCTCCAACTATTTCCAGGACCCCCGTGGGCTGCACCCCCGGACCGCCCAGATGGTCGCGACCGCCGAGTCGGTGGAGTGGATTCAGGTCCGCAACGAGGTCGAAGCGCTCATGCTGGAGTACAGCCTGATCAAGCGTCACCGGCCACGGTTCAACGTCCGACTGGTCGATGACAAGAGCTACCCGTTCCTGGCCGTGACGCTCAGCGACGAATGGCCCCGGGCGACCGTCATGCGAGGGCGCCGCCGCAAGGGCACCCGATACTTCGGGCCCTACGCGCATGCTTACGCAATCCGAGAAACGCTGGACGAACTGCTGAGGACATTTCCGATCAGGACCTGTTCCGACGGCAAACTCCTCCGCCACCAGCGCATGGGCAAACCGTGCCTGATGTACCACATCGAGAAATGCTCGGCGCCGTGCGTGAACGAGATTTCGAAGACCGACTATGACAAGTTGGTCACCGAGTTCATGGAGTTTCTCGAGGGTGAGACTGAGCCGGTACTCGACCGGCTCCAGGCCCAGATGGCGGCGGCTGCCTCCGAGATGGAGTTCGAACAGGCCGCCCGCCTGCGTGACCGCATAATCACCGTGAAGCGTGCGATCGAGCGCCAACAGATGGTCGGGGACCGCAGTGAGGACGTAGACATCATCGGCATCCACCAGGATGATCTGGAAGCCGCAGCCCAGGTGTTCTTCGTCCGCAAGGGTCGGGTCGTCGGCCGCCAAGGTCTGATTCTGGACAAGGTCATGGACATGGGATCGGCCGAGACCACTTCTGCGATTCTCGAACAGGTCTACGGCGACGAGCCGGCGGTCGGGTACCCAAAGTCGGTGCTGGTGCCCGAACTGCCGGATGACGTCCCACTCTACGAGGAGTGGTTGAGCGCACAACGAGGTAGCAGGGTCCAGATTCGGATTCCCCAGCGAGGTGCCAAGCGTGAACTTGCCGAGACCGTCACTCGCAACGCCACAGAGGCCTTCACCCGGCATCGCCTGAAGCGAGCATCGGACCACAACAGCCGGGCCCACGCCCTGAACGAACTCCAGCAGTGGCTGGACCTGCCTGCCGCGCCGCTCCGGATCGAGTGCTACGACATGAGCCATCTCCAGGGGACCGACTATGTCGGCTCGATGGTCGTCCTGGAGGACGGGCTGCCCCGAAAGTCCGAGTACCGACGCTTCAAGGTCAACGTCCCCCAGAACGACGATTTCGCTGCGATGGAGGAGGTCCTGACCAGGCGTTTCACCGCCTACGTTGCCGATCGCAACAAGCCGATCGAGGAGCGGGGCAAGTTCTCGTATCCGCCGCAGCTTCTGCTGGTCGACGGCGGTAAGGGCCAGTTGGGCGTCGCGGTGAAGGTCCTCGAAGAGCTGGGGTTGAGCGATGAGATACCCGTTGCGTCGCTCGCCAAGCAGTTCGAAGAGGTTTACCTGCCCAACCGGTCCGACCCCGTGGCCGTGCCGAGAGGCTCCGAGGGTCTGTTCATGTTGCAGCGGATCCGCGACGAGTCGCACCGGTTCGCCATCACCTTCCACCGGGAGCGCCGCGACAAGCGGATGACGCACTCCGTGCTCGACGGGATTCCCGGGCTCGGGCCCAAACGCAAGGTTCGATTGGTCAAGGACCTGGGTGGGATCCGGGCCGTCAAGAACGCGAGCGTCGAGGAGCTGACGGCGCTCAAATGGCTGCCGGATGACGTGGCCGAAGCGGTGCATGAGAAGCTCCACTCCGAAGCCCGGTAGCTTCACTGCACATGGCGAAGTTGAGGTTCTTCCACGGGACTATGGGCTCCGGAAAATCGACCCAGGCGCTGCAGATCCACCACAATCTGAGTCGTCGGGGCCTGCGGGGGCTGCTGTTCACCCAGCTGGATCGTTCGGCCGGGGTCGTGTCATCGAGGCTTGGGGTTCAGGCTGACGCGGTGCAGATCACACCTGAGCTGGATCTCTACCAGTACGTGCTCGAAGACATGAATCTGCCGCATCGGCGCACGCAGTTCGTGGTGTGTGACGAGGCCCAGTTCTATGAGCCGACCCAGGTCGATCAGCTGGCCCGTCTGGTCGATGAGCGGGGCATCGACGTGTGGGCTTTCGGGCTGTTGACGAGCTTCCAAGGGGTTCTGTTCCCCGGAGCGGCCCGGTTCCTCGAACTTGCCGACCAACGTCAGGAGCTTCAGGTCGAGGTTCGCTGCTGGTGCGGCGAACAGGCGACCCACAATGCGCGCATCGTCAACGGCGTGCAGGTCTACGAGGGTGACCTAATGGTTCGGGGCGACACCGTCGATCCCGCTCTGGAGTCCCAGGAGCGCCTCGAGCTGGACGAACCCGAGGTCAGCTATGAGTTGCTGTGTCGGAAGCATTGGATAGCCGGCCAGTGCGTCCCGCCCAGCACCACGCCACGGGGACGGACGATATGAGCCAGAGCGGCACGGGTCCGAGTCAGAAGCCCGACCCTTGGGAAGCGCACGCGAAGTGGTGGCAGGACCAGTTCACCGACGGCGTCGACCCTGAATACACCGAGCAGATCCTTCCGCTGATAGCCGAGCATCTTCCACGCAGCGGGGCTTTGCTGGACATCGGTTGTGGCGAAGGACAGGTCGCCCGTATGGCGGTCGATCTGGGTTTGGACGCGATCGGGGTTGACCCGGCGTTCACCCAGGTCGCGGTAGGCGTCGAACGTGGTGGCGGGCCGCTCTACATGCAGGGCTCGGCAACCGATCTGGGCGTGGCGGATGCATCGGTCGACGCGGCGGTCGCGTGTCTGGTGTTCGAACACATACCGGACCTCGATGCGGCGCTCAACGAGGTCGCCCGGGTCCTGAAGCCCGGTGGACGATTCCTGTTCCTGTTGAACCACCCGCTGCTGCAGACCCCGGGCAGCGGCTGGATCGACGACCAGATCCTGGACCCACCCGAGTTGTACTGGCGGGTCGGCGCGTACCTGGAAGAGGCCGACACGGTTGAAGAGGTCGAGCAGGGCGTGTTCATCCGCTTCTACCACCGTCCGTTGGGCCGCTATCTGAACTCGGCGTTCGATCGGGGACTGGTTCTGGAGCGCATGGTCGAACCGGAGCCGCCGGCGGGCTTTCTGGCCAGGGCCGAGGAATACTCCGAAGCGAAGTCGATTCCCCGGCTGCTGTTCCTGAGTCTCGCCAAGCGCTGAGATTCCCCGGCCGCAATGCCGTCGAGAACGGCTCCCGGCGCAACTAGCCTTGCGGAATGGTCGATTTCGTAATCGTGACCGGACTCTCGGGCGCCGGTCGGACCCAGGTCGGGAACACTCTTGAGGATCTCGGATGGTTCGTCATCGACAACCTGCCGAGCGAGCTGATCCCAAAGGTGTCAGAGCTCGCACGATTCAAGGCCGGCTCCACCACCCCGGTCGCGTTGATCGTCGGCTCCGACGGAAACAAGGACGGCATGGCGCTCTCACTCGCCGAGTTGAGGGCGTCGGGTGCGAAAGTCACGATGATCTTCCTGGACGCGTCGACGCCCACCTTGGTGCGCCGCTACGGCGACACCAAACGTCGTCACCCGCTGCTCGCCGACATTGGTTCGGTCGAGGACTCCATCGAGGAGGAGCGCCGACGGATGCAGGGGGTGCGCGCCTCGGCAGACATGATCCTGGACACGACGGATCTGAATGTCCACGATCTGCGCAAACGTGTCGTCGACCTGTTCGCCGGTCGAGTTGGTGAGGGTTCAACCCAGATAACGATCATGTCCTTCGGCTTCAAACACGGCGTTCCCTCCGACGTCGACATGGTGCTCGATTGCCGTTTCCTGCCCAATCCACACTGGATCGAGGACCTGCGGCCGATGACCGGATTGGACGCCCCTGTGCAGGAGTACGTCGCATCCTTCGATCTGACGAAGCTGGCGGTCGAGCGGATCGAGAGCCTGCTCGAATTGCTCATCCCGGCATACGTGGATGAGGGCAAATCGGTCCTGACGATCGCGTTCGGTTGCACCGGTGGCCGACACCGCTCGGTTGCGATTGCCGAGCAGATCGCTGCGTGGATGCGGGGTCGAGGCCTTGAGCCCCTGCTGCGACACCGGGATGTCGAGAAGTGACCAAGGAGTCGGACTACCTGCATCTTGTCCCGAGCAACAACGGGCCGACCGTGGTGGCCCTCGGCGGAGGACACGGGCTTGCCGCAACACTGCGAGCCACCCGCTTGTACGCCGGCGACATCACCGCGGTCGTCTCTGTGGCCGACGACGGTGGTTCGACCGGGCGTCTACGTGCAGCCGGTGAACGACTCGCACCCGGTGACCTGCGCAAATGTCTGGTTGCCCTGGCCGACGATTCACCAGACGCTGCGATGTTGGCCCGAGCCATGGAGCACCGCTTCGACAGCGGCGATCTGAGCGGTCACGCACTGGGAAACCTGATGCTCATCGGGCTAGCCGCCCAGACAGGGGACTTGGTCGAGGCCCTCGATGTTGCCGCCAGACTGCTCAACTCGGTGGGACGGGTGCTGCCGGCCACCAAGGATCCGGTGCACCTGCGGGGTCAGCTGCGGTCGGGTGAACTTGTTGATGGTCAGGTTGAAGTCGGTTCGCACCCGGACCTGTCGCTGGTGACCCTGGAACCCGCTGACGCCGAACCGTGTGACGAGGCGATCCTGGCGATCGCCGGAGCCGACCAGATCGTGCTAGGTCCCGGTTCGTTGTATACGAGTGTCCTGGCAGCGACTGCGGTTGCGGGGATGGTGCGAGCAATCCGCGAGTCGCCCGCCCAGTTCGTCTACGTCTGCAACCTGCATCCGCAGTCCGCCGAGACCGAGGACTACGACGTTGTTGATCACCTGGACGCCCTGGCCCGACACGACTTGGTTCCAGACGTCGTGCTCTATGACCCGGCGGTCATCGGGGGTGCCGGCGACGTCAAGGGAGCGGTGGCCACGGCCTTGGCAAGACCATCCGGCCTGGCTCATGACGCCGAACTGCTCGGTGCCGCCCTGGCAAAGGTCGCCCCGACCCCGGACTGACCGGCCGCCAGAGCTGACGTCGCCGCCAGTGCTTTAGAAGTGATGTCCCTGCTGTGCGAGAATGACCCCAAATCAGCCTTACCGGTATGAGCCTCACCGGTATCAGCCTCATTTAGGGAGATTCATGACGATTCGTGTTGGCATCAACGGTTTCGGGCGTATCGGGCGGAACTTTTTCCGTGCCGCCAAAGCGCAAGGCGCTGATTTCGACTTCGTGGCGGTGAACGACCTCGGGTCCCTCGGAACGCTGACCCACCTGCTCAAGCGTGACTCCGTCGCTGGCGCCTATCCCGGCACGGTGACCGAGGTCGACGGTGGAATCAACATCGACGGCGACGTCCTCAAGGTTGTGTCGCACCGCAACCCGGCCGAGATCCCCTGGGGCGACCTCGGAGTCGACGTCGTCATCGAGTCGACCGGTCTGTTCACCGCACGCGACAAGGCCGAGGCCCACCTCCAGGGTGGCGCTCCCCGCGTTATCGTCTCCGCCCCCGGTGCCGGTGTCGACGCCACGTTCGTCGTTGGCGTCAACGACGACACCTTCGATCCCGAGAAGCACGTCATCGTCTCCAACGCCTCGTGCACCACGAACTGTTTCGTGCCGCTGATCAAGGTTCTCGACGACGCATTCGGTGTCGAGAAGGGCCTCATGACCACGACACACGCCTACACCGGCGACCAGGTCCTCGTTGACGGGCCCCACAGCGACCTTCGCCGTGCCCGTGCCGCAGCGATCAACATCATCCCGACCTCTACCGGTGCCGCTCGTGCCACCGGGCTGGTCCTCGAATCGATGCAGGGCAAGCTTGACGGAACCTCGCTGCGAGTGCCGATCCCGACCGGTTCCATCACCGACTTCGTCGGCAACCTCAAGCGTGAAGTGACCGTCGAGGAAGTCAACGAGGCGTTCAAGGCCGCAGCTTCCGAAGGTCCCCTCAAGGGCATTCTCGAGTACTCCGAGGAGCCCCTCGTCAGCTCCGACATCGTCGGTTCGTCCTACTCGAGCATCTTCGACTCCGGACTGACCATGGCGATCGGCAACATGGTCAAGGTCCTGTCGTGGTACGACAACGAGACCGGCTACTCGAACCGTCTGGTCGATCTGACCAAGATCGTCGGCGCTGCCAACAAGTGATCCCTTTTGTTTTGTTCTGCAGACCGGCGCCTGGGGCGACCGGTCTGCAGAACAAAACAGTCCAGGTTGGGTGAGGACCGCTGAAGGGAACAGTCGGGGCCGGACCTCGCGGGCATGAAACCGGCGCCGAGTGGTGGCCGACAAGGAGACGGTTGTGGAATTCGGAGTACCCGAACTCGAGGATCTGGGCGACGTTGACGGCAAGTCCGTGCTGTTGCGCGCGGATTTCAATGTTCCGTTGCAGGACGGCGAGATCACCGACGACCTGCGGATCCGTGCGGCTTTGCCGACCATCAAATGGTTGCAGGACAACGGAGCGAAGGTCACCGCGTGTACCCACTTGGGCAGACCGAAGGGTGCACCGGACCCGAAGTTCTCCGTCGAACCGGTTCGAGTCCGCCTGGCCGAGTTGGCACCGGGGGTAGAACTGCTCGACAACCTGCGGTTCAACCCGGGCGAGACCGCCAATGACTCCGCTTTCGTCGACCAGCTGGTCGCCGGCCACGACCTTTACGTGAACGACGCGTTCGGAGCGTCGCACCGGGCTCACGCTTCGATCGTTGGGCCGCCGACACGGCTGCCATCGGCCGCAGGTCGACTACTGGCCAACGAGGTTCGGATCCTGCTGGGAATTCGTGAGGATCCGGGCCATCCGTTCGTGGCTATCACCGGTGGCTCCAAGGTCTCGGACAAGCTCGGTGTCATCGAAGCCCTGCTTGAGCGGGCCGATTCCATAATCATCGGCGGGGGAATGTGCTTCACGTTCTTTGCAGCGATGGGCAACTCGATCGGCAACTCGCTGTGCGAGCCGGACATGATCGACACCTGCGCAAAGCTGTTGGAACAGCACGGCGAGCGTCTGCATCTGCCGTCCGATGTCGTGGGACTCGGTCCGGGCGGAAAGATCGGCGACCCGTCCGCCGGGGGCGACGTCCGCAACTTCGGTCGAGCGCTGCCCGAGGGCTGGATGGGACTCGACATCGGTCCGGGTAGCGCCGCAGAGTTCAGCGACATCATCGAGAGCGCCCGCACGATCCTATGGAACGGACCGATGGGCGTGTTCGAGGATCCGCGTTTCGAGGCCGGCACCCGGGCTGTTGCCCTGGCGGTTGCAGAGTCGCGTGGCTTCTCGGTCATCGGCGGAGGAGACTCTGCCGCGGCGGTCGCTCAGTTCGGTCTGGCCGATCAGGTTTCCCATATCTCGACAGGCGGCGGAGCGTCACTCGAACTGCTGGAGCAGGGCGATCTGCCCGGGCTTGAGGCATTGCGTCGGGCTCCGAACGTCTGAGCCAGAATGATCCGCAGCCAGTTCGGCCGCCAGGGTCCAGTGCAAGGCCAGCAGCTGACAACGAACACATACATCTGATCCACCAGGAGCGCAGCAAATGACCGTGTCCCGTAAGCCGATCATCAGTGGCAACTGGAAGATGCACCACAACCACTTCGAGGCGATCCAGGCTGTGCAGAAGCTGCACTACCGACTCGACGGCGAAGACCACGACAGCGTGGAAGTTTCGGTGCATCCACCGTTCACCGACATTCGCTCCATCCAGACCGTGATCGAGTCCGACAAGATGAAGATCCTGATCGGCGCCCAGAACTGCCACTGGGAGCCCAAGGGTGCGTTCACAGGCGAGGTGTCGGCACCGATGCTCGCCAAACTCAACGTCAGCCACGTCATCGTCGGTCACTCCGAGCGTCGCCAGTACTTCGGTGAGACCGACGAGATCGTCAACGCCAAGGTCAAGGCCGTGCTCGGCAACGGAATGACACCGATCCTGTGTTGTGGCGAGACGCTCGAGGAACGCGAGGCCGGGGGAGCAGAGACCAAGGTTGATGGCCAGATCCGTGCCGGGCTCGCTGGGATACTGCCCGAACACGTCGCTGCGATGGTGATCGCGTATGAACCGATATGGGCGATCGGAACCGGACGCACCGCGACCTCGGATGACGCCCAGTCGATGTGCCGGTTCATCCGTTCGGTAGTTTCGGACTCGTTTGGCGCAGATGTCGCTGGTGCGGTGCGCATCCAGTACGGGGGCTCGGTCAAGCCCGGAAACATTGCTGATCTGATGGCGCAGCCAGACATCGATGGCGCCTTGGTAGGCGGGGCTTCGCTCGACCCAGACGAGTTCGCAGCGCTCGTTCAGTACCGGAACCACTGAGTCCACTCAGGTCCTAGGCGAAGTTCCGTTGAGGTTCGGTCCTGGAGCGGACTTCGGGTACCATCTTCGCCGTGAACGTTGTCGAAATCATTCTCTGGGTGCTGCAGTTTGGCCTGGGTGTCGCCGTTATCGGCTTGGTGCTCATCCACAGTGGCAAGGGCGGTGGCCTATCCGACATGTTCGGTGGTGGCCTAGGTGCTTCGGCGGCCGGATCGACCGTGATGGAGAAGAACCTGGACCGGATCACGGTCGCACTTGGACTGGCGTTCGCGTTCAACACGCTGGTGTTCGCACTGGTCCTGGACGTCTAATCGGCAGCGGGAACAGTTCTTCCCGAAAGATCTGCTGACAGGCCGATCAGATTGAGAACCTCAGTCGAGTCGCGCTACAGTCAGCCCTCGCTTCACAGCAATGTGATGCCACGTCGGAGTGGCGGAATTGGCAGACGCGCTAGCTTGAGGGGCTAGTGCCCTTAGGGGCGTGGGGGTTCAAGTCCCCCCTCCGACACCACTCAAATCCGAGTCCTTTAGGCCAACCTCGGAGAAGGCCACGTTGAGCGATGGAGCTCCGTGGAGAGTGACGGCCAGGCAGTCGTTGCTAATGGTCACGTTGTCGAGCATCTCGTCAACGATTGTTCGTTGCTCTGCTTCTGTTGCGTGGTCCCAGATCTCGGAGAGGTTCAGTTTGTCGAGGACCTCGACTACGTGCTCGAAGTGGACTGCTACTTCGTCAGCTTTGGCGAGTTCTGCGGCGGTGGTTTCGCTATCGAAGGTCAGGTTGTCGATTTCGGTGGTGAGTCGGGCTTGTTCCTCTCCGAACTGGTCGCTGCTGATCTTGTCCTCGTAGTAGAGCCCGAGCAGCTTGTTCCGCTTTGTGTGGAGTGCTTCGAGGGCCTTCGCTGCGCCTGACGTGCGGCGGCGCCGGACGGGGTCCGGCTGCCTCCGCTCGTCCAGGTGCCTACGGATGGCGTCTCGTAGCTCCTCATCACAGAGCAGTTCAAGAGCCAGAACGACCGCCGCAAGTAGTCCCCGGTTTGATCGCCCGGACAGTTTGCAGCCTTCGCCACGATGCTTGCACCGGTACTGGTGCTGGCCTTGCCCGTTGGACTCGATCGACATCTTGCGGCCACACGTGCCACAAATGACCTTGCCCGACAGCAGGTCCTTTCCACGCTTCCGTCCAGGTATCCGGCCTCGGTGCGCTGCGATGAATTCGGCCTCAGTGATCAGCGGCTCGTGAATGCCCGGAAACCATTCGCCCTTATGGCCCATCTCCCCGATGTACGCCCGGTTCTTCAGAATGGCTAGGACGGTCGAGTGGTTGATCCCCGTTGCCTCCGCAATGGTCTTGTAGCTGGCGTTCTCGCCTCTCATCGCGAAGATTCGCCGGACGGTTGAGGCGTGTTCGTTGGGGACCAGGAGTCCATCGGTGAGCTTGTAACCGGTCGGCGGCCGGTTGGTCCAGCGGCCTTGTGCTCTGGCTTGGGCCATGCCCATCGTGACGTTCTCAGCCAGTTGTTCCCGGTAGAACTGGGCGAACGCTCCGATGATGTGGAAGAACATTCGACCGGTGGCCGAGCCAAGGTCGAGCTTCTCATGCACCGAGTGGAGCCCGACACCTGCTGCACCGAACTCATCAGCCAGGAGGATCAGGTCACCGAGGTCACGAGATAGCCGATCGAGCCGGTACAAAAGGACGTTGGAGAGGTGGCCGGCGCTGGCCATCGACCGGATCTGTTGTAATCCGGGTCGGTCCATGTTCTTGCCGGACAGTCCTGCGTCGGTTACGAGAGTTACTTCGCCCAGTTCGTGAAGCTCGGCGTACGCCCTAAGTTTCTGAGCCTGACCCTCGATCGAGTAGCCCTCGTTCGCTTGTTCCTCGGTCGAGACTCGGCAGTACGCCACCGTCAGCATCTTTGCTCTCCCCACGTTGTTTCTGTTCTTCGACCAGGCGTAGACCTATCGCCACCACCACCGAAGCGAAGAGGCGGAGGTCCGGATCGGAGCTCACCGTCGAGCCTCCTCGGCGACCCGATCAGCGATTCGGTCTGTGAAAGGAATACCACGCCGGTTCTCGTCCTCGTGGACAAGATGGCGAACTGCGGCGAGCGTGGATGTGAGATCGTCAGTACCGACCAACGCAGCGGCCGACGTCAGGTAGCCGACGATCTGAGGCGTGATCTTCCAGAGTTGCCCCTTGCGCTTGAGCGCACGTACCCGGTCCAGGCCGAGAGCCGAGCCCCGAAGTCCTGCCTTCTGGATCGATATCCATTCGGGCGAGATCGGCCAACGACTCTTGGTTTCGTCGTCTGTTGGTGTCCGATAGGTCAACCATTTCTCGGTGACATTCGCCCACACTTCTCCGGCCCGTTCGAGCCCGTCAGTGGGGGAGTTGATACCGAACTCGACAAGCCCCTGACGGCCGATTTCCGCCTCAACCCGTAGCACGGGCCGGGATTTGTCGAAGGCCTCACCCCAGATGACGGGCCAATAGGCCAGACCCTCGTCTTGGATCTGGCGGGTCTTGTCATATATCCGAGCACAAACCGTCTTGGTGGTCCGCCGTCCGAACTCAAACCCGCCGAACTCGGCACCGTGCTCATGAAGATCTCGCCGTTCCGCACGACAGACGAAGCGGTGTCGCTCATCACCGTGGAGATCCCAGCCCTGAACGTCGGTGAACAGATCGAGACGTGAGAGCGTCCAAGTCACCGGACCGCCCGCCAGGAACTCGCCGATCGATCCGAAGAACTCGAGCGCAGCGATTGGTCCTACGCCGTGGAGGAACTCGGCTCGAGGTTGAACCCTGATCGCTGGCAGATTCTCCGATGGCGTAACCCCGATCAATCCCCGCTCGTGCGAGATCCGATAGCGATACTTCCCGAACGCCCGAGGATGAACAAAGAACTCGACCCCGTCGAGGTGCAGCGGCACCGGCCGGTCATTCTCCTCCGCAGTCTTGCGACACGCCTCCAAGGTCTCGAACAACGCCGTCGACAACTCAGCCCGACCCGAGAAGTACAGCGCATCAACTCCCGAGCACAGCTCGCGCATTCCCTGACCGCCCTCAAACGGGCTATGTGGAGAAGCGACGACTAGTGTCATGAAGTGGCACTATAGACTGAGTGCCAACGACTGGCACTACAGCAATGTAATTTGTTTCCATTTCAATGTCAGATACTGGCACTAGTCTCAGACTTCCAAACGGAGGTAGTCAGTGCTCAAGAAGCGACCCGCCCGAACATGGCTAGAAGTTGCAGTAGCAACCGCAGGACTACGAACCGGAGTACGTGCACTCACCTGGGCACACGAATGGGCCGTAGCCCGAGCATCCCTCGGCCACGATCCAACCGTCGAAGAAGTAGCCGAATGGTGGGGACTCACCAGGCGCACAGCATTCCGAGAACAAGCAGCGTTCCGTGAAGCGTTCCCCACGCTCGAATCACCAGCAGCCATGTACGCCACCGAAGAAGCCCAAGCAGGACTCAAGGCCCTCGCCGACTTCGGAGACAAGATCGACGAGATAGGCGAGAAGCGCAGAGCGAGGAAAGCAGAACTCGGAGTAGCCCAACTCGGAAGCCTGCCAGCCAACCTCTGAACCACCACCAAGATTCCCGGTAGTAACGTTCCCATGCAGTTTGCGGGTGCTGTGTTACAGGGGTCGCACCCTTGGGGAGGAAGGTGCCAATGCTCCGAGAGTTTCTTTATGTCGATCTGACCAGAGTGCGATCGCTTCTGGCGCAGCTGGACGATGGCCTGCTGGAGTCGGTGGTGCAGAGTACGTCCGACTCAAGAAAAGCTCGGGTATCGGCTGCCCTGTTCGGCGCACAGGTTGAGGGGGGAATCGAATCAGGGCAGAGCCGCCAAGAGCAAAGGTCGCTCCAGGAACTTGTGTTCACCCTCTTTGAGCAGATCGGGGAGAGCACTGGCTTGATTGCAGACCGGGACGAGGCCGATCTGTCAGAGCCGCAGCGGTGGGAATCATCGGAAATCCACAACCAGGTAGATGATGGCGAGATCATTCGCTTCTGTGTGCCGATAACCATCGTGGACTCGGCGTTCCTAATCAACCGGATGGAGCGATTCGTCGCCGTCAGTCGAGCGGTGGCGAAATTTGGCGGAGACGATCGGGAGGCAGCTGTGGCCGAGATCGATCGGCTCTTCGAAGCGGGCCTCGCTGACGAGGTCGCACAACTGGTGGGGAGCCGAGATAAGCGGAAGGCGGATGAACGCAAGCTCAGACGGCAGGCCGAACAGCTTCGAGCCGAAGCGCTTGCTGCAGTTGAGGCTGCTGTCACTGAATCTGAATCAGGCATTCTGGCGATGCAAAACATAGGGGAGTTCCTGGCTGCCTACCTTTCCTCTGAAGCCATCGATCTTCGTTTCATGCCCTGCGGCCCTGACGAGAGTCGCTATGGTTTCACCGGATCGCTCCTCGGGCGGGACGAATACATCCAGCGTGAGCGGGAAGCGCTTCTCGCCAGATTTGGATCGGTCCTCGAAGGGTGGACTGCCGTCGTTCAGGTGGCGAAGGTTCCCACTAGGGAGGCCTCTGCGGCCGCTCGGTCTCGCAGTTTTGACGACCTGCAGCTTATGGACGAGGAGGGCGTGATCGACCGTACGCGTATTCTTCAGACAGCTGTCCATCTGACAGAAATGTTGGAAGCGCAGGGGATTGCTGAGGGTCCCCAGTGGCCATCCATCTCCGTCATTCCTTTGGCGATCTACCGCACCGTCCCGCGGAGCTTGGACTTGTCCTCCCGCCCGGAGGCGTCTGACCCTCTGCCGCTTGAGCAGTTGGCATGACGGCTTTACTGAGCCTGCCGCCCCTCCGCTCCGCTACGGGTTGCCCTCGGGCCAGGGTCGCAAGCGGGTGTTCAGAGGAATTGGCTTCGATGGTCCTCCGAGCCAACCCAGAATCGTTGCTAGACCCGGGCGCAGGACTAGCCTGGCACTTGTCGGCGATCGGAGAGCGAAACGGTGGGAGTCGACCAACGCCAGAGCGAGATCGAGTTTGTCCGCTATTACTTGGACCAGACTTGGCAGGAGATGCGTCACATGGAGACGCTGCGGGTCGCCTTTAGCTCGTCCGTTGCCACGATCTCGCTGGCTGCAAGTGGCCTGCTGGTGTCGAGGGACGTCGTGGATGTGCGTATGTTGGCGCTCTTCGCGATCGTGCTAGCGGCAATTGGCGCCCTCGGTTTCCTCGGCACGCAGCGCCTTACTGTTCTTCACGACTGGGATCAAGCACGTATGGATGCCTGGCACGAGGAGCTCGCACGTCTGATAGGCGATCGGAGCGTACTCGATACCCGGGATCGGGTGGACGAGGCCTTCTGGGATCATCGACCCACTCGACTCCGACACCGCCACATCTGGCTCCTCCTGGGCTCGCTGCCAATTGGACTGGGAGGGGTGCTGCTGGGCTGGGCGGTAGCGATCGGTTAGGTACTGCCGAGCCGCCACTCTGGGTTGAGTTCGTTGCCCCCTCCGACACGTATGTGATGTCGCGAGACATCGGAAACCCTCGGGTTCGGGGCGTTCTTCGTCTTTGGGTGCGGGGTTTGCCGATGGTCTCGTGGGCCGAACTGGTTGGCGTTCGGGTTCGGGGAGCTGGCAATCTCGGCGGATCATGCCGAGCGCGCACCGCTGCTGCCGCCACATCATCGAGATCCGTTCGACCGGATGCTCATCGCCCACGCACAACTGGAGTCGCTGGTACGGGTCAGCGCAGACCGTGCGATTCGGCCCTACGACATCGAATCATCGATGCTCTTAATCTGATTGAACACGGCTGTTACACCTGCCACCGAAACGGTTCAGGTCCTCTTGGCGAGGTCAAACCGATGGTCGGCGCTCATCTCAGGATGACCGGCCGCCATGAGGGTAGGACAATAGAGTCGGACAATCGCACCGACGTGGAGGTCCGATAGATGGAGCCTGACTGTTTGGGGCTCTATCGGTCGACGTGTCCGAGACCTGGAGATGCTGCGTTCCCTGCCCGCCGCCATCGTGGACCGGCATTTCCCGCGATGTGGGACCAATTTGTGACATAACCCCGGATACGAAGTAAACGGGACTATGGCGTGGAGCGAATCCCGATTCTGTGACCACTTGGAGGCGACGTGGCTGATGGAAGCGTTCCGCGAGGCCGACTGAGCAGTCGGACGTGGCATCCCGACAGTTGGGACCGGGCTGCCATCACACCATCCAACGCGTGATCTGACCCGCTGGTCTCTGGGCGTGATGACTGGCTGGGCCCCAGGACCGATCTAGCGTCGAGGCGATGCCGACTCCGCCCGGGCAACCCGTCGTCGACTGCAGCATCGAGCTGCGTGAGGTCGAGCCCCGCGTGTGGCGCCGACTCCTTGTCCCGGGGAGCGTCCGGCTCGACAAGCTGCACCGGATGTTCCAGTCGGCGATGGGTGGGGAGGACTGCCACCTCCACGGGTTCGAGATCAGCGGTGAGCGTTACGGGATGCAGTTCGACGACTACCCCGACGGGGAGCTGCAGGAGAGGGACTTCACCGTCGTCACCGCGGTCGGGGCCAACCAGCGCTTCACCTACGAGTATGACTTCGGCGACTCGGCGGCTCGTGGGGTTACGAACACCTCCTCGCAGTGCAGGCTGATCCCACCCACGAGGAGCACGAGCACCTGAGCCAGTGGGTCGGCCGCCCGGTGGATCCCGCAGCGTTCGACCTGGCGTTGGTGAACGCCCACCTCCAGGCCGTTCGCTGATCCTGGTTCGGCCGGCTCACCCGGCCTGGCCGACCGTCTCGGTGAGGAGGGCGCGCACCCTCGTCCGGAGCCGCGCCGCCGGTCGTCCTGCAGGCCGGCGGTCAGCACGTCGAGCGCGGTGGCATCAGGGCCGAGTTCCCTCCAGAGTGCGGCCCGGACTTCTTCGAGCGGCTCGCTCGAATCGAATGTCTCCGGTCCCACTCCTTCAGCAGCGGCGATCTCGAGACACCGCCACAGGTCCCCCACGTCGCGTTCCTCGGTCCGGACGGTGGGGACCAACGTCTTGAGCGCCAGCATTCCCACGGCGTCGGGCAGCGCGACCGACGTCGACAGCGTCCCACCGTCGGTGAGCAGCAACTCGATGTCGACGGTGACCGGCGGACGTTGGAGGGCCTCGGCGAGACCGGGAACCTCGCTCGTGACGACCGAGCCGACTGTGACGGTGTCGCGGGCGCGTGACCGGTACGTCGGGATGAGCAGGTCGACGGCAGCGACGCGGCGATCGTCGATCCGGCGTTCCCATCGGTTGCCAGCAACCTTCCGGTAGCCCAGGGCCTCGATCGCGGCGATGAGGTCGGGTTCGCGAAGGACGTATGGAGGCACACCGAAGTCGGCATCGCCGGTCGCCCGCAGCGGGAGGTCGAGCCCGAGCCGTTCGACGTGGAGCATGACGGCGACACCACCGATGAGTCGGTGGTGCTCAGTCGTCCCGCTTGTTGCCATCGCTGCGGACACGTCGGCAACGGCCGTGAAGCCGCCGTCCATGGCCGCCGAGAGGCTGGCAAGGACGACCCGACTGCCCGTCATCTCGTTCTCGGAAGCGTTCGGGCGATGATGGCTGTGCGCAGGCGGTCGGCGGCCTCGGCGCGGTCCTCCCCACCGAGGTCGTGCAGATCCCACCACTGCTGGCAGGGGTCGACGATCGGGGTCCCGTCGACCTCGTTGGACCAGGGCGGCGCGGGAGCGAAGAGGGTGTGGTCGTCAGTCCACCGCAGGATGAGGCTGGCATCGGCGCGCCCCTCCGCTGGCACGAGCCCGGCCTCGGCTGCGGGCAGCCGATCGCTGAGGTAGGCGATCGTGACGGTGGGGTGGCGCCATGGTGCGACGAGATCAGGGGCGAGGTCGGCTGAGAAGGTGATCGTGGTTTCGTGGTCCTTTGCCAGGGCACGCACGCGCTCGGCCTGCTCGGTGAGCGGTCGGGTGCTGTACCAGTAGGACTCGGGCTCGACGAGGTGCGGCCTGGTCCGAGAACAGTAGAGGTCGAGCAGGGTCGGGGGTTCGCCGAGGTACCCGTCGGGGCTCGAGGTGATGGCGTGCAGGTCAGCGAGCTGCTTGAGCACCTGCGAAGCGCGCGGTTGGGTGACTCCCACCGCCGACGAGATGGCGACCCCTGTCATCGGGGTATCGGACGCAACCAGGAGCCGGACCACGGCGGCGGTCCCTGCGCCCCAGCGGCGCACCGCATTGCGCGAGACGGCGGTCTTCGACATGGGCACAGGGTATAAGTCTTCTCGGTGAGATGCAAGGAACACTTATAGGAACTCTTATGGCCGCGTGAGGCGATGCTGCTGTCGGACGGGGGAGTTGCGCGTCCTGCCCGACCTCTCGACGGGGCGGTGATGACAAGCGGAGATGTCGGAGGGGAGAGCGTGCGCCTCACGGCCGACGGCAAGGGGTGAATGATCGTCACTCCGGTGTCCGACTTGTCATCACGTTGTCCGCGAACGCGACGAAACTGGGTGGTTCTGAGGGGTACTGGCACGAGGCTCGGATGAAAACCCACTCTGACCTGCACGGATGGGGACGCATTGGTACGGCTTGTCACCCGAAGCTGAGGCGTTCAAGTCCCCCCCTCCGACACGAAATTACCAGCGCAAGAGCGCTTGTAATTACTGATTTTGGACAGGTGTCAGATTCAGCGGACACGCCACGTGTCAGCGATTTGGCATCAGCCAGCGCCAAGCTGGAGCGGGGTGGACCGACGGCGCGGTCAAGCATTTACCGTAACAGGGGAGTCACAGCCGTGAGCATTGACGAAACGGACCATGTGGCGCCCACGAGCGGTTCGTTCGTCAGAGTCCGACGCGTTGACCTGGATACCAGTCGCATCTACATCGACCGCCTTCCGGATGGTCAGGGTTGGATGTGGCATCCGACACTCGCCAACTCGGAACCTGGCGACGTCTACTACGTCCCGACGACACAGCATCGCAGGACCGTTCGCTCCGAGCCCCGCCGCCAATTTGTGACATAATCCCGGATACTAAGTAAACGGGACTATGGTGTGGAGTGAATCCCGTTTCTCTGACCGCTTGGAGGCGACGTGGCTGATGGAAGCGTTCCGCGAGGCCGACTGAGCAGTCGGACGTGGCAGCCCGACAGTTGGGGATACGCGCCTCCAAAGCACAGACGGCCGTGCCGGTATGAGACATTCAGCCCGGACCCGATACTCGCCATCTCGCTGCACCTGCCCGGCGAGGTCGCCGGCCTAGTCGCAGATGCCGAGGCTGCAGTCGGCGCACTCAACGCTCATGCCCGTCCAGCGCTCCAGCCATTGGCACAGCTGCTGTTGCGGACGGAGTCCATTGCCTCGTCCAAGGTGGAAGGGTTGCAGGTGAACGCCCGCTCCTTGGCAACCGCAGAGGCCCGCGGCGAAAGTGGGCGCAGCCCTGGACCTGAGGTCGCCGAAGTGCTCGCCAATGTGGATGCCATGGCCCTCGCGATCGAACGCGGGAGTACTTCAACCCGCCTCACTGTCGATGACCTGACAGCGGTACATGGCGAGTTGATGGCAACGACCAAGCCGGCGATCGCAGGACAGGTCCGCACCGTCCAGAACTGGATCGGGGGCAACGACTACACACCATGCAAGGCCGACTTCGTGCCCCCGCCGCCGGAGGAGGTCGGTGGCCTGCTCGACGACCTCTGCCAGTTCTGCGAATCCGAGGACCTGCCAGTGCTCGTCCAAGCGGCGATCGCCCACGCCCAGTTCGAGACAATCCACCCCTTCGAAGACGGCAACGGGCGGACCGGGCGGGCGCTCATCCACATCCTGCTTCGCAGGCGGGGCCTGGCTCCCGAGTACGTCCCCCCGGTATCGGTCATCCTTGCGAGGAACCGCCAGGGATACATCTCTGGTCTCAAGGACTTCCGCGACGGAGAACTCACCAGCTGGATCGCGGAATTTGCCACCGCAGTCGCTCGTTCTGCCGTTCTCGCCGATCGGTTCCTTGAGCAGGTCCAGGACCTACAACTCAGATGGCGGGACCAGGTTGCCGGTGCCATGACCCTCAGGGCTGATGCAGCAGCGTGGTCCATCATCAATGTGCTGCCAGCGCACCCCGTGATCACGACCCAGGTAGCGGTTGCCGCCACGTCACGGAGCAAAAGCAAGGTGACCATCGCCATCGACAACCTCGTGGAAGCGGGGGTGCTCAGTCCACTCACGCAAGGCCGTCGGAACCGCGCATGGGAGGCCGTCGGCCTCCTCGACCTACTCACCGAGATGGATGAGAAGGGCTAGGCAGCAGTCCTCGAGTAGTCCCGAACGCGGCGGCCGACTGATGACGAACCGAAGTCCACATCACGCCTACCCGCCCTGCGGGTCACTAAGGCACGTTTCTCGCGAGTGGGGACCGAGGCGGCCGTCGGACGTTCCATACCTAGATGTGGCGCCCGCCTGGTTCACCAATCGAGGTGCACGACGGCTCCACGGTGTACTGCGCGATCGTTCACAGTGCTGAGCGGTCCGGCCCTCAGGCAAGGATGCGTCTTGCCACGTTGGGGGAGCTCGATGACCGGACTGGGTGCCGGCAGCGATCGATCCGGCGGTGAGGATCGAGCGGTTCAGCGAGGTGTTCGACGACGCTCTCGCCGACACCCAGACCGCTCCGACGTTGCTCTCAAGCGTCGGCCGCCGGAAGTTGATCGTCACCAACGTTGTGAAGGCGATCCACCGAGCCGGCTGGGTCCTTGCGGACTCCCCCACGTCGGCCAACGAGTAGAGGCAGATCAGGCCGCTCGCCAACCTCTCCAAGAACGGTTCACCCATTGGCCTTCGCTCGGAACGTCCCATCGAGCAGCGTGTTAGCCACTCGATGGCGTCCACACGACGAGGGCCGGCATCAAACGATGCCGGCCCTCGTCTACGTATTTCTGTTTGAGGCGCTGTCCCAGATCGCCGGCTATACGGATGGGGGCAGTTCGCTCAGTGGCGGCGAGCGAGCGCCTCGAGGAGTGGCCCGGGGTCGCGGGCGATGAGTGCGAGCTCTTGGGCGCTGTTTCCTTCCGGGTCCACTGCGGCGACGTTGGCTCCATGGGCGACGAGTAGCCGGACGCTGTCAGTGTTCTCCTGATGCACCGCTGCGAGTAGTGGCGTGCGTCCATCCCGGTCGACGGCTTCGAGGTTGACGTCGAGAGCGAGCACTGCCTCGATGGCGTCTTGGCTTCCGACCTGTGTCGCTCGATGCAGCAGTGTGTCGCCGTGGACGGGGTTCACCGCTGTGGGGTCGGCGCCGGCGGTGATCAGGCGGTGGAGCGTGGCGAGGTTCGTGTGGACGAGTTGGGTGACGCAGGCCGACAGCGGTGGGCGGCCCGGAGGGTTTGGGTCAGCGCCTGCGTCGAGCAGCATCTCCACCATGGTGGTGTTCTTGTCTACGCTCGATTGGTAGGCTGCTTCGGTCAGCACCGACCACTGGTTGCCTGTGACGGGGTCGGTGGCGACGTGGTCGACGTCCGCCTCGAGCCCGATCAGCTCCCGTGCAGTCGGCTCGTGCCGATGACGCACCGCGAGTATCAACGGTGTCTCGTCAGACGCGTCGAGTGGGTCCACCCCGCTGTCGCGCACGGCGTTTTCGAGCGTCGAGCCGACCGCGCCGCGACCCGCGGCGCGGTGGGCTGCTGTGTAGCCGTGTGCGCCTCGGGTCGACGGTGACGCGCCGAGGGAGAGGAGCAGGTCGACGATGTTCTCGAAGTCGTTGGCGTCCGCGTACGTGAGCGGTGTCCAACCATCGCCGCCACTCGCATCGATCGCAGCACCACGACCGACGAGGAGCCGGACCACAGCGGCATGCCTCGTGAGCACGGCTGTCTCCAACGGCGAATGCACTGAGCCGGACACGAACAGCCGCTCCTCGAGCCCGACACCTTCATCGAGGAGGCGGTCGACGGCATCGACTTCACCGGCGCGGATCGCCCGGAGCAGTTGCCCCTTGAGCGACAGCGTTGAGTTCGTGCCAGAGCGGTCCACCGCAGGAGCATACGAGCGACCATGCTGAATGCCGCCCTTACCAGCTGTTATACGGATGATCCACCAACCCTTGGGCTGAGGTCATGTAAGTAGGGTCAGGGTGCGGCGTCGAGGTTGTCCAGCAGGTTGGTGAAGGTCGATTCCCGACCCGGTCTCGACGAACCGCCAGAACAACGGGATTGCCTCATTGGCTGGCCGCTCGACCGCTGTGTCTTGTCCGAGAAACCGACAGGTGCTCGATCGGCACCGTCTCTGGTGAATGACGCCGAAGTGAGCTAGGGGCTCGGACTACGACCGCATACAGCGGAGGGGTGCCCACCGGCTTGGGGATCACGATCAGGCCGTGCATAGAGGTCGTGGCTGCAAGCAGCGCGTCCGCGTCGTGGGTGAGCACGGAGCCCGCGATGGCAATCGGATAGGGCTATGACTCTCCCCAGTCGATCGGTTGCAGGAAGTCTGGGGAGTCGGTCCATTCACGCTCGATGAAGATGTTCATGCCAACCGAACCCGCCCATGGGTGGAGTCTGGCATGTGTGTTCTGTCGGCTGAGGACCTCGACCGGACCGAGCGAGTCGCCGCGACCCGGCGGTATGGGCGGTGGCAATCAGCGCCGCATGCGGCCCTTGCGCCTCGCTCCGCCCCATTCCGGTTTCGTCATTCCGCGCTGAGTGAGCGCGTAGAGAAGGTCGTCCAGGTCCTCTTGCTGTTGACAGCCGAATGCCTTGCAACGGCGCGAGTTGCGATCAGAGCGCAGCACAGCGACCTCCGAAGGCTTGACTGCCCACCAACTGGAACGCCACCGCTCCCGGCGCACCGGCGACGCAAGCCGGTGGGACCACAACACGTTCCGCACCACGACCGAATCGTCTTCGATGTAGACGCCGACGCGTCGCAATCGCCACACCATTAGCGCCATGATCCCGGCGCCCAACATGAGGAGAGGTCCCGAGGTCTGATCTGACAGCTGACCTGCGAGCACCCCTCCGATCGCAATAGGTGCCCACGGGGCCAGGACCCACAGCGCTGACTGGGCAAGGACCACCTCGAACGCGGACGCCCGAACCACTGCCTGATCCCTCCTCGCCATGCTCGCCAGTCTTGCAGGGTGCCAACGAGATACCGATCGGCCACGGTCGCGAACATCACGGAGCCGGCGATAGGTGACGGCTAGCAAAGGAAACTCTGACGCAAATCGGCATAATGGTGCGATGGCGACTGGCGATGAGTCTGTATCCCTCTCCTACCTAGACCGCGATCGCGAGCGACTGCTGGAGACCCACGCGAAGCTGGCAGCTGAGATCATCGGATCAGGGGTTTCTTTGACCATCCCCGCATGCCGGGGGTTCGGTTCGCTCGACTGGGTGGGGTTTCCGTCCCAGTTCCAGAGGGGACGAGTGATCGCGACGACATCAGACTGCGTATTTGTGATCAAAGGTGACTTCGGCGTTGGTATGAAGGCCATCGAATCCGTGGCACCGCGCGATTCGATCCGTGCTGAACGGCTCACTCGCCTATACGGCCGAGTCAACGTCAATGGCCGCCAACTATTTGTCCATCGACGTTTCTTCGATCTTGTCCATCGCGCGGTGGAGCCCTGAGGGACCGTCCCTCAAGTGCCGTTTATTAGCCCAGATCGTCGTGTATCCGTCGGCGCGCAGCCAGGCCGCCATCTCGGCGATGAGAGCGTGTCCTATTCCTCTGTTCCTCATGCCTGAATCGACCACTACGTCATCGAGTAGGCACCAGCCGCTGCGTCCTGCCACATCGTCGACAACGTAGGCGTATCCGACGGCGACTCCGGAGAGGTTCGCAAACGTCATCCGGCCCGTCCGGTCGATCGGTCGGTGTCCTTCCCAGCGGCCGGTGCCCACCTTCTGCAGGCGGCGAATCGACCCCGTCACCTCTGGTTGGATCTGGCGGCCAACGTGCAGCGACGTGTCACCAGCCGACGCGGCGCCGTCGAACGTCCAGTCCCAATGATGTCGCTGCCGGCTCAGCGCTCGAGTTCGAGTGGGCACCGCCGCCCGCCCAGCACTTCCGAGGAGGGTCCGCGTTCGACGCCGCCATCTTCTACAGCGACGGACACCAGCGACGCCTGATCGGTGTCGAGTGCAAGTACTCCGAAGATCTCCGGAAGAACGATCCGCGGACCGTCCGTGACGTCTACCGAGAGTTCACCGAGCACTCCGGGTACTGGCACGAAGAGGCCGGCCGGCGACTCGACCGGCCTGGTCTCCGGCAGCTGTGGATCAACACCCTGCTCGCTCAGTCGGTTTGCGACCGCGGTGGATACGAGCGCTGCACTCACGTCGTGGTCGCCTGTGGCGCCGACGCGTCAGCGCTGGCCTCGGTGGAACGAATTCGCACTGAGCTGCACGATCCCGATGCTTGGCTGCAGTGGAGTCCCTACGAAACGGTCCTCGGCCACCTCGGCTCCCACAACGGGCCATGGGCGGCGGCGTTCGAGCAGCGATACGTCGACTTCAGCCCGGTGACACATCTGCTGTCGAGCGGCGACCCTCGTCTCGTCGCGCCCGAGGACTCGATCTCTGGGCTGCAGGATCTCGCAGCGATGGGGGAGCGGGTCACTGGTGCCGGGGGTGTGCTCGAACAGGTCATCGAGGCACTCGAGCGGCGGCGCATGAACCTCCCGGGTCCGGAGCTCCGTGCGCTGGACACGAGGGCCGCCGAGCTAGCCGTCGACCTCAAGACGTTTCGTCAAGCACTGGCCGACGCGCACGGGCGTATCGACCCGTGACCGCAATGCTGGAAGAACTCGCACTTCAGTGCTGTCGAGAACAGCTCGAGCATTGGGCCGCGTAGCAGCCGGAACCGCAGAGAGTCTGACCTCGTTGTCAGTGTGAACCCGTACGATGGTCCACTCGTCAGGTCGTGAGAGGTGCCACCAGGCAGCGGGTGCCTGACGAAGACGGATCTTCCCAAGCTGGCCTCCGAAGCGCGGCGCATCCGGCTGGGGCATCTGTTCGATCCCTTCACGGCCGTCGAGTCCTCCACGATCCAGCCGCTGCCCCATCAGATGACTTCAAGCGTTCATCGATGGCGACCGGCAAGCTCGACGCGAGATCCGTCGCCTCGAACGGCTCATCAATCGCCTCCTCGACGCGCACGGCACCACGCTGCGTGACGAAGGTGGGATCGGGCCAATCGCTGCCGCGACCCTGCTGTGCGAGGTTGACGACCCGTTCAGGTTCTCGACCGAATCCAACTTCGCTCGCTGGTGCGGCACTGGTGCAGTCGCGCTTTCCTCAGCAGAAGGCTCCGGTCTACCAACCCGGCATCGCCTCGATTTCGGAGGGAGCAGGACACTGAACTCGATGCTCTACATAGCGTCAATCACCCAGGGCCGAGACCAACTCGAAGCACAGTCATACCTCGAGCGGAAGATCGGTGAAGGGAAGACTCGACGCGAGGCCAGGCGAGCCCACAAACGCCACCTCGCCAACCGAGTCATCCGCCGAATGTGGCGAGATGAACGACACCGCAAACATCAACAACCGACCGCGGCTTGACAAGGAAGCGTGCGACCTCCTCTTCGCGGTCGTCGGAGACCTGCGATCGATTGACCAGGTCGACGAATCCTTCTCTCCGGCCCGGGCGTTGGCTTGCCGGCGTCACCACAGAAGACGTGGTTGCAGGTGTGGCATGTTGGGGTTAGGTTGGTTGCATGTCGGATTCTGCGGTGTCGGAGATTCATGCGGCCGCTTCGGAGCATGATCAGCTGGACGCGGTGAGGCGGATCTTCGCCGACGAGAGTGCGTCTGCACGGGTGGTCGTCGGAGCCGAAGCCGTCGAGCTGCCGCCCTCGCTCGTGCGCCTCCTGGCTGCCGGTGCGGGTGTCCTCGGCGGCGGCGACGCAGTCGCGCTGGTCAGCGAGGAGACCGAGTTGAGCCCAGCCGAAGCTGCCCGGCTGCTGGGCGTGTCTCGCCAGTACGTGGATCGCCTCGTCGCTGATGGGGTGTTGCCGGTGCGTCGGCTTCCGCAGAGCCGGTATCGCAAGATTCCCGCTCGAGCGGTACTGGCACACCGGGCGGCGAAAGACGCGAAGGCGGCCGGCATCGACTCGATCCTGGAGATCGCCGACGAGGCCGGCCTCGACTACTGAGCGGTGGCCCTGAAGAAGGTGTTCCCGGACACGAGCGTATGTTTCCCGATCTCGGTGCTCGATCTGCTGCTCCGGTGTGATGAACGCGACCTGCACCGCATCGTCTGGTCCGAGGACCTGCTCCGAGAACTCGAACGCGTCTGGGTGCGACAAGGCGCCCGCACCGTTGGTTCCGCGCAGGCGGTGACCGCTGCGATCCGATCGACCTTCCCAGATCAGCGAATCGATCGAGACGTGTACGCGTCTCTGATCGACAAGATGCCAGGTGACGATCCGGATGACCACTGCCACGCAGCTGCCGCCGTGGCAGTCGCGCCGGCGGTACTGCTCACCGCCAATCTGAGGGACTTTCCTGCACAACCGCTCGGCGAGCGTGGCGTGACGGTCCTGAGCCCGGATGAGTACGCCGTCAGCCTGCTGAATGAGCATCGAGAGGACCTGCTGGTCGTTGTTGCGGACATGGCGGCGCATCGCCGGCGACCGCCGATGGACGTCGACGACGTGCTCAACGCGCTGGCGAGAGCCGGACTCACCACGTTCGTCGACACCTTCCGAGCGCTCTGACCCGTACTCGATCAAGTCCGAATCCGACGACATGGTCAGGCGCTGTGGCAGTGTCACACCTTCCCCCGGCACTGACGCTGCGCACGTCGTGCCGAGCTGTGATCGAGCCAAGTGCTTCAAGTTCCCCGTCGATTTCGGCGGGACGGTCGGCGACGCCCTAACCACCATCCGCACGACGCTTGGGCTGCCGTTCGGCTTCGACGAGCCCATGCTGGGCTACCGATGGAGCTACACCTACTCCTTGCAGGTCGACGGTGCTGGTATGGAGTTGGCCACGCCTCTGGCCGGGGTGACTGCTCCGGGCTCACGTGTGAGCATCGCGATTCAGGCACGTCGGACGGACCTCCTCACCAAGGAGGTGGAGGAATCCCGCCAGCGCATCTACATGATGACGCCAGAGGTAATGCGGAAGCTGGTGGACCTCGAGCGACGTGCCGCCGATCCGCAGCGACGCTCGAAGACGTCGCTCCGGCTGAGCGCCAACCTGGCCTTCGCTCATCTTTCGGGGTGAGGAGTGCGTGGCAGCCAATCCAGGAGGCTTGCTGGTGACAACTCATCGACTCACCTCCGGCGCCCTATCGTCAGTGCCATGCCGGTTCCACCAGGTCAGCCAGTGATGGAGTGCACGATCGAGCTACGTGCCGTAACGCCCCACGTCTGGCGCCGGCTCCTAGTGCCCGCCAGCGTTCGGCTCCACAAGCTGCACCGAATCTTCCAAGCGGCGATGGGCTGGGAGGACTGCCACCTGCACAGCTTCCAGGTCGGTGAGGATTGCTACGGCATGCAGTTCGACGAGTATCCCGAGGGCGAGCTCGACGAACAGAACGTGACCGTGGTCCGAGCCGTCGGCGCGCAGGAGAGGTTCAGCTACGAGTACGACTTCGGTGATAGCTGGGAACACGAGATCACGGTGATGTCGATCGCGCGCATGCCGATCGGACTCAAGTTCGCGGTCTGCCTCGACGGCGCCGGCGCCTGCCCACCCGAGGACTGCGGCGGCACTGGCGGCTACGCAGAACTGCTGCGAGTGCTCAACGATCCGTCCGACGAGGACTACGAGGACCTGAGCGAATGGGTCGGCGGACAGATCGATCCGCACGAGTTCGACCTGGCGCTTGTCAACGCCCGGCTCCAGACCGTTCACTGAGTGCGCTGTCTTCCCCTGACTCGCCCCGGAGGTCCCTCGCCTCGGCTCCCGCTCGATCCCCCTCGGGATGTCGGCTCGCTGTACCTGGTGGGGGAGGAGGGCGAAGTACCCGATGATCCTCGCGGTCTCGGTAGTCACATACACTCGGGCGGTTCCGGCACGGTCCGAAGTCAGCGCCGCGTGGCGAAGCCACTGGTCGAGCTCGGCGTTCCCGCAGGTGAAGGTGTCAGTGGCATGAGCGGCGCCGAGCCGCTCGACGGTCATGTGCGCTTCGCTCGCTGAACGCTCTCGGCGGCTCGGGCCAATGCGGGAGCGACGTCAACGTCGTCGTCGAGATCCTCGAGCAACTGGTCGAAGAAGTCCGAGGGCACCACGGTCTGGTCAGAGAAGCGCCGATGGGCAGCCTGCCGCGACACGCCGTAGACCTCGCCGATCTGCGCCCAGGTCAGCCCCGCGGACTGGGCGTCGAGCAGGACCTGGCGCTCGAGCGTGCCGACCCCTGCGGCGAGGTGACGTATCGCGCGGACCCGGGTCTTCGGATCCGGGGAGTCCAGCAAGTCGCGGATGCTGGCGAGCAGCGTGTCGGCAACGTGGGCGAACTCTCTGTGCTGGGTCTGCGGCATGCCGTCAACATAGTGATGACAGGTAGCTTGTGTCAACGAAATGCTGACAGAAGCTCCCGGCGTTCCAGCCCAGCGCCGACAAGGTCCTCGATGAAGTCCCCGGTGGACACCGGCGCCCCGTCGGGCGGGCGCGTTCCTAGGAGCCACGCCTGGTCGGCGAGGGAGAGGTGAGCCATGCCGAGCACGTGGCCCGCACGGCTCGCCCGCCGTTCGACGAGGATGTGGGCGAGCAGCGGTCGGGAAGCAACCGATAGGTAGCCCACCGTGGTTCCCAGAAGTAATGGATACTCATCAATCTTCTGATATGATGCCCGTGACCCCATCGGGGCTCTCGTCCCTCGATGGGCCGGCTGATCGAAGGAATGACGACGAATGACATCTAGACGAGCGTGTTCCGCCGCCTTGGTAGCCGTGTTGGTGACGCTGATAGCGGCGTGCGCACCAGCCCCAACGCCGGATCCGGGTTCAGGCGACCCAACGACGACAACTACCTCGACCACGTCAACCACCTCGACAACTTCGACGACGAGCACCACTACCACGACGATCCCCGAGCCGGATCCGGAGCCGGCGTCGATAGGGCTGGTGCTCGCCCAGCCCTCGCACGGCAACGGGACGCTAGTCATCGGCGGCCAGAGAACTCCGCTCGACTACGTGCTCACGGTCACGAACGCTGGCGATGAGCCGAGCGGCCCGATCGTGGTAACCGACACATTGGACGGGAAAACGACCCTCGTCGCCGACTCGGCCAGCTGCGGCTCGACACCTGGCTGCAACGTGACGACCACCCCGCGCTCAGGCTCCGAGGGCGAGGGGATCACATGGAGCATCACCGATGTCGCCCCGCGCACTTCACACGAGCTGACGGTCTCGGCAACAGTCAACTCCCTGACTGCGAACACGAACATCAAGAATCTCGGGTTCGTCACCAACGTCAACACCCCGAACTGCGCGACGCCGACGTGCGCGTCCAATGTCGTGACCAACCCGGCCGAGCCGTTCGGCTTCAAGCCGGGCGGAGGCTTCTGGCCCAGGAACTCCGTCTTCTACAGCGGCCCCTCCCCGGAGTTCTCCGCTGCCAGATGGGAGCTGAACGACCCTGACGCCGAAATCATCTC
>JBARXY010000031.1:0-72727 GCA_049647585.1 Microthrixaceae bacterium | reverse complement strand
CCCGCGGGCGCGGCGAGTCGGACTTGTCGGTCTACGTGGCCGGAGGCTTCTTGGTGGGCCCGACACCACCAAGCCGGCCTATCCCGGTCTACCGGGACAGGATCACTGACGATCCATGTCCGAACAGACCCTGATTGGCCGAGATGCCGACCTTCGCGTTCGCGGTCTGAACACCCTGGGCCGTGCCTCTCAGTTGCCAGGTGAGTTCACAGACCTGCGCCAGAGCTTGTGCCGGAACCGCCTCGCCGAAACAGGCGAGACCACCTGACAGGTTTACCGGTAGACGTCCGCCAATCGTTGTGACTCCGTCCCGGAGCAACTTCTCGGCTTCACCGGGGCCACAGAACCCAAGGTCCTCGTACCAGTCGAGTTCAAGTGCCGTGGACAGGTCGTAGACCTCGGCGACGTCGACGTCGTCGGGACCCAGTCCGGCCTGGGCGTAGGCCGCTGCGCCGATGGCCTGCTTGAAGGTCAAGTCCGGCGCATCGATCCCTGCAGCGGAATCCGTCGCGAAGTCTGGAAGCTCGAGGATGGTGTTGGGGAAGGTCGGCGTCACCGTCGAGATCGCTGAAACGCGAACGAGTGGATCGGTCGAGCTGTTGGCAGGCTTGGCCAGATGCTTGCGGGCGTATTCCATCGATGTGAGAACGATCGCCGCCCCTCCATCAGACGTGGCGCAGATGTCGAGAAGCCTTAGCGGACTCGACACTGTCGGCGACTTGGCGATGTCCTCGGCCGTGACGAGCTTGCGGTAGCGGGCATATGGGTTGTCGATGCCGTGCTGGGCATTCTTGATCTTGACCTGGGCGAAGTCGTCGGTGGTCGCTCCGTAGAGGTCGATCCGGCGACGGGCCCACATTGCGAAGTAGCTCGGGTTGGTTGCTCCGAGCAGGCGGAAGCGGAGCCAATCCGGGTCGTCGCCACGCTCACCGGAGTTGGGCTTGAGGAAGCCCTTTGGGGTGGTGTCTGCCCCGACAACCAGCGCGACATCGCACATTCCCGAGAGGATCCGCTGGCGTGCAGCATCGAGCGCCATCGCACCGGATGCGCAGGCACCGTACGAGCTGGTGACCGGAATGCCGGTCCACCCCAGCGCCTGAGCGAACGTTGCGCCCGCAACATATCCCGGATAGCCGTTGCGCATCGTGTCGGCGCCCGAGACGAACTCGACGTCCTTCCAATCGATACCCGCATCCGCGATTGCGTCGCGGGCGGCGGCCACGCCGTACTCGACGAAGTTTCGTCCCCACTTGCCCCAGGGATGCATTCCGACGCCGAGCACCGCAACCTGGTCAACGGTCATGAAAGCTCTCCCTCGTCCGAGGTGCCCGCCACGGGGCGCCATTTCCAGATCGTGTACTCGTTGTCGTCGTCCTCGTAGAGAGTTCCGAGCACGAGCTCCATCTCCATCCCGACCTTGAGATCTTCGACGCCGACACCTTGGACAACTTGACCCAGTACGACGAGCTTCTCGGCGTCGAGTTCAACTGCCGCGAGGCAGAACGGGACGTACGGGTCGGAGGGGGCGATGAACGGTTCGGGCGGCTGGTACTGGGCGTCGGTGTATGACCACAGCCGTCCTCGTGTCGACAACTCGACGTCCACGAGTTCGGAGTCGGCAAAACCCGGGGCGCGGGACATGACCCGCTCGGGCGGGAAGAAGTAGGTGCCGCTGTCGACACACCGCGTGCCGATGAGCGCAACGGGCTCGGCCCCGATCGGTAGGTCCGATGTCGACGTCGGGTTCATCGTGAACCAGCCTTCGACGGCCGGCTGCCTTGTCTTTGCCACTGCGTGCCTCGATCTCGCTCGGTACAGACGTTGGAACAGATGTTGGATCGATTAGATCTGACGGGTCGTCAGGTTACTACGGGCGTCTCGCGAAGCCCGAGAAACGTTGGCTGACCAGTTAGCTAGGAGCAAGCCGACCATGCCATCCCGGATGCGGCAACGCTGCCTTCGGTCTACGCGGCGCAGGGCCTTGCAGTGCAGCGCCCATTCTCGCGATTACCAACGATGTAGTGAATGAACATCGTGTTCTGACTACCGCGGAGACACAGTCCGGTGTCGCCGTTCTGGCGCACCGTCCCGGCTGTGCCATGCCGAGGTCCGCGTGTCGCCAAAGCTCCGAGGCCTCCGCTACCTCGGGGGGTCATCAGGTCGTATCTCAAGGCCCCGACAGCAGCAGTCTGGGTGAGCCTGGCACGGTCGGGTGATGACACCTCGCTCTACGAGGCATCCACATTCAGCGCACGAGATTTCCATTGGGACCTTCTGGTTTCGTTCGGTGGGTGACGCTGGGGCTAACGGGCCAGCCGGGCGAGGTCCAGCGGGACCCCGGCGGCGTCGGACAGTCCCATCCCGGGAGAGGTGCTCGCAACGAGGCGGTGATCAGGAGATCTGGCCGCGGCCGAGGCCAGGTAGGAAGCGGCCGGCTGTTGCGGTGTAGCGCTCGTAGTCGGGTCCGTGAACGGTGCGCAGGTAGGGCTCCTCCACGAAGCGGACCTGTACCTCGAGCGCGGCGAACAGGGCGCCTAGGCCGGCGAGGGAGATGATGTTGCCGACCATGAGGGTGAGGCCGAGGGCGGTGACGAGCATGGCGGTGAAGATCGGGTTGCGGACCAGGGCGAACACCCCGCCGGTGACCAGGCCCGTGCGTTCGGCGGGGTCAACACCGATCCGCCACGAGGCCCCCATCCGCACCTGTGCGGCGGTCGTCGCTGCAATACCGACCGCGGCCAAGATGAGGCCGACCATCCGCACCGTGGCGTTGTCCAATGGCGGGATCGGGTCCAGGCCAGTGAGTCCGGCGATCGGCGCGGCGAACCCCGCCACAAGGGCTGCGACGAACCCGAGCTTCGCCCACCACTGGGTGGTTCCGGCCTCGGCGTGGAGACGCAGCCCGGTGTCGCCGGTCTGGCGCCACTGGACCCAGGTCCGCCACCCGAACGCGACCGCCGCGAACGCCACGTAGAGCAGGAGCGCCAACACCGTCATCACCAACCTCCGTCCTGAACGATTTGTCTCATCGGCAAGTGACGGTATCATCGGTCGATGCCGATGCAAAGCGAAGCGGTCCGCACCGAAGAGCGCAGCGACATCGATGTCGCCGCCCAGATGTTTCGAGGGTTCGGCGATCCGACCCGCCTGGCGATCCTCACCGAGTTGCTCGCCGGGGAGCGACGCGTCGTCGACCTCCTCGCTGCGGTGGGCGGGTCCCAGTCGAACGTGTCGGGTCACCTGGCGTGCCTCAAGGAGTGCGGCCTGGTGCTCGACCGCCCCGAAGGTCGCGCCGTGCACTACCGACTGGCCAGCCCAGCGGTGGTGGATCTCCTACGCCAGGCCGAGGTCCTCCTCGGCCAGATCGGCGAGAACGTGGCACTGTGCCGCAACCACCGGATGCCGCGATGAGCGCCCCCACTGCCCCCGGCGCCGCCCAGGACCACGGCTCCAACCGGCTGCTCCCTGCACTGATGGCGTCACAGGAGGTGCGGTGGTCCGCGACCAGCGGTCTGCTGATCGCCGCTGGCTACCTGGCCGGGCCGCTGGGCGCCCCGGGTGTCGTGTCCACGGTCCTGTTCGTGGCGGCGGCTGTAGTCGGCGCCCGGTTCTTCGCCGCCGAGGCGATCGAGGAGCTCATAGCTGAGCGCGAGATCGGCATCGAACTGTTGATGACCGTCGCCGCGGTGATCGCCGGCGCGCTCGGCGCCTGGTCAGAAGCCGCAGCGTTGGCGTTCCTGTATTCGATCAGCGAGGCCCTCGAGGAGTTCACCGAGGACCGCACCCGCGACGCCATACGCAAGCTGTTGGACCTCGCCCCCCGAACCGTCACGGTCGTCGCGCCCGACGGCACCGAACGCGATGTCGACATCGACACCGTTGGGGTCGGTGACCGGTTCTTGATCCGCCCCGGCCAAAACGTCGCCACCGACGGTCGTGTCCTCGACGGCACGTCCGCGATCGACGAGTCCGCCGTCACCGGCGAGTCGATCCCCATCGACAAGACCCCAGGGGACCCCGTCATCGCCGGCACCGCGAACGGTCACGGAGCGCTGGTCGCCGAAGCGACCGCCACCGCCGCCACCAACACCCTGGCCCGAGTGGTCGACCTCGTGAGCGAAGCCCAGGAACAGAAAGGCCGGGGCCAGCAGTTCATGGAGCGCTTCGCCCGCATCTACTCCCCCGCGGTGCTCGCCCTCGGCGCCGCCGTCCTCATCATCGGAGGCGTGGTGAGCGGCGACTGGTCCGAATGGGCCCTGCGCGCCGCGACCGTGCTCGTCGCCGCCGCCCCCTGTGCGCTGGTGATCTCGATCCCGGTCACCTACGTCGCCGCCATGGGACGAGCCAGCCGCGACGGCGTCCTCATCAAGGGCGGCATCTACCTCGAAGAGCTCGGCCGGCTCCGCGCCGTCGCCCTGGACAAGACCGGCACCCTGACCCACGGCCGACCCGAGCTCACCGAGATTCACCCGCTCGACGGCCGCGACCCCGACCATCTCCTCATCCTCGCTGCCACAGCCGAGCGCCGCTCCGAACACCCCATCGCCCGAGCCATCGTGCGCGACGCCGATGCCCGAGGCCTCACCATCGGGGAACCGGACACGTTCCACGCCGCGGTCGGTGGCGGCATCCACGCCCGAGTCGACGGCACCGACCTCTCCATCGCCAGCCCCGACTACACCACCAGCCAGGGCCACGACCTCGACCGCGCCGCCACCGACGTGATCGAAGGATTGGAGTCCGCCGGCAACACCACCGTCGTGATGGCTGGCCCCACCGGTCCTCTCGCCGTGCTCGCCGTCGCCGACACCATCCGCCCCCAAGCCGCGGACACCATCGACCGCCTCCGAGCGCTCGATATCAACCACATCACCATGCTCACCGGCGACAACCCCCGCACCGCGGCTGCCATCGCCACCAGAGCCGGCATCGACCACGTCGACGCCGGTCTAAAGCCTGAAGACAAGGCCGCGAGGATCCGCCAACTCATCGACCGCTTCGACCACGTGGCCATGGTCGGCGACGGCATAAACGACGCCCCACCCCTCGCAGCGGCCAGCGTCGGCATCGCCATGGGCACCGCCGGCAGCGACATTGCCATCGAGACCGCCGATGTCGCCCTCATGGCCGACGACCTCAGCCGCCTCGTCACCGCCATCACCATCGGACGGCGAACCCGTCGCGTTGTCACCCAGAACCTCGTCCTCTCCCTGATCATCCTCGCCGCGCTGGTCCCCGCCGCGCTGCTCGGCGTCATCGGACTCGCCGCCGCCGTCCTCGCCCACGAGCTCTCCGAGCTCGTAGTCATCCTCAACGGCACCCGCATGGCAAAGAAGTGATGTCCGCACCCACCCGACGGACACGGCGCCTCCGCGCCCCTCAGACCGAACCGCCAGCGGCGGCGTGTCGCCGAGTCTCGCCAGCGGCGGCGTGTCGTCGAGCGGAACACCCTGTGCCAAAGCGCAATCCATCGAGTCCCAGATCATCCTCCCCTACGCGGTCGTGCCTGGGGCGCGTCGCGCAACGAGGTGGGATGCGCCCGACAAGACGGGGCAGTTCGACGAGCGGGCCGACGACGAGGGCCAGAGCGATGAGCGTCAGGTCGGGAAACGCTGTCGTGGCGATGCTTCGAGGCCTAGCTCGATTTAGCCGGGCGGATCTCGTCGGGAAGAAGTCGAATTGCAGCGTCGACGATCTCGGTCGTCTCAAGACCACCTGAGAGGGTTGCACCGAGAACGAAGTTGGCCAGAATCGCTGCGATGTCGGTTCCCCGGTCCCCGCCGATCCCCAGACGACTGATCCAGAGTGCGATGGCTCCTCCGACCGGCACTTCGATTCTGATATCCAGATCGGACATTGAATGGCGCCGCTCCACACCGGCCTTGATCCGCTCGGCGAGAAGCGCTCGGGCCGCCTCGGGTGCGACCCCGGTCCGCTGGGAGAGTGCGGTCAGGGTTGCCCGCAGCCCGTCGATTGGGTCCTCGACAGAGCCGGCAAGTGCGAATTCGTACATCTCGTTCGCGTGGGTCACGAAAGTGGCTGCCGCGACCCGTTGGACACTGTGGAAGAGGTTCAGAACGGTCTGGGCGGACATCCCGGCGCGATCGGCTATTTCGGTAGCCGAAACGTTCTCCCAGCCACCGCCGAACATTCCGCTCGCGGCGGAAACTATCCGTGTCCAGTTCTCCTGGCGACGGCGAGCACCAGACTTCGCCTGGGGGGAGCGAACCTCCCACCCCGTCAACTGAACCGAACTGTCGTCAAAGGTCGCTGTCATTCCGGCCGGCCCGGTGAGCGAGTTGACTATCGCAGCCGAAACGTCGGCGAAAAGGTTGGAGTCGACTGCGTCGGGATCGACCGCGGACCGCAACAGAAGTCCTTCGTAGAGTGCGGTTATCGCTGTCGCGACCTTGGGCATGTCGAATGGATTGAGCAACTGTCGGCCACTTCGAGCGAGCGCGTTGCTCCAGCTTTGGGACGATCTGCGCTCGCTGACCTTGTAGCTGTCGCGGAGGATCTCTCCCACCGTGCTGTAGGTCTCGGTGGGTTCCGAGAGCGGAACGTGATGAAAGGTCCAGAGTCGCATCTCGCAACGAAATCGGGCCTGATTCACCGGATCCGTTGTCCCATTGACCCACGTCTGGGTCAGCGCAGAGCGAATCAGCTCGACCAGATCCACGAAGTTGCTCTCTTCGCCCAATTCGCCCGAGGGGTCCCCTTGCTCGAGTCCCTTCTGGACGAAGGCGAGGGCCATGGCGTCGGAGAACTCGGCGGCGTTACTGAAGTGGTGGAAGAACGATCCGGTGGTTAGGCCCGCCCTCTCCGCGACAGAAGCCGTCGTGACGCCGGCGAAGGCCTTGGACAACTGGAGGTCGTCCGATGCTGCCCAACCCGCCTCGATCAGACGCTCGCGCGACGGCAACGGCGCGAGCTGAGACTCAACCGAACCGCGGCTGTAGATGACCCGCGAGGACTTGGGAGTCAAACCGGACGTTTCGCTGCGGTCAGCAGAGTTCTCTGGCCTCTTCGGGCCCGCCCTGTGGTTGGTCCTGCCCTTGCCTTTGGCTGACTTGGGTTCACTCATCAACGGCTAGCATAGTCGCTGCTATGGTATTCCATAGTGCACGCTACGGAAAATTTAAGTCGTCTCTTGGAGATGCCCTTACCCAACAAGGCAGAGGCACGTGCATGGTTTTTGGACCACTCACTTGTAAAGTGAACTATACCGCGATAAGACTTCTCTCTGATCTAGCCGACTCCTGGAGTCGACCGGATCAGAAGCCTGATCGTGCGCCCCACATCGAGATTCGTGGAACGAGGATGAGAGGTCTCGGCACTTTGGTCCGGGTGGAGAATTGCCCCATCACAAGGGAGGGTCCGGCTAGACCGGCCCCTCCCTTGAGTGGCTTTTGGCTGAGTGGCTCCTGGCCTCGTGACGTTCCGCGGCCTGGGTTCTGTTCAGCCCCGCGACATAGGTTCAGCCCCGGACGGGAGCGGCTCAGTACTGACGCGGAACGAGGGGTGTTTCCTGGGTGGGCGGATCGAGATCCAGATCCGGTCGTCCAACGCGTCGGGACGGCGGTCCCACCTCATGTCGCCGACCCATTCCCAGCTTGCGCAGAACCCACCTGAACGAGGTGATCAATCCGATGATGCTGAACAACAGCATCATCGCTCCGAGCGCCGTGACCAGCGCTGAGGAGCCGGCCTCCTTGGCAATTTCGACGCGCAGGCGGACCCGGCCAGCCTCCTCGTCCTTGCTAGTACCGGTCGACCCCTTCGCCGACTTGGTACTGCTGTCCTCGGTCAGTTTGTTCTCGTCGACGTCCACCTCGGTGGATACGGACCCCGGGGATACCGAGTCGTCGTTCAATCGCTCGAGCGCAGCGACGGCTGCATCGAGGTTCTTGCCCGGAAGCATGAACTCCAGCACGACCTGATCAGGGTCGGTGGTGTCTTCACCAACGCGTACCCCTCCAACTGCCGCAGCCTCTTCCTTGACTTCCTTGCGGGCCTCGTCCAGCGACTTGGAGCCTTCGACCGGGATCGAGACGACAGCGTCCGGCTTGTTGGGCTCAAGCAGATCCGAGCACGAAGTCAGTCCAGCGCCAACCGCTGTGGTTGCCAGCACCAAGACGACCAGAAGACGGACCTGGCGCGCGAAGCCGCGTAGAGCAGGTCTATGCAATGGATTGGGCATCTTCAGAGGTGACGGGATCCGTCAAGCGTATGGAATAGGCCTCGTCCAGCGGGGGATCGTCAGGGGATCGTCAGCCCTCGGCCGCGTCGAGGAACGCCGGACGCTCACCGCCCCCGTGGAGCCAGATCGCAGTTCCGCTCACATAGGAGGCAAGCGGTGACGCAAGCCATCGACAGGCCTGGGCAAGGTCCTCGGGCGTGCCGAGTCGACCGGCGGGAACTGTTGCTGCAACACGCCTCACGGCTTCGTCGTCGCCATAGTGCAACTCGGCCTGTTCGGTCAGTATCAATCCGGCGATGATTGCGGTCACACGCACCTTGGGTGCCCACTCAACTGCAAGGGACTGGGTCAGGCTGAGCAGGCCAGCCTTGGCCGCTCCGTATGCAGCGGTACCGGGCGACGGGCGCACTGCTGACACCGACGCGATGTTGACGATCGTGTTGGAGCGACCATCCTCGGGCGCCGCCTGCATGTGGTGATTGGCTCGTTGGGCGACGTGAAGGGGGGCCAGGAGGTTCAACCGGATGATCGACTCGCTGAACCGTGGCGAAGCAGTGGCGGCGTCAGCGGGAGGAGCGCCCCCGGCGTTGTTGATGACGGTGTCGAGTCGCCCAAACCGATCGACCGTTTCATCGACCAACGCGTAGGCCGCATCTGGGTCGCGGATGTCGGCGGCCATGAACGCCGCAGTGCGGCCACCGCCGCTCGGAAGTTCCTCCGGTTCGGTCCGCCCGCAGGTCATGACCTCTGCGCCCCAGTCGAGGAATCGTTGCGCGATCACCCGACCGATCCCCTTGGTCCCACCCGTCACCAGCACGACCCGACCGCCGAAGTCCAGGCTGGCACGGTCCAGTTCGTCTGGGGAGGGCATCGAGGCGATCGGCGAGTCCATGGCGTCGGACCATACCTCCCAACTACGTTCAACGGCTGACCGGGGACGGATCCGAGATCCCCATCGAGTTCATGTGGGGACAAATGGGTATCAGCGTCGAGATCAACGGTGGAGTGGCCGAGGTCATCATGGACAACCCTCCGGTCAATGCCTTCACCGTCGCAGGTTGGTATGAACTGGCCGATGTGGTGACTGCCACCGGGCGCATTCCCGAGGTTGGCGCACTGATCCTGCGGGCCGAGGGTAAGGGCTGGAACGCCGGGGTCGACATCAAGGAAATGCAGAACACCGAAGGGTTCGACGCACTGATCGGAGCCAACCGCGGCTGCTACGCAGCTTTCGCTGCGGTGTACGAGTGCGAGGTCCCGGTCATCTCGGCCGTTCACGACTTCTGCCTAGGCGGGGGCATCGGCCTCGTCGGCAATTCCGACATCATCGTGGCGGCCGAGGGCACACGATTCGGCCTTCCCGAAGTGAACCAGGGGGCACTCGGAGCTGCCACCCACCTTGCCCGTCTGGTGCCCCAGCACAAGATGCGCGAGATGGTCTATACCGCCGAACCGGTCGACGCCTCGCTGCTCGAATCGTGGGGGTCGATCAGCCGCGTCGTGCCGTTCGCCGAGTTGCGTCCCACCGCGGTCGAGATCGCCGAGAAGATCTGCACGAAGAGCCGCTTGGTCATTCGTCGGGCGAAGGAATGCCTGAACGGCATCGATGTCGTCGACGTCAAACGGAGCTACCGGTTCGAACAGGGATTCACCTTCGAGCTGAATCTCTCGGGGGTCTCCGACGAGGCCCGTGACGCCTTCGTCGACAAGAAGGACGCGGACTTCTCCAAGTGACGAACCGGATTGCGATGGGCCACCGACTGTCCGGGCCCGTCCGCTTTCGCCCCTGTGTAGCAGCGCGTCTACCGTCTGATATCTGACGGGTCGTCAGAAATGCACGAAACGGGTTGGTTTCCCGCTCCAAAAGGGGAACTGAGGAAATTCCGATCGACGAGCGAAGGGGGACCGGGTGCCGGGACCGGACAAGCGTTGCACCGAGGATGAGATTGTCGCCGAACTCAGTTCGGGCATGACCATCGGTATCGGAGGCTGGGGAAGTCGCCGCAAACCCATGTCGATCATCCGGGCCATTCTGCGGTCGGACCTGCAGGATCTGACGATCGTCGCGTACGGCGGACCCGATGTCGGACTGCTGTGCCGCAGCGGCCAGGCGAGCAAGGTCATCACGGGCTTCGTGTCCCTCGACTCGATTCCCCTCGAGCCCAACTATCAGGCAGCCCGCCAGAACGGGACCATCGAGGCTGCCGAATGGGACGAAGGGATGCTCCTTCTGGGCCTCCAGGCCGCAGCATGGCGGATCCCGTTCCTTCCGACCCGAGCGGGACTCGGTTCGGATGTCCCTCGACGCATGCCCGATCTGCGCACCGTCACATCGCCCTACCCAACGATGTTCGACGGACACGAGGAATTCGAGGAACTCCTAGCTGTTCCCGCTCTGGAACTCGACGCTGCGATAGTCCACCAGAACGTCTCCGACGTCAGCGGAAACGCCGCCTGGCTCGGCGAGGACCCCTACATGGACGACCTGTTCGTCCGTGCCGCGAAGCAGTCCTACGTATCGTGTGAACGCATTGTCGCCACCGAGGACTTGGCCACCGTTGCCGACATCACGCACCTGAAGATCTCCCGGCTGGACGTCACCGGAGTGGTTGAAGCGCCACACGGAGCGCATTTCACCGAGTGTCTCCCCGACTACGGACGGGACGAGGAGTTCCAGCGTCGTTATACCGCAACGGCCAAATCCGAAGAGGCGTGGGACGAGTTCCGCAGCGAGTTCCTCGACCTCGACGAAGCCGGCTACCAGGCCAAGGTCAAGGAGCTGCAGTCATGACCACCGATCTGACCCGTGCCGATATCTGTGCGGTCGCAATCGCCGAGGCGTTCCGTGGCGACGGCGAGCGACTCTGCAATCCGATCGGCAACCTGCCACTCATCGGTGGTCGTCTGGCCGCAGCGTCGTTCGAGCCGGAACTCGCTCTGACGGACGGCTACTACACGCTGATGGACCCCCAGACGCCCGACTCGGTGCCGCCGATCGCGCTGCCCGAGGCAGAGCGGCTCGCGCAGCGTACCGTCGCCCACTGGAACCCGTACCGTGAGATGTTCGGACTGCTCTGGCAGGGTCGACGCCACGTGATGATGGGTGCCACCCAGGTCGACCGTTACGGCAATCAGAACATCGCGGCGATCGGCGACTGGGACAAGCCCCGGCGTCAGCTCCTCGGATTCCGTGGCGCTCCCGGAAACACGATCAACCACACCACCAGCTACTGGGTGCCGAACCATTCGCCTCGGGTGTTCGTCGAGGCGGTCGACGTCGTGTGCGGAATCGGTTACGACCGCGCCGCCGAACTCGGCCCGGTGGCATCGCGGTTCCACGAGATCCGTCGTGTCGTGTCCAACTTGGCCGTGTTCGACTTCGAAGCGACCGACACCAACGGCACGCCCACGCTGAGACTGCGTTCGGTCCACCCGGGCGTAACCGTCGCCGAAGTAGTAGAGGCGACCGGTTGCGAGGTCAACGTGCCGGACGAAGTGCCTGAGTCGAGACTGCCCACGGCCAACGAACTCGAACAGATCCATCGGCTGGACCCGCGTGGTCTGAGGTTGAAGGAAGTTCCGGAGCAGTGAGCGACGCGCAGCACGCCAGCTCTCGGCACCATGGCGCCCTGCGCACCGCGGCATGTGAGCTGTTCGGTGTCGAGATGCCCATCGTCCAGACGGGTATGGGTTGGGTGTCGGGGGCCAAGCTGACCGCTGCCACCTCCGGCGCCGGTGGGTTGGGAATACTTGCCTCTGCAACGATGACTCTTGAGGAGCTGGGCGCTGCGATTGCCAGGGTCAAGGAGCGCACCGAGAAGCCCTTCGGCGTCAACCTGTTGCCCAATCAGCCGGATGCCGCAGCCAGACTGGATCTGATCATCTCGCAGGGCGTCCCGGTCGCAAGCTTCGCCGCAGCGCCGAAGGCGGATCAGGTGGCCAAGCTGAACGACGCCGGAGTGGTCACGATCGTGACCGTCGGCGCCAAGCGTCATGCCGAGAAGGTCGCGGCGATGGGCGTTCGGGCGGTAATCGCCCAGGGCGGCGAAGGCGGTGGACACACCGGGACGATTCCCACCTCGCTGCTGCTGCCGCAGGTTGTCGACGGCGTCGCCGGATCCGACGTTGTCGTCCTTGGCGCGGGCGGCTTCTTCGATGGTCGTGGGCTGGTCGCCGCGCTCGCCTACGGGGCACACGGCATCGCCATGGGAACCCGTTTCCTGCTGACCGCAGAGAGCCAGGTTCCCTCCGGTATCACCGACATCTACATGCAGACTCCGCTGACGGGCACCGTTGTCACAACCGCGATCGACGGCGCGCCGCAGAGGGTAATTCGCACCGCAATGATCGATGCGCTTGAGAAGTCGCCCGGTCTGCTGCGTTTCCCGCGCGCGGCCGGAAATGCGATCCGGTTTGGTCGACAGGCCGGGGTGTCATTGGGAGCGCTCGCCAGGACAGGAATCGAGATGCGCAAGGACCAGGAACTGACCTGGGCCCAGATGGCGCTCGCAGCCAATGCGCCGATGATGACCAAGGCCGCAATGGTCGACGGTGACGCCGAGGTCGGAATCCTTCCGACTGGTCAGGTCGTCGGTGCAATCGGAGACCGCCCGCCGGTGGCGGAACTCCTTGAGAGGATCATGGACGAGGCCGATGAGGCCCTCCGCAGACTGGGAGCATGAGTAGTGGATCTGACCTGGAGTGACTCAGAGGATGCGTTTCGATCCGAGGCGCGCACCTGGCTCGAGGCGAACGTACCCGACCCGGCGCTCGAGTCCGGCGACACCAAGGATGGCTTTGCGGCCCACCTGGAATGGGAACACCGTCTGGCCGCTGACCGTTGGGCCGTTGTGTCCTGGCCAGAGGAGTACGGCGGTCGTGGAGCAAGCCTGTGGGAATGGCTGATCTTCGAAGAGGAGTACTACCGCGCCGGTGCTCCACAGCGGGTGACCCAGAACGGAATCTTCCTGCTGGCTCCGACGATCTTCGAGTTCGGCACCAAGGGACAACAGGACTACTACCTGCCCCGGATGTCCGCGGCGGTCGACCTGTGGTGCCAGGGATGGTCCGAGCCAAACGCGGGGTCGGACCTGGCGGGCGTGCGTTCCAAGGCCACCCGTGACGACGCGGCCGGAGGCTGGGTGTTGTCGGGTCAGAAGACCTGGACGACACGTGGTGCGTTCTGTAACTACCTCTTCGGGCTTTTCCGCACGGACCCCGAGTCTGAGCGGCACAAGGGACTGACCTACTTCATGGTCCCCCTCGAAGCTGCCGGAGTGACAGTCCGTGGGTTCGGTCGCCTTGATGGCGATGAAGGCTTCGCCGAGGTGTTCTTCGACGACGTGTTCATTCCTGATTCCGAAATTGGGCCCGATGGCGTCGAAACCGCTTCCGGTATGGCGCTCGGCGGGATACTCGGTGAGGTGAACCAGGGATGGGGGGTCGCGATGGCGACGACCTCATCGGAGCGGGGGCTGACCCTGCGCTCGCCCGGCCGTTTCCAGGCAACCGCCAGCCGCCTGCTTGAACTCGCCCACGAACACTCCGGAACCGGAAGCTCCCGTTCCGCTGGGTCCGCGGCCGGAAGCTCCCGCTCCGCTGGGTCCGCGGCCGGTCTGAGTGAAGCCGTTGCCAACGCCGTGACCGACGCCTGGATCGACGCCGAGGCCTACTCGCTCTACACGCTCAAGGACGTTTCGGGCATCGTCGAGGGACGGTCGCCCGGCGCCCGCTCTTCGTACAACAAGATCTTCTGGTCCGAATTGGACGTGCGTCTGCACCAGGTTGCGCTCGACATTCTCGGCCCCGAGGCAGAACTCGAGGGTCCGTGGATGAAGGGTTACGAGTTCGCACTCTCCGGCCCGATCTACGCCGGCACCAACGAGATTCAACGCAACATCGTCGCCGAGCGGGTGCTCGGCCTTCCCCGCAAGTGAGGAGTCGAGGATGAGATTCGCTCTGAGCGAGGAACAGAACGAGTTCAGCGAAGCCGTGCGAGGGCTGCTGGGCGACACCTGCGGTCCCGATGCGGTCCGCGCCGCATGGCCGGATGCGGAGTTGGCTGGCGGTGGCCCGGGTAACGGCAACGGCCGCGTGCCCAAGGCATGGAGTGCACTTGGCGAGATGGGCGTCCTGGGCATCACCGTTCCCGAGGCCTTCGGTGGGCTGGGGATGAACTACGAGGACCTATCTCCACTGCTGCTCGAGGCCGGTCGAGTTGCTCTGCCCGATCCGCTGTCCGCAACGGCTGGAGTCGCCGTAGGGGCGCTGACCGCTGCGCTCGCGTCGGCCTCCAACTCCGCCAGCGGGGTTGGAGAAGCGTCGGTCGAGCGAATCGAAGGGTTACTGTCAGAAATAGCGGCAGGGTCGTTGAGCGTGGGTGTGCTGTTTGGGGCATGCGAGGACAGTCCATCCCACGGTGTCGCCGGGACGATCGATGCTGGGCATGGCGACTCAGGGCGGGCCGACGCTGGGCGGGGCGACAGCGGACAGTTGGACATTGCGCAGTCGAACATCGTTGCCGGAGCGGCATCGCTCGACGTTTTCCTGGCGTTCACGGCCGGGGAAGTCCTGCTCATTGAGCGCTCGGCGGTCCAGCTCGACGCGCTTGAATCCGTGGACGGAGCCCGCTGCCTGTCGACGGTCACCTGGGAGGACACCGGGGTTGAACGCCTACTGAGTGGTGAAGCGGCCGCGGTCGCAACGGCTGATGCCTTCGACCGGGCTGCCCTGGGCGCTGCGTCCGAACTTCTGGGTCTCAGTCGAACGATGCTCGAAATGGCGGTTGGTTATGCAACTGAACGTCGCCAGTTCGGGGTTCCGATCGGCACTTTCCAAGCTGTGAAGCACCAGTTGAGCAACGCATCTCTCAAGGTCGAGTTCTGCGAGCCACTGATCATGCGGGCAGCCCACTCGATTGCCACCGGTGATCCGAACCAGTCGACCAACGTCTCGATGGCGAAGTCCAAGATGTCGACCGCAGCCCTAGAGGCAGCAGCTACCGCCCTACAGGTCCACGGTGCCATCGGCTACACCGTCGAGTGCGACCTCCACCTGTTCATGAAGCGGACCTGGGCGCTTGCACGGGAGTACGGGGACAGCGACTTCCATCGGTCCCGGGTGCGTTCGTGGCTGCGCCTCGACCGAGTGGGGTAAGTGCGAAGCTTGGTTGCGAGATACCTGGAAAAGTGTCCTTCGGCGTGCTGCGATTGGAGCGGGAGTCGACGTGATTGAGTTCGAGCTGCAACTCGATGAGTCCGAGTGGGAAGCGGTGATGTCGAAGGTCGTCCCGTTCTGCGCACCCGATGAGCGCTTCGGCAAGGGAATGGTGGCGATCGCCGGCAGCAATGGCCTGCGTCGCTGGTGGTCCACCGACAACCATCGGATGGCGAGGCTCGACGGAGCAGCTGACGACCGTGACTATCTTCTGCTGGTGTCGCCGCGGATCCTTGCTGCTTGGCCATTGGCTGCCGGCGATTCCGAGTCTGCGACGATCTCGATCGTGAGCGAGGACCCGCCCGCCCGCGGGACGGCGAGCTTCGGCACCGATGACACCGATGACCAGACCAAGCTGGTCGTCATTTCCGGTGACGGCGGAAGTTTCTCCCTGCCGCTGTTGCCCGTTGTCTATCCACCCGTGGATGACTTCGCAGCGCAGTATGACCGCCAGGGTGGACCGTCGGCCCAGGTCGATGCAGCAGGTCTGCACCTGCTGGCGAGCTTTTCGAGAGATGCGCCGACTGGACCGTTCCTGGACGAATCGCGTGAAGAGCCGACGTTCCTACTCGGGATATTCCCAGGGTCCCTGAGCGCCCGGGTCGAGTGGCACGAGCTCGGGATGAATACCTACTCGACCCCTGCCGTCACCGAAGGGGTCGGCGAAATTGCGGTCAATCCGCGCTTCATCGCCGAGGCCGTCGAGGTACTGGATCCGGGGCCCGTGACGGTCCGCCTCCCGACCGAGGAGGACACTCCGCTCATCATCACCCAGGAAGGCTTTACCGCCTATGTGATGCCGATGGACGAAATGCTGGCGATTGTCAGCACTGTCGAAGAAGTCCTTGAACAGTGCTTCGGGATCGATGTCAGGGCCCCGAACGTGGGAGGCGACTACGAGTTGTCGTCCTACGGCGTGCCTGTCTATGCCCGGGTCGTCGCCGATGACCCGCCGAGGGTCCGCATCTTCGCCGAGCTCATCGCCGATATCGAGGCCTCCCCGGAGTTGCTACACGAGCTCAACGCACTGAACCTCGGATACGGCTTCGTCAAGGTCCTCTGGATCGAAGGCAGTCTGGTGGTCGAAGGTGACCTGGTGGCAGAAACCATCGACCCTGCCGAGGTGACAGCCCTCTTCGAGCGGGTCCGCCATGTCGCAGAGGAACTCGGGCCGTCTCTCGCGGCGGTCTATGGCGGCGTCAGCACGCAGCGAGGCGATATCGCCAGATGGGCCGAGTACCTGCGAACCGTCGTGGTCGTTTCTCTGGGGCCGGGTAATACCGTTGACCTGACGGGGCCATCGGCCGAGATCGAGTGGCCGTTTGAGGACGAAGTTCACGTGCTGACCGCCTGGGATCCGGCCGGTCGGAAGCGCGCTACAGAGGTCAACAACGAACAGAACGCGTTGCTGGCTGCTGACGTGATGCGACTCGGAGGGTCACTGTTGCAGTCGTCGGGCTACACGCCTCCCGATGCCCCGGTTGAGGCGCAGGAGGGCAACTCTGCCGATACCGGCGACTCCCAATCCGGCGCTCAGGCCGGCGATCTTCCCGAGGAGCGGACTGTCCAAGTGGGAGGAGCCGACCCGACGGTGCCTGCCGGAGAGGCCCGCAACGCTAAGGGAGTTGGTGAGTTCGTCGACAGTGGCTTCCTTGTCTGGGGCCTTGAGACCGAGACGATCCTGGCGATCGCCCGTAGTTATGGGCAAGAAGCCGTCTATCGGCTGACTGCCGACACCCTTGAAGTTCTCGGGGCGTTCACCGACCGCACCGAGCGCCGGCCGCGGTTGGCCCACCCGAGCAACACCGCGACTTAGGCTCAATCGACTGGACTAATGGAGCCGGATCCAGCGAGATGGGGCGAAATCGCCGGATCCGGCAGCGCCGAGGCGCAGTGGATCTCATCCGTTCTTCCCCGTCCTCTCCAGGCAGGTTCGAAAGGGACCGGATTGCTCCGTTCCCGACCGCCGGAGCGGTGGATTCGACCACTGGGAACAGCATGGCAGCGGGGTGTGACAACGAAGGACAAGTTCGCGTCGACCAGTAGCTTCATGCCGGTCGGGCCACCGGAACCTCGCGCTCGTTAACCGCCGAGGCTGCGTACTCGAGAGCGGCAAGCACATCTTCGCGTTCGAGGTAGGGGTAGTCCTCCAGCAGGCCTTCCGTCGTCTGTCCAGTGGCGAGTTGTCCAAGGACCATGCCCACCGTGACGCGCGTGTCGCGAATGGTAGGCAGCCCACCCATTCGGGCCGGGTCCACAACAATGCGCCCGAATGCCATGACTGCAGTGTACGGCCGCCTGCTAACGACATGCCGTGGATCGAGTTGACTCGCACGAAACCTCCACCGGCCGCTGATCAGTGAAGCGATCGCAACCAAGAGAATCGATCCGCACTAGGCGATCGCCAGCGCCTCTCCTGCCTGCCTCGTGATCGCAGCGAGGTCGAGGTCCTTGTCACCCGGCAGCGCCGGGCGCGATGACGTACAGCCCCGCAAGCCGGCAGAGCAACTCGTTCGGCACGTACGGTCGATCGGCGATCATGCAGTCTTCAGTGGCGCGATCTCGTTGACCTGAGACCCCACGAGATCCTCCGCGAGCTCCAAGTCATAACGGGTCTGCAGGTTCAGCCAGAACTGCGGCTCGATACCGAAGTAGCGCCCCAGCCGCAGCGCTGTGTCAGCCGTGATCGCACGCTTGCCGTGCACGATCTCGTTGATCCGCCGCGGCGGGACGCCGATCGAAACAGCGAGCTTGTTCTGGGTGATACCGAACCCTTTGATGAAGTCCTCCATGAGGACCTCACCGGGATGGATCGGCGGGTAGAGCTTCTCGGCCATCTTTTCTCCTAGTGATAGTCCACGATCTGCACTTCCTCGGCACCGGCATCGGTCCAGTGGAAGCAGATCCGCCACTGGTCGTTGATCCGGATGCTGTGCTGGCCGACCCGATCGCCCTTGAGGGCTTCCAGCCGGTTGCCCGGCGGCACCCGGAGAGCGTCCAACGTCGTCGCGGCATCAAGCATGTGCAACTTGCGGTTCGCAGCCTTGTGGATGCGTGGATCGAGTCGCTTCGCCGCTTCACGACGCCACACTTTCTCGGTGTCGCGGTCGGCGAACGATCTGATCACAGGAGCAGTATATAACGTTAGGCGTTAATAACGCTAGGCGTTAAAACGGAACTCGACCACGTTCAGGTACGTAGAGACATGGATCATCGGCGGTGCGTGCTCCCTCTATCGCGTACTTGTTCCTCCCTGATCGCCATTCGCCGCAGTTCAGTTTCGACAAGGTCGCTCGAACAAGTCGGGCATCCTCGCGATCAAGCCAGTTCACCAGATCCATAGTCTCGGCCTGAGCGACAAGCAGTGCCCCGGGCCCCGCAGCGCCTGCCCGCCGCCCTGCAGTTCCGCCGTGGGGAGGGATCTTCGGCCTATTGTTCGATCTCGACGTATTTGCGTCGAACAACACACAGTAATGGGGGTAGGAAATGCGAAGGTCTAAATGGAAGGGTCTGGCTGTTCTCGTCGCGGCTTTGGCGATGGTCGCGAGCGCATGTAGCAGCGCCGACGACAGCGCCGACAATGGCGACAATGGGGACACCACCGAAACCACTGCGCCAACGAATGACAGAGGCAACGTCGATGACCAACTGGTCCTCGGCACTCTGGTTCCACAGAGCGGCGATCTCAACGTGATCGTCAAGTCCCTGGCCACTCCGATCAGCATGGCTGTTGACGAGATCAACGCTGCCGGCGGTGTACTTGGCAAGGACGTCAAGGTCGTCCAAGGCGACGACGGAACCTCGCCTGACGTGGCCAAGACCACCTACAACAAGCTCATCAACTCCGACAAGGTCGATGCAATCATCGGCCCGGCCCCATCCGGTGTTGCAGCGAAGCTTGCCGACACGTTCGCAACTGACAAGGTTCCCGCGTGCTCCGGTTCGACCACGGCTGGAAACCTCAGCGGTGTCGGCGGTGGATACTTCTTCCGTACCGCTCCTCCGGACAAGCTCCAGGGCCCGGCGCTGTCGGACCTGATCACGGGTGACGGCCATTCGAACGTGGCGATCATCGCCCGCAACGATGACTACGGCAAGGGTTTTGCCGACTTCCTGGGAAGCGCCCTCGAAGAGTCCGGTGCCAAGGTGGCTACCACGGTCCTTTATGACCCGGATGGTTCCAACTTCGACGCAGACGTCCAGAAGGTCGCCGACGCCAAGCCCGACGCAGTGGCAGTCATCGGCTTCAACGACGATGGCGCCAAGGTGGTCAGTGCAATGATCGCCAAGGGAATCGGCCCGTCCGCAATGCCCATCTACACCGCAGACGGAATGAAGAGCTCGAGCTTCGCCGAGACAGTCGACCCCTCTGACCTGTCCAAGGTGGCCGGCATCAAGGGTACGGCTCCCGCTGCTGCTCCTGCAGGTATCGAAAGCCCGTTCCTGGCGGCATTCGCAGCAACCGGTATCGACACCATCTTCTCGTCGTACTTCTATGACTGCACCATCCTGATGGCGTTGGCCGCTCAGAGCGCAGGCAGCGACTCCGGATCGGCCATTGCGGGAGCGTTCTCGAAGAACCTCGAGGGCGACAACGTCTGCAGCACCTATGCGGAATGCCTCGGCTTCCTCAAAGAGGACAAGACGATCCACTACCACGGTGCTTCCAGCGAGTTCCAGAAGTGGGACAAAATGGAACCCGGAACCGGCGTCTACGACGTCTGGGAATACAACAGCGCAGGCGAGGACAAGACGCTCGACGTTCCTCAGATCAACGTCAGCTGATCTTCCAGCGTTTGAATAGGTATTGGGAAGGGGCTCGGCCGAATCGGTCGGGCCCCTTCCGCTGTTTTCGATGGCCGCAGTCCCATTGTTCCCCGGACGGCCATGTCGTACTGTTGCGGGCGTTGTGCAGGGCGGACGGAAAGAGTCGCCCACTCACCGGCCGGGGGGCTTAGATGAATCGTGCTGCGAAGATTTCAATGGTCGCGGTTGGCGCAATTCTGGCGTTGGCTGCATGTACAGCACCGCCCGAGCCGGGCGATCCTGGCGCGATCGATCAGCAGGCCCCGGTCATTGAGTCGGTAGTCGTCACGCCCGGGGAGGTGGGTCAGAACGAAGCCCTCCAGATCGCTGCAACCGTGAGTGACGATGTGGGCGTGACGGGAGTCGCGTTCGTAGTGCGCCATGCCGGTGTGCCCGCTGGCTTCTGCTCCGGCAGCGCCGAGCTGACCGCGGGCACTCCGCAATCGGGGACCTGGACCGTCTCGTGTGTGACTCCGGCGGTCATGAACTCTGGTGAGTACCAGGTGAATACGGTTGCGGTAGACGCACGGTTCAACTCCCAGGCCACCGGCGATGGTCCGCCCTCGGCTACGAGTGGACATTTCACCGTCACCGGTGATCTAGACGATCTGGTCGGACCTGCCGTCACGAGCGTCACTTCCGCGCCGAACACGGTTACACGTGGGGGCAACCTGACGATCACGGCCAGCGTTGCGGACCCGGCCGGAGTGTCGAACGTGGGCTTCGCCGTCCGACGCGGAGGAAGCGCTCCCGGATGGTGCATTGCCGGCGCAGAGCTGATCTCGGGGACGCCTCAGGATGGAGTCTGGCAACTCACCTGTCCGGTTCCGGCTGACGCAGAAGTGGGCGACTACACCGTCAACACCGCCACAGCGGATTTCCTGAACAACATCACGACGCTCGCGGACGATGTCGCGAGCGAGATCTCCGGGGCGTTCTCGGTCGGCTGAGCGAGCGCCGCGGTCCTGCGATCGGGCGGGGAACTCATTGCGAGCATTCAGGCCCGTGACATTTCAGCGGATGCGTGAACCCGAGGTCACTGTGCAACAGAGCCAGGACTGGAGATCTCAGCGTGGGCGGGCCAGTGAACCGAGGTACAACTCGATCACCTTGGGATCCTTGACCAGCTCGCTACCGGTGCCGGTATGTGCGACGACGCCTTGGTCGAGCACATAGCCCCGGTCGCAGATCCCCAGGGCCTTGTGTGCGTTCTGCTCCACGATCAAGATCGACACCCCGGCGCCGTTGATCGCGGTGATCTTGTCGAAGACCTCGTCCTGCATAGTCGGCGATAGTCCCGCGGACGGTTCGTCCAGGAGCATCAGTGACGGTTCCATCATCAACGCTCTGCCCATGGCGAGAACCTGCCGTTGCCCGCCGGAGAGAGATTCGGCTCTGGCATTGCGACGCTCCGCCAGGACCGAGAAGAGTTCAAAAACGGCGTCGCGCCGCTCGATGAACCTCCCGGGTCGCAGGAACAGGCCCATGCGGAGGTTCTCCTCGACGCTCAAGGTCCCGAAGACATTGCGCACCTGGGGCACATATCCGACGCCTCGTTTGACGAGCTCAAATCCTGGAGTGCCCGTGATCGTGTCGTCGTTGAGTTGAACCTCGCCCGACCGGATCGGGACAAGACCGAAGACGGCCTTGATCAGAGTCGACTTGCCGGCACCGTTGGGGCCGATGATGCCGACCATCTCATTGTGTCCGACGTGCATCGAGGTGCCTTGGAGAATGTCCACCCCGGGGATGTAGCCCGCGATGACGTCGTGTAGCTCTAGCAGGTTCGAGGTCATGGCTGTGATCCAGGATCTTCGTCGGACCGCTGTTCCCGCGGGAACTCGCCGGTGAAGTCGCCCATCATCTCGGGGTCCACCTCGGGTGGCGGAAGATGGTCAGCGACCTCGGCCGCAACGGGGACGTCCTTCGTCTGAGGGGGCGTTTCGTCGCCCACTGAACGACCGGCGTCGCGCAGGTCGCCGCTGGAGGCTCCCAGATAGGCCTCGATCACCCGTTCATCGGCAGCCACCTCACCGGGGGTGCCTGAGGCGATGATGCGTCCCTCCGCCATGCAGACCACGAGATCCGAGATGACCGAGACGACATCCATGTCGTGCTCCACGAATAGAACGGTAATTCCCTCGGACGGCAGGTCGGCGATCTTCTCCAACAGCGCCTGACGCAGCGCGGGGTTCACACCGGCCATCGGCTCGTCGAGCATCAACAACCTGGGGGAGGCCATGACAGCTCTTGCCAACTCGAGCAGCTTGCGCTGCCCACCCGACAACGTTCCCGCGAGTTCATCCTCTTTGGCACCGAGTCCGACCCAGCGCACCAGTTCCGACGCACGTTCGCCAAGTTGTTCCTCCTGGCTCTGCCAACGCCAGCGGGCGAGCGCCGAACCGAGACGTTCGCCCCGCTGTCCCTTGGCACCGAGCCGCACGTTGTCGAGTACCGAGAGACGGGGAAACACCCGGGCGGACTGGAAGGTCCGGACCATTCCCGCCTGCGCCACGGCATATGCGGGCTTGCCGGCGAGCTCATTGCCCTCAAATTTCCAACTGCCCCCGTCGGCATTTTCGAAACCGGTCAGAAGGTTGAAGAACGTCGTCTTTCCGGCTCCGTTGGGACCGATGAGCGCGACGATCTTGCCGGGCTGAACCTCGAAGTGATCGACCGATACTGCACGTACGCCACCGAATGACCGGTGGACATCGGTCGCCACCAGAATCGGATCAGCTCCGTGGGCCGGCGCGGGAACTGCTGGTTCAGCAGCCTCAACGGTCACCGATCATCGCCTCCTCCCGATTGCCGAATATGCCTTGAGGTCGGAAGACCAGCAACAGAGCGATCGCAGCTCCGACGAGGACATAGCGCACGGCCCCTACGTCGGTGGACGCTATGAACCACCAGCCGCTCTCGCCGATCGCCTGGCTCAGCAGACTGTTGAGCATGGAGATGACGAACCAGAAGACGATCGCTCCGACGGTTGGTCCGATGACGGTGGCCACACCACCGAGGATCACCATCAGATACCAGTTGAACGTCGTTTGGGCGATGAAGAAATCGGGCTTCACGAACCCGCCGTCGAAGGAGAAGATGATTCCTGCGATTCCGCCGATGACCGAACCGATGACAAATGCCTGGAGCTTCATTGCGAACACGTTCTTGCCCAGCGAGCGGGTGGCTTCTTCATCCTCCCGCACGGCCTTCAGAAGGCGTCCCCAGGGGCTTCTCGCCAGACCCCATACCCCAAGCGATGCGAGCGCGACTAGCGACCAACCGACCACCATCGACCACAACATGTTCTGGTTGTAGCTGAACGAACCCCACCCGTATCTGCCGGGTGGGAACGGGTTGATCGCGTAGAAGTCATCGGCGACACCTCCGATTCCGATCGGCCCGCCGGTGACGGACTGCATCCGTGCGGAGTTGGCGACGGTTCTCAAAATCTCTGCCACCGAGATTGTTGCGATAGCAAGATAGTCGGCTCGGAGTCGTAGGGTCGGAAGCCCCATGAGCAATCCGAGCACCCCGGCGGCGAGAATGCCCACGACCATGCCCAGCCAGAGCGAGCCACCACTGTTGACGACAATCGCGGTTCCGTATGCACCTACCAGTGCGGATCCGACGTGACCGAAGTTGAGAAGGCCCGCGTAGCCGAACTGGATGTTGAGCCCGATGCCGGCGAGCGCGCCCACGCAGGCGGTGACGGCTATCGAATCACGAAGCCCATCGATCAGGGCTGCTCCCACGCTGAATGCCAACATGTCAGGCCTTCCTGGCCTGTACGCCGAAGACTCCGGAGGGTTTGATCAACAGCACTGCGACCAGCGTCGCCAGGGCAACGACGATCTTCAAGTCCGAATCGAGCCAGAAGGTCGACAGGTCCGAGACGATTCCTACGAACAGCCCTCCGACCATGGCCCCAAAGGTGGTCCCGAGCCCGCCCAGGAGTACCGCTGCGAACATGATCAGCAGTATGTGCTCGCCCATGGTCCACTGGACCGTTTCGGCGCTGCCCATCATGATTCCGGCCAGTCCGCCGAGCGTGCCCGCCAGGGTCCACACCATAAGGATCACCCGTTTGTCGTTGATTCCCGACGCAATGGCCAGGTCGGGATTGTCGGCGACGGCACGAATCGCGGTCCCCAGACGGGCCTTCTGTAGGAAGAGCCCAACCGCGATGAGTGCGACCAGGGCGATACCCGAGATGATCAGATCCTTGGGCCGCAGCGACACCGGTCCCAGTTCGACACTGGGCGCCTGGGCGGCGTACTGCGAGAACTGCTTCGAGTTTGCGCCGAAGATCACGCTGAAGAGGTAGCGGGTCGACAGCGCCAGTCCGATGGAGACAACCATCTGGGACACGATCGGCATGCCCCGCCGTCTCAGATGTCGGTACACGCCGAGTTCGAACGACGCTCCAAACGCTGCTGCTGCGATCAGGCCTCCGATCGCTGCGACGAACAGCGGCAGGCCCAGACCGCCATTGTTGGAGTTCAGGTACCAGGTGGCAATCGCGCCGAAGGTGAGCAGTTCTCCGTGCGCGAAGTTGGTCAGCCCGGTGGTTCCGAAGATGAGGGACAGCCCGACAGCTGCGAGCGCAATGATGAGCCCAAACCGCGTTCCGCTGGCGAGCAGGCTGGCCAGACGCTCGAAGGTGGACGGACCGGCATCGGCGACGTGGGTCCGATTGACGAGGCGGAAGATCAGCGGACGGTCACCGGTGGCCTGGACCGAGGGCTTCAGAGTGTCCAGTGCACCCTCCTCGAACTGGACGTCCTTCGGCAGGGTCGACTTGTCCAGGGTCACTTCGTACTTGCCGCCCCCGGGCAGGGTCACTGCGACGAACCCGTTCTTGTCGGAGGCGCTCCGGCCGACTTCCTCACCGTCGAGTGACACGACCATCTCGACACCGGCAATGGGCTTTCCCGTTCCACCGAGCTTCAACGTCGAGGTGACTCGGGGTCCGCCCTGTTCTGGTGGGGATGTCGGCTCGATAGTTGTCTGGGTCACCGCTGCCGGCGTCGTCGTAGTCGTCGGCGCCGGTTCCTGAGCGCCCGCGATCTGAGCCGAAGCGAACAGGGAAGCGAACAGAGTCGTGAAGGTCAGGATCGTGAAGGTCAGAATCGTCGCCATCGTCTTCGCGTTGCCCAGGACGCGGGGCGAATAGGTGCGCGGATTCATTCCGGGGAAGTGTAGGAACACTTTGCGGCGTTTGGCGCGGATCGGCACCCTGTGAGACTAGAACCTGGTTCAGGCTGGATTGCCCTAAAGGATCTGGGCCTAAAGGATCTGGGCTGGTGCATTCATCTCTGGATGTGGCCCGCGCTCAAACCAGACGTCGTTCTGAAGCCCATCGGGTGAGTTCGCGCCTATTCGACAGTTGCAGCTTGCGGAGAACCGCCGATGCATGGGACTCGACGGTCTTGACACTGATCGTCAACTCCCGGGCGATCTCCTTGTAGGCATAGCCGCGGGCCAACAATCGGAGGACCTCGCCCTCCCTTGTGGTCAACTGGTCGAGTTCGGGGTTGGGCGACGGGGGAGTGCTCGCGCTGAAGGCGTCCAGAACGAAGCCGGCCAACCGGGGCGAAAACACTGCATCTCCTGCCGCGACCCGTTCCACCGCGTCGCAGAGGTCCTCGGCGCTGATCGACTTGGTCACATAGCCCCGGGCGCCTGCTCGCACCAGCGCAATGACGTCGTCAGCCGAGTCGGAGACGCTCAGTGCAAGGAAGCGCACGCCCTCAAGGTCGCCGCAGCCGGCCATTACCGCTGCTCCGTCCCCGCCAGGGAGGTGGACGTCAAGCAGAACCACCTCAGGGGAGTGGGTGTGGATGACCTCGATCGCGCTTGCGACATCGTCAGCCACTCCGACGACCTCGACCCGATCACCGAGTTCGGCCACGACTCCAGCCCGAAAAAGCGCGTGGTCATCGACCACCACCACCCGAGGCCCGGATCGGCGAGACGCTTCAGTGGCCGAGGTTTGTGTTTCGGGTAGGGGATGCGTCGTCATGCTTCCTGACTCCGGTAGCTGCTCCTTGGTCGGACGGGTACGGAGAGGGCGACCTCGGTGCCCTGGCCAGGCGAGGTTCGAATATTTGCCTGCCCGCCCACAGCGAACATTCTGGCGACGATGGAATCGCGCACGCCCCTTCGATCGGGGTCGATGGAGTCCATGTCGAAACCGCGACCCCGGTCGCGGACGAAGACGTCGAAGCGGTTCTCACCCAGTTCGCAGTAGATCGACAGATGGGTCTCGCCCGAGAACTTGGAGGCGTTGATAAGCCCTTCCCTGGCAGCAGCGACGATTGCCGCAAGCATTGAAGCCTCACCGCCGCTGCGGTCCCGCTGGTCGACAACGGAGTCCGCTCCGATCTCACCCTCGCCCACCATCACCAATTCGATCGCAGTGGCGTAGTGATCTTCCACCGATCCGACCATCTCTTCGAACGTTGCTCGCCAGCCAACGATTCCGGAGTCGCCGTCTCCGGTTCCATAGGCGGTGTTGGTTCCGTAGAGCCAGCGTCTGAGGGAGCGTTCCTGATGGCGGGCCAGCGCTGCGGTAGCCGCGGGGTCATTGGATTCCTTCTGGATCAGGGTCAAAGTTTGCAGCACCGAGTCGTGAAGGTGCGCCGCGACCCGGGCCCGTTCCTCGGCCCTGACACGGTCGTCCCGCTCAATCGAGAAGGACCGGACGAACCGAACGGTCGAAGGCCCTACGACGAGCGCGACACCGGCAAAGGCAACCAGGAGTCCGAGGATTGCATCCCGAAGTGTCGCAATGTCGGCACTCTGACCCAACAGGACTGCGAAACCACCGATGCAGAGGACGGTGCCGCCGACCATACGCAGAACCAGCTGCCGTGCCCGCCGACTGGTACTTCGACCCTTGGCAGCCGTGCCGTGACCTACGCCCGCGTTAGAACCGGAATCTGACCGAGCACTCGATACCAAGTCGTCCACGCCGATCGGCGTGTTGCGCCATCCCAGCGCCACACCAACGGCAACCAGACCGACGGGCAACACCAACGTGGCTCTGACTCCGGGCCAAAGGGCTCCAAGTTCCCAAATGAACCCGGTCATCAAGAGAACTGCCCCTAGGTCCCTGGAAGCAGAGGGTTCCAGGTCGCTGCCGAGGCGGTTCCGCCAGAACACAGAGACCAACAGGTAGATAACGATGCCGATTCCACCGGCAACCGCGAGGGTCGTGAAGATCGCGCGGACCACGGCGACCGAGATGCCAAGCCGGCGTGAGAGCGCTGCCGACACACCAAGGATTATTGGTGTGGGACCTGAGCCAGTCCCTGAAGCTGCGCCGAAACCAAGGGCGGCATCGAGTGCCGAGTCAGAACCAGCGCGTGCCGAGTCGGGGTCAGTGAATGCCGAGCCGGGGCCAGCGAGTGTCGACTCGGGGCCAGAGAGTGTCGACTCGGGGCCAGAGAGTGTCAACTCGGGGCCAGAGAGTGTCAACTCTGAAGTCGGATGGGTGGCAGAGGTCGGTCCCGTCCGAAAAACCCGGCCCGAGGTCCCTTTGGCCAAGTAGTCCTGTGGTCGTGCTGTCATCGACAGCCATGTTGTCACCCTTGTTGCCGGATGACATCAGGTCTGAACCCTGAGTCCCTCTAAGGGGTCGGCTCAGGGACAATTCAGTGTTGTCCCCAATGGTCCTCTGCCCGGGTGACGTTCAAGATCTAGTCATGGAATCCCAAGACATGCCCGAACCGGAACCCACCGGGGAGCGATCTCCGGTACTTGAATGGTTCAGGTCCTTGCGTCGTTCCTCAACAGATCGCGTGCTGACCGGTGTGGCGGGAGGTCTGGCAGAGCGGATAGGCGTTCCAGCACTTGTTGTCCGGGCGGCATTTGTCCTGACCGCGTTTGCCGGATTCGGAATCCCCGTCTACTTGATTGCATGGGTTCTCGTGCCCACCGACAAGGGACGGCGGCTGACCGACGGTGGTGGAGTCAGAGACCTTGTCGCCCTTGCGATCATCGTCATCGCAGGGTTGATGTTGACCGGCCAGGTCGGCGGGTTCTCGACGGGCGAACTGATCTGGCGATCACTGCCTTGGGCGGTGATGCTCGTGGGCGCGGCACTGATACTTCGCCGCCATGACGCCGATCCCGGGCCTCAGACGAGTTCCGGCATCACCACTCCGCCGCCCTACCCCAGTTCGCCCGAGTCGGAACTGACTGCCGCGACAGGTGCTCCTGGTACCGGTGACGGATCCGCCACAACTGGTCGATCAACTGCACAATCAACCATGATCCGCAGAATTGTGCGGCCGCCGGTATTCCCGGTGGTCGGACTGCTCACATGGTGCCTGGTGCTGATCGTTTGCGGCGCACTGGGCGCGCTCACCCTTGCCGATGTGTTCGAAATCGGACCCGGAGTGATCGGAGCCGTCGGCCTGGTCGTCTTCGGCGTCGGTCTCGTCTTCTCGGCGTTTCGTGGCAAGGCACGTGGTTTGATTCTGCCGTCACTCGCCCTGGCGGTTGTTTTCGCCGGCCTTGGAGCCGTCGACGTGCGGGTCGACAACTTCGATGGTCCATTCAACGTCACGGTCTCTGATGCAGCGGAGCTCCCGAGTGCCCTGAGAACGTCTGTGAGCGACAGTTCGCTGAATCTGAGGGATCTGAAGCTCACCTCGAATCGCTACCTGCGGATCGACCAGACCGCAGGAGGTCTCAGAGTGGTCCTCCCGGCTGATGTCAACGTCAAGCTCGATGTTCGTATAGGACTGGGCGAAGGATCGATCTCGCGCCCCGACCGGGAGAGGGCAGTTTCCGAAGTCCCGGACCTGGGCCGGAAGTGGCTCGAGTCTGGGATCCCCGAGCAAGGCGACCCGGTTGACGGGTCCCTTTATCACTCCAATTCTCCGGCCAGATCGGCCGCATTCCACAACTGGTGGGAACACTCGCCCAATTTCAGCTCCGGAATCAGCACCCGACACACCCGCACGGTGGATCAAGGGGGCCAATACACCCTCGATCTTGAGATCCACATGGGCGTTGGCGCGGTGCAGATCATCGATCCGCATTGGTCCGAAGGTAGCCACCGAGAACTCACCGCGCCGACGCAACTCTGCACCGTGGGAGGCGGCGAACGTGGAGTGGTCAAACCCTGCGGGGACGTGCCGGCAGCCAAGAGGGTCGCACTCTGCATCAACGAAAGTCTGTACCTGGTCGACTGTCGTGAGGACCGTCCAGCCACGGCCGACTACCCGAGAGTCCCTGCGTGTCGTGGGTTCCTCGGCGAAGAGGTCGACTGCGCCGAAATCGGAGTCGAACCAGTGGGCGCTCAGCTGACCACGCCGGGCCTGCGGGTCGATGAGGCCTGGGCCGACGGTGAGGCGGACGACAGCGAGCGGGACGATAGCGAGTGGGACGACGATGGGCTCGAGGGCCAGGCTGATCCGCCGGACCCGACCAGCACGATTCGGATGCCTGACGCAACTGTGCCAAACGCAACTGTGCCAAACACGACGGTCGGAGGATGACAATGAACCCACATCGACTGGATCCCATTGCGTTGGTGGCTGGCATGGTCACCATCGCGGCCGGACTGATTGCCGCAATGCACCAGGGCGGAGCCATATCGCTGAACCTCGCCTTGGTCGTAGTCCTTGGCCTGATTGCCCTGGGGGTCGCGGGAGCCGCACTTGTGGTCCTTGAGTCCCGGCGTCGACCACCGGAGCAGGAGCGCGGTATCGGGCATTGAGCGAAACGCGGAATCTATTACCCGCTGCTTTGGGAAATGCGACCGGAGCGAACAGACTGCTTCGGTGCAGATGCCAACACAGCGTGACGTCCTGATAATTGGAGGGGGACCCGCCGGAGCGGCGGCGGCGATTCGCGCCGCGTCAGCCGGGGCAACGGTCACAGTCTTCGAAAAGGGTCCGCAAGGTCGGGACAAGATCTGCGGAGATGGTCTGACCCCAAGGGCGGTCAAGGCGCTCGATGACCTTGGCGTCTCATTGGACGACGCGCACCGGATCGACGGTCTGCGCATGATCGCCAACCGAACCACTCGACAGTTGCACTGGCCGGGTATCGCCCCGTTCCCGGACCATGGTGCGGTCTGGCCCAGACGACGCCTTGACAGTCGCTTGATGGAACTAGCTGCCGAAGCTGGAGCGGAAGTCCTTTGGCAGCATGAGGCCCTGCCGGTCCTCGATAACGGCCGTGCCGTCGGCGTTTCCGTGGGGAAGAGGCGCTGGGCCGGCGACATGATTGTTCTTGCCGCTGGAGCCCCCGGCCCGGCCCACCGGATGCTCGGTGTGCAACGGGATCCCGATGAGCCCTACGGGCTGGCGATTCGGACCTATGCCGAATCTCCGCGCCACGCTGAGCGGTACCTCGAGGCGTGCTTGACACTGCGCGACTCCTCGGGCGTTCCCGTGCCGGGATACGGCTGGATGTTCCCGGCGGGTGACGGGACCGTGAACATCGGCGTCGGCGCCCTCTCCACCATGAAGGGCTTCAAGTCGCTCAACCTCAACCGGCTCCAGGACAGCTACCGGGCACAGGTGCGCGACAGCTGGAGTCTCGGCCCCGACCTGGAGCGCCCGCGAGCCTGGAGGCTTCCCATGAGTGCCACCCGTCGTCACGGTCCCGGCTGGGTTGCGATCGGCGATGCGGCCGGGCTGATCAACCCGATGAACGGGGAAGGAATCGACTACGGCCTGGAGTCAGGAATGCTGGCTGCCGATCTGTTCCTATCCGATCCTGTGACCGCCCCGTTGCGCTACGACATCGAAATCGGCCGACGCTTCGACGCGTTTCTGCGAACTGGTCGACGGTTCTCATTCCTGGTCGGACATCCCCTGATCCTTCGAACCGGGCTTCGGGCCGCCGTGGGAACGGAGGGGATCGCAGCCATCACTCTGCAAGTGATGGGCAACCTGGTCGATTCCTCCACACCTGGAGTTGGTGGCCTGGTCATGCGAGCGGCAGACGCAGTACTTGGTGCGGCGGATCCGCTTCTACGGCGAACTCGGGCCGGTGCCTGAGGCAGGCTGTTCGGGGTCCCGGCACTGGAACGCGAAGGAGGCCCGGACGACTGTCCGGGCCTCCTTCGAATCGTCTGCTACTGATCAGTCAGGTGACCCTGATCAGGGTGGCCCGGATCAGGCTGGGCCTGAGACCATCGTCCACGTGTGCTGACCACAGTTGCCACCGAGTAGGCCACAACCGCCATGGAAGCTACGTGTCCATGACTTCGAGCCGGTCATTGTGTAGAAACCGCCACCGTCGATTGACGGCGGGATGTCGAGGATCGGAATGTCGACCGCTGGGAATGGGGTTTCGCCGATTGCTGTGTCGAGAAGGGAGCCGAGGGTGCCGTAGGCGCCGATTCCGATGTAGAGCGCGCCACCCATGACGTCGTCACCGAGTCCGAACAGCGGAATGTTCTGCACGGCGATGCCGAGTGCATTTCCAATGTTGGAGAAGACCAGGTCGAGGATGAAGTTGGCATCGAGGTTGCCAAGGTCTGCCGTAGCCAGAGTGCTGTTGAGGGCATCCTCCAGCAGGCTGGCCAGGGAGTCGGCAGCAAGTCCGTTGCCAATCTGGTCCTCTTCTGAAGCCCAGACGTAGGTTCCCATGACCTCGAGATGGTTGTTGGTGTTGGCGAGGTCCAGGATGTCAACGGGGGCAACACCGTTGAAGATGACAGGGCCACCAGCTGCGCCAACACTGACGGTGCTACCAGCACCCACGTCGGAGGGAGCGCTGGTGCGGTTGTTGACCGCCCAAGCCTGAGCTGAACCCGGCTGACCGATCTTGACGCGGAAGCCGACATTGAGCAGATAGGGCTCGTCCTTGCAGTTGACGACGCAGCCGATCAGTGGGACGTCAACAGCGTCCTGAGCATCATCGACCCTGACGGTCGTGCCCTTGAAGGACCAGTTGGTTGTCGGCAGAGCGCCGTCTGCGGCGGGAGGCGTACAAGCTGACGCCATCCCAATGACTGCGACCATGGCGAGCAACGTCACCATGAGCTTTCGGTTCTTGATCACGAGTGTCCTCCCAGACTGTCCGGCCCAAGTTGGCCCGTCCTGCATCGCCTGTCATATGCCAGATGACACATAACCTCGTCTGAACATACAGGAATATGACCAAAAGGACCAGACTTTCTGATCGTGGTTCAGATAATTGCCCAGAGCAGTCTTGTGTCCCAATGAACGACGTTCACAATTCAGTTTGCGCAGCGAAAGACCGGACTGGCCATCATGCTCAGCGTCCCAACCGGGCTTCCTGACGCACCGCGCCGTTGGCGCAGGTAGCTGCAGTCGTAGTGACCGGATTACACCGGGCCTCAGGGTTTGTTCCGAAGGTGACCACGTAGCCGCCGTTCACTGCAGCTTCCCCTGCGGGAAAATCGGTATGGACGATCTGGGCTCCCGACGCCAGAGCGGTGTCGCGCTGGGCGGTAGTTGGAGCGGTGACTTCGTCGTCGGCCCTGGTCCTTACCAAGTAGCCATCCTCAACCAGCGCCCTGATTCGGCTGCCATCGCCGGGATCGTTGACCTTCAGGACCGCGCCGTCGGGCTGACCTTCGCCGGAACTCGTGAACATGACCCGACCCTCGAGATCCGGGTGTCCCTCGAGGTAGTCGAGTCTCTTGCCCTCGTTGTCGAGGAAGAACAGGAACCGACCGCGGGACTCACCCAGTGTCGGCCAACCGTTCTGGGACACAGCCGTCCGCAGGTCAGCAGCGTCGCCCCGCACGTCGTCGGGGGTGATCAGGCGGTCACCGAGGACCGAGCGGATCTCGGAGTCGACACCGGCCAACTGTGTCGCATCGAAATGGGTGATCTTCGTTGCGTCGAACGGTGCCGGCAGCTGGTCATCCTTGAGCTCAAGGTTGATGATCACAGGCAGATGCCCGGGATTCTGGTCCGACCATGCCTTCAATTCGGACAGGCAGCCTGTGAAGACCTGGCAGGTCGAGATGAAGTCAATGTCCTGAATGTGGAGAACCTTGAGCCCGGGCTGATCCATTCCCTTCGGTCCCGCGACGGAAAGGTTCAAGATCTCCGGCAGGAGCGGGTGGGCGAACTTGCCACCCTCCGGGTCGGCGAACAGGTCCAGTTCGAAGGTCCGAAGTCCGCGGTTCAGCTGGGTGGTGAGGGGAGCGTGGGTGTAGTTGAGCAGGGCTGGGTCACCGAGACTCTTGGCAACATCCGGGATGGCTGACGAGAAGAACTCCAGCCAGTTCAGGATCGGTGCTTCTGGCGCAACGTGATAGCTGTTGTGGGACCCGATGAACTGCAACTCATTGAGATGGATGTTCGAGTCGTCGATCGGAAGGCTCGGCCCATTTGTCGGGGTCCCGCCGTCACCACCGTTCAGTGGCGGACTTGGCACACATGCCGTGATGGTCAGGGCGAGAGCTGCCGCCGAGATGAGCGCGACCTTGGCAGCCGACCTTGTCGAGACGGCTCGGAGCCGGTGCATCGCATTCGCCATATTTCCCCCAGGGACTTCGACCGAGACGCCCTCTCGGTCGCGAAATATCAATCGTGTCAGGTGGTAGCCACGGCGGCAATGGGTGAGCGGCGACACGGGCGCAATTGCCCAACGGTGGTCGAGAGGTCCGCGGAGTCCGCATGCGAGGTGGGACCATGTGGTCAACATGAATTCGGAATCGCTGCGCGTCGCCAGATGGATCGAGGATCTGCACAACCGATCAGCCGATGCGGGCTACCCGAATGATGGGGCTGTCATTGCCGGGGACATGGTCGCGGCGGACTTCATCGAGGAGTTGCGCGACTTCCTCGACGGTCAGGCACATGTCGCCACCAGGGATCTGGATCCGAAACTGTTGCCACTTCGGCTTCCCAAATCCCGTTTGGCAGATCTGGAGCGCTGCGAGCGGACGGCCGTGGCCCAAGCTGCGCCGTTGACCGAGCCCAAGCCGTTGACCAACGAAATGTTCCGCGGGGCGGCGCTCGATCGCTTTGTCGTGTACCAGCTGACGGTTGGTCGGGTACTTGACCCGGTCGAGGTGCTTCGGGCGATGTTCGCCGCCGGGGGCGAGGCCGAATTGCTCGACCATATGGACCTGATGGAAGAGGCCGACAGCACTGCGTTGCCGAGCATGCTCGACCCACTAGCCACAGCAGTCGCGGATGGTTGGTCCGGGATCGATCAAGTGTGGTTGCCCCGAACCCAGAGTCGGGCGACGGCTGCCTTCGATGATGGAAGGGCGGTGTGCTCGGGCCGACTCGATGTCGAACTCGGCGGAGTCGTCACCGGACTCCCAGGAGTGGTCGTGGAGGTCAAGAGCGGTGAACCGCGTTCCGAGCACGTGGCCGAGATCTACTACTACGCGTTACTGGTCGCCCTGCGGGACCGACGAGCACCTATTGCGATGTTGCGCTGGTACCCCGGCGCGGCGCCGGTCATCGCTCCGGTCTCGGCGGAGCTGTTGGAGTCGGTCGCGGTGCGTATCGCCGACTCGATGCTCATCTGGGCGGCGCTGGTGGCGGGCGCCGACAGGTCTGGACCTGACGACTCTGGCGCCGGTGACTCTGGACTCGACGACTCTGGCGCCGGTGACTCTGGAGTTGGCGATGCGCAGCCGTCCGAGAAGCCCGGGGCCTGGTGTAACTGGTGCCCGGATGCTGATCGCTGTCCGAGTTCCTGGACGACTTCCTCGATGATCCCATGAGGACCAGGACACAAGGGTGGAACGGACCATGAGCGAGCCGGACCCAAAAGTCGAACGGTCCCGGCTTGCGAACGCGGCCAAGGAGCGTCTTACAGCCGACCTGGATCACGTACTCGGTGAGCGTTTCACTCGCAAGGGTCGCGAGAAGGTCGACTTCTACGTCGACGGGATCGTCGTTTCGAGTTTCACGCTGTTCGACCGGCCCGAGGTGGATCAGGTCGAGCGTGACCCGTATATCGAGTCGGCCTTCAACGCTCGACGGCGGATCGGGCTGATCGTGATGAGGCAGTTGACCTTGAACGCATCTCCAGCAGCGGGTGACCGTGGCACGACAACCGTCAGCCGCACCGGACCGCCCGGCTCCAAACGGGAACCGTCTACTGGGCGATCCATGATGGCCGCGGTCGAGTCCATCATGGAGAGTTCCGATGGGTGGCCACTGAATCTTCGAAACTGGGTGGAGAGTCTGGACGGCGCCGGACGCGCAGCAGTTGTCGCCACAACTATTGCATGGTGCGAGGGCGCACTCCGTCTGGTGGGCACCGATCCCAGGATCACGTGGACCGATCCCCAGTACTCCAGTCCATTGGATCTGCCCGGTCGGCGGGTCAGATTGCAGGCCAACATCGATGCGGCGATGGGAACCTTGGGGACCGGCGAGCGACTCTTCGTCGTCAGCGAGGCGTTGCCGTCCCCGCGGGAGCGGATCACGGCTGGGTTTGTTGCCTTGGTTCGTGCGATTGGAGCGGGCGCTGCGCCGGAGCGTGTCACCATCGGAGCACCGTCGCGTGGGTCCATGGAGCGCTATGAAGTCACAGAAGAGCTTCTGGAACTTGCGGTTGACCAGGTGATCGAAACCGTCGCGCGGGCAGCCGATATACGTTCACTTGCCGAGTCCGGTTTGAACTCTGAATCGAAGTCCACGACCGAATCGCACGTCCTCAAGGAGTCGCAATGAGTTCCGATGTTCCGAGTGAGTTCACCAGTTCGATCCTGTCGGCAGCGACGGACGGGCTTTCGATGTCAGACCGTCGCGACTTCGACGACAGCATGCGCGGCCTCATAGCCCCACTTCCCGATGATGGAGTCATCACGAACTCCACCGGGGGAGTGGTCTGGGACCTTGGGCAGTACGGCTGGGTCAACGAAGGGGACTGTCCATCATCGGTGCACCCCTCACTGCACCGCCAGACCCAACTGCTTACGATCGGTGGACTGTTCGAAATCTGTGACAGCGTCTACCAGGTCCGCTCGGCCGACATCTCCAACATGGACATCATCGAGGGCGACACCGGCGTGATCCTGGTCGACCCACTCACCTCTCCCGCCACTGCGCGAGCTGCGCTGGATCTCTACTTCGAACATCGCGGACGTCGCGAGGTCAAGGCTGTGGTCATCACCCACAGCCACGTCGACCACTACGGCGGCATCCGCGGGGTCGTAACCGATGATGATGTCGACTCGGGGAGGGTCCAGATCATCGTCCCGGCCGGTTTCACCGAGGCTGCGGTGTCCGAGAACGTGCTCGCCGGCAACGTCATGACCCGTCGTGCTGCGTATATGTACGGGATGCTGCTGCCCAAGGGTCCGACCGGAACTGTCAGCGCGGGCCTGGGACTCGGCATTCCCTTCGATGCACCTTCGTTCATGATTCCGACGGTCGAGGTGAGCGAGCCGGTCCAATCGATGGTGATCGACGGGGTGGAGTTCACATTCATGTTGGCGCCAGACACCGAGGCGCCCGCCGAGATGTTGTTCCACCTGCCTCAGTTCCGCGCGCTTTGCTCGGCCGAGGACGCAACCCACACCCTGCACAACCTCTATACGCTTCGAGGCGCAAAGACGCGTGACGCAAAGGCATGGGCTTACTACATCAACAAGGCGATCGATCTCTTCGGAGACGAAAGCGACATCGTCTTTGCTCAGCACCACTGGCCCCGCTGGGGCAACGAGGGAGTGATCGACTTTCTGGAATCGCAGCGCGACGCCTACAAGTACCTGCACGATCAGACGCTCCGGCTCGCGAACCAGGGCGAGACGATGCTCGAGATTGCCGAGCAGCTCGAATTCCCTGACGAGATCGGGCTGCAGTGGCACAACCGCAGCTACTACGGCTCGATCAGCCACAATGCCAAGTCGGTCTACAACCTCTATCTGGGCTGGTTCGACGCGAACCCGGCAACCCTGCACCAGCTGCCACCCGAGGAGTCGAGTGTCCGCTACGTCGAATACATGGGCGGCGCCGACGCAGTCATCGAGCGCGTGAAGTTCGACATCGAGAGGGGCGAATATCGCTGGGCGGCACAGGTGCTCAATCACGTCGTCTTCGCCGATCCTGCCAACGCCGAAGCCCGGGAGATGTTGGCGGCCACCTTCACCCAGCTCGGCTACCAGAGCGAGAACGCGGTTTGGCGCAACTTCTATCTGACAGGAGCCCAGGAGCTGCGCAACGGCGTCATGGACCTGGGCCCCAGAGCGGTGGCTGGCCCCGACACTCTGAGTGCCATGACCATCGAGATGATGCTCGATCTGTTGTCGGTCCAGCTGAACGGACCTGCATCGGCCGGTAAGCACATCCGAATCAACCTCGTCGTCACCGATACTGACGAGAAGTTCCTGATCGAACTTCGTCGCTCAGTTCTCCACGGCTTCGCAGACCGCCAGGCCGAGGATGCCGCCGCGACACTGGCCATGACGAGTTCGGTGTTCAAGTCGGTCGTCACTCGCTCGACCGACTTGTCGGACGCTGTCAGTAGCGGTCAGATCGATGTGGCGGGCGACATCGGTGCGCTCGACGAACTGATGGGCCTGCTCGACGAGTTCAAGTTCTGGTTCAACATCATCGAACCTTGACGCCGGCCTAATACGGGCCCTCGGCTCTGCTCCGGCCTAATACGGGCTCTCAGCTCTGCTCGGGCCGTCAGCCCGGTCTGGCTCGGGCCGTCAGGCCTGCTCGGTGGGATCTGGCGCGACCGTGTAGATCAAGTGACCGGCAGCCACCTTGACTCCGGTCCGGGTTCGGACCTCCACCTCACAGAACACAATGTGGCGACCCCGTTTGGTGACCCAGCCCTCGGCGATCAGATCCTCCTGGCGAACCGTATCCAGATATCGGACCGACATTTCGATCGTCGCGAATCGACGAGGGTCGGGGTACGCAGTTCCGATAGCTGGCACCACGACGGTATCGACGAGGGTCGCAATTGCCCCCGCGTGCATCAAGCCCTGAGGTTGGTTGAGTTCGGGCCGCCACGGCAGACGCATGCGTGCGTAGTCGCGTCGCAGTTCCTCGACCTCGAGACCCACGACATTCGAGAAGTATCGCTCCCCGGGCCAACTGCCGAAGTGTGACCACCGATCTAGGACAGATTGAGGCAACAGATCGAAGCCATCGGCGCGCCAGGACGTCATGGCCAAAGTGTTGCAGTTCTTGGGGCGCCACTACGGTGTGAATGCACAACTTCTTTCCGACCGTCTTTTTTCAGAGCTGCAGTCCTTGGGTTTCAATCCGGATCGGCTCGTAACCGGAGGTTCAAATGGCCGAGGCATACATCATCGATACCGTTCGCACGCCGGTCGGTCGCCGCGGGGGCTCGTTGTCGAGCGTTCACAGTGCAGACCTCGGTGCTCACGCACTCAACGCACTGATGGACCGGACCGGAATCGACCCGGCGCTCGTTGAGGACGTCGTGTTCGGTTGTCTGGACACGATCGGGTCCCAGGCGGGTGACATTGCCCGTACCTGCTGGCTGGCAGCCGGTCTTCCCGAAGAGGTTCCGGGAACGACCGTCGATCGCCAGTGCGGATCATCCCAACAGGCGATCCATTTCGCCTCCCAGGGTGTCATGTCCGGTACGCAGGATCTGGTCGTTGCCGGCGGTGTCCAGAACATGTCCGCCATCCCGATTTCGTCGGCGATGCTCGTGGGTCAGCAGTTCGGATTCGAAGATCCTTTCTCGGGCTCCGAAGGCTGGGTCAAGCGCTACGGCGATCAGCCGGTGGATCAGTTCAACGGCGCTGAGATGATCGCTCGGGAGTGGAACATCACCCGCGAAGAGATGGAAGCCTTCGCCGTGGAGTCACACGAACGTGCAATCAGGGCTCGTGCCGAGGGGCGATTCGACTCCCAGATCGTCCCCTTCGGTGAGATGACCCAGGACGAAGGTCCCCGCGAGCCCAACATGGAGAAAATCCGTTCGCTCAAGCCTCTGGTCGAGGGCGGGCGCCTCACCGCCGCGCTGGCGTCGCAAATCTCAGACGGCGCAGTAGCGATGCTGCTCGCATCCGAAGATGCCGTCGAGCGCTACGGGCTCAAGCCACGCGCCCGGGTGCACCACCTTTCGGTGCGTGGAGAGGACCCGATCCGGATGCTCTCCGCCCCAATTCCGGCGACCCGCTACGCGCTCAACAAGGCCGGCATGACATTGGACGACATCGACCTTGTCGAGATCAATGAGGCGTTCGCTTCGGTAGTCCTTGCATGGGCAAAGGAACTCGACGCCGACATGTCCAAGGTCAACGTCAACGGCGGTGCTATCGCACTAGGCCACCCTTTGGGTGCGACTGGTGGTCGACTGATGACGACGCTGTTGTGTGAACTCGAACGCACTGGCGGTCGCTACGGCCTGCAGACCATGTGTGAGGGTGGCGGTCAGGCGAACGTCACAATCATCGAACGGCTCTGAGACCCAAGATGGCTGACGCTGGTCTGCGTCAGAGGCTTGCCCTCGTCGAGGAGCGTATTGCTCGCGCTACCGCGGCAAGCGGACGCAGCCCAGCAGAAGTCCGACTACTCCTGGCGACCAAGACGGTTCCGGTCGATCGCATCAGGATCGTGCTGGAGGCCGGTTACACGCTGATCGCTGAGAACCGCGTCCAGGAACTTGTCGAGAAGGCCCCGGACCTCGCGGATGTTCCACACGAGTCACACTTCATAGGCAACCTGCAGCGCAACAAGGTCAACCAGGTTCTGAAGCTCGTCACCTGTGTCCAGTCGGTCGACCGCATAGCTCTCGCCCGGGCGATCTCGGACCGTGTGGATCCCGTTGAACCAATGGATGTACTCATCCAGGTGAATACATCGGGGGAGGAGTCCAAGTTCGGAGTGTCGCCAGAGACCGCGGTTGAGTTCGCGAACGAAGTGGCTTCGTTGCCGGGTCTCGCCGTCAAGGGGTTCATGACGATCGGGCTGTTCTCCACCGACGAGTTGCCGGTCCGTCGCTGTTACGAGATGCTTCGCGGAATCCGGGACGAGGTTGTCGCGGACCAATCGATGGCCGACGCATCTGAGCTGTCGATGGGTATGAGCGGCGATCTGGAGTGGGCCATCGAAGAGGGCGCGACCATCGTGCGTGTCGGCACTGCTGTGTTCGGCGAGAGGGCCACTCCGGATTCGTACTACTGGCCGGACGGCTCCACTCCGTAGCCGAAGTGGTCGTCACCTGCGTCCAACAATTGCCGTAGGTCCAGAGTGATCCGTATGCCGACCCGACAGACCGGTCGGAAGTCATGAGTCAGATGTTGCCCTAGGTCACTTGGCTCGATCGTCCCAATTGTTCAGACAGGCCGAGGATCTGCCGATATGTCATATAGCGGGCCAGTCGTGGCTCGACCACAAAACCAGATGCCTGACCTAGACCCACATCCAAATCCGTCGATTTCCGCTCAGATCGTCCAAGACCCCGGCGTGACGCGAGTTGTCCAACGGCACGACGATCCAGACGGAGTAAAGCTTCTGGGCCGTCTTGCGCGGACGAGTTGCTCCTTCGTGATCCTCGACGGGCCCTCTGCGACGGTTCGTTACGCACTCGACACCTCGAGGTTCGATGCCGCCCAGATCCGTCGTGAATTTCTGGTCGTCGCGGACGGCAACAGAAGCGAAACGATGTCCTCGCTACGGGCGGACCTTTGCGGTACCGGTATCGGCTGGCAGGTGTGCGAACGGGTCATGGGCGGTCGCGCCTCGGTCCTCGCCGAGGCCGTCGAGTACGCCGCAAACGAGTTCCTGGTAATGAGCTTCGGAGTGGGTTCACAACTCGCTCGGATTCCGAACCTTCTGGCCCACATGTGGATCGAGGGAGCAGATGTCGGGGTGCTCGGCAACGAACCGTTCAACGACGACGAGGTCCGCTTCCGAGAGGTTCCGGATGCTTCCCATCGTCTGACCGAGTGGCTCGGGCTTTCCGGATCACTCCCCGAAGGTGGCCTGGTTGTGATGCGCCGGTGGGTTGCTCGCTGGCTCTTCAACGAGATCTCCCGTTCGATCGACCCGGCCGACGAGTTGGCCGATCGAGCGCGACTCCTGGGACTGGCGATCGTCCACCTGACGTGAATTTCCCTCTCCTAGGTCGCCTACTGTTCGGCGGTGGACTTCGAGGACTCAAAAGAGCTGGCAGCGTTCCGGGCAGAGGCCCGATCGTTCCTTGACCAACACGCCGATCTGAAGCGGGGCGACGAACGCGACTGGTCGCGCAACGGCGCCGCGGTCGACCCCGATGTCGCTGCCGACTATCGGCGACGATGCGCCGCCTGGCAGAAACTGCTTGCCGATTCCGGATGGGCTGGACTGACCTGGCCCACCCGCTTCGGTGGACGTGGTCTGTCGAGCGCTTATCAAATCGTCTTCAACCAGGAACTGGCACGCTACGACGCCACTTCAGGGTTCGTGACCGCCGCTCAAGCGCTAGTCGGTCCAACCCTCATGACCCACGGAACTGCGGCGCAACAGGATCGCTACTTGGGTCCACTTCTCACCGGAGACGAGTCCTGGTGTCAGTTGTTCTCGGAGCCGGGCGCGGGATCAGATCTGGCTGCGATGGCGACAAGGGCGGTTCTCGACGGTGACGAATGGGTCGTCAACGGACAGAAGGTGTGGACGTCTAGCGCCCAACACGCGGACTTCGGAATCCTGGTCGCCCGGACCGATCCCGAGGTGCCCAAACACAGGGGTCTCACCTATTTCATCGTCGATATGCGCACGACCGGAATAGACGTGCGGCCGTTGGTCCAGGCTCAGGGAGTCGCGCATTTCAACGAGGTGTTCCTGTCCGACGTCCGGATTCCGGTCGAGAACGTCGTGGGCGAAGTAGGCGACGGCTGGAAGGTGACCCGCACGACCCTTCGTAGCGAGAGTTCGATGATCTCGGGCGCCGGGCAGGCGACAACTTTCGGTGCCGTTCTGGCTACGGCTCGCCGCAAGGGCCGCACAGACGATCCGATTGTCCGTCAGGACCTTGCCCGCGTGTGGTCCAACGAACAGATACTCAAATGGATGGGCTGGCGGACCCAGACGGCGGTCATGACCGGGCGCCTCGAGCTGGCTCTACACGGGTCGCTACTCAAGAACTTCTTCACCCGAGGGTTGAGCTTCCGAGTGAACCTGGCGCTCGATCTCGAGGGCGCCGAGGGAATGCTGCAGCATGAAGCCGAAGGTGATGGCTTCTGGCAGTACCAGTGCCTCAACCAGTTCGCCTCGCGCATCGGTGGCGGCACCGAAGAGGTGCATCGGAACAACCTGGGTGAGCAGGCATTGGGTCTGCCGCGCGAGCCGAGCGTTGACCGTGACGTTCCCTGGAACGAGACCAGGCGGTCATGAACCGAGCTCGGTAGTCGCCGGGACCCGCGAACGGCGATCCATTGTCGATCTAGAACAGCTACAGGGGGATACGAAAGATGATGCTCGAAGGCAGAACAGCGATGGTGACCGGCGTCGGGCCGGGTATGGGCCGGGACATTGCCCTGGGTCTGGCCGAGCAGGGGGCGGACCTGATACTCGTCGCAAGGTCCGACAAGGTCGTTCCTTCTGTGGTCACAGAAATCGAGGAACTTGGCCGCAGGGCGATTCCGATCTACGGCAACATCGCAGACCGTGATGACTGTCTTCGCATCGCGGCCGAAGCAACCTCGGCGGTAGCGGCCAGCGCCGGTGTGGACATTCTGATCAACTCTGCGTTCCACGGTGGCGAGCACGCGAGCTTCGAGGACTCGGATCTGGACCGCTGGATGCGGCCGATGAAGATCAACTACCTCGGAACACTGCAGTTGACCAAGGCCATGCTGCCCCTGTTGAAGACCGCGGCCGCTGCAACAGGTGACGCGCGCATCGTGATGGTCAACACCATGTCGGTGCACCACATCGAACGCAACGCGGGGGCTTACGCAGGATCGAAAGCCGCCCTTGGTGCCGTCACCAAAACTCTGGCGCTGGAGTTGGGTGAATATGGAATTCGGGTCAATGCGGTCCACCCGGGTTACATCTGGGGTGACAGCGTCAAGATCTACTTCGAATGGCAGGCGAAGGACCGCGCCGGCGACACAACCTGGCAGGACATCTACGACGAAAGGGCGGCAGAAACGGCGCTCGGCTATCTCCCGCACTCGTCCGAGATCGCGGGAGCCGTGGTGTTCTTCGCCTCCCCGTTGGCAAAGTGCGTGACGGGCACCGCCCTGCCGGTCAACGCCGGGCACTGGATGCCCCCCAGCGCCTAGGCGTAGGGCGCGCGGGTACGGGTGTCAGCCGCTCAGGGTCTCGATCAGCTTCGTCTGCTGATCGAGGATCGGCATGACAACGTCTCGATCTGACGACGGTATGCGAAAGACGCATTCGTCCACACCGATCGACTCGAAGTAGTCGAGCTTTCCTTGGCTTGGAACGGTTCCGAAGGGAACGATCCGCATGGCGGAAGGGTCCCTGCCAGCGTCCTCGACCGCTTGACGAAATCGCGGGATGGCCTCGCCCAGACCAGTTCCACCGATGGGGATCCAACCGTCGCCGTACTCGGCGATGTGGGCGAACAACTTGGGACCGGCACCGCCGCCGACGAGAATCGGGACCTTCTTCGCAGGCTTGGGCCAGGACCAACTGGGTGGAATCTTCACGAACTCGCCATTGAAGGAGCCTGCCTCATTGTTCCAGAGTGCCTGCATGGCCAGGACGTGCTCGCGGGTGTGAGCCCGGCGAGTTCGATACGCGACACCGTGGTCGCCCATTTCGTCCTCGTTCCAACCAAATCCGACACCCATCTCGAATCGCCCACCGGACATGTTCTGGAGAGTAGCGACGGCTTTGGCTGTGACGATCGGCTCGCGCTGCATCGGCAGCATTACCCCCGTACCCAGCCGGATCTTCGTCGTTGCCGCAGCAGCGAAGGCCAAGGCCACGAGGGGATCGAGCGAGCGCTTGTACTCCTCGGCGAGTTCCGTATCCCCGGTCGGCGGTGGTGTCACACGCGAGGTGGGAATGTGTGTGTGCTCCGGAATCCAGAGCGAGTCGAAGCCCCGTTGCTCTGCTTCGACAGCCAGTTCGACGACGTCCATTGAGATGTCGGTGGCGAACATCGTCAGACCAAAACGCATTGTGGACCCCCGGTCAACCGGCGCTGATCACCTGCCGGGCTTCACGAACGTTAGCGAGGTTTGTGCGTTCACCTGACGGAGTGTCAGATTCTTGGGCATGGGTATCTGTGACGGACGTGTAGTAATTGTGACCGGTGCTGGGCGAGGCCTTGGCCGGGAGCACGCTCTGGAGTTCGCCCGCCAGGGTGCGAGCGTGGTGGTTAACGACCTCGGGGTTGCCCAGGACGGTTCGGACCCCTCCGACACTCCTGCGCAGCAGGTCGTCGACGAGATCGTGGCGCTCGGGGGAGCGGCCATCACATCGAGCCATGACGTGTCGGACTGGGATGCAGCCGGTGAAATGGTGCAATCGGCGATCGACGTATTCGGTGGGCTGGACGTCGTGGTCAACAACGCCGGAATCGTGAGGGACCGGATGTTTGTCAACTCGGAGCAGGAGGAGTGGGAAGCAGTTCTGAAGGTTCACGTCATGGGTCATGCCGCTCCTGCGCGTCATGCTGCGGCCTACTGGCGTGCCCGTTCCAAGGCTGGCGAAACCGTCGATGCCCGGATCATCAACACCTCTTCCGGCGCCGGCCTCATGGGGTCGATCGCCCAGGCCGCGTACTCTGCGGCAAAGGGGGCAATCGCAAGCCTGACCTTGGTCCAGGCAGCGGAACTCGGGCGGATCGGCGTTACGGCTAACGCTCTGGCGCCGGCCGGACGCACCCGGATGACCGAGGATGCGTTCAAGGACATGATGGCCGAGGTTGGCGAGGGTGCCTTCGACGCGATGGACCCGGCGAACGTGTCACCGCTGGTCGCGTGGCTCGGGTCCACCCAGTCTTCTGACGTCACGGGGCGTGTCTTCGAGGTCGAGGGTGGAATTATCGGAATCGCAGAAGGCTTCAACCATGGCCCCCGCGTCGACAAGGGCGCCCGCTGGGATCCGGCCGAGATCGGTCCTGTGGTCGCCGAGCTCCTTCGCGAGGCGGCGACTCCCACTCCTGTCTACGGCGCCGGCTGACGCCGGATCTGGATCTGGGCTGAAGTCGGAGTTGGAACGTTTGGTGGACTCGGGCAGCAGCGAGGGCGCACAGGACCCGTCCGTCTCACTGATACATAACCGCGCCAACCCCGTCACCCGAGACGTTCAACGGGTCGTTCTCGGCGCAGGATCCGACCTCGGTGAGCCGGGATCCACTGTCGTGGTAAAGACGATTTGTGCCGATGGGCCCCAGATCGTTCCCCATTGGTCAGCAGGCTCCGAAGACTCCCACTGGAATTTCTGGAGCCGCGAGGCTCAGGCTTATCGTCACCATATTCCGGATGAATTCAGAGGCGGAGGGCTTCGAGGCCCCAAGCTGCTGGATCGAGTCGAAATGCGTGACGGATCGATCCAGTTGTGGCTCGAGGACGTGACCGGGCGGTCTGGCCACGACCTCGACATTCGCGACCATGTTCGGATTGCAGACAGGATCGGGCGGTCACAGGGGGCTATTAGTCCAGGGCCGAACGGACCTACTGCCGAGCAGCGGGACTTGCTTGCTCTTCCATTCCTGTCCAAGGGGTGGATGCGCTCGTACGCGCTCAGCAGACCCGCGGGTCCAGCGATCCATCAAGACCCAGAGGCGTGGGAGCATCCGGTGGTGGTGGCCGGATTCGGAGAAGCCCGCCACAGGTTGCGCGCTCGCTTCGCAGAGCTCTATCGCGACGCTCCCCGCTGGTTCGACCTGCTGGATTCACTTCCCCGCACGCTCTGCCATCTGGACTTCTGGCCCAACAATGCAATCGCTGCTGGCGACGTCGAGCAGCCCGACGATGTCCTGATCGACTGGGCCTTCGTCGGTCGAGGGGCCGTGGGGGAGGACCCAGGAAACTGGGTGCCCGACACTCTGTTTGACCACTTCATGGAACCCGAACGGTTCGCTGAGCTGGATTCGGCTGTTTGGCATGCTTACGCAGCTGGGCTCGACGCGGCTGGTTGGCCTTGGCCGATCGAATATGCCCGCCTGGGTATGTGTGCAAGCGCAATCAAGTACGTCTGGCTGCCAGGGCTGATGGTGTCGACAGCTGATTACAAGGGGCCGACTGGGTACGGCGGGCAGCCGAGCTACCCACTCGTCGAGGTGTTTCGCCGTCGGGGTTTGGTGTTCGAACAGCTACTGAAGTGGCTCGATGAGGCAGCCGCTCTGGCCCGGTCGTTGGGCCGGGTCCCGGGAGTCTGACTGTCGTTATCGATGACTGGGTGTAGTCATAACCGATGACTGGGCCGGAAATTTGGGTGCGCTGCCTAGGCTGGATGCTCACGCCTGGATTCTGAGTGATCACCTTCATTTGGGAATGCGGGTTGCCCCGGAATGGTTGACTTAGTTAGCGTTGATGATGAAGCACGCACCTCCCCGGGGCGTGACCGACCATTGGAAAGTTGTGATGCGCCGCAGAATGTTTGCGTCGAAGATCCACCGTGCGACTGTCACCCACGCCGACGTTGATTACGAAGGCTCAGTGACGATCGATCAGGACCTGCTGGATGCCTCGGGCATCCTCGAGTGGGAAGAGGTGCAGATCTGGGATGTGACCAACGGTGCGCGCCTTGCCACCTATGTCATCGCAGGCCCTCGGGGCAGCGGGGTGATTGGTATCAACGGTGCGGCCGCGAACCTGATCAACACCGGGGACAAGGTGATAATCGCTACCTTCGTCGACATGGAGGACGCAGAGGCTCGCACGCACCAGCCGACCGCGGTCTTCGTCGATGACGACAACCGGGTGAAGGAACTTCGACCCGAGATCGTATCCATACCAGCCTCTGCCTGAGGTTCTGCCTGTGGTTGCTGCCTGAACTCGACCCCGGCAGACCTCGGGCCTAGGAGTCAGCGCCGTCCGGCATGAGAACACCCCGAACGTGCGCTTGGACGAACCTCTTCATGGCGCCCGAATACGCCCAGCCGAGGAGTATCCGCTTTGGGTTGGAGACACTGCCCTTGGCGACCTCTACCGCGACCGGATAGCCGAGCGCAGCGAACCTGGATGATCTTCCCCTCGTCGCCCACTTCTCGGCGTCAGGTGCCAGCTTGTCGGTTACGACTACACCCAAGGTTGCAGTGCCGGTCTGCGTCCCTCGAGCTGCTGCCCGAGGATGACCTGAGCCTCGGGCGGGTACCACAGGCCATCGGCCGCCAGCCACCAGTCCCCAGCCAGAGGCGACTCAGACTTGGACAAGAGAACCCCGTGATTCACCGATTGGGTGGTCATCGGGCGATGCTGCTTAAGCAACCACTTTGCTGACAAGTTTGTTGATGACTCGGTGCTTCGCCGTTGGCCCGGCCGCCCAAAACGGCTCGAAGATATTGCCTAGTGAAGTACTCGGCCCGAACCTCGCAGTGAGGTCCGGGCCGAAACAAGCGCTCAAAGAGTCCGCTAGAGAGTCCAACCGCGAGAGTCGAACTCTGATCTGGGTAACTCTGATCTGCTGTAGCCGATCAGCTGAGGCGCTCGATGATCATCGCCATTCCCTGACCGCCACCGACACACATGGTCTCAAGGCCGAAGGTCTTGTCCGACTCGCGAAGGTTGTGGATCAGAGTTGTCATGATGCGGGCACCGGTCATGCCGAAGGGATGGCCGAGAGCGATCGAGCCGCCGCGGGTGTTCAGCTTGTCCCACTCAATACCGAGGTGACGTGCGGAAGGGATGACCTGCGCAGCGAAAGCCTCGTTGATCTCGACCAGGTCGATGTCATCAATCGACATACCTGCACGAGAGAGCGCCTTGCGTGAAGCCTCGACAGGGCCCAGACCCATGATCTCTGGGTTCAGAGCGGTCGCAGCTGATGACACGATACGAGCCAGCGGCGTTAGACCGAGTTCCTTGGCCTTGGTGTCGCTCATTACGACGACGGCGGCGGCACCGTCGTTCAGTGGGCAGGCGTTTCCGGCTGTGACGGTTCCATCGGGGCGGAAGGCGGGCTTGAGCCCGGACAGCTTCTCAACAGTGGTTCCGGCACGGATGCCGTCGTCAGCGTTGACCAAGCCATCGGGACTCTGGACGGGAGTGATCTCTGCTTCCCAGTATCCGTTGTTCAGGCTCTCCTCGGCACGGTTCTGGCTCAGCGCCGCGAACTCGTCCTGTTCAGCACGCGAGACGTTCTCGAACTGGGCGACGTTCTCGGCGGTCTGACCCATGGCCAAGTAGATGTCGGGGAGTCCCTCGGCGGGAGCCCAGGTGGATGCGCCGCCCTGTGCCCGCTCCGCGCTACGTGCCTCGGCCTCGGCGAAGATCGGGTTCTTCGGTCCATCGGCGAGCGCCAGGTGCAGCATGTTGCGGCTGATGGTCTCGACGCCACCGGCTACGAATGCGTCACCATCGCCAGCGAGAATCGCGTGGGCGGCCATACGAATGGTCATGAGCGACGAGGAGCAGTAGCGGTTGACCGTCACGCCCGGTGTGTCCTCGAGTCCGGCGAGAAGTGCCGACACTCGACCGATGTTGTGGCCGGATTCGCCGGCGGGCTGCCCGCAGCCCCAGAGGACGTCCTCGATGAGGCTGCTGTCCATGGCGGGAATCTGTTCGAGCACTGCCTTGATGGCGATTGCGGAAAGGTCGTCGGGACGAATGTCCTTCAGTGAACCCTTGCCAGCTCGGCCAATCGGCGTGCGAGCGGTTGAGACGATCACGGCCTCGGTCATTTGGCTCCCCCTGAGGAAACTTGAGAGGTAATGACCGACGCTCGTCGGCCAGAGACCAATGTTACCGACCGGTAACCGCCGGTAGCCAACCGGAGCCCGTGCCCACTGCTCCGATTCAGGGCCCTACCCGGCGCGGCGACCACTCGGACGAGGTGATCAACCGAGCCTGGCTGAGAGCTCGGTTCGGTCAGGGGAAGAAGCGGCTGACCGTGTCCGCCACACAGCATGGTTTGTCCGAGCCATCGACCTCGATGGTGACTCGGACTGTGATCTGGAACCCGCCCTTTGCCTCTTCGACCGAAACGACCTCTCCGTGGCCACGCAGCCGCGACCCGGTCGGCACCGGTGAAGGGAAACGGACCTTGTCGAGTCCGACGTTCACGCCCATTGACGCGCCCTGCACGTCCAGCAGGTCGGGTAGGAACTTGTTGACCAGTGACAGCGTCAGATAGCCGTGTGCGATCGGACCGCCGAAAGGGGACTCAGCCTTGGCACGTTCAACGTCGACGTGGATCCATTGGTGGTCACCTGTCGCCTCTGCGAACAGGTTGACCTGGTCCTGGGTGACCGGCGACCAGGAGGTGTGGCCAAGATCCTGGCCGACGAGTGCGAGCAGCTCACTCGGGGAGGAAACGGTGGTGGTCATGCGTGCTGGCTCGACACCGAGATGACCTCACCGGTGAGGTAGGTCGACAGTTCACTTGCGAGGAAAACCATGACATTGGCCACCTCCCACGGCTCGGCAGCCCGACCGAATGCCTCCTTGGCGACGAGCTCCTCGAGAAGTCCGGGAGGAGTGACCTTCGCAAGGTTCGGGTGCATAGCCAGGCTCGGGGCAACGGCGTTGATGCGCACGTTGAACTCGGCCGCCTCGACCGCGGCGGAGCGGGTCAACGCCATCACTCCGGCCTTCGCTGCTGCGTAGTGCGCCTGCTTCTCCTGAGCTCTCCAGCCGAGCACCGAGGCGTTGTTGACGATCACACCGCTCCGCCGTTCATACATGTGGGGGAGGACCGCTCTGAGACAACGGAACGTGCCGGTGAGAGTCACGTCGATGACCTTGGACCACTGCTCGTCTGTGATCTCGGTGATCAGACCGTTTCCACCGAGACCGGCGTTGTTCATCCAGACGTCGATGCCACCGAGGTCGGCAATGGCGCCATCAACGAGGGCCTGCACGTCGTCCTCGTTGGTCACGTCGCAACGGAACGTCGCAGGACGGGTACCGAACTCCGAAGCCAGTGCATCGGCGGTCTCTCCCAGCCGGCGCTCGTGGGCGTCGGAGATCACGATGCGTGCGCCTTCCAGCATGCAACGCCTGGCCAGGGACCCTCCGATGCCACTTCCCGCCGCTGCGGTAATGACGACGGTCCTGTCTGCCAGGAGTCCGTGACCTGTCGGCTCGATCGGCGATTCGGGGCTCGTCTTCTCTGGGCTCATCTTGGTTCCTCGTTGTAGTGGATCTATCGGGGCTCTCGGGGCAGGCCGAGGGCTCGTTCACCGATGACATTGCGTTGGATCTCGTCGGAACCGCCGTAGATCGTGTCGGACCGGCTGAAGAAGAACAGCTTGTGCGACGGGCCCATCTCCAGTTCACCGGCGTCGCCTTCATCTGCGGCCGAATATCTGGTGAGCATCGCCCCGGCACCCAGGACGTCCATCGCCAACTCGCCCATGTCCCGGTGCAGGTTCGCCCAGTACAGCTTGTTGATCATGGCTTCGCGGGGAAGGGCGACAGTCTCGTCGACCCGCAGTGCGCGCAGGGCGTTCCAGCGCATGATCCTCAATCGTGACCACATGGATGCGAGTCGCTGGCGGACAATTGGATCGCGGGTCAGGCCACGGTCCTTGGCGTTGTCGGTGATCTCAGTCAACTCGCGGTGGAAGGCCATCTGCTGGCCCAGGGTGAGCACACCGCGCTCGAAGGCAAGGGTGCCCATGGCAACCTTCCATCCCTCGCCCGGTTCCCCGACGCAAAGGTCGACTGATGTGCGTGCTCCGTCGAAGAAGACCTCGTTGAACTCGGCGGTTCCGGTGATCTGACGAATCGGGCGTATTTCGATTCCTGGCTGATCCATTGGGACCAGCAGATAGGAGAGGCCCTTGTGCCGCTGCGACCCTTCCTCGGTGCGGCACACCACGAAGCACCAGTCGGACCATTGGGCCAGCGATGTCCAGACCTTCTGACCGTCGATGACCCACTCGTCACCCTCTATCCGCGCGCGGGTCTTTACGTTGGCCAGGTCAGACCCGGCGTTCGGCTCCGAATATCCCTGGCACCAGAACTCCGTGCCCGCAAGTATCCCCGGAAGGAACCGCTGCTGGATCTGGGGGGACGAGAAATGGATGAGCGTCGGGCCGAGTAGTCCTTCGCCGATGAGTCCTGCCCGTCCCGGACCTCCGGCGGCCGAGTACTCCTCGTGGAAGGCCACCTCGAGGTTGATCGGAAGTCCGAGACCCCCGTGTTCGACGGGCCAGCCGACCCCGGTCCACCCGCCGGAAGCGAGTTCCCGCTCCCACTCCATCCGCTCCGCGACAAATGCGTGCTCGTCCCCGGGCCCACCGCGGAAGCGGAGCTTTTCGAACTCTCCAATGAGGTGCTCTGCCATCCACTGGCGGACCACACCGCGGAACTCCAATTCCGAGGTTGGAACAGACGGTCTGGTTGCCGGCTTTACGGGGCGTTGGCCCGGGTCGGATTCGTCGCTCATCGCCGGTCAAGCTACAGGGAACTGACGGGGCGTCAGAAACTGATCCCGAGGGTCGGCCCTACACTTGCGCGCTGACCCGAGACCGGGTGCGACCAGACGCCACGGTCCTGTGCGTTCCGGTCAGCCTGACTCGGAGACGCGTCGTTACGAATCTGGAGGACGTTGGTGACAAGGACGAAACTGATCGTCGGAGCGCTGATTGTCGCCTGTGTCGCGCTCGGCCTGGCACTGGTCCTCGTTCTTGTGGCCAACGGGAATGGCAACGGTTCAACCTCACGGGCCGACTCGAATCGTCGACCGGGTGTTCAGCAGCCTTTGCCCGGGCCGACGAGTGACCCGTCGGAGCCGAACCAGCCGTCCGGATCCGACCGGCCCGAGAAATCGACCGAGCCGGCAGTTGTCCGCGACAACGTCATCCAGATGGGTTTGGTGGCACGCGAGTACCTGACGGTCGTGCCCGAGGATGTAGCCGCCGGCGAACGACTACCGGTCGTCCTGGTTCTGCACGGCCTCGGTGTCGATCGCACCCAGATGATCGACACAGCGGACTGGAAGGGTGCGGTCGCCCAAGACCGTTTCGTGGCGGTCTTTCCCCAGGGTTTCGCGAACTCGTGGAACCTGGGCCCATGCTGCCCGCCCTCGAACCTGCTGGGGATCGACGACCTGGGCTTCATCGATCAGGTGATGAGCCAGGTGAAGGCCCTGCCAGAGGTCGACGCGGATCAACTGTACGTAACCGGCTTCTCTGCTGGAGCACTGATGGCCTACGCGGTCGTTTGTGCGCGACCCGGCGTGTACACCGCAGTCGCCCCGATCGGTGGATCGAACGTTCTCGGATGTAAGCCCTCGCAACCGATCTCACTGTTTCACCAACACTCGGACCCGGACCCGGTGGTCCCCTACAACGGTGGTGTGGGTCTGGGACAGATCTTGTCCTCAGCCCCGCTCCCGTCCGTTCCCGACACTGTCGCCGCGTGGGCAGCAGCAGACGGTTGTGACCGTAAGCCGACATCACGCACCGGTTCCTCTGGCGATCAGCGTTTTGATTGGAAGGGCTGTGATTCGGGAACATCGGTCAGCCTGGTGCGACTACCGGGGCTTGGACACGAGTGGCCCAAGATGGGTAGCTACGACGGGCTGAGCGAACTCCTCAAGTTCTTCGGATTGGAGTCGTAGTCCGAAGGTCGGTCGACCGGCCGCCAGCGATCGATCAACCGATGGGCAGCACAGGGGCGAGTCGTGGACGCGGCGAACGGGACGGATGGGCCGCCGAGTTAGCGCCTCGCCCTTCGTCGGCCGCGGCAGCCGCTTGCAGTTCGGCGCCGTTCTCTGCGATGGCCCGACGAAGCTGGTTGAGTGGATCAGAGGCCGAATCGAGCAGATTGTTGGCGCACAGGTACCTGAGGTAGGTGTCGAGAGTCGCGGCAAGTCCGACCGGTATCGACGCCCCGCGGGCGCGGCACCAGTTGGCTATACCCCACATGAGTTGGGAGTCGACCTCATCGACGGACCAACGCGTCGAGATTGAGCCGTCGACCAGAATGACGCGGGTTGCAACTATTGCGGCGAGAGCATCACGACTGATTGGGTAGCCACGCTCAACCGCCCAGCGTGTGACGTCGCGCCTGTGTCGGTGACGTACCGGGGCAACCTTTACCGAGTGCGGGCGAACGGGCGCTGTATCGAACATGCGTTTCTTCATGTCTCCATAGTGCCTATGGCCTGTGACACTCATAACTGTGACAGGACCGGTGGCCCGGACGCGAGAAGGGGATGCGATTTCTCGCATCCCCTTCACTGCAATCGGTGTTGCCGTCAGACGGCAGTGTCAATCAGCCAGCCAGCGAGATTCCCTTGGGCTCGTTCGCAAGCGGTCCACCCGGCGGCAAGAGGGTCTCTCCACCGACTTCGACAGCGGGACCGGAGACGGTCACATCGATGATGGCCTGTGCGCACAGATCCTGTGGAGGAGTAGGTGCTTCACCAGCTGTTTCGGTCGAGACGATGATCTTCTCGGGGAACAGCGATGTGAGCCAGGCGATGATGGCCGGAACGGCGTCCATGATCGGGTCGATCAGTCGGATCTGCACCCAACCGTCCCACTCGTCCTGGCTCACCGCAGGACCACCGGTGATCGACTGGACGATCCTGTCGCCGATGTACTTGTCAGCCTTGGCGATTTTCTGATCTGCCGTGTCGGTATCGGTGATACCTGCGGCAGTGTTGAAGTTGAACGCATTCGGATCGGCCGGGCCTTCTTCGCCGGCACCGCCGGCGATGTTGGCGACTGCCTCACCAATGCGGTCGAGAACTTCCTGCGGCGGTACGGAGTACCACTGGCCCAGACCGATCTCGGGAACATCCTGTTCAGCGAGGTCGCCCTTGAAAGTGATTCCGAAGCCGGTGACCAGGTTCGGGTTTGCGGGGTTCTCCTTGAGGTCGGTGACCTCGACGTTGCCCGCACCGAGACCCGGGAGCGCCTCGAGCGCTGCCTGCACTCCCGCTGCGGAGATGGGCTTGTAATGGGTCTGGAGGGCATAGGCATTGATCAGGCCGGGTCCATCGGCTGGTGCCCAGCTGGCAGGGGTCGGCGATCCGTCGGCGAGGGGCATGTTGACTAGACCCGGGAGCAGGTTGTGCTCTGCGGTCCAGATGAGTGCAGTTTCCTGATCGCCGTACTTGAGGGTGAAGGCGACCGGCCTGGGAGCCAAGATGCCGTCAGCCGACCAGTTGGTTCCGAGTTGGATCTTCTGCACTTCGCTGACGCCAGGGATGCCGGAGTCAGCCTTGGGCTCGCCGCAGATCTCTACGGTCGTGGAGTATGTGCCGGGAGCCGACGGAGCGGTGAAGCTGAAGACGCCGTTGCTGATGCTGGCAGAGCCACCAGCGGGATTCTCGACAATCTTGAGGCTGTCGGAGATCAGTGGCGTCTTGCCGGGAGAGATCACTCCGTTGAGTAGATCGATCGAGACGGTCTCTCCGGCCTCGGCCTGGAGCTTGACGATGTCAGGAGTGAAGGTCGGTGCATCGGGGTCCTTGACCGCCGTCTTGGCGATCAGGTTGCTGCCAACAGTTGCACACTTCATGTTGATCACGAAGTTCTGGCCCTTGAGGGACAGCGAAGCAGTCAGGCTGACCGCTCCGACGCGGTAGGTGATGATGCCGCCGGCAGTGGTCTTGATCGGTCCGCCGATGTTGCCCAGGTTCAGGACCGATGGCTGGCCCTTGACCGGAGCGACCTTGGTGTTGGGGCCAGTGGAAGAGAATGAATCCACACTGGATGGGCCCTTGACCAGCATCTGTGTCTTGATGTTGGTGATGTTGAGGGCGAGGCTCAGTTCGGCGGCTTTGTCGATCAGCTTCTGGTCGAGGGTGCCCTTCCAGTTGAAGGCAGCGTTGATGTCTTCATCGATGCCGGCGTTGGCTGGAATGTCGCCTGCTGAGTTGGCCAGGAGCTTGACTGCGATTGTGTCGGAGCCAATCAGGGCCTTGGCGAGAGCCAGCGTCGAGAGGGAATCCTTGTCAGCCCCACTACAGACCGCAGGCACCTCGCTCGATACCGGCGCTGCAGAACTGACGCCGGTCGTGATGCCCACCAGAAGCGCTGCGAGAACAGCCGTGGCCGTCAGTACCGCTCCCGCTGTTTTGCGCCGATGGTGACGCCGTACGGGTCGATCTTTCATCGGATTTCTCCCTTGTTGTGTGTCTCGCCTGGGACGCCGTAGGGAGTCCCAATTCACAGAATGGCCTGTCGGTGTAAAGCAGGCATGGGTCCAGAGCCGTTGAACCGAACCGTTCCGCCCCTGCATCGAACGGAACTGTCCGCTAGATGCAACTACCACTTGGTAGTTCCCGTCTGACAGGACTGCAAGCAGAAGTCAGAAATTGGGAACTATTGCTGGTCAACTCTCACGCTGAGTGATTCTCTCTGCACTCACAGTAGGAGAATACGAATTGTGCAACGATTGTTCGATGAGCAGAAGTTCCTGATCCAGCTCAAAGCATTGCCCCGTCCTGATGGGTTGTTACCCTCGCGCTCATGCTGGGGAGCAGAACGTCTAAATGACCAAGATCGGTCCATTGTCATCCGAGAGTGAGCCGGACGAAGCTGACGTCGACACTGCGTCGGTCAACGAAGTGCGTACTGGGCACGGGTCCTTCGGGCTCGGCGCCGACAACGGTCACGCGGCCGCAGGTCAGGTCCGAAAGGACCAGAGCTCTGAAGACTCCGACGACACGGAAATCGATCTGCGCACCAATCCATTTGCTCCTCCCAGGGTCAGCGAGACCCCGGGTCACGAGCCAGCGGATCGGGCCCGTGGCGATAGCGCCCATCCCGCTGATACGTCCACACCGCGACCTCCTCCCTTTGGTGGACAGGTAATCGAAACTCCCTTTGGTGGACAGGTAATCGAAACAACAGCCGTTGACCCTGCTGAGCCTCCCGCGGCCGACTCGGCAAGTGCTGGAGAGACCGGTCCAGCTGTTGAGTCTCTCGCCGACGAGTCGGCAAGTGCTGGCGAGGTCAGACCCGCCGCTGAACCTGCCGCCGACGAGCAGCCTGCTCTCGCTGAACTTCCCGATGGGTCAGCGCCTGTCGCAGGCGCGGTAGCACCTCCCGTGGAGCGAACCGTCACAGCACAAAGGCATCAGTTACACCCGGTCGAGCCCGGTGCAGTTACCCGGTCGGTCCTACGGCTGTTCACGCCCGTGCTGGTCGTGCTCGTTGTGGGCTCGCTGGTGGCAGCGGCCGCCTTGGCCTATGCCAAGTCTCGGGACGCGGCGGCGGACGAAATCGTGACGTCGTTGAGCCACGAACGAAGCGTCGCCGCAGACCGTGATGCCGTCTGGTCGGGGTTGTTGGGGCTTGTCGCCTCAGGCGTGGGGCAGGAGGTGGCGACACCGGCAGAGGTCTCGAGATTGATAGGCAGGGCAACTGGGAACTCTCCCGGACCGCTCCCCGGATCGGTTGATGGCTCTCGCCTGCTTCGCGCAGCCGATCGGAGCCATGAGGCATTTGTCGATTCCGCCGTCCTGGCTGTCCAAAGCGACGGCGGAAGTCCACTGTCAATCGCGAACGAGCTATCGGCCCTGTCTGCAGCGCGGGCGGCGGCCAAGGCAGACCTGGACGATTACACATCAGAGCTGAAGTCATCGCTTGATGACCTGAAGTCTTCATCGAGGTCCTGGAACCTGGTTGGGTTGTCGATATTCGTCGCAGGTCTGATCGGCGCCGGAGTGATGACGGCCAGGGCCAGGCAACGTGCGACCGACCGATTTGATACCCCCGCAGTAGCTGTTGCTACAGCGGTGAGGCGCGTGGCCGAGGGTGATGATGAGGCTCGGTCAGGTACGTCCTCACTGGCCGGTTTAGGGGGTGTGGCGGCTTCGATCGACGAAAGCCTCGACACCATTTCGCTCGAACTCGAGGGCTGGCGCAGCCGGGCGGAGTGGGGCGAGCGCAGCACCATGATTTTTGAAGCACTAGACGAGGCCCAGAACGAACTTGATGCCTACAGGGTTATCGAGCGGGCACTGGGTATGGTCGATGACGATCATCATCCGGTTGAGTTGTTGATTTCGGATCGTGGGTCGAATCGGATCCGCTCCGTCGCCAACGATCCGACCGTTCCGACACCCGGCAGTGTGGTTGTAGACGCAAATATTGCATGCATCGCAATGCGTCGGGGTCAGGTGAGCGTCTTCAGAAGCTCTAATTCGATCAACGCGTGTCCGATGATCCGCGATCGACCGGACGGGCCCTGCTCAGCGGTGTGTGTTCCGATCTCGGTCGGCGGTCGACCGGTCGGCGTCTTCCATATGATCGGCCCTGAGTTCAGACCTCCTGGCGAAGAGATCGTGGCACGGCTTGTCACTCTGTCGGTCCAACTCGGAAACCGTCTCAGTGCACTTCGCGCCCTCGAAAGCTCACGCAAGGAAGCGTCGACCGACGGACTGACGGGTCTTCCGAATCGACGGATGCTCCAGAGCGAAGTCCTGTCGCTCATCGAGAGCGACACCCCGTTCGTCATGGTTCTTGCCGACCTCGACAAGTTCAAGAGACTCAACGACAGCTACGGCCACGAGATTGGCGATAGAGCGCTGAAGCTCTTCTCGGATGTTCTGAAGAACAACGTCCGTGGCAACGATGTCGTCGCCCGGATCGGGGGAGAGGAGTTCGTACTCGTCTATCCCAACATGTCCGTGAAGACGTCGATGGAGGCGATCGGACGTCTGCGACAGGCTCTGGCAACCGCCGTCAAGACGTCACGGCTCCCCGAATTCACGTGTTCATTCGGCATCTCCGACTCCAACGCAGGAAGCGACGGAGAGTCGATTCTGCGTGTGGCCGATGCGGGACTACTGAAGGCCAAGGAACTCGGTGGCGATCAGGCCGTCTACGCCGAGGCCGAGTTGGTCGAAGAGATCTTCGGCCCAGGTGGCGAGCGAGAAAGATCGCAAGACCCGGATCGGGACTAGATCAGACTCAGTTGCCGTTGGTTGACCAGTGCCACGCTTCCGACGGCAGGTTGTAGAAGCCGTAGGCCGCGGCATGGGAACGCATCCAGGCAAACCCCGAACTGCTGCGGGTGAGAGTCCGCCCTCCCTGGGTGAAGTCGACGGCCAGGCCGCGCTCATGCATCGAAGTGCCCGGACGCGCGGTGGGTGGTCGACACGACGATGCAGGCATCTGATAGATCGCGTAATTGCTGGTCCCGCAGTTGCTCTTACGCACGGCGATCTGTCCCTGCGGATCGCGGAACCCGCCTCCGCTGAGCTGGATGCCGTCGGAAGAGGCTGCCGCTAGCAGTCTCGCCAAGTTGTTGGCGATGGAGCGGTGGACACGGATTCCGTTGACGTTCACGATCTCGCCGCTGCCGGTGATCGAGGGGATCGCCCCTCCACCCCCGGAGTTGCCTCCACCACCGAGCGAACTGCTCGAGGTCGGCCTGTTTCCGGATGATCGTCTGGCTGCGCGAGCTTCATCAGCGGCGCGCTGGGCAGCGAGTTGTCGTGCGAGAGCGACCTGCTTGGACGAGATGCTTTTGGCGAGTGAAGCGTCGGTCTGGGCGAGCGAGTCCGCTTCGGCGAGCGCAGCGTTGAGGCGCTGATCAACCTGATCAGCAAACTTCTGCTGCTCCTTGAAGGCGGCATCGAGTTGGGTGAGGCGAGAAGCAACTGCCTTTTCGGCGGATTCTGCCTTGGCATGGGCCTCGGTGGCGATCTGGCGCTGAGTCTCGAGGTCTTCCTGAACCGACCGGAAGTGTTCGGTGAGAGTGATGCTCTCGTTGGCCTTGACAGACATGAGGGTCCGCTTGTTCACCGTGTCGTTTATATCGTCGGAACTAACGGTGACCGCACCCGCAGTGCCCATGCTGATGTAGGAGCTGACAGCGGATTCCTTCAGCTGTGCGACGAGTTCGTCCAGTTCCTTCTGTTTCGCTGCTTGGGCAGCTTCTGCCGCGGCCTGCTCGGTTCGTGCCTGTGTAACTGCCCGCTCCGATTCCTCAAGCCGGTCCCGCTGGGCGTTGACGTTTACATCGAGCGCCTGCAGGGCTGCTGTGATCTCTGCGTCGGATGCCTTGAGAGTGTCGACCTGGGAAGCTTTGGCGGCCGCCTGTTGGCGCACCTTCTGCCGCTCGCGTTGCAGATCGCTGATGCTTCCGTTCTTGTCCGAGGTCGCAGCGCCCGCCGGAGTCAGAGTCCCCGGAAGAAGAATTGTCGCAGCAATTGCGAGCAGAGCCACGAGGTTGCGAGGTCTGGCCTTCCGTGAGGCCGAAGTTCCGCGGACTTTTCGTTGCTGGGAATTCACGATTCTGGGTCTACCCCGATGATTGCGTGTGAAAAGGGCCGTAACGTGATCGCAACACTAGCACCGTGCTACCTCGATGTCAGCGGCAGTCACCGGTCCGACGGGGGCGGATGGTCCGGCCCGTGGACGACTGAACGTGTCCGGCGCGGCACTTTAAGTGGCTCAGTGGCCTCAGCGTCGCTGGCAGACCGGGCAGTAAGTGGTCGATCTGGCGTCGACGACAATGCGTCGAAGAATCGACCCGCAACGGCGGCAGTCCTGGCCCGCACGCCCGTAACAGAGGAGTCTCTCCTGGTGGCTTCCCGAGCCGCCGTCTGCATCGCGGTAGTTGCGCAATGTCGTACCACCGTCATCGATACCGGATCTGAGAACGTTACGGATTTCGTCCCTCAGAAGGACTGCCTGGGCCCAGGTCAATCGTTGGGAACGGGGATGGACGCCGGCGAGCCAAAGAGCCTCATCCGCGTAGATGTTTCCCACGCCTGCCACAACTCGTTGCGAGAGCAACTGGGTCTTGATCGCTCGACGGGACCCGTTGATTGCCTCGCGCAGCGATTCGGGGGTGAAGGAGTCTCCGAATGGCTCAGGACCAAGGGCGAACAGAGTGGGCAAGGATCGATAGTCGCCAAATTCAACGACAGCGATCCGACCGAAGCGACGGACGTCGTCGAACACCAGCGTCCGGTCGCCGGTCAGTTCCCATGAGGCGCGGATGTGGGAGAACCCTGTCGGTCCGCCAGCCGAGCTGTCGATCACGGCCAGTCGTCCGGTCATGCCCAGGTGCACGATCAACTCTCGTTCCGTCGGTCCCGATGCCTCGCTGCCTTCCTCGACTGGTTCAGCTCCGGCTTCGCCTCCGGTCGCCGATGTGAGGCCCATCAGTAGGTACTTGCCGAGGCGCCTCACCGAGTTGATCGAGGACCCCAGAGCCAAAGGGGCGTCGCTGAACTTGGGAGTTCCGAACGTCCACGAGTCCGTGATCGTGGCTCCGACAAGTCTGGGTTCGAGCTGTCGACGGATTGTCTCCACCTCGGGCAGTTCAGGCACCCGGAGAGTCTTGCGCAGATATCAGGGGGGTCTTGCTTAGTGCCGCGTCAGGCAATGTTCGGATGTCTCTGATCGGCACTTAGTGACGCTCGGCTCTTGCGCCGATTGTGAGACGCTTACATAATGAAAGCATGCCGAACATCCTGGTCCGCGATCTACCTGAAGACGTCCACAAGGCCCTCCAGCAGCGGGCAGAGCAGCGGGGTCAGTCTCTGCAGCAGTACCTGACGAACCAACTCACCCGCTTGGTCGATCGCCCGACCACCGACGAGCTCTTCGCCCGCGTCGCGCGCCGTAGCGGCGGCAGAGTTGGCCTTGAGCGCGCGGTCGCAGATCTAGAGGGTGAGCGTCCGGCCTCGTGATCGTGGTGGACGCGTCCGTTCTCGCGAACGCCCTGGCGGACGATGGCGACGACGGAGCCACTGCCCGCAGCCGCCTCGCCGCCGGCGGGCTCGCCGCACCGGACCTCATCGATGTGGAGACCGTTGCGGTTCTCCGCAAGCGCTGGATCTCAGGTGACCTCACAGATCAACGATTCAGCGACGCGATCGACGACCTCGAAGACCTTGATCTCGCCCGCTATCCGACACTCCCGTTGATGCGCCGAGCGTTTGAACTTCGCTCAAACGTGACGGCATACGACGCCGTCTACGTCGCACTCGCCGAACAGCTCGACTGCACCCTGCTCACAGCTGACCGACGCTTGGCCGCCGCCCCGACAATCTCCTGCCCGGTGGAAATCGTGCATCCCTGATCGCCGGTTAGTCGGGTAATTTCCCCTCAAGGACCGGAACCATCTCCGCCCGTTGCCGGTGTCAACGGGACGGTTTTGAGTGACGGATCCGCTGCTATCAAGGTAACTGATGTCGTGGATCCGGTGGTTTTAGCGAGTGCTCGAAAACACGGGATCACCGATGACGACATGCTCCACGCTTACCGACACCCCATTCGAGTCTTCGACCTCGACGACCTGACCATGCTGGTCGGCGCCGACCACAACGGCCGAATGCTCGAAGTTGGAGTGGCTATCGGCGACGGAGTCGAGTTCATAATCCATGCCATGTCGGCCCACGAGAAGTTTCTGAGGTGACCGCGATGCCACGAACAATCCAAGAGATTCTCGACCACGCCGAAGAACTTGCCGAACGATTCGAGAACTACGAACCAAGCGCAGACGATGAGCGTTCCGTCGAGGAATACATACTTGAGCGGGCTGCACTCGACCGCGCCCGCAGCGAGAAACGAGTCGTAGACGCAGTCGTCGCAGCGCGTGCATCAGGAGCGTCGTGGCAGAAGATCGGCAGCCTTCTCGGTACTTCACCGCAGGCCGCCCAACAGCGTTACGGATCAATCGTCGAAGCCGTATGAAGCGACTTGCCCCTGAACGCCGGGTCAGAGGCAGGCGTCAGTCCGGGCGGATAGCTCTGGACGATTGCGGATCTCGGTCCAGTACTCCACCCGTACGTCGTCATCGATTTCAACCGGCAGGCGCTCGCCGTAGAGACGGTCGGCGCCATCGCGCCTGGGTCCCGAGATCCAGTACTCCTCGCCCGTCTCGACGTCGTAGTAGTTGGCCTTATACCCGCCCTTCAGGCTCTGGAACGACCGGCCTCTGTACGTGATGGTCTTTCCGGTCTTGGAGAAGGTCACCCGGCCGATACGGGCCTCACCCGTCAGACCATCAGCCTTTGACTCGATGTACATGATGCGCGCTTCCACATCGCCAGCTTCCCACCTGTCGTCAACCCAGCCGGTCCGACCAAGTCCCCTACCGCCGGGACCGTGACCTTCGCGTTCGGGGTCTAGTGGCACATGGAGGGCGTACGTCCAGGTGGTGGAGTCGTGCTTTGATGAAGCCGGATGGACGACCTGAATACTGATGAGCTGAGTGAAGCCGTTGTCTTGTGGACCGGCTTCGGCGAAACCTCGTGGCCAGTTCGAGACGAAGAACGCGTCGTGCGGAGGTTCGGGTCAGAGGCGGCAGCCACACTGGTGTCCGAGATATGCAGTCTCAATGACGACTTCTACGAGTCCGACGCCGCTTTGCATGAGACGAGCCTGGCTGAAGCGGGCCGCAAGGCTGCTCACAGGTTCGCTGTACGCCATCCACAGGTCTCGGAAGCTGCGGTGCAGGCTCTCACCTGGTGCTACACGTTCGACTGGAAGTAGCGCAGCCGGAAGGTACGACCTGTCCCATATCGCCGGCTATGCGGGTGATTGATTTCGGGACCTACCGGCACTGAGGCCGCTGGCCGGCGGAGGGGGCACACAGGGCCGACGGTCGAGGGCACACGATGTCACGCCCGACGCGGCCGCTTCTTCCGCTTGGCCGCCTTCTTCTTACGGCCGCGAGCCGTCGGCTTCGTCGGTGCCCGCTTCTTCCACGTCTCCTGGAGACCGATCCGTGCGCCCACCTCATCGAGCTCGGCGCTCTCACCCGGCAGATCGTTGAAGTAGAACGCCGCCGACAACGTCCCAGAGGGATTAAACAGCAGCCCCAGACTTCGGTCAGATTGGAGCTGATGCTTCTTCGCTGCCATGTAGAGGCTCAGTCGCTCTCCGGCCTCGTCGGCCGAACCTCCCCTCGGCGTCACAGCGGCAAACAACGTCGGGTAGCCGTAACAGCCAGGGAACCCCGTTACGAACTCGTGATAGACGCCGTCGACACGGCTTGCTTCGAGGAGCTCGTCGAAGTATCCCGTCACCTTCTGCTGAGCGTCCCCCGACAGGTTCAATAGGTCAGCACCGACGCGGAACCAGCCCGGGGCCTCGACACGTGCGAGGAGATCCACGAGCCGCGCCGTGCTCTCATCGATGTTGAACGTCGGCTTCGGAGCCTCCGGCGCAGAACCCTCTACCCCGTACATCCACCGGTCGAGATCATCAGTGTGGGTACCAACGAACGTCGGCTGCGCATGCTCTTCCCGGCGGTGACGGTCCTCCGCGGTCGGACGAGAGGTGCGTGGATGCGCCCGAAAGGTCTCGTCCGGGTCAGGCTCAACGTAGAGCGCTCCGCCCATGAACAACATGAAGAGATCGAGCTCGTCGACAGCCCGGTAGTTGGACGCGACCCCCGCCTCGGTCCGACGTCGCAGATACAGCAGGAACTCCGAGGGACGGTCGAGCACCGAAGTGATCACCTCCAAGTCGTGCAGCGACGCTAGCCACGGCGGAGTGCCATCGCCGAGGAGGTTCGCTGTGTCGAGATCACCAAGGGCGACCGACAGCGGACCGAACGTGTCGAGTCCGACGACCACCGTGTGAACTTCCCGGATGTCGCTCAGGTCGAGCCAGGTTGCGTCCTCGCGCCACACCCCGCCGTTGTCCACGATCAGCTGTTCGAGACGGCGGGCCTGCCCGGCACCAACTCCGAACACCTCCTTCGTCTCGCGCTCGAGACGTTTCAGGTCACCACGCCGGGCTGCCTCCGCGATCGTCCGGCCCTTCACCTCTACACAGACCGCCACATCGCCGATGACGAACAATCCGTCGCCCTCGACGAGGTCTCCGACCTGTAGAGGATTCGGGCAGCCAGAGTGGAGCTGAGCGACGTCACCATCCGCCTTCGGGGCGACGTAGAGGATCGGCGCCAGCAGCGCCTCCGACCCGAGAACACCTTCGAGCGCAGCGACCGCCAGCTCCTCGCTCACGACACTGCGGATCTTCTTGTCGTAGCGCGTCCATGCCTTCTGATCGGCCTTCAACGCGTCTTCGGCCACGAGCCTGAACGCCTCCGCACCGATCGGACCCGACGTCATCACGTACTCGGACCCGTCGCAGACGAGCCCGGCAGTGCGGAGGGGGTTCCGCCCGTTTAAGAACGCCATCGCTGCATCCGCCGGCACGCCCTGTTCGAAGCCGGTACTGAACGAGCGAAGGACGACCTCGACCGTCTCGATCGGCAGGCCGGTCGCCGTTGCGACGTCGGAAGCGGTGAACGCGGCCCGAGCACCCGGAAGAAAGATGAAGTCGATCATCCCCTGGCGAGCCGCATCAAGCTCATCCTCGGTCGGATCACCGGCGCCGCTCGCCGCCGCAACGATCGGAGTCGTCGCGTCGACGGCAGCCGTCATCGCGTCGCCGTAAAGACGATCCGCTGTGTCACGCACGGCGACGAAATCTTCGTAGGTGAATCCCAGATGATTCGACAGCAGCTCGCTCGTGTCGGCACGAGCGAACAGGGCCTCATCGTGCTTGGCCTGCACGGAGGTGTACTGATGCGCCCGCACATCAACAAAGAACGACTGGTACGTCGCCGCCAACCGCGCCAACACCTGACGGTCCTCGAGCCGCGCCGCGAACAGCAGCCGGTACGACGACAGACGAAGAAGACGTTTGGCGCGGTCATGGAGCTCTTGGATGACCTCGTGCGGACGGCTGTCCTCACGCACCAACCCAGGCTCCGCCCGACGACCACGTGCCAGCAGAACGAGAGCGACCAGCTCGATCACGGCGCCGCTCCCGTCGTGCTCGGACTCTGGCGCGGTATCGCCCGGGGGGAACTCACGGAGGCGAAGCAGCTCGACCACATCGTATGCGTCGGACCCGCGGACCAGCTCGCACATGCGGGCTACCTCGGTCTCGACCTCGGCGCGCAGACGATCGCCCAGCTCCGCTCGACTGGTTGCACCCTGGAACACCATGAGCTCCGCCATGGCGTCGTCACCGACGAAGCCGAGGTCGACGCCCAACAGACGGCGGACAGATGCTGCTTGTTCTTCGCTCATGGCGCCCTCGCTCTCGACCGCCGACATCGTCGCACGGCGCTGTGACAGTCGCGAGCCCACCGGCACGCGCCGCCGCCAGCCTGCCGAGGCTCCCACGACCATGCCGCATTGCTGCCTGTTGCCTGCCCCCCGTCGTATGGACGATCCCACCCCGCCTGCATCAGGGCACACAAAACCAGCCGATCAGGGCACACAACGATTCAGACGACAGGCGCAGCGAGACGGATGATTGATTCCTTGAAGCCCAGATTCCCGAGCTTCGTGAACGCCGGGATCGGAAGCTTCGCTGGTCGCTGGTCTGATGGGCAGAGCTCACTAGTTCTCGTTACGGTTGGGGTGGGGTCCGGGAAGTGACCCCGCCGAAGAGCCGGTCGTTGGGATGTAGGACCGGTCACGCAGGTTTTGAGTCGTTCCCGCTTGTCCTCCCGGACCTACTAATCGACCCATCCCCGATATTGCGTATATCGCAGAGACAGTGGGCGGGTGTTCGCTGGTTCTCCCAAACCAAAGGAGAACCTGATGACCACACACAAGCCGTCTGCGTCGATGCTGGAACGTTTCGACCCTGACCTCGTCGACGACGCTCAGATCGCCGCTGCGTCGTTCCTGGCCCGCTACAACGGGCGCACTCTCGAGGCGTACCGCTACGACCTCCGCTGCTTCTTCCAATGGGCTTCCGACACAGGCCTGGTCGTGTTGGAAGCGACACGGCCACATATCGAGCTCTACCGCTGTTGGCTCGAAGAACGCGGCCTCGCCGCGTCCACTGTCGACCGACGCCTGACAACAGTTTGTGGCTTCTACCGGTTCGCGCACATCGACGGGCGCATCGTGTCGAACCCCGCCCAGTACGTCCGACGGCCACAGGTTCACCCGTCGACCGCCCGCGGTCTCGACCGCTCTGAACTCGGCGTGTTTCTCTTCACCGCTGAACGCTATGACCATGACCACGCTGCTCTCGCTGTGCTGCTCGGACTCAACGGGTTACGAGTTAGCGAAGCGTGTGGCACGAACGTCGAGGAACTCGGGTTCGAACGAGGCCACCGAACTCTCGGAATCGAGGGCAAGGGCAACAAGCCAGCGTTGATCCCCCTTGTGCCGCGCACCGCCCGAACGGTCGATCTGGCTGTTGGCGAACGACACGACGGACCGATCCTTCGTCGTCGCGACGGTCACCGCCTCGACCGTAGAACCGCGCACCGGTGGGTCCAATCGATCGGCAAACGAGCAGGCCTCGGGTCGGTGCACCCCCACATGCTTCGCGCAGCGTTCATCATGGCCGCCCTCGACGCCGGAGTTCCCCTACGCGACGTCCAAACAGCCGCTCGCCACGCCGACCCACGAACCACCACGATCTATGACCGACGCCGACAAGCCTTCGACCGCCACGCCGCCTACGTCGTCGTAGCATTCGTCGCAGGAGGCTAAACCAGCCCACTCGATCACCCGCATAGCCGGCGTTGTGGGGCACCCGTCGCGTTCTGGCGTAGCCGGGGCGGTCAGTCCCGCACCTGAGCGTCGACCCATCCCTCCAGCGCCCTGCCAACCGAAGTGAGATCGCCCAATGTGTAGCGAACGAGCGCCGACGCAGTCCACGTCGGCTCCCAGGGCTGTGGGGCGAGACGGAAGTCCACATCGACGTGCCCCGTCCGGTCCACATCTAGCCCGACGGTGAGTTCTCCGCCCAGCGACCTCCAACGGCGAGATCCATCCCAAAGCGGTCCACTGCCGAGCTGGATCAGCAGGTGACTCAGCCGAAGAGCGTCGGTAGCGGTCCCGCCGTTCGTGGGCTTCTCCGAATCAACGTCGAGACCTTCGTCGCCATCCAGCAACTCAGCAGAGCAGGCAGCAGTCAGTCCTTGTCCGTCCAGCCGGACCTGGATCCACGTGAGCGCATCACCGTGCGGTTGGTCCAACGATGAGAACGTGACAACTCGGTCAGAAGGATCACTGCCGGAGAAGACAAACGGGTCGACCATGAGGTGATTCTGTCATGACCACCTGGCGAGAGATCCGTTGACTCGCCCGTGGCATAGGTGCCGACCAGGGACACCCGAACGTCGACTGATGCGGCACTAGCTTGGTCAAATGGGTATCACCGCAGTGGTTAACCAGAAGGGTGGCGTCGGCAAGACGACGGTCACTCTGGGGCTTGCGGCGGCAGTCTCGGAACTCGGCGGCAGAGTCCTTGTGGTGGACATGGATCCGCAGGCCAACTCGACCACCGGGCTCGGAATCTGGGAGGCGACAGGAACCGTCGATGTGGCCCTCGCGACCGAGGAGGCTGGCTCGATTGCAGCCATCGTCCAATCATCGTCGTGGCCAACTCCGAATGGTGGGGTCATCGACGTGGTCCCGAGTTCGCCCGCATTGGCCCAGCGCGAGCATCAACTGGCAACCGACGTCATCGGCGGTCACGACCGGCTTGCGGGGGCGCTTTCGGGTGTTGTCGACAAATACGACACTGTGTTCATTGACTGTCCGCCGTCTCTGGGCTTACTCACTGTCAACGCGCTCTTCGCTGCTGATGACGTCTTGATCGTCGCGGAGCCCGCAGCCTGGAGTGCCGATGGGGTGGATCAGATCCTCCGGAACATCGCGAGGATTGCCGAACGGCGAAGTGGTCGCCCGACGGTGACGGGGATCGTGATCAACCGCCTCGGCCGAACCCGCGATGGGGCGCACTGGTATGACCAACTCCGCGAGACCCACACGAGTCTTGTCCTGGAGCCACCGGTCCGTCTCCGCGCCGCAATCGCCGAGGCCTCGGCGCACTGCCTTCCGATCACCGCTCTGACCCGGAGCGGTGCAGACGAATCAGCTGAGGAGTTCCGGAAGCTGATTGCCGTTCTGCATCCTTCAAGGTTCGGAGAGTCGTCACCGTCACCGGCTAGCGTCATGGGGACGTCCCAGGGCGATCTGTCGGACGAAATGACGATCACGAACAGCCTGACCGTGCCCTCCGCCGAGGATTTGGATGGGTCGGCGCGAACACTGGAGACGCCTGATGGCCAAGTACGACCCGAAGCGACCGAGACCAACGGTTGGCGATGACCAGGCTGCCCCGGTCGAGGCCCTGATCGAAGCCGCATCGGTCGGGCCGGATCCTGTGGAGGATCGAGCTGAGGGCACCACCGTTGTGACAGAGGCGCCGTCACCGTCAGAGAAGCCGGCGTCTGCCTCACCGGCGCCCGCAGCATCTGACGAATCCCAGGTCGGTGAGCCGACAACGCTGCCCGACGATCCGGTGAAGACCACGTCGGAGATGGGCGAGCTGGGCGATTCGCTGCACATATCTGATGTTCCGGTGATCCCGCCTCCCGAGGAGGGGACCGCCAACAGGGCGGTGCTGGCGGCAATCGGAACCGGTTTTGTCATCACTCTGGTGCTAGCCGTACTCCTCAAATGGAGGCGGAAGAGGAGCTGAAAAAGGCATCCAGGCTCAGCTGTCGAGAAGTTCCATTGCTCGCAGACGGGCGATAGCGGCACCTTCTCGGTATCGAAGCGCCGAGGCGGTGTCGCCCATCAACTCGGCAGTCTCCGCCAGTGATGCCAAACGGTCAGCGACTGCGGCCAGGCTTTCGAAAGTTGCGACCGACTGGTCCGTCATTGGACCATTCTGCCAAAAGCGTCACGCTCGCTAAGCGCTTCTGATCGCTCGAGTCGGATGCTCGCGGTCGGTAGAATCGAGCGAAGCTGCGTTGCGAAGACGTGTGCAATGGAGCAGGGCTAAAGGTCTGACGATCGTCAACCGAACTACTGGTGCGTTTTAGAAATCTTTCGATTTCGTGACAGACTCATCGTGTTCGTAACATGGACGACATCTTCGCCCACTGTTTGACATGACAGCCACTAGGACCAGCCACAGACGTGAGTTCCAAACCTGACATATCGGACTTATCGACCAGCCGCCTTTCGCAGGCGGATGTAGAGGCTTTCTGGCATGGTCCAGGCGTTTCCCGGTCGGACAGTCCGCACCTCCGCACGTTGAGGTCGTCCAGGATGTTCCGGTCGAGGATGTCGAGGACGTCTCGGCCGAGAATGTCCACATCGAGGGTGCCGGAGCCGTTCAGGTGTCTGTCAGCCAGGACGATCCGGGCCGGACGCTCTCTGGCCAGGTCGACCGTGGTCGTGGTCGCCTGCGGAGCCATGTTGGTCGGACTTGGCGGTTCGGCGTCCGGGTCGACCGATCCGGTTGCGGCTGCAGAGTCGGCTTTGGCACGGACGACGGCCGAGCGAATCTCGGCGGAGAACCGCCTTGCCGAGGCAAGGTCAAATCTGGCCACGATCGAGCGGAAGGTTGCTCACCTGGGCGAGATGGACGAGCAACTCACCGAGCAGTTGGCCGAGGCACGCATGTCCATGCGTGAGTTCGCCATTGCCGCGTATATCGACGGTGGCCAGTCCGACATCTTCCGGGCGACACTTGATCCCACGAAGGCGCAAGCACTCGCTTGGCAGTCCACGCTGTCAGCCGGTCAGGCGACCTCCGCGGAGGATGTTGCCAGGGAGTACGAAGAGCTCAAGGCCCGCAATTCGCCCGAGAGGCTCCGGGCCGCTGAGGAACTCGAGCGGGCACGCCATGCCGCTACCGACGCTTCAAATGATGCAATCCAGGCTGCGGCTTTTGAACGTGACGCGGAGGCGGCTCTCGCCGATGCCCGCGAGCAGGCGCGCGTCGCGGCTGCGGCTGAACGGTCGAGGGTGCAGGCGGAACGACGGGCATCGATCGCAGCGGCTTCGAGTGTCGCAAAGGCCCGTGTTTCGAGCGGGTCCCGCGGATCTGGTTCCACCGACTCCAACAACGTCGGCACCCCAACCGCCCCATCTCCGCAAGAGACCGCGCCGTTTTCCACGTTTGGGGCGGCCCGCGGAAATCCGACAGCGGCAGAGTCGGCGACTCTCGCAAAGATCCGCAGATGTGAATCCGGGGGCAACTATTCGATAGTCAGCTCCTCCGGCAGGTACCGCGGCGCCTACCAGTTCGACTACCGGACATGGGCCGGTGTCGGTGGGTCCGGAGACCCCGCTGCGGCGTCGCCGGCCGAACAGGATTACCGGGCGCTTCTTCTCTTGCGTCAGCGCGGGACCAGGCCCTGGCCGGTCTGCGGTCGCTGAGTTCTCCGTGTCCGTCAGGGCAGCTGCAAAGATGGTCCATCGACCTCGGTCGAATGACAGAATTATCCACCGGCGGTGGTCGGGTTTTCATTGGTCCTCGTCCTCACGGCTAGGGTCGGAACTCGTCATGAGTCGCCGAGACAGAGGAACGCCGTGATCGCTCGACTCCGTATGCCCATCCTTGTTATGTCGATCGCATTGGCCGCAATGGCCTGCGCGAAGGTCGAGCCGCCTAAGCCCGCGTTTACGGGCGACATATCCAAGGGCAATCCAACTGCCGAATCCGAGGCGGCCGCCCAGGTTTCAGGCGAAGCTCCAGAGCCCGTGGCCCTCGATGCAGCCGCCATGTCACGGCTCCAGGCCGAGCTCGGCCAGAGCGGCGAAGGCTGCGAAGTCCTCTCGACCCGCTCCTGCCTACTGCCGTTCCCAAGTGATGCGTACACGGTTGCCGACAACTCCACGGGCACCGGTCGTCGGGTGAACCTTCCCCAGGGGCTCCTGGCGAACGCCAGCGGATCCACACTCGATCCGACCGAATGGAACCGCAACGACGGTTTCAGTCCGTCAACGCCCATCCTGGTGCAGATCCCCGGGTTGGACCCCGCAAAGACCGAGCTCCCATCCGAGGACAACATCGGGATGTCGCTGACGCCGGAGTCGGCGACCGTCATCGTCGACCTCGACACGGGTCAACTCGTTCCGCACTGGGCAGAGATGGACTCGCACGCGACGAGCCCTGCGGACCAGGTGCTGATCCTGCGCCCTGCTATCTCGCTGACCGAGACGAACCGCTTCGCAGTGGCCGTTCGCAACGTCAAGGCGGCCGATGGCTCGGCAATTGCACCGCCGATGGCCTTCCAGGTTCTCCGGGACAACAACCCGACGAGCCTGCCGCAGGTTGAAAGCCGTAGGGCACAGTTCGAGGCGATCTTCGCCACCCTCGCTGCTGCCGGTGTCAACCGAGCGGACCTCTATCTCTCATGGCACTTCACGGTTGCCTCGGCAAATTCTCTTGCCGGCCGTGTGCTCTCCATGCGTGACGACGCGATGGGCCGCCTCAACGGTCAGGCTCCTGAGTTCAAGGTCACCGAGACCGACACCAACACCTCGGACTTCGAGTCCGGCATTGCCAAGGTTGTCAAGGGCACCTTCGAGGTCCCGCTCTATCTGGACAAGGACGGCGTCCCCGGATCGAGAATGCAGTTCGATCCAGCAAGCGACCAGCCGATCTCGACCGGCAATTACACAGCCAACTTCGTGTGCTCCGTTCCCGCTGATGCGGTCGAGTCGGGTGAAGCCACTCCCGTGGTCTACGGACACGGTCTTCTCGGTTCCGCGAACGAAGCGGCATCTTCACAGGTCCAGCACACGGCGGCAGAGAACAACTCGCTCTACTGCGCCACCAACTGGATTGGAATGTCCGAGGAGGACATCTCCAACGCAGTGTCGGCACTCGGAAACATCAGCAATTTCCCTACCGTGGCTGACCGACTACAGCAGAGTCTGATCAATACCCTCTACCTGGGTCGGCTGATGATCCACGAGGGTGGTCTAGGGAGCGATCCGGCATTCGAGACCACCGCCGGCGCAAACATGATCAACACCGAGTCCGCCTACTACGACGGCAACAGCCAGGGTGGGATCATGGGCGGCGCGGTTACCGCCATCGCCCAGGACTGGACCAAGGCTTCGCTCGGAGTCACTGGGATGAACTACTCGACCCTGCTCAACCGAAGCGTCGACTTCGACCAGTACGCGGTTGTCCTGCGTGACGCATACCCGAACACGCTTGACCAGCAGATCGCCTTCGGTATCCTCCAGATGCTCTGGGACCGGGGTGAGACCAGCGGTTACGTGCAGCACCTGACGGATCGTCCCTACAACCTGACACCGGCGCACTCGGTGATTCTCACCGTCGCATACGGCGACCATCAGGTTGCTCCGATCACGGCAGAGAACATCGCCAGGACGCTGCGGATTCCGATCTACCAGCCGACACTCGCGGCGGATCGTATGCCGAAGGGCGACATGTTCTGGAACCTGTCCCCGATCCGTAAGTTCCCCCTCGATGGTTCAGCCCTGTACTTCTGGGACTCGGGAACCCTCGCTCCGCCGCTCGGAAACGTGACGCCTGCGATGAGCGACGCATTCAAGAGCGAGTGTGCCGGCAAGGAGGACTCCGAGGTTCCGCCTTGCGCCGACCCCCACGAGGATCCTCGTCGCCAGCCCGGCGTGATTGCCCAGAAGAAGGACTTCTTCGCCAAGGAAGGCAAGGTCACAAACGTCTGCCACGACAAGCCGTGTGCAGCTGAGCCCCGCTCTTCATTCGACTACTGAGCGGCCGGACTGAGCATTATTAAGTCGAAGCGCCCTGATC
>JBARXY010000030.1:0-51153 GCA_049647585.1 Microthrixaceae bacterium | reverse complement strand
AGCCGACCCGCGGCCCAGCCGCTGTTGTCGAGTCAGTAAGAACCTCTCCCGTGTCGTAAGAGAATATGGTGGCTTTCGACGCGTCGCCCGCCAGGGTGGCCGCCACGTCAGCTGTACTGGCGACTGTTCCCCACGCGTGGGAATGACCGTCCACCGACGTCGTATGAGCCCCGTTCGCCAATCCGGCCGACAGCGGGTTGGTGGTATCGGTGATCGTCACAGTCTTCTGGCCTGCTTCTGCGCCACCTGTGGTGGCCATACCCAACAGTGGCCATCCCCACGACTCATTCGACAACACCGGAGTCGTGGTCGCTTTCACTTTCGAAGACGAAGCCGTCAGAGTAGAAGCGGACACGACTACCAGATCCGCTGCGTCAGCCTGGGCGACGGTGATCACATCCTCGTCCACGACAGTGACGGTCCATCCCGCGTTTTCCAACCTGTTGTACATCCAATCGTCATTCAGACTGGGTGCGGTCGAGTCGCCGACCATCAACAACACGTCCTTACCCAACGATGCGGCAGCGGTGACGGGTTGTGCCGCCCAAGCGACAACCCCGTCGAAGAACGCGTCGCTGTTCGCGTTGAGATCTGTCGTGGTGGCCGAGAATTGTGTCCACGTGATCCGCCGCCCCGGGGCTTTGGAGTCATCAACGAGCCGGTCACCAAGGCCGTAGGCGAACACCGCGGGTTTCAAGAAATCGCCGGCGATCGTCGCAACAATCTGGGCGTCAGGAGCGACAAGCCCCCAGCTGTGCGACGCACCCGATGTCGAGGTGACAACGTTGCCCTCGGTGACCCCGACGGCAGCGGGGTGGGCCCCGTCGACCACATCAACAGATGTGGAACCGGTCACAAGGTTCTGGCCGTTCACCATTTTGAGTTCATCCCAACCACCAACAGATGCCGACACAACCCCAGTCGTAGTAGCTGTGACTACAGCAGACTTCGATGACGATATCGAAGCAGAAATCACCACCAGATCCGCAGCGTCAGCCTGCGCGAGGGTGATCGTGTTGTCATCAGCCAGGGTGACGGTCCAACCTGTGGCCTCCAACCTGGTTTTCACCCACAGGTCCATGGCTGTCAACCCGCCAGGGTTCGCGACCATCAACAGGGCGTCTGTTCCCTGCACCGGTCCTGGGGTAGTCGGCACAGTCGCAACATGACGGTCAGCAATGTCATAAACATGCTGCTCAGTAGCCAACACGCTCGTGTTCCCATGGGAGTCATACGACAACGTGCCGTCACCGGTGTTGACCGCAGCCGCAGCGAGGTCACTGGTCGCTGTCAACCGATCCGCGTGGTCATAGCAGTAAGTGACTGAGGTCGAGTTGACGGTCTTCGATACCCGGTTGCCGTTACGCCCAGCATTGGACGCCAACCCACAAGACGAACTCGTGAAATCGTATGCCGTAGTGCGTGTCGCAGCCCCAACAGCCGGAGCCTCCGCGAACCCGACCGCCGAAACCAGTCGCCCCGCCTTGTCGTAGCCGTAATTCGGGGTAGACCCGTTCGGGTCGAAACCATCGACCGACTGATTCAACACCCGGTTCACCAAATCACGAGAAGTGACCGCGTCGGAAGTGATCAAACCGCTCGCCGGGTCAGACCACGCCATAGACGCCGCCCGACCCTTGTCATCAAAACCGAATGAACCAGAAGTGCCGTTGCCGGCCTTGCCTACCCCCGCCGGGTAAGAGACACCAGTCATCCGCGACAACGAGTCGTAGGTCGGGTTCGCGACCACATCACCATTGAACTTCGTTTCGGTCACCTGATCGTCGCCCCCGTACGCGTAAGCGACGGTTCCACCCGAGTTCGATGACGTCGCCACCCGACCAAGATCGTCATAGGAAGTCGAGGTCACAAGACCCCACACATCGGTATAGGCGACAGTCCGGCCAGCCCAATCCGTAGTAGTGGTCACTGTCCCCACCGAATCAGACACTGACATCACCTTCGGGTCACCGCCAACCATGTAGTCATAGACAACAGTTCGAGCCGGTTCGATATCCCACGCCGGGAACTCGACCGTAGCGACCCGACCCGCGTCATCAAAGGTCGTACAAGTCCACGGCTCGTTCTCGACCTCGGTTGACGCCCGGTAGCCCGCCTGACGGCCAGCCGAGTCATACACATACTCACGGACAAGCGAACTTTCGGGACCGCCGCCGTCGGGATCGGCCTGGATAGTGCGTTCCAACATCCCCAACTGATCGGTCAACGAACCAACGCCACACGCCGTAGCACCCGACGAGATCGGGTCACTATCCGAGTCGTAATACTCGTAGGTGACTTTGGATCCTCCACCGGACGGCAACTGTCGTGACAATCTCCGAAGGAAACCAGTTGAAGTCGAGGAGGACTCCTCGAACGTTTCGACGGTCTGTAGCGCCAGGCCACCGGGATCGCTCGTCACAACCCGTGGGATACCGAGATACGACTCGTTCACCCCTGTCGTCACAGGATCGTCATAAGAGGTTGTTGACACAACAGTGTTGGTCGTGTCGACACGGACCGTCGATTCGGTCGCCAAACCAAACTCGGGTCGAAGATTCGCTACCGGCACCTGAACCTGGGTGCCACCCGGGGGTATCCACTGAAGATCTACCCCACCCGTGCCGCTGGAATCCGCGTTGTCAATGACAACAGATTTCCATTTGCCGACATCACCCGCAGATACCGCGACCGTGATCGCAGGAGAGATCGTGCCTGTGCCGCCCGGGTCGGTGCTTGTCCACAGATCGGCCCACGAGTCCCACAAAGCGAACCGTGTCGGCCCGTAACCGACAGCTTTCACCGTGTAAGTACCGGCTGCCGGGAACTTGATCGAACCGGTCAACCGTATCGACCAGTCATCTGTGCTGGAGAGCAGGTCATGGGGTTCTCCGGTGGTGACCAGCGACGAACTCGACATGAAACCATGAGCTTTCGAACGTCCCTCCTGGTGAGCGTTCGCCCAGAACGTCGAGGCCAGACCTGACAATCCGCCATCGTAAACAACGGCCGTCTTCGGCGTGTTGGTGCCACCGGTCGCTGTGCCAGTCGATTCACTCGACGCTCCGAACTCGGTGCGGTCAGTCGGTCCCCACGACTCAATCACACGTCCCCGGTCGTCATAGACAGAACCAGTACGCATAAACACCTGCGCGCCCGCGGCGTTGAGCGACTCCGTATCAGTCCACGAAACCCGGTCGGTGTCCGCGTCAACCCAACGGGTGAACCCGGCCCTACCCATCCGGTCCTCAACCTTGACCTGACGGCCCCGAGCGTCGGTGGTCCACCTGGTCGTATAGCCGTTCGGTTCCACCCTGTTGACATCGGTCGCGGTTGTCACCGTGTCCGACGGATACCCGAACGCGACTCCCGGACGGACATGGGTCGCATCCGGTTCCCCGCCGGTGATCGAAGCGACACGCCCCGCCGAGTCATAGCCGAGCAGAGTCGAGTGATCCTCAGGTGACAACAAGTTTCCGGAACCATCGACAGGCCACTCCCCAGCCGCTGTCAACCTGTTCGTTTGCGGGTCACGCAGTGACACGATCCGGAAATTCGAATCCCAGCCGAGATCCCACGCAGCCTGATCATCCACGCCGGTACCCAGGTTGCCGTTGCCGTCATCGACAATCTTCGCGACCTGGCTACTACCCCCAGAAGTCACATACCAGAACACAGTCTCCGAGCCGTCCATATGGGAGATCTTGCACAACAACCCCGCAGGCGCTGTGACCACCCCGGCCGGTATATCCGCTACAGGACATGCGCTGTCACCACCGTAAGACAACGTCATCGTGCGGCCCTTCGCAGCGATGACCGGGTCGATCACCTCACGCAACACCGCGATGTCCTCATCATCTTCGTTTGTGGTCGTGCCCCACTCGAACCCCAGCGACGTCGGCGAAACATCGTCCCCCTGATTCAACGCATCCAAAATCTGGCCCTTGTCACCAAAGTTGATGAGCCACCCAGAAGGCGATTCCCACTGATAGGAGACCGGTGAGCCAGGAATGGTTCGCAACAACGACTGCTGATACGTCTCAACGGTCTCCCACCTGTTCACATTCCACTTGAAGGCTTCCTTGCCGCCATCAGCGAGCCGCACAACCGCTGACCCACCCGGGATCAGTTCCAACCTGGTGACGGGAAGATTCCCCCACGACGCCATCCAACCCGGAGGCAACCCGGGCGTAGCCTCAACAACCGATGTCCCAGCAGACAACAACGAGTTGTACGTCATCGACACCGCGGCAGCGCCACCAAGAGTCGCTACCGGCCGTTGAGACCACGTGAACATCGCGTTGCCGGTAGCCGCGTTCACCTTGATGGGACCCACATCGGTATACGGCGAAGGGCCAGAAGTCCCCAACCGGCGATCAAACCTGAACGAAAACACCGACGAAGCGGTCTTTGCTATCCCATCGAAAGCCCAAGCCCGCCAATAATAGGTGTACCCGTCCTTCAAACTCGTTGGCGACAACTGAAAAGTACGGTCCGCCGACAACCCCCGAGTAGCAACATCGCCACTGAACCCCGTCGGCGACGGCGGTGTAGTCGACACAGCAAACTGATACTGCACCGCGCTCTGACCCGGCAGGAGCGTCGAATCAACAACCGTCTTGACCGACAACTTCGGTGCAGCAGACACAGTCTTCGCAAACCACGCCTTACCATCCGCAGGCGCCTCATGCTGCGGCATCGGCGGCGCATCATTGATCGTCAAAACCAACCCGAAACCGAACTCCTTATAGTTGTAGAACGAAGCATCAGACTCGACGCCAAAACTGAAACCCGTAGCTGAAGCAGCGAAGGCTGTTCGAACATGATTGGAAACATCAAAAGCGTAAGTTGATGTCGAAGTAACAGAACCCAGCTGGCCCCCACCAGTCACCCCCGCCCAACTATAAGCATTCGCCTTATGCAAGCGGACCGTCGAAGACCCCGTATAACCGTCACCGCGGCTCAACACGACCCCGGCCTTAACAAGCTTCACGTTCCCCGATCCAAGAAGCCCATACGTCGACGCAGTCGACGACAAATCATACAGATTCATCGACCGCCAAATGGAGAACCCCAAACCCGGGATCATCGGATGACCGGCACGATGGCCACACGTAGGGGCAACCGACCCACAAGCAGTCGTCGTGCCACCCAAATACGAGATATGTCCGCCAGGACCCAACATGAACTCTGGATCCAACACAACCGGAAACGCTTCCGGACCAAGCTTGCCGATCCACCCCGGATCAACAGACACCTCCACCAGCGACTCCCCCGGCGACACAACCCTCGACCGGGCCAAAGGCCTAGCCAAACCGTCCGCCACGAAAGCTTCACTATCAGCCGTAGAGACAACCAACGGCCCGAACCTCAGACCCTCACCAACCGGCCCACGCGCCAACAGCGACGACACTGCCTCAACCGCCGGCCGTTCCCGATCCCCAATCAAACGAGCAGCCGACAACTCAGCGACTGAATCCGTGCTCTTCTCACCAACCGAAGCAACCTCCGACAACCCAGACGAACGCAGAACCTCACGCTCAGGCAACACCGGCCTCTCACCAACCACCTCGGTCTGCAACGGCAAAGACCACGCCGCGTCCACCTCCGCGCCAGACACCGCGAAAGTCACAGCACCCCCACCGACAGGCGCCGCGGTATACACCACATCCTCGGACAAACCGGTGACACGAACCGTGTAACGAATATCCACCCCAGGCCAAACCTGCCGATACCAGACCACCGACCCATCCGACCCATCAACAACCGGCTCCACAACCTTCGCCGGCACCACTCCATCCAGAAACGCAGGACGAGACACCACCCGCTCACCCGACGCCAACACCACCGACACGCCAATATCAGAACCCGCAAACGACACTCCGAAACTGTTCTTAACAGCCTCAAAACCGCTACGAGTCTGAACGACTTCCGTGTCAATCAGCTCGAAATCGCCGCCGCCCGAATCAAACGCCACCGGCTCAGGCGACACACGAACATCCAACAAACCATCCGAACGCCGAAACGACCGAGAAAACGCTGTCCGCTCCCCAACAACCTCAGCCCCAACCTTCGCATCCGGATCAAAGCGAGGTGTCACCCCGACCTCTGCCGACTCACCAGTCGCCTCAAGCGAAGATCTGCTCGGCGCCACCAGGGCTCCCCAAAAGGCTCAGACTTCAACCCCGGAACATCACCAGCAGACGCGAAAGCCGGCTCCCGATCAACCGAAACCTCGCCAAGCGCCTCGACCGCACCCGAAGCAACATCAGAAAACGGGCCAGCAACAAACGCCGCTGCGCCGAACAACAAGAAACCGACCGACCACCCGCGACGCCGCCCACCCGACAAAACTCCACCCCCGAAAATCGACAACGAAATGACCATAGCAAACCGAGCCAACAGCGCAGCCAAATATCCTTCACATAACAAGTATTCCTTCCTCGACTTGTTCTAGTTGACCGTTGTCCAATCAAGGAGTCATCCGCGAGTGGATCGCTGACTCCCGCATCGAGATCGAACAGGCTCGACTCCTGACGCTCAAGGCCGCGTGGCTGATGGACACCGTCGGGTCCAAGGGCGCGGCCGTTGAAATCTCGGCCATCAAGATCGTGGCGCCCAACACCGCGCTGCGGGTCGTCGACCGGGCCATCCAGGCTCACGGCGGCGGCGGTGTCTCGGACGACTTCCCACTGGCCCGCATGTACGCCGGGCTACGCACCCTCCGTTTCGCGGACGGCCCCGACGAGGTCCACCGTCGCCAGGTCGCCCGCACCGAACTCAACCGCTACGCCGACACCAAGTAGGTCTGGATCGGCACTGCGTGTCAGATCTGGACGATCTCGAATTCGATCAGAAGCTCTTTCCGAGTTGGCCAGCGACCATCGGCCGTCACTAGTCGATCCGCAGACGCGACGACGGACGTGGCGATGACAAGCGCATCCGGAAGTCGTAGGGATCGATGTTGCGAGCGGAGTCGTGCCGCTTCAACCGCAATCAGCGGGTTGAGGTCGACGATCTGGATCGGAAGGCGGTCAAACGCTCGTCTAACTACTTGGATTGCTTCATCACTTCGCCGGGCCGGGCCGACGAGACACTCAGCAAAGGCTGACGCTGCCATCGCTAGTTGGTCACCATTCGCAATTGCTTGGGTCAACGACGCCTTAGCTTTGACGTGGTGGGCGTCCGACGCATCGAGAAATCCGATGACAACCCCGGCGTCGAGGTGTGTCAGTCCCATTCGGACCGGAGGTCGTCGAGTTCGCCTTGTTGGTAGACGCCTGTGAGGGCGCCGGCGAGGTCAGCCACGACATCGTGCTCGCGTTCAAGGATCACTCGGCCTGCGCCGTCGGAGCGTGCGAGGAGACGGTCACCTATTTCGAGTCCCGCGGCCCGGAGTGCATCAGTAGGAATCGTGATCTGATGTTTGGAGCTGATCTTGGAGGCGCCTCGACGCCGCTTCTTTACTTCTGACATAAATGTAAGGGTAATGTCCACCGCGAGACGTCACAAGGTCGATGCTCGGCGATCGTCGCACTGTTGCTGTCAGACACCCGGCATCCAGTCACGATGTGAGCTTCTGGGCCCACCGACACCTGCGGCGGAGCGAAGCTTCCCCAGAACTCGTTGCTGCCTAGGCCTTAGCTCACGCTTTGCGCTTCCATACAGGAACATTCCGAGCTGGTTCTGCCATGCAAGGTATCGATAGGTCATGGATTGCTCGTATTGCAGATCGATACGGAGCACTCTTGTGGGACTGGTGAACATAAATTCGTCCACGATCTCTATGTTCCGGATCTCCGAGATTCGACATGTCCTCGTCGCTATGATCCCCCTCAAAGCCCAGAACTCCTCCGAGGCGTAGATCCCGACGCGCAGCGAGCGGACCACGACCGCCAGCGAGATGACGAGTACTACACACGGAATGAGTGCCTCAGATGCTCCACCTACTGAGACTCCTCGATCTGACCAATCTCGGATCAAGTTCATCAGGCCAAACAGTGCGAAAATGCCAGCAAAGCCGGACCAGATTCGCACACTGATTATCCAGGGGCCGCGTCCCTTTACGATTCGACGGTGACCCTCGCCCATTGCTCCACCCTCTCACAAAGGACATCGAAGCAATTCTCTAGCTGGCACAGTCCGTCACTCTCCGTGGGCTACAAGGGCTGAAGCTCAGACCTAGCAGCCACCAAATTGATGATCTGGTCGAGACCTGTTGGCGGGGAGCGATTGCTGATTTCAGCCGAGCATCTCGACCGACACACCGAGGAGTCCGTAGGTGCTCCGCGCACGGCGATCCCGGGTTGCGAGCGGGACACCCATCGATAGCGCAGCAAGGGCGACCAATCCGTCGTAGGTGGCGCCACCCGAAACCCCGGCTGCTGCCAGGACGGCGAGTGCCGAACGAACGGACCTGGCATCGAGGACTGCGGCCGGCTCGAATCGCTCCCGGAGCAAGCGGACAGCGTCTTCCGGGGCGAGGCGCGCGTCGCCTGGCAGTCGAGTGAGAACCGCGTAGGTCTCGTGGAGGGCATGCCCCGCCAACGCGACCGACAGATCGCCCAGCGATGCATTCACCTGTCGGTGGGCGACGTGTGATGTGAGAAGCAGTGGGACCGCGACGCTGGTGTCCAGCACCAGGTCGGTCATCTTCGCCCGGCGTCGACGAGTGCCAGTACGTCGTCATCCGTAACGGGCGTTTCCGCGACGGCAACAAGGCGCCCGTCGCGCTCCTCCAGCCGAGCGGTCCGGCTCACAGCGGTGACGTGCAGCCCGTCCCCGTATTCGCTCACGTCGACCTTCGTTCCCGGCGTGAGACGCAACCGATCCCGCAATGCCTTTGGGACCACGATCCGACCGACTTCATCCACGGTGGCTTCCATTGGGAGAAGGCTACCAGCCAGTTCCCAAATGGATCGGGCGGAGGTCCTTCACTACTCCAAGCACTACAAGGGCTGAAGCTCAGACCTAGCAGCCACGACAGCGACGATCTTGTCGAGACCACTCTCGGCGAACAGCTCTCTCGGTCGACCGGGCGGGCACACGACACAGAACTTTCCTTGACGACGCTTGGCCCTGAGCGCCGCAGCCACCACCACGCCGAAGCAGAGGGGATCAAAGTGATCGACGCCGGATATGTCCAGTGCCAGAGCGCTCGCTTCTGCTGCACCTAGATGAGTGCTCAACGATGGCATCGTCGCCAGGTCCACATCACCGACGACCGCAACCACTGTCCATGGTGGCCGCTCGATTGTCCGGACGTCGAAGAGCACCTCCTAAACGATAGGGGCTGAGGCGGCCACGGCCGACCCGAGGTTGTCACTCACCTCGTTTAGCGTCTGGGTAGATGCCCACGTCAGACGACCTAGCGAATTAGATGACTGACCTGGTTGACCTCGACCCGACTGCACAGCACGGCCAGCGGATCTCGGCCGCGCTCGAGAAACTGCTCGATGACCGCCGGTTGGTGCATCTACAGGAACTGGCTCCCCGCGAGGCCCGGGTCGGGTCACTCATCAAGCCGCTCGCGCCACATCTCGTTGACCACGTCCCCTTCACCCACCTATGGGCGCATCAGGCGGACGCCATCGACCGGGTTCGCTCCGGCCGGTCGGTCGTGATCGCAACTGGAACCGCGTCGGGAAAGTCGCTCTGTTATCAGGTGCCGATCGCCGAGTCGGTCTCCGAGGACGCGACCTCTCTACTGATCTATCCGACCAAGGCTCTCGCCCAGGATCAGCTCATGTCGCTGACCTCGTGGGATGTCCCCGGCCTGACCGCCGCGACCTACGACGGGGACTGCACCCCCGAGGAACGCTCCTGGGTCAGGAGCAACGCAAACGTCCTGCTCACCAACCCCGAGATGCTCCACCAGGCAATCCTCGCCAATCACAAACGCTGGAGCAGTTTCCTCTCGCGGCTCAAATACATCGTGGTCGACGAGTTGCACGTGTTCCGCGGAATCTTCGGCACCCATATGTCCCACGTGCTGCGCCGCCTGCGCCGTCTGATCCGCCACTACGGCGGTGCTGACCCCACCTTCGTGTTCACCTCGGCGACGATCGGAGCGCCCGGCGAGCTGGCGTCATCCTTGTCCGGGATCGACATCGAAGTGATCGAAGTGGATGCGTCACCGAGAGGTTCGCGGCGAATCGCACTGTGGAATCCGGCCGAGACCGCTGACGACGAACGCTGGTCGATGAATGTCGAAGCTGCTCAGCTGGCCGCAGGCTTCATTGACGCCGGGCTGAGGACACTCGTCTTCTGCTCCTCACGACGCGCGACCGAACTAGTGGCGGAACAGATTCGAGGTCTGCTACCAGATCGCATGTCCACCACCGTTCGCTCCTACCGGGCCGGGTACCTGCGTGACGAACGACGACAGATCGAATCCGAGTTGTTCAGCGGTGAACTCAACGGCATCGTCGCTACCAGCGCACTGGAACTCGGCGTCGACATCGGCGGACTCGATGCAGTGGTGTTGTGCGGCTATCCGGGGACGATCGCGTCGTTCCGCCAGCAGACCGGCCGGACCGGACGTTCAACCGACGAGTCCATAGCGGTGATGGTCGCGGGCGAGAACCAGTTGGACCAATGGATGATGGCCAACCCGGACGAGTTGTTCGATCGTCAGCCCGAACGCGCGGTGGTCAACATGGACAATCCATTCGTATTCGTTCCCCACCTTGGCTGTGCGGCACACGAACTTCCGCTGCGTCACCGCGACGAGAAGTACTGGCCGACCCAGCTAGACGAGGGGATCCGACAGTTGGTGCTCACCGACCGGGCGAAGATCCGCACCCACCGCTCGGAGCGCCTTGTGAACTGGGCCGGGCGGGGCACCCCCGCACCCACGCTCAGCCTCCGGTCAGCGGGCCGTGGAGAATTCCGGATAGCCGAAGTCGACGGAACCGTGATCGGCACGGTCGATGAATCAAGTCTCTACCAGTCGGCCCATGTCGGCGCGATCTACCTGCATCAAGGTTCAGCTTGGAGGGTGACTGGTCATGATTTCGATACCCGCAGCGTCATCGTCGTTGCCGATCCGGGCAAGACCTACACCCAGGCACGGTCCTCCAAAGAACTTCAGGTTGTGTCGATCTCGGATCAACGACAGGTCGGATCCTCGACACTGCGACTTGGGTCGGTAGAGGTGTCAACAAGGGTCACCGGCTATCAGCTCCGCAATTCCTCGTCGCACAAGGTCATCGCCAGCGAATCCCTCGATGTTCCCGCGAGTCAGCTGAACACGCGCGCCGTCTGGTACAGCTTCGATGACGCCCTGATCGAGCGTGCCCAGATCGACCCAGCCGATCTGGGCGGCGCGTTGCACGCGGCGGAACACGCGGCTATCGGGATTCTTCCCCTGTTCACGATCTGTGACCGCTGGGATGTCGGAGGAGTCTCCACCGACTGGCTCGAGTCGACGGGAATGCCGACCGTCGTCATCCATGACGCGTATCCGGGCGGCGCCGGCATGGCGGAAATGGCCTTCGAGGCGGCAGACCGCCACCTTTTGGCCACCCTCGACGTACTCAGGAAATGCCGGTGCAGCGATGGTTGCCCCAGCTGTGTCCAGTCCCCCAAGTGTGGCAACGGCAACGAGCCACTCGACAAGGCAGCGGCGATTCGGCTGCTCTCTGCCACTCTGGCGGATTGACGTTCAGCCCTGACCTTCGACTCTGACGGTCAGGGATTCCTCCAACACGATGCCGCTGACGACCCTGCCTACGATCGGAACGCGGGTCGCTGGCATGCGCAGAGTCACCGTGGCCAGATCACCCGAGGATGTCTGACCGCCAAGGGTGACCTCGGCTTTGTCGACCGTTGATCCCTGCGTTTGAAGCGCATCTCGCGCTGACTCGATTCGGGGGGACACGATCACCGCACGACCGGCTGCCCGCGCTGCGTTCACCAGCAGAATCCGGTCCCGCACCAGTAGTGCCGCCTGGACAGTTGCCAGCAGAAGGAGCACCACGATCGGCAGGACAACTGCCAGCTCGACCGTCGACTGCCCACCGTCCCCGAGGCGGCACTTCCAGGCGTGACGGGCCCGACCGGCGTGACGGGCCCGACCGGCGTGACCGGCGTGACCGGCGTGACCGGCGTGACCGGCTCGGACATCCATACCCACCCGGTCGGACCGAATCATGTCTGATCCACGATCCTGCCGATGACGACCTCGAACAGGCGGCCGATCATGTCGGTCTTGGCAACCCAGGCGACCACGAGCATGGCGATCGCTGCTGCTCCAAGAAGGAGGAGCGCATATTCGACGGTGCTCTGGCCACGCTGGCCGAAATGTCTAGCTTCACTGCGCCGAGGGACTCGGTCCGATGTCACTGATGAATTCATGCGGGATCTCCTGCCGGAAATGGACTTGAAAGGGGGAAGGCGGATTAGGTGGTGGCGCTGCCAGATCGATCTGAGCGGTCACGAGAACGACGGGGACGATCGTCAGAATCATGAACGCCGGAAGGACCAATCCGATGAGTGGGGCGAGCAGCAACACCGGGAGTCGTCTGACACGCTCCTCGATCTGACGTCTGTATCGCCGACGTTCTGAATCGGCGAGCCTCTGCAATGCCGACGAAACCGGTGCTCCGGATGACAGCGCCATCACCAAGGTGCTGGCGAATGACCGTGATGTCGGACCCAGGAGCTTGGGCAGTGCGGCCAATTCCTCGACAAGAGCCGAGCCGCGTTCGTATCGGCGGTGTGCAACGGTCATCGCCTCACACACAGGTCCCTGTCCGAATTCGGCGACCACCGCAACCGCTCCGTGCAAAGAGTGCCCAGCGCTGACCGCGACGCGGAGCAGGTCCGCCGCTGCCGGGAGAGCAGCAGTGACTTCTCGTTGCGCCCTCCGCGATCTGCGGCGATTGCCATTGGGCTGGTGACCTTCGCCCTGCGATCGACTCGGACGGTTGGCCATCGCTCGCCCGCGACTGCCGGAGGAGGACCTCGACAGGGTCAGATCGACCACCCTCCATGGCCATTCACTACGGAATCCGACGACACGAAGAGTCACCCACCCGGCCAGGAGCGCCACCACCACGGGGCTCACTGGGCCACCATCACGCTCACCGCCATCGGCACGCTCACCGCCACCACGGGGTTCATCGGAGCCCAGCCCGAACGATCATCGGAGCGCCGCCCGGACAATCATCGACAAGCACCAGGCGCCGAGAAGATTGAGGCCGAGTCCAACCACCAGGCAGATCAAGCCTACTTGCGTGGTCAACAACATCTGGGCGACCCGCCGGTCGAGCACCGAGAACCCGGCCGCTCCGAAAAGCGGAAGAACCCCGAGGACGTACGCCGAAGTTCGAGCCTGGGATGTCAACGCCCGAGTCTCGTCGGCCACTTCGAGCCGGTCGAGGAGGGCCGCGGAAACACCATCGAGAGCCGCTTTGAGATCGCCGCCCTCGGAGTGACCCAGTCGGCATGCCGCTACCAGAAGATCCAATGAGGCAGATCGACCCTGCCGTTGCCATTCCACGAGGGCGTCATCAAGCATCCAGCCATGTCGCACCCGGTCTGCGATCAACCTCAGCTCGGATTCTGCCGGACCATCGATGGACTCGGCAACGTCTTCGATTGCAACAAGGAGGGTGGCGCCGGAGTGCACCGCTCGGGCCATCCCAGAGGCCACATCGGGTAGCTGGCGTTCGAAGTGGCGGCGGTCCGAACCGATGGCGGCCACCTCAACTGCCTGGAAGTGCGTAGAGGCGGGTCAGTTGTCCGTCGTTGGAGAGGCTGTGCACCGACTCCACCGATCGCGTCCCGTCGGCGTTCCTGCCCACTCCGATCAGCACGTCGATCGCCGAGTTCACCTGGGCTCGCACAGCGTCTGCCGAAAGCTGGTCTGCTCCCAACAAGACCATCGTCTCGATCCGCCGTAGGGCATCTGCCGGGCCTGCCGCGTGGCAGGTGGAGAAGCAGCCTCGATGTCCGGTGGACATCGCCCAGATCATGTCGACCGCTTCGGGCCCCCGGACCTCGCCGACGACAATCCGGTCCGGACGTAGCCGAAGGGACGCCCGGACCAGGTCCCTGATGTCGGTTCGACCAGCGCCGTCTGCTCTTCCCGCCCGCGCCTCGAGGCGAACAGTGTGATCACCCGGGAACTGCAACTCGGCGGTGTCCTCGACCGTGACGATCCGCTCGTGCGGCGGCAGCTCACGGGCCAGAGCGTTCAGCAAGCTGGTCTTCCCGGCTCCTGTCGGTCCAAAGACGATCACGTTCAGCGCCCGACGCACAACCGTCTGGAGAACCGCGACAACTGTCTCGCCTCCGAAGGCATCGAGGGAGAGCCGCTCCGCCCGATGGCGTCGGATTGCCAACAGCGGACCGTCCGGGGCCAAGGGCGGAAGGATCACGGTGACCCTCGCCCCGTCGGGGAGTCTTGCGTCGACGATGGGATTGGACCGATCGGCGCTCAGTCCCAGTGGCCCCACCAGCCGCTCGATGCTCCTCAAGATCGAGCGATGGTCCACAGAGATCTCGCTCCGCTGGAGTTGCCCTTCACGCTCCACCCACACGGTCCCCGGACCGTTCACAAGCACGTCGGTCACGAGAGGGTCATCAAGTAACGACTGAATCGCTCCGAGGCCAACCATCTCAACCGCCAGCGCCTCGGCGCGGAGCCGACGGTCGACCTCGCTCAGCAACGGAGCCTCTTGAACCAGGAGCGCCTCGATGGTCCGGACGGCGTCATCGGCCCGAAGTTCACCTTCCGCCATGACATCTGATTCGCTGCCTATGCCCGCCGTTGGATTGGCTCCGGAGGTGTTGGACGCAACGAACCGGACCGCCTTGGCCCGCACAGTTGGTGACGTCGGTTCGGACTGGAACCGACGCCGGACCCGCATGTCGATCTCGCTTGCATCGTTGACCGGATCGGCAACGGACGGTGCGCCACCGGGGGCCTTGGTGGAGGAGCTCATCGTTGGACCGCAAGGCCGTTGAGTGCTGCCCCGAGACCACGGCTCGGACGCCTGAGGAAGAGTCCAGCGTCGACAGAACGTGCCACTGCTGGATCACGGTCGATCTGGGCGACGAGTGGAACTCCGATCAGGTCGGCAATATCACGACCATTCAACGCCCGACCCGGATCCGAAACTACGACCAAGCCGTCAGCGGGTTGATTCATCCGGATAGCACGTCGCAATGCCAAGTAGCACGACGAAGTAACCACGATCGACCGACCGGCGGATTGGAGCGATTCGACCAGCGAGATTCGAGATCTGACATCGGACCCCGTGGGCTCGAATCCCCGAAGGCCCACGCTGCCGGCGTCAATCACGACCTCGCTGCGCAGATCCCCGAGAGCCGCCAACAGGTCATCTACGCGTCCGGGCAGCCACATCGCGGCCTCGCCCATCGGAAGCAGGTCCACTCCGGAGGGACCTTCGACCAGCAACTGACCCAATGACTCGGCCGATGCTCCGTCGGAGGCCAGCCAGTCGAACACACCGGGGCCGTTGGGGTCGGCAATTCCAAGCAGTGCCGGTTGGTCGCCGCAGAGATCTACGAGAACTGCTGAGCCGTCTTGTTTGGCGAACACCGCAGCCGTGGCGGCTGCGGTGACGCTCAGCCCCACTCCGGCCTTGGGAGACCACATCGTGTGCAACACAAAGACCTTCTGGTTCGACCGTTGGCCGACTTGAGGGACAGGGGAAGTGCCGCTCAACCTATGTGTGCACGATTACCTCGTCAGCGGGGACGGGCACCCGCTGTTCGGCTTCAGACGGCTGCCAGCAGATCCCGGCCGCCCGCCTCGCTCGAAGGATGTCGCAGCTTCGCGATTGCCCGGGCCTCGATCTGCCGGATCCGCTCTCTCGTCAGATCAAAGTGGTCACCCACCTCTTCGAGCGTCCTCGGCTCTCCCCTGTCCAGCCCGAAACGTAGGGTCACTATCTGACGTTCCCGCTCGTCGAGTGCATCGAGAAGACGTTCAACCTCACCCCGGAGCAACAGCGTCGCAACCTCGTCGAAGGGAGATGCATTCAGACGATCTTCGACCAGATCGCCCAACTCGGCCTCGCTGTCCTCGCGCAGCGGTTCGGACAGCGACAGAGGGTCGACGGCGAACTGCAGGGCCTCCTCGACCCGCCGTTCCGGCAGACCCGAATCCTCGGCGATCTCGACCATCGTTGCTCCTCGCCCCAGACCGAGTTCGAGACGGCTCTTGGAACGATTGACCTTCGTCAGCATGTCTCCCGCGTGGACCGGCAGACGGATCGTCCTTCCCGTGTTGGCTATCCCGCGGGTGATGGCCTGACGGATCCACCAGGTCGCATAGGTCGAAAACTTGAAGCCCTTGCGCCAGTCGAACTTTCCCACCGCGTGCATCAGACCCATGTTTCCTTCTTGGATCAGGTCGATCAGCGGCAGTCCCGACGCCTGGTACTTCTTGGCAATCGAAACCACCAAGCGAAGGTTCGACTGCACGAATGCCCGCTCAGCGCTCTTTCCGGACCTCACCGTCCGTCGAAGCTCGCGCACCTTCGCTGGCCCGAGCTGGCCCTGCGATCTGACCAACTCCTCTGCCGCTTCGACACCGCGCTCGATGGCCTGGGCCAAGCGGACCTCGTCCTGCTTGCTGAGCAGAGCGAACTGTCCGATCTCGGTCAGGTACATGCGTACAAGGTCTTCGTTTTCTCTCTCAACGCGCTCAGTAGCCACAATCCCTCGCCCACCGCTGCTCTTCGGAACTTCCGGACTTCGTCGTTCCGGAACTTCAGTACCCGTCCGTACTTGGCCGTAGAACTCGTTGGCCCGAGCAGACGCGCAGGGTCCGGGCTTCCCGAGCAGACGCTGACATAACCCAGCCGCGGTCCGAGCTGACGGGCATGGCTCGGGTTATTCGGGGGCGAACGCGTCCGAACTGCCGAGGGCCAGAAACCTCTCCTCGAAGTTCAGGCGGATAGCTGAAATCCTGGCGCGGTCATCGTCATCGCGGATAGCCCGGTCCAACTCGGACTGCGCCTCGGCCAACTCCTCGGAGAGATTCTGGAGGATGAATCCGAGCCAGTGTCGGGCGCTTGCGTTGCCGACACGATCGAGGCGATTGAGTTCATCTCGATATGTCGCCTCCAACTGTGTGACCACAACCTGGTAGCCGACGGTCAGGCGTTCAAGCGTGTCCGTCATCTCGGCCACCTCGTCGAGCAGCGCGGCCAACTCGGGAGAAGGAGTTCGAACCAGACCATCGGCGTCGACGTTCGCAAGCTCCGGCAGCCGGTCGAACCAGATCGTCGAATGCCACCAATGGCGCCGGGAGTGATCATCGAACATCACGGTGAGTCGCGGCTTGGACCCATCGGCTGCCCACGCTCCGAGAATCTGGAACATCCGCCGTTCGACCCACGAGTACATCCCGAAACGTTTTGATGACTCCAACAGGCCACTCCATCCGGGAGTAGCAAACGGTTCAGGAATCAAGTTCTTTAGCTCACCAGACATTGCCCGTCTCTCAACTGGATAGGTGGACTGAATAGCTAGTTAGGTCCATGTCAACGGTTTGGCAGCTTGGATGCTGTGCCCGCAATTGAACTCTTCTCAATGAATCCACACACAACGTGACGCCAGAACTACACTGGGAGACGATATGGGGCAAAACCAAACTTTCACCGACTCCGAGCGTAAAGCCTGGAGCAACTTCCTTCTCGCCCATGATCGCGTAACAGCTCGCGTTGATGCAGAACTCGCCGAGGCCTGCAGCATGTCGCTCGCTGAGTACGAGGTCCTGCTGAACCTGTTCGAGGCCGATCGCCATCAACTCAGGATGAATGAACTCGCTGATTTGGCGCGTCTTTCACCGAGTGGATTGACGCGACGCTTCGACATCCTCGGCAACCGTGGATGGGTCGCTCGCGAGCGTAGCGACGAGGACCGCAGAGGTGTCGTGGCGACGCTGACAAAGGAGGGAGTGAAGCAGGTCAAGGCTGCCACTCCGGTCCACGACCGCGTATGGGCCGAGTGCCTATTCGACGTCCTCGGTGAGAAGGCCACCAAGACACTCGGGACTTCCATGGCCAAGGTCGCTGACGCGAACCTCGATGCCGAGCTAGAAGGCTGACGGTCCCGACCGCCCGATAGCTGACCGCCGGGGATCAGAACCCGTTGGTGATTGGCAGTCGTCGTTCGAGTCCGAAACTTCTGCGGGTGATCTTCAACCCGGGCGGCGACTGACGTCGCTTGTACTCGGCGCGGTCGATCAGGCGGATGACCCGGTCGACCATGTCGGGGTCGAATCCCTCGGCGATGATGTCGGTCCTGCCCAGGTCATCCTCGACATACGCGGCGATAACCCTGTCCAGAATCTCATAGGGCGGAAGGCTCTGATCATCGCGCTGATCAGGCCGAAGTTCAGCGGAGGGCGCCTTGGTGAGGATCGACTCGGGAATCCATTGGACACCGGCACCGGCCCGTTCATTGCGCCAGCGGCACAGTTCGTAGACGAGCAGCTTGGGGACATCCTTGATGACTGCCAGCCCCCCGGCGGTGTCGCCGTAGAGGGTCGAGTACCCGACCGCGGATTCGCTCTTATTGCCGGTGGTCAGGATCATCCAACCGAACTTGTTGGACAAAGCCATCAGGATGACGCCACGGATCCGGGACTGCAGATTCTCCTCGGTCAGGTCCTCGCCCAGTCCTTTGAAGGATTCTGCGAGCATCGCTTCAAAGGCGGAGTGCGCCTTGTCGATCGAGATTGTCCTCCGCTCAATTCCAAGGTTGGACGCCAATTCCTCGGCGTCAGTGATCGAATGTCCACTTGAGTAGCGAGACGGCATCAGGACGACGTGGACCCGCTCGGGCCCGAGTGCGTCGACCGCCAAGGCCGCCACCAGCGCCGAGTCAACTCCACCGGAGAGCCCGAGCCCGACATCAACGAAGCCGTTCTTCTCGACGTAGTCCCGCAGACCCAGGGTCAGTGCGGACCACACTTCGCCGGCTCCGGATTCGATGTCCGCCAACGGCTCCAACGGCACCGGACCCGCGACACCGGCGTTTGAGTCGGTCGCAGGGCCGACCTCCGCTCCAGTGACAGCGGCGTCGACATCGACCGCCACATCGCCGGCGACCTCGACAGCGACGTCAACGACCGCGACCTGCTCGACGAATCTCGACAGTCGGGCGGACACCTGACGATCGGCGCCCATCACGAAGGACCCGCCGTCGAAGACCAACTCGTCCTGCCCGCCGATCAGGTTCACGTAGACGATCGGGACCCCGGCGACGCCCACCCGATCGGCCGCCATTGCTTCCCGATCATTCTGCTTGTCGATCTGGAACGGTGATGCGTTCAGGTTGAGGATCACCGAAGCGCCCCGCGCCGAGTTACGCAGCGCCGAACCGTCGACCGCCCACAGGTCCTCACAGATCGTGAGCCCGACCGGAATACCTGCGATGGAAAAGATGCCTTGGTCATCCGAGCCGGGGTTGAAATATCGCTTCTCGTCAAAGACCCCGTAGTTGGGCAGCGCCTGCTTGCGGTAGCTGCCGGTCACGGCCCCGTTCTGGATGACCAGGGCGACATTCCACATGCCGAGGCGTGTCTCGTAGGCCCCTGTGGACTGGTTGGGATCACCATCGACGGAGCCGACCACGGCTACGCACCGACCGTTCACTCCCCTGGCGAGTCTCGATGTGGCCGAACGGACCTCATCGACGAACCCCGGTTTGAGAAGCAGGTCTTGGGGTGGGTAACCGCACAGGGCCAACTCCGGAAATACCGCAACGTCGGCACCTTGGGCCTCGGCGGTCGAATATGCGCTGAGAATCGCATCGGTGTTGTGGGTCAGATCGCCAACACGCAGGTTGAGCTGACACATCGCGACTCGGAGCGTTCTGTTCTTGCCCATTGATTTCAACATTACCTGTCGGGTTGGACGCTGCCCCGGCCCCTGCTGGCGGGACTGGGCGGTAGGAGCAGAATCCAACCCGACTGGTTGAAGTATCGGACTACTCGTGACGCTACCGATCTACAGCAGCGGCTTGAGTTCGGAGCAGATCGTGTTGGTCAGCAGCCGGGTGACCACGTATGGGTCGATGTTGGCGTTAGGCCGACGGTCCTCTATATAACCCCGGCCGTCTTGGGCGACCTGCCACGGAATTCGGATCGAAGCTCCACGGTCCGAGACGCCGTACCTGAACTGCGAGAAGTGAGCTGTCTCATGCTGGCCCGTCAGGCGGTCCTCGTAGCCGTGTCCGTAACCCGCGAGATGCTCCTCGACCTTGCCGGGTGCTCCCATTGCCTCACACGCAGCGATGATCGAGTCGTACTCCTCACGCATGCGGTTGGTCGAGAAGTTCGTGTGGCAACCGGCTCCGTTCCAGTCGCCCTTGATGGGCTTGGCGGAGATCGATGCGTTCACGCCGAAGTCCTCGGCAACCCGGTACAGCAGGTAGCGCGCAAGCCAAAGATCATCGCTGACCTCAAGTGGACCCAGTGGCCCGACCTGGAACTCCCACTGGCCGAGCATTACTTCGGCGTTCGTTCCACAGATTCCGAGTCCTGCCTTCATGCATGCCTCGGTGTGGGCCTCGACGATGTCGCGACCTGCAATCTCGACCGCACCGACACCGCAGTAGTAGGGACCCTGGGGAGCGGGGTAGTAGTAGCCCTCGGTCGGCCAGCCCAACGGGCGACCTTCCTTGAAGAAGGTGTATTCCTGCTCCAGGCCGAACAGCGGCTCGTGATCTGCGAACTTCTCAGCCACGTCGACAAGTCGAGCCCGGTGGTTGCTGGCATGGGGCTCGAAGGTCTCGGGCAGCAGGACCTCGCACAGAACCAGGATGTCCGAACCGCCGCGGAGGGGATCGGGGGCGATGCGGACCGGGCGGAGCACGCAGTCAGAGTGGTTGCCGACGGCCTGGTTCGTCGAGGAGCCGTCAAAGCCCCAGAGTCCCGGCTCTTTTCCGTCCTCGATGATCTTCGTCTTCGACCTGACCATGGCGACAGGTGCAGTGCCGTCGATCCAGATGTACTCAGCTCGATATGCCATGCGTATCTCTCTCTTGTCGTGAACTGTCGTTCGTTCCCAGCCGCTATTGCGTCTGTTGCTGCTTCAACCGCCCCGCATCGTGGGGACCTGCCGAGGGGCAGACCTGCTGGGACGGAGCGGTTCAGGGGAGCGGTTCAACATTGGCGCTTCGTCGTTTCCCGACAATTGCCCGACTGTGAACGCAGTGTTAACTCGCCGAATTCGTCGCGAAATGCACAAAACCGCTGGCAGGATGTTCCCATGGACAACCAGCGTGATTACGTGCTCAGAACAGTCGGAGAGCGGCGCGTTCGCCTGGTGCGGCTGTGGTTCACCGATGTTCTGGGCCACATCAAGTCCGTCGCGATTTCGCCAGTCGAGTTGGACCTGGCCCTTGAGGAGGGGGTCCAGTTCGACGGTTCCGCGATCGACGGATTCAGCCGAGTCCAGGAAAGCGACGTGCTGGCAATCCCCGATCCGAACTCGTTCCAGGTCGTCCCGTCGCTGAACGACGAGGACGCAACCGCCAGGATCTTCTGCGACATCTCCAACCTGGACGGCACACCGTTCCGGGGTGATCCCCGCCAGGTGCTCAAGCGGAACCTGAAAGCTGCCAACGCTGAGGGCTTCGATTTCATGGCCGCACCAGAGATCGAGTTCTTCTACCTCAAGAACGATGACTCGTCGGTGCCGCCGGTTCCTCTTGACAACGCGAGTTACTTCGATCTGACAGCGGACGACGAGTGCTCAGATATACGCCGCCGGACGATCCACCGTCTGGAGGCGACCGGCATTCCCGTCGAGTACTCCTTCCACGAGGACGCTCCTTCTCAGCACGAGATCGACCTGCGCTACGACGACGCCCTGAGCGCAGCGGACAACATCATGGCTCTGCGCATGGTCGTCAGAGAGGTGGCCAAGGCCTCGGGGGTGCACGCAACGTTCATGCCCAAGCCGATCGAAGGCGTGCAGGGATCCGGAATGCACACACACTTCTCGCTCTGGAAGGGCGAGGTGAATGCCTTCCATGATCCCGAGGACGAATACGGGCTGTCGCTCACTGCGCGACAGTTCATGGCCGGCCTGCTCCGTCACGCTGGTGAGATCACCGCTGTGACGAACCAACTCGTCAATTCCTACAAGCGCCTGGTCGCCGGTTATGAGGCTCCCGTCCACATCTCATGGGCACGTAACAACCGCTCGGCACTGGTACGGGTTCCCGTGCCGAAGCGTGGCAAGGAACCGGAGAGCACACGCATCGAATACCGTGCGCTCGACCCGGCCACCAACCCATATCTGTCGTTCTCGCTCATTCTGGCCGCGGGCTTGCGCGGTATCCGAGAGGGCTACGAACTGCCTCCCGAGACGACCGATAATCTTTTTGGTGGCGCTGGCTCACCGACCCTGACCGGTCTTTCGGGTGGTGGGGTCGGAGGACCAACGGGTCCGGGCCAAGATTTGCCTCGCCGCTCGGGCCGCAAGGACTTCGATGCCGGTGCGGCGACTCTACCGACCAATCTGTCGTCGGCCCTGGACGCAATGGAGGGGTCCGAACTTGTACTTGATGCGCTGGGTGAACACATCTTCGAGTGGTTCCTGCGCAACAAGAGAGACGAGTGGTCCGAGTACCGGACCCATGTCAGCAGCTTCGAGCTGAACCGATATCTGAAGCTCTGGTAGTCGGACGTGACCCCGCTACTGATATGGCCCAACCCGGCGCCACCCGACCTGGTACGGGTGCTGGACATGGCAGGTCTGGAATGGTCCGCGGTCAGTGGGACCGCTGACGCCGCTGATCAGATCTGGGCAGGGGCGATCGTCTCGGCTGAGGAATCACCCAAAGAGGCGTTCGCCGTAGCCACGGCTCTGCGCAACGGAGACCTGGGAATCGGACCTCTGCTGTTGCTGGTCCGGGGAACCCACTTGACGGACCTCCGAGATATCGGCGACGCCTTCGACGACTTCTGCGTCACGCCGTTCCACCCATCGGAACTCGAGGCCAGGGTAAGGCACATGCTGGGAAGGGCGCCGGGCGTTGAACTCGATGCCGAGGTCATCCACTACGACGGCCTGACCGTCAACATTGCGACCTACCAAGCATCCATCGATGACCGACCGCTGGACCTCACCTATATGGAATACGAGCTGCTCCGGTTTCTCGCCTCAAGCCCCGGAAGGGTTTTCTCGCGCGAGACGCTGCTGTCGCATGTCTGGGGCTACGACTATTACGGCGGTGCACGGACCGTCGATGTCCACATTCGACGCTTGCGGGCGAAGCTCGGCGAGGAGCACGCCGGCATGATCCAGACAGTCCGGTCGGTCGGTTACCGGTTCGGGGAATCGCGACTGCGCTCATGGAACTCCGACAGCTAGGTATCGGCTGACGCACCTGGCCGGTAGAACTGAGCCAACCGGTCGAGGGTCAGACGTTCAGCTCAATGAGTTCGCTGTTCTCGTTCATGGCAACGCCTTCCTTGGTCAGGAAGTGACCCAGTAGCACTGCGATGACCGTTCCCATCACGAAGAACGTGATTGGGAGTGCCACAACGATCGCCAGAATCATGAGAATCGGTCCGAGCATGGCTCGATTGTGACACGGCATCGGATGCCGGGCCAGAAAGGTGCTCGCTGTGGCCCACCTCACCAGTCCCGACTGTGCTCTGTGTGTGGACGGCGATAGCGTCCGGGCTGTGAATCTTGATCGTGATGCCTCTCGCTTCGGACCTGAGTTCAACGTGACAGACCAGGGATCGCATGATCTGTCGGCACCCGGAGGGTTGGGGTCTTCCCACTTCGGCCGGCGCCGTCTGCTCAGAGGCGGTATCACGGGTCTGGGAATTCTCGGCGCCGGAGTCCTACTCGACGCCTGCGGTGGCAAGTCCGAACTCGTCGAGTCGAGCGGCAAGGGTGTCCCGAAGCAGACCCTGGTTCCGATGTTCCCCCGCGATTCGGCATATCTGGCCGCCGGGGTTCCGGCACGGCTGATCTACACGATCGCGGACGCCGAAGGGGTCCCGGCGATGAAGCTGCCGGAGTCCGTGGAATTCACCGTGAAGCTCGATGGCAAGGCAATCGGTGATCCGATCAAGGCCACCCCTCATGGCGATGGGGTTCCCCGCCCCTATCTTCCGATCGCGGTGACCTTCCCGAAGAAAGGGCTCTACGACGTCTACACGACCGTCGATGGCGACAAGCTCAACAGTCAGGTGATCGTCGTCAATCCCGACGAGGTCAAGATTCCGATGGTCGGAACCCAACTGCCCAGCGTCAACACTCCCACGACGAAGGACTCGTTGGGAGTCGACCCGATCTGCACTCGGGTTCCGACCTGTCCGTTCCACGAACACGATCTGGCAACGGTGCTCGGTACGGGCAAGCCGGTCGTCGTGTTGCTGGCCACGCCCGCGTACTGCCAGACGACCTCGTGCGGACCGATTCTCGACATACTCATCGAGGAAGCAGCTTCGCTCCCCAAGGATGTCGTCGTCATCCACTCCGAGGTCTACAAAGATCCCAAGACGGTCGACGACCTGAACGACGCGACGTTGGCTCCGCTACCAGCCGCCTACTTCATGCCGTTCGAGCCGAGCCTGTTCGTGGCGGACAAGTCCAACAAGGTTGTGGCACGGGGCGATATTGCGGTCGACCGCGTCGAGATGGCAAAGATGCTCGCCCTAGCCCGCTGATGTCAGCTGAAGTGCTTGTTCAGCTGAAGGACTTGTTCAGCTGAAGGACTTGCCGCAGCCGCAGCTGCTCTGGGCTGACGGGTTGCTGATCGAGAACCCTGCCTGCTCCAGGCCGTCCTTGTAGTCGAGCGTCGCTCCGGTGAGAAGCCCGGCGCTCTCGGGGTCAACGACAACTCGTACGCCAGCCTGGTCGAGCTTGATGTCGTCGGCCTTGATCTCGCTGTCGAAGTACATGTTGTACGAATAGCCGGAACATCCACCGGGTCCGACCTCGACCCTGAGGGCCAGTTGGTCGTCACCTTCAGCTGAAATCAGCTGCTGGACCTTGGTAGCTGCGGTATCGGTGAGCGTGATCATCGGGTTTCCTCCACGGTGCTGAGGCTGACTGTTCCGGGAGTCCGGGACGGCCGCGCAAGTGTATAGGACCGTTTTGAACTCTGGGAGTCGGCCCGAGTCGACTCACTCGAAATCTGCGCATCGCGGTGTTGGTTGCCTGATCAGGAATCTCCGTTCGGGTGGGACTGCAGCTACTCCTGAGTGACGGTCGAGATCCTCAACCATGCTCGACAGAGTGCCAGGACTCCTCGCCCGACCATCCCTTCCTCCTTCTTGGGCCGGCCATCCGGCGTCCGGTGGCTACTGGACAGTAGACGGCGAGATGGGCAACACTGTCCACTGTCCGGTTGCCACCGGACAGTGGACAGTGGGCAATGAGGTAGCCAGATGCCAAAGCTCCGCGCACAACCCAAACAGCAGCTTGACGGTGCGATCGAGGAACTCGAGGCGCTCACCCACGGCAACCGGACGATCACGGCGCGTCGATCCGGTCCCGACCAGATCACGCTGGCGGTTGGAGGAGTCAGCTGGCCGGCGCGGGTGATCGCACGAAGCTCGGTATCGGTCCGCGACGTTCAACAGCTGATCGCTACCGAGGCACGCGGGTCGAAGATCATCGTGGCGAAGCAACTCTCCTCTGAGGCGAAGGATCTCATCACCGAGCACAACCGCTCGCTACGCGCCTTCGGCTGGAGCTGGCTGGACCGGCGGGGCGAACTGCAGCTCAACCACCCCAAGACCTCCGGCGCGCTTCAGTTCCAAGGAGAGAGGCCCGGGCAACAAGGCGCCGCCGGCGGTAGCTGGCCACTCGCCGCCCCGAGCTCGGACGGCCCCATTCGTGGGCGCGCCGGCATCAGCTGTGCGGCCGCGCTTCTGCTCGACCCCGCCGACCCGCCATCGATCCGCACGATCGCCCGCCAAGCGGGGATGTCACACGGCGCCGTCGGTGAGGCAATGAAGCTCTTGGGGTCTTCCGGACTCATCCGACCCAACGGCCTGCCCGAACTGCCCGACCTCTTTTGGGCCCTGGCCGCGGTCTGGCGGCCCACCCGCGCCACACCCGTAGCGTCACTTCCCACCGAGCAAGTGGCGAGCCACCTGCACGCCAACTTCGACAGTCCGGCGGCTGTGGGGATGGTCCCCGGTTGGTGCATCGCCGGTGACGAGGCCACGTTGACGTGGGGCGCTCCGATGTTCATCGCGGGAAGCCGCCCGTGGATCTGGGTTCCTGCCGAGGCCGATGCCCGGCGAGTCGAGCGGACGCTCGTCGCTGCGTCATGGGACGACTGCCGTGCGGTGGTTGCTGTCCCACCCACCGCGCTGGTCACCCTGTATCGCGTGTGGCCTGACCAGGGCCACGGGCCGTTGCCTTTCCTTCCGACCGCCCATCCCCTGTTTCTCGCCCTCGACCTTGCCCAAGACCCGTCTCGCGGGCGCGAGATCCTCGACCAGTGGCATCCCGATCTGCCAGGGATCGTCCGTGTCTGGTGACCCATCCCTGACCCTGCTCCCCGTTTCGGACGGGCCGCTCCTCGAGGCCGCTCGAACCGTGCTCGCCACACCGGGATTGCCTCCGGTCGCCCTCATCGGCGGCCTGGCCGTCACCGCGCGCGTCAGCGCGGCAGGCGCACTCCACCGAGCGACCAACGACATCGACCTCGTCACCATCTGCTCCACCTCATTCGACTGGTCGACCTGTACGCCAATGGTGACGCCCTGTCCGTAGCTCTGCGCGCCGGACCTGTTGAGCTGGCGCGGATCATCGCAGATGTCTGCGACCGAGAGATCCTGGCGAACCCACCCAGCCGGAGGTTTTAGGGTCAGCGGCCCAGAACGGTCAGATGGTTGTTGAATCTGGCAGATTGACCGGCGTGCTCGAAATCAGATCCACCTGCATCTGACATGGATAGCGGTGGACCACATCGTTGAAGCCACCCAGCACTGCGGCTCCGTCCTCGTTCAGAAACCCCTCGACCAAACCGCGATGAAGTGTGCACACCACTTCAGGGTTTTTGGCCGCAAGGTCGGCGAACGGGCAGTGAGTGAACGCAACCGTTGCCGAGGAGTCACTGTCCATCACCATGGCTGGGTCGAAGCCCAGATCGGCCTGCATTCCAAGCACTGACTCAAGTGCATCTCTGGTCGCGGGGATCTCGGCGGTCGACGCACTCAGCGCCCGTCGACGACCCTCTGAGCGGCCGGCGTTGAGGGTGATCTCGGACTCGACTCCTGCCGAGTGCGCGACGTCGATCAACATTCGGGCCATCATCAGGAACACCGGCGGCTCGAGTCCCAACGACGGGGCGTTGTCGGCTACCGAATACAGCTTCTGGGGTCGGCCGACAGCTCCCGTGGAATCCGGCCGGGACTCGAGTAGGCCAACGTCGCACATTCGTTCGAGGTGTGGTCGGACCGTGTTGGGATGCAGCCCGAGGGTCTCGGCGATGTCGGCGGTCGCCAGCGGAGCAGGCGATCGGGCGATCTCCAGATAGATGGCGTAACGCGTGTTGTCGCCCAGGGTCTTTAGGAGATCGAGACGGCTCCCTGAAGTAGGCACGCTGAGAATTATACCGCGCCTATCGAAATAACACGGCAGATGCCGTTAAAATGGAAACCATGCAGGCACTACCGACAGAAGAAGCAGTCCTTGGTCTGCTCCGAGGAGTCATCGATCCAGAGCTTGGTCTGGACATCGTTGAGCTCGGTATGGCCAAGGGAGCACGGATCGAGCCTGACGGAACCGTGCACGTCAAGGTGGCGTTGACCACCAGCGGATGTCCCCTTCGGGCCCAGATCCAGCGCGACGTGATGGTCCGAGTCGCCAGTCTGCCGGGCGTCACGAAGGTCAAGATCGATTGGACCGAGCTGAACCAGCAGGAAAAGGCGACGGCCATGGACCGTGCCCGGAAGCGCATTTCTGAACGGCCCGACCAAACAGCGTTGCCTGCCACGACCAAGGTGATCATGGTGGCATCGGGCAAGGGCGGGGTCGGCAAGTCTTCAGTGACGGTCAACCTGGCCACGGCGCTGGCGCAGAATGGATTCACCGTTGGATTGATGGATGCCGACATCTGGGGGTTCTCGGTCCCGCGGATGGTCGGGGTCGACGGTCGACTTGGCGGCGGCACCGTGGAAGGCAAGATGGATCCGAACGACCTGGTAGTGGGCGATGGCCTACTGCGCGTGGTCTCGATGGGCTTCCTGGTCGAACAGGAAGGGTCGGCTCTGATGTGGCGAGGCCTCATGCTTAATCGTGCGGTCCAACACTTCATCGAGGACGTCGCCTGGGGTGACTTGGACTACCTGCTCATCGATATGCCTCCAGGCACCGGCGACGTGCAGATGGGTCTGGCGAAGCTGTTGCCCAGAGCCGAGATGATCGTCGTGACGACACCGTCGCTGATGGCACAGAAGGTTGCCATCCGAGTCGTCGACATGGGACGCAAGAACTACCTGCGCATCGTCGGTGTGATCGAGAACATGTCGTATTACGTCGATGACCGCGGCCATGAGCACCACCTGTTCGGAACCGGCGGCGGCGAGCAGCTCGCCCACGAGGCCGGCGTTCCGCTACTGGGCTCCATCCCGATCGAGCCCGCAGTGGCCGACGGCGGCGATCACGGCCGCCCGGTCGTGCTCGGTACCGGTCCGGCAGCCGAGGAATTCCAGCGGATCACCAAGATCCTCATTGATGAACTGGTGCCACCAGCCGAGATGGCTGGTTGCTCGGCCCGGGTGGTCGACTCGGTCGACTCGAAGTTCGGCGCTGCACCGGTCGACACGCCGGTTGCGATTTCGCTCGGTCACTGACGACAGCTCAGCAGCACAGTTCCCTCAGCAGCGCAGCCCTCAGCAGCACAGTTCCCTCAGCAGCGCAGTTCCAGAAACCGTTCCCAAACCTGATCCACCGCAGCTGAGGCAGTGATCGACCCGGCGTGAACCTGTCGCTCAAGATCGTGCAGAACCCCGGTCATTTCAGGACGCGCGCCCAGGTCGTCGCGGAGGCGGTCGTCAATCATCGACCGCATCCAGCGAACCTGTTGGTCACTGCGCCTGTCCTGCAATTCGTTCGTCGCGCTCATCTTGGTGCGATGGAGTTCGATCTGTTCCCAGAGCTCAGCCATGCCCTCGTTCTCTAGACCCGAGCACATGAGGACGGGTGGCGACCAGGTCTCGGAGGCTGGTTTGAGCAGATGCAACGCCGCTCGATAGTCAGCTGCAGCCATGGAGGCTCGCTCACGATTGGCTCCGTCAGCCTTGTTGACGGCGATCATGTCGGCCATCTCGATGACGCCCTTCTTGATGCCCTGCAGCGAGTCTCCGGCTCCTGTCAGCATCAGCACCAGGAAGAAGTCCACCATGCTCGCCACAACGGTTTCCGACTGACCTACGCCGACCGTCTCGACCAGAACGACATCGAACCCCGCGGCCTCGCAGACAAGGATCGTCTCTCGGGTCGCCCGGGTCACGCCGCCGAGAGTCGCGCCAGCCGGCGAAGGCCTGATGAACGCATTGGGATCGACGGCGAGGCGCGCCATTCGGGTCTTGTCGCCAAGTATCGAACCACCCGAGCGACTGCTGGTCGGGTCGACCGCCAACACCGCGACCCGATGCCCGGATGCGGTCAGGTTTACGCCCAGCTGGTCGATGAACGTCGACTTTCCGACTCCGGGAACACCAGTGATACCCACTCGGACGGCCGAACCGGTGTGGGGTAACAGCCGTGCCAACACTTCTGCGGCAACCTGGCGATGGGCAGGATTGCGACTCTCAAGCAACGTGATCGTCCGGGCGAGTACCGCCCGATCGCCGCTGAGCACCCCCGACACATATCCCTCGACGCTGTGGGGAGTGGCGGGAATGGGAGCGGCCCTGGCGCCGGAACTGTCCATCGGTGAGCAGGCTAGTTTGACTCGCCGTTGGGAAGCGCCACAGAGGTAGTCGAAGACTTCCACCGCGAGAAGTAGCTGCGACACGTACTACTCTCGGCACTGGGGCGGAACTGATTTCATTTCTTCTCGAGAATCTCAGGATCGACCATGGCGCGACGCAGTCTTGACGAACGACGGAGTGAGTACCTCGATATCGGCGCAGAAATAATCGCCGGAGCTTTCGAAGGAGCCGACAAGGATCCGGCCTTGGCCCTGTCGCACGTCAAGATGGCTGACGTGGCAGAGCGTGCGGGAGTGACCAAAGGTGCGCTCTACCACATCTGGGAATCGCAGGAGGCGTTCTGGCAGGACCTGCTGAACAGCCTGCTCGAGATCAACTACGAGCTCCTCACCGACTACCTGGGCGACCTTGTCGCCCGGCCAAGCTCGGGTCTCGAAGGTGTTCCGACGATGTATGACCACGCTGACGCGGTCTTCAGGTCCATGTCTGTCAACCCTGCATTCTTTGCCCGAATCGGCCTTGTGTCCTATCTGTCGGACGAAGGTGTGCGCACGAGGTTCGACGACCAGTACCAGGCGGCGCTTGCGTTCTATAGGGGTTCGATCGAGTTGTCGATAGCTTCGATGGGCCGCCGACTCAAGGAAGGTGCCGACCTGGAGTCGGTGCTGGTCTCGATCGACGCCTTGCTTGAGGGGCTGTGTCTGAACAGTCGGGTGTCCCCGGATCGGACTCCCCCCATCCGGCTACCCGACGGGTCCGAATCCACCCTCTACGCGGCCGCACTTGAGGCAATCGTGGTCGGCTACACCGAACCGATCTCTGCGGACGGACCGCGAGAGGTCCCCTTGGGTGCGATGGCCAACATCGCGGTCCAGTTTGCGCCCGATGTCGGAAATGTCGCTACGGCATTCGACACCGCCGGCACTGGGAGATCTAACGGATCGACAGCGTCCCACGATGGGCAGATAGCTGGACCGGCCGACCGGACCGAGCGGGTCAACTGATGTCGCGTCCCAGCGCCCAGGACCGCAGGAACGACTACCTGGACATAGCGATGGATATCCTCACCCGCTTCACTCCGGAACAGTCCGCGGACGCGACCGTCGATGCGCTGGCGCACGTCCTCATCGCAGATGTCGCCCAACGTGCAGGAGTCACCAAGGGCGCGATCTACCACGTGTGGCCGTCACAGGAAGCGTACCGACGAGACCTGCTCGCGAAGCTTCTCGACCGCAGCCGCAGGATCGGCGTTCAGCAGCTGGCACAGTTGGTCGAGGCAGGCAAACGCTCCGACGGAGATCCCGTCCCACTCCTCTATCAGGCGTGCAACCTGGCGTTCGACAGCATGAAGAACGACCCGCTGTACTTCGCCCAGTTCAGCTTCTACCTCTACGCATCCAACCCCGAGGTTCGGGACCTTCTGGCGGTCGGTGACGAGAATCTGTTGGCACAGTTCGGAGGAGCGATCGAGTTGTTCCTCGAACTGTTGGGCCGCCGGGTGCGGGAACCGTTCACGATCGAGACGATCGTCACCACCTGCGGATCGCTACTCATGGGACTGAGCCTCCGCTACCGCACGTCGGCCGAGACCGTCGATGGATACCGCCAACTCGACCCCACGATTCCCAGTCGGTTCGCGACGAGTCTCGAATCCATCTGCATGCACTTCAGCGAACCGGTACCGGCCCAAACCTCGTAACCGACACTCGCCAACTCAAGCGACCGCGCGTCCAGTGAGGCCAAGACCCTGAGCCGGGTCAGGCGCCCGCCAGGTCGTAGCCGAGCCGGCGTGCGACCTTGTCCAACAGGTCGTCCGCTGCTTCGTGGATGACGGTTCCCGGTGGGAACACGGCGACTGCTCCAGCAGCCAGCAACTCGTCGTAGTCCTGAGGGGGAATCACACCACCAACGACGATCATGATGTCCGGACGCCCTTGCGCTGCAAGTTCGTTCTTCAACTCCGGGACCAACGTCAGGTGCCCCGCGGCGAGCGACGATGCGCCGACCACGTGGACATCGGCCTCGACCGCCTGACGGGCCACTTCAGCCGGCGTCTGGAACAGCGGGCCGATGTCGACGTCCCATCCCAGGTCTGCGAACGCCGAGGCGATCACCTTCTGACCGCGGTCGTGTCCATCCTGACCCATCTTGGCGAGCAGGATCCTGGGTCGACGTCCATCGTTGACCTCGAAGGCCTCGACCTTCGATCGAATGTGCTCCACGACCCCTCCACTCGTTCCGAGTTCTCCGCGGTACACCCCCGAGATCGAACGAATCTCGGCATGATGACGACCGTAGACTTTTTCGAGCGCGTCGCTGATCTCGCCGACGCTCGCCATTGCCCGGGCAGCGTTGACGCCAAGTTCAAGCAGATTGCCCTCGCCGCGGTCGGCAGCGTTGGTCAATGCCTCCAGTGCGGCCTGCGTCGCGCCCTCGTCGCGCTCCTCACGCAGCCGGCGGAGCTTCTCGATCTGGCCGGCACGGACGGCCGAGTTGTCGATCTTGAGAACATCGATCTTTTCTTCGAAGTCCGGGCGGTACTTGTTCACGCCGATGACAGGCTGTCGCCCGGAGTCGATGCGTGCCTGGGTCCGGGCCGCGGCCTCTTCGATACGGAGCTTGGGGATCCCTTCCTCGATCGCCTTGGCCATACCACCGGCCTGCTCGATCTCGCGGATGTGGCCGAGAGCTCGCTGGGCGATGTCGTTGGTGAGCCGCTCGATGAAGTAGCTGCCGCCCCACGGGTCGATCACCTTGGTGGTGTTCGACTCTTGTTGCAGGAACAACTGTGTGTTGCGGGCGATCCGTGCCGAGAAGTCGGTCGGCAGCGCAAGAGCCTCGTCCAGTGCGTTGGTGTGAAGGCTCTGGGTGTGCCCCTGGGTCGAAGCCATCGCCTCGATGCAGGTGCGGACCACGTTGTTGTATACGTCCTGTGCCGTCAGAGACCACCCTGAAGTCTGGGAATGGGTACGCAGTGACAGCGACTTGGGATTGCCGGGGCTGAAGTTCTCGTCCATGAGCGTCGCCCACAGCAGCCTCGCGGCACGCATCTTGGCGATCTCCATGTAGAAGTTCATACCGATGGCCCAGAAGAAACTGAGCCTCGGCGCAAAGGCGTCTACATCGAGTCCGGCGGCCGAACCGGCCCGTACGTATTCGATTCCGTCGGCAATCGTGTACGCCAACTCCAGGTCCAACGAGGCTCCGGCCTCTTGCATGTGATACCCGGATATCGAGATGGAGTTGAACTTGGGCATCTCGGTCGAGGTGTAGGCGAAGATGTCCGAGATGATCCGCATCGATGGGATCGGCGGATAGATGTAGGTGTTGCGAACCATGAACTCTTTGAGGATGTCGTTCTGGATCGTCCCGGCGAGTTTCTCGTGGGGGACCCCCTGCTCCTCGCCTGCGACGATGAACAGCGCCAAGACCGGCAGGACCGCTCCGTTCATCGTCATCGACACAGACATCTTGTCGAGTGGGATGCCGTCGAACAGGACGCGCATGTCGTAGATCGAATCGATGGCAACGCCGGCCATGCCGACATCGCCCGAAACTCTGGGATTGTCCGAGTCGTAACCCCGGTGGGTCGCCAGGTCGAACGCTATCGACAGTCCCTTCTGGCCGGCCGCCAGGTTGCGGCGGTAGAAGGCGTTGGACTCCTCGGCGGTCGAGAAACCTGCGTACTGACGAATCGTCCACGGCTGGTTCACGTACATCGTGGGATAGGGACCGCGGAGATACGGGGCAATTCCCGGGTACGTGTCGAGGAAAGTGAGTCCGTCGAGATCGCCCTTGTCATAGACGGTCTTGACGCCGATTCCCTCGGGGGTCTCCCAGAGGTCGGACTCATCCACCTGTGCGCCGGAACGATCGGACCGTTGCGATCCGGTGGCTTCCGGCGTACTCGATGCGGAGTCAGCGGCTTGGGGCGGAGCTGAATCCTCAGCAGCTGCGGTGGTCGACGCGTCGAGATCGACCTTGGTGAAATCTGGGACCGTGAAACTCATGCGAAGACCTCCGCGCCAGGGGTGTCGAGCACGTCGTGGGCCCGCCGTAGAACATCAAGTGCGTTGACCCCGAGGTGGATGAACTCGTGCACTCCTGCTTTGGAGAGCACGTCCCCGAGGTCGCCGGGCTTGCCGGCCAGATAGATGGTGGGAGCCCCGCCCGAAGCGCCGCCGGGCGAACCGGTGTCGGATGAACCCGCGCTGCTGTCGAGACCTGAGTCGGCGACCGAACCTGCACCGGACAGCGCCTTGACGAACGCTTCGCCAGCGTCGGCGTACACCGAGTCCGACGAGCAGATACACACCAACCGGCTCCCGTCGGCGGCAGCATCGTCCACCGCTTTGGCGATGCCTTCGGGAGTCGGGTCGAATCCGGTTGACGAACCCTGGTCACTCGTCACGGCCTCGATGCCACCAGACTCGAAGAAGTTCTTGGCGAAGGACGCCCTTGCGGTGTGGACCGCCACGGGTCCGATGTTGACCAGGAACACCCGCGGCCGAATTCCTGCCTTTGCGAGTTGCGCGTCGGATCGATCCCTGAGCATCTCGAACTCCTGCGCCCAGCGCACACGAACCAACGGGGCGCATTCAGTTGCGTCAGCGCCCGCTGAGTAGCCATTGGTTCGGTCGACAAGGTCTGCGGCCCGCTGTCGAACCCGAGTGAGATCGGGGGCGTCGCGTGTCTCACGGGACTCGTGGATGTCGGGGAACTCGCTCACACCCGTGATCGGGTCCACCCGTCGAGCCACACGGTCGAGGTGCTCGTCGCGCACATGTTCGATCCGCTCGCCGAGCGATCCATCGAGCAGCGCTGCCGGCATCCCGCCTTCCGACTCGAGTTCCTGGAACAACGTCCAAGCTGCGGCGGCGATGTCGTCGGTGAGCGACTCGATGAACCATGAGCCACCCATCGGGTCGATGACACGTCCGATGTTGGATTCCTCCTGCAGCAGAAGTTGGGTATTGCGAGCCATACGTCGACCCAGTTCGACCGGCTCGCCCAACTGGGAATCAAAGGTCGCCGTCGTCACCGAGGCCGCGCCACCCACTCCACCGGCGAACGCGCCAGCCGTGACTCGCAAAAGGTTCACCCACGGGTCACGCGTGGTCATCATCCGCTCTGCGGTCCTGGCGTGCAGCTTCATCGCCTGGGCCCCGCTCGAAGCTCCACACGCCGCAGCCAAGGAGCTCCATACTCGGCGAGCCGCGCGAAGCTTCGCAACGCAATTGAACACGTCGGCGTCAACAGAGAGGACTACCTCGATCTGGCTGCAGGCGTCGTCGATGTCGACCCCGGCGGCCGCCATTGCCCGTAGGTAGGCAGCACCGGTGGAAAGCATCACCGCTAGTTCCTGGACCTCACTGGCTCCGGCTTCGACGTAGGGGGTCGTGTCTACTGCGACTGCGCCAACCCCCGGATAGTTCGACGAGAAACGGGCGGCGAGAGCACCCAGTTCGCTCAGCGCGAGGTCCAAGCCTTGGGGCAGGTGGCCGGTCGCTGCGAGGAATCCGATCGGATCCGCTCCGACCCCGCCCTCGGCCTGCTCGGAGGTGACTCCACTGCGTTCGAAGAAGTCGACCAACAGGTCGGCCCCACGGGTGTACTGACTCCCGCAGTCGAGATAGAGCGGAGCGAGGTCTGCCATGACTCCGTTGAGGGCAGTACCAAGATCATCGGCGTCGAAGATCGAAACGCCGTCGACCCCGCAGAGTTCGTCGAAGCCCGGCTCACCGGGTGCCACACCTGCGCGGAAAGCACGGTCAAAGCGGACCAGCAACTGGGTCGAACCACGCTCCAGGCCCCGAACTGCAAGCTTCGCGGCGTCGGTCGGGTCTGCGGCGTCGACCAACACTCGAATGCCCCACGGCGGTGCATCAACAGGATGGGTCGCTGCTGAACCGCGGGTGAAGGGCGGCTCGCCGGGCGCGGCCTCAGCGACCTTCGCGACCGGATTGTCAGCTCGTGTGTAGAGCGGATGAACGGTCAGACCGCCCGGCGTGGTCGACTCCAGACGATTGAGCGGCGCACCCTTGAGGACCTTGTCGACCAGCGTCAACCATTGTTCCTCTGTTGCGGGTGGGAACTCGACGGCGAGCGCTGGTTCGGCCTCGGATGACACCTTTACCTCCACAGTGAATTTCGGATGCGTGAGGGCCAATTCAGATGATGACCGACCTGGTTCGGAGGTTACCGGAGCGCATCCGTTGATTCGAAGCCGCGACAGCTGGCGGGCGCCCCCGGACCGGACGAATCGGTAGGCGTCCGTGGCCGTCATCGCGTAGGTACCGCCCGGGATCATCACGACCCGGTTCCAGCTGTGGGGCTGGGGCGCGTACTCTTCAGCGTCTATGTCTTCCTCCCAATTCGATCTGGTCATGCTGATTCTCAGGCTGCTGGCCGGCCCGACGATCTTCTGGCACGGCTACAACAAGATTTTCCGGGGCGGGAAAATTCCCGGTACCGCCCGCTGGTTCGACTCGATGGGTATGAAGCCGGACGGGCGTATCCATGCGTGGGCCGCTGCTGGAACCGAGACCGGCTGCGGTGTTCTGCTCACGTTGGGACTGCTTTCGCCGCTCGCCGCAGCGGGAGTCATCAGCGTCATGTTCGTCGCGGCGATTACGGTCCACCGCAAGGCGTTCCTGATTACCAAGGACGGGATCGAGTACGTGATGATCCTTGCGACCCTGTGTTTCACGATCGGAGCCTTCGGAGCGGGACGCTGGTCCCTCGACAACCTGTTCGGGTTCTACGACGGACCGGGCGTGTTCATGGGCACGGAATGGCTCGGGTTCGCCATCTCGCTCGGTCTGGGTATTGGAGCCGGCGCAGCACTACTGCTTGCCTGCTACCGCCCTCCCGCTGCGGAATCCTGATCCGAGGCTGACGACGCGGGGCGCGCCAGCGCAATGAGGACGAGACTGGCGCCATGAAACTTTCCTTGGAACTTGTCCCAGAGAATTGGAACACCGCTCTGGCGGTTGTCGCCCACCCAGACGATCTTGAATATGGGGCAGCTTCGGCAATCGCCCGATGGACCAGCCAGGGCAAGAAGATCACATACCTGCTCGTGACCGACGGGGAAGCCGGGATCGACGGGATGTCGCCCCAAGATGCGGGCCCGCTCCGGCGCGACGAAGAGATCCGCTCTGCGGCTGTTGTCGGCGTGGACACTGTCGAATTCCTGGGCTATCCCGATGGCATGGTCGAGAACAGCCTCGCTCTGAGACGAGACCTTTCCGCTGCGATCCGCCGACACCGACCGGACTGCATCATCTCGATGAACTTCCGCGAGACGTGGGGACTACCGAGTTGGAACCATGTCGATCATCGCAACCTCGGTCCCGCACTGCTCGACTCAGCACGAGACGCGGCAAACCGTTGGGTCTTCACCGATCTGATGGACGAAGGGCTCGAGCCATGGTCCGGGGTGAGCATGGCGCTGTTCAGTGGATCTCCTGAACCGACCCACGCGGTCGATGTCGGTGACTGGATCGAAGCGGGAGTCGCTTCTCTCAAGGAACACCACGTCTATCTGGATGCGCTGCCGGAGGGTACGACCGGCAAGGATCCCGAGCCTTTCCTGCGTGCCACCGCCGGTTCCAACGGTCCGCGGATCAACGTCGACTATGCGGCAGCGTTCGAGCTGATCCCACTCTGAACTGCGCAACTGGAGCAGTCCGGACACAACAGACAAGCACCGTTCACAACCCGAAGATGGGCGGCTTCCTCCATGGGACGGCCGGAAATCTTCTCCAGTAACTGCCCGGCGTTACCGAAGTTCTGCACACAGGATGATTCCCGACTTCCAGTCGGCACCACCGGACCTGCGTCGCGAAGTGCACGGATGCGGAGCCTGATCCAGTGGTCAATGCAATGGCAGGCAACAGGTATCCAATGTCAGAAGGCACAATCAAGACGCAATCCTCGCTGAGCGCCGCTGTCGACCGACTGTCCACCAACACGCCTCGCTGGACCAACGAGCGGCTCATCGACGAAGGGCTGGACCTGATCCGAGATTATTGCTGGGCCGGTTCATCTGCCCTGTACGGAACCAGGGACGGTTCAGCCGAGCTGATCAGGGTGCGACCCTCGACCCATCCGCTCGAAGAGCCGGCGACGATCCCGGACACCTGGTTTCCTTGGGGCTTGGCCGCCATGAACCCGGAGCGGTTCATCTTCGTCGAACAGGCCGAACAACTGCCGGCGTTGCCGTGCGGAAGCGTCACACTCGGGGATCTGGGCATCAGATCCTGTCTCCACCTGCCGATTCTCGAACGTCGCAAACCGGTCGGGTTCCTGCAGGTGTTCTGGCCCGAGCCCCGCCTCGTCTGGGACGACGACATTGGTCAGATCCTCAGGAGCCTCGGTCGATTTCTGCTCAGCATGGCAGTGGCCGAGCCGCTCACTCCCTAACGTCACGCCGTCCGGAGGTCACGCCGGGCCCGCTCCTGCGCCCCAAAGTTCACGCGAGGTCGACGTGGGTCAGTTCTGACTCGATGACTTCGTGACGGTTCAGGTAGCTCGACACGAACGCCTGGATCACCGCTGCCGCTGGAAGCGCCAAGATCGCTCCGACCGCCCCGAACAGGCTTGCCCCCGCCAGTGCCGCACCGAACGCCACCGCTGGATGCAGATCCATCGTGTGGGCAGTGATTCTCGGCGACAGCAGATAGTTCTCGATCTGTTGGTAGACGACGACCCAGATCAGGACCCAAACCGCGTCGATCGGGTGGTTCATCAGCGCCACCAGCAGCGGCACCGATCCGCCCAGATAGGTTCCGATAACCGGAATGAACTGGCTGATCAGACCCATCCATAGCGCCAGGGCCAACGGGGACGGCACTCCCAAGATCAGAAAAACGATCCACGAACAGGCTGAACTGACCATCGCCAGCAACAGCCTTGAGAAGACCCATCCCCCTGTCTTGTCGACCGAGAGTTCCCAGAGGTCGAGCACCATTGCCTGTCTTCGCTCCGGCAGGAGCGAGCAGACATTGCGCCTCATCTGGGGGCCTTCGGCGATCATGTAATAGCTGAACAGGAAGACCGTGAAGATCTGGAACAGCACCCCGACCGCTGCGCCGGTCACCGACAGCACCCGACCACCAAGGTCGGCCGCCAGCGAAGTCAGATCGTCCTGATACTTGCGCAGGGTGTCGTTCAGTTCGACGGAGGTGATCTCGGTACCGAAATTGTCGTTGACCCAGCCGGTCGCGTCGGTGACGTAGCCGGGGGCCTTGTCGACCAGATCCGATGTCTGGGAGATAACCAAGCTGACCATCACCCCGACGAACACTCCACCGATTCCGAATACGACGACGAAGCAGAAGATCGTCGCACGGCCCCGCTTCCAACCCCGCTTGGCCAGGCGGTTGACCGCCGGCTCCAGAGCAAACGACATGAAGAGCGAAATGACCACAAGTCTGATGAGGCCCTCGAGACGCCCCAACATGTTGCGAACGAGCACGAACATCGCGACAGAGAAAGCCAAGGCGACGATCGCACGCCAGAACCACCGCGGTAGTTGCTGGCCGCCCATGAACCGACCGATCGAAAGGGTCTGGAGGGAGTCCTCGGGGAGTTCTACCCCGATAGCGGCGCCTTTCTCGCTCCCGGATTGACCGGTTAGGCCTGGTTTGCCACTCGACGGGGGTGTGTCAGGATCGCTCACGCTCTGAGGCTTGCATAGTCCCGATCAAGTGCGGCGGACCGCAACAGATCAGTCGAACATGCTCAGCCGAACATGCTCAGCCACTGCTCGGCGGAGCCGGGCATGAACACACGATTGTTCCGGCGGGTGTCGCCCATGCGCTGCGCTGGTCGGCTCGAGTAGTTGTGGCCCGGGTAGAGGACCGAGTCATCGGGGACCTGCGAGAGCGTCTGGGTGAGGCTGAAGTACAGCGCCTCTGGATCGCCGCCGGGTAGGTCCGTACGTCCGCATCCATCCAGAAACAGCGTGTCGCCGGAGACCAGACAACCGTTGGCGAGGAAACATTGGCTTCCCGGGGTGTGGCCCGGCGTGTGGATCAACTGGATCGGGAGTTCGCCGATCATCACGACGTCGCCCGGTTCGTGCAACGCCAGGTCGCCCTGACTCAGCGAGGTCGACTTGAGGATCCACTCCTCCTCTGCGGCCTGCACATGGATCGGGACCTGCACCAGTTCGAGCAGCTCGGACGCACCCTGGATGCTGATGCCCATCATCTCTCCACCGCAGTGATCGGGGTGGTAGTGGGTGACCAGCGCACCGGCGATCCGCATGCCGTCCGCCTCGGCGATGTTCTTGAGTTCCGCCACGGCGTAGGCAGGGTCGATCACGACGCACTCACCGGACACCCGGTCGCCGAGCAGATATGCGAAGTTGGCCATCCCCTCGGCGACCGGATCACCCACGCCGAAGTCGAGTCCGCTCAGCAGCTGACGGAAATAGAAGCGGTCTGGGTCCACTGCCTCCGGGGTTGTCCCGGATGGCTGGTTGGCCTGCTCATCATGGTCGCTCACGGCGAAGATCGTAGTTGTGGCCGCTGTTCGATAGCGCTCGCCACGATCGGCCGGTGGTCCCGAAGTGTTTAGGTCAATGGCGTCGAGCCCACGGTGAACGCTCGGCCGACACAACCTGGAGGAGTCAGCGCGCACTCACGCTGTCGAGCACCCAAGCGGCAAGGACCTCGCGATAGAGCAGGTCATAACGGTCGTATTCCGCCCGGATCCGCGCACCGGGCCAGTGACGCGGAAGCAGTTCACGGGGCAACAGCGGATCAACACCAAGGTGACGCAGCACAGTTGCGGAGAGAACGAACCCGTCGGGCAGTGAACCTGTAGCTCCATCCTGGAGTCGTCCGGTCACCTCGTGCATGCGGCGGCGAAGCTCCGTGGCAGTGTCGGCCCAGCCGTCCAGGTCCCACAGTTCAGCTGCCAGGTCGACTTCGGTGCTCTCGAATCCAAGCTTCGGAACCGAATCGAAACTCAGGCACTGATCACCCAGGACTCGTCGTTCGTCAGGAAGGCGGTCGCCACCCAGATTGTCCGGTCGCAACCACACACCTTCACGTAGCTCGGCCATGTGCAGCCGGCCCATAGCCGCTCGCAATGACGAGCGGTCAGCAGCACTTCTAGTTCCTGACGCAACGATTGCCATTGCCCATCTGCCGTTCCACTCCGATGTCTCGGCCTGGCGACTCTGAAGCTGGCGTGACTGCCGGGTCACCAAATCTCCCTGGAGGACGTAACGACTCAGATCGTCCCGTTTGACCTCGCCAGCGGCAGCCATCCGCGACAGCGCCGTCCGCACCGCACCTTCGCTCAGACCGAACAGCTCACCGGTCTTCACCAGGAACGAGGCCGGCAGACAGGGAGGGTCGGTTCCCAGCAGCGTCGACGCCAGCACTGAACGGGCGGTTAGTGGACGCTCGAAGACCGACATCGACGTCAGTCTAGACCTTGGGTCGCCCCATCTTACAGCATTGCGACGCGTGTCGAGAATGCGTAATATGGACTCGTGACCGCAGTTCTTCGTGCCCCGAGTTCGATGCTCCCCGACGAAAGCCTGCTGGTCGACGTACTGCCGACCGATCGCCTCGGACCGACCGGCCGACCGATCGGTGACCTGCGGGTCGAGCTCTACAAGGTGCCAAACGCCGCCAATGCTCTGCATGTCGTGGGCCTGTGGTCGCAGTCGGTGGGAGTTCTGGTTCTGGCCGAATGGTGGGGCAACCCCATCGGCTGGATGGTGGCCTTCCTGTTGCTGGGGCGATCCTTTGCCCGCTTCGCGATTCTCGGTCACGAAGCTGCGCACCGCCTGCTGTTCACCAACCGCAAGTTGAACGACCAGATCGGCAAGTGGTTGGTCGCCTATCCGGCGTTCGTGCCGATCGACATCTACCGGCGTAGCCACATGGCGCACCACAAGGAGGAGTTCGGCCCGAACGAGCCCGACATGATGCTCTATGCCGGCTACCCGATCACCAGGGATTCGTGGCGACGCAAGCTTGTCCGTGACGCCGATGGCAACTCGGGTTGGAAGAACCTGAAGCCCCTGCTGTTCGCACTCAAGTCAAAGACATCCAGGAAGTTCGCTGCGGGAATCATCCTCTGCCAAGTCGTTCTGTTCTTCGGCCTCTGGGCCGTCGTGGGCCACTGGTGGGTCTACCCGGTGTTCTGGCTTCTGCCGTGGATGACTGTGTGGCGGGTCCTGAACCGGCTGCGCTCGGTCGCCGAACACGGCGGGCTGAAGGCTTCTTCCGATCGACGCGTCACCACCCACCACGTGAGGCAGTCGGTGCTGGCACGATTCTGGATGGTGCCGTTCAATACCGGCTGGCACCTGGCCCACCATGTCGACATCGGTGTTCCGTTCTCCAAGCTGCCGAAGCTGCAGAAGGAACTCGAGTCGAGCGGCTACGTCCAGCCCGGACTCGAATGGCCGAGCTACATGGCGCTGTGGCGCCACGCCTCCTCACGCGAGCAGGCCTGAGCAAAGGTCCGCTCCACCTCCGGGAGCAAATTCACGGGGACAGGCGGCAACGGTCATCGGTGTGACCGGGGATTGCGGTCCTTGGCCTACTGTCGGTCCGTGGACGGCGTCCTCTTCGATTTCGAAGATGTTGGGGTAACCAAGTCGGACGCGACGGTTCTGCGGTCGGTCAACATCAGGTTGGCGGATCACGGCGTGACCGTGATCGTGGGTCCCTCCGGAGCGGGCAAGTCGACGGTGCTGCGGCTCTGCAATCGGCTCGACATCGCAACTACGGGAGTCGTCCACTACCGCGGGAAGGATGTCCTCTCACTCGACCCGCTGCAGCTTCGGCGTGAGGTGGGCATGGTCTTCCAGCGCCCGGTTCTTCTACCGGGGACCGTCGAGGCGAACCTGCGTGAAGGTGCCCCGTACGCAACCGCTGAAGAAATCAAGACCGCACTTGAACGGGTCGGTCTGGGCGGGACATCGACGCGAGATGCATCGACGCTGTCGGGAGGAGAGGCCCAGCGGATGTGCCTTGCCAGGACCCTGATGAACACTCCCGGGTACGTGTTGTTCGATGAGCCGACGAGTTCGCTCGACCCGAGTGCGACGGCGGGAATAGAACAGCTCGCTCTCGACCTCGCTGCAGACGGGATGCCGAGCGCTTGGGTGACCCACGATCTGGCACAGATGGAACGACTCGCGCACCACCTCATCGTGGTGATCGACGGAACTGTGGAGCAACAAGGTGACGTGGGCGCGGTCCTTGCCTCACCAACGGACGCGGTCGAGCGGTTTCTGGCAGGAGGTAAGACGTGAACCTGGTGAACGTGGGTCCGATCGAGGTGGCGGCGTCGCTGACCTTGATCGCCGTAGCGGTGCTCCTGTCGTGGCGTGAACGTCTGGGGATAGGGAGATCGATCGTCTGGGCCGCGACACGCGCTGTCTTGCAGATGTTGGTCATAGGCGCAGCCCTCGGGCTGGTCTTTGCAAAAGACGCGCCGCTTGTGTGGTCATGGCTCTGGGTCATAGCCATGGTCACCGTGGGAGCGACGACGGTCGCGACCCGGGTGCGGGGCACCCGCGGAGTCTTCCTGATCACCTGGCTGGCCCTGGCCGTAGCGGTCGGAATCAGTCTCGTGGTCGTGTTCGGGTTCGCGATCTTCCCGCTCGAGGCCCGGACGCTGGTGCCGACAGCCGGAATGCTGATGGGTAACGCGATCGGCGCGACGGTACTGGCGGTTCGCCGAACGACGACCGAAGTTCGTGAGCACCGTGACGAGATCGAGGTGCGACTGGCGCTCGGCCAAACCGGGCGAGCAGCTCTTCGTCCCCATCTCGCGGATGCCATGCGGACCTCGATCACCCCGCAGATAGAACAGACCAAGATCGTCGGTCTGATCGCGCTGCCCGGCACCATGACCGGCCTACTGCTCGCCGGGGTCGACCCTGTCGATGCAGTCCTGACCCAGACCATCGTCATGTTCCTGATTCTTGGATCGGTTGCGGTGACTTCGGTGATCGTCGGCCGAGGCATCGCCGGTCGCCTCGTCACCCCGGATCACCGGCTGGTGGCAGGCTGAGCCGGTCGGTCTGTGTGACCGGTATTAATGGCGTCGGCAGGATCGCCCATTGCCGATAGCTTCGACACAATGACGTCCACCAAGAAGCGGGTCGGATACTTGGGCCCACCGGGCACGTTCTCCGAACAGGTTGTCCAACGCGAGCCCGACCTTGCCGCCGGTGAACTGGTCCCGTTTCCGCTCATGACTGAGATCCTCTTCGCCGTTGCCGAGGGGACGCTCGACGTGGGCGTCGTCCCCGTCGAGAACGCGATCGAGGGCACGGTCAACGCCATTATCGACACGCTCGCCTTCGATGTTGACGTGCTGATCCAACGCGAAATGCTCGAGCCCGTCTCGCTCGACCTGCTCACCCAGCCTGGTGCGGACCTGTCCAAGATCGAGCACGTCCTGGCCATTCCCGTCGCTGCAGCGCAGTGCCGGGCGTGGATGCGAGACAACCTGGGCACGGTTGAGCTCATTGCCGCCAATTCCAATGCCGAGGCCGCCCAGGTAGCTGCGGCCAAGGGAGACCCAACGGTCGCAGCGATCGCGAACTCGCGGGCCGGACAGATCTATGGCCTGGAGTCCGCCGCCAGCGAAATCGAGGATCATCCCGGCAACACGACACGCTTCGTTGCGATCACAAGTGATGGCGTGCCTACGCCCACCGGCAATGACAAGACGTCGATCGTGGTATTCCAACGAGCTGACGAGCCGGGATCGCTTCTCGCAATCCTCCAGGAGTTCGCCGCCAGGAACATCAACCTGTCCCTGCTGCTTTCCAGACCGACCAAGACATCCCTAGGCGAGTACTGCTTCATCCTCGATCTTGATGGCCATATTGCCGATCCGGTCGTTGCCGATTGTCTGCGCAATCTCCGTGCCAAGCAGGGCGGGGTGAAATTCCTCGGCTCATACCCCGCGGCAGGAAATGGTGGACACGAGGCCAGGCTGCAGGCGACTGCCGAGATGGCATCTGCGCAGCAATGGGTGGAGTCGATCCAGGCCCAGATCGAAAGCTGACATCGTCGCTCCGCGCAGCGACGGCTCACTGGGAATCGGACTCCATGTCTCCCCGCGGATCCATCTACTCTGTCGGGCGGAAGGATGGCAGAGCGGACGAATGCAACGGTCTTGAAAACCGTCGAGGTGCAAGCCTCCGGGGGTTCGAATCCCCCTCCTTCCGCCGTGAAAATTCGAGTGAGACCCCCGCTACGGCGGGGGTCTCACTCATTTCTACTGGTCACGGCGCAGCGACTTGCGCACGTTCCGACCGGATGCTTCGAGCCTCCGACCTTGGCTTGAACAGTTATCCCTCGGCTTCCGCCTTCAGTTTCTCCTCGGCCAGCTTCTCCTCGGCTACGTCCATCATCTCCTGTATTTCCTTCTGGACGTCTTCTGCGTTGCGGATGTGACCGTCGTCGTTGAGGTCCAGATTCAACCTCAGTTCGTGATCCGTAAGAACCCGGTCCCACGTGCATTCCGGCATGATGAACGACTCCACCACGTTCTCGACGGTCGCCTGATCGATCGGGAAATCCTCTGCATCGAAAGTGACCGTCACGAGGAACGAATACGGTGCCAGTTCGTAACCCCCAGAATCAGTCCGCGTGGAAGGAACCTCGAATGCACTCAGACGAACCTTGTACTGAGTCTTTGACTCGTGCTCGGGGGCTTGGGCCGGATCCATGTAGAACAGCTCAGCTGTCTGATCTCCGACCTCGACAGTGGCGACGTTCTCGAAGGTGATCCTCGCCTCGTCGTCACCGATCTTCGAGTCGTAGTCGAAGGTCTTCCACTCGTCTCCGTTCCAGTCGGTCACCTGTCCATCGCTGTTGCGGCTGTCCCATTCCACTGCGATCTTGACGGACCCCTTGGAGCTGTTCTCGGGATCCACCGTGAAGGTCCGGTCCACATCAGTTCCGGTTACGCCGCCGCTGCCACCGCTGCTCCGTCCTCCAATTCCCCACTCGTCTGGGATCGCATAGGTGATCCACGTTGCGTACTTCAGCTCCAGCGATTGTTCATCCTCGGACGCAGCGTCTGAACTTACGGGCCTGTTGGGGTCATCGGCGCCGCCGGGGGAGCAAGACGCCGGAAGTACCTTGAAGCCGGCAGGCGCTTCAACCTCAAAGGGCAGCACCGCGACCGGCTTTGGAAAATCCTCGGACGCGGGCTCCGACCCGGCCTCCTCGGACGAGCCTTCTCGGTCCGCTGAGTTCGAACTCTGAGAACCCGACTCTGCCGTCGTGTCCGAGGAAGCGTCATCGCCCCCGCCGCCGCAGCCCACCAAGCCGAGCGCCGCTGCCAGAGCGAGCACTGGCAGCCCGCGCCGAATAGACCGTGAATTGAACTTTTGGTTCGCCATGAGCCTCACCCTAACGAACAAAAACTGGCTTCCAACCTTTCGACATCACTGGCCGCGGTGTATCAGGCTGCCGCATTCTGGCTACTGCCCTCCCGCCCGCCATCCCTGAAACCACCCGCTGTCATCGCGTCATCCAAGGACTTCGTGTGGAGGAGCGCGCTGTTGGAATTTGACTGGCTACACGACGAAACCCCCGGAATTCCGGGGGTTTCGTCCATTCTGCCGGTTAGAGGAGAACGCCATCAGTAATAGTGGCGTCTGCCTCCGACCTCGCGACCGAGGCCACCCATCAGTGCAAGTACACCGCCAACTACAAGCAGAATTATTCCGAGAGTCCAGAGAACCGGAATGCTCGCAAGAAATCCGATGATGAGAAGTATCACTCCCAGAGTGATCATGATTGCCTCCTTGGCTGGTCGAACCAAGGTTCCCCGTCGGAGGAGGTTTCAAACACCAGGAGCCCTCGCATCTCTGCGTCAACTGGTTGCAACCCGAACTTTCCGGCGCTTCACGCTGGTTCGAGTATGACGACCGGAATCTCCCGGCTGGTGCTGCTCTCGTAGTCCGCAAACCCGGGAAAGTCAGCCTTCTGCTTCTCCCAAATTGGACCGCGTTCCGATGCATCTGCTGTCCTGGCTCGAAAGTTGCGGGTCTCCGCACCGATCTCGACCGTCACAGAGGGGTCGGCTACGACGTTGTGGTACCAGTCTGGGTTGGTGTCCGCACCGGCTTTGGATGCGAATACCGCGATGTTTCCACCCAGGTCTTGGTACATCACCGGATTGACACGTTCCTTGCCCGAACGTGCACCTGTCGTGTGCAGCAGAAGAATCGGTGCTCCCTCGAAGTTGCCTCCCACCTTGCCGGAGGTGGCACGGAACTCCTCGATCACTTTGGCGTTCCAGTCGATTGCGTCGCTCATTCAAATTCCCCTTCGCATTTCTCGCTGGCTCGCCCAGCGGCTACTCCAACACTTGCCGGACGTTCACAGCCGATCAAGGCACGCATGGTGTCGACCCAGCGACTCGCCCCGGATCCGGCTCGGTGCACCCTGGACGCCGAACGCCTCGACTCGGCGCTGGGGCTCCGGAGCGTCAGCCGAGCAGTGACCTCACCCGGCCAAGCGCGTCGATTGCTTCAGCAATGACCGACTCGACTATCAGTCCGGCTGGCTCGATGCTCGCGATCAGGTCCAGGCCCTCGCCGGCCCACAAGGGTCTAATCGAGTAGTCGGTCTCGCCAGAGGAACGGTATTGGGACTTCAACGAGTCGATCTGTGTCTGGGGATGATCCGGTTCGGATTCCCAGGCGGTGGTGAAGTCATTGCGGAGGACACGACCGTCATGGCCGTCGGGCCATTCAGGACCGCGGACCACGTCAAAGGCGCTGGTGCGCACGGTGTCAACCGAACGGCGCGTCACCAACTCGGCGGCCTCGACGGGGTTGGAAAGCGCCTCGTTGGTCGCCAGGAACCTGGTACCCATCGTGATTCCGGAGGCACCCAACATAAGCGCCGCTGCGAGTCCTCGCCCGTCAGCGATTCCACCGGCAGCGACCACCGGTGTCGAACCTGCTCGATCGACCACCGCTGGTATCAGGCCCATGGTTCCAAGGTCCGGTCGACCATGCCCACCTGCGTCGCGTCCCTGGGCGACGATCACGTCGGCACCTGCATCCAACGCCAACCCGACTTCGTCTGGTGTCTGGACACCACAGATCAACAATGCACCCGCATCGTGGATCTGATCGGCGTAAGGACGCGGGTCACCAAAGGAGAGCTGCACAGACGGTGGGCCAGCAGCTAATGCGACCTCGAGCGCTTCGGGGCGCTTCTGCAGTGCGAAGGTGATGAACCCGATGCCGACGCGGGCTCCCTTTGCATGAGCAAGTTCTTCACGGAGCATCCCAACATCGCAGTAGCCCCCTCCGATCTGTCCGAACGCTCCAGCCGCAGAGACCTCTGCGGCGAGCAGTCCACCTGCCGCACCATCCATCGGTGCCAGCAGAATCGGGTGGCGGACTCCGAGGAGTTCCGTCAGTGGCGTCACAAGTGCGTCAGCCGCCATGTGCCCTCGCTTCCTCAACTCACAGTCGACCCGCTGGTCCCGGCGAGCTGGATCCAGCGGCTTGAGTACGACCGCATCCTCCCCCGGTTTGTCCGGGGTTCGCGGTTCCGTCGTGTGGGGAGGCCAGGGCAGGCCGTCCCCACACGACTGAACTCATCTCAGCTGGGCTGAGCAGTTGTACGCAGGTACGGCTTGAGCTTCTTGAAGCCAGCTGGGAACTTCTCGTTGGCCTCGTCGTCCGAGAGCGCGGGTGAGATGATGACCTCGGAACCGTCGGTCCAGTTGACGGGGGTCGAGACAGGGAACTTCGAGGACAGCTGAAGCGCGTCGAGCACCCGGAGGATCTCGTCGATGTTGCGTCCAACCGAAGCCGGGTAGGTCAGCGTCAGGCGGACCTTCTTGGCGGGGTCGATGATGAACACGGTACGCACGGTCAGCGTTGCGAGCTCGTTGGGGTGGAGCATTCCGTAGAGATTGGCGACCGTGCGATCCTCGTCGCCGACGAGCGGGTAGTTGAGGCCCTGGCCCTGCGTGTCGGCGATGTCCTGGGACCAGCCGTTGTGCGATTCGACTGAGTCCACGCTGACACCGATGAGCTTGGTGTTGCGCTTGGTGAACTCATCCTTGCGGTTGGCGAAGGCGCCCAATTCGGTGGTGCAGACGGGAGTGAAATCCGCGGGGTGGGAGAACAGAATTCCCCAGCCGTCACCGAGGTATTCGTGGAGGCTCACGGTCCCCTCGGTCGTCTCGGCGGTGAAGTCCGGGGCGGTATCTCCGAGTTTGATGCTCATCTTTGCAGCTCCTAATTACTGGATGATTTTTCTAGGTGTCGCTAGAAGAATAGCGAGGCGATCGAATCTTGACCAGACGAGTCGGGAATTACTTCCTGACCGGCCTCCGCCTCGGTCCCCCGGGAAACCGTTCGAGGAATTCGAGTTGAGCCTGGGCATCGCCGATCACTACGAGCGACGCGTCCGATGGGATCGGCACTCGCGGATCGGGGTTCGGCACCGTCTGTCCTCCGTGGGAAACAGCCACCACGTTGCACCCCGTGTGCTCCCTGACCCTTGCCTGGGCAAGCGATCTTCCGGCCAATGACGCGGGCATCGGAGTGGAGAACATCTCGAGTCCCTCGGCAAGTACCAGGCTGTCGTTGTCGCCGAGGGTGTTGAGGATCGCGGTCGCTCCGAGGGACGCATATGAAAGGACCGAGTCGGCGCCCGCCCGGTTCAAGGTCGCCACGTTCCGCTCCTTGTTCGAGCGGGCGATGATCTGGATGTCAGGACGAATCTGGCGGCAGTAGATCGTCAGATAGACGTTGAAGTCGTCGTCGTGAGTGGTGATCAGCATCGAACTTGCCTCGGCGATTCCGGCCTGTTCCAGAACGTCAAGATCCGCAGCGTCACCGAGCACGTATCCGGCTGAGTCCCGGATCCGTTCCGGAAGCTTTTCGATGATGGGGCATTTCACCCCTGCCTCGCCCAGCGTCCTGGCTGCGGCACGACCAACCCGGCCTCCCCCGACCACGATCGCCGAAGAAGGCTCAACGTGCTCCTTGCCGAACAGCTCGTCATAGGCGCGCAGCTGTGCTTCGGAGCCAACCAGGATCAGGACGTCGGAGTCGTCAATGACGGTGTCCGGTCCCGGCAGCTCGAACTCGCCTCGCTGCCAGATGCCTGCGATGTTGACTTGGCAGAGCTGTCTGAGGTTCGCCTCCCTGACCGACTTGCCGGCCAGGGCCGTGCCGGTGGCGCTTGCCTCGGCCACGAGCAGATCGTCGAAGGATCCGATCACCCGGGTTCGGGCGTCGTTGCCGAGGACACGTCGTGACATTGCCAATCCGAGCAGTTCGCCGAGTCGGAGCACGGTGTCGCACCCGGCCCGGTAGAGGACGTCGAGCGAGACCGGCGACGATGCCGTGGCAACCGTCGGAACTCCCGGCGCCATTTCACGGACGGTGAACACGATGTTGGCGTTGGTCATGTCCGACTGGGTTGCGACGACCAGCGCTGCTTGTTCGGCCCTGGCTGCGGCGTAGGTCGCCGGGTCATCCAGATTGCCGACCATGACGTTGTAGCCGAGGTCCGACAGACCGAGTGCCTCGGCTGGATCCGCGACGATCAACGTGTAACGCATCTGCATGCTTCGAAGCCGTCGGACCAGGGCGTCGGTCACGGGGCCCAGCTGGGTCAGAATCAGATGGTCCCGATACTCAGGACCCAGCTTGCGTGGCGCACGATTGGCGTCACGGTGCGCCATCCACGGCATGAAGATGAACTGGATGAACACGAATGGCAACAGCACCAGGATGAACATCGCACCGCTGATCAGGACGAACACCGAGAAGATGCGCCCGATGTCGGACTCGAAGGTGATGTCCCCGAAGCCGAGCGTCGACATGACCGTGAGGGTCCAGTAGATGCCGGTGGCCCAACTGTAGGAACGTCCTTCCGAGGCCATGATTTCGTGGAAGATCGTCGAATATACGGCGACCATCACAAGAAGGCCGACCACGAGCCACAGCACGACCCGGGTGTTGCGTCGGCGCAGGGGCTGAATGATCGAAGTGAGTATGAGAGCGAGGGACTTCACTGTTCTCCAGGTCCTGCGGACCAGTCGTGTCATACCAGGCGAAGAAACGCCCCGTTGTTTCAGATCGGCGGATCAGACGGTACAGTGGACCGCCGTTGGAGAGGTGCCGGAGTCCGGTCGATCGGGCCTCCCTGCTAAGGAGGTGTGGGGGCAACCTCACCGTGGGTTCGAATCCCACC